>NZ_CP180265.1:0-1435000 GCF_047651245.1 Chryseobacterium sp. MMS23-Vi53 | reverse complement strand
ATAATTCAATGAGAGCTTGGTTTACAACAAATCACGACGAAAACTCCTGGAACGGGACGGAATATGAAAAATATGGATTGATTACAAAACCAATGGCCGTTTTTTCTGCTACTTGGAATGGTGTTCCGTTATTATATTCAGGGCAAGAACTTCCGAATATGAAAAGATTGGAGTTTTTTGAAAAAGATGTCATTAAGTGGACGAATACGTATCAGATGGCAGATTTTTATAAGACATTATTAAATTTAAAATCATCAAACTCTGCATTAAGAGGTGGCGATTCAAATGTTACAACGTATCTTTTAAACACAACTGCAAACGACAAAATTTTAGCTTATATCAGAAAAAATGGGAACGATGAAGTTCTAGTTGTTTTGAATATGTCAAAAGAAGTTGTCAATTTCTCTATTGAAGATGAGCACTTATCAGGCAGTTTTAAAAATATATTTGATAAGATGAAAAGAGATTTTAATGAAGAAAAAAACTTCAATTTCAAACCTGGTGATTATGCCGTTTTTGAAAAGTAATTGTTTAAAATTTGAATGAAAATAAAAATCCCCGTTACTATATCTGTGACGGGGATTTATGTTTGTGTTTCTAAAATCTGTTATTGTGCCTGTAGTTTTACGTTATCTATTACCCAAAGTTCAGAAGAAGCATTATTTCTTAAACCAATTCTTACTCTTAGTTGACTTGAATTTGGAATTCCGGTTACAGATAATTTTGTGATTGCCTGTGCCCCGGTAAGTGTAATTCCAGATGTAGATGATGTACTAGGTGACGTTACATTCAGGTTGGATGATGCAAAATCATTTGTACCAGTTCCAGTTCCTGAGAATGCCCATCTTGTATTTGAACCTGAACCTGCGTTTCCTCCAAGCAGGGTAAGTTTTGTTGCATAATTAGATCCTCCATCTGTACTTATTTCAACAGAAACAAGATCTGCAGATTCCATTCCGTTTCCGGTACTTCCTATAGAGAATGCAGCAACATCAAAACTTAATGTAATATTATTTGTATACGATGAAGCATCAATTGTATTGAATTCTACATAAGTGCTTGTTACAGTACCTGTTGTAGGGTTTGAATATCCATAACCTCTTGCTCCTGTAGAGAATAGTGGTGATGAAGCTGGGGCGTCTCCAGATGCTGCTGTATTTCCTGAAGTGAAGTTTAAACTTGATGTTGAGAATCCTGAAGTTGTATAGTTAGCAGTTTCGCCTGTTTCGAATCCTTGTGTGAAAATAGTTCCCGAATTAAGCGTTATAATTGGACCTTTGAAAGGTGAACCGGTTTCTGATCCTGTTGTAGTACCTGTAGAAGCAACAGGAGTTACATAAAATTTGATGTATTTTCCGGCATCTCCCGCTGTAATAGTGTAAGTTGTGCTATTAGCTCCGGAAATATTAGATTCATTTGTTCCTGAAGAATCATCAGAATGAGTCCATCTAAATGTTGATGCTCCCTGAGCGTTTCCTTCAGCATCGCTATATGTGTAAGTTCCCGTTAGGATTTGTCCGATTGCTGTATTTCCTGTGATATTTACAGAAGAAGCTGTCGGAGCCTGATTCGCAATTACTGAGCCTCCCCATGGAGAACATTTGATGCTTCCTGGTGATGCACCCACAGATGATCCCGGAGTTACACAAAACTGAAGATATTTTCCCTGATCTGCTGCAACAAGAGTATAGTTCTGTGTCGTAGCAGAAGGTATAATCATTGTATTTGTGCCAGAACCATTATCTGCTCTTTTCCATATAAATGTACTCGCATCATCCGGATTACTTTGAGCATCAGAGAACATATAATTTCCGGTTAATAATGAACCTGTAGAGTAATTTCCTGTAATTGTTACATTGGTTGCAGTAGGAACTGTGTTAATTTCCTCATACCCTAAGTTTTGCCATTTTGTACCATCCCATCCAAAGAATGTTTTTTTGTCTTTATCGAAAACAATTAGACCTTCATTTGCAGCTGTAGAAAGATCATTCACTGCAGTTGTTGTAAGTCTTGGAATCAGCAGTCCTTTTGTATCAGAGGTCACATCCAAAACAGAAGAAGGGTGTGGTGTAGTAGTGTTAATTCCAACTTGCGAAAAAAAGGATGTAGATGTTGAAATTAATGTAATAACGAATATTTTTTTAGTCATGATTAATTAAAGTAAAAATTAGAAGGCAAATATATATATTATAGTATTTTAAAAATTAAATCGTAAAAAAATTAAATATTTGTTAATAATGTGATAAAAATTTAAATTAAGTAATGTTGTTTTATTTTTAATAAATGATATTGAAATTTAATTATTATGTTAATTGTTTTTATTTTATATCTAAAAATTGGGAATATTTCACCATTGGAAATAGCTTTGTATTAGGATGTGCAGAGAATTAATAATTCAAAAAGAATAGATATAATTGAAGTGTTGGTAATATTATGTTATCTACAAATGAGATAATTTTAAATTGAATTAATTTAATACATTTGAAGTTTAACATTAAATTTCAACAATTAATTTCATGGACAAATCAAAAATATTAGATATCATAAAGAATAAAATCACCGAAAAAATTCAAAATTTTGAAAATTTGATCGCAGAAACCCGTGCTTCGAACAACGATACCAAAAGTTCAATGGGAGATAAATACGAAACTGGTCGCGAAATGCTTCAACAGGAAATCAATAATTTGCAAAGGCAATTGAATGAATGTCTCAACCAACAGACGATTATTCAAAAAATAAGCGGTGAGTCTTCTTCAAAAGTGCAAAACGGAGCTTTAGTGAAAACTAATAAAGGCTTATTTTATGTTTCAGCTTCTGTTGGAGAAATTGTTTTTGATAATGTTAAAATAATGACCGTTTCCGCAGAATCCCCTTTGGTAAAAGCAATGAATGGATTGAATAAAGGGCAGGCTTTTTCAATTAACAATACAAATCAAATTATTGAAGAGATTTGGTAAGTAAAAAAGATTGATAATTTTAAATTTTACTTTATTAAATTAAATGTCTTATACAAACCTATGTGTTTAACATATTTAATATTTCATTTGAAAATTTAAGAAAATTTTATTGCTTACTTTTGAAGCAATAAGCATTTTAAGTCGTAAATTGTATACAATTAATTTAATAAAAATCATATTAAAATTTTATCAATATGGGAATTTTAAATAATAAAGTAGCCTTGGTTACAGGTGCCGGTTCAGGAATCGGATTGGCGATTGCTCAGGCGTATGCAAAGGAAGGTGCAAAAGTAATTGTATCAGACATCAACGAAGAACATGGCAACGAAGCCGTTGAAAAAATTAAATCAGAAGGAGGTGAAGCGTCTTTTGTAAAGGCAGATACATCCAATGCAGAGCAGGTTGAAGCCCTTGTAAAGAAAACTGTTGAAATCTACGGAAAATTGGATATCGCCTGCAATAATGCCGGAATCGGTGGCGAACAGGAACTGACGGGAGATTACAGCCTTGATAGTTGGAGAAAAGTATTGAGCGTGAATTTGGATGGTGTTTTCTATGGTTGTAAATATGCGTTAGAACAAATGGATAAAAATGGAGGCGGAGTAATTGTAAATATCGCTTCCATCCACGGAACAGTTGCAGCACCGTTTTCTTCTGCGTATACTTCTGCAAAACACGCAGTGGTAGGACTTACAAAAAATATAGGTGCAGAATACGGACAGAAAAATATCCGTTGTAATGCGGTTGGTCCAGCCTATATCGAAACCCCACTTTTGGAAAGCGCAAGTGGAGATATGAAAGAAGCTCTGATTGCAAAACATCCAATGGGAAGATTGGGCAGACCGGAAGAAGTTGCAGAATTGGTTTTATTTCTAAGTTCTGATAAATCTTCGTTTATGACAGGAGGTTATTATCTTGTAGACGGTGGTTATACTGCAATATAATTGGCTGGAAGCTAGAAAAAGGAAGCTGGAAGTTTATATCACGATTAAAAAATAATCATATAATAGTAAAACTTCCAGCTACCAACTTTTCAAAAACTTTTCCCATTAATATATTCCATCAAAGAATCTTTATAATTCGGGGCGATAGTAATGTGTTGATCTCCAATGATGATGTGATTTCTTTCAATCGCTTCAATTTTATCGAGCGCGATGATGTACGAGCGATGAACTCTCATGAAATTTTCTGATGGAAGTTCTTCTTCGAGTTTCTTTAAACTCATTAAAGTTAATACTGGTTTTGGATTGTCTTTAAGGAAAATTTTCACATAATCTTTTAATCCTTCAATAAATAATATTTCAGAAAAATTGATTTTAATTTGTTTGTATTCAGATTTAACAAAGAAAAATTCATGTTTTTTTTCTGTTTTTTCTAAACTTGGCTGAAGGTTTTCAAAATAATTTTTAGCTTTTGTTGCAGCATTTAAAAATTCAGTATAATCGAATGGTTTTAAAAGATAATCTAATGCATTTACCTTATAACCGTCAATTGCATATTGTTCGAAAGCTGTTGTAAAAATCACTTTACTTTTTTGTGGAAGCAGTTTAGAAAATTCCAAACCTGTCAAATCCGGCATCTGAATATCAAGAAAAAACAGATCGATTTCTTTTTCATCCTCCAGCTTTTGCATGGCTTCGATCGCGCTGCTGCATTTCGCTTTTAATTCTAAAAAAGGCGTTTTCAGAACGTAGCTTTCAATTAAATTTAAAGCCATTGGTTCATCGTCGGCAATCAGGCAGGTTAGTTTTTTCATGCTTATTTTAGTTTATCCAAGTTCCTCCGCTTTCAAGAATTTTCCATTTATTGTTTTCTTTTTTCAGAATGTATGCCATTCCTTGACCAAAATAGCCTTTAGAATGATAATCTAATTCGATATATGCAGTTTTGTGATCTGCTGAGAAAACAGGAATTGAAAATTCGTAATATTGGTAATACTTTTTATTTTTTCTGTCTAATAAGATTTTAGGAAGGTTAGAAAAATTATATCTTGATTTCAACTCATTGCTAATTTCCAAAGTATCAGGATTAATATTTTGAGATAAAAGATAAATTGAATCATTTTTACTAAATGGTTTTTTCAGATTGAAATTAAGAATCCAATCTAATGTTCTTTCATTTTCATTTATCGGACGGATTTCTTCAGGTTTCGGAGTAATAATTTTAATTTTTTTAAAAAACTGTGTCATTGTATTTTTCTCAATATTATTTTTCTCAATATCGATCCTGTCAGTTTCTATAATTGTGGTAATAATTGCGTTAATGTCATCTTTTCTTTCTTGAATATTAAATTCAGACTTAGAGCAACTAATAAAAATTAACAGTAAAATAAACAATGCAAAAAATTTTTTCATAAATTGATCTTATTTTGTATCCAATTTCACTTCCGCAATATACATTCCATTGTTCAGGTGAGAATGAAATTCGTGTTTTTCTGGATATAGCAAAGTAAGTCTTTTTTTAAGATTTTCAACACCGATTCCAGAACCGCTTTTATCCGTATCCGTCTTCGGAAAATTAGAATTGGAAGCCGTAAAATGAATTTCATTTTCTATAATTTCCATTTTGAAATAAATATCAGAATGTTGCGTTGCCGAAATTCCATGTTTAAAAGCATTTTCAACAATGGAAATAAAAAGTAACGGTGCAATTTTCATATCAGGAATCGTCTTTGGAAAATTGGTATAAACTTTTGTATTATCCGTCAATCTTAAAGACATCAACTCGATATATTTATTTAAAAATTCAACTTCTTCGGAAATGCTAATTCTCTCAACATCAGTTTTATATAAAAGATGTCGCATCAATTTACTTAAACTGTGAATGCTGTGTTTTGCTTTTTCCTGGTCGAAATCTATTAACGAATAAATATTATTTAATGAATTAAAGAAAAAATGTGGCTGTAATTGATATTTTAAATGTTGAAGTTCAGATTGCAATTTAATATTATCAGCTTCAATTTTCATTTCTTCCGCTTTCTGAATTTTCTTTCCTGCATTAATAGCGATTGAAAATGCTACCGGAATCATATAAATCAGGGTATCCATAAAATAAAATACTGCTGCCGGAGGTCTTCTGCCATTAGGATTGTATCGACGGGGTTCTAGCCAGTCGGTAATCTGATTTTTTAAAAATATTAAGGATAAAATCAACAGAAGATTAACTAAGAAAAACCATACTTTTTTATTTTCGAAAAGATGTTTTGTGAAATAGATATAATTGGCATAAAAGACAACAGCAAGGAAAATAAGCTGTATCCAAAAGCGACGGAAAAGATCTTTCCAGTCTGCGTCCGAGCCAAAGGAAAAAGCGGCAGGAAGAAAGAATAAAACCAACCAAATCAGGAAATGTAGGCTGATTTCAACGTTTTTATTTTTTAGATTAACCATTTACAGGTTGTGTATTTTAAAATTTATATTTTTTTAAACCTTCAAAAAATCTGAATCTGTGAAACTTTTGAAGCAGTGAATTTAGAATTTTTTCTACCATTTCTTCGACATTTTTATTAAACTTGCTTAAACAATTATTATGATTCCAAAAGTCATAAAAGGTTAATACTTTATTTGCAAACATTTATTTTATTAATATTTGAAATTTTCTGATTACTGTTCTAAAATTCTATTATTTAAGAAAGAAAATCAAAACTATTAGACAAACAGTACTATTTTATAGAAGTATTGCTTTTTTCTATCGTTACAGATTTTTAATTTCCAATTATAAAAGAACTATTTTAAATTAAAAATCCTTTATTTTGCAAAAAATCAATGGCGGTTTTTTAACGATAAAATTTCAGGAAGATGCAAAATTACTTAGACCTTTTACAACATATTTTAGATAACGGGACAGATAAAACCGACAGAACAGGAACGGGAACAAGAAGCGTTTTCGGATACCAATTGAGATATGATTTGTCGAAAGGTTTTCCTTTGGTGACGACTAAAAAGGTGCATTTGAAATCTATTATTTATGAATTGCTTTGGTTCTTAAAAGGCGATACAAATATCAAATATTTAAAAGATAACGGAGTTTCAATCTGGGACGAATGGGCGAACGAAAACGGAGATTTAGGTCCGGTTTACGGAGCACAATGGAGAAGCTGGAACGGAGCAGATGGAAAAGTTGTTGATCAGATTACAGAAGTTATCGACCAGATCAAAAAAAATCCGGATTCCAGAAGACTGATTGTTTCAGCATGGAATGTTGCAGAAATTCCGAATATGGCTTTAGCGCCTTGTCATGCGTTATTTCAGTTTTATGTAGCGGATGGAAAATTGTCACTTCAATTGTATCAGAGAAGTGCGGATGTTTTCTTGGGTGTTCCTTTTAATATTGCAAGCTATGCTTTGTTATTGATGATGGTTGCGCAGGTTTGCGATTTGGAAGTTGGAGATTATGTTCACAGTTTTGGTGATGTTCATATTTATAATAATCACTTTGAACAAGTTCAGAGACAGCTTTCAAGAGATCCAAGACCGCTTCCGACGATGAAATTAAATCCTGAAATTAAAGATATTTTTGGTTTCGATTTTGAAGATTTTACACTGGAAAATTACGATCCGCATCCGGGAATTAAGGCTCCTGTTGCTATTTAAAGAATTATTTTAATTATATACATACATAACCAAAAGTGAAGCTCAAAACTTCACTTTTTTTGTAACATCTTCTGAAATTTTTCAACCTATTGATAAATCTCAAAGTATGTTTAAAAAGTTACTTCTTCTATCAGCAATCGGTATTTCCAGCATAGCATTTTCGCAAAGTCAGGAGAGACAGAAATTAATGGATTATCTGGATTCTCTGAATGTACATCATAAAGTAATGGGAAGCTTTGCGTTTGCATACAAAGATGAGCCTACTTTCCTTAAAGTTACGGGGTTTTCTGATGCCGATAAGCAGCAAAAAGCCAATATTAATACACAATATCGTATCGGTTCTATTTCTAAAACCTTCACCGCGGTATTGATTATGAAAGCTATTGAAGATAAAAAGCTTTCTTTAACTACAAAATTATCGGATTTTTACCCTGAAATAGAAAAAGCCAATAAAATATCCATTGAGCAATTATTGCAGCACAGAACGGGAATCCATAATCTTACCGACGACGAGGAATATTTTACTTATAATACTCAACCTCAAACTGAGAATAGTTTAATTTCAATCATAAAAAAATATAAAAGCGATTTTAATCCGGGAATTAAGTATGAATATAGTAATTCAAACTATATTCTGTTGGGATATATTTTGGAGAAAGTATATAAGAAAAGCTATGCCCAACTTATTCAGGATAAAATTGCAAAACCTTTAAAACTCACTCTTACTAAAGTCGGCGGGAAAATTAATCCGGCAGAAAATCAGGCACTTTCGTATAATTACGAGGGCGACAAATATGTTGCTTGGCAAGAAACGGATATGAGCGTTCCTATCGGGGCAGGAAATATTATTTCTACGCCTACAGAACTTTTAAAATTTATTATCGGACTTGAAAATGGAAAGCTTATTACCAAAGCAAGTCTTAAAGAAATGAAAAACTATGTTGATAATTACGGTTTCGGGCTCACGAAGGTTCCGTTTGGGGGAAGCTGGGGATTTGGTCATAATGGAGGAATCGATCAGTTTAGATCAGTCTTGTATTACTTTCCGGATTTGAAAGTTGCTATCAGTTTTGTTACCAACCAATCAAATTACAATAACAATGATATTTCGATCAAAATGTTGCAGACTGCTACAGGGCAGAATTTTGAAATGCCGGAGTTTAAGGATGTCGCTGTTTCTACGGAAGTTTTGAAAAAGTATGAAGGAAATTATAAAACCAAAGATTTTCCTTTAGATATTAAAATTTTTATAGAAAACGGCGAATTAAAGGGACAGGCAACCGGGCAAGGAGCTTTTCCTTTGGAAGCGGTTTCTGAAAATGAATTTAAATTTGATATGGCGGGAATTAAAATGAAATTTAATGCAGAAAAAGGAACAATGGATTTTGCTCAGGAAGCCAATAAGTTTACCTTTAAAAAAGAATAAATACAATGAAATATTTAAAAATAAATACAGAAGAAACCGTAGATCTTGAAGCGCTGAAAAACGCAATACTTCAAATGAAAGGTGTAGATTCTGTAGAAATTATCGACGACGAAAATCCTGAAAGTGAACTGAAAAAAGCTTTTAATAAAACTAAGGAGCAGTTCAAAAAAGGGGACTACGAAACGGTAGTCAATGATATTTTTGACATTTTAACAAAAAATAATTCTAAAAAATAATAATGAAAAAAGCCATTTTATCGATTGCTTTATTGAGTGGAGTTTTCTTTTCCACAAATGTAGCAGCACAAACCGAAACTTCGGGTAGAGAAAAGGTGTACAGAGCCACTCACACGAAAGTGACGGAACTAAAACATACGAAGCTAAAAGTAAATTTCGACTATCAGAAGGAACAAATGAATGGGGAAGAATGGCTTACTGCTGCTCCTTTTTTCTATCCAACCAACGAATTGACGCTAGATGCAAAAGGAATGTTGATTCATGAAGTAGCTTTGGATATCAATGGTAAAAAATCTCCTTTAAAATATGATTATAAGGATGATGTATTGAAAATCACTTTAGATAAGACCTATCAGAAAAATCAGGATTACACGGTTTATATTAAATATACAGCACGTCCGAATGAGGTGAAACAACAGGGAAGTGCTGCAATTAATGATGCTAAAGGTTTGTATTTCATTAATGCACAAGGAAAAGATCCGGATAAACCAACACAAATCTGGACTCAAGGTGAAACTGAATCTTCTTCGGCATGGTTCCCGACGATTGATAAATCGAATCAGAAAACAACTCAGGAGATCTACATGACGGTTCCTGATAAATATGTGACGCTTTCCAACGGACTTTTAAAAGATTCTCAAAAAGAAGCAAATGGTTTAAGAACAGATCATTGGGTGATGGATAAAAGACATTCAACTTATCTTTTCTTCATGGGAGTGGGTGAATACGCGATTGTGAAAGACAAATGGAGAAATATTGCGGTGGATTATTATATCGAAAAAGAGTACGAACCTTACGCAAAACAGATCTACGGAAATACTCCGGAAATGATCGAGTTTTTCTCTAAAAAATTGGGTTACGATTATCCTTGGGCGAAATATGCGCAGATTTCAGGAAGAGATTATGTGAGTGGTGCGATGGAAAATACAACAGCAACGCTTCACGGAAGTGATATTTTGCAAAAACCGGGACAATTAATCGACGAAAATACTTGGGAAGATACAATCGCTCACGAATTATTCCACCAATGGTTTGGAGATTTGGTAACGGCAGAAAGCTGGAGTAACCTGACTGTAAATGAATCTTTTGCAAATTATTCTGAATATCTTTGGAACGAATATAAATATGGAAAAGACCAGGCAGATTATCATCAGATGAAAGATGTGGGCAACTACATTCACAATCCTGCCGATTTCAAGAAAGATTTGGTAAGATTCGATTATGATTCTCGTGAAGATGTTTTCGACTTGGTGACGTATCAAAAAGGTGGAGGAATTCTTCATATGTTAAGAAATTATTTGGGTGACGATGCTTTCTTTGCCGGTTTAAACGATTATCTGAAAACGTATGAATATCAAAACGGTGAAGCGCATCAATTAAGATTATCTTTTGAAAAAGTTTCAGGACGAGACCTGAATTGGTTCTTCAATCAATGGTATTTTGGAAGCGGACATCCGAAAATTAAATATTCTTACACCTTCGAACCGGTTAAAAAACAAACAACTGTTGTTATTGAGCAAACTCAGGATCAGCCATTCGAATTTCCTTTGGCAATCGATGTTTACGACAACGGAAAACCTAAAAGATATAATGTTTGGGTAAATGCAACGGCTAAAAACAGCTTCAATTTTGATGTTTCTAAAAATGCAGATTTAGTAAATATCAACGCAGATGGAATTTTGGTTGCAGATATTACCGATACAAAAACTCCTGAGCAAAATTTGATGCAATTCTTAGGTTCGAAAGAATTTAAAAGCAAATACAATGCTCTAAACGGAATAAAAGATCAGGTTGGCAAAAATCCTGCAGCGACAAAATTATTGGCGGCAGCGATCAAAGATCCTTTCTTCAGAACAAGAATTAAGGCTTTGCAGTTGATGGATTTATCAAATCCGGAGCAATTTAAAGCGATGGGTTCTGATGTTGAAAAATTAGCAGCAAATGATCCGAAAACCTTGGTTCAGGCAGCTGCCATTTCAGCTTTAGCAAAGACAAAAGATAAAAAATACATTCCTCTTTTCGAAAAAGGAGTAAATGCAGTTTCAAACGCTGTGAAAGGTAGCTCTGTAAGTGCAATCGTGGAAATCGATCCTTCAAAAGCAAGTGCTTATGCTGATAAAATCGATTTGGAAGGCGCTCCGGACAGTTTGCTGGATAAATTATTGCCAATTATCGTTAAAAATAAAGTAACTTCTCAGATGGCGAATATCGCTCAGGTGGCGGCTTTCTATCCTTTCATTAAATTCCAAAATGCTGAATTAGGAAAGTCTGCGGAAGAAGGATACAACTGGATCATGAGTTCAGATAACTTAAAAGCAACAGAAAGCATCACCAAAATGTTGGGTCAGGCAAAAGGACAAATGGGTGACAATCCTCAAGTAAAAATGATGATAAGCCAGATGTTGAAAGAGGGTCTTGCTAAGAAAATGGAGCTTTTGAAACAAAATCCTCAAAACGCGGCAAGCATTAATAAACAGATTGACGCTATTAATAAATCAATTGAAGATTTTAAATAAATTTCAATTAAAATAATTAATTAAAAAAATATGATAACCGTTATTTTTATAGCGGTTATTTTTGTTTTTAAAATTGATTATTGTTAAGTTTAATTTAAATATTTCGTTAAAATATTGATTATTTAATTTTATAATTATAATTTTGTTGCGAAATTAATATAATTAAATTTATTCAATGAAAACAACTTTATTTTCTAAAAATTTAAAAAATCGGTATTTTTTGCCGTCCATATTGGCGTTTTTGTCAATAGGTGTACAAGCGCAGGTTTCTACCTTTCCCTGGACAGAAACTTTTGAAGATAATTCTCCAACAAGATCGAGCTGGACGCAGATTTATGAAACCAACAACATGACTTGGACTTTTGCATCATCTGCAACAACAGGAAGTTCGGGAGTTACAGCTTTCGGAGGAACAAAATTTGCAAATTTTCCTGCTAATTCTTCGAATGCCGACAAGACTAAACTGGTGAGTCCGCCACTGAATTCGTCTGCACTTTCTTCTCCGAAAATAAGTTTTTACCTCATCAATCCTCAGCAGAACGGAAATGCAAATTGGGTAAGAATCTACTATCGTATGTCTGCAAATGATCCATGGAATACTTTAATGGGGTTTCAGCCGCCATTTAATTCGTGGTATTTTTTCGGAAACATCGGAATGCCGCCTAATATTTATCAGATTGCCATCGAATGTGAAAATGCTCAGGGATATTCTACATTAATTGATAATGTGACGATCAGCAATGATGTTCTAAGTGTAAATGATGTTTTAAATTCTAAATCAACGATTAAATTTTATCCAAATCCTGTAAAAAGCATATTGAGTTATACAGGTAGGGAAAAGATCAACGAAATTACTATTTATGATGCGAACGGAAGGAAAGTTAGGACGGAGAAAGCAAATTCGGAACAGGGAAGTGTTGATTTTTCTGCATTAAATAAAGGAATGTATATTATTTCGGGAAAAACAGATCAGAGAACGGAGACTTTTAAAATCATTAAAAATTAAATAAAAGCAACAGGAAGATTTAAACTTAATTGATAATTTACAGTAAGACATCTCTTTTGGGATGTCTTTTTTAGTAAAATTGTTTTTATTCAAAAAAATCAAAAAATTTGGTAAAAATCATAGATGATTAAACGTTTACATTTTTTAAATTCGTATAAAATTAAAATAGTATGACTTTTGGAATTGAGGCGGCAAGCTATTATGTGCCCTCTTTATATTTGGAAATTAAGGATTTAGCAGAGAAAAGAGGAATTGAACCTGCAAAATTGGAAAAAGGTTTGGGGTTGCATAAGATGGGGTTTCCTGATGTTCATGAAGATGCAGCAACGTTTGCAGCAGAAGCTTTAATGAAACTGATTAAAGATTACAACATCAATCCAAAAGAAATATCAAGGATTTATCTAGGTACTGAAAGTGCCTTGGATGCGGCAAAACCAACAGCTTCCTACGCGATGCAGATGGTTGAAGAAGTTTTGGAGGCAGAATTTGGAGAAAGGTGCTTCAAAAACTGTGACGTTGTAGACATGACTTTTGCATGCATTGGTGCAGTGGATGCGTTACATAATTCGTTGGATTTTGTAAGAGCAAATCCTGATAAAAAAGCGGTTGTAATTGCAAGTGATTATGCTAAATACGAATTGGCTTCTTCCGGAGAATACACACAGGGTGGTGGTGCAGTAGCTGTTTTGGTTTCTTCAAAACCGGACTTAATTGAGATTGAAAATAATTGGGGTGTTGCAACAGAAAGTGTGTTCGATTTTTTTAAGCCTAGACGTCATTTCAAAAAAGAAGACTTGACAAGTGCCCCCGAGAATTTCCCTGAAAAAATTGAAATTTTTACGGACGAGCCCGTTTTTGATGGACAATATTCCAATCAATGTTATCAGGATAGAATTCGTGAAGCATATAACCATTACAAAGAAATCACAGGAAAAAATAAACCATATGAAGCTTGGAAGTATCTTATTTTTCATCTTCCTTATGCTTTCCACGGAAAAAGAGTTTTCACAGAAATTTACAGCTTAGAAAATGAGTTGTCTTTCAAAACGCCTGAAGACCAAAAAGCAGTGGCAAAATCAGAGAATTATATTCAGTTTATTAATGATAAAATTGAAAAATCTCAACGTGCTTCTTCCGAAATTGGAAATATGTACACAGCCTCGATTTTTATGGCTCTACTTTCTGCGTTACAGACCTCTTTCAATGAAAATGAAGAATTGGCAGACCAAGAAATTGGTTTTTTAGGTTATGGAAGCGGTTCAAAATCCAAAGTTTTTGCCGGAAAAGTTTCAGAAAACTGGAAAAATGTGGTGGCAAAATGGGATTTATTTGAAGGTTTGAAAAACAGAACAGCTATTGATTTTAATACTTATGAAAAGCTTCACAGAAAGCAATTGGAAAAGTCTGTTAATGAAAATTACAAAGGTTTTGGATTGAAATCTGTGGAATTGGAAAATCCGGTTTTGAAAGGAGCAAGGTATTATGATTATCAAGGATAATTAAATTCAAATATAAAATTTTAAAAACATCTCAAGTATGAGGTGTTTTTTTAGTGGGTTAAATTGTCATTTTGTGAATTAATTTCATTATTAATCTTAAAGGAACTTTTTTAATAAAATTTTTTCGTTTGAAATTAAATTTTAAGAATTGTTATTAATTAATTGTCAAAAATATTAATCTGAATAATATTTTTTTTATAATTTAAAAAAAATCACAATAATTAGTATGGATAAAATATTTTTAATAGACTTAAATTAAATTATAATTAAATCTTTAATCTAAAATTGCATTTTATTGAAATTTTTCGTTTTATTTATTTGATTTTCAAATAAATAAAACTTTGATTCTTTAAAACTTATTAACATTTTTGTTTCGTAAAAATGCAAAAATTTAAAAACATGAATGTTAAACTGTGTCTTGTGACAACTGGTGTTTTATTTTTCACCGGTCAGTTTGTAATGGGGCAAAAAAAAGAAAAAGATTCTTTAAAAGAAAAATCTATTGATGAGGTAGTTGTAACAGGATACCAAAAAAAATCTAAAGACGAGGTAACTTCCGCAATTACGGTAGTTTCTGCAAAAGCACTATCCAATTTTTCTTCTTCCACTATGGGTACTAACGCTTTACAAGGGAAAGCAGCAGGCGTAAATATTTCAGCTTTAAATGGTAAGCCCGGAGGGGGATCTGTAATTAATATACGTGGTCTTGGAAATATTACGACAAGTGTAGGAGCCTCAAATCCATTGTTTGTAATCGATGGCTTTATTGTAGGAAATGATCAAAGAGCCCAGGATGTTTTCAATTCAATTAATCCTAATGATTATGAAAATATTTCTATTTTAAAAGATGCAGCAGCAGCTGCTATTTACGGATCTCAGGGTGCGAATGGAGTTATAGTTTTGACTACAAAAAGTGGAAAATCAGGGAAACCGGTTATTACTTTAAGCTCACGTATTGGCTTCTCAGAAAAGATAAAGGATATCAATTTCAGAATGATGAACGCTTCTGAAAAGATCGATTATGAGAAGAAAATGTTGGCGCTAGGTATTGCAGGATACACATCTTGGACGGATGCAAATATGGCTACAGCATTATCCATGGATCATGATTGGCAAAAAGATATTTTAAGAACTTCGGCTATTGAATCTTACCAAGTTGGGATAAGAGGCGGAAACGATAAGTCAAAGTACACTTTCTCTTTAGGATATGATTCGGATAACGGGATTGTTGAGAATATTCACGCTTACAAACGTTATACAGGAAGAATGAAATATGAAGCCAATCCTACAGACAGATTGAGTTTCGGAGCTTCAATGGGGGTAAATTACAGTATGTCTCAAGAAATTAGAGATAGAAATAATGCTCAAAACCCTTTTAGAGCTATGTATTCCTATAATCCTTATGAACCTGTTTATAATGCTGATGGTTCTTATAATCCAACAAAACAGGGCTTCCCGATTTTAGAGGCTCTTAAATATAACCCCGAAAATATTAATTCATTAATTTTTGACGGAAACGTTTTTGCTCAATATAAAATAGTAGAAGGCTTAAATTTCAAAACACAGCTTGGCGGATATTTTAATAATTTAAGAAGAACGAGTAAAGTTCTTAGAGGATCTTATTTAGATACTGTTTTAGGTATTAATGGAAGTGTAGTTGAACAAAACCAAAATCGTTTCAGATATATTAATTCTAATACTCTTAATTACGTTAAAACTTTTGGTGATCATAGCATAGATTTATTAGGATTGGTGGAGTATGCAGAGTTTAAAAATGATTATATAAGTGGAACCGGAAGAAACTTTTCATCTCCTTCTTTAAGCGAATTAGATAATGCTTCTACCCCCTTTGCCGTTGCAGGATATGATGAATTATACAGAACTTTCTCATATGGTGCTTTTTTAACATATGATTTTGCTAAAAAATATATTTTGACAGCATCAATAAGACAGGATAAGGATTCCAGATTTGGTAAAAATAATGTTTTGTCTGAACCATTCTGGTCATTAAGTGGAGCTTGGAACATTACAAATGAAGATTTCCTAAAGGGCAATAATATTCTTTCTTTATTGAAGCTTAGAGCATCCATAGGTACAAGAGGTTATAACAATATTGGACTTAATTTAAATAATATTTTGATGTCTGGTGGCGCAATTGGAACTTTTCCTACAATAAATCCAAATTTAAACTATGGTAATGTTGATCTAAAATGGGAGATTACAAAATCTCAAAACTATGGAGCTGAATTTGGATTGTTGAAAAATAGAATAAGAGGTATTGTAGATTATTTTATTGATCAGAAAAAAGATTTTATTTTGTTTGTTCCAAATCTTGGTTCTGAAGGAGGAGCTTATACACAAAGTATTAATGCTGGAAACCTGAAAAATAAGGGATTAGAAGTTAGTTTATCGGCAGACCTAATAAAATCAAAAGATTTTGTTTGGAGCGTAAGAGCCAATACTAGTTTAATGAGCTATAAGTTGAATAAATTGAGAGAAGGAGAAAAAGAAAGAATTCAAGGTATTAATATACTGAGAGAGGGTGAAGAACCATTTTCTTTCTATTTAGTAAGAAGTGCAGGTATTAATCCAAATAATGGAAATGAGATTTATTATACCAAAGACGGCGGTACAACTGAAATATATAATGCAAATGATGCGGTATTACTACAAGGAAAATCTCCTCTTCCAAAATTATTCGGAGGTTTTGGTACATCAGTTTCGTACAAAGGGTTAGATATTCAGGCAGATTTCACTTACAAATCAGGAAATTATACTTATAACTACATGACTCGAGATATGCTTAATTACTCTAGTGGTGCAACAAGTAATATGAGAGCAGATGCTGTGAATTATTGGACAACTCCAGGTCATACAGATGTTTTGCCAAGACCTAATAATACTACAAATGCCCCAGGAGGAATTACAGGGTTGCAAACTACAGACAGGTTTTTACAAGATGCTTCTTATATAAGATTACGAAATGTAAGTATAGGATATACATTCGATAAGAAATCCTTTGGAGAATCTTTTCCTGTAAATAAAATTCGAGTTTCATTAACAGGACAAAACTTGGCAACTTGGACGAAATTTCAAGGAGATCCGGAAGTTTCTGTAGGATCTGGAGAAAATCAGACGGGAGCAGGGCAAACATTTATCAATGGAGCCTTTGCACAATACAGTTATCCTGCTGTAAAAACTTACTTATTTGGAATAGAAGTAGAATTTTAAAACACAACGAAATATGAAAAAAATAATTAGTATATCTTTATTATCACTAGCAATGTTATCATTATTGCAATGTAGTGATGAAAGATTTGATATCCTTCCGAATAATCAAGATGCGCCTTCAACTATTTTTACAACTGAGTCAAATTATCGATTGGTTTTGGATGGTGCTTATGACGCTTTTAAAAGTCCAACTTATTACAATGGAGATACTGGAAGTTCTATCATTTTAGGGGATGTATTGGCAGATAATCTTATTTTAAATCCACAAGGAAGACAAACCAATAAAAAAGCTTATGAATGGTCATATACTCCGCAAGATAATGCTGTTACGGCATTATATGCTTCAGCATATCAGGTAATATCAAGAGCAAATTATGTTTTAGATAATCTAAACAAAGTTCCTTATACAAATTTCATGAAAAATGTAGAAGCGGAGGCAAAGGCTATAAGAGCAATAGCACACTTTGATTTGGTGAGAGCTTATGCCAAAATTCCGACTCAAAGTTCAGGTGCCTCATCTTCATTAGGTATTGCTTATGTTACAACTTTTAATCCGGAAATAAAGCCTTCCAGAGATGCTACAGTAACTGCTTCTTATGATAAAATTATAGCCGATTTACAGGATGCGTTAGCTAAAATTAATGCTAATAATGGTTCAATAGGGCGATTAAATAAAACTTCAATTTTAGGATTTTTATCAAGAGTATATCTATATAAAGGTGATTATAATAATGCTGTTTTATATGGTGAACAATGTATTGCAGCAAATCCTTCTGTAGGTACGAATGCCAATTTCATAAATATTTGGAGAGATGCTTCAGATGATGGAGAATTATTTACAATTTTAAATTCAAATTTAAGTACTGATAATGTTACAGTTGGTGTAGCCTATAATCAAAATTCATCTGGAATTCGTTCAGAATATAATGTGGATTATGATTTGTTTAATAAGTATGGAGGAACAGGTGCAAATGCAGATATAAGAAAACCAGCTTATCTACTTACTGCAAATTTTGGCAGCATACCATATAATCATGTTATTAAGTATAGATCAAGAACAGGTTCAACAGTAGGTCAAGTCGTAGACATAAAATTTCTTAGATCGGCAGAAGTTTATTTAAATGTTGCAGAAGCATATATGAAATCTACAGCTCCTAATCCTACAAGAGCGCTTCAGTTACTTAATATTTTAAGAACTCAAAGATATGGAACTACAGATTCTCCATATGTCCCGGGAACAGAAACCGGAACAGCTTTATTAAATGCAATTTACAACGAAAGAAGATTAGAATTAGCTTTTGAAAACGATAGATTCTGGACAATCAAAAGATTAGGACAATCTGTAGTGAGATCCGATTTTGGATCGTCAGCAAACGGCGGTGGTGGAGATGCTCCAACAGGAGCTTTAAAAACTCTTCCGGCAGGTAACTTCAGATTTGTTTTACCTATTCCTCAAGATGCAATTAATTTAAATCCAAACTTGGTTCAAAATACTGGTTACTAAACACTTCATACAACAAATTTAATATTTTGGCTCTGTCTTTGGACAGGGCTTTTTCATTCCAAAAATAAGATCTTATCCTGATAACTCTTCGGCGTCACCCCCACAAATTGCTTAAAAACTCTAGTAAAATAATTCGCATCCGAAAAACCAGTCTGATAAGCTGTTTCCTTTATACTATTCTGACTTGCTAATAATTCTTTAGCACGATTAATTCTTTCCTGCAAAATAAACTCATTAGGTGAAGTTCCTAACTCATCTTTAAACATTTTAAAGAAATTGGATTTACTTACATACGCCAATTTTGCGATACTATCAATAGATAATTTTTGATGAAGATTTTTTCGTATATAATCTACTGCAAAACCAATTCTGGATTTATTTTTAGCAATATTTTTCTCTACCATACTTCTCGCCTGAGTCTGCATCAATCGGATTAAAAGCTCCTTCAATGCAAAATCTGCCATAATATCTTTTTGTGAATTATCATCCATCGCAATTCTCATAATATTGTTGGTGGCAGAAGCAAGAGATTGATTATTAAATAAAAAATATTCATCCAGCTCAATATTCCACCGGGAAGTTTCATCAACTTTTGGAAGATGATAATTTAAATGATTTAGAGAATTTTCAATAAATTCAGGATTTAGGCTCAAAGAAATGCACTGTGATGGGGTTTCATCGGCTTCAGGAAAATCAATAACCATCGTTTCTCCTGGCGAAACCAATACACTTTCTCCGGGGAAATAATCAAAATAATTCGTTTTATGATCAATTTTCATGTGCTTTTTGCCGCGAAGCATTGCAGTGAATGCAATCGTTTCAAAATGCAGTTTTATGTCAAAAGCTGCTTTGTGAGTCTCATAAATACTGAATTCACAATTGTTTAGATTGAATTTTGTCTGATTTTCAACTAAACTCATTAGCTGGTTTTCCCTTTTCAGTTCAGGAGTTTTTAATAAAATCTTGCTATTGTTCATTTCTAAACATTTTTTATTGCCTATATATTCAAATATAGAAAATTATCAACGTATTCGATTGTTAATGAAATTATAAAATTAGCACTCTGCACGATTTTGAAGTTTTTTTGTACGATTGTGCTATTCGAATGTTGTAGGTAAGTGTAATTTGGTGAGATAAAAAAATTAAAACGTACGAATATGAGCACTACAACACAACAACAATCAGACACGCTATTGCAGTGGCCTGAGTTCAAAAACAGATACGATAACTATATCAATGGAAAATTTTCAGCTCCCGTAAACGGACAGTATTTTGATGTAGTTTCTCCGGTTGACGGCAAAAATTTCACTCAGGCAGCCCATTCCTCCAAAGAAGATTTGGAATTGGCGGTAAATGCTGCTGAAAAAGCCATCCAAACCTGGAAAGACACTTCCTCAACAGAAAGAAGCATTATTTTAAATAAAATTGCCGACAGAATCGAGCAGAATTTAGAATACATTGCAACGGTAGAAACCATCGACAACGGGAAAGCAGTAAGAGAAACTTTGGCAGCAGATATCCCTTTGGCAATAGACCATTTCAGATATTTTGCTTCGGTAATCAGAGCAGAAGAAGGTTCTCACAACGAATTGGATAAAGATACGGTTTCTTTAATCGTTCACGAACCGCTTGGCGTTATCGCTCAAATCATCCCATGGAATTTCCCTATTTTGATGGCGGTTTGGAAATTAGCTCCGGCTTTGGCAGCAGGAAACTGTGTCGTTTTAAAACCGGCAGAAAGTACTCCGATTTCTATCATGATTTTAATGGAAATCATTGGCGATTTGCTTCCTCCTGGAGTCGTGAACATCGTTAATGGTTTCGGGGCAGAATTAGGAAGAGCATTGGTTACCAATCCAAAAGTGAATAAGGCAGCGTTTACTGGTTCTACAGCGACAGGTCGTTTGGTGATGCAGTACGCTACAGAAAATATTATTCCTGTAACATTGGAATTGGGAGGAAAATCTCCAAACGTTTTTTTCAGTTCGGTAATGGATGCGGATGACGAATTTTTAGATAAAGCCATCGAAGGAGCAGTTCTTTTCGCTTTAAATCAGGGTGAAATTTGTACTTGCCCGTCAAGACTATTGGTTCAGGAAGATATTGCAGATGCTTTCATCGCAAAAGTTATTGAAAGAGTAAAAGCAATTAAAGTCGGAAATCCTTTGGATAAAACGGTGATGATGGGCGCTCAGGCTTCTCAGATTCAAAAAGATAAAATCCTTTCTTACATCAAATTAGGAAAAGAAGAGGGTGCGGAAGTGCTTGTAGGAGGAGATACCAACAATGTAGGAGATGGTCTGGAAAGCGGTTATTACATCCAGCCAACGATTTTTAAAGGCAACAATAGAATGAGAATCTTTCAGGAAGAAATCTTCGGACCTGTCTTAGCGTTCACAACATTTAAAGATGAAGAAGAAGCGATAAAAATTGCCAACGACACAATTTACGGATTGGGAGCAGGAGTTTGGACTAGAGATGCGCATCAATTATACAACATTCCGCGTCAGATTCAGGCGGGTAGAGTTTGGGTGAATCAATATCATTCTTACCCTGCAGGAGCACCTTTTGGAGGATACAAGCAGTCAGGAATCGGTCGTGAAAACCATAAAATGATGCTGGATCATTACCGTCAGACTAAAAACATGTTGATTTCGTACAACAAAAACAAACTAGGTTTCTTTTAATTTTAAATATTAGGGCGTGCCCGTTTTCCCCGTCTCGGCAACGGGGAAAAACGGTCGGGCTATCCAGGGCTACACTTCGTTTCGGTGCTTTGCACTCTCGTTTTTCAAACGAGACCCTTCCTATCCCTCACGCGCAGCACAACTTTAGAAGCGGTGTTCAGTAAAAGAAAGTGACATCAAATTTTTAATTTTAATAAAAAACGACCTAGGAAATGGAGGCGTTAAGAAAATGATTTTTGTGAACGTTAAGAAAATTCTACGCGAGTTTTAGAATTTTTAGAGAATAAAATTCATTTTTAGCCGGAGTTTCCAAGTCTTGAATTTTTCGTTCTTTTGTTTCAATACAAAAGGACATTTAATAAAAAATATTATGCAAACCAAAATATCAAGACTCTCAGCAACAGAAAAAGCCTTAGAAGTAATTTGGGAGTTAGAAAAAAAGTACGGTAATTTGATGTTCTATCAAGCCGGAGGTTGTTGCGAAGGAACTCAACCACAATGTTTCGAAAAAGGTGGATTTTTCCCAAGAATGAATGATGCTATGATTGGAACCATCAATAACCACGAATTCTGGATCGACCGAGATTTATTCGAATATTGGCAATATTCACACTTTACATTGGATGTTGTAGACGGTTTCGGACCGGGTGGGTTTTCTTTGGAAACACCTTTAGGAAAAACATTTAAAGTTATTTATACACTTTTCACTCCCGAAGAGCTTAAAAATCTAGAACCTGTAAAACGTAGTGAGTAAAAATCTGCTCAATCAGCAAAATCTGCGAGATAAAAAAATATAAAGTTTCACGCAGATGACGCAGATGTTTATGTTTAAAAAGTCATTAATGAAAATTCGTGTAAACATTAGTGTAATTTGTGTTTAAATAATCAAACCTTCACAAACCGACTCACAAACATCGAAGCTACCAATTGTCCAACTGCATTCAAGACTGTTGCCAAAGGATCAACCAAAGTTCCGATAATCATCACAGCAGGAATGGCTTCCTGAGGTAATTTATAAACAGAAATCATCAACATTTCCCCAATATATCCACCATTCGGAATTCCTCCTGCAACAATGCTGACAAAAACAGTAATTCCTAAAGCCAACAGTAAATTCATCGGATCAAAAAAATCTCTTCCGATAATTAAAAAAGCCACATAAATTTTAATAATCGAAGACATCGACGAGCCATTTTTATGCAAAGTCGTTCCAATCGGAATCACAATATTTGAAATTTGACTTGGAACTCCAATTTTTGAGGCAGCCTGTAAATTGGCAGGCATTGTTGCAAAACTACTGCAAGTACTTAAAGCTGTTAAAGTCGGATAAATCGCGTTAGTCCAGAAACTTTTCACACCATTCTGACCTTTTGCCATAAAAGCATACAATGAAAAAAATACTAAGAAATAAACAATTCCTGCAATATAATACAGTCCCAAAGGTTTAGCATAAAATCCGAAAAGCTGAGGTCCTAAAGTGGCCACCTGAAATGCAAAATATGCTCCCAAACCAATCGGAGCAACCTTCATGATTAATAAAAGCAATTCTTTCATCACCTCATATCCTGAAGCAATAAACGACCTGAAAGCCTGTCCTTTTTCTCCTGCTTTTCTTGCGGAAAATCCTGTCATGAAAGCAAAAATTAAAAGAGCTAACATATTTTGTCTTGAAAAAAGCTGAGTAAATTCTCCAACAGTAAAAAATCCTACAATTCTGTTTCCCCAGCTATCATTATTCGTTGCTTCTTCAACAATTTCCTTACTTCCAGAAACTCCCGAAACAGGAAAAACGTACACTGCACAAATCGTGAAAATTGCTGCTGTTAAGATAAAAAACAAGAAAGTAAAAGCCATCGTCACCATGATTTTTCCAAATTTAGATTCCTGTTCTAACGATGCAATCGAATTAGAAACCGCAAAAAATACCAATGGGACAACGCTTACGAAAAGTAAATTCAGAAAGATATCTCCTAAAGGTTTTATATAATCGACAATGGAAGGAGCAACAATTCCGATGATGCTTCCAACCGTGATCCCTAAAAGTAAAAGTATGATTCCCGAATAGTTTTTCAACACTTCTTTCATGCGGTGCTTTTTAATCAAAGATAGGTTTATTTTTAACATTCCGTTATATTAATTTCATTCATAAAATCCTTAAATTTGAGTAAAAACGTTTCTATGGCTTATATAGATTACTATAAAATTTTAGGCGTAGACAAGAATGCAACGCAAGATGATATCAAAAAAGCTTATCGAAAATTAGCAAGAAAGCATCATCCGGATTTGAATCCTGATAATAAAGAAGCTGAAAAAAAATTCAAAGAGCTGAATGAAGCCAATGAAGTTCTCAGCAATCCTGAAAATCGTGAAAAGTATGATAAATACGGTGAAAACTGGAAGCATGGTGAAGAATATGAAAAAGCTCAGCAACAGCAAAGGCAATATCAACAAAGTCAGGGTGGAAATTTCGGAGGTGGATTTTCAGGTGCTGATTTTGGGGAAGGTGAGGATTTTTCAGATTTTTTCCAGAATATGTTTGGTGGAGCAGGAGGTGGTTTTGGTAGAAGTTCGAGGGGAAGTGCTTCGGGAAAATTTAAAGGTCAGGATGTCAATGCAGAATTGAATTTAAGTTTAAAACAAGCCTCAACAACACATCAGCAGACTTTTGATATTAATGGTAAAAAAGTGAGAATTACTATCCCTGCAGGAGTTTATGACGGACAACAAATCAAGTTGAAAGGTCACGGAAATCCGGGTTTTAATAATGGTCCAAACGGAGATTTATACATCACTTTTAATATTTCTGCTGATCCGAATTTTGAAAGAATTGGTGACGATTTGAAAACAAAAGTTTCAATTGATTTGTACACTGCGGTTTTAGGTGGAGACGTAAAAGTAAATACGTTGGATGGAAGCGTAAATCTTAAAGTAAAACCTGAAACCCAAAACGGAACAACAGTTAGATTAAAAGGAAAAGGTTTTCCTGTCTATAAAAAAGACGGTGAATTTGGTGATTTATTTGTAACCTACGAAGTGAAATTACCAACCCATCTTACCGAAAAGCAGAAAGAACTTTTTGAACAACTTAAAAATTCCTAAGCCATGAGTGAAAGAATATCACGAGAAGAACTCGTAAAAATATACAATATCGAAATTACTTTTTTTGATGAATTGGTAGATTCCGGTTTGTTGAATATTCAGACAGAAAATGAAATCCGTTATCTGATGTACGAAGATTTACCTTCTTTTGAACGGTTCACCAATTGGCATTACGATTTGGAAATCAATCTTCCCGGACTGGAAGTTATTCATGAAATGCTGAAAAAAATGGAGGATTTAAAACAAAGAAACCGAGAATTGATGAATAAACTTTCGGCAATCGGGGATGGGTTTGTTGATGGTTGATGGTTTTTGGTTGATAGTTGCGCGGATTTATTGATGATAGAATGAAAAAACTATATTTGCAAACAGAAATTAATAAGTATGAGTGACGAAAAGGTAATTGTTTTAAAACCTAAAAGAAAAGATTTCGAGGATATATATTTTAGTGGAAACCAAGGAAGTTTGTTCTTTTCATCGACGACAAGAGGAAAAATGATTACTACAATTGTTGTAGGATTAATCTTACTGTTAATGTTTTTCTTTAAAGATGATTTTACAAAAGAAAAAGCAGGAATTTTATATTTTGTGAGCTTTCTGTTTTTATTGTGTGCAATTTTCCTTTCTGTCAGCATTAATAAAGTTTCAAGATGGAAAAAGCAGGTGAACAGTTATTTAACCAAACTTGAAAACTGCAAAGTCTACGAAATCACATTCGACCAGAATTTCTTCACTGTAAATATTGATAGCGAAAAAGAAACCAGCGAATGGAAAGACTTCGAATATTTCGATAGCAATAGCGAATTTATTACCGTTGAGGGAAAATACAGTTATATGTTTCCCAAAAAATCGATGAGTGAGAAAGATTACAGTATTTTAAAACAGGTTTTAAAGCAAAAGATTAAAGAATAAAAAAACTCAGAGCAAATACTCTGAGTTTTAATTTTATATGAAAAGCTGATTAATCCAACCAACCCATTTCCTTCATCCAATCATCGTTGTAAATTTTTCCGACGTATCTTGAACCGTGGTCATGAAGAAGTACAACAATAACATCATCTTTCGTGAACTGATCTTTCATCTGAACCAAAGAAGCAATCGCACTTCCCGCAGAATATCCACAGAAAATTCCTTCTTCTTTTGCTAATTTTCTGGCATAAACAGCTCCATCTTTATCAGTAACTTTTTCAAAATGATCGATCACAGACATATCGTAGTTTTCAGGAAGAATATCTTCCCCGATCCCTTCTGTAATATAAGTGTAAGCATTTTCTAAATGAATTTCACCTGTTTCGTGGATTTCTTTCAAGATCGAACCATAAGTGTCGACTCCAATCACCTTAATATCAGAATTTTTCTCTTTAAAGAATTTTCCACAACCTGTAATGGTACCTCCTGTTCCGGCTCCGACTACGAAGTGTGTCAGTTTACCTTCTGTCTGTTCCCAGATTTCCGGTGCAGTAGACTCATAATGAGCCGCTCTGTTCGATAAATTATCATATTGATTCACGTACCAGCCATTTTCCGTTTCCTTAGCCAATCTCTTTGAAACTGAATAATAAGAACGTGGATCTGTAGGTTTAACGTCTGTAGGACAAACAATTACTTCAGCTCCAACGGCACGAAGAATATCACATTTTTCTTTTGACTGCTTAGAATTCGTAACAAAAATACATTTGTAACCTTTGATGATAGCGGCAAGAGCCAGTCCCATCCCCGTATTTCCGGAAGTACCTTCAATAATGGTTCCTCCAGGTTTTAATCTTCCATCTTTTTCTGCGTCTTCAATCATTTTCAGAGCCATTCTGTCTTTCACAGAGTTCCCTGGATTGAATGTTTCAACCTTTGCCAAAACCAAAGCCGGAAAATCTTCACCCAATACTTTATTAAGTTTTACAACTGGCGTATTTCCTATGGTTTCAAGGATGTTTTGTGCGTATTTCATAAATGTTTTTTAAAGCGATGCAAAGATACGGCTTTAAAATGATTATCCGAGTTAAGGGAGAGTTAAAGAAGTGAATTGTGAATTTGCTTCCCTTGTGAATTTTTTAATTGACCATTCACCAATTAATTATACTTAATCGCCTTCACAGGAGAAATTTTACTAATCAGGTAGCTTGGAATAATTAAAGCCAAACCTGAAATAATTAAAATTCCAACAGAAATTGAAATAATTGCAATAGGATTTAAATCTACCGGAACAGTACTTACATAGTAGTTTTCAGGATTTAATTTAATTACACCAAAGAATTTTTGAATTAAAATTAAACCAAGACCAATTGCATTTCCATACAGCAATCCGGGGATCATGATAATTAAAGTATAATTAATAAAAGTCGCTCTAATCTGAGAATTACTTGCTCCTAAAGTCTTCAATAAACCGATAGAATTTGTTCTTTCGATAATCAAAATTAAAAGAACCATGATGATATTAATAACAACAACGATTAGCATAATGATGATAATCAATGCAATATTTGTATCGAAAATACTGATCCAATCTGTGATTTGAGGGAATTTTTCAGTTGCTTTTTCAGCGTAATTTTTATAACCTATCAACTTTTCGATTTCTGGAAAATCTTTGTCGATATCGTTTACATTTTGCAGAAAAATATCAATTCCACCCACTTCATCGGGTTTCATATCCTGAATTTTTCTTACATGATTGATATCTCCGATAACAAATTGATCGTCAATCATTTTAATGTCAGTTTTGTAAATTCCCAAAACCTCAAATTTCCTGTAAATAGGCTTTTGATCTGCTTTCGAAAAAACCGTCACAATGCTGTCTTTTACTTTTAAATGGAGGTCATTCGCAATTTTCTGAGAAATCGTAACGCCATTGTTGTAACCTTTGTCTTCCATTTTTGGAGTGGTTCCGGAAACAAGAAATTTTTTGAATCTTAAACTGTCAAAATCTTTTCCGACACCTTTAAAAATAATTCCTGCAAAGCTGTGTTCATTTCGCATAATTCCTGTAATCGTAGCATATTTTTGAACAGTTTCTACATCAGGAATTTCTTTTATTTTCTGAATATTTAAACCCTGATTATCAAGAACGGAAGTATTGTACGAAGAATTTGATCTTGTAGATTTTACAGTAATATGTCCGCTGAAATCTGCCAATCGCTCTTTAATCGCTTTTTTAGAACCGAATCCTGTGGAAACGGTAATCAAAGAAACAATGATTCCCAGCGCGACGGAAAGTCTGCCGATGAAGATGATAACCCTTGATAGGTTATTTTTGTTATCTTTGGAAAACGCTATTTTTCTAGAGAAATATAAAGGAAATTTCAAGCTTATGAATTTAGATTTCAAAATTAAAAATTTACTTCTGATTTGCCTAATTTTTTTAGGAGTATTCAACCAATATTATTCTCAAACTCAAGATAAAGTTGATTTTAAAACGGGTGCAGATCAACCGGAATTGTATTTACCTTTATTAAAAGGAAAAACAATCGGAGTTGTCACCAACCAAACCGGATTGATGAGCGACCGAACTCACGTTGTCGACTTTTTGGTGAAAAATGGAATCAATATAAAATCAATTTTTGCTCCTGAACATGGTTTCCGAGGAGATGCAGATGCAGGAGAAAAAGTAAAAAACGGAGTTGATGTAAAAACCGGAATTTCTATCGTTTCTTTGTATGGAAACAATAAAAAACCAAAGCCGGAACAATTAAAAGGAATTGATGTTGTTGTGTTTGATATTCAGGATGTTGGAGTAAGATTTTATACCTATATATCAACATTGGCTTATTTAATGGAAGCCGGAGCAGAAAATAATGTTGAGGTGATGGTTTTAGACCGACCAAATCCGCATGATGGCTATACAGATGGACCTGTTTTAAAGAAGAAATGGACAAGTTTTGTGGGAATGCATGAAGTTCCTGTTGTTTATGGTTTAACTATTGGTGAATATGGAAAAATGGTAAACGGGGAGAAATGGCTGAAGAATGGAGTGGAGGCAAAATATACTTTAATTCCGATGAAAAATTATCATAAGAATCAACGTTATCCAATTTTAGATAAACCTTCACCGAATTTACCGAATGATAAGTCGATTAATTTATATCCAAGTTTATGTTTTTTTGAAGGAACGCAGGTTTCTGTGGGAAGAGGAACGGATCTGCCTTTCCAAATTTATGGTTCACCTTGGACAACAGATTTGCCTTATCAATTTACACCCAAACCAAACTTTGGAGCAAAAGAACCTTTCTTGAACGGAAAACTTTGTTATGGTGAAAATCTTTCTGGTTATCCTAATGATTTAAGAGAATTAAATTTAGAATGGGTAATTAAAGCATATAAAAATTATAAGAATCCACAACAAGATTTCTTCCTTAAAAATCTTTGGTTTGATACTTTGTCCGGAACGGATGAATTGAGAAAGCAGATTATCGCGGGAAAATCTATTGCTGAAATTAAAAAGTCGTGGAAATCTGATTTAGATAAATTCGAAAAGATTAGAACGAAATATATTGTTTACGAAAAATAAAAAAGTGAATTGTCAATATTCAATTTGCTTTGCAAGTCAATTTTTAAAATTCACAAGCGAAAGCGAATTCACTATTGACAATTCACCCTAAACATTAGTCAAAATTCTGAGGAGGAGTTTTATCATTCTTTCCTTTATTTAAGATAAAAAGTCCGATTGATAATCCGATAACTCCGGCTCCTGCAGTCATTAATGCTCTTTCCAGTTTATCAGCTTCTTGGCTGCCAATGTAATTCATTAAAAAAAGGATCACAAAAGTAATAAGCGAGATAATAATATGGTTTCTTCCGAATAGTTTCATAAGATTATTTTAATTTATAAGAAATCATTACACCTCCTCTGTAAGGAACAATTTCTCCACTTTTGTTATAGTCTTTTGCTTTGTCGTAACGATCACCTCGTACTCGATCATATCCTTTGTAGAAATCCTGAGAAGTACCAATTCCAGCATAAATATCGACATTCCAACGGTCTGAAATTTTAAATTGATAACCTCCCGTTACACCAAATATTACAGAATATCCTTTTTGGTATAGATCGGAATTGTTACGAGTAATCCCGGTTTCTTCATCAGTAAAAACAAAATCTTTCCAATAATTCCACTTTTGAGCATTAAAACGAGAACCTGCAATATTTGCACCGATGTACCAATGCTTAAAGGCTTCATCAAAATAATATCTTCCTTCTAATGAAACCGAATAATACTGCAATTCGTGACCTGCAAAAGATTTCCAAGGAGAGATCAAAACGTCACCCTGAACGGTGAATTTTTTGCTTAATTGGTGCTCCAGACCAAGATTTACAATTCCGATTGGGATGAATAAAGCGTTTCCTTTCAGATAAACACTTGTTTCGTGGTTTTGCTCTTGTTCCTGAGCATTTAAGCTTCCTAATAAAAATAGGGTTAGAAAACCTGTGATAAATTTAATTTTCGACATTTGTTATTTTATTTGTTTTAATAACTCATCAGCTAAAGTGGAATCTTTTTGTGCCTGATTAGCCAGATTTTTCGACATTTCGGCATATGTTTTTGCCATATCTTTATTTCCAGTCAAGAAATAAAGTTTAGCTAAAATAAACGTATTCTCGGAAGTTTCGCCCCTCATTACAGATTTTTCTGCCCATTCTGCTGCTTTTTTTAATGAAGAAACAGTTTTTACATGTTCAGAAAATACCCATGCTGCTTTTAATAATTCGTTGGGTTCGAAAGCTTCTGAATTTTTATAATAAGCTAAGGCAGCCTTTTCATATTCCGGAAAATTGGCGTTTTGTTCATAGAAGCTTAACTTGGTTTGATTTAATTTCACTTCTGCATCATGTTTTCCAACCAAAGGTTCGGCAATTTTCATGAAATAATCATCATTGATTCTTTTGTTGGTTTGATCAATAGATTGCTCAACAACTTTTGCTAATTTAATTTGATTATCAAACTCTTTATAAGTTTCTTCCGGTAAAAATTTGATGATCTCTGCTTTTCTGTCTGCAAAAACTTTATAATTTTTATCATCTGTTGATTTTAGGAAAAATAATAATAATCCAACATCATCCTTTGAAAATTCTTCAGTTTTTTTCTTGTTTTCGAAATATCTTTCAGATGCCTGTTTAGCAAAATTAAAATCTGAAGAAGAGTTTAATTTCATGATATTGATCAAAAATTCAGGATCTTTTTCACCTTTTGCAAATCGTTCTTTTAATGAACCTTTTTTGTTGTTGGGAGAATTTACATCCTGTGCCATTGTAAGAAACATACTTTCTTCCATGTATCCGAAGTTTTGGGAAACCAGCTCTCCGTCTCCGTTTAGGAATAGATAAGTGGGATAGGAACGAACGCCATATTTTGCAGCAATTTCTCTTCCTTCTCCTTTTTCCATATCGAATCTTGCGTTCACAAAGCTGGAATTGAAATAGTCTCCGACAGATTTCTGAGTGAATACATTTTTCTCCATCATTTTACATGGGCCACACCAAGAAGCATAGGCATCAATAAAAACAATTTTGTTTTCTTTTTTTGCTTTTGCAACAAGGTCTTTGAACGGCATATCCTGAAACTGAATAGCTTCCTGAGCAAAGGCAATTACAGAACTTAAAATAAACAATCCGGAGATAAACTTCTTCATTTGTCAATAAAATTAAAAAAGCGAAGATACTGTTTTCAACGTAAATGGAAGATGATTATTGCTGGAAATATAACTTGTTTTCATGAGTTTAACTAAGATTTAACATATAATTTTAACAAGAATTAGTTAAATATTGATGATTTAAAAATAAGAAAACCATCCTCTTGGGAAGGATGGCTTTCTGACCTTATATATGAACTGTGAAATTACTTTTTAATAATTTTTTTGACAATTGTAGAGTCATTTTCCTGATCTATTTTCAGAAGATAAACTCCTTTTGTAAGACCTGAGATGTCAATAATATTTTTGTCGTTAGCTGTAAGAATTAATTGACCTGCTGCGCTGTATAAGGTTGCTTTGAACTTCGGCGTGTTTTTACCAAATTTAATATTGATCACATCTGAAGCCGGATTTGGATAAATACTGATATCATCTTTTGTGATCACCGGATCTGTAGTTCCAAGTGTTGAGAAGTTGATAATATCTTTAATGATACCTAAAGAATTTGTAGTTAAATAAACTTCAGCCGTCGTAGGATTTACGAATCTAGCTGTTCCGTCTATCACTGTTGTATTGAAGTAAGTTGAGGCATTTTTTGTCTGCCAGTTTGCCCCGTTGTCATTAGTATAAACAACTCTTGGAAGCGTATCTAGATATGAATTGGTAATTGCGATGATTTGTCCGTTTTGTTTTGTTGAATGTTCAACTTTGTGGATCATTCCGTCATAGATCTTCGTCCACGTGTTTCCGGAATCGGTAGAAGTGTATATTCCGTTTGAAGCAGCCATTGTGTACTGATTCATATTTAAAGGGTTTTGAACTAAACTTAAAGCAATATTAGGTAAGGAAAGTCCCTGCAAACCTGCTGTAATTTCTGTCCAGCTTGTTCCTCCGTTTATTGTTTTAAATAATCTATTTCCTACCGTTACCAAAACTTCGTTGGAGTTATTTTGATTTACTTTAATTCCATAAATATAATCTCCATCATAAGGCAATGTGATAAAATCATTCACAACATTATTTGGATCAAGGAAATTAGATTTAAGCAAAGTAGCATTTGCCCCATTGAAAGTGGCAATCCAAGTTGTAGTTGGAGTGTTCGGATCTGTTTCTGCTGCAGTGAAGCCTGTATCGTAAGTTGTGTAAATAGGAGTTACGGTTGCTCCATAATCATTACTTACATTAATTGTATTACCCATGAAAGAAGTTGAGTAAGTATACACTCTTCCAGCTTTATTTCTGTCGGTATATATCAATCCGATTTGTCCACCAAGAGGGAATTCGCTTAAAGGGTATACGTTGATCGGTGTTTCCTGGTTTGTAATAAGATTTTTCACAGTATAACCATATTGTACACCATAAATTAGTTTATCAACATTATTATCATTCACAACATTGATTTTTCCCATTCCGATAAAAAAAGGATTTGTCATTGTAGTTAATGTAATTCCCTTATCAATCGATTTTTTTGAATATCTGTTGTTGGCAATTAAAACTTCATTAGAATTACTAGGATTAAAAGCAGTATTGATTCCGTAAAAATAAGAAGATCCATCAACAAGACCATTATGTACAGTAGTCGTCCAAGTACTTCCACCGTTCGTAGTTACCGCAATTCTGTCATCTCCTAATACTACCACATGGTTTGCATTATTAGGGTTTATCGAAATTTCAGGAACATTTCTTAGACCTGTTCCACTTGTAGACCACGAAATTCCTGTTTGTTCTGTCCAAGATGCAGCAGCATCTGTCGTTTTATAAATTGCTTGATGCTGAGTAGGATATGCCCAAAGAACTCCTGTTCCTGCATACAAAACTCCAGATTCATTTGGATCAATTGCAAGAGATTCAAGAATTAAACCGTTTAAAGATTCCGTCCATGTAGCTCCGGCATTTGTGGATTTTAATAGTCCGCCATCAACATTTCCGGGGCCACCACCACGAGCAATGTATAAAATCTGAGGATTGCTGAAATCCATTGCAATATCAGCTAACTGCACATTTCCAAAATCTCCTCCATCGTAGATTTTAGACCATGTTGTACTGCCATTTGTTGTGTAGAAAGCTTTGTCATAATTTCCGCTTGTTAATAACATTGCTTTACTCATAGTTCCATCATCATAAATCGCATAATTATTGATCTGTTGAACGGATTCATTCGTCGGAATATTAAATTGCTTGATGATGCTTAATGATTGGATATCTAATACAATTACCTTGTTTAAGGTGCTTCCTGGACCAAAATATTGAATGAAACTAAGTGCAGATCCATTATTTGTAAGTCGCATTTCCTGAATGTTTGGAGCGTATTCCGGATAGGGAAGAGTGTAAAGCACACTCCAGGTTGTTCCATTGTCATTAGAAACCATAATGTGTTTATCGACATAAGTCGTAGCGTAGATTTTGTTTTGAATAGTTTTGTCATAAACAAAATTCTTCAATCGTCCGTATTCCGGATTTCCTACAAAACTTACCTGAGCAAAGGCAAGCTGTAGAAACAGAATAAAAAATAAAGTAAATGTAGCTTTCTTCATAATACTGTTCTATTTGTTAACAGATACAAATTTATTTTTTGAAGAAAATAGTAAAGAAATTATGCAGGGAAATAGTAAGACTTCATACGGAAAAAGCGTGACATTTTTATTTAAATATTTGAAATGTAATTAAATAGATCATTAGAGTTAGAAAGATTCATTTTCTTTGAAATTCTTTCTTTTCTCTTTCTACACGCCTCGATTGTTATATTAAAAATAGACGAAATTTCCTTTGTGGAAAGATTCATGTAGACATAGCAGATGTATCTTATGTCGTTCAAAGTAAGATCAGGATGTTTTTCTTTAAGATGATCGATAAATTTACTGTTGATTCTTTCGAAGTGAGTTAAAAAATCGTCGTTATTATCTTCTTTCGTTAAAATTATTTTTAACTGATCCAATTGTTTTGAAAGCTGATCATTTTTTAAAATCTCCGGATTTTGCTTTAATTTTAAAATATATTGCTCAATCTTATCATTTCTCTGAGCAATGTGAATAGCATTTGCAGCCAATTTTCTGTTGCGACTTTCAAGCTCATTTTTCAACTTTTCTTTTTCAAGAAGAGCTTCAGTTTCTTTTTCTTTAATTTGTTGTTCAAGCAAAAGATTATAATTTTCTTTATTTTTTAATTCTAAAGAAATAATTTTCTCGTTCCTTTCAGCAATTGTCCTTTTTTGTTTGTTTTTTAAATGTAAAGTTCTAAAAAGCCAACTCAGCAAAGCTAAAAGTAAGATGCAAAATGCCGCAATATAAAACTTCAGTCTTTTTTCGCTTTTTAATTCCTTTTGCGAATCCTGAAGCTTCATTTTGATCTCGCTGTTTTGATACATCGCTTGATTTTTTATCGCATTGATGGAATCTTTAACAACAATCACTGAATCCTTGTACTGGAGTGATTTTGAATGATCTCCCATACTGAAATAGATACTCGAAAACTGATTGTAAATATCTTTTGTGTAAATATAATCCAGACTCTCTTTTTGGGCTTGTCTTACATAAGCAAGAGCCTGTTCGTTTTGTTTTTTTCCCTGATATAATTGAGATAGGATTATTAATGCTTCAATTTTATTATCGTTTTGATCCTTTCCATTTAATTTTTGCATTAAAGGTTGAATAATGCTTAAAGTCTTATCATAATCTTTTCTGAGCAGGTAATTTTGAGCTTCACTTATCGCAATATCAATAATAGATCGTTCTTCCTTTTTAGCAACAGCAATAGGTTTAGCGATATTAATGAATTCCAAAGCTCTTTCCAGTTGATGGGTTTTATTGTATAAACCAGCGAGATTGTTGGCATAAATGGCAATTCCTACACTGTCTTTATTATTGATGGCAAGTTCGTAGGCTCTTCTTTGATGTTTTTCGGATTCCTTATATTTACCCTGTTTGAGATAGACGAGAGCGATATTATTTAAAATCGTTTTTTCATTGTCTTTGTTCAAATGCTTCATGGCAATCGTATAGGCTTCCAGATAATAATCAAGTGCCTCACTGTAGTCTGCCATTTCATAATAGTTGAGTCCAATGCAGTTGGTTGCAATAAATTCTTGATTATAGAAATTACTTTGTTCCGAAATAGTTTTTACCTCCGTGAAAATTTCCAATGAAGCATTATGATCTTTTTTGTACAAGGCATCGACTCCTTTCTTAATCAAAGCATCACAATATTCTACAGAATTTTTATCGCTCTGAGCAGCAAAAAGAAACACAAATAAAATGTATAAATACTTCATTAATTTAGAATAATATTATGGTGTAAATCCCAATCTGAGACTAAAAGTACGTAAAATTATTCTATAAGCTCCTTGCTCATTAGTACTTCAATTATACTTTATAAATAAAAAATAATATTTTTTATAATTTTTAATTACTTGATTATTAATTTGATAAGTGTTTGTTGTAGAGCTTTAGTAATGCTTTTTTAAGCAACGTACAATATATTTGTAAAACAAATTTCAGCAAAATATACTAGCCAAAAAAATTATAATTTCTTTATAATATTTTTTTCATTCATGATTTTCATTGTGTATTGTGTTTTTAGAAGCAGGGATAGTTATCACTATCTCTGTTTTTTATTACAAGGTATTTATCCAATTATTCAAATTTGTATCTTCACTTAAATTTAGTTTCTTTTTAAGACGGTATTTTGTAGTTTCTGTGCTTCTTAGAGTCAAATTTTTAAATGAAGCAATCTCTTTATTGCTAAGATTAAGTCGTATATATGCACAAAACATAATATCATTGTCTTTAAGATTGGGAGCATGTTTTAATAATTTTACATAAAAATCAGGATAAACTTCTCTGAATCGATTAAGAAAAAAGATATCATTTTTTTTAGCGAGCTGGGTAAGCTCGTCAAAATAATTATTATCGTTTGTCTTTCTTTGAAGTTGAATTAATTTTAAAGATTCTTGTTCAAGCAACCTGTCTTTTTCCACTTGTTTTGAAAGATTAATTCTTCGGATAGTATAAATTACAATAAGAGAAAGCAGGCATATTCCTAAAATGAAAAGGTACATTTTATTTTTTTCTGTTCTTTTTTCGGCAGCTTCATCTAATGCTATTTTATTGACTACGATATTGATAGCTTCTTTTTCCTGATTTTTTATATCAGTATTAATAGATTTAAATTTCTTTAAATAATAATCGGTCATCGGAATATTATTCATCAAATTATAAGTCCCCGCGATAGAATCGTAAGCTGCTCTAATATGGTTTTTTGAATTTGCATTTTCATACATTTTAAGGGCTTCCATGTAGTAATTAAGTGCCTGTGCATAGTTTTTCTCAGTATAAGATAAGTTTCCAAAACCAAATAATGTCATTCCCTTTATTACTTTTACATCTTTATCTGTTGCTGTAAGAGCTTTATTAAGAAAATATTTTGCAGAATCTAAATTACTTTTATTATCAATAAACTTATCAGCCATTCTTGCATATACAATACCACTGGGCATTGCTTTCAGTGCTTTTTTTTCTACAATTCTTAAAGAGTCGTATTTGTGTGGAAAGTTCAGACGCTTCCATATATTGGCATAAAATAAAAGATAGTTTTGCTGTTTTTTATCTTTAATTCTTTTGGCGTAATTTATTGCTTTATCATATGTTGCGTTTGATTTGTCAAACATCCCTAAACGAGTATAGTTTTTCGCATATTCATTATAAAGTCTAGCCATAAGAAGAGGATTATTTTCTCTATTCCCAATTTCTTTTTGAGCTTTTTCTAAATAATCAAGACTTTTTGGGTAATCTGTATAGGAAAACAACAAAAAACCAATATTAATATATACATGAGCAATGGCTTCTTTATCATTATCCTTATAATATTTCTTAAGGGCTTCTCTATTATATTCCATTGCTTTTAAATATTCCCCTTTATTATAATATTCGGCTGTATTGCGAATACTTTCGGGAAAGAAAGAATAATCCTGTGATGAAAGTTTTAAAGAGGCCAAAGTAAGAACTAATAAAAGTCTTTTAAAAAAATTATTATCTAATGACATTCATTGAGGTTTTGGATTATCAAATGTATAAAAAAAACTGCCATTATAGAATTTTATATTCTACTGCAAATACACTGCTGCTTTAGTTGTAATTACATGATTAATAGTTTTTTATGTCTTTTGTTGCACACTTGTAGTAACAATTTTTTGAGCTGTTGGTTATAAATTTGCAACCACAAAGAACATCGAAATACTTGAACAATACTAGTTCCTTTTTGAGTATTGAGATACGATTCTAATTACACAAAATAAGGATAATAAAATTTTACTAATTTCAAAAAATTCAAGACAATGAAAAAAATTACGATAGCACTACTTACACTAGTGTGTTCTCAATTTACTCTTGCTCAGATAGGAGTCAATACACCAGATCCTAAATCAACTTTCGATATTACAGCAAAAGCTTCCACTGGCAAATCAAACGTTCCCGAAGGCTTATTAGTTCCTCGAGTAGATAGAGAAAGGGCTCAGTCTATGATTGGGACAGCTATTTCTACTTTAATATATGTAAACGACATTTCAACAGGATTACAGACAGGAACAGCTATTAATATTGATGCTGTAGGATACTACTATTTTGATGGTAGATTCTGGATAAAACTAAATAATGATTCTGCAATTAGCCCTATGGTAAATATATATAATACCAATGGGGAACTTACAAGTAATCGTACTGTAGAGCAGAAAGATAAAAACATTATTTTTAATAGTACCAGTGGAAACTTTCAAGTTTTAGGAAATAACAATACACTTACACGTAGTTTCTTCAAAAATACAAATACTGGTTCTACATCTCGAATGGATCTAAATGTGGGAGCTGGTTCTTCAAATATTTATTTAGGTATTGATAACGGTTCAGGAATTTTTGGGGCTGATGCCAAGGGATATCTGGATAATCGTACAGGTGGTCGCTTTGTAATAGGTACGGCAGGTGTAGAACATCTTACTGTTGATAAAACCGGGAATATAGGAATTAGAACATCTGCTCCCGCTACACCACTAGATATTCTTACAGGAAGAGGATATGGTTTGCAACATAGTGATGGCAATATTAAATTACGTACTTTTTTAGGAGCTAATGCGGCTAATGGTAACGTACAAGCAGGATGGATAGGTACATCTTCTAATCATTCATTGGATTTAATGACAAATGATCTCCCAAGAATAAGAGTATCTGAAACCGGAAATGTAGGAATTGGAACATCCACTCCACAAATAAAATTAGACGTTAATGGTGGTGTGGCAATCGATGCTGCCACTACTGCAAGTACAACAAAAAATGTTCTAGATATTAATATGGGAAGAGATGGATATGCTTACGGTAACAGAGGAAACGATTTTGGAATTAATATGAAAACATCATCTTCTGTACATGCAGGAAATGTTGCACGTATTAATTTCGGAGATATAGGAACTTCTGCCAATGTAGGAAATAGATATCTATCATTCAGTGTAGGAAAAACTTTAAAGGAAGTTATGTATATAGATGATGTAAATGATGGTAGAGTGGGAATAGGAACAAGCAATCCTTCGTCGAGTGCTATACTAGAATTATCTTCTACCAATCAAGGGTTCCTACCTCCAAGACTAACTACAGCACAAAGAGATGCCATTCCAGCAGCAAATAGACCAGCCGGTCTAATGATTTATAATACCAATACCAACTGTTTGAATTTTTGGAATTCATCCGAATGGGTTTCTACATGCGGCGGTTCAACTCCTGTTGCAGGTTCTATTACAGGTATTACCTGTACCTCAGCAACAAATTCAGGAAATTTATATGCGGGAAGTCCAGCTTCTGGAGTAATATCTACTATCCCTTATACGGGAGGAAATGGAGGATCGCATGGAGGGCAGACAGTATCTTCAACAGGAGTTACAGGTCTCACAGCTACTCTGTCAGCAGGCAGCTTTGCAAATGGAAACGGGAGCATTTCATATTCAATTTCTGGAACACCTTCAGCAGTAGGAACAGCAAGTTTTGCCATCAATATTGGAGGAAGAGTATGTACATTAACAAGAACAGTCGCTGAGGTACCTCCACCAACTCCAGATTTAAGCAAATCATGTACAGGTAGTCTTTTACCTCTAGGAGCTTTGGGTGTTACTAAAAATTTTACAGTTGATGGTAAAGCTATGCAAATAAGCTGGTCATCTTATAATAATGTTAGAACTTCTTCCGCTATAAATGGTAGTTGTGACTTAAATCTTGAAAGCAGTTCTTATTCATATTTTTTAGGAAGCAACGGTAGCGGAGGAGATCAAGCTTCTTCTTATACAGTTAAATTCACTAGAGCAGTAAGCAATCTTAAAGTAACTCAGATAAGAACAAGTATAGGAGAGAATTTTACCTATACTTTCAAAAGAGGAGGTGTTGTAGTAAAGCCAAATGTTACTTTTTCTAATCAATATGGGTGTGTTGGTGGTTTTAAATCTACTTCTTCAGGCGATAATACGATAATAGAAAATAGTTCTAGTGATGATTCATATAGCAGCACTCTTTACAATTTTGGAGGAGTTTGGTTTGATGAAATGATAGTTTCAACACCAGGAACTAGAGCAGGATCTATGTTTAATTATTGTGTTGGTGCTGCTAAATAAGAATAATAATTAATCTTCAACAGGTATTTTATTAGTGTTTATACCTGTTTAAAAAAAAATTATTTTAAACATAATTTTAAGTTAAAGTAATTTTTTTCTATATGTGTTTGGCCGGAGGTTTTGTTTTGACCCTCCGGCTTTTTTGTATACTTTATTGATTTCAGTTTATATTAATTAGGTCACGTTTTGTATTTTTCTTTTTTGAAATGATCTTTTACTTTATTTATTACTATTTAAATCCAAGCATGAAGTAATAGATCATTCCAAATGTTATACTGTCTATATTCAAAAGGTGGAGTAGTACCCGCTCTTTGAAACTGCAACATCAATTATTCTGTACTAAAAGGATTTTCATTATACCGAGCCCATTCTTCTAATACTTCGTAAGCTTGTCATTTACACAAAAATCTTAAATCCCGTTTCCTTTTTTGTTCAGATATTCGCAGGAAAACAACATCTTTTCTCGTAATCATTGTCTATTGCAATGTGCTTTCTAAGGTTTTCAAAAAAGTGTAATGTTCAGAGTTCTATTTTTGTTTCAAAATTAGTCTCTGATACAATCGAAAATCTTTTTAAATTGTCCTCAGGGACAGTATAGGGACAAAAAAGGACTAAATTTGGTGAAACATTATTAAACATCACTAAAATAAAAATCCCTTCTAAACATTGTTTAAAAGGAATTTTATTGATTGTTTAAGTTAAATTGTGTTTAACTTCTGTGGTTTCTCCAGGAATCGAACCAGGGACACATGGATTTTCAATCCATTGCTCTACCAACTGAGCTAAGAAACCATTTAATTTTTACTTCTTTTTTGAAGTGGTGCAAAAGTAATAATAATTATCGACTCCCGCAAATCTTATTTAAAACTTTGAAAATAAAACCACCTTTTTACAGGTGGTTTTTATTAAGTGGTTTCTCCAGGAATCGAACCAGGGACACATGGATTTTCAATCCATTGCTCTACCAACTGAGCTAAGAAACCATTCTTGTTACTTCGTTGTTTTAAAGTGATGCAAAAGTAGTAAGTTTTGGTATATGAAGCAAGTATTAACAATACTTTTTTTAACAAAACTTAAAAACTTATTGATTCTCAGTCTGATTATTTTCCTGTTCCTTGCGGATTTGATCGCTCATTTCCTCTAATACAGGCTTTATCGTGCTTTCCGGAAGATCACTAATTCGGATATACATCAACCCATCGATCGCATCATTGAAGTTTGGATCAACATTAAAGGCAATAACTTTGGCGTTTTGCTTGATGTATTTCTTAATTAAAACAGGCAATCTCAACTCCGGTTCAAGGTCGTCGATGATTTTATCTAATTTATTTAAATCAGATTCCATTTCCTCGAAAAACAGATGCTTGTCTCTGTCGCGAAGTTTTACCTTATATTCATTTCTTGGAGTGATGTATTGAGCAACAGCAGAATCGTAATAATTCGAACGCATAAACTCAATCATTAAAGATTTTGAAAACTCAGAAAATTTATTGGAAATACTTACACCTCCCATCAAAAATTTATGATCCGGATTTCGTAAGCAAACGTGTACAATTCCTCTCCACAAAAGGAAAAGTGGAAGTGGTTTCTGTTGGTATTCCTGACAAATATAAGCACGTCCCATTTCAATCACTTTTTTAAAGAAAGGATGAATGTCCTGCTCAAATTCAAACAAAGAACTTGTATAAAATCCTTTAATTCCAGATTTTTTCATGACTTCTTTACCCAAAGCCATTCTGTAAGCTCCTACCAGTTTTTCCTCTGCATTATCCCAAAGGAAAAGATGATGATAATGTTTGTCGTATTCGTCCAAATCGAACGGAAGATTGCTTCCTTCACCCACCGCACGGAAAGTAAGTTCTCTCTGACGACCGATTTCCCTCATGATAGAAGGAATTTCTTCGTAAGCCGTAAAATAAACTTCATAATTTCCGTTGCTGAAAAACATTTTATCAGTGCCTTTCAGTTTACTGATGTCTTTAAGAATATCTTCTTTTGGCGTTTCATCAATGATATTCTGAACGATATTTTCTTCCTTTAATAAAGGAAATTTTACCGATAAATTCTGAAGATTAATAACCTGCGCAAGCGATTTTCTTTTTTCATAGTAAGATTTCATCATGTAAACCTTACGTTTAAGAAATTCTCCAAGTTCTTCGATGGTCTCCATGTCATCCATCGCTTTTACAGTGATTGGCTTTCCAATTCTTATACGGATTGGCTTTTCCCTGTCGTTCATCATCTCTGCAGGAAGCATCAACGTCTGTAAATTTGGATGTATTTTGGAAACCTGATAAAATAATCGGCTGTTTTTTGCATGAAAATACATAGGAACGACCGGCACTTTTGCCATTTTGATAAGCTTAAGAGCCGGTTTTTCCCATTCTTTATCTAAAATTTCTCCGTAAGGATTGTTCTTGTTCGAAACTTCTCCTGCCGGAAAAATACCTACGCAACCTCCGTTTTGCAAATGCTTCAATGTTTCGCGCATTCCGGAAGAGCTGCTGTAAGCTCCTTTTCTATTTTCAAAAGGGTTTACAGAAATTACGTACGGTTCCATTGGCTTGATTTTTTCCAGAAGAAAATTACCCATTACCTTAAAATCCGGACGTACTTCTGATAAGACTTTGCACATTAAAATCCCGTCTATCGCACCAAGCGGATGATTCGAAACCAAGATAAACGGTCCCGTTTTCGGAATTTTTGCCAAATCTTCTTCAAAAGCTATATAGCTTAAGTTTCGCTCCCTTACAAATGAGTCGAAAAAGTCTTTACCTTCCTTGTCCTTTAGTTTGTCGTATAATTTATTTACTTCATTTATTTTAGCAATGCTCATCACAGCAGATGCTACAGGATTCTTTAGAAACCCTATTTTACTTAAGCCGGAAGCTTGAATTAAATCGTTTTTCGAAATTAAACTCATATTGTGTTTAGTCGCAATTTATTTTAATGTGTTACCATTTGAAGTGTATTCTTCGAAATTTGCTCCAATAATACACTTTTTTCTTGGTAAAATTTATCAATATTCTCCATCTTCGCATTTCTTACGGTAAATAAAGATACATTTTTTACAACTTCTGTTTTGAATACTTTTTGAAGTTCTTCATTTAGTTCGTCTACATTGTTGAATTTATCTTCCAAACATAAAGCTAGTGAAATTGCAGAATTCTGCATCAGAGAAACTTTAATTTTATTCTTAGATAAATGTCCGAAAACCATACTCATATGATCTTCAGCGATAAAAGAGAAATCTCTCGTTGATATTTTCAACAAAGTTTGATTTTCTTTCAAAATATAAGATTCTTCACTTTGATTTTTGTCTGAACTTCCAACTTTCGTCCCTTCTTTTGTAGGATCTACAAAAGATTTTACATAAAAAGGAATGTTTTTTTGCTGAAGCGGCTGTAATGTTTTTGGGTGAATTACGCTTGCTCCGTAATACGCCATCTCAATGGCTTCTTCATATGAAATATTCGAAAGTAAAGTAACATCCTTGAATTTTCTTGGATCTCCCGTCATTACTCCCGGAACATCTTTCCAAATCGTCATTGCTTCTGCATTTAAACAATAAGCGAAAATTGCCGCTGAATAATCCGAACCTTCTCTTCCTAAAGTTACGGTGAAATTGTTATCATCTGAACCGATAAAACCTTGAGTAACGTAGCAGATTTCTTTATTTAAATTGGAAATAAATTCTTCTGTTTTTGCCCAATCAACCGTTCCTTCTCTGTAAGAATTGTCGGTTTTTACATAATCTCTCGCGTCCAGCCATTGATTGGTAAACTGAATTTCGTTTAAATATTCACTCACTATTTTAGTTGAAATCATTTCTCCGCAACTTACAACCTGATCATAAACGAAGTTGTAATTCGGAGATTTGTTTCTTCTTAAAAAAGAATCGATATCATCGAAAAATAAATCGATTTCCGCAAAAACAGCATGGTTTTCAGGGAATAGACCCTCCGCGATTTCCATGTGTTTTCGTTTTATCTTTTCAATTTCAGTTTGATAGTTATCCTTCTTGAAATAAAGTTCTACAACTTTTTCCAACTCATTAGTCGTCTTGCCCATTGCTGAAATTACCAGCAAGCATTTGGCAAATCCCTGGCTTTGTAATACCATGGATACATTTTTTACACTGTCAGCATCCTTTACTGATGCTCCACCAAACTTGAAAATTTTCATTAAATTGTTAATAATAAAATTGTTAGATAAAATTTGTGGGAATATTTTACGGGTGTCAAAATTATAAATTTACAACGAGATATGAAATAGCCTGGCGAACGGATAGGCTTAAGATTTTATTAAAATTAAAAATTGGTTGAATTTATTAGCCCTGCTTCTACAAAATGGGAGAAGTTTTTTATGATAAGGTTGATTATTTAATATGAAATATATCTTGTATGATATTGATAAACAAGGGGTAAAGTCTTTTATGAATATTATTTTCCAAATGTAATAAATTTTACGAAATTTGGAGAAAACGTAAAAAGAAAAATATGTCAGAGCAACCATTACAAACTTTAGGAGAGTTTCTTATTGATAGACAAGATGATTTTCAGTATTCTACAGGTGAATTTTCTCGTCTTCTGAGTGCGATAAGATTGGCTTCAAAAGTTGTAAACAGAGAAGTAAACAAAGCAGGAATTGTAGATATTGCAGGTGCTGCCGGAAACCAAAATGTTCAGGGTGAAGAACAGCAGAAACTGGATGTGATTGCCAACGAAATTTTTATTACGGCTTTGTCTCAAAGAGAGGTTGTTTGCGGAATTGCTTCTGAGGAAAACGACGATTTTATTGATATTAAATGTGGCGAAAACGGACATTTAAGTAAATATGTCGTACTAATCGATCCTCTTGACGGCTCTTCAAATATCGACGTAAATGTTTCTGTAGGAACGATTTTCTCAATTTATAGAAGGGTTACCGAGCCAGGAACTCCTGTTCAGCTGGAAGATTTTTTACAAAAAGGGGTTAACCAAATTGCGGCAGGTTATGTGATTTACGGTTCATCTACAATGATCGTTTACACAACAGGAAATGGCGTGAACGGATTTACTTTGGATCCATCTTTGGGAACATACTATCTTTCTCACCCAAATATGCAATTTCCGAAAACGGGTAAAATTTATTCTATTAATGAAGGAAATTATATTAAATTCCCTCAAGGAGTTAAAAATTACCTTAAATATTGCCAGATGGAAGAAGGTGACAGACCTTATACTTCAAGATATATCGGTTCTTTAGTTGCTGATTTTCATCGAAATATGCTAAAAGGTGGAATTTATATTTATCCATCTTATTCACAAGCTCCAAACGGGAAATTAAGATTGTTATACGAATGTAACCCAATGGCTTTCCTGGCTGAACAAGCAGGGGGAAAAGCTACAGACGGTTTCAGAAGAATCCTGGAAGTTGAGCCGACAGAATTACATCAAAGAATTCCGTTTTTCTGTGGAAGTATCGATATGGTGGAAAAAGCAGAGGAATTTATGAGAATCGATAGTGTAAAATAAATGAAAGCAGAATATTCTAAATATTTATTACAATTTAAACGCCCGAGTGGAACATCTCGCGGCGTTTTGCTTGAAAAAGAGACTTTTATTCTTGAAATTTCCGAAAACGAAGAAAGAGGAATAGGAGAGTGCGCGATTTTCAGAGGATTAAGTTTTGATGATCGGCCAGATTATGAAGAAAAACTGCAATGGCTTTGCGAAAATATTCAACAGGATTCTGAGTTTTTAAAGGAAAATTTAAAAGAATTTCCATCGATTTGGTTTGGTTACGAACAAGCTATTCTGAATATAAAGCACGGGAAAAATCTTTATTTCCCAAGTGAATTTACGGAAGGTAAAGCTCCAATTATCATCAATGGTTTGATTTGGATGGGCAATATCAATTATATGGAAGAACAAATTCAGGATAAACTTGAAAATGGATTTCATTGCATTAAATTAAAAATCGGTGTCGACTGGAAATCAGAGCACGAAATTCTTCAGAAATTAAGACAAAAATTCTCAAAAGAGACTTTGGAATTGCGTGTTGACGCTAATGGAGGTTTTACAAAAGAAGAAGCAAAAGTTGTTTTACAGCAATTGGCAGATTTAGATATTCATTCCATCGAACAGCCGATAAAAGCAGGAAATTGGAATGATATGGCAGAATTATGTGCCGAAACTCCAACTCCAATTGCATTAGATGAAGAATTAATTGGAATTGTTGATTTTAATGAAAAGAAAAAGCTTTTAGAAGCAATAAAACCACAATATATTATCTTAAAGCCAGCTTTAATAGGAGGTTTTTCCGGTTCAGATGAGTGGATTTCTCTTGCTGAAGAACAAAATATCGGTTGGTGGATTACTTCCGCTTTGGAAAGTAATATCGGATTGAATGCAATTGCACAGTATACGTTTACCAAAAAAAATCCGATGCCTCAAGGTTTGGGCACCGGAGCTTTATTTACTAATAATTTTGAATCCGATTTGGAACTCAAAAATGAGCTATTATGGTTCAAAATATGATTGAGAAAAGTTTGATTAACAACTTGGAGATGGTGAATCCGGACAAGTAGCATTACCACAGTAATCCGGAGCCCAAGATCTACAACACATCGCTGCAGGATTCCAGTTGTTGCATCCTAGAGGTGGTCTTCCTCCTTGAATTGTCTTTAATGTTTCTCTTTTGATTTTTTGTAAATTTTTCATAATGAACATTTTAATTTGATTTGTAATGTAAATATGAAATTCTTTTTTTATTGGACAAAAAATTTAACTTAAATTAACGCACATTGTTGTGAATTAAATAAATTTTAAACAATAAAAACTATGCAAAGCTCTGAAACTTTGAAAAAATAAAATGAGATATGAAAGGTGAAGACTATTTTTATGAAAAGTAATTGTAGGTTCGAATAATTTTGTGTGTTTTTAATGGTTAGTACTCCGTTGATTAAATCACGTCTTTTACGAAAATCGCTTTCTTAATGTATTCCAACATTGAAGAAAACTTTCTTTTTACTTTTTCCATGATGTAAAATTTAGTATTTCTCTGTTTGATGATTTTGCAATCTTTATGCCAACTTGAGCGTTTAAATTAGGCTTTAACATTGAGTTTTATGGTTTATTTAATTTTAATTGATTATTAAGAAATAATTGTGAAAATATTTTCGTTATTTTTGGATCGATGGGTAATAAGATTCCTATCTATACCATATAAATTTTGAAAGATATCACTTTGAACTTGCGAGCTTGAAAGGTATCCCCAATGATTTCCGACATCATACTTAAATCCGGTGAGGACATCATCTTCCACAAAAGTACAATCGATAATAGAGACTACATCTTTGAATTTATCAATATCACTTGGCCCATTTTTACCCAATCTTGGAGTGAGAATATTTTTGGTAAACTGCGAAATTCCGAGAATGGTGTCTTTTCTGTTTAAATAAATCGAAATTCGGTTTGCCAGTAACGGAAGTTTGTTAAATGAATCTTCAGAGTCCTCAAAAACCTTATAAGTCACATCCGAATTCAGCAATAAAACCTGGTCGATTACTCTTAAAATATTTTCTTTTTTCAAACTATACAGCATGCTTTGAAGCACCCGGTTTCCCATCGAATGTGCCATAATATGAATTCTCTGATTACATGGAATCAAATCGCGATTAGAAAAAATATCCTTTAAAAACTGAGTATAAAAGTAAAATAACCTCATCAGTGAAGCTCCTGAATTAATGCTTGAAGCCTTATCATCGAAATAAGTTAAAGGCATGATGGTGCTCGAAGCTGGCCAGCTCACAAATAAAATATGCTCAACAGGTGACGCGGGATTGTCAATAAATAATTTTTTAAGATCAAGAATGGCTTTCAATTCATCATCAAAATCATAAGCATACCCATGAATAAATAGTAAAACATCGCTTCTATCCTTTGTAGAAGACATATTTTTATATAATTCATAAAACATTCTTTGTGTTCCACCGAGATTATTAGCCGTTAAAGTTGATTTTTTAATGCCCTTTTCACTCAGCAAAACATCCAAAACATCTTGATACCCTTGTTTTTCGGGTTCAGAGAAAAGTTTGTAGTTTAAAATATTTCGATTGGTATAATCTTTCTTCTTTTTGGCTGCAGCAGTAGGCTCTTTATAATTTTCAAAATCACATTTCGCAATCCTAAAATTAGGAATGGAGTATTCATCATTGGAAAAAGAATCTGCTTTTTCACCTTTATGACGAACAATTTTCCGATTGCTTAAAATGTAAACAGCCATGTTCGATAGATTTGAGTACGGGTTTTTAGTTCTTTCGAAGTTAAACAAAAATATTGAATCATTAACAATTATTGTTTTAAATTATAATTTCCTTAAACCCTTTAATTTTCTTAAATTTGCAAATTGTCGTCTCAATCGACATTTTAAAGCGAATTTTAATGGAAGAAGAAAAAAAATCACTCAATTTTATTGAGCAAATTATCGAAGATGATTTGGCAAACGGTCTTAAAAGAGATGAGATCCGTTTCCGTTTTCCGCCTGAACCAAACGGTTATCTGCATGTAGGTCATACAAAAGCGATCTGCATCAACTTCGGTTTGGGTGAAAAATACAATGCTCCCGTAAACCTTCGTTTCGACGATACGAATCCTGAAAAAGAAGAACAGGAATTCGTAGATTCTATCATGAAAGACGTTGAATGGCTAGGTTTCAAATGGGATAAAGTTTTGTACGCATCCGATTACTTCCAGCAGCTTTACGATTGGGCAGTTCAGTTGATTAAAGATGGAAAAGCTTACGTGGATGAGCAGCCATCTGAAGTGATTACTGAGCAAAGAAAAAATCCTGCAGAACCGGGAATTGAATCACCATACAGAAATCGTCCTATTGAAGAATCTTTAGACTTATTCGAAAGAATGAAAAATGGTGAATTCGAAAGCGGTTCAATGTCTCTTCGTGCTAAAATCGACATGACTTCACCAAACATGAATATGCGTGATCCTGTGATGTACAGAATTTTGAACAAACCTCACCACAGAACAGGAACGGCTTGGAAAATTTATCCAATGTATGACTGGGCACATGGCGAATCCGATTATATCGAGCAAATTTCACACTCGCTTTGTTCTTTGGAATTTGAAAACCACAGACCGCTTTATAACTGGTATTTAGATCAGGTTTATGAAGAAGGAAAGGTGAAAAATAAGCAAAGAGAATTTGCTAGAATGAATGTTTCTTACATGATTACTTCCAAAAGAAAACTACAAAGGCTTATTGCTGAAAATGTAGTCAACGGTTGGGATGATCCTAGAATGCCTACGATTTCCGGAATGAGAAGAAAAGGTTTTACACCGACTTCTATCAGGAATTTTATTGAAAAAGTTGGCGTTGCCAAAAGAGAAAACTTAATTGAACTTCAGTTATTGGAATTCTGCGTTCGAGAAGACTTGAACAAAGTCGCAAAACGTGTAATGACTGTTGTTGATCCTATTAAATTAGTCATCGAAAACTATCCTGAAGGAAAAGAAGAATGGCTGGAAACTGAAAACAATCCTGAACAGGAAAATGCAGGGACAAGAGAAATTCCGTTTTCGAGAGAATTATATATTGAGCGTGAAGACTTTAAGGAAGAAGCTAACAATAAATTCTTTAGACTAAAATTGGGTGGCGAAGTTCGTCTGAAATCTGCTTACATCATTAAAGGTGAAAGAGTAGAGAAAGACGAAAATGGAGAAATCACAACAATTTATGCAACTTATGACGAAAAATCTAAGTCAGGAAGCGGAACTGAAGAAAGTTTAAGAAAAGTAAAAGGTACGATTCACTGGGTTTCTGCGAAACATGCAATTCCTGTGGAAGTAAGAAATTACGATAAGTTATTCACTGTGGAACAGCCTGATGCTGAGAAAGATGTAGATTTTTTAAACTTCATCAATCCAGAATCTGTTACAACAGTTCAGGGATTTGCTGAACCTAGCTTAAAAGATGTGGCAGTTGGAGAACCTCTTCAATTCCAGAGAATTGGCTATTTCACGAAGGATCAGGATTCTACGGATACAAATTTTGTATTCAACAGAACTGTGACTTTAAAAGACTCTTATAAGCCGGAGTAAAAATTATTTATATCAAAATAAATGAAACAGGGCTTAATTTTTTAAGTCCTGTTTTTTTTTCGTCAGTTCGAATGTTTTATGAAATAAAATAAAGAAAAATGTATTGAGAACATTACAATAAAAATTTCTTGATACGGTTTTCAAACTTACTCGAAATGAATTCGATGAATTGATCATCAAATTAAAAGAGTCCCGAAGGGACGAATTAACATAGGATAGAATCCTATCAAAAAATAAAATAAATTAAAACTTGAGAAATTGTGAAAATTATAAACATATATACCAACTCATTCAAAGGTCTTTCGAAAGAGAGCTGGATGTTGGCGCTCGTGATGCTCATCAACCGTGCGGGCTCGATGGTGCTTCCGTTTTTGGGCGTTTACATGACCAATCATTTACATTTTAGCATTGAAAATACAGGAGTTGTACTGAGTTTTTTCGGAATAGGTTCCGTATTAGGTTCTTGGCTGGGCGGATTTATTACAGATAAAATCGGAGAATATAAAGTTCAGTATATGAGCTTATTGCTGAGCGTTCCTTTATTTTGTTTAATTCCTGTTTTTAAAACTGAAATCGGAGTTGCTTCCATCATTTTACTGCAAAGTATTGTAAGCGACACTTTTCGCCCTGCAAACTCGGTAGCGATTACAAAATATGCAAAACCAGAAAATATCACAAGAGCATTTTCATTAAACCGAATGGCAGTAAATTTAGGATTCTCAATCGGTCCTGCTTTGGGAGGAATTTTATCGTCGATATCGTATGAATTTTTGTTTTACAGCAATGCTTTAACGGCTTTATTGGCAGGGATTTTATACATTTCATTCTTTTCAAAACGAAATAAATTAGCCAAAATAAAAGCGAAAAAAGTAAAAGAAGCCATCGAAATCAAAAAAGAAAATTCACCTTACCGAGACGGCAGATTCTTGGTTTACTGTTTTTTTTGTATGCTATTTTCAATCTGCTTTTTCCAGTTATTCAGCACATTAACGATCTTTTACAAAGACGTAGCAAAATTAAGTCAACAAAACATTGGCTACATTTTAGGATACAGCGGATTTTTAATCGTATTACTCGAAATGGGATTCGTACAAATTGCCGAAAAATATTTCAATTTGGCTGTCACCATGTTGCTGGGAACCTTCATTTGCGGAATTTCATACGCAATGATGGCATTCGATTATAGCATCATTACGCTGGTTATTTCCATGACCATCCTTTGTATCGGAGAAATTTGGACACTTCCTTTTATGTCAACAATTACCGCATTAAGATCCGGTGAAAACAACAAAGGCGCTTACATGGGACTCAACGGGATTTCGTTTTCTATTGCATTTATTGTGACTCCATATTTGGGAACGATGTTGGCAGAAAAGTTCGGTTTCAATGCTTTGTGGATCGGAACAGGAGTTTTGGCAACCCTCATTGCGATTGTGTTTTACTTCATCATTCCATGGCTGATTGGGGATAAGAAAAAAGAAGCATAATATTTTTATTGGCGTGTCCCTTCGTTTCCCAAGCTGGAACCATCCCAACCTCGGGTCGGGCTGCTTCGGGGGACGCTTCGCTTCCGTACTCGTTCGTTCCTCACTCGCACCGGCTCCTTCGTCGCCGCCCTGCACATCCCTCACGCAAAAGTACGTCCTGTCAAGATTTCAGAATGTTGGCAGGATGTTTTTCTTTATATCATCAACCGTGTCAAGGTTCAAACTTTGATACGGTTTTTTTTTGTAAAATGGGATATTCACAAAGTTTTAATATTTTAAATCAAAAAAAAGAATAATTTTTGCTATAACTCATCCAATGGCAAAAATTTATTTTCTACTTTCCGTATTTTCTGTTTCATTTTTCTTTTCACAAAAGAAAGATTCAGCAACATTGATTTCAGAAGTTCAGATCGACGCTTACAAAAAAGCGACACCTTTTATGGCTTCAACCAAATCCGTTTCAGTGGTTTCCGAAAATTTACTGAGTCAAAATACACCCGAAAGGATGTTAGAATCCATCAACCAAATTGCCGGAGCAAGAATGGAAGAACGTTCACCCGGAAGCTACAGGATTTCCCTTCGTGGAAGCACGTTGAGGTCGCCTTTTGGGGTACGGAATGTGAAAGTTTATCTAGATGATTTTATTTTATCAGATGCTTCCGGAAATACATATTTAAATATCATTTCTCCGGAGTTGATCGATCGTATGGAGATTTACAAAGGTCCGGAAAGTGGAGATTACGACGCCGTGACGGGCGGAACCATTTTGCTTCAAACCAAAAAATCAGAAAATCTTTCAGCCAATTTATCGATAGGAAGTTACGGAACTTTCAACCAGAGTTTTGATTTTTCGAAGCAGTTGGGGAAACACTTTTTTGAGATCTTTCAGAATTATTATCAAACAGATTCTTACCGTGAACAATCTTCTGTGCAGAGAAAACAAATTTTCATGAAAGACAATTTTCAATATTCAAAAAAAGGATTGTTGAAGGCAATGGTTTTGTATTCAGATTTAAATTACGAAACTCCGGGTGGTTTGACATTACAGCAAATGGAAGCCAACAGAAAACAGGCGAGACCAGCGACTGCAGCCGTTCCGGGAGCAAAAGATCAGGATGCAGGAATTCAAAACAAAATGATTTTAGCCGGAATTTCTCATGAATTTAATTTTAATCCAAATTTTTCGCATTTTATTTTAATTCAAGGGTCTTATGTTGATTTTGAAAATCCATTTATCACCAATTTTGAAAATCGCTTTGAAAAGAATTTTGCTTTAAGAACGCATTTTAATTATGAGAAAAATTGGAACAAAGTTTCTCTAGCCTACAGATTTGGTTTTGAAGGTGGAATCAACGATATTTTAGTCAAAAATTACGATAATAATAAAGGAATTGAAGGAAACCCACAGAATTTTGATCAAATAAAAAACAGATCAGGATTTTATTTTCTTTCGCAAAAACTGAATTTTGGCGAAAAATTATTTACAGATATTTCAATCAGCTTAAATTCGAATTCTTACGATTGGGAAAGGACGTATCCAAGGTCTGAAAGCGGAAATGTTCATTTTAAAAATCAATGGCTGCCGAATTTTGGATTTACTTATCTTTTAAGTAAAGGTTTTTCCGTGAGGGGGAAGGTTGGAAAAGGAAATTCTGCGCCGACAAATGAAGAGATCCGTTCTTCCAATCAAGAATTTAACCAAAATTTAAATCCGGAATACGGTTGGAATAAAGAAATTGGAATCAGGAAACAATTTGGAAATTCCTTTTTTGCTGAAGGAAATTATTTCGATTTCCGGATGAAAAATGCGATTGTAAGACGGCAAAATGAAGCAGGGCAGGAGTATTTTGTCAATTCCGGCGCAACGGTGCAAAAAGGATTCGAAGTCTTGCTAGAATCTAAAAACTTCAGCCTGAAAAATAATTTTCTGAGCAATTTTAAATTCAGATTTTCAGGAAGCTTTTACAATTTTAAGTTTGAAAATTATAAACAGGTTGACAGCGATTTTTCAGGAAATGATTTAACCGGAGTTCCAAAAACAACGATTAATAGTTTGTTGAATTTTACTTTCTTTAAGAGGCTTTCTGTTGATTATTCACATTTTTACACATCAAAAATTCCTTTGAATGATGCCAATTCTGTTTGGTCAGACTCAAGTTTGGTCGGGAATATTCAATTTAGATTTCCTGTAGATTTTGATAAGACAAAATTGAATTTATATTTACAAATTCAGAATCTTTACAATACCGATTATGTTTTGGGTTTTGATATTAATGCTTTTGGAAGCCGTTTTTATAATCCTGCTGCAAAACGGAATTTTATTTTTGGAGCGAGGATTGATTTTTAATGTAAAAGAATATTCTGAATGATCATCTCTGCATGAATTCTTGAGTTTTCAATGAACCACAGATGCGTGTCTTTTCCACCACAAACAACGCCTGCCAAATACAAGTTTGCAACATTGGTTTCCATTGTTTCCGGATGATAAAGTGGATTCAGACAATCTCCTTGTAATTCTATTCCTGAATTTTTTAAGAACTCAAAATCTGGAAGATAACCGGTCATTGCCAAGACAAAATCGTTTTGAATTTCGTGATTTTCTCCATTTTTATCTTTAAAAATGACAGAATTTTCTTTAATTTCTGTAAGTTCAGAATTAAAATGGGCTGTAATGCTTCCTTCTGCAATTCGGTTTTCTATATCTGGTTTTACCCAATATTTCACACTGTTTGAAATCTCGGAATGTCTGATAATCATCGTTACCTCGGCTCCCTTTCTGTAGGTTTCCAGCGCAGCATCAACAGCAGAATTACTGCACCCAACAACCACAACTTTTTGTTTTGCGTAAGGATATGGTTCTGTATAATAATGTTTTACTTTCGGTAGATTTTCTCCCGGAATATTCATCATATTCGGAATATCATAGAAACCTGTTGAAATAATTACATTTTTTGCGAAATATTTTCCTTTCGTGGTTTCGATGGTGAAAACATCATTTTCTTTGATAACTTTTTCAACCTTTTCGTATAAATTGATGTTTAAATTTCGCTGTCTAGTAATTCCCTGATAATATTCTAAAGCTTCCTGTCTACCGGGTTTGGGTGCTGTCGAAATAAATGGAATGCCTGCAATCTCCAACTTTTCAGCAGTCGAGAAAAACCTCATATATAAAGGATAGTTGTAGAGAGAATTTACGATTGTTCCTTTTTCAATAATTAAATAAGAGAGATTGTTTTTCTGAGCTTCCAAGGCACAATTCAATCCAATTGGGCCACCTCCGATGATAAGAATATCTAGAATTTCCATGAAACAAAAGTACAAAAAAGCTATAAGCAATAGGCTTTAAGCAATAAGCAAAAAACTATATTCAAAATAATTAAAGTCTATGTTACGAACTCCAATATTAAAACATTCAAAATGCTGCAACACTCAGGCTCTCAAATGCTAAAAAACCTTCAACGCAAACATGGCATTGGATTTGGTAAATTTTAATCTTAACATTAAAAATATGAAAAAATTATTCTTTTCAGTATTGATTCTGAGTATTGTGGCATGTACCAAAAATCCTGAAAAATTTGTAAATGACAAAGCAGATTCTACTTCTAAGATAAAATCTGACAGCGCAACTGTTGATCAAAATATTGTGAATAAAGAAGTGGCTTTAAAACAAATTAATGAAGAAGTTGTACAAACTTTAAAGGATAAGGATTATAAAAAAATCGCAGAGTTTATTCATCCTGAAAAAGGAGTTACATTTTCGATGTATGGTTTTGTAAATCCAAAAGAAGATAAACATTTTTCCAAAGCGGATTTTGAAAAATATGAATCAACGAAAACCCTTTTTACTTGGGGAACAATGGACGGATCTGGAGATTTGTACAAATCAACGATTGATGATTATTTAACGAAATGGGTGTATTCAAAAGATTTTGCGACAGGGCAGGTTTCGTTTAATGAATTTCAAGGAAAAGGAAATTCGCAGAATAATTTAAAGGAAATTTATCCAAAATCCGATTTTACAGAAAATTTCATCAAAGGTTCTGAAGCCAATGCTGAAATGGATTGGAAATCGCTTCGATTGGTTTTCGAAGAATATCAGGGAAAGTATTATTTGGTAGGCATTATAAACGATCAGTGGACAATTTAATATAGAAATTTACCGCAAAAGATTTTAACATATTAGAACACTTAAGAAAGTTTTAAATTTTAATTTTAACTATTAAGAAATATTTAAGAGATTTAGAAAATTAAGAATAACTATGCTTTTATCTTTTAAGATAAATGATATTGCTTAAACTAAGCTCCTTAAATATTTCTTAATAGTTTAATAATAAAATTATGAATCTAAAATTTCAACCAATTTTTTAGTCAGATTCTTTCTTGAGAATTGCTCAATATTTTGAACGTTTTCAACAAGATTCCCGTTTTTCCAAAGATCGAATTTTTCTAAAATAAACTCTTTAATTTTTTCAGAATCTTCATAACTGAAATGTTTTCCAGCTTGGGTTTCATCTAAAATTTTTGCAACATCTGCATCGTTTGGCCCAAACGAAATGATTTGCTTTCCCGTAGCCAAATATTCGAAAATTTTTCCAGGGATAATTCCTTTTGAAGATTCATTTGGAAAGTTTGTAATTAATAAGATATCAGAAGTTTGCATTTCTGAAACAGCTTTATCATGAGATAAATATCCCAAATTCAAAATGTGATGTTGCAAACTTGAATTCTCAATTGAGGATAAAATTTTATCATCGATTCTTCCTGCAAACTTTAAAGTGAAATTCTCTGCAAAATCGGAATTGGTTTTAATTAAATTATCCAACGTTTTCCATAGATTCTCAGGATTTCTCAATTGTTCCAAAACACCAATATAACTTAGCGTGAATTTGGGTTTAAGAGTTTGAGGGTTTGAGGATTTGAGAGTTTCTGTGCTTGTATCTGTTTGATCAAAACCGTTTGTGATGCAAATTGCATTGGCTCCGTTTTTTTTGAAATTTTCTGCATCCGTGTAGCTTGTCGCTAATGTAATATCTGCAATTTTAAAGACATCACTTTCTAATTGGCGATGTTTTTTATCGGAGCCTTTTGTGAGTTTTAAATGTTTATAATAAGAAATTTCCGTCCAAGGATCGCGGAAATCGGCAATCCATTTTAGGTTGGGAAGTTTCTTTTTTAAATTTAAACCAATCAAATGCAGGGAATGTGGCGGTCCGGAAGTTACGACCACATCAATTTTATTTTCTTTTAAATACTGTTCTAGGAATTTTACCGAAGGTTTTACCCAAAAAACTCTGGCATCGGGAATGAAAAAATTTCCTCTTACCCAAATCGAAAGTTTAGATTTCCAGTTTTGGTTTTTCCCAACATCAAACTGCCCGGCTTTGAATTTTTTATTGCTTTTATTGAGTTTTTCGGCTAACTGATAAGGTTCCCAGATTTTGGTTTTTACAATTTCCAGATCTTGCGGAACATCTTTCATCAGGCTTTCATCCAATAAAGGATAGCTCGGATTCTCCGGTGTGTAGATCACAGGTTTCCATCCGAATTCGGGTAAATATTTTGCAAATTTCAACCACCTTTGAACACCAGGACCTCCCGCAGGAGGCCAGTAATAAGTGATGATTAATATTTTTTTTTGAGAATTCATTTATAATTGTTTTAACCGCAAAAGTGGCAAAAGATTACTATTACTTTTTAAGTTATTTAAAAGTTTACAAAATGCAACCCAATATTTTAGTCATATTGCTCAAAATATTTATTGATAAACGTTTCTTGACCGAAATGATAAATATTTTTGACGTTAAAATTTACTAAAATTCCTTTTGGAACTTTTAATAGATTCATATAATTCAAAATCTGAGATTTATGAATTTCCAAAAGAGAAGACACAGCTTTTATTTCTAAAACAATTAAATCTTCAATTAAGAAGTCACATTTAAAATCACAATTTAAATTTTCATCCTTGTAAATTACAGGAATCTGAAACTCAGATTTATATTCAATATTTCTTAATTTAAATTCTTTTTCTAAAGCTTTATGATATACAATTTCTGATAATCCTGCTCCCAAGATTTTATGGACTTCTATACAAGCTCCATTAATTCTATAGGTAAGATCTGTAATATATTTTTGAGTAATCATAAACACAAAGCTTTTTCAAACTTTTGAATTTCTAAATATTTTCGAGTTGTCTTTTGTCTCTTTTGCGGTAAACGATATAAATTCCAAATCCGCTTAATAAAATAAACAGTCCGAAACAAATAAGCGAAATCCATTTTCCTTTTTCAATAACTTCTGGTTCGAAAACCATTCTTACATGGTGATTTCCTGCAGGAACATGAACGGCACGAAGCAAATAATCTGCTTTGATGTAAGGAACTTCCTTCTCATCAATGAAAAATTTCCATCCGTGAGGATAATAAATCTCAGAGAATACAGCCAATTGCGGTGTTTTTGATTGAGATTTGAATTCCAGTTCGTTCGGTTGATATTTTGTTAAATTGATGAACGCTGTCGAATCTGCCTTAACAGGTTTTCCATCAAAATATTTTTTATCAGAAGCAGCAATTACAGCTGTTTTTTTACTATCAATTGTACCGATTGCCTTAATTTCCTGATTTGGAGATTCAACAAATTTAAGATCGCTTACAAACCAGGCATTTCCGTTTGCCTTTGGATTTGGCATTGCCTGAGGCTGTTCAGGTCCGCCTGCAACCCAATATTTTGCATTTAATAAATTTAAAATATTAGGAACTTTTACAGAATCCATCGTCTGGAAATATTCGTTGATAACGTCGTCGTATCTTCTCAATTTCACAGCGTGATAACCACCAATTGAAGATTTAAAATAAGAAGTATTTGTCTCACTGAACGTTCCTAAAATATTATTGAAAATTCTGTAATGTGTTTTATCTCTTTCTGCAATTGTTTCAAGCGTTTTATTAACATTTACATTCGCAACTATCGATTCTAGACTTGGATTTCCCTGAACTTTTTCAGCCAAAAGATCTGAACTTTCTGTCTGGAAAGGATTTTCTGCAAAAATTTTATCAACGTAATTATCATCGTTTAAGTAACGTTTGTTTACTGTCCAAAGATCAAATAAACTTACAACGCCAAGGATAACTAAAGCGATATTCTGATTTAATTTTTGTTTTAAAACCATGAACAAAGCTCCAACGGCAATCGCAACATAGATGAATGCTTTAATGGCATCAATTCTGAATAATTTAAATCTTTCCTCAGTTAGATAATCTAATAGGAAAGGAGGAAGATAAGTTTTTTCGTTTTCTGTATGGAAACCTAATAAAGATTTTCCGAAAACTAATAAAATCAAAACAAAACCTAAAGTTCCGCCACCAACGTAAAGAAGAATTTTCTTTTTGTATTCTTCCGTTAATTCATTATCTGTGAAAAATCTATAAAGTCCAATAATTGCAATTAATGGAAATAATAATTCCACAACAACCAAAATTGAAGACGGCGCTCTGAATTTATTATAAAAAGGTACGAAATCGATAAAGAAATCTGATAGAGGCATGAAGTTGCTTCCCCAAGCCAAAAAGACTGTTAAAATAGAAGCTCCTAAAATCCAGTAACGGTATTTTTTTGATGCGAAAAAGAATCCTAAAAGTGCTAAGAAACATACAATTGCACCTTGGTAAGCAGGACCTGAAGTTCCCGGTTGATCTCCCCAATAAGTTAAATTTCCAAAACCTTTGGAAATTCTGTCCATTTCAGCTTGTGAACCTACATTTTCCTGCACCAGTTCCTGAACTTTGTTCATCATTTCTTTTCCCTCCGGCTCCTGACTTCCGCCGCCCATTAGTCTAGGAATGAATAGATTAAGTGTTTCCAGTTTTCCGTAACTCCACATTAGCATACTTTCTTTGTCCATTCCGGAATTTCCTTCTGTATGACTGTCATTCGTTAAAATTTGCTTTCCACGAACGGTTTCTTTTACATATTCGGAATTCGCCATGATTCTTTGTGAATTCATTCCAACTCCGATTAAACATGAAGCGGCAACTATTCCCGAAGAAATCAGGAAGTGCTTCATTGGCATTTTTTTCTGAATGGCTCTGATTAATTCAGATAAAAATAAAAATCCTAAAGCCAGGAACAGATAATAGGTCATCTGTGGGTGATTCGCTGCGATCTGAAGTCCCATAAATAGGGTAGTGACGATGAATCCCCAAATGTATTGTTTTCGAATATAGACGAGTAAAATTCCGGCTAAAAGTGGCGCGAAATACTCAATAGTATTAATTTTACCATTGTGTCCGGCTGCAATTGCAATATAAAAATAGGTTGAAAGTCCGAAAAATGTTGCTCCCAAAAGCGCATATTTCCAGTTTCTTACCACGACCATTCCCAAAAGAAAAAATCCGGCAGAAAGCAGGAAAAGATAATTAACCGGTCTTGGAAGGAAGTTTAATTTACTGTCAAGATTTTTAATGATGTCGCCTTTAAATTGGCTTCCCATCTGGTAAGTCGGCATTCCTCCAAACATGGAATCACTCCAATAAGTTTCGTTTCCGGTATCGGCTCTGTAGTCGAGAAGTTCTTTTGCGCCGCCTCGATATTGCACAATATCATGCTGGAAAAGTTGTTTTCCCGAAAAAACGGGAGTGGAGTATAAAAATGCTAAAACTATAAATACAACTAATGAAATTGCAATATAAATTAAGTTTTTATTTTTCGCCATGTTGATGGTTATTATCTTTTATTTTCGGAATTATTACCTTTTTTCATTATTATCTTTCACTTCTTCGTAGTCTACGGTTTCTGCATCCCACTTCAGATTTTGGTTATCCTTATTTGAGTTTTGTATGTCCTGCTGCCTGTTATTCTGATTATTGTTATTGAATCTGTAACTATAAAACGTCTTGAAGAAAATTCTTTTAAGAATATTCCAGACAAAGAAAATAATGATAGCGCTGAGTACGAGCTCAAGAATATATTTCATAATAATTAAATGTTTAAAGTTCAGGGATTAAAGCTCAAATTTTTTAAATTCTAAAACAGTCCAATCCCAAAACTCATTTACTTTTATTTAGCAGACGGATTCACCATCACAGAAGATTTGTTTACACTCTTCATCGATTGAGACTCTTTTCCATTAGAAATTGTTTCAATCTGAGTCGTCACCACATTAATGTTTTGGTTCGTGATCCATCCTGTATTTTGGTCAAACTTAATGGTTCCGTTTTGTGTAAGTTCGCTGCTTAGGCTGTGCGTAACCTCTCCCTGATTTTGTTTTTCAACTTTTTTAGGAATTCCGCCCGTTACACCAATTTCAGCAATACCGTTTCCAACACTGTTTAAAACATAGTTTGATGTTACTTTAATTTTTCCATTTGGATCAGCATTTTCGCTATTTGTCCATTTTTCTCCAATTTTTGCTCCCTTTTTAGGAATAATGGTTAAATTTTTACTGAATTGGTCTTTCAATACTTTTTCATTAAAAGATTCTTTCAAACTTGCCACAACGCTTGCTTTTTGATTGGCATCTTTCACTAAAGTACCGACAGCATTAGAAACTTTAGTATAAACGGCATCAAAACCAGTAATAGAAATTACATTACCTTTTGTGTCCATTTTCATGTTTAACTTATTGCCTGTCAATGCTCTGTTGATGTTCCAGATCATTTTTAAATCATCTTCTTTTGGAATTGGCAATTTTGTATCCACAACGATTGTTTTCCCTTGTGCTGTCTGAGAATTTCTTTTCGCAATAAGGTTTAAAGTAATATCATAAATATTTCCTTTAATATCATTTACTGTGAAAGACATTTCATCCGTAGATTCGCTTGTTCCGTTCATGGTTTGACCTTTCGGATCAGTCATTGTTTTCGTATCTCTCTGATATGTTGTTAAAGGATACGTTTTCCCTTTTTCCAATTTAAAAGTCTGAGTGAAAACTCCCGCAGAATCTTTGATTGCAGGGTTTGCTTCTACTTTTGCCACAGAATCCGCCGGAACTTCTACCGTGATTGTTTTTCCTGTTTTAGGATCTACTTTTGTAATTTTTGTCGTCTCTTTTTTATTACAAGAAACTACTGCTATTGCTGAGATTAGCGCTAATGCTGCTATATTTTTCATTTGAATTTTTTTAAATTTTTACTACTTCTTTTTAAATTTTGAAAGCTTTTACAGACTTGAATTTGCAGTCATTTTCTGTCTTACCGCTTCATATAAAATCGCTCCACAAGCCACGGAAACGTTTAGAGATTGAGTTTTTCCTTCAATTGGCAGCTTTATTTTTTCGTCTGCGTGATGCAAAACTTCTTTTGAAATTCCAGTTTCTTCGTTACCCATTACAACAGCACAAGGTTCTTTAAAATCTACATCATAAATTAATTTTTGAGCCTTTTCACTTGCTGCAAACACAGAGATTCCGCTTTGTTGAAGGAAATCTACAACGTGAGCCAAATTGGGAACTTTACAAATTTTAATATTATAAATACCTCCGGCTGAAGTTTTTATCGCATCTGAATTAATTGGCGCAGCTCCTTTTTCCGGAATAATAACCGCATCAACTCCCACACATTCTGCTGTTCTGCAAATTGCTCCAAAATTTCTAACATCTGTCAATCGATCCAAAATCAATAAAAACGGCGTTTTTCCTTCTTCAAACAATTGAGGAACAATATCTTCAATTTTATGGAACGGAACATCCGAAATAAATGCCACAACACCTTGGTGATTTTTTCTTGTAAATCTGTTCAGTTTTTCAACCGGAACATAATTGGGACGGATTTTATTTTTCGCTAAAATTGTTTTCAATTCGGCATAAATATCTCCCTGCAATGCGTTTTGTACGAAAATTTTATCAATCGTTTTTCCCGCTTCAATAGCTTCAATCACGGGACGCAGCCCGAAAATAAAATCGTCTTTTTTATCTGTCATTTTAATAATTTAAATAGTGAATTGTTAAATGTAAATCTAGCTTTAAAAATCAATTTTTAGTTGAAAAAAATCACGCTTAATAATTGACTTGCGTAGCAAACTTACCCTCAAAACTATCTTCCTTTTTCTCCTAAAATTGCTCGTTTTTGCGATAAAATATATCCATAATGGATGCTTTCGTGCATATTGTTGAAAATAATTGCATCCTGAATACTCTTCAGATCCATCCCGAAACTTGTAGTGTAAGGTGTGTAATCTGCAAAAAAATCGCTGTCGTAATCTTTCATTAAAATCTTTGATGTTTCCACTAATAAAAACTCCAGATCTTCAACTTCCGATTTTTGAACATCCAAATTGGGAAGCGTTCCTTTTTTGTAGGTTTCAACCCAATATTTATCGATTCTGAAAGGGTTTCCGCTCAGATAATAATGCAAAAGTTGCTGTGTGGCAACAGTGTGAGCAATATTCCAGTAAATATTGTTGTTAAAACCATCCGGAATCAACAAAAGATCATCATGAGATGTATTCTGCAGGATATCCAAAAGGTTCTTTCTTACTTGTCTGTGAGCTTGAAAATGATAATTCATTTTGCAAAAATTTTAATCACCAAAAATAGTTTAATAAACTGGAAATGACAATTTTTGAACGGTCGATTAAAGCAAAATTTATATATTTTTATGAAAAATTTTAATAATCTTATTGAGTTTTAAGGTTTCATCTATTCTGAATCTCGCATCAATGCTGGAATATTTAACAAACTTTAACTCAAAAATGGCATTTTTTGTGTTGATTAATGCAAGTATTTATTAGAAATTTACCAATTATTTTAAATAAGACTATGTCAGATACATATCAAGCGGAAGATATTCGTCAGTTAACGGAGCAGGTAAAGGAAGCCAACTTCTATTTTGCCCGTCTTCGAGAGGAAATCAATAAAGTTATTATCGGTCAGGAATATATGATTGATCGCCTTTTGGTGGGACTTTTGGGGAACGGCCACGTTCTTTTGGAAGGAGTTCCGGGATTGGCAAAAACATTGGCTATTAAAACATTGGCAGAAGCAGTTCATGGAGAATTTTCGAGGATTCAGTTTACGCCGGATTTGCTTCCTGCAGATGTTGTAGGAACCATGATTTACAATGTGAAAGACAATGATTTTTCGATTAAAAAAGGTCCTGTTTTTGCAAATTTTGTGTTGGCGGATGAGATCAACCGTGCTCCCGCAAAAGTGCAGTCAGCTCTTTTGGAGGTGATGCAGGAAAAGCAAGTAACAATCGGTGATGAAACGATGAAACTTCCAAAGCCATTCTTGGTGTTGGCGACTCAAAACCCTATCGATCAGGAAGGTACGTATCTTTTGCCAGAAGCGCAAAGCGATCGATTTATGCTGAAATGTACGATCGATTATCCTAAATTTGAGGATGAAAGAACGGTCATGAGAATGGTTTCGACTTCTCATCAACCAACAATTAAACCTGTAATTTCTCTTGAACATATCGTTGCGGCAAAAGAACTAATCAACCAGATTTACCTTGATGAAAAAATTGAGAAATATATTCTGGATATGGTTTTTGCTACCCGTTTCCCTGAAAATTACGGACTTTCCGAGCTTAAAAATTATATAAGTTTCGGAGCTTCTCCGAGAGCGTCGATCAATTTGGCGATTGCTTCAAGAGCCTATGCATTCTTGAAAGGAAGAGCTTTTGTTATTCCTGAAGATGTAAAATCTTTAGCAAAAGATGTTTTAAGACACAGAATTGGTCTAACTTTCGAAGCTGAGGCGGAAGAAATTTCATCAGAAGAAATCATTAATAGAATTTTAGCGAAAATTCAAGCTCCGTAATGAGTGAAGTTGTCATTAGAAAAGCCATTCAGGAAGATTGTGCTTCAATGTTGGAGTTAATCAAAGAATTGGCTGATTATGAAAAGGCTTTGCATGAAGTTACGCTCACCCTTGAACAGTTTATTGAAGATGGGTTCGGAAAATCTCCGGTTTGGGGAGCTTTTGTAGCGGAATTTAATGGAGAAATTGTTGGAATTTCATTGTATTACGATAGATATTCTACATGGAAAGGCAGAAGATTGTATCTGGAAGATCTGGTGGTGACGGAAAAATTAAGAGGAAAGCAAATCGGAAAGAAATTGTTTGAAGCAACCCTGGAACACGGAAAATCTAACCAATACAGCGGAATGGTTTTTCAAGTTTTAAATTGGAACGAACCAGCCATTAATTTCTACAAAAAATACAGCCCGAAATTCGATGATGAATGGTTTAATGTTTCGATCGAGTTTTAAGTTATAAATTATGAGTTATGAATTTCCGGCTAATTATCATCTAAAACCTGCAACCTAAATGAAAATAAAAGATATTGTAAAAAAAGTCAAGCAAATAGAAATCCGCACTCGTAAGAAGACGGAAGCTACTTTGATGGGGCAATATCACAGTGCTTTTAAAGGTCAGGGAATGACTTTTTCTGAGGTTCGACCATATCAGTTTGGTGACGAAATTAGAAGAATCGACTGGAATAAAACAGCTCGTTTCCGTGAGCCATTTGTAAAAGTAATGGAAGAGGAAAGGGAGCTGACGATGATGTTGGTTGTCGATATTTCTGCTTCAATGGATTATGGGACTAAAACTCAGTTGAAAAGAGAATACGTGGCAGAAATTGCAGCCAGTTTAGGCTTTTCAGCAGCAGGAAATAATGATAAAGTGGGATTGATTTTATTTGCTGATAAAGTGTATAAAGTAATTCCGCCACAAAAAGGAAGAAAACATATTCTTTCGATTATCAGTACGATTCTAACGGCTGATTATGTTCCGGCAGAATCGAAGATTGATAAAGCTTTAGAATACATGATGGGAATTTTTAAAAGAAAATCTCTGGTTTTCTTATTCTCGGATTTTGAAGATGAATATGATTCTAAAATGTTGAGAGTAGCTTCTAAAAAACACCAATTGTTGGGAATGAGAATTTTTGATGAAAAAGACAATGAAATTCCCGATGTAGGATATACCTTATTATATGATGCGGAAACCGGAAAGCAGGTCTGGGCAAATACTTCCAGCGCTAGATGGCGATATACGTTTGCAGAGGCTCAAAAGAAGAAATTGAGAGCTTTGGAAGAAGATTTTGCCAACAGTTCCGCGAGTTTTATGAATATTAATACCGGTGAGGATTATTCTAAATTGTTATATAATTATTTTCAGAAGAAATAACATCAATAGGAATAAGTATATCATCCTGAGCTTAGTCGAAGGAAGTCCATTTAAAAATTTAAAGTAAACATTAGGCTTTAGCCAAAACCTATTAATTGAAATTGAAAAAACTATTATTTATATTTTGTTTTTTAATCTGTGCAAACGCCTTTTCACAGATCCTTTCTTCCAGTGTTGAGAAGAGAACTATTGCTTTGGGAGAAGTGAATCATATCGTTATTACGATCAATAATCTACATAACGAAAAGGTTTCTGCGGCTCCCGAAAACGAACTCCTGCCTTTCCATTTTGAAGAGGTAAAAGACAGTATTGCGCAAACTCAGGATGTGTATTACAGAAGAATAGAATTTGCTGTTTTTGATGAAGGAAAATTTACGATTCCCGAACTGGAATTTAAAGTTGGAGGTAAAGTTTTAAAAACAATTCCTTACGAAATAGATGTAATCAACACGGCTCAAAAAGGCGATCCGATCACAGATATCATGAATAATAAAAATGTAAAATTGGAAGCGACGGATTATTGGGAGCTTTATAAGTTTTATATTTTAGTGGCAATTGCAGTTATTGCTTTAATTATTTCCATCATAATGTTTGTAAAATACGGAAGGAAACCGAAGGATTCACCTGTTGTAACGACCAATCAAACATTAAAGGAATTAGATTCTCTCAAGAAGAAAAAATACGTGGAAGCAGGGAATTACCGTTCATTTTATGTTGAATTAATTGATATTTCAAGAAAATTTATCGCTAAACAATACAACTTACCTGCAGATGTTTTACTAACAGATGATTTAATTGATCTGATGAAGAAAAATAACACTATTTCTCAGGAAAACGAAAGGGTAGTGGAAGATGTGTTTTTAAGAGGTGATTTGGTGAAATTCGCGAAAACTTTCCCGGATAAAGAAGCAATGGAGAAAGATTTTAAAGATATTACTGACTTTGTGAAAAGATCATCAAAGGATTTGGAATTCGAAAATTTGAGAAAAGATGCCTGATTTTGAGTTTTATAGTCCTTGGTTTTTAGCGCTTTTTTTGCTGTTTATTCCGCTTTTATTTAGAGATGCAAGTAGACAGAAAAAGAAAGGTATCAAAGTTCCCACTGTTAAAAATATGGGCGACAGTGGCGGAATTCAGTTTGTGATGTTTATTCTGAGAATTTCAAAATACATCATTCTTTCATCTTTAATTATTGCGATGGCAAGACCAAGAACTTTTACCGTTTCTCAGGACAGAGACGATACGAAAGGGATTGATATCATGCTTTCTGTTGACGTTTCATTGAGTATGTTGGCTAAAGATCTTACGCCGGATCGTTTAACGGCTTTGAAAGATATTGCGATAAAATTTGTTCAAAAACGTCCGAATGACAGGCTAGGTTTGGTGACCTATTCAGGAGAAGCGTTTACGAAAGTTCCGGTAACTTCTGATCATCAGGTTGTTATTGATGAACTTCAAAATTTAAATCCATTGGAATTGCAACCCGGAACTGCGATTGGAGAAGGACTTTCTGTTGCGGTCAATCACCTTAAAAACAGTAAAGCAAAAAGTAAGATCATCATTCTGATGACAGATGGTGTAAATACGATTGAAAACGCAATGCCTCCTGCAATTGCAGCAGAGTTAGCAAAGAATAACGGAATTAAAGTGTATTCCATCGGAATCGGAACAAACGGATATGCTTTGATGCCAACTCAGACAGATATTTTTGGTGATTTGGTTTTCACAGAAACGGAAGTGAAAATTGATGAACCTATTTTAAAGGAAATTGCTCAGATGACGGGTGGAAAATATTTCAGAGCGACATCCAACAGCAGCTTGGAAGAAGTATATGATGAAATTAATCAATTGGAGAAATCTGATGTAAAAGTTTCTAAACTGTACAATTATCAGGAATATTTTAAAATTTTCCTTTGGATTGCTTTGGGAATGTTGTTCATTGATGCCTTATTGAGATGGGTGTTTTATAAAATTTTAAGTTAATGGATTGGTATTTAGGTAATTATTGGTATTTGTTGTTGCTGTTGCTTTTGCCGCTGTTAGCTGTCTTTTTGGTTCGATTTTTAAAATGGAAAAAAAGAAAAGAGAAATTTTTGCAGATAGCCAGTTTCACGAACATTTATTTGAGAAAAGATCAGGATTTACGAAATTTTTTCCTGCTTTATATTTGATTGCAACATTATTTTTAATTTTTTCTATTATTGATTTATTAAATGGTTCAGAAGAAATTAAATCCAATCAAAAACTGAATAATGTAATTTTCTTACTGGATGTTTCTAACTCGATGAATGCGGAAGATATTAATCCAAGTCGTTTGACAGAGGCTAAAAACCTAATGATTCAGACGATGCAGAAAATGAAGAGTGATAAGGTCGGAATTGTGATTTTTGCGGGACAGGCAACGTCAATCATGCCTTTAACAACAGATTACAACTCGGCGGAAACTTATATTAGCGGAATTGAAACGAATTCAATGCAAATTCAGGGAACAGATTTTCTGGACGGTATGAAAACTGCTGCTGAAAAGTTTAAGAATGTAAGCAAAGACGCAAGAAAAGTTATTTTGTTAAGTGACGGTGAAGATAACGAAGGAAATGACGATGCTGCAATAAGATTAGCCAAGAAAGAAGGAATCATGATAACTTCTGTCGGAATCGGAACCGAGGAAGGAGCTCCTGTTCCGGAATATGTCTTCGGACAGTTGATGGGATATAAAAACGATATGAATGGGCAAACCGTCATTTCGAAAAGACAAACAGAGGCTTTAAAAAAGATGGCTGATGCAACAGGCGGATCATACATCGACGGAAATAACATTAATGAAGCTCCGGACAGAATTGTTGATGCTTTAAGCAAGAAAATGACTTCTTCCGAAACATTGGTGAAATCGCAAAACGCAAATCATTATTATCAATATTTCCTCGCTGTTTCACTGCTTTTCTTCTTTTTAATTTATATTTTTAATCCGAAAAGAGATTTTAATGTTTAATATTCAAATTGTGTGTCTCATTTTCAGACAATCATTTTAACCCAATTTTAACAATTAAACACCTGTTTATTAACATTTAAAGGAATAATTTTGCACTGGATGAATACTAAAATCATTTTTTTATCGTTTATATCTGCTTTCTTGTTTTCAGGATTTCTGTTTGGTCAGAAAAACTACAGAACTTTAGTGTATGAAGGAAACGAGAAATTTAATGGTAAAGATTATGATGGAGCGTCCTCAAAGTACATGGAAGCGATCAAAATAAATGGAAAAGATTTTGCTGCACATTACAATTTGGGAAACGCATTGTATAAAAGCAAGAAGTATGAAGAGGCAAAGGCAGAGTTTGAAAAAGCACAGAAACTTTCTCAGACAATTCCTGATAAAGCGGCAGCGCTTCACAATTTAGGAAATGCTTACATGCAGATGAACCAGCCGGAAAAAGCTGCGGAATTTTATAAGCAATCCTTAAAACAAAATCCTTACAGCGAGGCAACAAGAAAAAATTACCAGATTGCCAAGCTGAAAGAAAAAGAAAACCAACAAAAGAAAAACCAGCAAAATAACTCAGGTAAAGGAGGCGGTGGTAAAGACCAAAAACAAAATGATGATCAAAAAGGAAATCCTAAAGATCAAAAACAAGATCAGGGACAAGGGCAACAAAATCAAGGAAAAGGACAAGGGAATGACCCCAGCCAAAATCCTAGTAATGAAGGCAAACTTCCCAAAGATCTTGAAAATCAAATACTGAATAAAGTAAGCGACAAAGAAAAAGAAACCGCCAGAAGAATTTTGAACAAAAATTCTTATTCGATGCCTGAAAGCAACGAGAAAGATTGGTGATGCAAAGCAGATTTACCTACATAATGTTCCTTTTTATATCCGTAATTTCTTACGGACAGGTAAATCTTAGTGTCGTTCCGGATAAAACAACCTACAGTGGAAACGAAATCGTAAATCTTAATATTGTCCTTGAGATTGAAGGTAGTGAATACAATCAGCAGACAAAACTGCGCTTACCAGATTTTTCTAAATTTAATCTTATCGGAAGCGGATCTGTGAATAATGCCTTTATGGATCCCGAAACCAATACGGTTGTTTCTCAGTATGTAACGAGATTGGCTCTTGAACCTAAACAAAAAGGAAAGGTAAAGGTCGGGTCATTTCTAGTCACGATTAATAACAGAATTTACAAAACAGAACCTTTCGACATTTTTATAAAAGATGCCGAGAAAAAAACTGTTGCCACAAATACTTCGAAAGATGTTTATCTGAACATGGAAATCGAAGATAAAGATGTTTATCAGGATCAGCCGACTATTGCGGTTTTGAAGGTCTATTCTAAAAATATGGATAACTTCAGAAAAGTGAAAAATATTCACCTACCTGAACAAAATAATCTGGATGTTTTCCCTGTAAGCTTTGCTAAATCCGATATCGATCCTTCTGATATAGGAAATATGTCTTCACAGATATTAGCCGTATTCATGGTATTTCCAAATGCAGCGGGATATGTAGATGTTCCGGGAGTTTCTGCCACAGTGAATTCTTATTCCAACAAAAATAAAATTGTTTCCAATAAAGTAAAAATCAACGTTAAAAAGCTTCCGGAAGGCTCTCCTGAATCCTTTAAAAATGCTGTTGGTAACTTCAATGTAAGTGTTTACAATGCCTCAAAAGAAAAAGCGGAGGTGAAAAAACCGATCAACGTTGTTGTAAAAATAAGTGGCGAAGGAAATTTGAAAACAATGGAGCTGCCTAAGCTGGCAGCATCTCCGGATTATGAAGTTTTCGCTCCGAAAATTACCTCAAATGTTGCTGTCGGAACTACGGGAATGAAGGGAGATATTTTTGCTAATTATGTTGTAATTCCCAAAAAAGCGGGTGACATTGCTATCAAAACAGAGCAGTTTGCATTTTTCGACCCTTCAAATAAAGAATATATAGATCTTGGCGAGCAGACTTTGGCAGTGAATGCTTTTTCTCATGAGCAGATTATGGATGCCAAAACAACGGTTGAGAAAGTGAATGAATACACCAATACTTTTCTGGAAACGGTAAATACTCCTGTTCTGAAAACAACTTCATTCAAGGTAAAAGAAAAAAGTAAATTCCACTGGAATACGCTTTTAATCAATATTGCTATTTTACTAGGATTATTTATAGTTTATCTTTTATTTAAAACTTGGCAAAAAAAGCGTAAATTAGTTAAGGAAACTGTACCTGTAAAACCATTGGGTTCTGTGGCTGAAACCGAGCGGGAAATAAGAGAAAGTTTGAAAACCGATATCAACGATTATTTCAGCTATCTGGAAAATCTTAAAGATAATGGCGATTATCAGACATTCTTTCAAACGGTGGATGAATTGGATGCTGAGGTTAGAAATCAATATTCTCAAAGCTCTGCCGAGGATTTCAGAAGTTTTCTTGAAAGTTATAAAGGTTCTACGATTGCTGAAGAATACAGAAATCTTTCTCAAAGAATTCAGATAGAGAAATATGCTCCGGTAAAATCTGCAGAAGGAATTGAGGAACTTTTAAGAGCGATTGTTAATTTGTATTCTCAGATTAGCAAATAATCAATTTATTTTCATATTTTTGCGAAATTTTTAATTACAAAGAGATGGAAATTTTTAATGATTTTTCTATAAAAGAGATCATAACCTGTTTTATGGTTCTTTTTGCAGTGATTGATATCATTGGTTCTATTCCTATTATCGTAAGTTTACAACAGAAATTCGGACAAATAGAGTCTCGAAAAGCATCTCTTACGGCCGGAGGAATTATGCTTGTTTTCTTATTTGTAGGAAATAAAATTCTAAAATTTATCGGAGTTGATGTAAATTCTTTCGCAATAGCAGGTGCTTTTGTGATTTTTATCATTGCTTTGGAAATGATTTTAGGAATTGAAATCAATAAAAGCTCTGAGGCAAAGGCCGCATCCATTGTTCCCATCGCATTTCCGCTGGTTGCAGGAGCGGGAACTTTAACGACGACGCTCTCCCTGAAAGCTGAATTCCATGATATTAATATTATTTTTGGAATCATTCTCAATACAATTTTCGTATATTTGGTGCTGAAATCTGCGACCTGGCTGGAGAAGAAAATGGGCGACGCCACATTGGCTATTTTACAGAAAGTTTTCGGAATCATCCTTTTGGCAATTTCAATTAAATTATTCACCGCAAATTTTGCGCAGTTGGTGCAGAATTATATTAATTTTTAAGAATCATGCAGAAGTTTTATAAAGTATTTTTTATACTGTTTATCGTTTTCATCGCAATCAATCTTTACGCTGTAGACTGGCAGACAGATGTTCTATCTGAAGACAACCTGAAATTTATCTTTTCAGCAGCTGCGGCAATTATCGGTTTAATCATCGTTTTCGTTATGAATACGTGGAGCAAAATCGGCGTGAAGAAATAATTTTCAACACATTTTATTCTATATAAAAACCTCTTTCAATGCGAAAGAGGTTTTTTTAAGAACTTAACTTTAATTTATTTTTTATTTAAGAAGCTTAATCCCGCTTTCCACTATATCTTTTTGGTTACGGCTCCGCTTCGCTCCGCCGCAACCAAAAAGGATGCCGTTGCAATCGGGGCTAGGAACTTGCGACCGTTGAAACTGTTAAATCTCATAGGCTTCAAAACTTATAAGGATTGAAGCCACGAAGTTTGTCTTTCCGTAGGAATTTAAACTTAGTATTAGAAATTTATATGAAAGATTCGTGCTTAGATCCTTGACAGAATAAAAAGTTCAATGAAATTTTATTTTTAAGAAACCACCAAATTTTTCAAAATCGCTTCAGACTTCAGCTCCGTTTCTCTCCATTCTTTTTCTGGGTTACTTTGTGCGGTAATTCCGCCTCCAACAAATAAATGAACAGAGTCTTTGTACAATTTAGAACAACGAAGATTTACAAAATACTGAACCGTTTCTTCTGTTTCGATTTTAATATATCCCGCATATAATTCACGTGGAAATTTTTCAACCTTTTGAATATTTTTTTTACAAAAATCCTTAGGAATTCCGCAAACTGCCGGGGTTGGGTGCAATTCCTTAATAATTTTATCCAAATCAGAAGGTCGTATTTTTGCTTTGAAATCTGTTCTTAAATGTTTAATATTTCCCGAAATATGATCGTATGTTTCGGATTCATCAATATTTTCAGAATAATTATTTAAAATATTTCTGATGTAGTTTGTAACTGGTTTTTGTTCTTCAATTTCTTTTTCTGACCAATTTTCTGAAACGGGAAGTGTTCCGGCAAGACTCATCGTCTCGAAATCATGAGTTGATTTATTGAATTTTCCTAAAACTTCTGAAAATGCTCCCATCCACGAAGTTTCGCCATCAATAAAAATATATCGGAAAGCATTGGGATAAGATTGACAAAGTTTTTTAAAACTTTCTTTTACATCAATTGTACTAAAATCAGTGAAAATTTTTCTTCGGGAATAAACCAATTTCGGAAGCTGATTTTCTTTAATAATTTCAATTACTTTTCCTAAATTATTTAAATATTCTTCTTTAGTTTCAGCAATAAAATTGTTTTCATCGTTAGCTAAAGAATCGTTCGAGATAATTAGCTGATCGAAGTTTTCATGATTTATTTCAATAATTTTTCCGTTAAAATTGATTTGATCTAAGCCATCAAAAGAATGAAAATTAATATGGGTTTCATCTGTATTTTCATCTGTTGAATACAGCTTTTCGTCGAATGGAAATTTGAAATAAATCATCGTATAAAGGATTTTTAGAAAAACTATTTCGAAATCGTATAAACAATTCCAAGGTTTATTTTTCTTTCTGCAAAGGTATTATTAGTCTTAAAGATGTCAAAATCAAACGAGCTGTTTTTTAAGGAAACATTGTTCATTTGGTATTGCTGATAATCCAGAGCCAGCAAAATTTTCCTGAAAAGCCTGTATTGGATTCCTAGCGAAAACCCCATATTGATCTGTTTACTTTTAAAGTCTTCCAATTTATTCAAAACTCCATTTTCCGGAACTAAAAATTGCATTTTGTAAGAATTTCTGTTGACTAAGAATCCTGCAAACGGACGAAAATTGTTCCATTCGTAGAATAATTTTAACTGTAAAGCGTATTCAAAGTGTTTATTATTAAATTTTTGAAAGAGTAGTGGTTGCGCATCTTTCGTAAAATAAAAACCGTTGAAATTTGTATCTTCTTTATTTGCATCCAGATCAAAACTGGAATTCCAATCATAAACATTAGCTGATAATTGCAATGATAGTCGGGGATCAAAAATGTTTTTAGAAAACCAAATTCCAAGGTTTTCGCCAAATTGAGGATTATTAGAAAAGTCTTTCGCCCAAGAACTAAAATGTAAACCTGTTCCCGCTTCCAATCCAAATTCGAAAGTTCTTACTTTTCGTCTTCTTGCTCGATTTATAGCTCTTTGTTTTTCGATTTCTTCTTTGTAAATGTTTCGGACAAATTTCGTTTCTTCAACTTTAAACTCAGGAAATATTACGTCATTTTGAGCAAATTTTGTTGGTTTCATCAAGTATACCGTATCGTAAACAACAACATTTTCGTATACGTAGACTGTATCGACTTTTTTCCTTTTCTTATGTTTTTGAGCAAACGAAAAATTTACAGTTATGACTAAAAAAAGAAATAATAGTTTTTTTAAGAACATCATTTGTTATCCAATTTATTTATCTACAAAAATGGTATCTCGCTTAATAATTTTCTTTACGACGATTACTTTCTGCGGAGTTTCATTTTCATCTTCTACAACGTCTTTTTGACTTATTTTTTTTGCAGTTTTTGTTTTTACAACCTCTTTTTCATCTGAATTTATTTGAGCTTCTGTGAATTTTGTTTGAGGATTTATTTTATTTTCAGAACTTAGTTTTTCATTTGAAATTTTATTTAAAGTAATTTCAGAAGTCTTTTCGACAGTAGATTCTTGAATTTTATTTGTTGAAACTTCCTGCCTTTCTTTAATCAATTTAGATTTTACAATTAAATTATTTTGTGAAGAAAGCGAATTCTTCGGACTCAATAAAAAGACAGAACCGGCTACAATAACTAAAGTTGTACTTCCAAAAATGACCTTCTGAGTTAAAGCCTGACCTGAAATTTTTGAAAATCCTGTGCTAAAATTATTAATGGAAATGTTCTCCGGGATAGTAAAATTTTTGGAAGGTGAAATTTTAAAATCTGAAAATTTACTTTTAAAAGTCTGTGCCCATAACAATCCTCCCAAACCGAAAATTACCAGAAGCTGAGCCTTTTTTTTGTTTTTCGGTGTATCTTGATTCACGAAATTATTCATCAGAAAATTCTGAACGGCTTTCTTTGCTCTCATCAAATGAGATTTAGACGTATTCACAGTGATTCCCAACATGCCCGATATTTCTGCATGTGAATGGTTTTCAATAAAGAATAAATTGAAAACCGACTTGTGATGTTCCGGCAAACTGTCGATCGATGACAAAAGCTGATCTCTTGTGAAATCGTAAATGAAAATATTTTTTTCGTCTAAAGGGGGATTCATCTCGTAAAGGGTATCTGGAATTTCTGAGGGTTCGGTGCTTACAAAAACCGCTTTGCTGTGTTTTCGCAAGTGCATCAATGCATTATTTACAACAATTTTTTTGAGCCAGCCCATCAAAGCTTTCTCATCTTTCAGCTGATGATTGTTTTGTATGGCCGTAATAAAGCTGTCCTGAACAATATCTTCAGCAGTATAAATGTCCGGAATGTATCTACGGCAGATCCCCAAAAGTTTTGGGGAATACTCGCCGTAGACCTTTTGCCAGTCTATATTATTATTGCTTTGCTTCATATTTTTTAATTTGGAACGACAACAACAGAGTTAAAACATCCTCTTGATGTATCTGGAAGGCTCATGATTTCTGTATTGTTAATAAAGAATTTTACGGCTGTTCCATTTGTGTTTGTTCTTGTCATGTAAATATTTTGATCTTTTGCTATAAAATGCCCAATATTGTTAAAATTATTCGGATCTGAAATTTGTACCTGATTGTTGTTTTTAAAATAGAAATTTTTTCCAATATAATATATATCGGATCCATCCCAGGAAAAATCTGTAATACCGCTTTGTGAAATATTTGTTGGCACTGTAACATCGGTGTTGGTAAGAATATTTTTCAGATAAAAATTACCATTCATATCAACTAAAGATAAGTAAAGTACTGAATTGTCGGACAAGAATTTGCGCGGAATAAGACTGTTTGTAAGAAAGTGATAAACATTATTTTTATAGTATCCGACCTCCCAGTTGGTCCAGTTACCCGGTGTCCCATAATAACGTTTTGAGATATAAACATCGTTATTAAAAAAGCCATAGGCTCCTAAAGTTAAGCTTGCTGCAGTTTCGCTTGTTTCTAGAACTGTCCTAACACCATTTTTCCAAGAACAAAACAAATATTGGTCTGTTGTAGATGTTGGGGTAGGATTTTTCATAATTCCATTAAAATAAATATCTCCATTTTTTATTGTCAGATTATTATAAAGCTGAAAATTATTAGGTTCATTTATTGTATTTGGAGTAACATTTAGATATTGAGCAACATTATATTTTACACCATTTTTCCAAAAATACCACGCGGGAATTGTATTGCTTCCACCAAGCGAACCGATATTATTGGCGAGCATATAAACGTTGTTATTTTCTACAGCAATGTAAGTTCCCTGTAAATTTTCTCCGCCGGCTAATGAAACTTTTTGTCCGTTTTTCCAGTAACAGGCGTTGAATTCATCGACACCGCCAACATAAACGTCGTAGGATGTTGTTTTTTCCTGAATGGTTTCCATATCGTTTGTTGTACAAGAGATTACAAACGTTAATAAAAATAAGAAAGATAAAATGTGAGTTCTCATGGTTGTTATTTTTTCTTATAAGATGCAAGAAAAGAAAAAGGTTGCAGTATAAAAACAAAAAAAGCTCAAAATTATTTTTGAGCTTTGTATTTTAACTTTGTTTGAAGCTTATTTTTTATCTGAAATTATTCATTTAGTTTAATTTAGATTCGAGTCTTTCCTTTCAACTTTCTAGTACAGTACTTATATTCCTACGGAATTACAAACGTTGTGGTATTTTTCGAATGTTTAATTGAACGACAAAAACCCTAGCCCCGATTGAAACGGCATCCTTTTTGGTTGCGGGCGGAGCGAAGCGAAGTCCGTAACCAAAAAGATACAGTGGAAAGCGGGAAAAAGCTTCAAATAAAAATTAATTTTATCGATTAATAATATTATTCGTCATCGTTGTATGATTGATCAACTGACCTTTTTCATCACGAATTTCAATTTCAGAAACGTGCATGGTTTTTCCTTTTCGGATGAATCTCGCAACGGCTGTTACAAGTCCGTCTTTTTTGCTTCTTAAATGGTTTGAATTGATATTCGTCCCAACTCCATAATATTTTGAACCGTCTATAAAAATATTAGACAGGCTAGAACCCATCGTTTCTGCCAATACACAGCTTGCTCCGCCGTGAAGAATTCCAAAAGGTTGGTGAACTTTCGGTTGCACGGGCATTGTAGCCGTCATCGTCTCGTTTTCAAGATCGATATCGATGAATTTTATTTCTAAATTTTTCGCTAAAGTAACTTCGCCACCCCAACTGTTTAGAAATGCTAATATTTCTTCCTTCGTTTTATCTTTAGTATAGTACATTATTTTGTTGATCGTTATTAGTTGCTGGTTGTTGGTTGAGATTCAGAGTCGCTTCCCATGATGTTGGGATTCCAGTTTTCTGGGATTTTAGGAACGATGTCATTTTTTACGTAATAATCCTGAATTTCCTGCATGATTTCTACAAAAGGAACGGATGCAATTCTTTCATAAGGAATGGTATAACCTAAGTAAACGATTTTTCTTTTAAAATCTCCCGCTGCCAAAACGATCGGAACTTTTGCTGCTAAAGCCATGTGATAGAAGCCTTTTCTCCATTTCGGAACCCAGCTTCTTGTTCCTTCCGGAGTGATTACCAAACTGAAATCGTCTTTTGCAAACTGTTTTGCCACAAAATTCACAAGGTCATTTTTCTGGCTTCTGTCGATTCCGATTCCGCCCAACCCTTTTACTATGCTTCCGTACCAGGCTTTTGTGTGGGCGTCTTTAATAATGATTTTTAATGGTTTTTTTAATGACCAATAGGCAAGATTTCCTAAAATGTATTCCATGTTGTGGGTGTGTGGAGCGACCACAAGAATACATCGGTTGAGACTGCTTTCGTCGCCCTGAAGAACGACTTTCCAGCCCATTAATTTTAACATCAGTTTGCCAATCAGCTTTCTCATATAGTTTTAGATTAAAAACAAAAAAGTATAACCAAAGTGGTTATACTTTACAAATATATTGAAATATTATCGCTCTTAAAACAAACTGCTGATTAAATCAACAATTTTCATTATAATTTCTAGTGCTAACTGTACCATGATTATTTAATATTTTTTGAGTGTTTTTGGTTATTAATTTTTTTCCTCTACAAATGTAAACTTTTTTATTAACATGAAGAACAATTATCTTATATATTTTTGTTCTTTCTGAGAGAAGAAGAGTGTGAATTTCAAACGGTTGTGTTATTCATTCACACCTTCTGCCACTCTCTGCAGTTAATTATTTAGTTTTTATAGAAATTTCGTTTTTACCTTCGTTTACTTTGATGTCTACGTTACCGCCTTTCATTTTTTTGATGCTGTTTTTCATAGAATCAATTACCTGATCTGCCTGGTTGCTCGGAACTTTTTTTCCGTTTACGATGATGCTGTCGCTGTCTTCATCGTTAGAATTATATTCAATCGTAGAACCGTTTACTGTGATCTTATTTTTTTCGATTCTGATGTTTCCATCTTCATCTCTGTCCTGATCGTCGTCATTGATTCCGTCTCCGTTTAAATCTCCGTCGAAATCGATTCCGTCTCTTTTTACCGGTATTACAACTGATTTTGAAGGAATTACCAATTCATAATCGATGCTGTAATCTCTGAATCTGTGTTCGTAAGGATATTTAATATAGTTTGGAAGAATTACTCTGTTGTTTACAATTTCTACCGGAACATTTACATTCAATGGCAGATTGTATCCTTTAGCTTCTTTTTTAATAATCAGATAAGGAGTTTTGATATCTGCTTTTCTTGTAACATCTACATGAATCCAATCTTTTTTATAAACTGAAACTTTATCAGAATAAAGATCATCATCGTATCCTTTAAAGTTTTGAGGAATGGTAACTTGCTTGAAATCAACATAAATACTGTCCGATTGTGTGTTGATAGAAACTTCTTCTGTATCTTCTTTATGACCTTTCAGGAACATTTCTTTTTTCGCCATGCTGAATCCAAAATAAGTACCCAAAGAGATCAATGCAAGAAATATCGCCCCGATTACCCAACCTGTGTTTCTTAATTTTGTTTTAGGAGAAATTAGTTTAATACTTAAAATTCCGAAAACCATTGCAGGCAGTAAGCTTCCTAATGTGATCAATGCCATGATTACATATCTCATGTTATCATTATCGAAATAGAAATTCATTTCGCTGATAGGAGGGAAGTCGCTGTCTGCTCCCATGAAACCGAATACTACAAATACTCCGATTAAGCAAGAAATAGACATTAAAGCGAAGATTCCACCTAAAATATATCTTATCACATTCCAAAGTCCGCTCCCGGCGTTGTTGATGTATGGTTTGTTTTCGATATAGATTTCTCCGACCCTCTGAGTAGATTCATTGGCAAATTGCACCAACTTATTAGACTCATTCTTAAGATTGTCGAAGTTCATAGGCTTTCCCTTCATTTTCAGGAAATCTGCCGCAGTTTCTGCTTTTGGCAACACCGCCCAAAGGATGATGTAAAGCAGGAAAACCAACGTTGATGAAACGGCTGCTGTGAAAATTCCTAAGATGAAAATTCCCAGCCAGATTGCTCTCATTGCAGTAATATCCATTCCTACGTAATGAGCCAGACCTGCGCAAACACCGGCAATTTTTTGTCTTTCAGGGTCACGGAATAATTGTTTTTTATCAGAATATTCAGTTCCTGTTGTGTTATTTCTTTTTGTATTTTTTTCAGAATAGTAAGCTTCTTCCTGTTCTTCGATTTTTTCAGGAGAACCGATCTGTGCGATTACTTTCTCTACATCTGTATCGTTGATTACTTCACGTTTTCCTAAAGAATCTCTGAAGATTTCCACCATTCTGATTTCTATGTCATGCATTACCTCATCTGCTTCCGAAGCGTCCAGAGAGCTTCTAAGAGCATTCAGGTAGTCGCTCAGCTTTATATATGCGTGTTCTTCTATAGTAAAAGAAAAACCTGCGAGTCCTATTGAGAGTGTCTTGTTCATAGCTTTGTTTTTATTTGATTTGAGTGATTTGGTTTACGGAATCTGTTAATTCGTTCCAGGTATTTTGAAGTTCATCTAAAAATAATTTACCTTTTTCTGTAATCTGGTAATATTTTCTTGGTGGTCCTCCTGTAGATTCTTCCCATCTATATGAAAGAAACTCGCCGTTTTTTAATCTTGTTAAAAGAGGGTAGAGTGTTCCTTCCACTACATCCAGTTTTCCTTTTTTTAGTTCATCTATTAAGTCGGAAACATACATTTCGCGATGATTGATGAGACTTAAAATACAGAATTCCAGAATTCCTTTTCGCATTTGCGCTTTGGTATTTTCAGTATTCATCTTTAATAAGTTTTGTTAATTAGTTATATAATTTTCGAAGTTCGGAACCTAGCTAGATGTACCTGCTTCGATTTTACATTACAAAGATATGTAAATAAAATGGTATTATGCAATACAAAGTAGTGAAAAAATATAAATAATTATTGTAACTAATTGAAAATCAGATTAATTATTTTTATTATTGAATTTTATGAATGTGGATTTTAGAAAAACTAGGCTAAATTTTTAATAATCTTTCCATTTAAGCTGGTTGTTCTTAAAGTTACCAATGCTTTTTTCTCCAATTCTTTCTGATATGATACAAAACTGTAGTTTTTGTAGAATTTACGGACGATAAGAACCATCTCCATCATAGCAAAATGTTCACCGATGCAAAGTCTTGGACCTGCGCCGAAAGGATAGTAAGCGAAATTCTTTGCATTTTCATCGTCAAAACGTTCCGGAATAAAGGAATTTGGATCATTCCAATACTTCGGATTTCTGTGCAAACCTGCAATATAAAGAATAATTAGTGTTCCTTTTTTCCAGGAATAATCTTTAAAGCTGTCGTCTTCTAAAGCCTGTCTATCGATTGCCCAAGCCGGAGAATGCAGTCGCATCGCCTCTTTAATAATATTGGAGGTATAAGATTTTTTCATTAAACTTTCTGTTGTGAAAATATTTTCGCCTTCTTCCTCAATTTCTAGTTTTAATTTCTTTTCCGCTTCAGGATTCTGGCTGATTTCAAAAAAGATAAAGCTTAAAGCATTTGCAGTCGTTTCGTGACCGGCGATGAAGAGAATAAGCATTTCATCAACAAGCTGTTCATCGGACATAGGAAGTTGTGTATCTTCATATCGCGTATGAATAAGCATATCCAGCAAATCGTTTTTTTCTTCCCCCGAATCTCTTCGTTTATCCAAAACGCTTTGAATAATGGCTTTTGATCTTTTACTTTTTTCAATTGTTTTGCCAATCACACCAAATATTTTAAAGATCTGAGTGTAAAATGGCAAACGAACTTCTTTTGCAAAAACTTCCTGAACTTCGGTAATAATTTTACCTAATTCTTTCACCTTACTTTCATCAATATCTGAACTGAAAAGGGTTTTAGCAACAATATTAAAAGCCAGCGTATGAAATAAATCGTATAAATCGATTTCTGGTTCTTTATCAAAAGATTGGAAAGCGGCATCAATTTCTTCTTCCATAATGGAAACCAGATTCGCAATTTTTGCTTTGCTAAAACCAGGTTGAATCAATCTTCTTTGTTTGAGCCAATCTTTACCGTTATTTGTCAGCAAACCGTTTCCAAGATATTTTCCTAATGTGACGGATTGTATTTCAGATTTGAAGTAATTTTTATGATTTTGTTTTAAAATGTATTCAATAAATTCTTTATCCTGAGAAAAAATAAAGTTTTTATTGGTAAAACTTGCTTTAATATAATAACTATCCCCTGCAATTTTGTGGTTTCCGCTGATGACTTCTAGAGGATCCTTCACCCCTCTAAATAATGAATACAACTTTCTTGTTCCTTTTATTTCTGTCGGATAATTGAATTTTGAAGTCATGTAGAATATTTCCATTAAAAGTACGACTTATGGTTTAAATTATTTGAAATTTTATTGATCATGTTTGTTACTTTTTCTTTTGATTTCTTTTTCACAGTGTTTGTCATTCCGGAGGAATCTAAGCGTAGTATTAGAGAAAAGTTTTGGGTCATTGCGAACCGTAGGTGAAGCAATCTTTAGAAATTGAAACATAAAATTTATAGAGATTGCTTCGTCATTTCACTCCTCGCAATGACGACAAAGTGCTGTTCTAGCCCCGATGTTCTATGTTAATATGCAAATTCTTCAAGTTAAAATTTTAAAGTTTTTCTGATAATCTGCTTGATAAGCTATTTTATTTTTGACCACACCGAAACAGATTCTTAAGAGTTTATTACAAACGGCAATCAATGCCAATTTCTTAGGTTTGCCTTTGGCCAATAATCTTAAATAAAGTTCTTTGCAGTGAACGTTGTGTTTTATTGCGGTCCACGAGCAAACATACAGTAGACTTCTGATATGAGTTTTAGAGGTTCTGCACTTTCCCGGAGAATAACATTTTTTTCCAGACTGATAAATTCTGGGAGCCAATCCAAAATATTTAACCAATGACTTTGCAGATTCAAAATTCTTAAAACCGGAAGTTGCTGCCATTAATTGTAATGAAGTCTTTTCGCCAATTCCCGATACACTTTGTATTAAATCCTTCACTTCCTTAAACTCTTCATCCTGAAGTTTTGGAAGGCGTTGCTCAACTTCATTGATTTCTTTTTCCAACTGTTTCAACCTCCTTTCATAATGCTTTTCTGTATCTGGATTTAGGTAAGGATTAAAACGAAGCGATTTTAGTTTTACAGCATATCGGCGTTTTTCTTCTTCCAAATCATTCAACAGTTTAATCTCTTGGTCAAGATGTTCAATCTCAATACTTTTGGGCATGTAATTCTCAGGACGGAACATCTCACCATAAAGCCTGATCAACTTGGCGTCTTCGGCATCAGTTTTTGTAATAATATTTTTCATCCTTGCAAAATGCTTGACAGACATACAGTTTATAAGGTTGGATTTAAAATCTTTACCCAAAGAAAAATGAAGAATTCTACTACTGTAATTACCGGTAGCTTCAATAACAAAACAATAATCATCTGAGGATATTTTCTTTAAAAATGATAATATCGAGCGCTGATTGTTTTCGATATTACTAATTTGATCCTGACCATTGTGATCATTAAAACTCAACGTTAAAAAACTTAGACCCTACATCTACTCCAATCACTTTTTTTGATAATTTTGCCATCATAAATCTTTTTTATAAAGAGGTTTTCTTCTGATCCATCATGGTAAAAGTTATTACCAACAATGTTCTATCCGGATTTGGAAGAAAACAGCAGCAGGGGAATAAAATCAGGGGCGATATCTATCTATCAATTGAACGTCTGTCTTTATCCTGCTGCTTTTTCTTAAAGTTAATTTTTTTAACTAATTTATAAATCGGTTTTTCTTAATGCAAACTTACCATTGGAACGACATCCTTTTTGGTTGTGGCTGGAGCGAAGCGGAAGTCGTAACCAAAAAGATACAGTGGAAAGCGGGATTAAGCTCCAAATAAAAAATAGCCTTGCAATGAATCAAATAGCTCCTTAAAAAAATATCAACCCAAAAGCTTTAAATCAAAAGCTGTATTTTTGCACAGAATTTGTTTACAGAATTTAAAAAATACACATATGATACATTCTCGATTTTTATTACCCTTTGTTCTTTTGGGAACGACTGTTTTCGCTCAACAACAATTTGAATTAAAAGACGCATCCAAAAATTATGATGTTAAAATTAATGTTGAAAATTGCAGTAAGGAAGAATGCCAGGGAAAGGCTTCGATAGAATTGTTTGATAAAAAGACTTCGAAAAAATTTCAGACGCTGACCTCAGAAAATTTAAACTTTTATCTAAATGAAGATCAGAAACCGACAGCGAATATCATTCGATTATACGATGAACAAAGTCCGTTGATTTTTGACGATTTTAATTTTGACGGAACGGAAGATATCGCCATCAGAAACGGAAACGAAAGTGGTTACGGTGGACCTTCTTACGATGTTTATGTTTTTAATATTACTAAAAAGCAATTCGTTTTAAGCGAAGAATTAACAGGATTGGCTCACGAAAATCTAGGAATGTTTAATACCGATTCTGCTCGAAAAAGATTAATTACGTATTCTAAATCAGGATGTTGTTGGCATATTACGACGGAATATTCTGTGCTGCCGCAACGTGGTTTATTTAAAGTTTATGAATTGGAAGAAGATGCAACCGGCGGTGAAAAAGTGAAGGTGACAAAACGTGAATTTATAGATGATAAATGGATTACGAACACGAAAGAATATCCGGTCAACGAATATTATAAAGAAAATTAACAATGAAAATACAAAAGGAGATTGATTTTATTCTGGCAGTTGATGCCCTGAAAAATGTACAGCGAAGAAATTATAATGCCGATGATTCAAGAAGGGAAAATACGGCTGAACATTCGTGGCAGATCATTATTTTGGCCCAGATTCTTTTTCCATACGCAAAAAACAGAGCGGATATTGATTTATTAAGAGTCATCAGAATGCTGTCTATTCATGATTTGGTGGAAATTGAAGCGGGTGATACTTTTTTATTTGATGAAGCTGCAATGGTCGGAAAGTTTGAAAGGGAGAAAGCTTCTGCTCAAAAGATTTTCGGAATTTTGGATGAACCATTGAGAACAGAGTTTTTCAATATGTGGCTGGAATTTGAAGAGGAACAAACTCCTGATGCAATTTTTGCCTGTGCGATCGACAGAATTATGCCTTTTATTCTGAATTCTCATACTTCAGGAAAAAGCTGGACGGAAGCCGGAGTTACAGAAAAACAAATCCGAAATATGCTTGAAAATGCAATTGTGAGAGCTTCGGATGAAATGGGAGAGGCGTTTCAGCATTTATTGATTAGAAATTTGGAGACTGAGAAGGTTTTGAAATAGTTTTTCATATTAACTTGAAATCTATGGGAGATAAAAATAAATAAAATAAAAAGTTTCGGCGGGCTAAGCCCGCCGAAACTGCTTTAAAAAAACATTGTAAAAATAAGGGTTCCGGCGGCGAAGCCGCCGGAACCTTTTCATTTATAGTATTTGGATTGGTTTCTTGAATTCGTCAATTGCTACAAACGTAAAATCTCCGACAATCGCTCTTTCTCTTTCATAAGAATACATTTGTTCCGTAAAAATCTCAACATTTACTTTCATACTCGTTTTTCCGACGTGTACTACTTTTCCGATCAGTTCTACGATGGTTCCTGCGGGGATAGATCTTTTAAAATCGATTTTATCGCTGCTTACCGTTACCACACGTTTTCTTGCAAAGCGAGTTGCTGCAATAAATGCCACTTCATCCATGAGTTGCATCGCCGTTCCTCCGAAAAGAGTATCGTAATGATTGGTTGTATTGGGGAAAACTGCTTTAAAGATTCTGGTTTCCGATGCTTCAATTCTTTCTTCTGTAGTCATATTTCATTATTAATTAAAGCGAAATGAAATAGATCGGAACAACAGAACAATGACAGGAATCCGAGAAATCCCTGAAACATCCATTAGATCAATAAACTTCAAATCGCGAAAGTTTTTTTGTTTAAAAAATAGGCAGGTCTCCTGACTCGTAACATCTTCATCTCCTTCCCATCCCGCTATTTAGGCAAGAGACAGTGGATCTGTGATAAAGACTTTAGTTACTTACAGTTGCGCGACAGTTCGTGATTTTCACACGATTCCCTTTTAATCTGCGGTTAAGCAGAACCAATTTCCTGAAAAGTTATTCACTTTTCGGTTACAAAAATAATGATTATTGACGAATTATCGTGGATTTTTATAAATGATCTGACTTTCAACTTTTCCTTGCTTGATTGTCCAAATCGTAGTGTATCGGTTTTCACCAGAACCATTAATCATATAAAGGAAAATATGATCGTTGTCGATCGCTGTAACACCAACATTGCTGAAATCCATTGTAGGCTGAAACATATTTTTGATTGCGTCTCTTACAAAAACAGAACCTCTTCCCGGTTGTTGAACTCTGATGGATTTAATTTCCGTTAAATCTTCAGGAAGGTCTTTTCCAATTCCCCAAGGCTTTACTTTATCAAGTTTAATGATATTTCCTTCAGCATCTTTTTCCTGTTTCTTAAGTTTTGCATACGAAGGATAAACATCGATGATTATTTTGGTTCTTTGATTTCCCGGAATTTTAGGATTGGTATCATCGGTAAAAATTAATGATCTTCCGTTTTTAGATTTTGAAGGCGTAAATTGTGGTAGTTTATCAACAAAAACAACACGATTTTTGTTCACCATCCCTTCTTTATTAATGCTGTCGTACCTTTCGAAAGGTTTTTCGCTATCGTAATCTCTATCAGGATATTTGATCCAAAGCCACTCTGTTTCTCCCGGCGCCGGTTTATCATAAATGAAAACATCTCCTGTTTTCATACGAATTTTATCGATGATTTTTCTGTAATTATCTTTATGAACACGTACCATCGCATAGCCTTCTTCAGCTTTTACAACACCAAAAGGAACTTTATCCTGAGCTTTTACAAGACCCAAAGAAAAAAGACTGAAAACAGATAAATAAAATGCTTTGTTTACGGAAATCATCATAAAAATTTTTTAACAGTTCAAATATATAAATTAAATACTTTTCGGAAGATAATTATGCTGTTGCAATTCTTTTAAATCTTTAATTTGTTTTAAATAATTATTGTCAAGCAGATAAATTTCATCAGAAATCTTCAAAATATCCTGATAACGATGATCGGTAATGATAATTCCTTTTTCTTTTGATTGTTCCCTAATTATTTTCTGAATTTCAGAAACCATTTTTGGAGATAATGCATTAAAAGGTTCATCCAAAAGAATAAATTTCGCATCGGAATGAATGAGTAATAAAATCTCAACAATTTTCTTTTCACCTCCTGAAAGACTGCTCGAGGTTTCGTTTAAAAAAGGTTTTATAAGTTGAGAATGTAAAAGTTTTTCGGTATTTGTTTTATTACAAAAAAGCGAAATCAGTTTTTTTATTTTTATGCCTCTTGGAAGAAAAGAATATTGTGGCAGGTAGGCAATTCTTCCTTTTCGATCCATTTGGTTTTGTAAAACTTTATCATCAACTCTTACGAATTGTGAATCTCCTTTTTCAATTCCGAAAATGATTTTGAGCAGAGTAGATTTTCCCGAACCATTTCTTCCCAATAATCCTACTACTTTTCCTGTTTCGCAGCTGATGTATATTCCTCTTAGGATAGTCTTTTCATCAAACGATTTTGTGATGCTGTCAACATGAAGATTACTCATAAAAAATTGGCTCCCATATTTATTATTAAACTTATTGATGCTGTCACAATCCAAAGAGATAACCTCGAAAACCCAAAATTGGCAAAAAAAGTATACTCATTTTTTAATCTTAATTCATAAATCAAAAAATGGAATGCCGGAAAGAATATTAAAAAGCACAATCCGAATTTATTAAAGGTAAATCCCAATAATGAAGTTATTACAATTGAAAATGAAATCGATGGGATTAATAATTTCAAATAAAAAATCCACAAAACCTTAAGATTTTTGATCATGCATCAAAATTAATAGAAATATTTTTGAATTAATTTTAAAAATATAATTTTTGACTTATAATTTATAATGCCAATTCGAGTTTTTGTCTTACTTTTAATTAAAATCTAAAACCATTTAAACTTATGACAAAAAATCTACTTTTTGCATTCCTATTTCTATTGGGAATTTCTTTTTATCAAAGCAAAAATATTGTAACAGAAACACCAAAACCTGAGTTTTTCTGCGACAATCTTCCTCCTGCAAACGTTCAGATTTCCAGTATTACGATGACTTCGGCAGTTATCACCTGGACGGCAGATCCTACCGTTGCCAACTACGTTTTAAGATATCGCATACCTTTGGGAACTTGGACGACTGTTACCAATATTATTCAAAATTCATTTACTCTTACAGGTTTAATGCCATGTCAAACTTACGAGGTACAGGTAGCAAAACAATGTCCTGCAACAACGACAATTGGAGCTTGGTCGAATGTCTTAACATTTTCAACGTATCTTAATTATTGTGCTGCAGGTTCTACAGATACAAGTATGATGCATATTTCCAATGTTACGGTTACCCCTTCCGGCGGACTTCCGCAGATGATAAGCAATTCCGGAGCATCAAATTATACAGATTATCGTCCGGATCCTACGCGCAAAGTTCAGTTGTTGGTTGGTAGTGCAAATAATTCAATTTCGGTTTCCAAAACCTGGGCAACAGCTCCTTCGGGTTCTGCTGCAGTCGGTGTTTGGATCGATTTTAATGCTGACGGAATTTTCCAGGACAACGAAAAATTGATGTCTTCGCCGGCAAATACTTCTTCAATAGCAACAACATTTTTTACTGTTCCTGCAATAGCTTTTCAGACGGGAGCAAATTGTGGCGTGGCAATGCGTGTTATCATTACTCAGACAATAAACAGTTCTGTTTGTGGATCTTTCACTTATGGAGAAGTTGAAGATTACGGCGTTTATTTATCAAATACAGCCAATCTTTCTGTAAATGAATTGAACAAAAATAAGGAAGGAAGTATTTATCCAAACCCTACTTCTGATATTTTAAATATTTCAGGAATCTCAGGGAATGAATTTGAAATTTATAATTCAGTCGGACAAAAAGTAATGCAAGGAAAAATTTCAGATGAAAAAGTAAATGTTCACGATCTTACAAAAGGTGTTTATTTTATTCAAATTAAAGAAAAAAATAATGTAACGCGATTGAAATTTATTAAAGAATAAATTAAAAGTGACTTATGAAATTTTTTTGTTGGAAAATCGCAAAGACTCAAAGTTTATTTATATTATTCCGTTTTTAAGACACAAGAAAATCAAAGATTTTCGAAAATTAAGACGTGGGAAATTTTATCGAAGATAAAATCCTTGTGCCCTAAAAGAATATATTTTTTTATTGTCTTTGCGCCTTTGTGATTTTCCAACAATTTTAAAATAAATTCAACAAAAAAAGAGTGTTCAAAACAAATGAACACTCTTTTTATATTATTAATTATAATTTTTAAGATTCAGGATTCTTTCTGGGAGAACCGTAAATCGTTTCCGGGCTATTCTTTAAATAATAAGAAAAAACTCCAAAAAAGGCTAAAATTAAAAGGTAAATAATTCCACAAACATAAAACGCTGTTCCGAATCCATAACTGATGGAAATATCGCTTCCCATACCCATTCCAAGATTATTGCTTCCCAAACCTTCCATTTGGGATTGAAAGCTCCAATAGAAAATAAGAAGAGAGGCAAGACCTGCAATTGAAAAAATAATATGGAAAATATATTTCTTTCTTACACTTTTAATTAATTGAATTACAATTCCTGCAACCGCCATTAAAAATGTAACGATAATCAATGGATTTGGTGGGATGTTTTCCTTTTCTTTTTTAGTAGGTGTAGATTCTTTAGAAGATTCCGTTAGTGGAGAATATTCATTGTCTGTATTTGATTTGGTTTCATCGCTTTCATCCTGTCCAAGACTTTCTCCAAATGCAGAACCGAAAGGCGAACTTTTTTTCATGGTTTCCTTCATTCTGTCGCTCATGGCTTTTTTGGAAACTCCGGTTACCAGATCTGTTCCTTTAATAGACATCAATGTTGTATCTCCACATTTTATCAAAAAAAATGGAAAGAAAAAACACAGGATAATTACCGTATAACTTGGTATTGGAAGAAGATCTGATAATACTTTTAGTGGCTTCATAAATTATTGTTTTCGGTAAAAATAGAAAAAAATATCAGATTTCAAAGTCTTTGAGGAATGTTAAAAAAGAAAAGAGAGCCATAATGACTCTCTTCTTGTATTTCGATTTTTCTTAATTAATCGTTTCTCAGTTTAGCTTTTACATTATTAGTTTTAATAATATTTCTAAGCTCCGAAATCTGGTATTTCGTAAAATATTTCTTCGGAACCATATTCATGACTTGAGCGCTTTGATAAATCAAAAACCATTCTTTGTTTTCCTTTACTTTATGAACGGTTTTCCATGTAAAATCTCCTTCAAATGTTTCGCCTTTTGTATAAATATTTTCATCTGTAAAAGTATAGGAAATCATTTCCTATATTTGCTTATTTGAGTGGAAAATATTTTTTAAGCGGAAATAGGAACGAACAACAATAAAAACAAATGCGAAAATAAGCCACATTGTTGCATATTCTAAAACATCTCTTTCATTGCTTTCTTCCATGAAAAACTTTATTACAAAAAGAGCTAAAGCTAATAATGGAAAAACAAGAATCCTTGACAATGAATTTTTTAAATTAAAAATCAAAAAATCCTTAAAAGTGATATGAGTTTTTACCGTTATCATTTTACATTAAATTCTTTCCAGTTCATCTGCATCAATCGTCGTTTTGAACGTTCCGTAATTCACAATCACCTTGTTTCTCGAGATCTTTTCAATTGTTCCGACACTTGTACTTCCCGAAATTCTTACACGTTGCCCGATTTTCATCCAAAGAGCTCGGTCGGTTTTGCGTTTTTCCTCCAGTTTTTCGTTGGTTTCCGTGATTTTTTCGATGACTTCTTCTTTCTTCAATTGTTGCGTGATTTTTCTTTTTACAACCTGAAGTCGTTTAGATTCATCCTTATCTGCTCCGATTTTTCTGAACTTTTCCTGTTCCAAAATTTTCACAAAATCTTTCACCACATCTTTTCTCGATTTTCCTTTTACGTAACTGTCGATAAAAGATTCGATTTTCGTTCCGAATTGAAGTTTACGATGTTCTTCCTCATACAATTTCTGAAAATTGAATAACTTTTGCTGAAGCTGTTCATTCAGTTTTTGCAGATTATCGCGCTTGTCTTCAACGGATTCTTTTCTTTCGGCAAGATCAGTTTTAAGCTTTTCAACTTCGTATTTTTCCTGTTGAAGTTTTACAATCGTTTTATCTAAATTCACGATATCATGTTCCACTTTTTTCTTCGCAGAATGAATGATAAATCTCGGAATTTTATTCTTCTCTGCGACCTCAAAAGTAAATGAACTTCCTGCTTGTCCGACTTCTAACTTGTACATTGGCTCCAGCGTTTCTTCATTAAACAACATTGCTGCATTCTGAGCATTAGGAAGTTGTTCTACCGCCAGTTTAATATTGGTGTAGTGGGTTGTAATGATGGCAAAACTCTTTTTATCGTAGAAAAACTCAAAGAAACTTTCTGCCAAAGCGCCACCCAATTCAGGATCGGAACCTGTACCAAATTCGTCAATCAACAACAAGGTTTCAGAATCTGCCTCACGAATGATTCCGCCCATTTTCTTTAATCTTGATGAATAGGTCGAAAGATGATTTTCAATAGATTGATTATCACCAATATCGGTCATTATTTTATCAAAGAAAAACATTTCAGATTTCGGATGAACCGGAACTAAAACGCCACTCTGAATCATCAATTGAAGCAACCCAACAGTTTTCAAAGTAATGGATTTTCCACCTGCGTTTGGACCCGAAATACATATGATTCTGTTGTGTTCCGTTAAAGCCAGTGTCTGGGAGAAAATCGTTTTGTTTTCCGCTTTATTTCTCAGCCACAATAATGGATGAAAGGCTTCTCTTAGTTTTAATGTTTTATGACGATTAATTTTCGGTAAAACTCCGTTGATGAGTTCTGCAAATTTGGCTTTCGCTCTCGTTAAATCAAGGTCGAAAATATACATTTGATATCTCCAAAGCTGAGGTTGGAATTCTGCCAGTTCTGCGGTTAATTTTCGTAAAATCTTGTCAATTTCCTTTTTTTCTTCCTCTTCACTTTCCTTTAATTTAAAATAATGCTTTACAACGCTGTCGGGCTGCATGTAAGTAATGGAACCTGTTTTTGAAAGTCCTAAAACTCTTCCTGCCACTCTTTTTTTATACGCAGATTTTACAGCTAAAACCCTTTGATCATCAATAATTGTTTCGCGAATATCATCCAGAAAATCACTTTGCCCATAATTGAACAAAGCGCGGTTGAAATTTTCCTGAATCGCTTTTCTTGCCAGTTGAATTTCGGCTCTCAATCCTTTTAAAATCGGGGAAGCTTCACTTTTTACCTCGCCAAAACGGTTGAAAACCTTATCTACTTTATCAATAATTTCTTTTTTGAATTCCAAAACAGAAACGTCTTGTATCAATGTAGGAAAGGTTTCGGGCATGGTTGGGAAAAACTTCTGCAGTTTTCCTATCTGTTCCGTGATGGTTTTGATTTTGATGAAAGCGCTGTTTTCAAGACGATAATTTTCGATCAGCATGAGTTTCAACTCACTTTCAATATCTTCATATTCATCAAACGGAATCGCATTTGAACTTTCAAAACTCGATAAATATTCGGAAGTTTTTTTCAAAGAAAGTTCTGCCTCGTCTATTTCCATCGGACGAAGTTGAAGAATTTTTTCTCTTGTTTTCGGAGAATACGCAAAAGGAGAAATTTCCGCGAGCAATTGCGGAAACTCTAATTCGTTTAAATCTTCTTTATTTATATACACACTGCAAATTTAGTGAGAAAATGTGAATTTTACTTTGGAAATGAGTTTGTTTGAATTTTATTTAACCACAAAATGCACAAAAGATTTTAACAAGTTAATTATTTTAAGTTAAATTTTTACCACATAGTTTGTCATCCCGTAGGGATCCAAGCATAGTATTGGAAAAAAGAATGGACAGATTCGTGCCTAGATCCCTACGGGATGACAAACTGTATGGTAATTGATCCTAATCAGAAAAATAAAAAAACTATTTTATCTCATGGTTTAGTTTTTACTAAATTTGAGATATGAAACTAGAAACCCCAAGATTAATTTTAAAAGAAATCAACGAAAGCCACGTCGACGATATTCTGAAAATTCGTAGTAATGCAGTTATCAATCAATATGTGCAGAGAAAATCTCCGAAAAATAATTATGACGCGCTTCAGTTTATTTTAACTATTAAAGAAAGAACTAAGGATAATCAATCTTTTTATTGGGGAATTTCGCTTAAAAATCAATCGAATTTAATTGGAACAATTTGCCTGTATAATTTTTCTGAGGATAGAACTGTTGCAGAAGTTGGTTACGAATTATTACCAGATTATCACAGGCAAGGAATCATGTCAGAAGCTTTGACTGCAGTTGTAAATTTTGGTTTTAATGAATTACATTTGCATGAAATGGTTGCAATGACCAATAAGTTTAATGAAAACTCGAAAAGTCTTCTTTTGAAATATGATTTTGTTTTGGAAGAGGGGAGAGAAGATGAAGGTTTTCCGGATAATTTGGTTTTTAGTTTGAAGAAGTAACGTCTCATTTGTCATTTAGACGAAAGGAGAATTCTAAATAAATAGAGAATGGGATTAGATTATTCTATTATAACTTTTGTAAGAAAAGAAAAAATTGAAGATTCATTAAATTGGCTTAATCAAAATTCTATCGGAGATGATAGGATTACTTTGAGATTAGATAATGAAAAATATGTTGATTTTTTAGGACATTATTTCAATGAGAAGTCTCAAAAAATTGAAAATGAGAAAATATTTTATGATATCGATGATTTAGATTTTTCAACGTCACTAATTTTTGATATTGATCCTGAAATTTTTCTAAGTTTTTACAATCCTTATTCTGGCTCTCCTATTGAAGATTTTAAAAAACATTTTGAAGATTGGTATTTAGGGAATGGCAAAATATCAATTGGATCTTTTGATTCGACTATTAATAAGCATAAGGATTTTGATGTTTATACGTTTTCTTTTACAGCAGTTACAACAAGTATGAGTGTGATGTTACACGAATCACTAAGTGTTAAAAATTGGATACATGAATTTTCAAAAGTCTCAGATTCTATAGTTACTTTTATTGATTTGGAATCTTCAGGGGATAAAATACTTTATTATAAAGGAGAAAAAGTAGAAATTCTAGTTAAAGATGAAAAACGTAATATTAAACTGGAGGATTTAGAGAATTTGGAAGAAAACCATCTTTATGAATATTATAAATTAACTGAATTTTATTATCAATAAATAATTAAAAAATGACCTGGACAGAAATACTATCCCCCATAAAAAATACCCCATACTTTACCAGCCTTTGGGAAAAAGTAAAACAAGAATACGCAACCACAAAAGTTTTTCCACCGAAAAATCAGATTTTCAGAGCATTGGAAATTACGCCTTTCGAAGATGTTGAGGTGGTAATTATCGGGCAAGATCCCTATCATAATGATTACCAAGCGAATGGTTTGTGTTTTTCTGTTTCGGAACAGGTTGCAGCACCGCCATCTCTTAAAAATATTTTTATTGAATTAAAAGACGATTTAGGAATTGAAAGAACTTCTAAAGAGCTTGACGATTGGGGAAAACAGGGCGTTTTGTTATTAAATGCAACCTTAACGGTTCGCGCACATACGCCAAATTCTCATAAAGATTTGGGTTGGGAAAATTTTACAAATTATATCATTAAAGAAATTTCAGATAAAAAAGAGAATGTGGTTTTCGTATTGTGGGGCGCTTTTGCACAAAAAAAAGCCGAACTTATTGATCCGGCTAAACATTTTATTTTAAAATCTGCACATCCTTCACCGTTTTCTGTGTATAGAGGATTTTTTGGGAGCAAACCTTTTTCAAAAATTAATGAATATCTTGTTTCAAAAGGGAAGAAGCCTATTTCTTGGTAGAATCTTCACCTCCTTTTTTAATGGTAATTCCGATTTTGTATTTTCCATTTAAAGCTTTTGCACCTTCTTCCGCTCCGGGATAAGGCTGAACATCGGCTAAAGAAATCGTATATCCATTGAATTGTGCAGATTGGTTGTAATTTCTGCCTTTATTATCCAAACTTGCAAGATTCAAAGTCATTGGTCGGGTTGCAGCTCCCATTACTTCAACCTGTACCACGGCAACTCCTGCCCAAATGCAATTTACATCTTTTGGGCAACGGCTGTCTTCGGAAACCCCTTTGAAAGTCACGTTCATTTGGTATTCTTTCAGGAATTTATTTTCACCTTCGTTCAGGTAAATAATTTCGCCGTCTTTATTGGTAATTTTAGTAACTCCAGTTTTATCAACGTTCACTTTTGTTGAGGTTTTGGTTTCTTTTTGAGCATTACAGTTCGTTAAAAACAATAATCCTAAACTTAATACAATAATTTTATGTAGCATGATTTTCTTTTTAAATAATATTCAGCATATCTAAACTTACTACCAAAAACATTGCCACAGCCACCACAAAACTGAATCCTGTTCCGTAAATAAATCCTATAAAAGCTCCTTTTGTAGATTTTAAAGCCTTGTTCATATCTTTACTGTCATGTAGAAGTTCGCCTACAAAAACTCCGGCAAACATTCCGATCAGAAAACCTAATGGAATGGGTAAAAACATTCCGATAATCATTCCGATTACAGATCCGATGCTTCCCCAACGTGTTCCTCCGTATTTTTGATTTGTTTTTGCCGGAATAACATAGCTTAAAACTATAGAAATTACCGTTAAAATTCCAAAAGCCCAAATGTAAATCATCGAAAGATCTGCATCTGTCCCGAATTTATAGATCAGTAAACCACAAATACTCAGTAACAACCCGGGTAAAATAGGTAAAAATGTTCCTAAAATTCCTAAGAATAATAAAACCAGACAAAAGATGTTGATTAATGCTGTATCTATGTTCATTGCTAAAATTTATATATGCAAGATAAAAAAAAGTGGCCTTAAAAAAGCCACCTTTCAGTCTAAGTTAAAAATTTATTATAAGTTTAAGATTACATATTGAAGAATTACACCGGCGTTCCCAATGTTTCCTGAAGCATGATTGTGGAAAGTTGTATAATAAATATATCCACTCGTTGAAGATCCAGAACAAGATCCTACTGTTGCGCCCAAAGCCACCAAATACGGAACCAATATCTGCGGAACAGAAATACTGATCTGGATATTTCCCGGAAGCGTAATACAAACCGTTACAAATGTTGTGTTTGTCCCGATCGGAGTAGTAGGAGTACCTGTTGCTGTAAAATGATTGGTTCTAATCATTAAAGCGTCACTCGTTGAAGTTTCTTTAACTAAAACTTCCCAATAAGCAGGATCATAATTAATTATTTTTTGCCATGCACCTAAATCATAATTAATATTAAGTGTATTGAAACCCAAAGCTGTCGTTAGTCCCGCATTATTTACCGTAGCACCTACCATTCCTACATTTCCTATGTTTTTTGAACATAATTTTGTGTCAGGAACAAATCCTCCTGCAAGCGAACAATTATTGGTATTGCTCGTTCCGCCTACTAAATAGGCAACGTCCCAATCGGAAGCGTAAATACTTCCCCCATTCGCAACGAATGTTGCTAAATTCGCATCAATAGCCGTGTAAAGCGCAGGATTTGAAGAGTAATTATTTCTTGAACCACAGTTTAGAAAAATAATGTCATACTGTGCAATAGTCGTTAGATTAGCAAGATCATTATTAGTGATTTCGGTAGCAGTATAGCCTAAAGTCGTTATAATATCTTCAATTTTATCATACGTTCCTTTTACATAAGCAATTTTTGCAACCTGATTTAGTTTAGTCTGGCTTACATCGAGATTTAGAGTTTCGTTGTCTTTTACATTTGCAGAAATTTCAGTACGGAAGTTGGTACCATTACCTGTTTGAATGTAAATTGTGTGATTTCCTTCCGGAGCATCCAATGTGAATTTTCCTTCTGCATCAGAAGTGGTGTAATAGATTTTGTATTTGTCGTCAAAAGTGAAAACCGAAGCTCCGCCAATAGGTGTGGTTCCGTTTTGGGACATTACTTTTCCGGTTAGTTTTCCAGTTTTTACAGCCGCTGCCGTTGTGCTTGCAGTTGTTGTGGTTAAGGAATCGTCGCCTCCCGAACAATTCGTTAAAAGTGTGAACACACACAGTAAAATAAATAAGTAGTGTTTTCTCATATCTGATTGATTTTGATTTGTTTAGTTTTAATCAAATTTAGAAAATAATTAAATATAAAATCATAAAAGCGGTATTTATTTTAATATAATTAATTGATTTTTTTAAATTGTTAGTGAAATTTTCATTTATTGATCGGGCTTTGTGAAGCTTTGATAATTTCTTAAATTAAACGTTGAATATTTTATTAAATACCAAACTCAAAATCAATTTGGGATGAAAATTGATAGAGAAGTTTTAATTAAAATCAACCTTAAATTTCCTAAATTTGCTGTAAATGAAAGACGAAATACAAGATACCAAGAATTTTGTTCAGGAACTGAGCGAAATACTTTATAACTATATATCGGGAATAGCTCCGTCCGGGACAGAATTTATTCTTCATATCGTTGTAAAGATCGGTTTGCTTATCGGAATATTTTTAATCATCGATTTTATTTTTAAGATTATTATTAACAGCGGTTCGCGCTTTTTTAGCAGTCAGGAAAAATATCCAATCCTGAATTCTATTAAAACATCTAAAGTCACGAATTCGGTTGCTCATTTTATTGCTTTAACGATCGTAGGCGGAATTCAGAATTACATTTTTACCAATCATATTCCAAGTACAACTTTTTTTATTGTAAGAATGGTAAATCTTGGATTGGTTCTCATTATTGCAGGAATGCTTTACCGATCATTAACAGGTTTCCGAAACTACTTCGTCATCAAGCAGGATTTTTACAATATCATGGCGCTGAATGCCATTTCAGAAACTGTAAAGATTCTGGGAATTTTCATCTTTTCAATTGTTGGTGTGTGTGTCATTTTTGGGATCAAAGGAACAACAATTGTAGGAAGTTTAGGGGCAATTACAGCTGTTTTGGTCTTGGTTTTCCGTGATACGATTTTAGGATTTGTAACAGGTATTCATGTTGCTACTTCAAAAAGTTTAAAGGTAGGAGACTGGGTGAGTATTCCGAAATACAGTATTGAAGGAAATATTGCAGACATCAGTCTTTTAACAACAAAAATTACCAATTTTGATAAAACTGTTTCTACAATTCCAACATATGATTTGTTGACAACGGAGATCAAAAATCTTCAGGTCATGTCAGAATCGAATACAAGAAGAATTAAAAAATCTATTTATTTTAATATTAATTCTTTTAAATTTTTGACGGAAGAAGATGTTGAAAGATTAAAGGAAGTTAACCTTATTTCAGAATATCTTGAAGGTAAAAGTATTGAATTAAGAAAGGAAAAAGAAAATCTGAAGCATAGCGATAAAATCATCAACGGAAGACAGTTGACGAATATTGGAGTATTTAGATATTATGCTCAAAGATATCTGGAAAACGATCCCGATGTCGATCAAAATGGAGCCATGATGGTTCGCCAGTTGGATATTACACCGCAAGGTTTGCCGTTGGAGGTGTATTGTTTCGCTAATGATTCGAAATGGGAGCATTTTGAGCAGATTCAAGCAGATATTTTTGACCATTTGTTGGTCGCTTCAAAGGAATTTGACTTGCAGGTGATGCAGATAAGCGTGAAAGTATAGTAAAAGAAATTAGAAGTTAGATATTAGAATTTAGTTTTTGAATCTGGCTTTTATAAAAGAATAAAATTAATAGAAATTGGAATTTGAAGTAAAATCTTACAAATCATTTAGACTAACTTTTAGAATCTAATTTCTAATATCTAAATAAGAAATGACAAAACTAAGTGTAAACATTAATAAGATTGCAACTATTAGAAATGCAAGAGGAGGGGAAACGCCAAGTGTAACAGAAGCTGCAATCAAGATTCAGGAGTTTGGTGGACAGGGAATTACGATCCATCCAAGACCTGATGAAAGACATATTACAAGAAAAGATGTTTATGATCTGAAACCATTGGTAACGACGGAATTTAATATCGAAGGAAATCCTCACAGATCGTTTATCGATATGGTTTTGGAAGTAAAACCAGAGCAGGTGACTTTAGTTCCCGATGCAGATGATGCAATTACTTCCAACGCGGGTTGGGACACCAAAAAGCATTTGGATTTTTTAACGGATATTATCGCTGAATTCAAAAATGCAGGAATTCGTACATCAATTTTCCTTGATCCGACTCCGGAACTGGTAGAATACGCTTCGAAAACTGGTACAGACAGAATTGAATTGTACACAGAAGCCTATGCAAAAAATTATACTATAAATAAAGAATTAGCATTAAAACCTTACTATGACACGGCAATCGTTGCGGCTGATTTTGGTTTGGGGGTAAATGCTGGTCATGATCTAAGTTTAGATAATTTAAAATATTTTGCCGACAATATCCCAAATTTATTAGAAGTTTCCATCGGTCATGCTTTGGTTTCTGAAGCATTGTATATGGGATTAGAAAATACTGTTCAGGCATATTTGAAGAGGCTGGCAAAATGGTAAAAATGCTGGAAGCCGAGTGACGGAAGCCGGAAGTTTAATAAATGCTGTTTTTAAACTTTCAGCTTACATCAGCCATCTTCCAACCAAAAATTAACACTTATGGAAATTTTAAATTCAAAAATATTTGGCGAAAATCTTTCGTCGACACCACTTTTGGTATTTCACGGATTGTTTGGAATGCTTGATAACTGGGGAACTTTTGGTAAAGATTTAGGAGAATTTTTGCCGGTTCATTTAATTGATTTGAGAAACCACGGAAGAAGTTTTCATTCCGAAGATATGTCTCACGACGATTTGGCGAACGATATTGCGAATTATATGAGTCATTACGGAATAGAGAAAGCTCATATTTTGGGACACTCTTTAGGCGGAAAAGCAGTGATGCAATTCGCTATCAATTATCCTGAAAAAGTTGAGAAACTGATCGTTGTCGATATTTCCCCAAAAGCATATCCTCCACATCATCAGGGAATTATCAAAGCTTTGGAAACGGTAGACTTCAATACTGTGACTTCAAGAAATGAAGTGGAAGCAGTTTTAAATCAATACATTCCTGAAAAATCTACGATTCAGTTTTTAACTAAAAACTTGTATTGGGATGATAATAAGAAGCTAAATTGGAGATTTAATTTAAAAACTTTATCCGAAAAATACAATGAATTTGTTTCTAACGCGATAAAATTTGGTGTTTTTGAAGGGGAAACATTATTCATTGCCGGAGAAAAATCAAATTACATACTTCCGCAGGACGAATTCTCGATTAAACAACAGTTTCCCAAAGCCAAAATTGTTACAGTAAAGAATGCAGGACATTGGGTTCAGGCAGAAAATCCCGTTGATTTTGCTATTATTGTTAAGCAATTTTTGAATTTAGGCTAAAATAATTCTGTTTTTCGTGATAATTTGTTAAAATTTTCTTAAAATTAAAATTTATTCTTCCGTGTGTGAATTTTTTTATACTTTAGAGACTCTAAATCACTAAAAATTAACACTATGGAAAACAAAAATTCTAAGAAGCCATTCTTTGCGTCTTTTTTGGAAAAACAAGTTCAGGATCCTGAAAAAGTTAAAGGTGGATCTGGTTCTATTACAACTGCCCTTGAAGATGCCGTGACGGATGCGCTTAAGGACGGTGTTACTTCCACACTTTTTGATGCACCTACAAAACCTCAGAACGATCAGGCGCAGACCATGAAGTATCCTTCTGATGGTGATGAGAATGGAGATGCCATCTAGAACATTTTTAACCAAATATTAAACAATCATGAAAAACAAAGATTCAAAAAAGAAGCCTTTTTTTGCTTCATTTTTAGAGAAACAACTTCAAGATCCTGAAAAAATTAAAGGAGGAACAGATGTTACAATTGCTACTCAAGATGGCGTGATCACTGCAAAAATTACAGATCAGCCAACTAAACCAACTTTGGATATGGTTCACACGATGAAATATCCTTCTGATGGTGATGATGATGTTCCAACTGTATAAAAATAATTTGTTATTTAAAGACAACAGATTAATATAGTAACATTCAAAAGGAAACTTACATTCTAAGTTTCCTTTTTTAATAAAACGGCAAATGATTCTTTGTATTACGCATTCCAAAGATTTTTACAACATCGATATCTTTTTTGAATATTTAAAAACGAAAAATATTCCTTATTTTAGGTTAAATTCAGATCGTTTGAACCATCTTCAGAAAATTAGCATTAATGAATTTTTTTTCGAATTAACAGACGAATTTGGAAATTATTTCAATTCTAAAAATATTCAGGCAGTTTGGCACAGAAAGTCTTGGAGGATAGATATTCCTGAAGAATTAGATCAAGATTATCAGAAAATTTTCCTGAAAGAATATTCAACACTTCGATACAATCTTTTTACCATTTTAGAGGATGTTCCGTGGATCAATCCTTTTGAAAATGAGAATAAAATTGATGGAAATAAAATGTTCCAGCTAAAGATTGCTCAAAAAAATAGTCTTCTCATTCCCAAAACGATTTTTTCCAATGATGAAGAGAAAATAACCACTTTTTTTCATGAGAACTGTAATGGAAAAATGGTGGCAAAACTTCATGGAGTAATTTCAAAATCGATGGGTGGTGAAGATCTTTTTTCCACAACGATAATTGATGAGGATTCTTTAGAACATATTTCTGATATCGCTTATTGTCCGATGATTTTTCAACCTTATATTGATAAAGAATATGAGTTGAGAATTCTCTATATGGATGGTGAATTTTTTACAGGAAAAATTAATAATAGCGAAAATGCTGACTGGAGGGTCGCTGACGGAAATTATTTCTGGTCTGAATATGATTTGCCTGAAAATATTAAGTTTAATTTAAATTCAATGATGAAAGAAATGGGATTGTACATTGGAGCAATTGACATGATCAAAAGCAAAGATGGAAACTACTATTTTCTTGAAGTTAATCCACAAGGAGAATGGGGGATGCTCCAAAAAGAATTAAATTTCCCAATTGCAGAAAGAATTGCCGACAACCTTATAAAAAGAATGAAAACCAATGAATAAAATATTAATAATCACACATACACAAGATAATTTTTCAATCGAAAAAGTAACAGAATATATTGATAAAAATGGATGCGAAGTTATTCGGTTTGATGTGGATGACTATCCGTTGAAAAATAAATTATCAACTACTTTCCAAAACGGAGAATGGGTCACAACTCTTGAAACTCCGGAAAAAAAACATCGTTTAGATGATATTGCAGCAGTTTGGTACAGAAGAGCTTACAATGTTGGAAATGGTTTGAGAGAAGAAATTGATCCTAAATTTTACGGTGCTGCAATGGGTGAGATCCGCAATACACTTTTTGGATTTTTGGAGTCGATTGATGTGTATTCATTAGGAAAACCAGGGATCTACAGAAGACTGGACAGCAAAGAAGAGCAGTTGAAAATTGCAGACAGGATAGGACTTAAAATTCCAGAATCTTGTATCACCAATAATCCAGAAGAGGCAAGAGAATTTATCGTGAAGCATAAAAACGTCATCGCAAAAATGCAGACAGGATTTGCTATTTATGAAGATGGTGTTGAAAGTGTGGTGTTTACAAATGTTATTAAAGAAGATAAGTTGGAAGAACTCGACACTCTTTTATATTGTCCAATGCAGTTTCAGAGAAAAATAGAGAAGAAAAAGGAGCTTCGTGTAACGATTGTGGGGCGCGATGTATACGCTTTCGAAATAGATTCTCAGCAATCGGATGCCGCAAAAATAGACTGGAGAAAAGACGGAGTAAATCTTATTGACAAATGGATTTCGACAGATTTACCTTTGGATGTTGAAGCAAAATTACTGGAACTTTTAGATGTGTACAACGTTGATTATGGAGCAATCGATATTATCGTTTCGCCTGAAGAAGAATATTATTTTATCGAAATAAATGCCGCCGGAGAATTTTTCTGGCTCGATAATTTAACGGAAGGAAATCTTATCTCAAAGAGCATCGCAGATATTTTATGTGATAAAGCTCCAAGAAGAAACAATATGGTTTGGGCGTAAATTTTAAATGAGAACTAAAGATTTTCAAAATTAATTTCAAAATACAATTCAATAGGAACGGGCTAATGCCCGTTTTTTTATATATCATTTGCTGAGTGAAACGTCTTTGCGAACGAAAAATATTTTCAAGCTTAATTAAAATCTTTTGCGATCTCTGCGTTTAATGAATTTTAAGCAAATTAATCTAAAACTTTTCCTGTTTTTATCATTTTAAAAATTGAATTCTGCTTTAAAAATCGCAAATTTGCATAACGTAGAATATTGTCATATTTTAGACAGCAATCAAGTAAAAGTAATTGATGGTTTTTGTAACGGGAGCTACCGGAATTTTGGGCAGAGTGATCGTTTTAGAACTCCTTAAAAAGGGGAAAAATGTTCGTGCAGCAAAAAGACCGACAAGTAATTTAAACGAAGTAAGGCATTCCTATAAATTTTATACGGAAAATCCCGACGATTTTTTCAATAAAATTGAATGGGTAGATGTGAATTTTGATTATATTAATTCTTTACAAAACGCTTTAAAAGGCGTTGAAGAAATATATCATTGTGCTGCAAAAGTAAGTTTTCATCCGAAAGATGAAAAAGAAATGTATCATACCAATATAAAAGGCACGGAAAATCTTTTGTACGCTTGTGAAGGTTCTGAAGTTAAAAAATTTCTTCACGTAAGCTCGATTGCCGTACTTGATAATTTTAATGAAAAAGGAGAATTGGATGAAGAATCTGATTTTAATCCCAAGTTAGAACATTCAGCATATGCTTTATCAAAACATCTTTCCGAGATGGAAGCTTGGAGGGCTTCTGCAGAAAATTTAAATGTTGTGATCATCAATCCGGGAATGATTATTGGAAGCGGAAATTGGGGAAATAGCAGTGGTGATATTTTTCCAACTTTTGAAAGAAATAGCTTTACATTTTCAGGTGGAACAAGCTATGTTGATGTAAGAGATGTTGCAAAAATATCTATTGAACTAATGGAGAAAAATATTTTCGGAGAGCGTTTTATTATCGTTTCTGAAAATAAAGGATATGCAGAATTGGGAAAACAAATCAGATCTAAATTAGGGTTAAAAGAAGCCAAAATTCTTTCAAAATTTCAATTAAATCTTGGAAGATGGGCAAACATTCTTTTCGGATGGTTTATTCCTAAACTAAGAATGATTACGAAAACTAATATTGAATCGATCTCTACACTCAATATTATTTCCAATCAGAAAATTAAAGAAAAACTTGATTATCAATTTATTCCTGTTTCAGAAAGTATTGATTTTCACTTGAATAATTATATGAACGATAAAAAGTTGAAGAAATGAATCTTGCAGAGGCAATTATCCAAAAGAATATAGAAAAACATCCTATAAAATCTGCTATTGGATTTAAAAAGAAAGATGCACCGTGGAAAGAACTGAGCTGGAAAAAATTCAGTGAAATTGTTTTTAAAACGGCAAATGCACTGAAAAATGCAGGAATTCAGGAAAATGATAAAGTTGCTATTTATGCAGACAATTCTTCTGAATGGATGATCTTTGATTTGGCAATATTAGCAATCGGAGCCATCACAGTTCCTATCTATTCGACCAATAATGCAGAACAGGCAGAGTATATCATCAACGATTCTGGTGCCAAACTTATTTTGGTAGGCGATCAGTCTCAATATGACGCTTGTTTAGAGCTGGTAAAAAAAGAAGATTGCACACTTAAAACGATCATAATTTCTAAAAAAGCGGTTTGGATCAAAAAAGAATTCAGCAGTTTTTATCTGGAAGATTTTATTGCCAAAACTTCTCCAAAAATTGAATTCTGCAAGAAAGAATATGAAGATATTGCCACTTTAATTTATACTTCCGGCACGACGGGAACACCAAAAGGAGTAATGTTGACACACGGAAATTTCATCAAAGCATTCGACGCTCACTTTGAATTTTTTAAGTTTAAAAATTTTGGAGAAGAGTTGTCATTGGCATTTTTGCCATTAACACACGTTTTCGAAAGAAGCTGGAGTTTACTATGTCTGTATGGTGGTGCAAGAGTTTATTTCTTGGAAGATCCAAAAAACATTGCAAAAGCTTTAGAAGAGGTAAAACCAACGATGATGTGTGCTGTGCCGAGGTTTTTCCAAAAAGTTTACGCAGGTGTTTTGGAAAAGGCCGATGAAGGTTCAATATTAAAGAAAAAAATCTTCAATTGGGCGTTGGAAACTGGTTGGCAAACAGCAGAATTAAAAAGAAATGAAAAGCCAATTTCATTGGGTTTAAAAATAAAAGAAACAATTGCAGACTCTTTGGTTTTCAGTAAAATCAAAGAAAGAATGGGTGGAAGATTGTGGTTTTTACCTTGTGGTGGTGCGTCGCTATCACCAGAAGTAACCAAGTTTTTCGAATCGGTCGGCATTCATGTTACGGTTGGGTACGGTTTAACAGAAACTACAGCGACATTAACTGCTTTTCCTCTTACTCATTTTGAGCATGGAACTTGCGGAAAACCTTTGCCGGGTGTAGAAATTCGCATCGGAGAAGGTGACGAAATTCAGGCTAAAGGAAACGGAATAATGAAAGGGTATTACAACAAACCTGAAGAAACGCAGAAAGTTTTTACAGGAGATGGATGGTTTAAAACCGGAGATGCTGGAAAACTCGATGATAAAGGAAACCTTACGATTACAGATCGATTGAAAGATTTGATGAAAACATCCAACGGAAAATATATTGCTCCTCAACAGATCGAAAATATTTTAACCAATAATAATTTTATTCAGCAAATTGTTCTGATTGCGGAAGGAAGGCAGTTTGTTTCTGCATTGGTTGTTCCGAACTTTGAATTTTTGCAGGATTATTTGAAAAAAAATAATATTAAGTTTACCAATTGGGAAGAAATCGTGAAAAACGAAAAGATAAACGATTTTTACAAAGAAAAAATTAAAGAATTACAAAGCCACTTATCCGATTTCGAGAAGGTGAAGAAATTTACACTGATGCCTGCTGAATTCGACATCAACACAGGCGAAATCACACCGACATTGAAGGTGAAGAGAAATGTGGTTTTGAAGAAATATTCAGATCTTATTGAGAAGATGTATTAATAAGGTTGAAGTTAAGTTTGAGTCTTTAAGGCGATTACAAAAGCATTAGGTGAAAACCTGATAAACATTAAAATTATGACAACAACACAAGAATTTTTAGGAAAAAAAGAATTTACGATAAATAATCAAACGGTTTCGGAAAGCTGCCCGTCAAATATTGCCTTGATCAAATATTGGGGCAAATATGACAATCAGATTCCTGCAAATCCGAGTATAAGTTTTACTTTAAATCATTGTAAAACCAATACAACAATGGAGTTTTTTGCCAATGAACCATTTTCTGTTCAGACTTATTTAGCTGGAAACGAAGAAGTAAAATTTGCTGAAAAAATCGAAAAATACTTTAAAAACATCGAACAGTATCTTCCGTGGATTTTGGAGGGAAAATACATTATCAGAACAGAAAATACATTTCCTCACAGTTCAGGAATTGCAAGTTCGGCTTCTGGTTTTGGAGCAATCGCAAAATGTCTGATGAAGTTAGACGAGATTTTTTCCGGAATTGATACGAAAGAAGAGTCACTAAGGAAAGCCTCTTTTTTAGCAAGATTAGGAAGCGGAAGCGCTTGTAGAAGTCTGTACAATGGATTGGTTGTTTGGGGACAATCTCAGGTTAAAGATAGTTCAGATCTTTTTGCTGTTCAATATCCAAACGATGAAATTCATGACATTTTTAAAGATTTTAATGATTGGGTTTTGTTGATTCATGAAGGTCAGAAAAGCGTTTCTTCAACGGTTGGTCATGGTCTAATGAATACGAATCCTTATGCAGACAGAAGGTTTCAGGAAGCAAGGGAAAATTTTGGTCCGATGAAGGAAATATTGGAGAGTGGAGATATGCAAAGATTCATCAAATTGGTTGAACACGAAGCATTAACTTTACACGCCATGATGATGATGAGCGATCCTGCGTTTATTTTAATGAAAACAGGAACTTTGGAAGTGATCAATAAAGTTTGGGATTTCAGAAGAGAAACTGGTTTGCATTTATTCTTTACATTGGATGCAGGTGCAAACGTTCATCTTTTATTCCCAAATGACGGTTCTGAAGAAAAAATTAAATCTTTTATTGAAGCTGAATTATTACAGCACACTCAGAATAATGGAGTGGTGAAGGATGTGATGAAGTTTTAAAATTTTGGACCAGATTCCTATGAAATAACAAACAATATATTTTATCTAATTTACGCGTCATGTTTGTCATTCCGTAGGAATCTAAGCGGTTTTAAGTTTCTTAATTTTTAAGATTAAATACACAACACAAATGATAGAGTTTTCAGAAGGAATTTATACGTTCTATGTATATATCCTTACAAACAAAAGAAAGACAGTTCTGTATACAGGAATAACAAACAATCTTCATAAACGGTTATTTCAACATTCAACGAAACAAAATAATGATAGTTTTACAGCAAAATACAATGTTGAATTTTTGATTTATTATGAAAAATTCGGTTGGATTCAACAAGCTATTGAACGTGAAAAAGAGATCAAAAATTTTCCTCGAAATAAAAAATTAGAACTGATTTGATCTGTGAATCCTAGTTTAGATTTTTGGAATGATTTATTTGAACAAAAAGTGTAAAATATTGTTGCTTAGATTCCTACGGAATGACAAATATTACAAATAATTTATTTCTGTAAAAAGCTGAAATTCAATCCTCAGTCACCACTGCATCACGCTCTCCATCCTCTTTCTTCCCTTCCTCGATCATTTCTTTGGCTTCGGCTTTTTCTTCCTGAGTTGCATAATCAATACGTTCTTCCTGTCCTTCATTTTCATGATCGATAAAAAATTCGCAGAATACTGGAAGATGATCAGAACCAAAATTTTCAAGCGTGTTTAAATTTTTAATAAAAATATTTTCGCTGTGAAACATTAGGTCAATGGGAAATCTCAGCAAACGATATTTGGCGTGAAAAGTAGATACAAAAGAATGCCCGATCCTCGGATCGATAAGATGACTTGTTTTTCTGAATAAAATGGATGATTTTGACCAAGCCACATTATTAAAATCACCCACAACAATAACAGGTTTTTTGATTTCCGTTACACGTTTTGCAGTACTCAACAAATCGCCATCCCTTTCCTTGGATGTTTCTTCTTCGGTCGGACTTGGCGGCGGTGGATGAACCCCGAAAAATACAAATGAAAATCCATCTTTTGTTTTCAAATGAGCTTCAATACTAGGAATATCATCGGCTACAAAATAATGAGTCTGTGAATTTTCTATTTTAATTTTTGAATAGAAATGCATCCCGTAAGTATTTTCCAGTGTCACTTTATGCTGATATGGATAATCTTTTTCTAAAGGTTGGAGTGCTTTTTCCCAGTCTCCATTACTTTCCATTGTAAGGAACATTTCCGGCTGATATTTTTCGATCAGTTGAATAAATCGATCATATTCTTTGTTAAATTGATAAACATTTGCAGAAATAAAATGAATTTTTTCAGATGATTGATGTTTTTGATTAAATTTTTTAACAGGATATAGCGGTGTATACTTCACAAGGGTAATGCTGTGATGAATAAACATTACCAGTAAAAGTCCCTGAAAATACCATAAATTTTCGTTCGGAGTATTCACAAAGCCTAAAGCAAGCGTGAAAAGTATGATGAAAGTAAGCTGTATTTTTCCAAATTCCGGAACACGGAAAATCCAGTGTGAATGCTGGATTTTTGGTAATATTGTTAGAATCAGTAATAAAACAGTCAGACTCAGATAAAATATCCACATATAAAATCAAATAAACGATAAATTTAATTCAATTTTATAAGTTTTCAAACGAATTTGCGTTTAAACTTTGTTAATGAATATTGAATTTAAATCTATTTTCCTTATTTTTATTAAATCAGGTGATTAAAAAATAATAACATGAATAAAATACTTGCTATCGCGCTGTTAATTGGTAGTTTTTGTTTTGGACAGCAGTCTCAGAATCAGGAAATTGAGAAACCAATTCGTAATTTATTTATAGCTATGAAAAATGCAGATCCGGAGTTGTTAAAATCAACCTTTTCGAATTCAGCGATTCTACAAACCATCACAAAAGATGGCGTGAAAAATGAAGATATCAAAGATTTTATAGCATCCATCTCAAAGTATTCCAAAGACGATCTGGATGAGAGAATTGTGATTGAAGCCCTTCACACAGACGGAAATCTGGCGAGTGTTTTTACACCCTATTCATTTTATTTTAAGGGAAAATTTTCTCATTGCGGAGCAAACAGTTTTCAGTTGGTGAAGCAAAACGGTGAGTGGAAAATTCAATATCTAATTGATACAAGAAGAAAAGAAAATTGTAAGGAAATCAAATAATGAGAAACAAAAACCTGATCTTAAATTACGTTTTTTTAAGCTGTTTAATCATTTTATTTTTAAACGATCACATCTTTAAATTTCAATATACAAGCTGGTTTACAGGAAAATTATCAGACGTTGTCGGAATTATTTTATTGCCGATGCTTTTGACGTATTTATTTCCAAAGCTGAAAGAAAATTCTGTTTTCGAAGCCGGACTATTTTTCGCTTTTTGGAAGTCTCCGTTTTCTGAAAGTTTCATCAAAATTTATAACGTAATTTCTCCAATTTCAATTCATAGAGTTGTTGATGAGTCGGATTTATTGGTTTTGTTGCTGTTGCCGATTCCTTATTTCTTGATTAAAAATATTCACGTTTTAGATCAATTTAGCTTAAAAAAAATTAATGTGTTTGCGGTATTGTTGCCGACGGTTTTTGTTTTGATGTCAACTTCACAAGCGAATGTCTACAGTTATTCTTCTGACACAGGAATATTAAGTTTTAGAGACGCAAGATTTGAAATAAAAAAAACTGGTCCCAATTTGTTAAAAGAGTTTGAAGATCAAAATGTTGCGTGGGTAAAAGATACAGTATACATTCTTGAATCTATGAGATTTCAAATAGCAAGAATGGGAAAAATTGATCAAAAAGCAATTAAAAATGGAGGTGATATTTTTAAAATCAATAACACTGAACTAAAAGAACATATTGAGAGAGAAATTTATTACAGTTCAGATTATAAAATTAAAGAAATTAAGATTGGAGATCGAATCATAAAAAATCTTCGATTCTCTATTCATCCTTCTTACATGAAAATGAGTCCTAAAAAATTTGTTCAAATTGAAGTTCGTGAAGTTCAGATTGATAAAAATTTAGATCAGGACAAAGTAGGAGACAGGCTCAGAGAGCTTTATCAAAGTATTATAGCAAGCAAGTTTAAACATTTTTAAAATGAAAATTCATCATATTGCCATTATCGGCTCAAGTTACGAAGTTTCAAAAAAATTCTATACAGAAATTTTGGGATTAAATATCATTCGCGAAGTGTATCGCGAAGAAAGACAATCGTACAAACTCGATCTCGCTATTGGAGATCATTATATCATTGAATTATTTTCTTTTCCGGATCCACCACCAAGACCTTCCAGACCAGAATCTTGTGGTTTAAGACATTTGGCTTTTTCGGTTGAAAATGTTAACGAAAAACGTGAAGAATTAATTCAAAAAGGATTAAACTGCGAAGAAATAAGAATAGACGAATTCACAGGAAAAGAGTTTTTCTTTACCCAAGATCCGGATCAGTTGCCGTTGGAGTTTTATGAAATGTAAAAATTAAAGAAATAAATTTTAATGATGAGAAAATATGCAGTAATTTTTGCACTTGCGATGGCAGGTCAGTTTCAAGCTCAGATTGTCAATGAACCCAAAAATCATTCTAAAACTTGGTCGCAACCTTATGAACCATTTAGAATTGCCGGAAATTTGTATTATGTTGGAACTCAGGATCTGGCTTCATACCTTATTGTGACGAAAAAAGGAAATATTCTGATCAATACCGGATTGGCAGATTCGCTTCCGATGATTAAAAATAATATTAGAAAACTAGGGTTTAAATATCAGGATATCAAAGTTTTATTACTTACTCAGGCGCATTATGATCATTTAGGTGCGATGGCTGCGATAAAAAAAGAAACCGGAGCAAAATTATATGTCGATTATGCAGATGCAGACGTTGTGAAAAGTGGCGGGAAATCCGATTACGAAATGGGAAAATATGGAGTTACATTTGCACCGATAAATCCGGATTATATTTTAAAAGATAAAGATTTTGTAACACTTGGAGATACAAAATTAATGATGCTTCATCATCCGGGACATACGAAAGGCTCCTGCAGTTTTTTGTTTGAAACAAAAGATAACAAAAGAAACTATAAAGTTCTGATTGCCAATATGCCGACAATTATTATTGATCATAAATTTTCTGATGTTGCCACTTATCCAAACATCGAAAAAGATTACGAATATACTTTAAATGAAATGAAAAAACTTGATTTCGATATTTGGGTCGCTTCTCACGGAAGTCAGTTTGGACTGCTTGAAAAACGTAAACCAAAAGATCAATATAATCCTAAAATTTTCATGAATAAAAAGAAATATATGGATGAACTTGATTCTTTGGAAAAAGCTTTTATTGAGAAAAAATCAGAATAAATTTAATGAGCGTAACCTGTAAAAAAGCTTACCGCCATAATCGCCAAAACAATTGAAGAAATGACTACGTAGATGTAGTCTTTTTCTTTTAAATACCCAATTAAAGCGAAAATAATTCTCATTAAAGGTGTAAAGATCAATAGCAAAATTCCCAATTGAATAATTGCCATTCCTTCCCCTTTGCAAAGGGAAGTCCAGAATTGTCCCCACACTTTTTCGGAAGACGTTCCCATGTCGAGAGAAGTATATTTTTTCGGCATTGTAAAACCTTCCATGAAGAGTTTAATAAAGCCAATCAAAGAAGTTACAACAGAAAGAATAACTCCCAGTCTCAATAAATTTCCTACGGAACGGTTCAGATCTACGTCTGTGAAATTTTTTCTCATTATCTGAAACTTTTATTGATACCATTATACATCATGTAAACCGATAAAATCGTGATTACAATCGCAAAAAATACCTTCAATTTTTTTGTCTTAGAAACCATCAAAGTTTTAGATCCGATGAAACTTCCAACCACAACTCCAATTAAAACAGGAGCTGCAATAACAGGAATAATTTCACCTCTTTGGAAATAAATCAAAGCACTTGCAACAGCCGTTACCCCAATCATAAAATTACTTGTCGTGGTCGAAACTTTGAACGGCAATTTCATCATATTATCCATCGCTAAAACTTTCAATGCGCCAGAACCAATTCCCAATAATCCGGACATTGCACCTGCAAACATCATCATCAAAAATCCAGGAACTGTATTTCTTGCCGAGTAATTTTTTAAAACACCTTTATCCGGAAATGTCCCATAGAGTTTTAATTTTTCCTCTAAACTTCCTTTAATTACCCCTTCCTGATGATCTGGTTTTCCTTTTAAATTTAAAATAACCGTTAAAAGAAGAATACTCGCGAAAATAATTCCGATTGTGTTTGGATTAAGCATTCCTGAAACCAAAGCTCCGATAATCGCACCGGATGTTGTGGCGATCTCCAAAAACATTCCGACTCTCATATTGGTAAAACCTTCTTTCACAAAAGCGACTGCCGCACCGGAAGAAGTTCCGATCACGGAGATCAAAGAAGCGCCGATGGCATAATGCATAGGAACGCCGAAACCCAGCGTCAATAAAGGGATAATGATAACTCCTCCTCCTAAACCGGTCAATGAACCTAATAGTCCTGCCGAAATTGCTCCAAGGAAGAGTATGATGATTTCTGACATGCTACAAATATAAAACTATTGCGTTAGTCTGCCAAACGTTTAAAAAAGATAAATTTAACGTATTTTTGCATAAACAAAATTTTAAATGAAATTATTTTATATCATCCTCGGCGCAACACCGAAGGGAAGGAATATTGAGCAGCATGATGTATTTTTCGGGATTGCGGAAAGTCTGAAAGATCTGGTTCCGGATATGAAAGAATTCTGGAAAGAAGCAGATGGGAAAATTCACCTAGATTGTTATCAGGAAGTGAAATTTGCCGATGGATATGAAGTGAAAATTGTTGAAAAAGGTGAAAAAAATTCAGAAGAGCAATTGTATTTTATTAATCTGGGAGGTTATAAAAGAGGATTTTTTGAAGAATTTCACGAGCAGCATTTGATGGTGGGAAATTCAATGGGAGATATTGTGAAAAAAGCAAAAGCAACCGAATTTTACAAAACGATGGGATTTGAAGGTGCAGTAAGTCACATTGATGATAAGCATGGTGTTGATATCGATGATATTTTTAATGTAAATGATATTCTGCCTGAAAAAATGAAAGAAAAATATTCAATTTCATTAATAAAATCTGATGCTGATAATCAGGAAAATGTGATGGGGTTGGGATATTTGAAAATTGATAAAATTTAATAAAATTTGTTTAAACTTTTTATTTTCACAGTTTGTCATTCCGTAGGAATCTAGGCAAAGTATTAGAAAATAAAATGGAAAGATTCTACGGAATGACAAACTCTGTAGATATTTTCCTAATGCTTCAATAGACGACAGCAACCATAGCCCCGATTGTAACGGCATCCTTTTGTGTAGCGAAGCGAAACAAAAGATATAGTGAAAAGCGGGATAAAGCTCCTAAAAAAGTTTAAGCAAGTTTAAGGTTTTTAAATCAAAAAATTAAATCTAACAGAAAAAATAAAAGTAAAAATGAAAATAGGAATTTTAGGAGGAGGACAGCTTGGAAGAATGCTGATTCAGGAAGCGTTGAAATACGACGACGAATTTTATACACTGGATCCGGCTTCTGATGCGCCTTGCCACAATATTTCTTACTTTACACAAGGGAATTTCAACGATTATGAAACAGTTTTGAATTTCGGTAAAGATAAAGATGTGGTGACGATCGAAATCGAACACGTAAATGCAGATGCTCTTGCCGAACTGGAAAATCAGGGAATAAGAGTCGTTCCGAATTCTAAAATCATTAAAACTATTCAGCAAAAAATCCTTCAGAAAGAATTTTATAAAGCTCACGATATTCCAAGTCCGGAATTTGAAATCATGGACGGAAGTTCTGACGAAATTAAAATGCCATTACCTTTTGTTCAAAAAATGAATACAGGTGGTTACGATGGAAAAGGAGTTCAGGTAATTCGTACCAATGAAGACATGAAAAATCTTTGGATTCAGGATTCTGTGATTGAAAAATTGGTTGATATTGATAAAGAACTTTCTGTAATTGTAGCACGAAACGAAAACGGTGAAACAAAAACTTTTCCTGTAACGGAAATGGTTGCCGATCCGAAGTTAAATTTATTGGATTTTAATATTTGTCCGGTTTTCCTGACTGAGGAAATCGAAGAGCAAATTAATTCGATAACAGAAAAATTCTTAAACGCGATCAATTCTCCGGGACTTTTTGCGATTGAATTATTCTTGGATAAAGAAGGAAAAGTTTGGGTAAACGAAACGGCTCCGAGATTGCATAATTCCGGGCATCAAAGTCAGGAAGGAAATGCCAATTCTCAGTTTGAGCAGATGTATCGTGTGGTGAAAAACTTGCCTTTGGCCGATACAGACGCTATTATTTACAGCGGAATGCTGAATTTAGTGGGAGCTGAGGGATTCTCAGGAAAAGTAGTTTACGAAGGAATGGAAGATGTATTGAGACTGCCTGAAACTTACGTTCACCTTTACGGAAAAACAGAAACCAAGCCTGGAAGAAAAATGGGACACATCAATGTTTTGGCAGATTCCAGAGAGGAGCTGATGGAGAAGCTGGTGATGGTGAAAGGAATGGTGAGGGTGATTGCGGAGTAATTAGCTTTAGATTAGATATTGAAAAAGACTGCTTTGAGGCAGTCTTTTTTATTTTAATTACATTTATATTCAGCAAATCGAGGATATCCGTTCTCGTTGTATTCATAGCCACTTATTTCATAGCTTTCATATGGGGCAGTCGGGTTAGTTGGAGAATTGTTGGTATAAACTACTGTTTTTAAGTATTTCCTATGGTTATTTTTAGAGAGTCTTAAGAAGAAAATATCTTCAAAAGGAACATTTACGTTGGCGTATGGATTTTTGTAAGAATCGTAATTATCATATTTTGTTACTGTTTTAGCAGTTGGTGTACTTGCATTTATTTGTTCAATTACTCTTAGATTTCCATCGGCATCATAAGTAAGCGTTTTGGTGTTTTCATCATAAACATCTCCCCAACTATTAGTTGATTTTTCCGCTATCAAGACTATTTTATCATCAGAATAGGTATATTTAAAATTTTTAGTATAACTGCTGCCATCATTGTAATTACTTAAAACCCTATTCTTTTCAGATAATTTTCCCTGATTGTCATAAGAAATATACTCAATATATTGATTGTTGTAATAATCAATAGGTTCAATTATTTTTATGGGTTGACCTAAGGAGTTATACTCAATATTAATGGTACTTTTTAATTGGGGTGCATAAGTTGGTGGAAATTGACCGGGAGCGCTATTATCTACCAACGAATAATCCAACTTTTTTATAATTTTATTACCATCATAAACATATTCAGAAGTATAAAGTTGTTGTCCGGTAAGAGAAATATTTACTTTGTTGAATTTCGTCATGTAGCATTTCTGTTCCTGTACAGAGTCATCATCATTATTAGTACATGAAAATAAGAATAGTAGTGAAACTATTGCAAAGAGTTTTTTCATTTGAAAGGTTATTATTTTTTTGATGTGCAAATATATAAACTGCTTGGGAGAAAAAGACTATAGACTGATCTTATTTAAAAATTTTAGGATAATCAACAGTCCATTTTCTTTCTTTAGAATTCCACATGAGGTAAGGACCATCAAAACCTTCAAGGTAAGTGAGTTCATAGTTTCCTTTATTATCGGTTGTGTAATTAAGGTAAGATACGGAATCCTCGAACTTAAAACCTAATTTTTCTAATGCCTTAAAATTTTGGTTTTCAGGAAGTCTTCCATTTGTTTTTTGGTAAGTTTCAATATTTTGAATGATTTTATTTCCTTTTTTAATGTCGGATTTTCTTGTAACTTCGATTGGTAAATTCCAATAAGTTGTGATTGAAATTATAACAAGAACTATAAAAGAAATGATAATTAGTATAATTTTTTTCATTTTTGAATAAATTTATCTTAATAACTCTATTTCAATATATTTAAAATAATTACTCCTAACACTATTTGTAGTATCAAATATAATTGCAGAACCACCATTATTTATTTCATCGAGTATTATATTGCAACAAAATTCAATTCCTTGTAAATTTTGTCCTGCAAAATCAACAATTAAATTTTGAAATTTAGATAAAACAGAATAAAGACTTAATAATTTTCTTGGATTTCCGGCAAGCCAATTAACTTTTGTTTTTTTATTTATCCAGCTTATTTCGTAGATCTTTTCCGCATATAAATTACTAAGATTAGCATTCTTTTTTAGATATTCACCCACAGTAATCGGATGAAATATTCGTCGGAATTCAGATTCCCAAATATAGTCTACAAATGTAAGTGTTTGATAAATAGAAGTATTTTTATGTTTGATTTTACCAATGAAAATATCTTTTAAAAACATCTGAATATTAAAACTATGTTCATTATTAAGAAGTTTAATGACAATAGTTTCACCTTTCTTCAACTCAAAAGGAGGAATATAAAAACGTTGTGTTTTTATCCCATTACTTTTAATTATTAAATCACTCAATTCTCTGCTTTTTAAACATCTGCGGATTATAATTAATCACAAACACTCCAAAAATAATTAAAATTGCAGCAATAATAAATTTTACGGAAATTTCTTCATTCAAAATAAGCCAACTCAAAAATATGGAAATAATTGTATTAATGTAAGCTAAAATCGAAACCTGAACAGGCGAAACTTTTGTCAGCGCATAATGATACGCAAAAAATGCAGCAACAGAACCAAATATGGCAAGATAAAGCATTGCTCCTATACTTGTTGCACTCCAATTCCCAAAATTGTAGTTTTCAGTGAAACAAAATGCAAAAATAATCTGTAAAATCCCGGCAAAAGCAAATTGATAAAACAAATTCAGCGAAATATTTTTACTTTGAATATTCAGTTTTTTTGTGAAAATTGTTCCTGAAGCCCAACCCGAAATGGCGACAAATAACAAAAGAATTCCAAATCTGTAATCCGGATTGGCAAGATCTTTTATTCCGTCCCAAAAGATGAAAAGAATTCCTCCAAAACACATCAAAAGTCCGATCAATGCTCGGATTGTGAACTTTTGCAGACCAAGCGCAAGACTTCCAAGAAAGACAACGATAGGAGAGGTGGCGCTGATTAATGAAGTCAGACTACTCGTCAAAGTTTCTTCAGCCACAGTCGTCAATCCATTGGCCATAACCAGCATCAAAAAAGAAAAAACGATCTGGTAGCCTAAATTTTTCCAGCCTATCCACTCAAACTGTCTTCGGTAAAGAAGCACCAAAAGCATAATAATTGCCGCCAAAAACTGTCGGATTCCCGCTACAAACCAAGCCGGAATAGTCTCTACCGCAACACGGATTGACAAAAAAGTAGTTCCCCAAACAATGGCGACAGTGAGGATGGCAAAAGTCAGTTTGTAATCTTTCATTCAATGATGTAATTAGCAAAAATATATAATTAAAAACTGCATCGATGGATACAGTTTTTAAACTTATTTAGGTAACAGAATCAACTTTTGCGCCTTTTTCATTATTATTGAATTTCTACTATCGCTTTTGCTCGGGAATTCTGTTTTACATATTATTTAGAGGTTCATTATTTTATTTTAATCCGAATAAGTTTTTTAAAACAGGAAAAATTCAATAATAAAGTAGGCTGACGGTTAACAATTCAGAATCAAGCATTCACTCATCCGAACAAATTTCTTTATCTTTGAAATCTAATAAAATTGAAGAATGGTAGGAATAATTATGGGAAGTCAGAGCGACTTACCGATCATGGAACAGGCTGCAACTTTTTTGAAATCTTTGGACATTCCTTATGAATTGACAGTGGTTTCTGCGCACAGAACGCCGGAAAGAATGTTTGATTATGCAAAAACAGCTCAGGAAAGAGGTTTGAAAGTAATTGTTGCAGGAGCGGGTGGTGCAGCGCATCTTCCGGGAATGGTGGCAAGTTGTACGACTTTGCCCGTGATTGGTGTTCCTATTTTGTCGAGCAATTCTATCGACGGTTGGGATTCTGTATTGTCGATTCTTCAGATGCCGGGCGGAATTCCGGTAGCAACTGTTGCTTTGAATGGAGCTTTGAATGCAGGAATTTTAGCAGCAAAAATCATTGGAAGCGGTGATGCTCAGGTTGCGGAACAGCTTCAGAAATATCAGGATTCTCTGAAAGATAAAGTGTTGGGAACAGTAGATGATATTAAAGCTCAACATCCGAATCATTTTGATAAATAAGATAAATGAATTCTGAATAGTCAATTCGTTTTAATTATGAAGTTTTATTAATTTAAAATTGACTTTCGAAGAAAAATTGACGATTCGCAATTCACAACAAAAAGCCTCACATTTCGTGAGGCTTTTTATTATTTTTTAATGAACTTAAAACTTTGAAGTTTTTGTTTTGAAATAATTTGTAAAATATAATTTCCCGGAGGCAGCGTCTGAACATTAATATAATCCCTTACGAAGGAATCTTTCATTATAATTCTTCCGCTGACGTCGGATATAATGTAATTTTTAAGATCAGAAATGTTTTTCACAAAAATAACATCATCGGCGGGATTAGGAAAAATCATTGCAGAGGAATGAGCTACATGTTCTGAGGTATCTAAAAAACTGCATTCAGACATTGTATCACCTGTCATCGACCAACCTTTTGACAAAAGTAGAGATCTCTCATTGATTACAGCAGCAGAATATACCAGCGGACTTACACTTTGAAGATTAACGTTGTTGGAAGTACTGGGATTAAGCGCCCATCCGTAAATGATTTTACTGAAATTTTCACAATTTACACCTGAAGCATAGAACATATTGTCCGCAGAAGAAAGGACATCGAGTCTCCAGTCTTGCAAGGTTTGATTAAAGCTGGAAGCTTGTGAAAACATCGTATTCATGTCTATAACTTTGCTGGTATTCCACATATTGATGGGTTGATCGAAGGCTGTACAACCATGGAATAAATGTCCCATATTGATAACATTCGAAGTATCCCATTGATCAAGAGGTTGATTAAACGAAGTAAGAAAATGAAGCATGAACATCATATTGGTTACTTTCGACGTATCCCAATTGTTAAGAGGTTGATTAAAAGCAGTACATTCAGCAAAAAGATATGCCATGTTGGTGACATTAGATGTATTCCAGTTATTGATATTTTGGTTAAATACTCTTCTTCTTGTAAACATATAGCTGAGATCTTGTGCAGATGAAGTGTTCCAAGTTCCGATAGGGGGATTGAATGTATCATTTAAAACAAATCCGATGGGCGGACTACTAATATGACCAAACATATATTTAAAATTCTTAACATGCGAGACGTCCCAATTCTCCATCGATGGAGCTCCTTTAAAATTATAAGCATGGTTAAACATCAATGAAGCATCTTCTACAATGGAAAGATCGGGAGAATCTGTTGCAGTAAGCTGTACATTCATACATTGCGCAAAAGCATTATTCATAGATGTCCATTTTATATTTCCCCATTGTTCTATTTCAACTATTTTATCTGAGCTTCCTGAAGTTTGCACAAGTATGAAATCGATGATCGGGTTTGTTTGTATAGTATTGTTTGCAAATCTTATTTGTTTAAAATTTCCATTTCCGTTAGAGACTTTTACTCTGTATGTTGCGTCTTCAGCGACTGGATTTAAAGGTGTTCCAAAATAGATGAAAACACGGTCTGTAGAAGTAACATTCTCCATAAGGTCATTATGAGATGGAAATCCTACTTCTTCCCACGCAATCGTATAGTTTTCGCCAATTCCGGGAAACCAGATTTGTCCTTGCCCTGCCATATTGGGCATAATGGGATTTACAATCGGATTAGCAGTTGTAGCTGGTAAATTGGGCTTCCAAACGGTAATGAATTCGTTTTGAGCTTTTGTAATTTGAATTAAAAAAATAAACAGAAAAAGGGTTAATAGTTTTTTAAGCATATCAAAAAATTGTGAATTAATTATTGTAAAAATAAAAAATTCTTTAAAATATTAATTGATTTACAGATATAAATGTAAAACTTTAACAAAAACTATATGTTAAAATCTATTTTTAAATAAAAAACTCTCCAATTTGGAGAGTTTAAAAAATTTATTCCTGAATCATATTATCCCTTGTATTTTTCTGAACTGCAATAGCTCCGAAAAGAGCCAGTAGAAAGGCAAATCCATAAAATCCTTTTTCGCTGGGAAGAATGGTTGCATTCCAAAGTCCGATTGCTAATAAAACGATGGAAGAAAGGGTGGCAAACCAACAAATACCATAATAAATATCAGTTACTTTGATGTTTTCCAATCTGTCACGAACTGCTTTCTGTAAAGAAACCACGGCAAATAAACCGTATAATAAAATGGTGAAATAATAGCCTTTTTCGTTTAGTTGCATTTCAGCTCTCACAAGACCTACGATATAACCGATCATTCCTGCTCCCAATGCAATCCAGGATGCCGCAACGAATGCGTTTGATACATTTTGCTTTTTCATGTTAATGTTTTTGTTAAAGCTCCAAAGATATTAATTTAAATTAAATGCGAACGACAACTTAAATATTGAATTTTTATTGCATGATTGAAAAGTCAATTGTTAATTGTGAATTCATTTTATTGGTTCCGGGCGGCGCGGCTTTGCCGCGCCGCCCGAAACCAATAAAATAGCAAGTGCAGGGAGTAGGAAATAGCTCCAAAAACAAAAAAACTCCCCAAAAACTGGAGAGTTTAATTTATGTTGAAATCCTTCGACAAGCTCAGGAAGACAATTTTAGTATCTGTAATACTCCGGCTTGTAAGGTCCTTTCACATCAACACCGATATACTCAGCTTGTTCAGGAGAAAGAGTTTCCAATTCTACACTTAATTTCTTAAGGTGAAGAGCAGCTACTTTTTCATCTAAATGCTTAGGCAACATATACACTTCGTTTTTGTAAGCAGCAGAGTTGTTCCAAAGTTCGATTTGAGCCAAAGTCTGGTTAGAGAAAGAGTTTGACATTACGAAAGATGGGTGACCTGTAGCACAACCAAGGTTTACCAATCTACCTTCAGCAAGGATGATAACTTCTTTACCACCTTCCAAAGTATAGATATCTACTTGAGGCTTAACTTCAGTTTTTGTGTGACCGTAGTTTTCGTTCAACCAAGCCATATCGATTTCGTTGTCGAAGTGACCAATGTTACAAACGATAGCTTTATCTTTTAATTTTAAGAAATGCTCTTTTCTTACAATGTTGAAGTTACCAGTAGTCGTGATTACGATATCTGCGTTATCAACCACAGTATCTAATCTTTTTACTTCATAACCGTCCATTGCAGCCTGAAGCGCACAAATTGGATCGATTTCAGTTACGGTAACGATAGAACCAGCTCCTCTGAAAGATGCAGCAGTACCTTTACCTACGTCTCCGTATCCGCAAACTACAACTCTTTTTCCGGCAAGCATTACGTCAGTCGCTCTTCTTACAGCATCTACTGCAGATTCTTTACATCCGTATTTGTTATCGAATTTAGATTTAGTAACAGAATCGTTTACGTTGATTGCTGGCATTACCAAAGTTCCGTTCTTCATTCTTTCGTACAATCTGTGAACACCAGTTGTAGTTTCCTCAGAAAGTCCTTTGATATCTTTTGTGAATTCAGGGTATTTATCGAAAACCATGTTCGTTAAATCTCCACCATCATCCAAAATCATGTTCAATGGTTTTCTGTCTTCACCGAAGAATAAAGTTTGTTCAATACACCAATCGAATTCTTCTTCATTAAGACCTTTCCAAGCATAAACAGGAATTCCAGCAGCAGCAATTGCAGCAGCAGCGTGATCTTGTGTAGAGAAAATATTACAAGAAGACCAAGTAACTTCAGCTCCTAAAGCTACCAAAGTCTCGATAAGCACAGCCGTTTGGATCGTCATGTGAAGACATCCTGCGATTCTTGCACCTTTTAATGGTTGAGAAGGTCCGTATTCTTCACGGATAGCCATCAAACCAGGCATTTCTGCTTCAGCAAGAGTAATTTCTTTTCTTCCCCATTCAGCAAGGGTAATGTCCTTCACTTTGTAAGGAACGTATTGTGTTGTAGTACTCATATGTTAAATGAATAGGTTTTAAATTCAATTAATAAAGTGCAAAATTACAATTAATAATTTAGATAGAAAAATGACATTTTTTGGATTTGGGTTTGGCAGGAAGTTGGAGGTTTGAAGATGGGAGTTTTTAAAGTCACAAGAATGAATTTTTTGTTTACTTAGAATTTATTTAATTTTTTTTTGAAGCTATTTCCCGCTTTTCACTGTATCTTTTTGGTTACGGGCTCCGCTTCGCTCCACCCGCAACTAAAAAGGATGTCGTTGCAATCGGGGCTAGGGTAGCAGTTTTCCATTTGAAGAGAATAAAAATAACAACAAATTTTACCATCCAAAGTCGAATTTGCTATTCTCTCAATACTATATTTAGGTTCTTACAGAATGACAAACTTTGAAAATATTTAATAAAAGCAATTAAAAATTATTCTTGTGACTTTAAAAACTTCCATCTTCAAACCTCCATCTTCCAGCCATTTTACAAATATTTTACATAAGAAATTATTTTTCTTTATTCTAAATAAACTATTTTTGCAGAAATAAATCTTTTATTATGAATCATACAAATACTCAGGAAGAAGCACAGAAGCAAGCAAAACCACTTACTCCGAAAGTTAAAGAACTTATCGAGAGAACGAAAAGTGTAATTTTAGCAACGGTAGATGCAGAAGGAACGCCGAATTCTAGTTATGCCCCATTTGTTGAATTAGACAATACTTTCTATATTTTGGTTTCTTTCATGGCAAAGCACACAAAAAACCTTGCTGACGGAAGAAAAACTTCAATAATGTTTATTGAAGATGAGTCTGCTACAAAACAAATCTATGCTCGTGAAAGATTAACGATCGAAGCATCAACTTCTCAAGTTGAAAGAGATTCTGAATCTTGGAACACAATTGTTGCTCAATTAAAAGAAACTCACGGGAAAGTTGTAGATATCATCGCTGAAATGCAGGATTTCATCTTGATCGGACTTCATCCAACGAAAGGTTCTTATGTAAACGGATTCGGAAGCGCGTATTTTGTAGATCAAAATCTTGAAATCATGGAGCACAGAAACGATGTGAATCATCAATCTAAATAATTTGCTGGAAGCTGGAGGATTGAAGTGTGAGGCTTTTACAACTGACTGCTTTATTGTCCTTAAGCTTTAAAAATAATATAGAATTCACTTGAGTCTTTGGATTTAAGTGAATTTTTTTTGCTTAAATTTTTATTTGAATACAAACTTTTGCGGTCTGTTTGTAATGCTGAAAACATCTCAATTTTGTGCGTTCGAACATTACTTAGATACTTTCAGCATAACAAACTCTGTGTAAAAACTCCCATCTCCCAACCCGAATTTTTTCACTAATTTTGTCCAATAAATCAATTAAATGCCTCTTTACCGCGACTTTTCCGATGACAATGCTACGATTCTCGTATGGAAGTACGATGAAACTGAAGATTTAGATATTAATCAACTTCTAGAACCGGAAAATGCTGATAAAGTAAAAGATTATCACCCGAAGAAATTGTTGGAGGTTTTAATGGTGCGTAAATTACTGAAAGGTTTAAAGCCACATTCAAAAATTCTTTACAAAGAAAGAGAACCCTTTTTATCTCCAAAAGATGCTGAAATTTCAATTACACATTCTTTTCCGTTTGCTGCGATTGCGATTTCTAAAAATAAAATAGGGATCGATATTGAGAAATTTAATCCGAAAATTTTAAGGGTAATCGATAAGTTTACTTACGAAAATGAAAGAGGTTTCATTCCTTTTGATAATGAAGTGACTTTCTATACGATTATTTGGAGCGTGAAGGAAAGCATGTACAAAATTCATCATTCCAAACATTGGTCTTTGAAAAAGCATTATGATGTTCAACCTTTTGAATTAAAACACCTTCATCACATCAAATGCAGAGTTTATGATGACCAAATTTCGGATGAATTAAAGGCTAGAGTAGAGTTTTTCGACGATTATTGCTTTACGATTGTTGAGGAATAGGTTCTACAAAATCCGATTTCTCATGTGATTCGTTTCGATATTTTTCAATCACTTTTCGTTGTTCTTTGGCAACATCATAGATTAGCTCCAAAACGTCATGAATATTTTTAAGCTCCGTTAAATGTGATATTTTTTCGGGATCTCGAAGATCGTAGCTTTCATTTTCGATAAGCTCGGTTCTTCTTTTTAAAATTAAATCTTCTAATGACGAATCTTCGGGCTCGATTCGGCTGTCCATTTTTAGAACTTCATCGATTTTATTTCCGTTTAATAGATTGAAAACCTGTTGTAATTCCGCTTCGATTTTCTTGCTCCAACCTTCTGCATCGATTTCAGGGTATTTTTCATCATCCTTCACATATTGCGAAAGTGAAGCGGTATAAGCCGTAATAAGATGTGAGGTTGCCACAAACTGATGCACAACTTCCAATTTTTTCTGCTGATTTTTAGGTTCAGAAATCATTCTCTGGAAATTATCGGAAAGATTGGCTAATGAAATGATGGCATTTTTACGTTTCACTTTATAATCTTCTTCATCATAATGTTCTTCAAGAAATTTAGAAATCACATTTTGAAAATAGGCTAAATTGCATTCCGCCGTTTTTTTCATTAATTCTAAATTCTGTGTGTGCTCCCAAACCGGTAAAACGATATACGCAACCAATGAAGTAATGACTCCTGCAATGATAGTATCGACAATTCTGTCTCTAAAAATAATGTTTACATTTCCGGGACTTAAAAAATTAAAGCTCAGAAAGACATAAATGGTCATAAATAAAACTGCCCAGAAATATTTCCCTTTCAAAAAGCTGAAACACATTATCATACTTAATAAAAGTACGGTGAAAAGTACTTCGCCAACGTTTACAAAATGTAAGATTCCATAAGCAATGACGGCTCCTGCAATTGTTCCGTACAGACGAAGGAGATTTCTTTGTTTGGTGATGGAATATGCAGGTTTTAAGATCGCAACGATTGTAATTAAAATCCAATAGGTATGACCAATTCCAATAAACTGAAACAACGAAAATGCATACCCCAATAAAAGGGCAATCGTGATTCTAAGCGCGTGTCGGAAATGTGAAGACGAAAGCGAAATATTGTTTTTTAAAACTTTAAAATTAAGTTTCTCTTCATTCGGCATGAATTTCTTTAAATCCAATCCAGTGGAAAGGCTTTTTGCCAGTTTCACGTTTTGGGAAAAGACTTTATAAATCTCGTTTATTTCTTTTGTGATTTCATTGATTCGCATTAAAATTTGTCGCAAAATCATGAAATCCTCAAAGTTATCAGGCGAAATTTTTTTGTTTCTTAAATCAAAATAATTGTGATTCAGGCTTTTTAATTCAACATCCAGATTGAACATTGGTTTTGCTCTTGTTCCAATTTGAAGTGCGATTCCGATGTTGGTGATTTCTTCGGCCAATAAATTTAGATAATCATGAATATTGACTAAAATTTCAGAATTGTCAAAACTTTTCTGAAGTTTTTCGTAATCACTTTCAGAGGTCATCAGTTTTTCGTGCAGATCCATCGAATTCAGTAGCATCAGCATCAGCAAACGGCTTGTTGTCGTAGATTCGTTCACGATCACCCTTGTTTTGAAAACTGTTTCTCTGGTTTCTTCCTGAAGGTTTTTTATTTCAATCTGTTTGGCGATAACTTGTGTTGTAAGTTTATCAAAATCAGGATTTTTTTGGTAATAATTGGCTTTAATTTTTAGAAATTCAGCGAGTTGAAGATAGTTTTCTCCAATCATCTGACTTGCTAATTTATAAGGTTGAATCGTGGTTACAATTAAAAATATCAATAAAAACCAAGCACAACCTGAAGCGAAAATCAATAAGCTTTTGAAAATATTGGCTCCCGTTAAATGTCCGTCGATAAAGATCGCCAAAACAACCAGCGAAAGTGATCCGACTGCTGCTAATCTTTGTCCGTAAACACCAATTAATGAAAAGAACATTCCGAAAACGATGATTTCGCCGAGAACCAAAATTTTGATTTTCATGACTAAACTTGCAATAAGCGCCACAAAGACAAAGCAAATAATAGCAAAAGTTAAGGCATTTCTTCTACGTATAAAAGGTCCCGGTTGATCACAAAGTGCTACAAAGCTGGTTCCCAGAGGGAAAAGGAAGTATTCTTTTAAAATTCCGAAATGGGCAAGAACCAAACATGGTAAGACAGTGGCTAATGTAATCCTGATTGCAGAATACACATATTGGCTGGTTACGAATTTTTTGAGCTCCGCAGAATAGTTCATAGTGCAAAATTAGGTATTGGAAACAGAAATTGCCTTATAAAAATAAGACTTTTGTGAACATATTTTTTATTGTTGATGTTTATTTTTTTGTGAATTGTGGATTTTTCTTCGAAAGTGAATTGTGATTTTTGTTTTTGGAAAATAATTAAACCTTCAATGTTTCAAAAACCTTGAAGGTTTGGATTAGGTTGTGAATAAAAAAAGCCCCATAAAAAATGGAGCTTTGTATTTATAAAAGATAATTTTTAATTATCTGTCTACGTTAGATGTTTCATCACCGATGTTCCAGGTAAGACCGAAACGCAGTGTGTTATCCAAAGCAGTGTTGATTTTTGACATATTGATAAGGTAAGAAAGATCAAGACCGAAAGAACGGTATTTTAACCCGATACCTGCAGTCGCAAATTGTCTTGCTCCCTGCTCTTCACTTTCGTGGAAATAACCTGTTCTCACAGAGAATGCATTATCATATGAATATTCTAATGCTCCACTCATCATGATAGAGTTTTTGTTTTTGAAAGATTTTGAAATCCCCTGAATAGGTCCTACGTTTGGAACTTCGTAGATCGGTTGTCTAGTATTCGGATCCATTCCCACGTATTCTGAACCAGGAACTAAGATTTTTGAACCTTCAAAACTGATCCCAACTCGGTTCATATCATCTAGATACATATCATAACCAAGACCTAATCTTGCCATCGTTGGAAGGTAAGATCTCGATTCTTCGTTTCCTGTATAGTCTAATTTCGGACCTAAGTTTGTAATCGCAAAACCTCCGTTGATTTTACCATCCATATTTCCGAAGCTTGAAAATCTAGGAGATGTATAGTAACCTGAAACGTCTACTGCGAAAGAGTTTGCCGGCTTCAAAGTAGTATCTGTGTTGAATCCTCCGGCTAAATCTGAACGGATGAATCTACCAGTAACAGCCATCGAGTATGAATCGGATAATTTAAGACCGTATGCAACGTCGATAGAGAATTCGTTTGGTTTTGATGTACCCATCGAAGTTACTTCATTTCCTACTAATTGAGTCAAATCTACTTCACCCATATTAAAGTAATAGATACTCGCAGAGATGGTAGATCTTTCTTCCTGCCCTAAGAATTTGTGGAATGCTCCGTATAATAAAAACACATCATTGGTAAGTTTCGACATGTAAGGTGTGTAGTTTAACCCTACTGAAGAACTTGTTCTGCTGAAAGGATATTTCGCCGCGTTCCAGAATTGTGAGAAAGCATCAGGCGAGGTTACAACCCCCTGGTCTCCCATACCTCCGGATCTTGCATCTGGCGCGATTCTTAAGAAAGGAGCTCCGGTTAGAACAGGTCTTACTAGACTTAAATCTTGAGAATAGCCTAAAAAACCAGCACTTAACCCAATTCCTAAAAGCAGTTTAGTAGTTAAATTCATATGTTGTCTTTTATATATTATCAGTTTTTTGTTAATATTATTACTGTTATCGTTTTAAATTTATTTCAAAAGTACCATTTTTTCTACAGCTGTAGCACTTCCTTTGCATTTTTCTTGATTTTGACTTTTTGCAAATATCTTAAAAATATACGTACCTTTTGCTACTGTTGCCCCAAAATCGTCTCTTCCGTCCCATTCTATTGCCTGACGTGGCGTTCTAAAGCCCTGTAGGAAAGGTTCTGCAACCACAGGAGTAGATAAAGTTCTTACTAATTTTCCTGTAATTGTATAAATCTGAACATTCACATCCAAAATATCATCACAATTATGCTCAAACTGAATATACGTTTTGTTGGTAAACGGATTCGGCCAGTTCAGTGGTCTGTTGATAACCAAATGCTGATCGGCTTCATCCTTAACCTCAAAGTTTAACGTACTAGTTGTCGAATTATTGTTTATATCCCAAACTTTAAATGTTAATTGATGTTGCCCTACTGCAAGATTTCTGAAAGGATACGTTACATTTCCTTTTTGATAATCTGCCAAACTTGGGCTTACACAACCATTTCCTTCTCCTGAAGCGTAGAAGTCATTCAAAACAACAGTGTTGATAATTTGACCGTCCAAATATACAGTAATATCGTGACCAATACCAGAACCTGTTGAATTTATTCCTGTATCATCTGTAATACATGCCAATAACATCGGATTTTGGTCTGTAATACCTCCATCTGCAAAATTGGTGTTGTTCATGTACAATTTCACCTTTGGAGGTTCATTATCATTAATTCCATTTGGATTGATGTCTCCAACTTGTACCGCTTGGTTATTGAAAACATCTGTCGCTTTATTATCTGCATATCCTAAGATTCTACCTTCTCCGATAGCGTAGTTAATGTCTTTCGGAACATAGAATTCTACGTTAAATACACCATTCACAGCCGTTCCTGATGCTTTTACAATGGCACTTCCTTCTTCTGTATATTGAAGAATTGGAGTCAATCCACCGTCGTTATTAAGAGTAGATTTATTTAATCTCTTATCAAAAATATTAATGACAACTCTTCCGTTGAAAGTTGTATTAACAGTACCGTTTGGATTACTGATGTGACCTTTTACTTTTACAAAATCCAAACCTCTGATTAATCCCGGAACCGGAGTTTCGATAGCATCAATCGTTAATAATCTTTTTGGTCTGCTCAGCTTCATCGCAGGATCTCCAAGGAAATTTACCTTTAAGTGATTCGATTCTGCTCCTTTTTGTTTTTTAGCATTTAAATGAGCGTACCCTAAAGTATCAAAATCATCACTCGTTAATTTAAAAATATCCTGAGTGAATAAATTGGTAAAATCGATACCGTATCCAACAGCAATTGCACGGCTGGAGGTAATCATTGTAGCAGGTCCTCCTTGTTTTAATTTAATGAATTGTTCACCTGCAGAAGAGGTATCCGGATCATCCCAAAGTGTAAATTCACAGGTAATTGTCGATACAAACGGGAATCTGCTGTATACATTAGAAAAATTATTGGCATTTTGAATTTCATCCAGTGTTAAAACTCTTTCCTGCGCCCAGCCATTGATTCCACCATGTCCGAAATAGAAAAGATACAAACTGTTTCCTATATCATTAGAAATCGCCTGATTTACCTGAGGATATCTTTGTCCACCTGCTGTACTTTGTGCCTGAAAAGCATCCAAATATAATTTTCTTACATTATATTCTTTAAGAGTCGTTGTATTGGTTTCAAAAACTGTCTGCAAAGAATTATTCATGACAGTATGGAAAGGAACTCCACCATCATTGTCATCATCCACAACGAAATCCACCTTCATTCTCCATTCTCCGAAAGGAGTAGACTGACCGGATAAATTATTATAATATGCCAATGTTTTATCAATCATATTCGCTGCTTCCGTTACGTTTGCCGCAGGAAGTCTTCCCACAGGTACATCCGGAAGATTGTTGGTGATAAATTGCGTTGTCTGAGGCTTAGTCATTACAATATAATCATCCGTAACGTAAGAATTGATCACATCCGCAGATTCTTCACTCTGATAAGACGATACAACATTGGTGTTATTGGAAATTCTGTTTTTATAATCGTAAGAAGTATCTCCTAAAAGGAAAACATATTTTAAACTTCCAAGTGGGGTATTCAATTTTGTAACGAAATCTCGGATTGCGGTAAGATCTCTGCTCCCGCTTCCGAATTCATTATAAATTTTGTCTGTGTCTACAACCTGTACATTATAATTGTTTTTTGTTTGGTGATAGTTGGCTAATCTCTGAGCCTGTCCCATCATTTCAGGAGTTGTAATAATCAGATAATCTACATTTTGCAATGCTGAAAGATCTTGATTATTAATTCTTCCAACAAATTGCGGACTGTAAGCTGCATCTGCTTTAAAAGCAACAAACTCATTATTAAAGTTTTGATTTGATGCAGTGTAGGCAAAATTAAAAGTAGCATTACTTCCTGCTTTATTTACCCTTCTGTTGGCATTGGTAATATCAGTAACATCCCATACTTGCTCTGCAGAACCCGCATTCGCAAGACTAAATCCGTACGTTGTATTACTTCCGCTTAATAAAGAAAAATCTCTGAAATTCATCTGAGTTCCGTTGAAACTTAAATTATCTTTATACTGAACTTCAAAATAGTCCGGATAAAAAGTTCCGTTCGGATTTACCGTAATGCTTGGCGTTAGATTGAAAGTAAGCTGGGTTCCGCTCAGTCCCGTTACAGTTCCGGAATAGTTGGCCGGATAGAAATCATAAATTCCTCCCGAGTTATTTGCAGGAATCGGAATTGTTGCCGCATTTTGATTATTAATATTAAAGCCAATGGTATTTTGCTGGGATTTGTAACCTACTACCTGAGCTCCGTATCTGATGACATCACCTCCCTGAATAGGCGAGGCTAAAGTAAAAGATATTGTTTTATTCGTCGTAAAAGGAGCATCTTCTACCCAGATTCTACCAACTTTCATCAGGTTTTTCTGATCATTGTTAATCACCTGATAATTGTCGAATCTAGTAATAAGTGGAGTAGCAGGTAAATTGATATCAACCGGCTGCACTCTTTTTCCCGGGCCTTTATCGAAATTAATATAATAATATGAAACATCTTCGTAAATATTTTTTACGTTTTCGCTTCTGTTACTTCTTGTATCAACTCTCTTAAAACCGTTTCCGTTTGAAGTATTATAAAGGTTATATCCATTCGGACCTTGAGCGTAGAACAAAGCATAATCGTTATCATTCCAAGTTCCGTCATCTTCTCCTACAACCTGAATGGCGTTTTCCTGTAAAGCACTATATTTTACATCCTGATTGTACTCAGGAAGCATTAAACCTCCATTTCCATAAATTCTAAAATTCTTCGGATTTACAGAAGAAGGATTGATTCCGTTATCCTGTAAAAACTGTCTTGTAATCTTAAAAATACCAGATTTATCTACCTTAATTTTATAAAAATTTCCGGTTCCAAGAGGATTATTGGCAGTTCCGACTTTTAAAGTGCTTCCGGAATTGATGGAAGAACCACTTTCAGAAATTTCAAATGAAGATAATCTTTGTACCCTACCGTTTACTTTCTTGAATAAAGCAACATTGATGCTTGCATATCGCTGCCCGTCAAGATAATAATAGTTGATGTCATTAATATCATAGCTCGGAAGAAGGTCTTTGCTCATTTCGAAAAGATCTCTTCCTGAAATATTTTCCCAAACAGGATTAGAAATTTTCAATTGCTTTTCGCCAATCTGTTGTTTTGTAGATATAAAAATGTTATTTTGGCTGAATGAAAATCCTTGATTTTTGAAATTTGGAAGATTAATTTTTGTGTCACCAAAGTCTTGAATTTTTGATCCATCCCATTCGATGGTCATTCTTTGACCCCAAAGTGCTGACGCAGAGATTAATAAGGATAAAAGCGTGATTTTTCTTCTCATGTTTATTATTGAAATTTCTAAATTACAAAATAAATGAAAATTTTATAATTAAATTGTGATACAATAAAATTAATTTGTTAACGTTTTTCAAAAAAATCAAATCTTTATTTGATTTATTGAATAATTTATTTTTTCTTTGTACTTTGAAAATATTTATATCGACTATGAAAAAACTACAGTTGTTTTCATTAATAGCATTAAGTTCTACACTTGCATTAACCAGTTGCGGAGGATCAAATAATGGCGGCGGTACTAAAAAATTTGTCAGCAAAACAGGTTGGAAACCAAACGAGAAACAAGGTTGGTTTTTTGCAGGAAAGCAACAAAAGCAGAAGGGTTGGCCGGGAATGGTATATGTAGAAGGTGGAACTTTTACAATGGGATTAGTGAAAGATGATGTTATGCACGATTGGAATAACTCACCGCGCAGAATGCAGGTAAGTTCGTTCTTTATCGGAGAAACAGAAATTACTAACTACGAATACCGCGAATACCTTACATGGTTGAAGTACGTATTCCCTCCAAGTGATCCTAGCTTTAAGGATATCTACAACGGTGCGTTGCCAGATACTTTATTGTGGGACAACAAATTATCTAGAAATGATTACAACGAGACGTATTTCCGTTCTCCTGAATTCGATTACTATCCTGTAGTAGGAGTGTCTTGGACTCAGGCAAACAGATACTGTGAGTGGTTGTCAGACAGAGCAAACGAGAAAGCTTTAATGCAAGCCGGTATCATTGCAAAAGATTTGTATATCAACGAATCAAACAATCAAGGTGGAACTGCATTCAACATGGATAAATTCAAATCGAATGATCCGGAAATGCAAGGATATATTAATGAAAAAAGAATGCAGCAAAAGAATGGTTTGAAAACTACAAACCAAAGATTATTAGCTGCTAACAGAGCTCCAAGTGCTGCAATGGTAACGAAATTCAGACTTCCGACTGAAGTAGAATGGGAATACGCAGCTTTAGGAATGGCTAAAAACAGAGAATACAACCAATATAAAGGTAAAAAACCTGAAATTGAATTGTTGAGAGGTACGAAAGGTAGAGACAAAGGTATGTTCCTTGAAAACTTCAAGATGGGAACTGGTGACTACTCTGGTATCGCAGGTTGGAAAAATGACGGTTCGGCTAGAACTTCAGACGTAAGACAATATCCATCAAACGACCTAGGTATCTATGGTATGTATGGAAACGTTGCTGAATGGACTGCTGATATTTACAGACCTATCATCGATGAAGATTTCAGTGATTTCAACTATTACAGAGGGAACGTTCCTGAAGTTGTAGTAAAAAATGGTGACGGTACTTACAAGACTGTTGACGAAACAAGCATCAAGTATGACACTTTAGCAGATGGTAGATTGGTTTACAAGAATCTTCCAGGTCAGTTTGAAAGACAGGCTATCGCAGATTACAGAAACTATAGAGATGGTGATAGAATGTCTTCACTAGACTACAGAACAAATTCAGATTCTGCAGATTCTTCATACAATATGTACAATGCTCCAAAATCGAGATTTATCGTAGATGCTGCCGGGAAATTGGTAATGCAGAGAGATAAAGGAGAAAGAACTTCTGCTATGACGAATGATATCAGAGTTGTAAAAGGTGGTTCTTGGCAGGATACAGCTTATTGGTTGGATCCGGGACAAAGAAGATATAAGACGGAGAACAAAGCTTACGGATGGATCGGATTCCGTGTTGCGCAAGATGCAAGAGCAAGCGACAAGACTAGAACGAGAAGATAATATTTATCAAAATAATTTCAAAAAAACCTTCCAATCTTTGGAAGGTTTTTTTATTTTTGAGCTATGAATATAGAACAGTTTTATCCACTATTTTTAAGATCTGAAAAGGTAACTATCGACAGCAGAAAAATCGGAAAGAATGATATTTTCTTTGCTTTTTCGGGAGAAAATTTCAATGCGGCGACATTAGCTGAAAAAGCGATTCAGGAAGGTGCTTTGGCTGTAATTGTAGAGCAGAAGGATTTTGAAAATACTGATAAAAACATTTTCTATGTACCTTCAACATTAGAATTTTTGCAGAAATTGGCTGTTCATCACAGAAGACAATTGCAGATTCCTGTTATTGGACTGACTGGAAGTAATGGTAAAACGACCACGAAAGAAATCATTCATGCTGTCCTTTCTGAGAAATTCAATGTTCAATATACTTTTGGAAACCTTAATAATCATATCGGAGTTCCATTAACAATCCTTTCTATTAAGCCTGAACATGAAATGGCAGTGATCGAAATGGGAGCTAATCATCAAAAGGAAATCGAACTTTTAAGTTCAATTGCTCAGCCAAATTTTGGATATATTACCAATTTTGGGAAGGCACATTTGGAAGGTTTCGGAGGTTTTGAAGGAGTAATTAAAGGTAAATCTGAGTTATATGATTATCTTAAAAATAATCAACAAACAATTGTTGTTAATGAAAATGATCCTATTCAGGTTCAAAAAACAGAAAATTATTCACCTAAGATTACTTTTGGAAAAGAAAATTCTGATTATCAATTTGAATTATTTTCTGAAGAACATTTTGTTGGTTTAAGCTATCAAAACGAAAAAGCTGTTTCAAAATTAACCGGTGAATATAATTTTACCAATCTTTGTGCTGCAGCAAGTCTCGGACTTCATTTTGGAATTAATTTCGATCAAATTAAAAGTGCGATCGAAAATTATACACCAACAAATATGCGTTCTCAAATCGTAAAAAAAGAAGGGAGAACTTTAGTTTTGGATACATACAATGCCAATCCAAGCTCTATGACGGCTTCTTTGAACAACTTTATCACGTTTGAAGGTTCAAAAACAATCATTATTGGTGATATGTTGGAATTGGGAGATGAAAGTGAAAAAGAACATCAAAATATACTGAAACTAGCTCAGGAATTAAATTTTAATGAAATTATTACAGTCGGAAAAAACTTTAAAAATGTAAATTCCTCTAGAACGGCTTTTGAAAGCACAGCAGAATTAATAGAATATTTAAAATTAAATAAAATTCAGTCTGAAAATATTTTATTAAAAGGATCGAGAGGAATTGCTCTGGAAAAATCGATTGACTTTATTTAGTCTTCGAATCCCAGAATTCTTTGATAATCAGTTTGATATTTTTAAATGTGCTTGGGAAAACTTCATCCTCGATCTGGGCAGTAGTTTTCCAAGCAACCTCAGTGATTCCTTCCTCTATTTGCGGAGTCGAAGTGTCTTCACCGTTAAAATTCATTTCAAACCAATGCGTGCATTTCAGGACTTTGTCACCGTTTCTTTCAATATAAATATGATATGTTGTGTTGATAAATTTTACCAATTCAACGTCTTTTAAACCTGTTTCTTCCTCGATTTCACGGACAGCAGACTCTTCACGGGATTCGCCTTTCTCCATTTTTCCTTTTGGAAGATCCCATTTTCCCAGTCTTTTAATGAAAAGAATTTTACCATCAGGATCGTTTACAATTCCTCCTGCCGCTTCAATAATTCTAAATAATTTTTGAAATTCTGTCCAAATTTCATCAATATTTTCGCCAAAAACATTCAATTCGTTTACAGATGTATTTTCCAAAAGATCCAAACCGATCTCCAGCGTTGTGACGTTTTGATAGTCCAGCGATTTTTCTAAGTTTTCAGATTGCTTAGACAATAATAATTTTTTTTCGTTCACAAAAACTTTATACATATATTTGTAAGAATTAAGAATTTAAATACAAAAATAAAAAATGAATTTAGAAGGACGAAAGATTATTGTCAATAAATCATCTAAAGAGTTAACAGAGATCCTAAAATCTCCTGAAAACTACAAAGATTTTATGCCAGACGGGCTTCAAAAGTTTGAAACAAGAGAAGATGGATTTAAATTCGGATTGCAGGGGATGCCTGAAATTGCTTTAAAAATTGATGAAGTAAACGATCAGAAAGCAGTTTTGAAGTCTGCAAGTTCGAGTTTAGACTTTTCATTGACAGCAACTTTGAATCCTCTTAATGAAAATCAGACAGAAGTACAGATGTTATTCGAAGGAAAATTCAATCCTTTTATCAAAATGATGGTTGAAAAACCGCTTCAAAACTTCATCAATACGCTTACAGATAAAATCGAAGCTTATAAATAAAAAGAAAACCTTCAGAAATGGAGGTTTTTTTATGCAATAATGCCTGAGCTGTGATCGTGAGAACTTCCCGTCGCAGAAGCCAAGATATTAATTTCATTATTAAGTCTTAGAACTCCCATAAATGCGAAGATCAAAGCTTCTTTGTAGTCTATAATTTCTTTTTCAGGAATTATGATTTCCGCGTTTGTTTTAGCTTTAATTTTCTCAATTAAATATTGATTGTACGTTCCGCCACCCGTAAAAAGTACTTTCTTTAATTGATTTTCATTAAGAACTTTCGCGATTTGTTGAGCAACGTGTTCTGTAAAAGTTGAAAGAATATCAATCGTTTCTATGTTTTCAAAAAGAGGGAAAATATTTTCGTTGCACCATTCAATTCCAAGAGATTTTGGATGAGATTGTTGATAAAAGCTTAATGAATTTAATTTTAATAATAAATCTTCATCAATTTTCCCTGTTCTTGCTAAATCTCCGTTTTCGTCGAAATTTTTGTTGAATTTCTGAACTAATTTATTCAAAACAATATTTACCGGAGCAATATCAAAGGCGATTCTTTGATCATTAATTTTTAAAGAAATATTCGAAAACCCACCTAAATTTAGACAAGCATCGTATTGAGAAAACAACAATTCATCGCCAATTGGTACTAGGGGAGCGCCATTTCCGCCCATCAAAACGTCCTGAGTTCGGAAATCGTAAACGACAGGTAAATTTGTTTCCAATTTAATCGCTCTTCCGTCACCAATCTGTAAGGTAAATTTTCTTTGAGGCTGGTGAAAAACCGTATGACCGTGAGAAGAAATTAAATCTATATTTTCAAGCTGATGCTTTTCAATGAAATTTTTAACAGATTGGCCTAAATAAAAACCATATTCTGAGTTCAATTCCAATAATTCTTTCGCCGAAAGATGAATGGAATTTCTAAGCTGATCTTCCCAATTCTTGAGATAAGGAATGGTTTCTGCTTTTAAAATTTGAAAACTCCAAAAATCTTGCTTTTCAAATTTTACAAAACAAATATCCAAACCGTCTAAACTCGTTCCGGACATCAATCCGATTGCATGAGAAATCATAGGATTATTTTGCTTTTTCAGATATTTTGGTTGATGTAAAATTTCCTGAGTTTTGATAGAAAACGTATTTTGAGAAATCGTCTTTTGCCCACATTCCATTAGCTCCAACGAGTGTAGAGCCGTCTTTTCGAGTTACATAAACTGTATCTTTCGTATACATTTCCTTTTTTATCTGATCCCAGTAAATACTTTGCATAGCAAATCGATCACCATCGTTGGTAGTGATTCTTACATCACCTTTTGCTTCGTAGAATTTTTTATAATCCAGAAAACGAGCATATTTCGCCTTAATCGTTCCCGGAATCTTTGGTTTTTTCTTATCAAAAAACTGGATGTCAATTCCTTTTTTTGCAACAGTGTAAGGACTGTCGATCAACTCATATTTTTCAATAATAGGAGCTTTTGCTCTTAAGGTAACAAAACCTGAATCTCTCTGGATAATATTTGCATTATTGATAATGGTTGAAGGAAAATTTTTACTTTGTTTACCATTGTTTTTGGTAAGATCTTCCTCACAAGATGTTATAATAAAAAATATAGCACAACTAAAAAGGTATGCTATATTTTTTTTGTATGATATGTTTCTAAAAAACTTCATTTTAGTTATATAGAGTCTTTCTAAACCACTTATCAGCAAAATTGAAACCAACTCTCAGGTTGATGAAGTTTTGGTTGATTAAGTTGTTTTTAAGTGTTCCTCTTTTTCCAACTTCAAGACCCAATTCAAGACCACTCATTCTCGTTATGCTGCTGTTTTTGAATGGAAGTAAAACTCCTGCAGAAACTCCAAATTTGTTAATGTTTTGTCCTGCAAGCTGTAAGCTCCCTTTTTCATAGAAAGCTCCGTAACGGTAAACAATTCTTGAAAAATAACTTCTAAAGTTGTTGTAATTTGGCAAATACCAACCTCCGGCAGAAATTCTGTAAGAATCCTGAAGATCCAAAGATTGTCCGAAATAAGCAATTGTTTCTCCTTTTTTATAATCTCCCTGCAAAGATAAGAACCACTTGTTTTCTTCACCATAACCTACACCTAATGATGCTTGTAATGGTAGAAGGTTTTTAGAGCTCATACTTTTTTGCTCGATTGTACTTTCGTTACTTTTTACCGTTTTGTCGGCATCTGTATAGAAATAAGTACTGTTCAGGTAATCGGTTGTCATATTACTTGTGTTTCCAAAAGTAGTGGTCGCACCAATTGTCAGTTTTCTGTCTGTACTTGTATTCAAATTTTGGTAGCTTGCTCCTAATGTAAAGTTGAAATTTCTTACATTATTTTTAGTCTCATAACCATTGATTAATTCAGCATTAGACTGATATAATTCGTTAAGGTCATACAGATTTCCAAAATAATAATTCGCTCTTACACCTACAGCAAATTTATCATTTACTTTATATCCTAATGCAATCTGAGCAGTGTTCAATGTACCGCTTCCTTTGAATCTGTTGTATCTATTGGCATATACTACACCATTTTCGTCTTTAAGCTCATCTGTATGTAAGATTTCATAACTTTTAGAGCTATAAGGCTGGTAAGAAAATCCCATTTTCAACTTTGGTGACAAAGGAAAGGCTAATGAAATATTAGATAAATACGTAGAATGTTTAGTAGACTTCGTATTATTATAATCAGTTTTGAAGTAATTGTTTTCGTTGGTTGCTTCCAGCTTTATACTTGTAAGCTCGAAATTGGCATTGTTTGCTGGGTTTGCAAAATTGAAATTACTGCTGAAATCGCTAATAAATGCTGTTGATATACCTCCCATAGAGGCAGTTTCAATCGTATTATCATATTTTACATCTCCAATTCCGTAAGTTGCATAAGGTGAGTTACTCAAATTCTGCGCATTTAGGAAATATCCAACTGATATGAATGATAGTACAAAGATTTTTTTCATTCTTTATTTTTAAAACAATGCGCAAATATCTTAAATATTAATGAATTGTAAAAATTATAAGAGGTTAAAGTTTGTTAAGGGGGATGAATAGACATTAATATGGTGAATGGTGAATTGTAAATACGCTTTACTTATGAATTTTTTAAAGAATATTTATATAGTATAGGATAAAAATTAACAATTCACTTGCAAAGCAAAATTGACAATTCGCAAATCGTCCGTTGCAAAAATTCTTTATCTTTGAGCCATGAATTGGGAGAACATTGCCGGACAAGAAAGTCTGAAAAAACTTCTTAGAGACAGTATCGCCGAAAACAGAGTGAGCCACGCCCAGCTTTTCACAGGAAAAGAAGGATATGGAACATTGCCGATGGCTTTGGCATATGCAAAAGAAATTCTTAGTGGCGAAAATGAGCATGCTGCCTCTAAGGTGGAACACTTAAATCACCTTGATTTACACTTCAGTTTTCCGGTTTTTACGGACAATAAGAATTCTTTAAGCAAAAATAAATTTGATGAATTCCGCGAAATGATCATCAATGCTCCTTACTCCAGTTATGATGACTGGACAGCTTTTCTGGAATCGGAAAACAAGCAGCTTTTTATTTCTGCAGATGAAATCGATGATCAGAACCAAAAATTTTCATTAAAGAGTTATGAAGGCGGAACCAAAATTTTAATTGTCTGGCGAGCCGACAAAATGAACGTCGCTGCCTCCAACAAATTCCTGAAATTTTTAGAAGAACCGCCCGCAAAAACCATTATTTTACTTACCGCAGAGTCTACAAACGACATTCTTCCCACGATTCTTTCGAGAACGCAAATTGTAGAAGTTCCCAGAATTATTGATGAAGATCTTGAAGCTTATTTAAAAAAGAATTTCAATATTTCTGATGATAAAATAAGGGAGATCATTCACCAAGCTCAGGGAGATTTGAATGATGCAATTAAGCTTTTACAATCCGGAAATAAAACCGACGAATTCGAAAAACTCTTTGTACAATGGGTTCGTGATGCTTTTATGGTAAAAAAGAAACCGGAATTTTTGAAAAGTATCATTCTATGGGCAAGAGAAATTGCCAGCTGGAATCGTGAAAAGCAGAAGAACTTTTTAAATTACTGTTCCGAAATTTTCCGTTTGGCTCTGCTTCAGAATTATCAGTCGGAAAGTTTAGTTTACAAGAAAATTGATGCGAATGGGTTCAATTGGTTAGGTTTCTCAAAATTCATCAGTGGAGCCAATATTGAGAGTATTTTAGAAGAAATCAATACTGCCGATCTGCACCTTACCAGAAACGGAAATCCTAAAATTGTCTGGACAGATTTAGGTATAAAATTATCAAGATATATTCATAAAAGTTAATAGAAAACTCCGGCGATTTGTCGGAGTTTTCTTTACCCATTTAAATTTACTCAAAAACAATGTCGATGTAAGGAATAGATGTATTATTAATGGGGCCTCCTGTTCCGTAATATGATGAACCCGTAATTTTAAGATCTCCGTAAACTATTGGAAGAGTTGGGCTAGCTATTCTTCTGCCGATAGTATTAGTTATATTTCCTGCATAATTGTTTTGACTTCTTTTTATGGTGTATGAATGTCCTGTCTGTATAACGACAGGTGTTATTGCTACATAAGAAGTTATAGTCGAAGAAAAAACATGGCTTCCAGAATACATTACTGTTCCTGAAGTATTGTCATAAATTTCAATATCATAAGGTGTTGTACTCATTGCAGGAATGCTTCTATATCCCACTTTACAGATGACTTTGTTGGAAGTTACGCTAAAAGTATAGGAATGAGTAACAAGATCTAATGAAACATTGTTTCCTGAATCTGTTGAAGTGATAAGGCTAGTGTAAAGCTGATTAAAAGTTGTATTGGATGAATCACACATAACCTTGTTAATTTCTTCGTCCATTTCATCATCTGTCTGACAGCCTAATGAAAATAATAATGTTGCAGAAAATAAAAAAGGGATAAATTTTTGTCTCATATAAAATTGTTTATTAATTGTTTTCTTGTTATAGTTTTTTGAATTTCAAATTGAACATCAATTGATGTTTTCAAATATAAACAAAATCATCATTTTAATAACTTGTTTTAAATCGTTTTGATTCTTTTTTTATTTATAATTTTAATTTAATAACAATTTTCGGGACGCGATTTTATCACAAAAAACCAATAAAACACAAAATCTATAACATTTATTTAATTTATAAATAAAGAATAAATATTTGATAATCAATAGTTTAAAATTTTAAACATTAAAAATAAATTAAATTTAAATTAAAAATCAATCAATCGTTTGATTTGTTGAAAAACTATTGTAAATTTGCTCCCTGAAAAAATGAGAGTATAAAAATGATTTCAAAAGAAGAAAATATATTGTTTGCTGCCGAAAAGCTTTTCGCCGAAAAAGGTTTCGAAGGAACTTCAACCCGGGAAATTGCCAAAGCTGCAAATGTAAATATTTCTATGATCTCTTACTATTTTGGTTCGAAGGAAAAGCTTTACGAAAAGCTGGTAGAATACAGAATGAATGAGGGGCAGTTTTTTTCGAAAGATATTATTGAGAGAACGGATATTAATGACTGGGAGAAAGTAGAAAAGATCGTAGATCAGTTTGCCGGTAAAGTAAGAAACCATAAATGTTTCTACAGAATCATGCAGAGAGAGCAGCTTCACGCAGAAAACCCTCAGATCGTGGAGTTTTTGAAGGAAACCAAAATGGGATTTCTTACCATGTACTCAAAAATTTTGGAAAGCGGATTACAAAAAGGAACTTTTACCAAAAATCCTCCGATTTATCTGCTTCATTCAACAGTAAGCGGAACTTTATTTTATGCATCAAATGCAAAAGAAATGTATAAAGAATTTCTTGATAATACTGAAGACGAAGAAGTTTTTGAAGAAAAATTTTACACAGAACTTAATATACATATAAAATACTTACTAAAAGACCTTTTAGGTTATGAAGAGAATAAATAACTCAGTTATTGCCCTTTCCTTACTTTTAGGAATCGCAAACGCAAATGCTCAGGAGAAAAAAAGACTCACTCTTGATGAAGCTGTGCAGTTGGGTATCCAAAACAGCAAAAACCTGAAGATCGACGCAGCTAAAATCGAAGAAGCTACTGCAGATCTTTTGGAAGCAAAAAACAGACAACTTCCCGAATTGAAAATTTCTGGAAGCTATTTGTATCTTCCCAATAAACCGAATGTAAATATAAAACTTTCCGGAGCTTCATCAGAAGGAGGTGGAAGTAGCCCAGAAGTTCATCAGGTTGCTTACGGAATGGCAAATCTTAGTGTTCCGATTTATAGCGGCGGAAGAATAAAATACGGAATCGAATCTGCAAAATATTTGGTGGAAGCATCAAAATTGAATACAGAAAACGATAAAGTAGCGATTGCTTATAACGTTGCTCAGGCTTACAATAATTTATTTAAAGCAAACCAGTCCATTAAAGTTTTAGAAGAAAACCTTACGGCTTCTCAAAAAAGAGACGAAACTTTTCTTAAACTTGAAAACAATGGTGTTATTGCAAGAAACGACCGTTTAAAGGCAAATCTTCAGACTTCAAATATCGAATTGCAATTATTGGAAGCAAGAAATAATTACAATATTGCTAACATCAACATGGATTTATTAATTGGTCTTCCCGAAACTACAGAAATTGAAGTTGACGAAAACTATATCGATGAAGGAACAGATGTAAAACCTGTTGATTTCTATGTAAATGAAGCAAAAGAAAATCGTAAAGATGTTCAGGCTTTAGCAAAACAAAGACAAGCTGCAGCATTGGGAACAAAAGCAGCAAAAGCTGAAAATCTTCCTTCAGTTGCATTTACAGGGGGTTATGTTGCTGCAGATATTCCTAAGTTTTTAACGATTTATAATGCTGTAAACGTTGGAGTTGGGATTTCATACAATTTATCAAACATCTGGAAGAAAAATTCAGCAGAAAAACAATCTCAGGCAAGAGAGTTGCAATTATCTGCAACGAATGAATTGTTGAATGACAACATCAAACTAGATGTAAACAGAGAATATCAAAACACAGATTATTCTAAAAAGAGAATCACTGTTTTTGAAAAGTCTGCTGAACAAGCTAATGAAAATTACAGAATTACAAAAAATAAATACGATAACGGTTTGGCAACCATGACGGAATTATTGGATGCAGATGCCGCTCAGATTGCTGCAAACGTTGGAGTGATCAATGCAAAGGCAGATGCAGCATTGGCGTACAGAAAACTTTTACAGACTACTGGAACTTTAACAATTAAATAAAAAATAAGAACTATACCAACAATGGAAAATAATAATACACAAGCGACTGAACCTAAAAAGAAAAAAAGTTTAGTTTTCCCGATAATTTTAGCGGTTGTTTTAATCGGTGGAGGAATCTACGGTTATAAAACATATTCTTACGGACAAGTTCACGAAGAAACAGATGACGCACAAATTGCTTCAAATTTAGCTCCGGTAATTTCTAAAATTTCTGGATATGTAACTGAAGTAAAAGTAAAAGATAACCAGTTTGTAAAGAAAGGAGATACGTTGGTTATTTTAGATAACAGAGATCAGAAAATGGCTCTTCAACAAGCTGAAGCGGCGTTGGTTACAGCTAAAAGTAATATTTCTAATGCACAAGCTTCTACAACTGCAACTTCAAAAAACATCGGTTCTTCTGAAGCAGCGGTAACAACTGCAAACGCACAAATTGAAGCTGCAAAAGTAAACGTTTGGAAAACAGCTCAGGATTTAAAAAGATATTCTGTATTGGTGAAAGATCACTCGATTACAGAACAACAATATGAGCAGGCTTTGGCTGCAAAACAATCGGCTGACAGACAGTTACAAGTTTTGGTTGACCAAAGAAATCAAATTGCTCAACAAACAAATATTGCTTCTTCTCAAACGGCTGCAAGTTCTCAGCAAATCAGTGTTGCAGGATCTGTTGCTAAACAGAGAGAAGTAGATGTAGAAAATGCAAAATTAAATTTATCATACACAGTAATCGTTGCTCCTGAAGATGGATATGTTGGAAAAGTTCCAATTCAGGCAGGGCAATATTTACAGGCTGGTTCTCAGTTGTTTGCTTTAGTTAAAAACGACCAAAAGTGGGTTGTTGCAAACTTCAAAGAAACTCAGGTTGATAAAATGGTTGAAGGACAAAAGGTAAAAATCGAAATCGATGCCTTCCCGGACAGAGAATTTGATGGTGTTGTAAGCTCATTCTCTCCTGCAACGGGTGCTACATTTTCTATCCTTCCTCCGGATAATGCGAGTGGTAACTTCGTAAAAGTAGTTCAGAGACTTCCTGTAAAAATCGATTTTATAAATCTTGATAAAGATGTAGCAAAGAGATTAAGAACAGGAATGAACGTAAAAGCAGAGGTTTCTTTAAAATAAAATTTAAATTTTCAAATAAGTGAATTGTCAGTTTTGCAGGAGCAAGTCGATTGTGGAATGTAAAAGAAGTAGTAAAATTGACGACATGATGGATGATCCACTCACAATTCACTTTTTGAATTCCATATAAAGTGGATTGTCAATTTTGCAAAAGTGTCTGATGCTGTATGAAATTGAAGGAGTAAAATTGATGATGAAGTTGATGCCGGAAATGATGATAAAGTCAATAATGAATGTGGAAATGAAGATGTTGGCGATGAGGTTGATTCTGGTTTAATGAAGATGGAAATCAAGAATGCGGTTGGTAAATGTAGCGGTATATTGATCATGTAGTTGATGCCGGTTTTGAAGAGGAAAGTCTCAATGTTGCAGAAAATGAAGCAGAGGACGATGAAGTTGATACCGGAACTGAGGATGAAAATCAATAATGATTTTGGAAATGAAGTAGTAAAATAGACAAAATGAAGTAGGTTTAATCATTGACAATTCACTTTTAAAAATTAAGATATTTAGAGATTCGGAAACGATCTGTGTGGATCATCGGTTTAGATTGTTTTAAACATCATAAACTCGACGGGTGAATAAGTTTTTAACCTTAATCTTAGCCTAAACACAGATTCAATCAGTTAAGTTAGTTCGTAAAAATGCATATATTGATTGTAAATCTCTGAATCTCAAATCTCTTAATTCCCAAAAAATATTAAAAAAACTATGCAAGATTCATTAGTAGAATATGGAGCCCGAAGAGTGATCATTACAATCACGGCGATCCTTTGTGCCCTGCTGGAAATTGTAGACTCCACGATTGTAAATGTTGCCCTGAACGAGATGAAGGGTAACCTGGGAGCTACACTTTCGGAAGTAGGATGGGTGATTACAGCATACGCAATCGGTAACGTAATTATTGTACCGATGACGAGCTGGCTGTCTCAGCAGTTTGGGCGTAGAAATTATTTCGCGGCATCCATCATTATATTTACAGTATTTTCATTCTTATGCGGAAATGCTACGAATATCTGGGAATTGGTATTCTTCAGATTGATGCAGGGAATCGGTGGGGGAGCCTTATTGGTAACTTCACAGACGATTATTACGGAATCTTATCCGGTTGAAAAAAGAAGTATGGCTCAGGCGATTTATGGTCTTGGGGTAATTATTGGTCCTACATTGGGGCCACCTCTGGGAGGATATATCGTAGATAATTTTAGCTGGCCGTATATTTTCTATATTAATATTCCTATCGGGATTGCAGCAACTTTAATGACGCTTCAGTTCGTGAAAAGTCCAAAATATGCAGAAAAACGTAAAGCTTCGGATGTCGACTGGATTGGTATCGGATTACTGGCAATTACGGTTGGTTCATTACAGTATATTTTAGAAAGAGGGCATGAGGAAGACTGGTTTGCAAGTGGATGGATTGTATTATTTACCGTTTCGGCCGTTTTAGGATTTATTTTATTCCTTTGGCGAGAGCTTACTTTCAAATATCCGATTGTTGAATTAAGGGTTTTAAAAAATAGCAACTTAAGGATTGGTACGGTGATGTCCTTTGTATTAGGATTCGGATTGTACGGTTCTACCTTTATCGTTCCTTTATATACGCAGAGTATTTTAGGATGGACGGCTTTTCAGTCCGGTGCTTTGATGATTCCTGCGGCGCTAACGACCGCTTTCATGATGCCAATTATTGGACGATTGCTTTCAAAAGGTGCAAAACAGCAGATCCTGGTATCTTTAGGATTATTAGTATTCTTTATATATAGTTTCTGGGGATATAAAATTTTGACACCCGATACAAGTAAAGAAGCATTTTTCTGGATGCTAATGGTGAGAGGAGCAGGACTTGGATTATTATTTATTCCGATCACTTCATTATCATTAAGTACCCTGAAAGGTCAGGAAATTGGTCAGGGAGCAGCTTTTACAGGGATGATGAGACAACTTGGAGGCTCTTTTGGAATTGCAGCAATTACTACATTTATTGCTAATGCAGGTCAGAAATACAGACTCAACCTTATTTCTCATCTCGATGAAACAGATTTTGCAGTTCAGCAGAGATTACAGGCACTGAAAGGCAGTTTTATGGCAAAAGGAATGACTCCCGATGCGGCAATGAATGCCGCTTATAAAATGCTCGATCTGTCGGTAACAAAACAGGCAACAGTATTATCTTATATGGATGTTTTCCTGTATTTGGGGATCGCATTCCTTGTCTGTATTCCGTTTATCTTATTAGTAAAAGAACGAAAAAGCAAAGAAAAAATAGATTTGAGTGGTGTACACTAAATTTTTCTTACCATAATAACAAAAACCTCCGCAATCGTGGAGGTTTTTATGTTTAAATACAGGTTGAGGTCGTCGGATTTTCCGAAAGTCTTAACCTGTTTAGTTTCTTTCCGTCGGAACTTCCGACAGCTTACATAAATATCGATTCTTCTCGTCGGAGTTTCCGACGATGTAAAATAGTTTTGCTTGGTTTCATCGGAAGTTCCGACAATGTGAACTTGTATTTTGGATGAATATTGGAGGATTTTTTTACCCTTCCTTTCATTTCCGCGAAGGAAGAAATCTATTAAATAGGAGAGATGCTTCGGCAGGCTCAGCATGACAGGTCGCTAATACCAACTGTTTTATCTGCAATTATTTTTAATGAATTCAGGCGGAAGCAGCTAGTATTAGCGTTGTCATACTGAGTGCGAAGCAGTCGAAACATCTTTAACATTAAACAATGACCTCAAAATATTAAACAAAAAAGAACCTGCTCAAAAAAGAACAGGCTTCTGATAACCTAACTAAAATTAAAGGAATTATTTTAAAATAGACCGGAACACGCGCGTTCCCGAATAATTTTTATATAGACATTTGTATTTTTAAGAGTAATGAAAAATGAGGGGAAATTTCATTACAATATATCATACATTTTAATTGTTGATATAAGACGCATTAAAGGACATGGAAATCGCTCTGCATACCATATTTGAACCCGATGCTACACCATTATTGAAAGATCTGATCATTCTTACATCAACAGTATGAGTACCAGCAGACAAAGTTTTTACCGTACTTATTGAGTATTGGGTCTGGGATCCTCCTTGTACACGTTCCTGCGTGACAAGATATACATTGGTAGGAACATCGTCTACAAATAATCTTGCTTCATAATAAGCTGCTCCGCCGCCGGGAAGAAATGTAAAATAATCTATTCCCAACATAAAATTGATGAATACTGCTTTTCCTCCTGCCGGAATATTCAGAGTTTGTTGAGAAGTCGGAATAAGCGTATAAGCCTGATCATTTACATTGTAACTGAAGCCAGTAGAGTTGGACACCTCAGCGGTGATTACATTAGGACTGGTAGGTGTCGGAACTGTAACTACATTTCCAAGCTCGTCTACTCCAAGATTTTGCCCGGTTGCGGCGATAGGCGTAGATGAAGTTAGATTTCTAAACTTTAGACCACTTTCGTTTGTTGTTCCTGAAAAGATTTCAACCTTTGAAGTTGGTGCTGAAGTTCCTATACCGAGATTTCCGGAAGTATTGGCGGTAAAATCATTAAGCTGCTGAGCCGTAGTTGGAGTTCCTGAAGTGTTGTTATCTTTAGCACCATCCACATGAAAGGCAGTCTGAGGATTCTGGGTATTGATTCCCACTTGTGCAGACATAGTTGTGACGGCTAACAATCCTGCAAATAATAAATGCTTTTTCATAAATTATTAATTTAAGTAAGAAGCATTAAATGACATAGAGATTGGTCGGCAACCTGTAACGGTACCTGCCGCAGTTCCATTGTTTGCAGTTCTTCTCATTCTGATATCCAGAGTATGAGTACCTGCTGTAAGGAATTTTACCGTATTTAAAGTATATGAAAGCTGCTGACCTCCAGTAGCTGCTGCAGATCCAACGGGTTCCTGAACAATAAGATAAGTATTGGTGGCCACTCCATCTATAAACAGCATGGCTCGGAAGTATCCTGCTCCTGTTCCTGTAGTTGTTGTAAAATCGATTCCTAACATAAAGTTAATAAATAGAGCTTTTCCTCCGGTAGGAATATTTACAGTCTGTGAAGTTCCCGTAACCATGGTGTCCGAGGAATCATTCACGTCAAAATCAGATGTAGCTGTGATTGTTGTGGAGGCTACTTCTGCTGTTGTAACTCCCACAGCAGTAGGATTAGGTAAAGTGACCACGTTTCCCGATGCATCCACACCGATGGTTTGTCCTGCTGAAATAGGGGAGGCAGAGGTAAGATTGGTCAGTTTAAGTCCACTCGTGTTTGCCGTTCCCGAATTGATTTCCATTTTTGCGGTGGGAACTGTTGTTCCTACTCCCACATTTCCTGCGCTCGTTACCACCAAATCATTAAGTTGCTGAGCCGCAGTTGGCGAACCGGTAGCGTTGTTGTCTTTAGCTCCGTCGACGTGGAAGACCCCTTGCGGATTGGTTGTGTTTACTCCCACCTGTGCGAATGAAACTCCGAAAGTAACTAAAGCACATGCTACAATAATGTTTTTTTTCATTGTTTTAAAATTTTAATATGCTTGACATTGTTTGCAAATGTATCAGAAACGCGACCTTAAAAAAAGAAATAGGCTTTTCGTTTTCGGAAAAGAGAAAAAATAAAACTTTTAATATATTGATATTTAATTATTTATATAGAAGTGTTGAAATTCAAAATAATTCTGTTTGCAGTGATAATTCTGGGAGTTTGCAATCGATTTCTTTTAATCTTAGCTTAAATATTTAGTGTAAATCTTTAACTTGAGAAAAGAATACCCTTAAAAAAAGGGTACTCAAATTATACAGCTAAAAAAATAACTGAATAATTAAACATGACTGTGAACTTGTAAATTGAAATTATATGTTTTCTATCCTTATTTTGGGAACAGTGGCTTTTGAAAACATGTAGTAAATTGTAGTGTGTTTTTAGAATCTAAATAATTTCTTTTATTTTACAGCAACTTTTACACTTGATTCGGTTTTCTTTACTCCAAGAATTCTTTGCATATCTTTTATTTGCTGAGCCAAGTTAGTATATTCTTTTTCCATTGTTTTGGTATTTTCTACAACATCCGCAAGTTTTTTATTTTCTTCTTTTAACTGACTGATTTCCTTCTGCTGTTCCTGAATTGCCTTCGCAAGCACCGGAATAAGTTCTGTATACGAAACCGAAAGTAGTTTATCTTTATCTGCACCACTTGTAACCAAGGAAGGAATCACTTTAGCAATATCCTGAGCTAGAAAACCTATTTCATGCTTGTTGTAATCATTATTTTGAATGCTATTTTTCTTTTGATATTCTACAGGACGAAGTGCCATTACAGTCTTCAGACCATAAGATGTATCATGTATATCTTTTTTCAGTCGAGAATCTGATGTAAGTACAACACCGTTTGCTCTTACGTTTCCAGAAGCATTGATAACACCATCTACATCAAGCTTATACAATGGATTAGAGACTCCGATACCTACATTTCCGGATGCCGGTTTTATTCTCAATTTTTCAACCAATCCACCACCTATCGAAGAGCCAATATAAAAATCTTCCTGGGCTCCGGTAACAACTCCAACTCCTGAGCGAATAGATCCTACTGCCCAATTAGCTCCTCCATTAGTAGGACCACTATTAGTAAACCCTAAAAGTGAATAATTTCCGACCGCCATTGCAGATGTATTTCTTAAAGCAAGGATAAAATATTGATCTGTTCCCACTGGTGAATCCATTAGATTGAATCTGGCCGAGTTTTCCACAGTAGAGACAACATGAAGTTTTGTTTCGGGAGCAATAGTTCCAATTCCTACTTTGTTATTCGCTCCATCAACTGAGAAAGTATTTCCATCGACAGAAAATCCATGAGGAATAGTTGGGGTAAAACGTAAAAAATTAGATCCTTGAGTTACGACACGGTTACCGGTAAGTGTTCCGTTCGCTACATATAGATTTACAGGGTTTTCCCAACTTGGTGCTGTTGCAGCTCCTCCAGAAGTAAGAATTTGTCCGTTTGCCCCAGCACTTCCGGCCGTTGTATTGGTACCTCCTACATTGAATTCGTTGGTAAGTTGCATAGGTCCATTAATATGTAGTTTTCTTTGCGGAGTAATAGTTCCGATTCCTACTCTGCTGTTTTCTCCATCTACAGAAAAAGTGTTTCCATTTACAGAAAATCCGTGAGCAATGGTTGGGGTAAAGCGTAAAAAGTTTGCGCCTTGTGTAACGATTCTATTTCCGGCCAAGGTTCCGTCAGTGTTATAAATATTTACAGAACTTGAAGGTGTCGATGAGGTTGTTAGCTTTGTCCATAATGAACCATTAAAATAATAATATCCTACATCATCAATGTTTAAAGCGTTCCCAGTTTGCCCTCCGTTTGCTACACTGTTTACATAAATCAAGGTAGAAGTGGGAATAGATGCCATTGTTTGAGCTTTCAGTCGATCGACTCTGGGAATTAATAATCCTTCTACAGAATCTCCTACTGTCGTTTTAGCAGTAATGTCCAATGTTGCTGTTGGAGTAGAAGTGTTAACGCCTACCTGCCCAAAGGCAACCATGCCAAATGTTAGAGACAAAATTGTTAATAGTTGTTTTTTCATGTTTGTAATTTTAGAATCTTATGATTTAATCTTTTTATGTGTTTTAAATATTTGGGAATAGGTAATAGCAGTCTCTTAAAAATCATAATAGATTTCTAAATTTTTAAAGACTTTATCAGCTATGAATCATTCTTGTAAAAGCAAGAAAGGGGAATTTAATAGTATGAATGGCTTTCTAAATGAACAAATGTTCTGTCAGAAGAGAAGGAACAATTTGAGGGATAAATTTTTTCATGTTTTAAAGTTTTTATTATGCTTGACATTACTTCGCAAATCTACAGCAGAACCTTTGTTTTGAAAAGAAAGATACTTTTCATTTTCCGAAAATGAATAGGTTTTAAACCTCAATAGATTGATTTGTAATTATTTGTGTTTTGTTTTGAAATTCGATAAATCTTTGTTAAGTGATAAATTAATTTGTAAACCTGAAATAATTTTTAAACCTAAGTTTTGTATGGATAACTGAAACCTAGCCCCGATAGAAACGACATCCTTTTTGGGTTGCGGCTGGAGCGAAGCGGAAGCCGTAACCCAAAAAGATACAGTGGATAGCGGGAAATAGCTTCAAATAAAAAACTGCAGGAAACAAATCCGATGATATTCGTGATTATAAAAACTGTAGAGTTGTATTTATTCTGAGTAAAAAAGAATGCGGGAAAATAGTTTCCCGCATTCCGCTAAACATAGCAAATTTTTCAGATGTTTTTTTAAAACATGTGTTTTGTAAATTCTGTCAAGGCTTTACACATCTTACTCAATAATTCGCCTGGTTTATACCTTCACAAATTTATCTTAAGAAAATATTTCCTGAAAATGATATACTTTTCATTTTCGGTAAAAAGAAAAGCAACATCTTTTTTTAGAAAATTATGTGATGTAAGTACCTTAGAAAAGACAAAAAACCTGTACCATTGTAAAGTACAGGCTGGTGTAAAAAATTAATAATTGTATCGAAATTACTTTTTAGCTCTCTTTGCCTCTTCTTGTTCGATGAAAGAAATAAAAGTAGAAGGTGAAATTCCTGTAATAGATTTAAAAATAGTGGTGAATTTGCTGTGAGAAGAAAAGCCGCATTCTTCTGCCAAAGCGCCTACTTTGTATTTTCTGTATTTTGGTGAAGTATTTAGTTTGTGGATAATGTAGTTGATTCTCAGTTTGTTAATGTAGCTTTTGAAATCAACTCCTTTATGTTTTTTCACGACATAAGAAATATATCGAATATTGGTATTGAATTCCGTTGCCAAAAACGATAGCGAAATATAAGAGTTGTTATACACTTCATCTTTTTCAAAATGTTCAAGCTGTTCAAGGATTTTTGCCTCAGTTTCTTTATTAATGGCAATATCGGTTTGTTTATTTTCTGAATCCATTTCTTCCACGATCTTTTCTTCTTCTTTTTCAATTTCGTCTCTATCAGATGTGATAATTTGGGTTTCCAGAACGTATTCTTCTTTTTCTTTATAATGATCGATAATACTTTTGAATTTTTTGTATTCTTCTTGTTGTTTCTTCTTATTTATAATGAAAACAATGATGAGGCTTAAAAGAAATAGAGAAGCGATACCAATTACAATGTTTTTTGTGTTGTTCCAACTTGCGTATTTATTTTTTTCTTTTTCTATTTTATTGTTGTCCTTAGCAACATAATATGAGATTCCACCCGCTAGTTTTGCATTGGTTTTAGCATTCATTTTCCTATAAAAACTAGCCTTTTGGTATTGTTTGGTTTCATCATATAAATCAGCAAGGCACTGGGCAACAAGATTTTTCATTCCGGTATTTTGCGATTTTTCGGCGAACTCCAATGTTTTTAAAAAGATCTTTTCTGCCTCGCTGTAGTTTTTTTCTTCAAGCAAAACCTCTCCAAGCCCATTTTGAGCAAAAGCCATAGTGATAGTTCCCTTTGGAAGAATATTTATTGCTTTCAGATAATATTCTTTGGAAAGCTTGTATTTTTTTGTAGTAAAGTAAAAGGAACCAATCTCTTGGTAATGATGTCCCACATTTTGGCTGTCAGTAGGTATTTTTGAAAGATATTCTAAAGCTTTAAAATGATAATCTAAAGCTTTTTCTGGTTTATATTGGGCAAGTGCTGTGCAAAAACGAGATTGCACTAGTGCCTTTTTTACAGGATCTTTTATTTTATCAGCAGTTTTAAGACCTTCATCAAGACATTTTTCTGCTTTTTCATATAATTTTAAAGTACCATAGTTTTCTGCTAAAAGTCCAAGAGTTCTTGCCTGCAATTCATAATTATCTGTTTTGCTAAGAACTTCTCTTGCCATTTCTCCATACTTTACACTTCTTCCAAGTTTGTATTGGAACATATAAATATTGGCGGTTAAAAGATAGCTTTTTGCTTTTAATTCAGGAGTTTTAGCAATTTTAGCTAAAGAATCTGCGATTTTTAAAGCACGTACAGGATCTTCTGTTGCGGTTTCATTCATTGTTTTTGCATAAATATCAACAACAGGTTGTGCAGACTTTTGAGCCCATGTCATTGTAGAATACAAAATAATGAGAAGTAGTAAGTTTTTAGCCATGGCTTAATTAAATGTTAATTTTATTCTAATATAATTTTAATTTAATTAATTTTAACAAATATAAATTAAAAATTACTTATTATGATTTAATTTTCTATTAAATGTGGTAAGCGTTGAAAATGAGATTTTTAATTGTTAAAAATTTTCATTAGGATAATTTATCTATCATATTTGAATGATTTTTCTAAAAAGTAAGATAAAATTCTCCTGACATACAGTTGTCACAATATCATCTTATCTTTATCCCGACAAAAATTATTTGTTTATGGATCATAATAATTTAGATAAAATCATAAAGCGTTCTCTTGAAATCAGAGAAAAATATCATCAATTAGAAATTCAGCAAAATGGTCAAGAATGGACGCTGGAACAGGATGCTTTAGCATTTCTTACCGATACGGCATTGGTCGGAAGAAATGTAATGTCGCATGAAAAAACCTGGACAAAAGCAAATGCTGCCGAAGAACTGGAACATAAATTAGCCGAAAATATCTGGTGGTTGATTATCTTAGCAGACCGAACAGGAATTGATATTAAAGAGGCCTTAGAAAAATTTTTAACCAAAACAGAAAATATACTGAAATGAGTTATTGTTCAGCCATTAAAGGAATGCAGCCTGAAAGCAGGAGAGAACTTCACAAAAAATACCACGACAATTATTACGGTTTTCCGATTCATGATGATAATGAATTGTTTGGAAGACTCATCATGGAGATCAATCAGGCCGGTTTGAGCTGGGAAACGATCTTGAAAAAAGAAGAAAGTTTCAGACTGGCTTATGATAATTTTGATATCCAAAAAGTAGCAGCTTACACCGAAACTGACCGCGAAAGATTATTAAGCGATCCAGGAATCATTCGAAATAAATTAAAGGTAAACGCAGCGATCGAAAATGCAAAAACTATTATAGAATTACAAAAAGAATTCGGTTCTTTTGAAAAATGGCTGGAAAGCAACCACCCGAAAACCTTACCGGAATGGATGAAATTATTCAAAAAAACGTTCAAATTCACAGGTGGTGAAATTGTGAATGAATTTCTAATGAGCATCGGTTATTTAAAAGGTTCTCACGATGAAAGTTGTTCTATTTACAAGGAGGTTTTGAAGCATAAGCCAATGTGGGAGAAAGGGTAGAGTTCCTAGCGTTATGTCATGCTGAACCTGCCGAAGCATCTTTAATTAAAACTACCTCAAACTTCTCACAGAAACATCTGGTTTTTCACCTTGCGGGACGATAAAAATCGCATCATCATTGATGGTATCTCCCGCATCAAAATAATAACTTCCCGTTATCGGAATAATATTATTGACAAATTTACCTGATTTATCGTAAGCAGAATAAGTAACATTGATGATTTGAGCTTTCATTTTTAGTTCAATCTTTTTGGATGTGAGTTTGGCTCCGGTTGCATTAATGCAATCCAGTTCGACAAGCCCGATATTACTGGCAATCTGCGGATATGATGAAAGTCTGATGTTGTACGACTTATCAGAAGTATTTTTCACAGAAGCCGAAACTTTGTAGCGATCATAAGATTTTCCGCCCGCTTGAATGGTTTCTTTATTTAAAATATTAAATGTAACATTCATTCCATTAACATCTATAGATTGTCCGTCTGTGATTTTTTGAGCATTCACAAAACTTCCGAAACCGATCATTACAAGTAGGAAAAATGTGTAGATTGAATTTTTCATGGATGAATATTTTGATGTTGTGATATTAAAGCTACGAAAAACATTAATGTAAATAGTGAGAATTAATGGAAATTAATTTTACCCCACTGTCTTCGTATTTTCTTCCTTCAAAATCTTTTTCTCCTTCATCGACAGCATCATTCTTTCGCACTTGTATTTTTCCCAATCGAAATTATTAAGAAAATCTAAAGCTGCAGAAAATCCGCGGTTAAAAAGTTCTTCTTTTTCCTCTTTTTTCATGAAGAAATTCAACCAGTTGCTCGTTCCACAATTCACGGTTTGGATGCTGAAAAGATGATAAAAAGTATGTTTGGTAAGAAAGGTTTTATCATTAAAACCTTTCAATGTACTGATGATATTTCCTGCAAAAGAAAGAGGAGACTTCAGTATTTCTGCGCTCGTTTTTCCTTTTTCGGACAGAATATCAGAATCGCTTGTCAATTGAACACCAAACAAAGGCATTCTCGGATAAAAAATATCGGTGGCGTGGAAAAGATCGATCGGGAAATTCGAAATACTTCCGCCATCAATGAAAACTCCGACAGGATTAATATCTTCCTGTTTTGTATTCATCCAGAATTTCCATGCATATTTTACGGAATCATCATTTTTGTCGATTTGTTTTTGCAAAGGTTCAAAAAAGAATGGAACCGACATCGAAGCACGTACAAATTCTGCAGGACTGATGTGTTTCATTTCCTCTTCAGACCAATATAAATTCGCCATTGTCGGCAATTCAACCTTGATTTTTGCATTAATATCTGTTGTGATAACGATATATTCCGATTTTAATGAATAGAAAGGATCTTGTTTGTAATAATCATTGTTTACTGCACTTTCGTAGAAAATTTTGTAGCGAATTTCGTCGATGTGCTCTTTATTATTCACTTTGATTTCTTCGATGCTGTTTAGGGCGATGGCATAGTATTCCATGCCGTTTCCGTAGCGGTAATTAAGATTGAGATCTTTTCCGGACTGTACGAATTTATCATTCAAAGCAGCGACGGTTTTTATTCCGAAGCTTTCCAAAACTTGGGTCATCTGGTTTAAAAAAGCATTTCCGGGATTCAAGCCAGAATTGGCTTTCTTCAAATCACTGTACAATTTTCTGAAATAAAAAAATGCAATAATAATAGGAATGATAGGAACTAAAAAAAGCAATTTTGCTCTCAAAGTCGTTTCAGAAGAAATCGCAAACGGCATAATTACAAGAATTAACATAATTACGGCTGCAATAATTGCATTGGTCTTGATGAAATTCTTATTGTTCAGCATCGAATGAATGGTGGTTTTCACATACGATTTACCATCCATAAAATCAGAAAAATTCCAGTTGAAAAGTATGTCCTTTATGGTTTCGCTTTTCGCTTCTTCTTTCGTTTTACAAGCTGCAATCAGCATGGTGTTGATTGCTCCTGCGCTCGTTCCCGCCACTTTTAGAAAACGGATTCCGAAAATTTCCAGACCATACAAATAACCGACCAGCGCACTTCCCCAAACTCCGCCACCTTCCTGTACGAATTCCACATATTGGTTGCCTTGCTCATCCAAAAGATCAGAAAATTCTTTGGACGAAATATTTTCATGCAAAGCCGCAAGTTTCTGTTTTGATTCTGGTGAAAGAACGTCTTCTTCAAGAATTTTATTCAGCGTTTCGGTTTTCATGGTTTCTTTGTTTTTATGGCGTTTTTTTATTTTCTCTCACAGATTTATTATTTTTATTTGGAGCTTAATCCCGCTATCCACTATATCTTTTGGGTTACGGCTTCCGCTTCGCTCCAGCCGCAACCCAAAAGGATGCCGTTTCTATCGGGGCTAGGGTGGAAGTCATTTATTTAAACTTTGGAAAATATTTACAAAGTTTAAATAAATCAAACATAAAAATCTGCGTCATTTGCTCAATCTGCGAGAGAAATAGTCATTGTGAGGAGTAAAGCGACGAAGCAATCTCAAAGAATAATTGATAAATCCCAAGTTTGTCATTCCGTAGGAATCTCAACTATTATCTTTAAAATACTGCCTAGAGTCCTACGGAATGACAACTAGACGATTGTATGCCGTTTCGCTTTAAAATTTCAATGAACTTTATATTTTTAACATAATAAAAATACAACGTTTTGCTTATTAGTTTTATAATTTAAAATTAATTATAATTAAAATATTCAAAATCAGGGTTTTTACGATTTCAAATTAGGGAAATTACCATTGTTTTCTTCTTGCATAGATAAAAGTACAGATTACAACAACAGCCATTAAACCTAGTGTAAAAAAATAACCATTTTTATGATGAAGTTCGGGCATGTTATCAAAATTCATCCCATAAACTCCTGCTATAAAAGTAATTGGTAAAAAGTATACAGAATAAATCGCCAAAACCTTCATCACTTGATTCGCCTTTTGATCGGAAAGAGCCAAAAACATTCCGATTAAGTTGGTAATCTGAACGTTAAGATGGTCAAAGTCAGCAACAACGTCTTTATGCTTATCTTTTAAATCAACGACTTCAGAATCTTTTAAACCTAATAATTTAAACTTATCAATTGCATCTGTTGAAATCGTCAACACTCTGGAATTTAATCCTGATTTCCTTTTTAATTTATATAATCTTTTAATTTGATTGGTATGGTTTGTATTTTTAAGGAAAATCTCGTTTTCAATGTTGTCCATTGTTTCCAGAAGACTTATCGATTCATCATCAAAACTTTTCATAATTAATAAAGAAATTCTCAACGCAATATTTTCAGCCGTTGTTTCTTCTTTTAAGCATGAAACCTGTTTTTTTGTTTCAGAAATACTTTTGGTTTTCATCCTGTGAATCGTAATAATCGTCCTTCCCATAAGGAAAATGCCGATTTTGGTACTGATATCACTGATGGTGTTAAGATTTTTCCTTTCCAATTCAGTACTTTCTCGTAAAAGAAAGAATTTCACATCTCCGTCTTCTTCATATTTCGGTAAGTGATTGGGATCCAAAGTATCTTCCAAAAGAAGATTATTGATTTCGTATCTTTCATGAAGAAATTTCATATCTTCCGCTGTAGGCGCTTCTACGTCTACCCATTCGCATTGTGAATCTCTGTATATTGTGTCGATTGGCATATCGTAAAAATAGGAATATTTTGAAATACTATGTCTTAAATAAGTTTATCTTTGTCAAAATTAAAAAACTATATGATTAAAAGTACAATAAAAGGGATCGGATTTTATGTTCCAGATAACGTTGTTACCAATGATGATCTAGCAAAATTAATGACCACCAATGACGAATGGATCACCGAAAGAACGGGGATTAAAGAAAGAAGACACAGAAAAAACAGAAACGATTCTCAGGAAACCAGTGCTTATTTAGGTTTTAAGGCATCGGAAAAAGCTTTGGAAAAAGCCGGAATGACGGCTAAAGATATAGACTATATTATTTTTGCGACACTTTCTCCAGATTATTATTTTCCTGGTTGTGGTGTTTTGTTGCAAGATATGTTGGGTTGCGATACGATCGGAGCTTTGGACGTGAGAAACCAGTGTTCGGGATTTGTATATTCGATGAGTGTGGCAAATGCTTTCATTAAATCAGGAACTTACAAAAATATTCTGGTAGTTGGTGCTGAAATTCATTCTTTTGGGTTAGATTTTTCTGACGAAGGAAGAGGTGTTTCTGTAATTTTCGGGGATGGAGCAGGAGCGATCGTACTTTCTGCAACGGAGGATGAAAATGCAGGAGACATTTTATCGGTAAATATGCATTCTGAGGGGAAATATGCAGACGAATTGTGTACGCAATTCCCAGGTTCTAAATTCGGGTGGAGCGACAGAATGAGAAAAGAACCTGAAAATGTGACGAATAAGGAAGTATATCCGATCATGAATGGAAATTTTGTTTTCAAGCATGCAGTTACGAGATTTCCTGAAACGATGCAGGAAGCTCTTGATAAAGCTGGAAAAAAGATTGAAGATTTGGATATGTTTATTCCACATCAGGCGAATTTGAGAATTGCTCAATTTGTACAGCAGAAATTTGGTTTGCCGGATGAAAAAATACACAATAATATCCAGAAATACGGAAATACAACGGCAGCTTCTATTCCCATTGCTTTGAGTGAAGCGATTGAATTGGGTAAAATCAAAAGAGGTGATTTGGTACTTCTTTCAGCTTTCGGGAGTGGTTTCACTTGGGGAAGCGTTTTGTTTGAGTATTAATTTTACTTTTAAATTTAAAATAGAGACAGTCTTAAGCTTTTTAAGGCTGTTTTTTTATGCTTTAATTTCAAAATGTTTTAAAAATTTCATTAAAATGAACATTTTTGATATTGATTTTATTTTTGTAAATGATCTGATGGAAGAATTTTATTCATCATTTTAATTGATTTAAAGTGTAATTGATTGATATTTAACTGTTTTTATGAACATTCGAGTGTTTGTAATTGTGATTTATATATTTTGATTATCTATTTTAATTAATTCAAATAATTTTCATTAAAAATATTAAATGTGTAAACGTTTAATTATTATTATTGAATTATGTTTAACTATAATTATTCTATTTTTCACATTTTTCAATATGATTTAGTTTAACTTTGAGTAAACAATTGTTGACAAAATTTATTTTTAACCGTAAAAATCTAAGGTGATGAAAAACATAATTTTAATGAGTATTTTAATGACTCCATTACTTTATTTCGGTCAGGTAGGTATAAATACTACTTCTCCTGCAGCTACTCTTGATATTGTTGCAAAAAACTCGACCGGAACTTCTACAAATATTGATGGTTTAATAGTTCCAAGAATAGACAGGCAAAGAGCGCAAAACATGACAGGAATTACAACTTCTACATTGGTTTTTATCAATAGTATAGCAACAGGAACTCAAACAGGAATTGCTGCAAACATAGACACAACAGGATATTATTATTATGATGGTACAGTTTGGGTGAAACTTCATAATCCTACAAATGCGACTAATCTTGGAGTAAACATTTATAATTCTGATGGTACTTTAACAGGAAATAGAATTGTAACACAAAATGCAAATACACTGGCCTTTACAGGAACCGCAGTTAACGCTTTTTCGGTTGCCGGATCAGCTTTTTCTGTAGATGCTTCTAATAAAAGGGTCGGAATAGGAACAATAGCTCCCTCAAATTATCTACACATAGCAGAGCCAAACCAAAATACTGGGATTTCCACAAGTTTTGTAAAAGGAGCAACTATAACTGCAACGGGTGGTGGAGCAAGTGGAGGTTATGCAGGACCGGGAATGTATTTTGAAAATCTTACAAATGCTTCTGGAGAGAAAATTTTTAAACTTAATTATACCTCTAATTCAAACAATGAAGGAATATTGAATTTTCAGACCGTATCAGATGATGCTTCATTAGCTGTAACTACGCCTATGGTATTAACGCATAACGGAAAAGTCGGTGTAGGTATCACAACACCTCTCACAAGGTTTCATGTAGACGGCGGGGAATCTAGATTTAGTTCCGGAACTTCAACTTGGGGACTTGTACCCACAACGGGTGGAACTACAGGAGCTTCCAATTCCCTTGAGCTTATTGATCGCATAAACAACGTACGCCGAATCGTTTTTAATGATAATGGAGATGTTTCTTTAGGAGGAATTATTCTTTCAAATTCTGGAATGGGAGCTATTTCTATTCGAAGTGGAAATGTTGGAATAAATACTGCCACACCTCAAAAATTATTTCATGTAAATGGATCATTACAAGTGACGAATGAATTGAATGTAGGTGGTAATGCAACTACGGCAGGATCAGCAGGGACTTCTGGCCAGGTTTTGATTTCTAATGGTACAGGAACAGCTCCTTCTTGGAAATCTCCCAGTACCATTAGTGGAACTGTGTTTTCTGCTTCTTATGTACAAGGCACTACGGCTCTTACTGTTAATCAAGGAACTGTGGCAGATGTTCCAGGGGTAACTTTAACGCTTACAGTACCTTCTGGAAGTACACAAACCTTCCTTTTTACTATTATGGGATATGCTATTTCTAATTCGAGTACCGATTCACAGGGAGCTTTTTACCTTTTGCAAAACGGAACTAAAATATCATCGGCTTATGCTTCAATGGTAAGTGGATCGCAGCTTGTAAGACTTCCTATGTGTACGACTTTTTTAAAGGCAGTGACACTTTCTGCTGGTACGTATACGTTTAAAATACAGTATTCTTCCTGGTCTGGAAATGGAACGGTGAATTTTGTTCCGTCCGGATATTCCGGCTACAATGGAGATACAGAAGCTATGCTTACAAAAATGCAGGTAATCGTTTATAATAATTAAACAAAAAATCCGCAGAACAATCTGCGGATTTTATTTTATTGAATGTTAAGACTTTTCAGCAATTTTTCAGTATCTGCCGAATCCTGTCCTGTTTTTTTCGCCAGTTCAATCGACTTTTCAGCCCAAATTTTAGCGTTTTTCTTATCTCCAACTTTGTTGTAAAGGTTTGCTAGAGTATCTGTATTAGCATAATTTTCACTTTTCTTTACAGATTCCTGTGCCCATGCAACTGCTTTTTCTAATGATGCTTTGTTGGTTACATTTTCAAAGAAATTCCATGCAACTGAGTTTAATTCTTCAGAACTTGCTGAAGATGGATCTTTGTAAAGTTCAATTGTTAATTTTTCATATGTTGCAATATCTTTATCTTTCAAGGCTCTGCTGGATTTTGCTCTTTTTAAGATTTTTTCAGCCTCGTCTTTAGATAAAAATTTTGTAGATTCTGTCATGAAATAACTGTCGTTCCATGTTTTTGTATCCGCGTTGTAAGATTTTTTAACAACAGAATTCAGCTTAATGTTTTTGTCAAAAGCTTCATATCTTTCAGCCGGAAGAATTTTTGTTATTTCAGCTTTCTTAGCCTGAAAAATTTTATACAACGGACTGTCTGTGTTTTGCGCACCAGAAAGTAACATTTGTACATCATCTCTGTCCAGCTCAGTTTTTCCGTTGAAATAGCGTTCCATTACTCTTCCTGCAAATTCAGCATCACTGTATATAGTAAGACTTGCTAAGTTTTTCAAAAATTCAGGATCTTTTTCTCCGTTTTCAAACTTTTGCTTTAATGCTGTTAATCTTTTACTAGGATCTCCTGCATCTTTTGCAAACTGGATAAAATCGTTTTCTTCTACATAACCTAAAGTTCTATGTACCACTTCACCGTTTCCATCCACGAAAAGGTAAGTTGGGAAAGCTTTTACGTTATATTTTTTTGCCAAATCTACCCCTTCACCTTTTTCCATGTCGATTTTTGCGTTCACGAAATGTGAATTATAATAGTCTCCAACAGCTTTTTGAGGGAAAACATTTTTCACCATCAATTTACAAGGACCGCACCAAGATGCGTATGCGTCGATAAAAACAAGTTTATTTTCTTTTTTAGCTTTTGCTAAAACGGTTGAGAAATTGGTGTCCTCAAATTGAATTCCCTGAGCAAAGGCAATAGCACCGATGAATAGGGAAGAGAGTATTGCTAATTTTTTCATAAATACTTTTTATTGATTGCAAATGTAACAAATATGTTAACACATAAGTCTTCATTAAATAAAAATAGTTACATCTTCATTTTGATTAATTTTTTGAAATCAGGTTAAAGAAAAATTTCACCTTTAGATTATTTAATATTACATTTTTTAAAATTATTAATTCCGTAAAATAAAAAATAAATCAATTTGTTGTTAAAATAAACAATTGTTTAATTTTTAGTTTAAAATATTAATCTACCAGATAAAATTTTAATAAAATATAAATTATTCTTAATTTTGTGAAAAACAAAAAGACACCCATGAAAATGATGAATTATTATAATACCCAAAATAATAATTTATTAGTTTATGCCTAAAAGTTTTCATTGGCTTGTATTTTTACTAATCATTACTATTCAAATTCCGGCTCAGGAAAAGAACGATTTTGAAAAAATTTACGAAAAAACTTTTTTAGAAACTGCACAGAAAGATATGCCCAAAGCTTTGAAAGTGGCAGATTCTTTATATATATCTTCAGAAGATCCTTTAAATAAGGTAAAAACATTGATGCTGTCGGCTAGTTTGTACCAACAAATCGGAGATTTCAAAAAATCTATCTGCTATGCTGAAAAAGCAAATTTATTAAGCAACAAAATCAATGATTCCGGTTGGGAATCGATGATTATTGGTTTTCTTGCAGCGCAATATCGATCGGTTGGTTTGTATGAAAGATCTAAAAAATATACAGCAAAAGGCTTAGAAATAGCGAAAAAAATTCAAGATCCTGCTCAATATAATAAATCTTTAGGTTTATTAAGCTTGGAAATGGGACATTACGAACTGGATAACGGAAATTTTCATAAATCAATTGGTTTTATTGAACAATCTTTAGATTCTTTTAAGAAAACGGAAGAATGGGGTGTTACATTTTTTATGGGAAATTCTTATCAGTTGTTGGGTGAAGCTTATTTTAAACTTAATGATTTTAAAACTTCAGAAATAAATTATCAGAAAGCCGAAAAAATATTAAAAGAACCAACTTATTTACTAGGATTGGTTTACAGCGGTTTAGGTGGAATCAGAATTAAAGAAAAACGATGGCAGGAAGCAGATTTTTACCTTAAAAAAGCGGAAAACATCGCCGAAAGATCAAGCCATCTTGAACTGAAAAAATCGGTTTATGCCAACATTAATGATTATTATGAAGGTATTGGTGATAATGAAAAGGCAACTTTATACGCCCAAAAATATGTAAAAGCATTTGGAAAGCTTACTTCTAAAAATGATTTTGAGACTGAAGGAAAGTCGGAAATCACAGAAAGACCAGCTAAAACAAATGGACAGATAAATATTGTCAAAAATATTACAATCATTATTTTGTTGGCGGCTTTGGTTGGGTTGTTTTTATTTTTTAAATCTAAACAGAAAAAACAGCATATAAAATTCAAGGATATTATCCGGAATCAGCAAAATTTTACTCCAAATGAAATTCATGATAAGGAAGCGGATACTCCGGAATCGGATTTTTCACATATCTCCGTAGAAGAAGTTTTTGGGAAAAATGGTGAAACGAGCAGAAGACGGAATGAATCTCTAATGACTTCCGAAACCGAAACCAAATTACTGGAACTTCTCGACGATTTTGAAAAAGGGAGTCTATATAATAATAAGAATATGTCGCTACCTTTTTTGGCGGGAGAGCTCAGTACAAATACGAAATATCTTTCTTATGTAATCAACCAGCACAAAAGTTCAGACTTTAAAACATACATCAATCGGTTGAGGATAAATTATATTGTTGATAAGCTCATTAATGACGATAAATACAGGCAATATAAGATAAGTATTCTTGCGGACGAGTGCGGTTTTTCTTCTCACAGTAAATTTGCTTCGGTTTTTAAAGCCGTAACAGATTTTTCTCCATCGGCGTATATTAAACAACTAGATTCTGAAAATCAAGCAGATAAAAATATTCATTTTCCTGAAAATAATTAATTTAGATATTATATTTATTCATTATCCTTATCATTTTCCCGAAAACAGATAACTATTTATTTTATGTAAGGTAGTCACTTTCATATCTTTGCGCCAGCTTTACGGGATGTAACCAATACTGCAGTTTGTCACGTTTTTTCTGGAATTATTTCCTTTGTAAAAATTGTAAGTCCTGTACTTCTACACCTAAACACTAAAACTAAAACTACTAGCTGAGGTATAAAATATCTAACCAGTATTTTGCACCAAACCATGAAACATTAACTAGTAACAAATTAAACGGATGAGAACAACTTTAAAAGTCGTTGTGGCATCTGTATTGTCCAACTTTGCCTTTTCGCAAATAGGAATCAATACGGCATATCCCATAGCGAGTTTAGATGTAGCCGCGAAGAAAAACGACGGAACTACAGCAGAGGGAATTTTGCCCCCGAGACTTACAGGAGATCAATTGAAAGCAGGAGACGGAACGTACACAAACATGCATGCAGGAACAATTGTTTATGCGACATCAGGAGTGGGATCGATAACTGCAAAAACAACAAATGTAACGTCTGCCGGACTCTATTATTTTGATGGAGTAATGTGGCAAAAAATGATGAATGGTGATGCAGCAATTTTAAATGCCAAAAGCGTAGGAGATATTAAGAACTCCGTGAAAACTGCAGATCACGACGGATGGTATTTATTAAACGGAAGAAGTGTTTCTACCTTGCCTGTAGCAGCACAAAACTATGCTGCAACTTTAGGATACACAGACATTCTTCCGGATGCAACCGACAGAATGCTGAAAACAAGAAGCGGAACTGAAATGTTGGGAAGCGAAGGCGGAGAAAATTCTTTAACGCTTACAAGATCGAATCTCCCGAACATTAGTATGGTAGGAGTAATCAACGGAGTGGCAGAAAATGGTGGAGCTCACTCTCACGCAGCAGGACAGGGAGGTTTTCTTTTGGGAGGTACAACGGTTGGTAACAACGGAACCGGAAACTACCAGGGAAATGGAACTCCAACTTCTTGGGGAGGCGTAGGTATTTTAGCAAATACAGCTTCAGGTGGAGCACATACGCACTCTCTTTCGGGAACGGCAACTGTTCCGACAGGTGGAACGGGAGCGGCTCTTGATAACAGATCTGCGTATTTGGTTGTGAATACGTTTATCTATTTAGGAGAATAATTGTTAGAAAGATTTTTTCTTAAAAATACGATCGGGATGATTGCCCGGTTTTTTCAGTCAAGTTTTTTTAAGTACAAATCCGCAGATTTTTTCTGCGGATTTGTTGTTTTTTTGGAGCGAAGTGACGAAGCCATCTCTAAATATTTTATAATATTTGATAGGATTTGCATCGTATCCCTGATCTATGTCGTCTCTCAGGATTTACTTTTTATTTTGTTTTTGTAGTATCGGTTTTTACCTTTGCTGTATCTGTTGTTGAGGCATTAGGTTCTGAATTGGCAACGGCAGAATCTCCCAAAGAATTTCTCATAGCACTTTTATCGTGCTCATCTTTAAACTCTTCTCTGTTTTCTTTTTTATCGGCACAGCTTCCTAAAAATAATAAACCTAAAACGGCTCCAATCCATAATTTTTTCATAATTAATTTCTTTAAATGTTTAGTATTACTCAAATATAATGATTTAATTAAAAAAATTAAAAAATTAATTTTGCTGAAACACTAAAAATCCCCAGAACTTTTATCTGAGGATTTACCTTATTAAATTAAACCTGTATTATTTTACAGTAGTTGCTGAATCCATCTTCATCTTAATACTGTCGGGATTAGCTGTCGTTGTAGTCATGGTATCGGTCGTTGCAGGTGATACAGTTCTTGTATTATCTACCGCTGTCGAATCTGTACTACTCGTTGACATGGAGGATTCCTTTGTGCCGCAACTTACTGCGAATATTCCGACTGTTGCTATTAACAATAACTTTTTCATAATACTTTGTTTTTGGTGTGTATTAGTAAAAGTCCAATAATTATTCCGAATAGATTTTGTTTTTACTAAAATATCAATAAAATGATTTAAAATTTGTTAATATTTAATAATTTGAATTAAAAATTTAAAGTTAAATATCAAAATGTTGAAAAAAGAGTCAAAAAGTAACCACTTAAGTTAGGGTAGGATGAAATCCTATCAATAATAACCATAATGAATTGCAAGAGATTCCTTCGTCTCTTCTTTCCTCGCAAGGACGATCAACAAGCAACCACAAACCATCAACTATCAACAAAAAAGCCCCGAAACCGAAATTTCGAGGCTGTATTTGTCTATGAACAACAATTGCTATTGCTCATTACGAATTACTTATTAACCAAGATATGGATATTTGTAATCTTTAGGAGAAACAAAAGTTTCTTTGATAGATCTTACAGAAGTCCATCTTAGCAGGTTCATTTTAGAACCAGCTTTATCGTTTGTTCCAGAAGCTCTACCACCACCAAAAGGTTGCTGACCAACAACTGCACCAGTCGGTTTGTCATTGATGTAGAAATTTCCAGACGCATTTTCTAATGCTTTAAACGCTTCATTGATTGCGTATCTATCCTGAGCAAAAACAGAACCCGTCAATGAATATGGAGAAGAAGAATCCACCAATTGTAAAGTTTCAGCCCATTTTGAATCTTCATAAACGTAGATAGATAAGATTGGACCAAAGATTTCTTCAACCATACTTTCGTATTGAGGATTTGTAGTTTCGATAACAGTCGGGTGAACGAACCATCCTTTAGAATCATCCACTTTTCCACCAATTACAACGTTTGCTTCGCTAGATGCGTTCGCTCTGTCAATATATCCTTTACATTTTTCGAAAGAATTTTTGTCGATTACAGCATTTACGAAATTTGATGGATCTTCCGGAGAGCCAATTTTAATAGAAGCGATCTGAGTTTCCATTACTTTTTTCACATCAGCCCAAAGAGACTGAGGAATATAAGCTCTGGAAGCTGCAGAACATTTTTGTCCCTGATATTCGAAAGCACCTCTTACCAAAGCCGTTGCAACTGCTTCTACGTTTGAAGAAGGGTGAGCAATTACGAAATCTTTTCCACCAGTTTCTCCAACGATTCTTGGGTACGTTCTGTAATTGTGGATATTATCACCAATCATTTTCCACATTCCCTGGAATACTTTTGTCGATCCTGTAAAGTGAAGACCCGCAAAATCTCTATGCGCTAAAACTTTTTCAGCCGTTTCTTTTCCGTCTGTGAAAATCATGTTGATGACTCCTTTCGGAAGACCCGCTTCAGTTAAAACATCCATGATAACTTTTGCAGAATAAACCTGCTTATCAGACGGTTTCCAAACCACTACGTTTCCAAGCATTGCCATACAGGTTGGTAAATTTCCCGAAATTGCTGTAAAGTTGAATGGCGTTACTGCAAAACAGAATCCTTCCAATGGTCTGTATTCCACTCTGTTCCAGATTCCTGCATCAGAAACAGGTTGTTCAGAATACATTTCCGTCATAAATTCTACGTTGAATCTCAAGAAATCAATGAATTCACAAGCAGAATCAATCTCAGCTTGATGTACGTTTTTCGATTGACCAATCATTGTAGCAGCATTGATGACATCTCTGTAAGGTCCCGCCAATAGATCAGCAGCTTTCAAGAAGATCGCAGCTCTGTGTTCCCAACCTAGCTCGTTCCATTCTTTTTTTGCAGCCAATGCAGCGTTGATAGCATCATCTACATGTTGCATTGTTCCTCTATGATAAAAACCGAAATCGTGAGCATGATCCTGAGGAGACTGAAGTTGTACTTTATCACCAGTTTTTACTTCTTCACCGTTAATGATCATTGGAATTTCTATTTTCTCAGCCCACATTTTTTTGTATTGAGCGATAAGACTTTTTACTTCTGGAGTTCCCGGAGCATAAGAATTTACCGGTTCATTTACTGCAAATGGTACTTGCGAAATTGCTTTTGACATATTATGATGTATTATTTTAATTTATAAATATGTTGATATACAAATTTACAATAATTAAAGGAAAGAAAAAATAAAGCATTTATCACAGAATAAATCTTCCGGCTGTATTTTATTCAAAAAAATATTCATTTTTATGACAAAGGTTATGATTGCTGCAGGTTTTGTTTTTAAATTTTTAATAAATATCTGAAAATAGATTGTTCTTAAAATTATTTTAGATGAGAATTATAATCAACGAAAATTAAATTATAAAATTACTTTTTTACTTCTGTATTACATCTTCTCCGTTTCCAAAATCTTCAAAACTAGTTTCTCTTCCTGGGTTAGATCTGCTTTACCATCATTCACTTCAATTTGCTCGAGTTCGTCGAGATATTTTTTGATGGTATTATTTTCGTAAAGGTTGATAACTAAAGGATGCACGTAATATTTTCTGCAAACCGTACTTGTATTTCCGAGGTGTGAAGCGACCATTTCGAGAGCTTCCTTCACTTTTCTTTTATATTCTGTGTTGGTTTCTGCGTACCCGATTTCTTTAAATGCAATCAGTGCATTCACTGTTCCAGACCAGGTTCTGAAGTCTTTTGCCGTAAAATCTTCACCGCTGATTTCTTTAATATAATCATTCACCATTCCAGAATCAATCGAATGATGATTTCCTTCATCATCATAAAACTGAAACAGCTCTTTCCCAGGAATATCCTTACATTTTTGAACCAATCTTGCGAGTCTTCTGCTTTTAAGATCAACATTATGCATGATTCCTTTTTTACCTTTAAACTTAAAAGTAATTTTCTGCCCGGTTATTTTTACGTGTTTATCTTTTAAAGTTGTTAAACCAAACGAACCATACAATTTTTCATACGCATTGTTTCCAATTCTGATGTTTGTTTTTTGCATTAAACTGACAATTAAAGCTAAAATTTTTCGCTTTTCGAAATTCCTTAATGCCAAATCCTGCTCAATATGCAGTCTCATTTGTGGCAAAGCATACCCAAATTGAAGCATTCTGTAAAATTTTGTGTGATTTCTCAACGCGCTCCAAAGCGGGTGATAGCGGTATTGTTTTCTCTTTTTTACATCAAAACCTGTCGCCTGTAGATGCCCGTTGTCCAACGCGCAAATCCATACATTTTCCCAAGCAGGAGGAATCACCAAACTATTGATTCGTTTAATTTCGTCCTTATCTTTGATTCTTTCTCCGTCTTTGAAATAAGAATATTTTTTGCCTCGTTTTTTCCGGATAATACCCGCAGATTCTGCATCGGACGTGTAAATAAGATTTACCGCCCTAGCAGAAGCCTCCGGATCTTTCATAATTTTTACAATCTTGGAAGGTTTCAGGTGAGAAATTAGGTCTAAGTCTGAATTATCCATAAGTTTTGGTTAAGAGTTCTTACCCCTTGAAAACAGCCATAAAATAATGGCTATTACGCCTACAACTAAAATAATTCCCCACCACATGCCTGCCTTAAAGATTGTTTCTACTGCTTCACAACTAGTCAATAATAGTAAACTGAATATCGTAATACTGTATAAGCTAAATTTTTTCATGATAATTTATTTTTTGGTGTTTATTATTTTAAATTCGGTGTCGGTCTGCGCGCCAAGTTTTAATTGATCTTTTAATTTCGTCTCCCGAAATATTCTCATGAAGTGCTTTGTACAAGAGATCTTTAAACTCGTCATCGTATGCAAACCTTAATGCTGTAATTTGGTCAAATCTCAATTTTTCCTCAACGTCATCGGATCTCAGCTGGAAAATCTCAAAATATCTTTGCTTAAATTCCAGTCTCACCATTCGGTTTTGCAATCCCAATGCATAATGTTGCCTGAGCATAATTGCCAAATAGAAAATTAGAAAAATAACAACAGAAAACAAAATCCAGATCAGTTGATCGGCTCATCATTAAAAATTTTATAAATCCCAAAAATTTCCAACAGAATCAAAAGAGGGAGATAAATAAAATGATGAGGTGGATAAAATTTCCTGTGATTTTTATAATTCTGCCTTTCCATAATGTACAGTGTAGCAAGAACCTTTCCAAAATGTTAAATTTTTAATAAGAATTATTCTTTGTGGTATGTAAATATTCTTGATTTGTCTTAGATGATTGAATTTTTTTAATAATTAACACATGTGTTTTTTCATTTAGAACGAAGCATAGCGGAGTGAAGAATCTTTATCCACAATCATTCAGAATACTCAAACACTCAGACTCTCAAATTCTTATACTTTATTTGAGCTATTTCCTGCTTTCCACTATATCTTTTTGGTTACGGGCTCCGCTTCGCTCCGCCCGCAACCAAAAAGGATGTCGTTTCAATCAGGGCTAGGTTACAGTCTTTCATTAGAAATATTTGTCAATAAAATCGGAGGCTTCGAGACCCTCAGCCTCTGGTTTTTGTAGAAAATTTGTCATTCTTACCAAGCCTATATTTCTATCTGCAATTGGTGACTGAGGCTCTCGAAGTCACCACTAAAGAAAACCGATTATCTAAAAAAATTAGCGTCATTCATATTCAACAACACCAAAAATTCGTAACTTCCCATCTTTAAAAAAATCATTAAAAAATGACTTCAAAGGAAAAAGTAGCTGCGCTTCGTGAAGAAATGCAGAAAAATAATGTTGATGCATTTATAGTATATTCTGCAGATCCACATATGAGTGAATATTTGCCGGAAGAATGGCAGGAAAGAGCTTGGCTGTCGGGATTTTTGGGTTCTGCGGGTTTTGTGGTTGTTACAAAAGATAAAGCCGGACTTTGGACGGACGGAAGATATTTCACACAAGCTGCCCTCGAATTAGAAGGTTCAGGAATTGACCTTTTCAAAGACGGAATGGAAGGAACTCCCAACTATATCGACTGGATTATTTCTGAAATTCCGGCGAATGGAAAAGTAGCAGTAAATGCTGTAGCAACGGCTCACGCGAACTGGGAACTTTTAACACATAAATTAAATTCAAAAAATATAACGCTTGTTGATAATCCTCTTTTAAAACAAATCTGGACAGATAGAGGAACGCCTTCTAAAAATACGATTTTCGTACACCCTGTAAAATGGGCTGGAAAATCTGTTACCGATAAAATTTCTGCAATCCGTCAGAAAATGGAAGAGTTGGAAGCAACCGTTCACATCATTTCAAGTTTGGACGATGTCGCTTGGACATTGAATTTAAGAGGAAGTGATGTACAAAGCAATCCTGTATTTTTAGGATACATTATTATCACTAAAAATGATGCAATCTTGTTTACAGACCTTGAAAAATTAGAGGTTGAAGCAAGAAAACAAATGGACGAGTCTTTCGTAAAAATGATGCCTTACGAAGAATTTTACAATCATTTAGGTATATTCAAAAACGAAAAAGTACTGGTTTCTCCAAACAGCAATCAATCGATTTTTGAAGCATTAAAATCGGATAATCAATTCATCAAAGCTCCAGTTCCTGGAAATTTAATGAAGGCTCAGAAAAACGAAACCGAACTGGAAGGTTTTAGAAAAGTAATGGTAAGAGACGGTGTTGCCATGGTGAAATTCTTGTATTGGCTGACTCACAATGCCGGAAAAGAAGCCATGACCGAATACTCCATCGGTGAAAAACTGAGAGGTTTCCGTGCTGAAGGCGAAAATTTTGTGGGAGAAAGTTTCGGAAGCATCGTTGGATACAAAGATAATGGTGCCATTATGCACTATTCAGCAAAAAGTGAAGGAAGCAAGGAAGTCACGAATGATGCAAGTATTTTGGTCGATTCAGGAGGTCAGTATTTGGAAGGAACGACGGATATTACAAGAACATTCGCTTTAGGTACGGTTTCTGATGATTTTAAGAGAAATTCAACTTTAGTTTTACAAGGAATGATCCGTTTGTCGATGGTAAAATTCCCGAAAGGGACGAAAGGTGTTCATTTGGATGCTATTGCAAGATTGCCACTTTGGATGGAAGGAAAAGACTTCAACCACGGAACAGGTCACGGAGTTGGAAGTTTCATGAATGTTCATGAAGGGCCTCAAAATATCAGAAAAGATATGAATCCGCAGGATCTTTTGGTTGGAATGGTTTGTTCGAATGAACCGGGATATTATTTGGAAGGAGACTACGGAATTCGTCACGAAAACCTGATCGCTGTAAAAGAAGCAGAAAAAACAATTCATGGGACATTCTATGAGTTTGAAACATTAACTTTCTGTCCGTTCTTTAAAGATACCATCGTAAAAGAAATTCTTTCTGAAAGCGAAATCGCGTGGTTAAACGCTTACCACAAAACTTGTGAAGAAAAAATCGCTCCATTCTTGGAAGGCGAGGTGAAAGATTGGTTCTTGGAATTGGTAAGTCCACTTTAGAAAGGTGAATAGTAAATTGTTAAAGGTCAATTTTTAAAGATCGAAGCAATTTAAAATAAATTTAAAAACGTCCTGCAATAATAGTTTGTAGGACGTTTTTCTTTTATGCAACCGTATTTTTACGGATAAAGTTTTAGGGTTTATCCTGAATGTATCGGAAATGATTGAGCCTATCTTTGTATCAACAAAAAAGAACATCATTCATATCTTCATATATACTTAGTAAATTCAAAGCAATCGAATCATCTCAATTCTTGGGGTGATTTTTTTATTTGATGTTTTCAATGGAAATTCCTTCGTGCGTTAAAACTAATGTTTCGGTAGCAACCTGAGAATCGTTGCTAATTAAAACCGGACCGATATATTTTGAAGGAAAACAATTCTGAAGCTTCCAGATAATTAAAGGATTGTGTTGATCGTCTAATAATTTAATGACCACATTTCGTCTTTCCACCGTTCCGAAATATTTTGTTTTAATCCAGTTAAAAAAATCGTTGTCGCCTTTTACAATGGCTCTTTTTAAGGTAACATCCGAGAATTTCAGTAATCCTGGAGCTTTTTGCTCAGAATCGAGTTTTGAATTTCCATCTCTAATAGAAACAACATCAATATTCATATCTAATCCTGAAATTTCCAGGAAATCGGTTCTGTTTCCGCCCCATTCCACAGTGAAATGATACCGGTTGATGATTTTTTGAGGCATGGTTAATTGGTTTGATTTGCTTAAAGTTACTGATTTTTAGTGGATTGTTTTTGATTTTGTTAAAACTTTGTGGTGACTTCGAGAGTCTTACTCAGCAACTGCAGATAGAAATATAGATTTGGTAAGAATGACAATTTTCTGCAAAAACCGGAGGCTGAGGCTCTCGAAGCCTCCGGTTTTTGTGACCAATATTTTTAATGATAGACTGTAACCCTAGCCCTGATCGTAGCATTTGTTTGAGCTCATTTTTTTTAGGTTTCGGCGCGGCAGCGAAGCTGCCGCGCCGAAACCTAAAAAAAATAGCGAGTGCGAAGAGCAGGAAATAGCTTCTAAAAAGAAAGGAAGCTTGAAGTCGGATGATGGAAAAGTTTTAGATAATTGAAAATAATAGATGCTACAATCATTGTATTCAGAACGACAGAGGGGTTAAATAATGAGTTAGAAAATAGTGACAATAGATAAACGGTATGGTTCTTTGCAATTAAAAAACGTAAATTTGCAGCATGAATAACGATACCATTTGTGCATTGGCTACGGCTAATGGAGTAGGGGCTTTAGGCATTATCAGAGTTTCGGGAGATGAGGCTTTATCTGTGGTTCAGAAGTCTTTTCCGGCGAAAAAACTGGCGAAACAGAAATCGCATACGATTCATTACGGATATTTTGTAGATGGGGAAGAGGCTATAGATGAGGTGATGTTGTCTATATTTTTGGCACCAAAAAGTTTTACGACAGAAAATTCGGTGGAAATTGCTTTTCACGGTTCGCCGCACATTGGAAAACGTATTCTCGAAACTTTAATAAAAAACGGAGCGAGAATGGCGAAAGCTGGGGAGTTTACACTTCGAGCTTTTATAAATGGTAGAATTGATCTTTCTCAGGCTGAAGCGATTGCAGATGTGATTGCTTCTGAAAATGAGGCTTCTAGAAAAGTGGCTATCAATCAATTAAAAGGTGGAATTACTAATGAAATATCTTTTTTAAGAACAGATTTACTAAATTTTGTTTCTTTGATTGAATTGGAACTAGATTTTGCTGAGGAAGATGTAGAATTTGCAGACAGATCAGCTTTGGTTCAATTATTAAATAAAATTGAATTAAAATTAAATTCACTTATCGAAAGTTTCCAATACGGAAATGCCATTAAAAACGGAACAGCTGTTGCTATTATTGGAAAACCAAATGCAGGAAAATCAACTTTACTAAATGCTTTATTGAAGGAAGAAAGAGCAATTGTAAGTAATATTGCAGGAACAACAAGAGATACCATCGAAGAGGTTTTGCATATTAAAGGTCATGCTTTCCGTTTAATCGATACGGCCGGATTGCGCGAAACGATGGACGAAATTGAAGCCATCGGTGTGAAAAAAGCCAAAGAAAAAGTTGAGAACGCCAATGTTTTGGTGTATTTAGCTGATGCAGGAACAGAGGATTTTTCTGAGGATACCGAAATGATCAAATCTTTGTTAAGAGATGATTTGAAATTAATTATCTGTGCAACGAAAATTGATGAAGTTTCTCCTGCAATGTACGAAAAAGTGGAAGATATTTTCAGAAATGCAATATCTCATGAATTTGATTTTATAATGATTTCAGCTGTTGAGAATCAGAATATTCAGGATCTTAAAAACGAATTGTCTTCTTATGTGGAACAATTAAAGGCTTCTGAAAATAATGTTGTGATTACAAATCAGAGACATTTTGAGGCTTTACAAAAGTCTTTGGATGCGGTACATAAAGTTAAGGAAGCTATTTCAGTTCAAATTTCTACGGAATTATTGGCGTATGAGTTGAGAAATGCTTTGGAACATCTTGGTGAAATTTCGGGAGAGGTAACAAATGATGAGGTGTTGGGGAATATTTTTTCTAAGTTTTGTATCGGAAAGTAAAAAAATACTTCAATTGATATATTTCAAAAGCTACATTTATGAATGTAGCTTTCTGATATTCTCAACAAATTAGCAAAAGCCGAAACTCTCCATTATTTTCCACGGGAGCTCTATGAATACAAGGCAAAACCTTTTGCTCGGGATGGTCCACAGCCAGTCTCCACAAGTTTCCTAATCCTAAATTTATAGGTTGGGCATTAGGTTTTGGTTGATAATGCAAATCGAAGAAATATTCTCTTAGAAAAGTTTCAAAATCTTCCTCTGAACCATTATGTAAATCTTTAAGTTTTTGTCGAACTTCAGGAATCAAAATTTTTTGTTCAACCTGATCATTTGCAATAATATCACTTGCAGCACCGTGATATGTGCATAAAAAAGTATCTGTTCCAATAGGAGAACGATCTACGTGATAAGAATAAACGTCAGTAGAAATGAAATCAAATTCCTCGTCTCGTTCATAGTTTTTAAGCAAATTTAAAGAAGGAGAAGCTCCAAAATCCGTTAATAATTGTAAATCGTTTAAGATGATTTCTCTCGCCGTTTTGCCTTGTTCGGATAATTTTAATTCTAAAAGATCTTCACGAAAAACTTCTGTAATATTTTCCTTTAATTGCAGTTTAGAAACAATTTCTTTAAAATCTCCATCCAGATTTCTTTCCCAACATAATGCGTTCATTTCTCCTTTAAAATTGGCATTTATGAGTTCAGAAAAAGTGGAAACGACTCCAATTTGGTCGTTGTTGGAAAATGTTTGGCTCATATAGGTGAGAAATTATTCGGTGATTTACGGTACAAAAATAATGAACAATTGGAAAATGAATGTGAATTTACTTTTTTTTCTGACTATGACTTATAAATTGCGGTTTTCCATAATTTTACATTTAAGATTTTCCTTATTATTGTTTTAAAAATTTTAGTAAAACTAATGAATTACCACGATCTCCAGATTGAAGTCTACAAATGGCTGAAATCTAAATATGATAAGGATTATTATTTCACATTTTCTGTAAGGCAGAAAGCATCAAAAGGAGCAGAGAAAAATTATTTTATTGGAACAGAAAGATCACGATATTTTTCTACGACATTTTGGCAAATTCCTGTATCATATCCCGGATCTTCTACTGATCTCATTAATCTTGTTTTTGCATTAAAAAAAAATAATAAGCTTGAGATTTACTTTCAATTTTATCAAACAAGATATCCTAATAGCCAGCAAAATCAATATGCATTAGATTTAATAAAGAATATAAAACCAAGACTAAAAAGTTTTTCATCTCTAAAATTTCAGGAAGGAAAAGAAAAATCTAAAATGGAATTTTTCACAGTGATTATTCCAAAACACTATGATAGTTTTGAAGAATCAATCCCAGATTTGGAATCAATGCTTTTAGAAATTATTCCGATAGTAGATGAGGAAATTTTAAAACTAAAGAACATTCATGCAGATTTTATTGCACATCGGTTTACAGTGAAAAGTCAGGCAGATATGATTTCTAGAATGTATGATCGATTCAATAAATATTCAAAAGGGGAAGAAGAAGAAATTGTAGAAGAGGAAGAGTGGAAAATTATCCAAGACTTTGATACTTGGTTTGTAAAAAAGTATGATGAAAGCCCAGGAATTTATAATGGTATGGTTATCGGTTTTATTTACCAGTTAATAAATTTTAAAAATCTTATTACCATTAATGATTTGAACAATCAAACTCAGGAAACATTGGAAATTGTAAGAAACGAAATCCCCAATTTCGATTATGAGGGATTGGATTATTTTGACGAATTTTTAAATTTTATTTTAACTAAGAATACACAAATAAAAAAGATGAAACAACCGATTAACCAAATTTTATATGGACCTCCAGGAACTGGCAAAACATATAATACTATAAACAAGGCATTAGCAATTATAGAAAATAAATCTATTGATGAACTAGCCAGAGAAAATCGTAAAAACCTAAAAAAGCGTTTTAATAGTTATGTAAATTCAGGGCAAATTGTTTTTACAACTTTTCATCAAAGTATGAGTTATGAAGATTTTATTGAGGGAATAAAACCTATCAAACCTAAAGAAGAGGATAACTTTGTTAAATATGATATACATAATGGGGTTTTTAAAAAACTATGCCTTTCCTGTTCTAAATTTAAATTTAAGCCCGGAGACAAAATTGGAGAATATGAAATAACCAAAATTGGTTCAGAGATATTATACCTCTTAAAGCCACAAGCGAAAACAATAGTTCCTTTGCCCATTTATCTAATTAATGAACTTTATTCTTTAGTAAAAGAAGGCAAGATTACACTAAAGGATATAAAAGATAAACAGGCTGCAGATAAAATGTCTTCTGATACTGAAAAATATATTATTAATGGTTACCCAAATATATTTCCATTATTAGTGGAAAAAATGATAAATGTAACTCAACCAGATAATCATGTTATTATTATTGATGAAATCAACAGAGGCAATGTATCGCAAATTTTCGGAGAATTAATAACCCTTATTGAGGAAGATAAGCGGTTAGGAAATAATGAGGCTCTAGAAATTACCTTACCATACAGTAAGGAAAAATTTAGTGTTCCATCCAACCTTTATATTATAGGAACAATGAACACTGCAGATAGAAGTGTAGAAGCGCTAGATACAGCTTTAAGAAGAAGATTTTCTTTTGAAGAAATGCCTCCAAAGCCAGACTTATTACAATCTCCATCCGAAATTTTTGAAAAGCTTTTATGGGATTACAAAGAGCATCCTTGGGAGGACGATGAATATATAGCAAAAGAAAAAGAATTATTAGATGCTTTGGATGCTCCGAAAGGTTTGTGGGATAAAAGAAAAGAGATTTGGACATTAATGAACGTTGATAAAAAAAATGGAAACATTAAAAATGGAACCTATTTCAAAGAATTCTTTAATAATGATATTAATTTTAAAGACTTATTAATAACCATCAACCAAAGAATTGAAAAACTCATAGACAAAGATCACGCAATTGGTCACGCTTATTTTATCGGAAAAAATGATGAAACGATTATTGAATCTTTTTATAAAAATATAATTCCGTTATTGCAGGAATATTTCTTTGGAGATTATGGGAAAATAGGATTGGTTTTAGGAAGAGGATTTGTAAGAGAAAAAGAAAATAAATCTTCTGTTTTTGCTGATTTTGATTATAGTTCAGAGAATTATGATGAAAAGGAGATGTACGAAATTATGGATTACAGAAATGATGCGGTACATCTAATAAAAATCAAAGGAAAGGAGGTTGAAATGGATTTTAGAAAAGCCATTCAAGTATTAATGAATCAAGAGATAGAATGAGTTCATCTAATCTTATCGTAGTTTTTGAACACGAGCGACTTACTTTCGATCTCAATAAAAAGGAAGAAAGAAACATTCATGAAGGACTAGAAAAATACTACGGAAATTACTCTCCTTTCTTTAGATTAATAAGAAATGGGGTACAGTTTAATCAACATGTTGGAGTTTTAAAAGTAGGGAATACAACGATCGAAGTTTTACCAAAGGCCGATACTAAAGGAGAAGAAGTGTGGAGACCTTTGTTGATTGATATGATTAAAACGATTTGGGGATTTAATGTGAAAACCTCTGGAAGTGCAGATTTAAAATTGAAAAGCAATTCGATTTTAAATTTGTATTTCGAACTTTTTGTGAAAGAATTAGAATTTTTACTTCATCGTGGTTTAATCAAAAAGTACAATAAAAAGGAAGGAAATTTATATGCTTTGAAGGGTTCGCTGCAATTTTCTAAACAGATTTCTCAGAATTTGACTCATCAGGAAAGATTTTATGTAAAATATTCTAATTATGATGTGAATCATAAAATGCACTCTATTTTGTATAAAGCTTTAAAGATGATTTATCAGGTTAATGATAAAATTGATCTGAAAAGCAGAATTGGAAATTTGTTATTAAATTTTCCAGAAATGAACGATATCAAAATTTCGGAATCTACCTTTGATAAAATTGTTTACGATCGAAAAAATCAGCATTACGAAAAAGCGCTTCAGATTGCAAAATTATTGCTATTGAATTATCATCCTGATGTTTCTAAAGGAAAAAATCATGTATTAGCATTAATGTTTGATATGAATATGCTTTGGGAGCAATTTGTATATATTATTTTAAAACGTGATTTGAAAAAACATGGCGTAAATGTAAGAGCTCAGGTTTCAAAAAAAATCTGGCAGTCGGAATCAGGAACTAAAAGCAAAATGAAACCCGATATTATTTTGGAGAAAAATAATATTGCTATCGTTTTAGATACAAAATGGAAAAATTTGTACGGTGATAAACCTTCTCCCGAAGATTTGCGACAAATGTATACATATCATCAATATTACAACGCTGTAAAGACGGTTTTGGTGTATCCTGGTGAAGAAGAAAAATTGATTAGTGGGAGCTATTTTAAGGTAGGAAATCAAGATTTATTGTCAGATCATATGTGCAGCATAGCCTACATTAGAACGAATGAAAACATTAAAGAATGGCGGAAAAATATCAACAGTTTTGTAAAAACCAAATTGTTGAATATCTCTATTGATCAATAATTAAAAATATTCCATATAATTGTATAGAAAATAAAAATTATACAACACCCACTTGAAAAATAAAGCAGAGGAAAAGCACAAGGAGATCATCAATCTTCTTAAATACAAAAAGCAGATCATTCTCCAAGGTCCTCCCGGAACGGGAAAGACAAGGGAAGCAAAGCTTGTTGCTAAAGAACTTTTGGGTGTTTCTTCTGTAAAAGAGCTTGAGGACAATGAATATTTCAAGTTGGTTCAGTTTCATCCGAGTTACACTTATGAAGACTTTGTACGTGGAATTGTTGCAAAACCGAATGAAGAAGGTGAAGGTATTATTTATAATGCAGAAAATAAAACGCTGGGGAAATTTGCAGAAGAAGCAGCAAATAATTATTTAGCCTATCTTGGTAAAACAAAGAATAAAATTAACTTCCAAAATAAGCTCAATGTTTTATTGGAAAAGATAAATACTGAAATTGTTTCAGGATCAGTTTATTATTTCGGTGAAAAAAGTACTGCACAAATTATTTCAATTAAAGAAGATGGATTGATTTATAATTTTCAGGATCGTGAAGAAATCAAGTACAAGATTCTTTTCAGCGATATGGAAAAGGTATACAACAATTGGAACGAAATATCAAAACCTATCGATTTAAGGGATCAGGAAGCGAAGTTGGGCTTAACGATGAAAGGAAAATATCCTTATTATTACATGATTCAACAGCAATTGATTGCCATTAATATCAATAAAAATAATCCTGTTATTCAGGAAAAACTGAAGAATTTTGTCTTGGTTATTGATGAAATCAACAGAGCCAATTTATCATCGGTTTTGGGCGAACTTATTTACGCTTTAGAATATAGAGGAGAAACTGTCGAAAGCGTGTATGAAGTTGGCAGCAGGGAACTTATGCTACCTCCGAATCTCTATATTATTGGAACAATGAACACGGCAGACAGAAGTGTCGGATACATCGATTATGCGATTAGAAGACGTTTTGCCTTTGTTGATATGTTACCTACAGACTTGTTGGAGTTGAAGGAAAATTTTAAATCAGATTTGTTTAATAAGGTTAAAAATATTTTTACAACAGATGATTATGAAACGCATTCCTTCAATTTATCTGGAGAATTTAGACCAAAAGATGTTGCACTGGGACATTCTTATTTTATTCAGCATTATGAAAAGGATGAAAATGGAGAGGATATTAAAGATAAACCAGTGGATTTTAATTTCAGATTGGAATATGAAATAAAACCGCTTCTTCTGGAATATGTAAGAGACGGAATTCTTGTTGGAATGGTCGGTGAACAAAAGATTGAAGACTATATCAAATCTTTGTAAATGGATATTTTATTAAAGGAACACTATTTTCATTCATTAAAAGTTTATTACGGATATCTTCCTGAAAATTCAGATTCTTCGGAAATTTTGCTCCTTGATAGGAAAGAAGATCTGAATAAAATAAAAGCCAGAAAATTTAAAAGGGAAAGAGGAAAGGATTATTATTGTTATGATCTTAAAATTGCAGATAATAAGATTAATATTTCTACCAATTATTTTGTTGGGATCGATTGGTTTTGGCAAAATGGAAAACATACTATTCAAGTCGAACCTAAGATAAATTCTACTGTCTACAAGCATTTTGAACAGCTTATCAGTTTAGAAAATGAAAATTTAATTGATCAGGTAAATGCAAATGCAGAAAAGAATATTTTTAATAATTTTTACGAAAAAGAAGTAGATTGTGTTGCAATGCTGATGGAGATTATATCTTATCCCGATGTGGCAAAAAAAACAGATCAATTACTGTTGATAGACTGGGATTCTCCTCAAATTAAAATTACTCAAAAACAGGATTTATTAACGCCCTTTATTATTATTCGTTTTTTGAAAATTTTGCAGGATATTGTTCGAAAAGGATTAAAAAAATCTTATTACAAAGTTCAAGATAATCTTAAAAATCGATTTAAAGGTAAAATTCTTACGGCTGAAAATATTAAACGAAATATCTTTAAGAATAATTTTACAGACACACTTTGTGAATATCAGGTTTTTGGTGAAAATTCCATTGAAAATAGATTTTTAAAGAAAGTATTTTTGTTTTGCGTTCAATATATAGAAAATGATTTTTCTTATTTTAAAAATAAAAAAAATATTGAATGGGTTATAAATTATATTCGACCTGTTTTTGAAAATATTAATGATGAGATAAACTTAAATGAAATTAAAAATTTAAAGCATAATCCGTTTTTTAAAGAATATAAGGAAGCAATAGATATGGGACATTCAATATTGAAAAAGTTTTCTTACAATATTACAAAAACAACTGAGCAGAAAATTTTTACTCCACCTTTCTGGATCGATATGCCAAAAATGTTTGAGTTGTATATTTATGCTAAACTATTGAAAGACAACTCTAATATTTCTGCCACAGAACTTAATCATCAATTTTCAACATATGGAAACTCTTTGGATTTTCTTATTTGTTCTGGAAAAACCAAGATTGTTGTGGACGCAAAATATAAACTTCAGTATAATTACAAAATCATTCACGACGATATAAGACAAGTTGCAGGTTATGCGAGATTAAAAAAGGTAAAATCAACACCTCCAATTATCAATGATGAAGAAATTGCCTGTCTAATTATTTATCCAAATCCTGATTTACAGCAAGATGTAAGTTTAAATTTAGAAAACCTTTTAAACGAAAACAACGAAATAAAAGCTTACCATAAAGTTTATAAGATAGGAATTCCGTTGCCTTTAATAAAGCCTTGATTTAATTTAAAATCTCAATCAAAGAAATTTTTTCATATTGCTTTTCATGAGTTTTCAGATTTAAAAATTTTAATGATAATTGTATAATTCGATAATGATTTTCTTTATTAATTATTTTTTTCGACCATACATTAAAATTCTTTTAAAAGAATAAATCGCAGGAAGTTTTGGGAATTTCTCTGCAATTCTTCGCTTAAATTCTATGGTGAAAACTTCTTGTTGATCTTTCTTAAGCCTTTCTAAATAAGGGATCAGTGCCGATCCGGAAATGAAATTAAATAAAGTTTCATGATCTTCTGCGATGATTGGATACACTTTTTGAAATAAATTCAATTCCTCAATTCCATTTTCAAATAAAATCTGTGCATATTCATCAATCGTCAAAACAGCGGAAGGTCGATTCCAGCCATTTAATTGAGTTTTAAAAGGTTCTTCAGTTGCTAATTCAAACAAAATTTGATTCAAAATATTTCCCGGTTGATAAGGCATTTGTATCGCCAATTGACCGTTTTTTTTCAATTTTGAAATCAATTTTGGGAATAATTCTTTATGATTATCAGACCATTGCAAAGCTGCGTTGCTGAAAATAAGATCCCAATTTTCATCATTATTTAAAATATCTTCCGTAGTTGTCTGTCGAAATTTAAGTCTTTCATTTTCAAGAGTTTTCGATTTTTCCAGCATTTCCGCTGAAGAATCAATTCCGATAAAAGTTGCATTGGAAAATTTTTCTGCAAGAATTGAGGTTTGTTCACCGGTTCCGCAACCTAAATCTATGGCTTTCATTTGATTTTCATTTTTAATCAAATCCGAAAGATCAAAGAAAGGTTTAAAGCGAATATTTTTAAACTGATTATAAATTTCAGGATTCCACGACATGATTTTATTGATTTAATGCTGAGTCAATTTACAAATTTTTAAACGAAAAAAAATCATAGAATCTGAGAACTTTCTTTAATACTGTTCATTACAAAAATACTTTTCGTCTGCCCAATTCCTTCAATTTCAGATAATTTATTCACAAAAAATTCATGAAACTCATCCATATTGGGAGCTAAAATTTTTAACATAAAATCGAAATCTCCGCTAATATTATAAAATTCCACAACTTCTTTCAGTTTTCCAACTTCTTCGATGAATTTTCCTGCCGTTTTTTTATTATGAACATTGAGTGCGATCATACAAATCACCATCATTCCTTTGTTCACTTTTTTGCGGTCAACAACAGTCGTATATTCCTTGATGATTCCTAACTTTTCCATTCTCTTAATTCGCTCATGAGTTGGAGTAGGGCTCAGATTAATTTTATTCGCAATGTCACGAATACTCAGTTTAGCGTCTTTTTGCAGGATTCTCAGGATGGAAAGATCTTTTTCATCAGGTGTATAATTTTCTGTTGCCATTTGTTCTGTTTTTTGGGATTAAATTTTAAATAAAAGAATATTTGTTCTTTTATATATTGTTTAATTTAAAATATGTTCCAAATTTAAATCATAATTTTTACATACGTTCTATTAATTTTAATTTTGCAGCATAATTGAACTATATGGAAAGAAAGGATCTGATCTTAATTTTAGCATCGGTAGGTACATTTGTGGAGGCTTTGGATATTGCCATTATTAATCTTACGATTCCTTCTATTCAGGAGCAGTTTGGTATTGGTGCAGAAACTGTTCAATGGTTGCAGACTTTATACGTTTTATTTTTCGGTGGTTTTCTTATTATTGGCGGAAAACTTTCGGATCAGATCGGGAGAAAGAAGATTTTTCTTTTGGGATCATTAATTTTTATGCTAACATCTCTGGGTGCAGGTTTGTCAACGGGTTTTGAAACATTGGCTATTTTCCGTGCTTTGCAGGGATTGGGAGCTGCTTTTATTATGCCTTCCGCAATGTCGATTGTTACAAATACCTTCAAAGAAGATCAGGAAAGAAACCGTGCAATAGGAATTTTCAGTTCATTTGCGGCGATTGGATCGGGGAGCGGACTTTCGTTAGGTGGGATTATCAGTACGTATATGAGTTGGCACTGGGTTTTCTTAATCAATGTTCCTATTTTATTATTAACTCTAATTTTTGCCTATCAATATCTACCAAAAGATGAAGCTGGAAACCCTCAGAAAACAGATCTTTTATCTGGAATTTTATTGGTTTTGGGATTATTAAGCTTAACCTACGGTACTCATGAATTGATTCATATTAAAGAAAATACATTCATGGTGGCGGGTTCTTTAGCAGCTGCGATTTTACTATTGGTTTTTGTCTTTTATCGTTTAAAATCTACATCGGAACCTTTAATTGATTTAAAATTATTCAAGCACAAATCTTTGATGGTTTCCAATTTAGCTTTCATTGCTTTAGGAGGATTCTTCATCGGATTTTTGTTCTTAATTTCTTTGATGTTGCAGAAAGATATGAACTATAGTGCGGCTTCTGCAGGATTAATGTTGGTTCCGTTTAGTGTGATGTCAGCTTTGGTGGCGAAATTCATTTTACCTCATATTTCTAAAAGATTAAATTCATCACAAATGGGTATCTTTGGTTGGATTTTCATGTTAAGTGGGGCTTTGGCTTTATTAATTTCAGTTTATTTTGATCATCCATTAACATTGGTCTTAATTGGTGCAGCCTGCATTTCTGGAATTGGTATGACGTTTTGTTTTACAGCCTTATCTGTTTTAGGAATCCAAGATGTAAACCCGTCAAGTTACGGTGTTGCTTCAAGTTTAAGCTCTACAAGCTACTTTTTGGGAGCAGGAATCGGCCTATCTTTTATGACATTAATGAGTCAGATTTTCCCTTCAAAACTGGCTGTAGGAAATTTAAGTTTAATCATATTAATAGGATATGCTGTATTTGCATTAGGAATGTTATTCTATTTTATCATTAAAAATATTAAAATAAAACAGGCAGAAATGGTTGTTTCATAAATTGATTTAGCTATATTTATTATACTAAACTATATGAATGGGATCGGCGTATTTTATGTATGTCGGTTCTTTTTATTTTTGTACTATGAAAATACAAATCATCAGCGATCTGCATCAGGAATTTGGAATCACCGACTTATCTTTTGATAACGCGGATGTTGTGGTTTTGGCAGGAGATGTAAATTTGGGAACCAAGGGAATTGATTGGATGAAAGCCGAAATTCCCAATAAACCAGTGATTTATGTTCTTGGAAATCACGAATATTACAAAGGTTCTTATCCAAAAACTTTAAATAAAATAAAAGAAGATGCAAAGGATTCCAATGTGTTTGTGCTGGAAGATTCTTTTGTAGATATTGATGGAATTCGATTTCACGGAGCAACTTTATGGACCGATTTTTCGATTTTCGGAGATCCCAGACAATACGGATTTATATGCCAGAATGGAATGAATGATTACAAACAGATCCGACGAGATCCTTCTTATTCCAAAATGAGGTCGATTGATATTTACAAAATTCACCAGTTTTCCAGAGTATGGTTAAAAGAAAGTCTTGAGAATTCAAAAGACATGAAAAATATCGTGGTAACGCATCATGCACCAAGTCTGCAGTCGAGTCCTGAGCATTTTAGAGAAGATCCGTTGACTTCAGCTTATGCTTCAAATCTTGAAGATTTTATCTTGGAACATCAACCTTTATATTGGATTCACGGGCACATTCATACACCAAAAAGATATAAATTAGGAAAAACGGAAATCATCTGTAACCCTCATGGATACATTGATGAGAAATATAATGGCTTTGAAAAAGAACTCATTGTTGAACTTTAATTTTATTTTAAAAAAACATAAAGTAAAATAATATTTTCTTCGTCTATAATGGTACAGGTTTTAACCCTAAACTTTATGGAGAATACAAACATTAAAGATGGCATTATTCTTATTCCGGATTTCAGCGGGTTTACGGAATTTGTATTCAATACAAAACTTTATACAGGAGAATATATTGTAAGACAACTACTTTCTACGCTCATTGATATGAATAATGAGTATTTTGAAATTTCAGAAATCGAGGGCGATGCCATATTATTTTACCGATATGATAAGAGTCCGTCGTACCAAAAAATTTCAAGAATGTTGAGGAATATGCAAAATGCCTTTACCCGAAAAGTCGAAGAATTGAGTAAATCATTAAGCACAGCAATAGATTTATCATTAAAATTTATCGTTCATTACGGAAAATTTTCGCAGTATAAAATCGGAAATTTTCAAAAATTATACGGAAAACCAATCGTTGAAGCTCATCAAATGTTGAAAAACGGTTTGGCAGAATATCCGTCATATGTTTTGTTCAGCAATTCTTTTTTGGAAAACAGTCAGAATGAAGAAGATGAATTTAATGAAGAGAAAAAACATCATCCGGAAGTCGGTGTGATACATTATTTTGAAAGTTAGGCGTTACGAATTGGAGGTTTTTTGGATGATGCTTTTATTTTTTTAGGAGCTATTTCCAGCTTTCCACTATATCTTTTTGGTTACGGCTCCGCTTTGCTCCGCCGCAACCAAAAAGGATGTCGTTGCAATCTGGGCTATTGGATCAGGATTAGGAAACTCGGTCAAATCAATACTTTAAAGATAGGTTCTAAAACTTTTTTCACTTTTTTTACAATTTGATGTAACATTTATTCAATGTATGGTGTCTTATTAGAGTAAACCTAATAATTAATGAGAAGATTATTTTCACCAATCGCTCTTCTGGCGGGGCTCTTGGCTTTTGCTCAAGAGAAAAATGATACCATAAAAAAAGAAAAGGAAATTGAAGCTGTGACGGTAACTGTCAGAAAGCCAACGGTAGAATCTAAGGTTGACCGTACTGTTTTCAATGTTGCCAACAGCTCTATTTTAGCGGGAAATACAACTTGGGATGTTCTAAGAATGACTCCTTTGGTAAGTATTGATAACAATGATGCCGTAAAAGCGGAAGGCGAATCGGTGACGGTGTATATCAATGACAGAAAATCTGTTTTCACCGGAAAGGAGCTGAAAGAATATTTAAAGACCATTCCTGCCGATAATTTAATGAAAATCGAGGTCATCACAAGTCCGTCTTCAAGATATGAAACTGCCGGATCTGTCATTAACATTGTATTAAAAAAACGCGACGATGAAGGTATTAAAGGAAGTGTAACCTTTAATAACAGGCAACAGCAGAAAAATTCACAGTACACGAATCTCAATTTAAATTATCATAAAAAGAACTTCACACAGACGTTTATAGGAAGCTACAGCGACAACTCTTATCTCCAAAAGAGCAGCCTTTTGAGTACAGTGTATGCAGATAACTCTCTTACGGAAATCAACACAGAAAGTACGGGAAGAAGCAAAAGTCCGTCTGGTTCATCCACATCAGAATTCGAACTGAATGATAAAAATACAGTCGGATTAATTTTAGAATATTACCAGGGAAATTCCTCAAATTCTTCCGATGCAAACGGAATTACAAGCATTAATAACGATTTGAAAAGCTCCTATACACAGAATCAGTGGTCAACAGGACTAAACCGTAATTTGGGAGCCAATCTCTTTTATAAATTTTACGATAAAGAGAAAAACAGAATTCTAGATGTCAATCTGGGATCCAACTATTATGGACAGTCCGAAGATAACAATTTTGTGAAAAATCAGTTGGCAGGAACTACCACCAGCTTGTATGAAACCAAGGTTTTATCGGATACAGAAAACAGAAATTATTATCTGAAAATTGATTATACTCAGCCTTTGGGGAAAGAGTGGGGAACAATGGAAATAGGAGGAAAAATGGATTTTAATAATAATGTTGTTCCGAACGATTTATTTGCGACCCAAATGGACGGATTGAGCGGTCATGATATTTTTCATTATGAGGATAATATTAATTCATTATACGCAAACTATAGTAAAACTTTCTTTAAGAAATTAGAGACAAGAATCGGACTTCGTTACGAATATATCAACTACAAAATGCGACAGGATGTTGCAGGAACAAGCAGAAAAGATTCTTACGGAGCTTTTCTTCCAAATTTATTATTAAAATATACTTTCTCAGATAAATACGATCTTAGTCTTACTTACAACAGAAATCTTTGGAGGCCGTGGTATGCAGAATTTAATCCTTTTATGATTCCCAACGACAACGGATTTTACAGCCGCGGAAACCTGGAACTGGAACCGAATCCTAGTCACAGATTATACATGAAATTGGGGCTTTTTAAGAAATATTTTATTTCAGCAAGATATATGTATACAGATCAGGATTACTGGACGAGCTATATTTTCGAAAATAATGCTGCAGATCCTACGAAGAACAGAACAATTACCCAACCGGATAATTTCAGCGGAAGGGTTCAGAAATATTATCTTTTTGCTAATACAAACCAAACATTCCTGAAAAATAAACTGACCGTGAATGTTGGGTTGGGATGGTATTATATCGATAATAGCGACTTTAATCTAAGAAATGATCTCAAAGGACAAAAATATGTGAATTACTGGGGTGGTTCTACCAATATTTCGTATACCAATTTATTCGATAAGAATATCAATTTAAGTGCATGGGTAGAAATTTCCAATCAAAACAGTGGAAATTCTTATGCGAACAGAACCAATGTTTTTCATAATATTTCTGTAACCAAAATTTTCCCAAAAACACAAATGGAAGCCAGTTTGCAGTTGATGAATATTTTCCAAAGACCAAATTTTGATACGACAACTTTTAATCAAACAGGTACGCTTCGAAATTCTATGCAATGGGATTGGTACGGAGTTTCTCTTTCTTTTGTAAAACGTTTTGGAAACCAGAAAGTGAAGGAAAATACCAAAACCGATGTGGAGAAAAATTCGGGAGGAGGAAAATAAATTAACTTTAGTTTAAAATAAAATTTAAATAAAAAGCATCTGGAATTTCGGATGCTTTTTTGTTGTCTTAAATAGGATCGTATCATTTAATATTATCATATTTCAATAATGTTTAATAGGGCTCAATCATTAGCTTTAAATATGAAAAATCGTTGTAAAGTTTTACTTAAAACTTCTTTATTGCCTTTATGAATTTTTTTATCTTAATAAAATAAAAAAGAGCCCAAAAAATTGGACTCTTCGCTTTAGAAATATATAAGTAAGATTACTTTAAAGTAAACTTCACCTTCGTTTTAATAGCATCAGAAGAATTTCCGATTTGTGCTTCAAAATCTCCCGGTTCTGCCACCCAGTCGTGTTTCTGAGCATCAAAGAAACTTAATGCTGACTTATCAATTGTGAAAGTCACTTCTTTTTCTTCGCCTGGATTTAGATATACTTTTTCAAAACCTTTCAATTCTTTGGTTGGTCTTTCAACAGATGATTTTAAATCAGAGATATACAATTGTGCAACTTCTGCTCCGGCTCTTTTTCCTGTATTTTTTACAGAAACCGTAAACGTAATTTTATCATCTTGAGACATCGTTGTCTTATCAGCTTTAGCCTTTCCAAACTCGAAGGTTGTATAGCTCAAACCATGTCCGAAACTGAATAATGGCTTAATTTTTTTCGTGTCATGCCATCTGTAGCCTACAAAAATTCCCTCGTTGTAAGTAATATTGATAGGATTTTTCTGATCTTTTCCTTTATCAGCAGCCAATTCTGCTTTATTTCCAGGATATTCTCCCAATGTGTGAGCCGCATTATCTTCCAGCTTTACAGGGAAAGTGAAAGGTAACTTTCCTGACGGGTTCGCATCTCCGGCTAAAATTGCAGCGATAGAATTTCCAGCTTCAGAACCTAGATACCAAGATTGTAAAACGGTCGGAACTTCTTTAATCCAAGGCATTGCAACCGCATTTCCGGAAACCAGAACAACCGCAAGATTTTTATTTGCTTTTGCCAATGCAGCAATCACATTATCCTGATTGTAAGGCAGTCCATAGCTTTTTCTGTCATTTCCTTCACTGTCCTGAAAGTCGGCTTTATTTAATCCTCCCACGAAAATTACATAATCAGATTTTTTTGCCAATTCAACAGCTTCTTTCAATAATTCTTCGGGAGAGCGTGTATCTTTTAGGTCTTGTCCGGATTTCACACCGTTATACTCTCCGCCGATATCTCCAACATATCCTCTCGCATATTGTACATCGGATTGTTTTCCGAATCTTGCTTTGATACCGTCAAGAGGCAGCGTTTCATATTTCACTTTTAATGAAGACGAACCACCACCAACAGTCATGATTTTAATGGCATTTTCACCAATTACAGCAATTTTTTTAGCTTTATTAATATCTATCGGAAGTACATTTCCTTGGTTTTTCAACAGTACAATTCCTTCCTCACCAATTTCTTTCGCAACAGCTTTATGTTCCTCAGAAGCGATATTTCCGAAAGGCTTGTTTCTGTTCATCGTAGTTTTATAAGCTAAATTCAAAAGTCTTGAAACTTTGTCATCCAGCTCTTTTGTGCCTACTTTTCCCGATTTAATTAAATCTAAATAGGGTTTTGCTAAATAATAATTATCGTAAGCATTTTTTGTACCTGCTGAAAGCCCGTTGGTCCAGCTTCCAAATTCAAGATCTAAACCGTTATGTATGGCTTGTTCGGTATTGTTTACAGCTCCCCAGTCGGAAACAACAACACCTTTGTATTTCCATTCACCTTTAAGAATATCATTTAAAAGATACTGATTTTGGCTAGAATACTGACCTTTATACATGTCATAAGCTCCCATGATCGTCCACGAATCTCCTTCTGTCACGGCTGCTTTGAAAGCCGGAAGATAAATTTCGTACAACGTTCTGTCATCAACTTTCACGTTGCTTGTATGACGGAACATTTCCTGATTATTCAAAGCAAAATGCTTCACAGAGGTCGCAACACCATTAGATTGTACACCTTTAATGTAAGGAACCACCATTTTCGATGTCAAATAGGGATCTTCACCCATGTATTCAAAGTTTCTTCCGTTCAGTGGAGTTCTGTAAATGTTCACTCCAGGTCCTAGAAGAATGTCTTTTTTTCTGTAACGCGCTTCTTCTCCAAGTGCTTTACCGTAGTTCCATGACATTTTTTTGTTCCATGTTGCGGAAAGTGCTGTCAATGCGGGATACGCAATGATAGAATCATTCGTCCAACCTGCCTGATTCCATTCGTCCCACATTACTTCCGGACGAACTCCATGAGGACCGTCTGTTGTCCAGAATTCAGGAATTCCCAATCTTGGAACCCCCGGCGAACTGAATTTTGACTGCGCATGAAGCATCGCCACTTTTTCTTCCAGAGTCATTCTGGAAAGTGCATCCTGTACGCGTTGTTCTACAGGTTTGGATTCGTCTAAGTAAACAGGTAGGGTAGTATTTTGAGCCATATAAGAAGCAGAAATAAGTGTGAATAAACTTACAATGGCGGTTTTCTTTAACATAAAAAGCCTTTTTAATGATTGGTAACAAAAATAGCAAAAATATTTATTATCTCAAATTGAGAAAATGTGTTTTTTGAATAAATGGTTACTTATAACCAATCTTTTTAATAAAACAGTAAAAAATAAAGACATCATTCCAAGAAAATTGAAACAATGTCTAAATATAATAATAGAAATTTTGTTAAGTTAACTGTCAATAGTCAAATATGAATTTTACAGTATGAAAGAAAATTCACTTATTGAAAATTCATCATTCACCCGATTAATTCCACCCTTTGATAGCACCGCCCTTAAAGATTTCATCTGCTTTTTTAACGACCTCATCAGATTCGTAAGCTTTTACAAAGTTTTTCACTTTTTCGGCGGTTTTATTGTCCTGTCTCGAAACGATTACATTTACGTAAGGCGAATCTTTATCCTCTTTAAAAATTCCCTGTTTTTCGGCATCTAATCCTGCCTGTGCGGCAAAATTGTTATTAATAATGGCAATTACCACTTCCTTATCATCCAATACTCTCGGCAATTGAGGTGCTTCGATTTCTAAGATTTTTAATTGCTTTGGATTATCAACAATATCAGTTACTTTCGGCAATAAGCCGATGCCGTCTTTTAATTTTAATAAACCGTTTTTCTGTAATAAAAGTAACGAACGACCACCGTTTGTAGGATCATTCGGAATTACAATTGTACTTCCATTTTGTAGTTCATTTATGCTTTTAATTTTCTTTGAATACGCCACAATCGGATACACAAAAGTATTTCCTACAACCGCTAATTTGTATCCTCTTTGTTTTGATTGTTCATTTAAATAAGGAACATGCTGAAAGGCATTTGCATCAATATCTCCGTTGTTTAGAGCCTCGTTGGGAACCACATAATCGTTGAAAGAAACGAGTTCAACCTCAAGATTATATTTCTCTTTGGCAACTTTTTTTGCCACCTCGGCAATTTCCTGCTCCGGACCGGATGTGATGCCGACTTTAATGAAATTCGGATCATCTTTTTTTGTTGAATTACAAGCGGTGAATAATAAAAACGCCGCTAAAAAACCAAAAATCTTTATTTTTTTCATTGTAAATTATTTTCTTTTTTAAACAAAATGGCGAAAAAAGCAAAAAGGCAAAATTTTGAAATTGCTAGATAAAAATAGAATATGGCTTTACACCTTTTTGCTTACTTTTTCACCGAATCGATGGCAGAAAATTATCAAGCCACCACACTATTTCACATTCAAATTATAATTATATTTTCAAAGCTCTCTCACACTAAAACTCTTATACTCTAGAAAACTCAAACCATCTTAACGGTGATCAAATCTTTTCGCTAATCTGTCCCCGGAAAACTGAATGATAAAAACAATCGCCACCAATAATCCCAATACCAGATTCATAATTACCGCATCATAACCAATATAACCGTACTGATAACCGATTTGTCCCAATCCACCAGCTCCGACTGCACCACCCATCGCGGAATATCCGACCAGAGTAATTAATGTGATCGTCGCATTGTTGATTAATGCCGGAAGCGCTTCCGGCAACAAAACTTTCCGAATAATCTGAAGTGGATTAGCACCCAAAGCTCTTGCAGTTTCAATTAATCCGTGAGGAACTTCAAGCAGACTGTTTTCTACTAATCTTGCAATAAAAGGTGCTGCTCCTATGCTTAAAGGAACTAAAGCTGCATTCACCCCAATTGATGTTCCGACAAGGCTTCTTGTAAAAGGAATCATCCAGACAATCAGAATAATAAAAGGAATAGAACGGAAAATATTAACCAAAACAGACAAAATCCTGTTATAAATTACATTTTCCAAAAGCTGGTCTTTTCTTGTCAGAAATAGAAGAATTCCAACCGGTAAGCCCAACACAAAACCAAAAAAGCCAGATACAAATGTCATAAAAACTGTCTCCCAGATTCCCTTCGATAAAAGAGAAATTACCGTCTCACTAAGCATATCCTCTTACCGTATTTTGAATTTTGTTTTGGTTGAAATAGTAGATAGCCTGCTGGTTTTTCTCCTCTTCACCCTGAAGCTGCAAAAGCAGTTTTCCGAAGTTGGAGTCTCCAAGATATTCTACATCAGCTTTTAAAAGCTTGTAAGGAATTTTATATTTATCGTATACGATGGAAAGCAGTTCTTCAACAGAAATCTGCTCATTAAGTTCAACTTCAATCAACGGAAATAATCCGTCTTTTGGCTCTTTTTGTAGTTTTTTATTCAGATCTTGTGGTATAGTCATAACACTAGAGTTTAAAAATTGTTTGATGATAGGATTCTCTTTATTAGAGACAATCTCGCTTAAAGTTCCTTTAATTAATAGTTTTCCTTTGTCAATTACCGCAACGTGGTTACAGACTGTTTTGATAACTTCCATTTCGTGGGTAATCAGCAAAATGGTAATTCCTAATCTTTGATTAATATCTCTCAATAATTGTAAAATCGATTGGGTTGTTGCCGGATCCAGTGCACTTGTCGCTTCATCACAAAGCAGTAGATAAGGATCATTTGCTAACGCTCTAGCAATTGCAACTCTTTGTTTTTGTCCGCCCGAAAGACTTTTAGGATAGTCATTGGCTTTTTCTTCTAAGCCGACAATCTTTAAAAGTTCATTGACTTTTTTATTGATTTCTGTTTTATTAACGTTGTCTAATTCCAGCGGAAGCGCAATATTTTCAAAAACTGTTCTCGAAGAAAGAAGATTAAAGTGCTGGAAAATCATTCCGATTTTTTTCTTTCGTTGGCTAATTGTTTGGAATTTAATTTCGTAAAATCTTTTTCATTTATAATAATTTCACCATTATCAGGTTTTTCAAGAAGATTCACTGTTCGGATTAAAGTGCTTTTTCCTGCTCCCGAAAATCCGATGATTCCCACAATATCCCCTTTTTCAATAGTCAGGCATACATTATCGAGTGCCTTGAAAGACTGTTTTTTCTGATGAAAAGTTTTTGAAATATTCTTTATCTCTATCATTTTTGATGCTAATTCTTATTAAACAAAAAAAGGCTCTACAACGTGGTAAAGCCTTTAAAAATATGTCATATAAAAGTAAGGTCAACCACAGCAAAATCGTAATCTAGGCATACAGCAGTACATCATCATTGAATTGATGGTGTACTTTTTCATTGAATTATAATTAAATCCAGATTTCATTCTATATTTCTTTCCTGATTACGGTTGCAAATATAAGGCATAAATTTTTATTAGTCCACTAAAAAAGTAGACTTTTTGTAAAATAATTACAATATTAATATTTAAATATTTGATTTTCAGTTAATTTTTTTTTTTTTTTAAAATTTTGGTTTAACAATTTTATGCTTGCTTGTCATTCTGAATGGAACGAAGTGGAGTGAAGAATCTGTTAATGATTTTAAAACCTTATTCATAGAGATTCTTCCTTCGTCAAAATGACAAATATGTTATTTTTAAAATGAATATTTCTTTTTTAACTTTTAAGTCATATTCGCTATTAAAATCAAAAACCATCATTTATTAAACTAGTTAAATGCACAAGATTTCCAATCACCCTAAATTTGTCATATCAAAATCAAACAAATAACAAAATGGAAAATAGAATTTTAGGATTGCACCATATTACAGCAATCGCAGATAATGCAAAAAGAAATTTAGATTTTTATACAAAAGTTTTAGGAGTAAGATTAGTAAAGAAAACTGTAAACTTCGACGATCCGGGAACGTATCATTTTTATTTTGGAAACGAAGAAGGAACTCCGGGAACGATTCTTACTTTCTTTCCGTGGGAAGGAATCGGAAAAGGAACAAATGGTTCTGGTTTGGCAACTCACATCGGATATTCTGTACCAAAAGGAAGCTTAGAATTTTGGAAAAATAGATTGAAAAATTTTAATGTAAATGTTGAAGAAGGTGAAATTTTTGGTGAAAAATTAATTTCATTTCAAGATCCGGATGGTTTACAATTACAGTTTATTGAATCTTCAACATCAGATGACAGAAAAGTCTGGACAATCAATGATATTAAAGATGAAAATGCTTTAAAAGGTTTCCACAACATCACGTTGACATTGAGAAAAGCTGATCCAACGATCAAAGTTTTAACTGATATTTTAGGATATGATCTTCAAAAACAGGATGGTAAAAGATACCGTTTTGCAACCGATGCAATTGAAACAGCCAATCTTGTCGATATTATTGAAAACGATAAAATTTTAGCAGGAAGAAATGCGGCAGGAACCAATCACCACGTGGCTTTCCGCGTGAAAGACGATAATGTTTTAATGGAATTCCGCGAAAAAGTATTGTCTGCCGGATTGAATATTACTCCGAAAATCGATAGAGATTATTTCTATTCATTGTATTTCCGTGAACCGGGTGGCGTTTTATTCGAAATCGCAACCGACAACCCGGGATTCACTGTTGATGAGCCTTTAAGTGAATTAGGAACAAACTTAAAACTTCCAAAACAGCATGAAGGTTTACGCGAAAAAATTGAAGAAGTATTACCGAAGTTATCATAGGTCATTACTCAATTTTTAGAAAGATCTTACCTTTAAATTATTAATTAAAAAATCAAAAACAATGGAAACAACAAAAGTAGAATTAGGAAACGTGAGAGGCGAAATCCAGCTTTTCTCGGATGATAAAAAAGCGGGAAAAATGGATATTTCGGTAATTGGAAAAAAATTAACAGTTTATCACACCGAAGTTGATGAAGAATATGCAGGAAAAGGTTTTGCTAAAATATTATTAGACAAGCTGGTTTCTTACGCCAGAGAAAATGACATGAAAATTGTACCGTTGTGTCCGTATGTTCATGCTCAATTCAAACGCAATCCGGAACAGTATAAAGATGTTTGGTTGAAGGAAGAGGAATAAGATTCACATAAAACCAACACCCATAAACAATCAACCAACAACAAAAACCAAAACTATGTCACTTATCACAGGACTTCACCACGTAACCGCCATCACGGGCGACGCACAGGAAAATATAGACTTTTACACCGGAGTTTTAGGACTTCGACTGGTAAAGAAAACCGTAAATTTTGATTATTCGGATGTTTATCACTTCTATTTCGGAGACGAATTCGGAACTCCGGGAACGATTATGACGACTTTCCCTTATGGAAAAGGTCTTGTTAACGGAAGACACGGAAAAGGGATGTTGAATACCACTGCATTTTCGGTATCCATCGATGCTTTGGACTATTGGATGAATCGTTTGAATCAGTTTAATATTCCTTTTAAACATCCTCAGCAAAGATTTTCGGGCGAAGTTTTTATTTACCTGGAAGATTTCGACGGGTTAGGTTTGGAGTTGGTTTTTAATGATAAAGATGATAGAAAAGGCTATTATAACGGGTTTATTCCAAAAGATTTTGCCATAAAAGGAATTCATCATGTTGAAATTTGGCTGGATGCCTATGAAAGAACGGCGGCTTTGTTGACGACGCAAATGGATCATAAACTCATTGCCGAAAGTTCTGATAAATTCAGATTTGCAACGGAAGATGCACCAGGAAAGTATGTTGATTTACTTTGTACACCAACCGCTTTGAAAGGCTTGGCAGGAAGAGGAACAGTTCACCACGTAGCTTTTGCAACTCCAAATGCTGAAACTCAGCTTGAAATGATTGAAAAATTAAACAAGTTTGGCTTGGAACATACTGAAGTGAAGGACAGAAAATATTTCACTTCCGTATATTTTAAAGAGCCGGGAGGTGTTTTGTTTGAAATAGCGACTTCAGGTCCGGGCTTCGATGTAGATGAGGAATTGGCTTCTTTGGGAGAACATTTAAATCTTCCAGAACAATTTGAAGAAAAAAGAGAACATTTGGTTGAAGTTTTACCGAAAATTAATTATCCGACAGAAAAATTTAGATAAAATGAGTCATAGTTTAGATATAAAAATAGGAGGGAAATCATTAAATGAAGCTGAAAAAGTTTTAATCATGATTCACGGAAGAGGTGGAAGTGCGCAGGATATTTTGAGTTTATCACAGCATTTAAATGTAAAAGATTATGCTTTATTGGCACCGCAAGCAACGAACGGAACATGGTATCCATTTTCATTCATTGCTCCCGTAGATCAAAACGAACCATGGTTATCTTCTGCAATTGAAACCATTGGAAAAACTGTTCAAACAGCTTTGGATACAGGAATAAAAGCTGAAAATATTTACTTTTTCGGGTTTTCGCAAGGGGCCTGTTTGACTTTGGAATTCCTGGCAAGAAATGCGCAAAAGTTTGGTGGAGCAGCAGCCATAATTGGTGGAGTGATCGGTGAAACAATCAACCGTGAAAATTATAAAGGTGATTTTTTTCAGACCCCGATTTTTCTTGGAACAAGCAATCCGGATTTTCATGTTCCGGTGGAAAGAGTTTACGCAACAGCCAATATTTTAAGAGAAATGAATGCGGATGTAACGGAAAAAGTCTATGCTAATTTTGGGCATTCCATCAATCAGGAAGAAATTGAGTTGGCAAATTCGATTGTTTTTAAATAATTCTTAGCCGAGAATACACGAATAATTTATTAGCGTATTCGTGGCAAAAAATAAAATATAGAATGAAAATTACAAAAATATTCAGTGATGAAAATGGAGACTCTCGTTTTGAAGACATCGAAATTTCTTTGATTGATCAAGGGGAAATTGGATTTCTTTCAAAAGATATTGACGTTAAAAAATTACAATTCAGACAGGTTGCTGCGGAGTACGATTATGATTTTCATTGTGCACCACAAAGACAATATATTGTACTTTTGAATGGCGGGGTTGAAATCGAAACTTCGTTGGGAGAAACCAGACAATTTCAGACAGGAGAGGTACTTTTGGTAGAAGACACTTCAGGAAAGGGGCATAAAACCAAAAATATTGAGAAAAAAACGCGGACTTCACTTTTTATTCATTTATAAATTAAAAAAATGAAAACATTAAATTTTTTAGTGATTGGAAAAAATCAGGAAATTCTTGAGACTTTAAAAAGAATTATCGAAAACAACGAAGGCTGGAATGCGGAAATTCAGAGCGATGAAAATTTTTGTTATGAATATATCAAAGAAAATCAGGTAGATATTGTGCTGTTGAGTTCCGGATTGGAAGAGCAATTTGAAAAAGATATTAAGGTTTTTTGTGAAAATTTAGACAAAGAAATCAAAGTTATTGACCATTATGGCGGAGGAAGTGGACTTTTGAAGAACGAAGTTTACGCACTTTTTCCTAATTTGCAGCCATAAACTGCAATTATGTCCCAAAACATCATCGAAAACGTAACACGATTCATCAGCCTTAGCGAAACCGAAGAAAAATTTTTCACCGATTCTCTAACGTTACAGACCTTTCCCAAGAAAACTGTTTTGTTGAGAGAAGGTGAAATTTGTCAGTTTGAAGGGTACATTCAAAAAGGTTGTGTACGAGTGTATTATCTTGATGATAACGGTTTTGAGGTCACCATTTTATTCGCCATTGAAGATTGGTGGATCAGTGATATCGCTTCATTTCAGGAACAAAAACCTTCCCGATTATACATTGAAACATTGGAAGATTCGGAAATATTTATGCTGAATCCGACAACAAAAGAAAAATTATTAACCGAAATTCCGAAATTCGAAAGAGTTTTCAGAATGTTGGTTCAGAGAAATCTTTCAACATTACAAAACCGTTTGGTAAATACTATTTCCAAAGCTGCGTCCGATCGATATTTAGAATTCATTAAAGTGTATCCATCTATTCCGCAAAGAGTTGCGCAATATTATATTGCTTCTTATCTCGGAGTTTCTAAAGAATTTGTGAGTACAATCAGAAAGCGTTTGGCTTCTAAAGAGAAGTAATTTTCTCTCGCTGATTTTGCAGATTACGCAGATTTTAATTTTATTTAAAATAATATTCACAACGTTTGTCATACTGATTCCTATGACAAACGTTGTCGTTTATAAACCGACATAGGAAAATGTAGCGTTAAGAAAATTAATGATGTGAACGTTAATAAAATTCTACTGTTTGAGCGCGACACAAAAGTTGAATCGAAGAACAAATACTATTATCGCGCGAGTTTTAAAATTTTAGAGAACATCATTAATTTTTAGCGGAAGTTTCCAAGTCTTGAACTTTTGGTCCTTTTGTTTCAAGACAAAAGGACTTAATTATTTTAAAAGAAAAAGCAATTTATTAAACTAGTTAAATGTCCAGCAATTCTAATCTTCCGAAATTTGTCTTATCAAAACGAATAAAATACGAACAGATATGGACAGAAAAGATTTTTTAAAAAAAGGATTATTGGGAACAGGAATGTTTGTGGCATCCGCTTCATTGGGTAATACAATGAAAAATGAGATTGACGAAATTGAACCGTTAGAACCCATCGGATATAATCATTTACCCTATACAGATTCGAAAATAAAGGACAATTCTGTGATTCATAAAGCGGATTCCCGAGGAAAGGCAGATCATGGCTGGCTGGTTAGTAATCATACATTCAGTTTTGCAAATTATCACAATCCGGAAAGAATGCATTTTGGAGTGTTGAGAGTTTTAAATGATGATAAAGTGGATGCGGGGAGAGGCTTCGGAACGCATCCTCACGATAATATGGAAATCATCAGTATTCCGTTGGAGGGAGATTTGGAGCATAAAGACAGTATGGGAAATACGGCTGTAATCAAAAGTGGGGATATTCAGGTGATGAGTGCCGGAACTGGAATTATGCACAGTGAATTCAACAAAAACCAAGATCAGTTGGTAAAATTCCTACAAATCTGGGTGTATCCGAATAAAAGAAATGTCACTCCAAGATATGATCAGATCACACTTGACAAAACAAAAAGCAAAAACCAATTCCAACAAATTCTTTCTCCAAATGCGAATGACGACGGAGTTTGGATTCATCAGGATGCATGGTTTCACTTAGGAAATTTTGAAAATAATACTGAAACCAATTATCAGATCAGGAAAAAAGGGAACGGTGTCTATGCGTTTATCATTAAAGGAAGCGCAGAAATCGAAGGTCAGAAATTGGAACAAAGAGATGGTTTTGGAATTTGGGACATTTCAGATTTACAGATTAAAGCAACATCAGAAAACACGGAAATTCTTTTAATGGATGTTCCTATAACGATGTAATACATTATACTATGAACCTTGTTTCATAATTATTGTTGGTTGGCTCTCTTTTTTAAGGGAGCTTTTTTAATCAGTAAGTTCTATCGGATTTTCATATTTTCTGTTTTCTTCTCTTTCTTTTTCCCTTTGTCTTGCTATTTCCTGCCCTTTTATAATGGTCGTTCCATAGCTTGCAAGTATTGCGGTCGTATTAGCATCGGCATTTCTTAATGCCTGTTTTAATTTGGGTTGCGTGGTTTCTATGGCATCAGTATATCTGCTTTTCTTAATGTTAATTAATTTTCCTTTCAGTTTAGAAGCGGGTACAGATTTTACCAATTCGAAATCAAATTCTCCTTTATCATCCGTTATTTTAATGATTAATCCGGGTAATCCACTGAATTTATAAGGACCATAAGGTAAAGGAATGTCGGGAGAATACCATGCAATCCAGTTTCTTCCTTTAGAAGTGATCTCTGCTTTCTTACAATTAATGGTATTAATTACCTTTGTTTCATTTACTAGTTTCCAATCTTTTTTTACTGGTTCTTTATAAGTGAGTAAAGACATTCCAACAGATCTAAAATATTGTACATTTTCATTTGACTGTATTATGGTAAAAGATAAATTTGTTTTCGGAATCACTACACCCTTTTTCCAACCAAGAGTAATGCTTCCATCAGGATTAGTTGTCGATGTTCCTGAATTTTCCATTATAGAATCAGTTTTTAATGAGATTGTATTCGCAAAAAAAGCATCCTTATCAGCTACCTGTAATGAGAAAAATTCTTCTGTCTATTATCCGTTCGTGTATCAAATTTAGCTTTCAATTGATAAATGAATTCACCACGTAAAGAATCTTGTTTATATAATTGAGCATAAGATAAAACGCTACAAAAAAGGATGAACAACTGAAATAACTTTTTTTTGTAATACATAAGAGATATTTTCATTATAAATTGAAGTTATGATGATTCCGCGATAAGTGGTCACTGCTAGCGCGAGCGTCTCGCTCGTGCTCATGAATTCTTTAATTGACTTGACGGCACGAGCGAGACGCTCGCGTTAGCGAAATTTATAGATTGGTATCGATTTTCAAAATACTATCATCGTCTTCATAATAATTTTTTGCACTACTGTATTTCCATTCAAAAGGTTGCGAAACAAAACCACTTTCAACAGGGTTTTGATGCACGTAATTTAATTTTTGTTCAAAAACTTTCAAAGACCAAATTTCTATTGGCTGATTATGTTGTTGCCAGAATTGATGAGTTTGAACATTTGAATTTCTCTTTCCAGCTTGTTTAAACATCCAGAGAAGCCATTCTTTTCTACTTTCTTCATTATTTTCTTTAATTGCTGTAATCATTTGTTTAGAGATAAATCCCTTAAAATCTCGAATTAAATCTGATGGGTTTTCATTGGCTGCCCGAAAAATTAAATGGATATGACTTGGCATAATATAATATCCAAAAATGATCATTCCTTTATTTTTCCGACAATAATCTAGGGAGTTAATTATAATATCAAAATACTCCAATCGTGTAAAAACATCAATCCAAAATACTGTTGCAAAACTTATAAAATAAGCTCCGTCTTTTTCTTTAAATTTATATTTTCGACTCATAAATTAAAACTTTTCATCAATCGAAACTAATGAAAATAAGTTATAAATGTTTGATTTTTAATGATTTTAATTAATGTTGAATTAAGGTTGAATTTGTTCACTATCAGCTAGCGCTAGCGTCTCGCTCGTACTTAAATACAGAAATAATCTTTTATAATTTTAACCTACTAATCTATTAAAAACACAATCTGATTTGTTATTTTAATAACTTTAAGAATCCTTTTTGTAATTTTAAAAGTAATATTAAAGGATTTAAAGTATATTCTTTTAGTATTATTTATAATATTTGCAGCGTAAAAGTAAATTCTCGCAATGTAAAAATAAAAGCAAGCAATGTAAAAGTTAAAATTTGCAACGTTGTTTAATATTCTCGCATCGTAAAATATACTTTTTTAAATGTCATTAACAAAGTTCAAGTTATAAAACGTACTTTTCGCAATGTAAAATATAAACCTAGCGATGTAAAGTATACTTCTTCAAATGTAAAAGTTAATCTTAGCATAAAATAAATCATTCACACTATCAACAGCCAATCAATAACGATCAACCATCAATCCCAAACAAATTAGCAAAAGTCAAAAAAAATCCCGATTTTTGCCCTCTTCAACAATTCCGAAAAATTCATGAAACTTTGTATTGCCGAAAAACCCAGTGTTGCCAGAGATATCGCCAAAGTGTTGGGCGCGACCACGCCTAAACAAGGCTATATGGAAGGAAATGGCTATTGCGTGACATGGACTTTCGGACATCTTTGCACCCTCAAAGAACCTCACGATTACGGTCCGCAATACAAGTCCTGGAATTTGTTTTTGCTGCCGATCATTCCGCCAAACTTCGGAATTAAGCTGATCCCGAATAAAGGTGTTGAAAATCAGTTTAAAGTCATTGAAAAGTTAGTCGAAGAATGTGATGAGGTTATTAACTGCGGGGATGCCGGTCAGGAAGGAGAACTTATCCAAAGATGGGTTTTACAGAAAGCAAAATGCAACAAACCTATTCAGCGTTTGTGGATTTCATCTCTTACCGAAGAGGCGATTAAAGAAGGTTTTGCAAGTTTAAAACCTGCCGAGGATTACAAAAATCTCTATCTCGCAGGAAACGCAAGAGCAATTGGCGATTGGTTATTAGGAATCAATGCGACACGACTTTTTACCAAAAAATTTGGTGGAAATAAAGCCGTTCTTTCTATCGGAAGGGTACAGACTCCGACCTTGGCGATGTTGGTTCAACGTCAGAAGGAGATTGATGCTTTTACAACCGAAGAATATTGGGAACTGAAAACCAAATATCGTGACGTTATCTTCAATGCCGCAATCGATCGTTTAAAAGCATTGGAACGTGCTGAAAAAGGTTTAGAATACTTAAAACAAAACCCTTTCGAGATTGTTTCTTTTGAAATTAAAGAAGGAAAAGAAAAAAATCCAAGACTTTTCGATTTGACCGGACTTCAGGTGGAAGCCAACAAAAAATACGGTTATTCTGCTGAGAATACGTTAAATTATATTCAAAGTCTTTACGAGAAAAAACATGTGACTTATCCGCGTGTGGATACGACCTATTTATCTGAAAGTTTATACCCGAAAATTGAAGGAATTCTTAGAAAAATGTATCCTTATCAGGAGTTGATTTCTCCATTATTAGAAGCTCCGATTCCAAAGTCAAAGGCAGTTTTTGATGATGCAAAAGTGACGGATCACCATGCAATTATTCCGACGGAAATTCCGCCTTCACAGAATTTAAGCCGAGAAGAAAAACTGATTTACGATTTGGTTGCCAAACGTTTCATCGCCGTTTTTTATCCTGAATGTAAGATTTCAAATACTTTAGTAGAAGGTCAGGTGGGAACAATTCCTTTTAAAACAAGTGGAAGACAGGTTCTTGAACCGGGTTGGAGAGCGGTTTATTCTAAAGAACCGAAAGAAGAAACAACGGATAAAGAAAAAGATAAGGAAGAAGAACAGACAATTCCGGAATTCACTGTTGGTGAAACCGGACCACATGATCCAATGATTCATCAGGGTAAAACAACACCGCCAAAACCGTACACAGAAGCAACGCTTCTTCGTGCTATGGAAACTGCCGGAAAGCAAGTTGAAGACGAAGAACTTAGGGAAATGTTAAAAAACAACGGAATCGGAAGACCTTCAACTCGTGCAAACATTATCGAAACTCTTTTTAAGAGAAAATATATCGAAAAGAAAAGGAAAAATCTCATCGCTACCCAAACCGGAATTCAGCTGATCGACACAATTGAGGATGAATTGCTAAAAAGCCCTGAATTGACGGGAGAATGGGAATCTAAGCTTCGTAAAATTGAAAGTGGTGAATATGAAGCCAATCAGTTTAAAGAAGAATTGATCCAAATGGTGACGGAATTGACCAAAAAAGTGGTCGACGGAAAAGGAAAAGTCATTTCTTTGGAAGAGGAAAAAGTTGAGGTCGTTAAAGAAAAGAAAAAGCGCGAACCAGCTGTGAAAAAAGAATTGCAGTCTTGGGAAGAAACCCAATGTCCGAAGTGCAAAGAACACCATTTAATGAAAGGAAAAGCGGCTGTTGGTTGTTCAGATTTTAAAAATTGTGGCTTTAAAGTTTCATTTGAAATTTTCGGTAAAAAGTTATCAGATAAACAATTAATGGATTTAGTCTTAAAAGGAAAAACTTCGAAATTGAAAGGCTTTACAGCTCATCCTGAAAACTTAGTGGAAGGAGTTTTATCTATGGATGAAAATTTTCAGATTGTTTTAAATTAAATAACTAAACACAAAAAGTACAAATATTTTCACAAATATCACAGAGAAATATTCAATAGGAGCGGACTTTAGTCCGCTTTCAAATTTTATACAATAAAAAGGCTTTAGCCAAAACTTAATTCAAACTTAACAACTTAAATCTCCTTAATGGTTTAATTTAAAAACATTAGGAATTAAAAAATAAATCAAAACATAACATTTGCATCATTCGTGAAAAACATTTGTGAAAATTTGTGTTTAAATTTACATTTTAAAATCAAAAAATGACTCCACAAAAAAGACAACTTATCATCGATAGTTTCAACCGTTCCGAAACTTTAAAATTCTACAAAGCTGAATTATTAGAAGTTAAAACAGATTTTATCTCCATGAAAATTCCCAAAATGGAATTAATGACTAGAAAAGCAGGAATGTTCAATGGGGCAATGATTGCCTCTTTAGTTGATGTTTCTTCAGGTTACGCGGCGGTAAGTCATTACGAAGAAGATTGCTATGTTGTGACGGTGGAGTTGAAAGTTAATTATTTACGACCTGCAATTGGAGATGCTTTGGTTTCAAAATCTTATGTTATTAAAGGCGGTGCAAAAATAAGCGTCATTCGAACTGAAATTTACACTGTTGATGAAAAAGGCGAATCAGAAAGCCATGTCGCAACTTCGTTAGTTACCATGATGAAAATTAAATAAAAATGAAAAAAATGTATCGAGAATTTTATATTTAAAATCAACAAAATCAGATTCTAAATAAAAATTCTCGATACAAATTTCTTTCAAAATTTCACTAGAATTAGCAGAGTACAATAACCCAAAAACGCTCAAACCCTAAGACACTCAAACCTAAATTCCGAGACTCAAAACGAGAACGCCTGCACCGAAAATTGCAGATATGCATTATTCCCAACAGGATTCCACATTCCCCAAATTCCGACAGGAAGCTTGTAACCAGCGATCGTAAAACTTTTAGAAACAATTAAACTTATTTCTGTAAATCCGTCTCTTTTGGCGAAAAAATTACTTTCTTCTCCGGCATGATTCAGGGCAAATCCGTACCCGATTCTTCCTCGAACTTCCAGGTTCTGATCTTCTTTTTTATAAAGCGGATATTCTGCCGAAACAAAGGATGAATATTTGTTTTCCGTGTTGTCTTTATTTCTGTCACGTCCGAACACAACAGTGTTTGCACTCAAAGTCAAAGGAATTTTATCGCTGATTGTGTAGTAAGATCTCAGATCCCAGAATCGTCCCGTTTCACGGGCATTATAATTGAAAAACTCTTTGTTGTTGTAGGTTGCTCCGGGTGAAAAATTATAAATGTCCCAAAGCTCAACGGTCAGATGCTTGTTTTTATATCCGATATAGTTATTGAATTCTTTGTAAGAGCCATCAACATTTCCTCCTGTCCAAAAACCTCCATAGAAATTTTTTCCGTCCAAATGAATATCTCCAGTATAAATTAAACCCGATGAGACCTCAAGTCCTCTCCATAAATGGCTGTTTCTGAGTTGTAAAGCTGAGTGAATTTGCTGGGCAAAGGATAAAGAACTCCCTGTGATAATTAAGAAAATTATCAGTAATCGATTTTTAATCATAATGTTGCGTTTTCTTATTCAAGTTTGCGCCATTCTACATCCGGCAATTTTTACCGGATGATAGAATGTTGAAAAACACAAATTTGAAAATTATAATTTTAGTTGTTTACGATATCTTTTTCTCGGATTTTAGAACCGAAAAGGGCATAGGAAAGCATTAATAATTCACAGACAACAGTGAGAATCCAAGTCCATCTCCATGATCCGAAAGCATCTGCCAAACCTCCCTGAATTAATGTAAAAACGGCTCCTCCAAATACTGCAGAAATGAAAACTCCTGATGCTTTTGAGGTATATTTGTTTAACCCTCTGATAGAAAGTGTATAAATGCAACTCCACATCGATGAATGTAAAAGTCCGATTGCAACCAAAAACCAAAGATTTTGAGTAATCATGGCTACAATCGCTAAAATTGTTGCTAAAATTGTCGTTACAATTAATTGAGTTTTTGCTGAAATATGATTTAGAAAACTAGAAACCGATCTTCCAACCAAAAATCCACCCCAATACAATGTTGAAAGTAGGGCATGAATTCCCAGATCCATTCCACCAATCATAATGTCTGTTTTACCGAAGAACGTTATGGGATGACCAGATTCCGTCAATTCAAAAGCGTGAAGATTGATATTTGCACCAATCGCAACTTCAGTTCCTACGTAAAAGAAAATCGCCAAAACCCCCAATGCAAAATGTCTGAAAGACCAAATACTTCGCTCAAGTTTTTCTCCATCTACCGCTCTTGTGTTTTCAATATCAGGAAGATGCAGTCTTTTTGTAATTAAAATAACCGTTAAAATACAGGCAATTAAAACAGAAAGTGGAAGCAATAATTGTTTGATTTCAATTTTTTCAATGGAAATTCCGCTGAACATAATCACCGTTACGAAAAACGGGGCAGAAGTGGTTCCTATCGAATTTATTGCTGTTAAAATATTCAGACGCTGAACAGGCTGTGTTCCTTTTAGCTGATAAGAAGCCGCGTAAGGATTTACAACGACCTGAATGACCGCTGCGGAAGTTCCCATCAGATAAGATCCTGCAACGAAAATGATAAATCCGAAAGGAATAATTGCATCTCCAACATTGAATTGTAAACCCGGAAAATTAGCACCAAACCACGAAGATAAAAGGTACATAAACAATCCTGAAATCATGAATAAAAGTCCTCTCAAAATGGTGTTTTTGTATCCGAAAGCATTTACCCATTTACTTCCCAATGTTCCGTTTAATAAATATCCTAAAAAGAAAAAGAAGGAAATAAGGGTTGTAAATGTATTTTTTAAACTTCCTGCATGAGACAGAAAAGTGAATTTCAGGGGAGCCTGAAGCTGCTCGTTTACTGTAGTTAAAAAACCGACAATAAAGTAGATAAATGTAATAATAGCGAAAGGAAAAACGCTGTTATTTGCCCTTGAATCCAAGGTTTTTACGTCTGAGTTTACGATCATATGTGTTTGTTTTTTAAATAATTGTTTCTAATACTTTGCCAGCTCCCTGATTTTTAATTTCTTCAGTAAATTTAGAATAGAGATTGGTAAATTTTTCATTTGATTTTAAATCAATACTTTTTAAAGCAGATAATTCAAGAAATTTTATAGAATTAATATTGGAAATCAATTGTTTATCTTCTTCTGTAATCCACGGTTCTGCAACTTCAAAAGAATGTCCGTTATCATCTACTTTATATTTTAAATAATGTCTATAGGAAGCGATTAAAAAAGCAACTCTTGTTAAATCTTTATTACCATTTACCATTTTAGCCAAATTGGGCATAATGTAAACCGGGAATTTTGAAATTCCGTCAAAGCATAATCTGCTCACCTGATCGCTTACGCTATGGTTTGCAAACCTTTCAATTAAAGTCTGTTTGTAGACATTTAAATCCGTATTTTTTGGAGCCGGAACGTAAGGCGTAATGTCAATTTCCATAAAATCACGGATAAATTTCACAATGCTTTTATCGGTCATTGCTTCATCGACTTTTCTGTAACCTTTTAAAAATGAAGGATAAGAAAGTAAGGTGTGAGAAGCGTTCAGAAGACTCAATTTCATGTTTTCAAAAGCAGTGACATCATCTGTAAACTCAACGCCGACTTTTTCCCAATTGGGTCTGCCTGCAACGAAGTTGTCTTCAATTACCCATTGCGTAAAGTCTTCGCAATAAACAGGGGCTTTATCTTCAGTTCTACTTTTTTCATTAAGTCTTACAATATCTTCGGAAGTCGTTGCGGGAGTGATTCTGTCGACCATAGAATTGGGGAAAGTAACGTTTGTTTTTACCCATTCTGCAAGGTCTTTATCCTGATTTTCAATAAAAGTTGTAAACGCTCTTTTAGCAGTATTTCCATTGTGTTGAAGATTGTCGCACGAAAGAATCGTAATTGCTCCACTTCCGTTTGATTTTCTCTGGCGAAGACCTTCCGCAATAAATCCAAAAACAGTGGTGGGATTTTCCTGATTTTTTAAATCATGCTGAATTTTTTCATTATTTAAATCAAATTCATTGGTTTCTTTATCCAAATTATAACCGCCTTCTGTAATGGTTAAAGTAATGATTTTTGTGTCTTTATTTGCAATTTTTTCAATAACAGCTTTTGGATTTTCAACACCCCAAATCAGCTCTGTTAAAGATCCAATCTTAAAAACCTCATCTTTTCCGTCTCTTCCACAAACTGTTAAAGTATAATCAAGATTTTGAGATCTTAAATTATTGACGATTTTTTCATCGGAAGGTAAAAGGCAAATTCCGCAGATTCCCCAGTTTTGCTGATCTTCATTTTCCAACAACAGATTGGTATAATATTGTTGATGAGCCCGGTGAAAGTTTCCGACACCGATATGTACAATTCCTGAGGTGATATTTTTTTTGTTAAATTGATATTGTGAGATCATCATATAGAATAGTTTTAATTAATTGTTAATCATTTCCTAAACTTATATTAATAATCACATTGCTCATGAAAATTTGTTGATAAATTGTTAATGGGAACGTTCCCAGGTTTTTGGGAACGTTCCCATTTGTGGATTTTTTTGTTATTTTTGATAAAAAAACACACCGGATGAAGCGTGTAACCATTAAAGATCTGTCAAAATTTTTGTCATTATCTACGTCTACCATCTCAAGAGCGTTGATAAATGATAAAAATATTAATGCAGAGACGAAGCAAAAAGTGTTGGATGCCGCCAAAAAATTAGGCTACAAACCCAACCCGACTGCACTGAATTTAAAGTACGGACAAACCAAGAATATCGGCTTTGTTGTTCCTGAAATGATCACTCCTTTTTCCTCGAAAGTTTTGCAGGGAATTCAAAATATTTTATATCCGCTTGGTTACAGGGTAATTATTATGCAAAGTGATGAAAATCCTTTAATAGAAAGGAAAAATTTAGAACATCTGGAAGAATTTAATGTGGACGGAATTATCATCAATCTTTGCCATGAAACCTATAATGAAGATGTTTACAGAAATATTATCGACAAAAATATTCCTCTCGTTTTCTTTGATAGAATTCCCGCAAAGTCTTTAGATGTCTCAAAAGTAATTGTTGACGATCATATTAAGGCATCGCTTGTTGTGGAACATTTAATAAAAACCGGAAGAAAAAAAATAGCTCACATTATGGGACCTTCCACGATTCGAAATGTGATTGAAAGAGCCAATGGTTACAAAAGAATTGTAGAAAAATATTCTGTTTTTAATCTGGATTTAATTGTTCAAACCGAAGGAATGATGTTTGATGATGGAAAAAATGCTATCAAAAAACTATTAGATAAAAAAGTTGACTTCGACAGTATTTTTGCTTTTTCAGATACATTAGCAATTGGTGCCATGAATTTTCTTTTGGATCAAGGGTTTAAAATTCCACAGGACGTTTCCATTGCGAGTTTTTCGGGAACAGAACTTTCGACGATTGTTCATCCTCAACTGACAAGTGTAGAACAGCCTTTGGTAAAAATCGGAGAAAAAGCAGCAGAATTAATTTTAGAAAAAATAAAAGATATTTCCATCCCAAATCAGACTATAGTGATGGAAACTGAATTGGTTTACAGAGCATCAACCATTATTTAAAATATAGTGAATAAATTTCACTTTAAAGTATATGAGATTTTTCATCAAATGGAATAGCTTTTGCACAGCATCAACCATACAAATTCAAAAAATAAAACTATGAACTTAATTATCCGACTTCTTATCACGGCGATTGTTGCTTATCTTTTAACAAAAATTTTACCGGGAGTTCACTTCGAAGGATTTTCAGGCGCGGTTATTTTCGCAATCGTTTTGGGAGTTTTAAATATTATTGTTAAACCTATTTTAAGCCTTTTCGGGTTACCTTTAACGATCATTACATTAGGACTATTTGCATTGGTAATTAATGCATTAATTATTTTAATAGCAGATTATTTCGTCGATAGTATGACAGTAGATGGCTTTGGATGGGCATTTATTTTCAGTATTTTGCTTTCCATCATCACTTCTCTTGCGAACTCGATGTTTGCGGATAAGGATTAAAACGTAAAAGTTAAATTTATATATTGTCGATTCGTCAGTCATTTTGATTGGCGAATTTTTTATTTGGAGCTTAATCCCGCTTTCCATTATATCTTTTTGGTTACGGGCTCCAGAACTTTGTTTGTAAACCTGTAGTTTATGCTCCGCCCGCAACCAAAAAGGATGTCATTTCAATCGGGGCTAAAGTTTCAGACATTCCTTAGGATGTTGAAAATCAAATACAGATTATCCAAGTTTATTAGAAAATTTCAAAAAACATTTCTACTCATTCATGTTTTAAAAATAATTAACTTTGGCAATCTTTGAATGAAGGATGATAAAATCCATCGAGATTACGATCATCCGTAAAAAAATGAATCAGAATATGAAACTTAAGTACAGTCTGCTGGCTTTGGCAGCTCCGCTTTTAATGAATGCACAACAAGTAATGACGCCTGAAATCCTATGGACTTTGAAAAAAGTTGGAGTACAGGCAGTTTCACCAGATCAGTCTTCGTTGATTTATAAAGTAGGTCAGGTTGATCTTAAAACAGAAAAAACGAAAAACGAGAACTATTTCTTAAATGTCCTTAATAACCAGTCTACGAAAATAGATTTTGGAAAAAAATCCCTTATTCAGTGGGATAAAAACGGAATTTACGCTCAGGAAGGAGACAAAATTTTCCTTTCAAAAGACAGCGGAAAAACGTGGACAGAATTTTATACAATCGGAGAAGTTGACAATATTGTAATTTCTCCTGACGGTAAAAAAATTGCTTTCAGCAAGCAGGTTTTGGTGGAAAAAGTAATGGGAAAAGACAAATATTCCGATACGCCGAAAACCACAGCGCAAGTTTATACAGACCTGAATCACAGACATTGGGATTATTTTAATGAAGGAAAATATAACCATGTTTTTGTGGTAAATACTTCTGATAAAGTAGATTCTGCGAAAGATTTACTGGAAGGAAAATTGTGGGATTCGCCTCAAAGACCTTTCGGAGGAGCGGAAGATTTCATCTTTAGCCCAGATTCTGCACAACTTTTATATGTTACAAAACCTAAAAGCGGTAAAGAATATTCAACAAGCACCAATACAGATATTTTCGCTTATGATTTCGCTTCAGGTTCAACAAAAAATTTAACTGAAACCAATAAAGGGTACGACGTAAATCCAAAGTTTAGTCCGGATGGAAAATCTTTGATTTGGCAAAGTATGGCGAGAGACGGTTATGAAGCGGATAAAAACGACATCAAAATTCTGGATTGGAAATCAGGAAAAACAACCAATCTTACAAGCGGTTGGGACGAAAGTGTTTCCGGAGACGTTTTCTGGGGTGGAGATTCAAAAATGATTTACTTTACAGCAGCTTTCAGAGGGACAAAGCAATTATTTTCTTTAGATCCTAAAAGTGCTAAAGTTCAGCAAATTACAAGAGGTGATTTTGATGTGAATGAAATTTTCGCAGATCAGAAAAATTCACTCTTAGTAGGAAGAACAGATGTAAACCATGCAACAGATATTTTCTCTGTAAACCTGAAAAACGGAGAAATGAAGCAGGTTACGGAAGCTAATAAAGATATTTATGCCAATTTAGCTCAGGGAAAATCTGAACTGAAAATGGTAAAAACTTCGGACGGAAAAGAAATGGGAGTGTGGTTTCATTATCCGCCAAACTTCGATCCGAACAAAAAATATCCAACTTTAGTTTATTGTCAGGGAGGTCCGCAATCTGCATTAACTCAGTTCTTTAGTGTAAGATGGAACTTTGCTTTAATGGCTGCAAACGGATACATTGTTGTCGCTCCAAACCGTCGAGGAATGCCAGGTTGGGGAACAAAATGGAACGAAGAAATCTCAAGAGATTGGGGAGGTCAGCCAATGAGAGATTATTTAGCAGCAACAGATTTCGCAAAAACTTTACCATATGTTGATGGTAATAGAGTAGCGGCTGTTGGAGCTAGTTATGGTGGTTACAGCGTGTTTATGTTGGCAGGAATTCACCAAAACAGATTCAAAACTTTCATTGCTCATGATGGATTATTTGATATGAAATCTTGGTATTTGACAACGGAAGAGCTTTGGTTCGCGAATTGGGATTTAGGTTCTCCATGGGAAAAACCTCAGCCAAAAGCATATACAGAATTCAATCCAAGTAATTTTGTTGATAAATGGAATAAGCCAATCATGATCGTTCAGGGCGGAATCGACTTTAGAGTACCTTATGAGCAGGGTCAGGAAGCTTTCCAGGCTGCAAAATTGAGAGGTTTGAAAACGAAATTAGTATATTTCCCGAATGAGAATCACTGGGTTCTTCACCCACAAAACGGTTTAGTTTGGCAAAGAGAATTCTTTGATTGGTTGAAGGAAACTTTGTAATTAAGAATTAAAAATGAATAATTAAATCTAAATGATTTGATTATTCAGTAAAAATATCAATTGGAACGGGCTTTAGCCCGTTTTTTGTTTTTTAATGTGAGAAGGCTTTAGCCAAAATTTATATATTTGATAATGCAAAACAGAATTTCATCCTTTCCACCGATTGTAAACGAGGATTCTAAAATTATAATTTTAGGTTCAATTCCCGGTGTAAAATCTTTAGAAAAGCAACAATATTATGGTCATCCACAAAATAAGTTCTGGAAAATCATGTTCGAATTATTGAATGAAAATTTTACAGAAGATTATCAAGAAAGAATTAATATTTTAAAGAAACACAACATAGCACTTTGGGACGTCATCGATTCTTGCGAAAGAAAAGGAAGCCTTGATTCTGAGATTAAAAATGAAGAGGCTAATCAGATTAAAGAACTTTTAGAAGAATATCCAAATATCAAAACCATTTTCTGTAATGGTGGGAAATCGTTTAAAAATTTACAGAAAATTTTGGGAAAGAATTTTAAAGTTCCGTTTTACTTATTGCCTTCGACAAGCCCTCTGCACACCATTTCTTTTGAAAAAAAATTAGAAGATTGGAAGGCGATTTTGAAATTTTTATAAATTTTATAACAGAATATAAATATCCTTAAAATAGTATAACTTTCAAACTAAAACACTAAAACACTAAAACACTAAAACACTCAGACTCTCAAACCCAAACACTCCCTCAACCCCTCTAAAAGTCTCAACTGATTCCTTGTCCTATCCAAATTATGTTCTCTATATTTCGTCGAATAATAAATATTTCCATTCAAATAATCTGTTAAAAAACGAACAGCTTGAATGTAAATAACGACTTGCGCCGCATATTCAAGATTTTCCAATTCAGTGGTTGTTAATTTTTCTTCTAAATGAGATAAAAAACCTTTTTTTACAGCATTAAATATCTCAGAATCAAAGTTATTCTCGGTAATTCCATCGTCTTCATCGGTGATATTGCAATACGAACGAATCATATCTCCAAAATCATATAAAATGGTGGAAATCATTACTGTATCAAGATCTATCACAGCAATCGGCTCGTTGTTTTCATCAAAAAGAATATTGCTGATTTTAGGATCTGCATGAATAATTCTTTTTGGAAGATTTTGATTTTTAATTAATTCAATCCACTTTTCGGGCAAACTTAAAAAATCATTGGTTAAATGAATATCTTTTTTTGCTCTTTCAATTAAATCAGAATCAGCGTTTTGAAGTGCTTTTTTATAATCGGAAATCCGTTTTTCAAAATTGATGAAATTGGGTAGTGTTTCTTTAATATCAATCAATTCATCAGTATTAATGCAATCTAAAAAATGACTGAATGCTTTCGCTGCTTTGTAAGCAATTTCCAATGATGGACCCTTAATAAAAGTTGTGCTTTCATCAATAAAATTCTGTAACCGCCAAGATTGTTCATTAATGTCATGAACCAAAAATTCCTGCATTGAAGAAGGAATGGGTTCAATAATCTCCATTTCATAATTGTTGGCTCGAAGTAAACAGTTAACCCGCAAATGATTAAGAATAATATTCGAAGGATTCTTGAAAACAGAACTATTTATCTTTTGCAAAATATACTTTTTACCGTTCTCATAATTCTCTAAAACATATGTAGAATTAATCAATCCGTTGTCAATTGGATAGAATGTATAATTTTCAGTATTAATGAATTGATGAATAATATTTTTTATTTCCATAAATCGTTTGGATAACGTCCTTTTTCGATTTCTTTTTCAAGAAAATTTTTAATGATTTGTTTATCATCGGCATAAGTCATTCCCATCCATTGTGAAGGTGAAGTTTTTACTAAGACTTTTGTTTTATTTTCATTAATCATTTGCTGAACAGCAGAAGGAATATAAAATTCTTCTTTAGGTTGAGGATTTGATTGAATAAATTCAACAAAATAATTTTCCAAAGAATCAAACAGTTGGGGTGAAAAAACAAAGAAATTCATCGAAGCCAAAGTCTGCGAATTTATTTCTGTATCTTTATTGTTTTCAGTGTAAATAATTTTACCATTTTCTCTTCGAACGGAAGTTTGTTCTTCAACTTTTAGTAAATAGTTGTCTGAATTTAAAGTACAAATTCCTCGCGCAACTGTACCATTATCGCTCAAAGTTGTATCGATTGGATAGGCGATTAATTCAAATTGTTTTTCAGAAATATTCCCCAAATCAATTTCGTTGGAAGCCAAATGATAAATTTCCTTTCCATAAAAATCATCAGCATTAATTACCACAAAAGATTCATCAATAAAGTCTTTTGCACACAAAATTGCATGACCTGTTCCCCAGGGTTTTTCACGGCTTGAAATATCAGCATTTTTCGGAACAAATTCTTCCAAATCCTGATAAACCCATTTTAGATCAAAATTTTTACCTTTTGAAATAGAATTAAGCCTTTCAACATAACTTTCGGGAACAAATCGGTTGATAATAATAACCATTTTATCGAAACCAGCTTCTAAAGCATCATAAATAGAATACTCCAAAATCGGAGATCCGTTTTCTAAAATTCCGTCGACTTGTTTCAATCCTTTGTACCTTGTTCCGAGACCTCCAGCTAAAATGAGTAGTGTTTTTCTAGATTTCATCGGTCATTGCAAATACAGGTTTACGATTTTTCCATTGTCCTTTTGTGAAATCTGGAATTTCAACCATTTGACCACCTTTTGATACAGATTCTTCACTTAAAGGCGTGATAGAATACCATGTTGCCAAGTCGTAAACGTCCATTGGGAATTCAATATTTCGTTTGATACATTCAATAAAAGTATTCATAACAAAGAAATCCATTCCACCATGACCCGCTCCGGAAGCCGTACTTTCGAATTTTTTCCACATCGGATGATCATTTTCCGTCAGCCATTTTTCCGGGTTGTCCCATTTATCATTATGATCCATTAATTTCTCAAAATAAATATGCCCTTTATCAAACCCTCCCGAACTGAAATCTTGCCAAAGCCCGTCAGTTCCCTGCACTCTGAATCCCAAATCGTAAGGTCTCTGTAAACTTGTATCGTGAGTTAAAAGAATCGTTTCGCCGTTTTCACACGCAATTTGTGTAGTTACAACATCCCCTTGTTTGAATTTTACCTTTGCATTTGGATGGTTTTCACCACCTTTTGCATGATCTACAATATATTTATGAAGTCCGACAGATTTTGTTGAAAACGAAGAAAGTCTCGTTAATCGATTTCCGCGATTCACATTCATCATCATAGAAATTGGTCCCAAACCGTGAGTAGGATAGAGTTCACCATTTCTTTTTACGTAATGCTCAGTTCTCCATTTTGCTTCGCTAAAACCCTTTTCGCCAAATTCAACACCGGAATTGTAAGGTGTAACGCCGTCATTGAACAAGACTCCTCTCAAATCGTGCTGATAACCGCCTCTTCCGTGAACCAATTCGCCAAACATTCCTTTACGAACCATATTTAAAACCGCCATGATATCTCGTCTGTAGCAGACATTTTCCATCATGAAAATTGGAACTTTTGTTTCTTCATAAACCTTTACAAATTCCCAGCAATCCTGCAACTTTATCGCACCGGAAACTTCCATTCCGACGATTTTTTTTGCTCTCATTGCTTCGGTTCCCTGTGGAAGATGCCATTCCCATGGTGTTGCAATAACAACAGCATCTATATTTTTAGATTTTAAGAGATTTTTGTAATCATATTCTCCGTTGGAATATTCCTGAGCCGCGGGTTTGTTATTGTTTTTCAGGATCTTTTGGGAAGCAGCTAACATCGTTTTATTGGGGTCTGCAAAAGCAATAATTTCTACATCATCACGTTTTGCCAATAGCTTTACGTGTTCCTGACCGCGAAGTCCGACTCCGATGAATCCGACACGAACTTTTTTTCCGGCACTGAAATTTTCAGGATAAGCAAATAGCGAATTAGGTAAAATAAGCGCTCCAAAACTAGCCAGCGCAGCAGTCTTGATAAAGTCTCTACGAGATGTATCCATTTGTGTAATTTTTATGTTTTAAAAGTAGATAAAATTTTGATACATCTGTAAAAATAATTGAATTTTTGAAGGTGTATTAATTAGAAAGTTTTTTTTGTTTAAATTTTTATTAAACTAAGTTGTATTTTTATTTTAAATTTACATCTATATTCACTTTAAGTGAATTATTTTTTTGATTTAAAATTAAAAGATTTTTGCTGTATTTTTGGGCATTCAAATTTGAATATCATGAAAAAACTAATACCGCTATTTTTATTATTTATTTCTATTAATCTTTTTTCTCAGGAATATCATTTTGATTATTCGATAGAAAGTCAAACTAATCAACTCGAACCCAAAAAGGAAAAGACTATATCTACATCATTTTATGATACAAAAGATAAAATTCATCTACGGTTAACCAAATATAATAACAAGCTGAGAGCCACAATTTATGAGAATGATAAGCATTTAAGACATTCTTTTAAGGTAACTGAATCAAAAGGATCAGTTACTTTTGAATATACCCACACGAATGATTTTAGTAAAAATAAAAATACAAGCATTTCTAGAAATGATATTATAGAAGTTAATAAAATAGATTCATTACAATATCGTGTTGTTGCTTTTAAGAATAAGAAAAAGACGAAAAAAAGGTTGGAAGGAATAATAACTTTAGAAAAATCGAAGTTTAATTATTTAGAAATGCAGTTGGAACATTCTAAAAACGATGAGATTCGTGAAAAAATATTAAAATTTTTAGATCCAAACTCTAATTATATAATAACGAATATGAAGTTGGATTATTCAATGGGATATTCTTCCGAAACAGCTTTAAAAATCCAAAACGTTGATTTTTCACTGCGAGTTCCCGAAAAATTAGTAATAAAAGAATATGATTTCTTTGGGGAATTTCAAGATTAATCCATTCCCCAAGAAAACAATTTATTATTTCTCAATTCTATAAACTTCTTCATATGGCTGGATCAGAACCCATCCGTTTCCTGAAAATTTCATCTGAAATTCTTCACCGCTTCCTCTTCCAATCAGGCTTTTGAAAGATACATTGGTTTTAAGTTCAGGAGAAAGGTTTCCTGACCATGCAACTGTTGCGTTTGGATCTGTGAAAACCGGCGCATCGGGAGTTACCATTAATGTCAATGGTTCACCGTGAGTCGTGATCGCGATATGTCCAGTTCCGGAAAGTTTCACCTGGAAAAGTCCGCCGGACATTACTCCTGCAATGCTTTTTAACATGGTGATGTCGCTTTTTATACTTTGTTCGTGAGCCAAAACATCGTTTCCATTCACACAAACCGATTCGTTATTTAAATAAAGAATTCTAACTTTTTTTCCTTCATCTGCAACATACAATTTTCCCGTTCCTTCGGCTTTCATCAATCTTGCTCCTTCACCGCTGATCGCTTTTTTTAGTAAATTTCCAATTCCTCCGGAAAGCATTCCCTGTCTTTCAAAGTTGATGTTTCCTATATATCCAACCATGCTTCCAGCCTTTGTCCAGACAGATTGATTATTTAAATTGATTTCCAAGAGTGCTGGTTTTTCCAATTCAAAATAGTCTCTTTCCATCGGATTTTCTTTTGTTTCGTTCACAAAAGCTTCAATCGAATATTTGCTCATAGTGTAAATTTTAATGTTCCCAAAAATAGTTTTTTTAACCTTTAAAAATTACCGTAATATCACTGTTTTTTATTTCATTTAAAATTAATTTAACACTAATGTAAATAATACTTGACAAAGGGGTGTCGGATGTCGTATATTTGCACCTCGAAAATTACACCTTGTAATTTCAATAATTTTTAAACCGTAATTTAAAAAATGAAAACATCAGATTTTAATTTTGATCTTCCTGCAGAATTATTGGCAGAACACCCATCAGAGCACAGAGACGAAGCTAGACTAATGGTACTTGATAGAAAAACACAAACTATCGAGCACAAATTATTCAAAGATGTTGTGGATTATTTCGAGGAAGACGATTTATTTATCTTTAACAATACTAAAGTTTTCCCTGCACGTCTATACGGAAACAAAGAAAAAACCGGAGCGAAAATTGAAGTTTTCTTATTGAGAGAGCTTGATAAAGAAACTCGTGTTTGGGATGTTTTGGTAGATCCGGCAAGAAAAATCAGAATTGGTAATAAATTATTCTTCACAGAAGATGAGTCTTTGGTAGCGGAAGTTATCGATAACACGACTTCAAGAGGTAGAACATTGAGATTCTTATTCGATGGTTCTTATGAAGAATTCAGAGCTAAATTAAAAGAATTAGGAGAAACTCCACTTCCAAAATACATCAAAAGAGATGTTGAGCCGGAAGATGCTGAAAGATATCAGACGATCTACGCAAAAGTGGAAGGTGCGGTTGCTGCTCCTACTGCTGGTCTTCACTTCTCAAAACATTTGATGAAAAGATTGGAGATCAAAGGAATAAACTTCGCGGAAGTTACGCTTCATGTTGGTTTGGGAACTTTTAACCCGATTGAAGTTGAAGACCTTTCTAAGCACAAAATGGAGTCTGAAGAAATCTTCATCGACGAGAAAAATGCTCAGATCATCAATAACGCTGTTGATGCTCACAGAAGAGTTTGTGCTGTAGGAACAACGACGATGAGAACGCTTGAAACTTCTGTTTCTTCAAACAAAAAAATCTCTGCATTCCACGGTTGGACGAATAAATTCATTTATCCACCACACGATTTCGGAGTAGCCAACTGTATGATTACGAACTTCCACACTCCAAAATCTACATTAATTATGATGATTGCAGCGTTTGCAGGAAGAGATTTCGTAATGCACGCTTATGAAGAAGCTGTAAAAGAGAAATACAAATTCTACTCTTACGGAGATGCAATGCTAATTTTATAAAAAAGTTGTTAGTTGTTGGTTGTCAGTTGATGGTTTTGACTATTTTCTGACAACTATCAACCATCAACCAACAACAAATCATATGAAAGACATCAGAACTTTATCACTAGACCAGCTTAAAGATTATTTTACATCTTTGGGAGAAAAACCGTTTCGAGCGAAACAGGTTTATGACTGGTTGTGGAGTAAAAATCTTCACTCGATTGATGAAATGACGAATCTTTCAAAGACTCTTCGTGAAAGAATCGCGGAAGAGTATACCATTAATCCTGTTTCTGTGGATTTGCTTCAAAAAAGTACGGATGGGACCATTAAAAACGGTGTGAAATTACACGACGGTTTATTGGTAGAATCTGTTTTAATTCCTACAGAAACGAGAACTACAGCTTGTGTTTCTTCACAGGTTGGATGTTCATTAAACTGCGAATTCTGCGCAACAGCTCGTCTGAAAAGAATGAGAAATCTTGAAGTTGCTGAAATTGTAGATCAGGTTGCTTTAATCGACAGCCAAAGTAAAATGTATTTTGATAGACCGCTTTCCAACATTGTTTTTATGGGAATGGGAGAGCCGATGATGAATTACAAAAATGTTGTGGAAGCGATCAGAAAAATCACTCAACCGGAAGGTTTGGGAATGTCTCCGAGAAGAATTACCGTTTCTACTTCGGGAATTCCAAAGATGATTAAAATGCTGGCTGATGAAGAATTGAAAGTGAAACTGGCTTTGTCGCTTCACTCCGCAATCGAATCGAAGCGTAACGAAATCATGCCTTTCTCCGATAAATTTCCTTTAACGGAAATCATGGACTCTCTTCAATATTGGTACAAAAAAACGGGTTCAGTCATTACTTTTGAATATTGTGTATGGAAGGGAATTAATGATGGAGACGAAGATATCAAGGCCTTAATCAAATATTGTAAACAGGTTCCATCTAAAGTTAATTTAATCCAATACAACCCGATCGGTGACGGAAAATATGACCAATGTAACAAACAGGCGGAAGAAAATTATATTCGTCAGTTGGAAAATGCTGGAATTGTTTGCGTTGTAAGAAAAAGCCGTGGCGGAGATATTGATGCTGCCTGCGGACAGCTTGCCAATAAAACTGCGGATTAAAATTTCCTTAAAAAAATCAAAAAATTTTCTTAACGAATCCTTAAAATCATAACTTTGTACCACAAAATTAGTGATGATGGATTACTTTATGGATGAAAATGGGCTGGAAAGTGTCTATTCATGGGCGATTCCTATCCATGCTACAATTATATTAGCTGAAATGATCTATAGCCATGTTTCAGAGGCTAAACTATATGATAAAAAGGACGTTGCAACGAGTGTTTATTTGGCATTAATGAACTTCGGGCTTGATCTTTTAATGAAAGGATTTGCCATGTTTGTGATGTTTTTCTTTTACAATCACAGGCTTTTTACTTGGGATTTCACAATTTGGTATTGGATAATCTGTTTCGTGATAACGGATTTTGCATATTACGTTCTACATTATGTCGATCATCACTCGAGGGCATTTTGGGCGGTTCATATTACACATCATAATTCTGAATATTTTAATTTAACGACAGGTTTCAGAAGTCCGGTTTTACAGCCTTTGTATAGATATTTATACTTTTCTCCTTTGGCGTTTTTAGGGTTTAATCCATGGCATATCATGGTTGTCTATGCGATTGGTCAGGTTTACGGGACTTGGGTTCATACGCAGACTGTGAAAAGTATGGGTTTCCTTGAATATATCTTGGTAACACCTTCTCATCACCGTGTTCATCACGCTTGTAACATCAAATATCTTGATAGAAATATGGGAATGTGCCTGATTATTTGGGATAAAATTTTCGGAACTTTCGAAAAAGAAGATCCTAATACTCCTGTAAAATATGGAATTTATCCAAAAATGCCGGATAATAAACCTGATACTGTTCTTTTGTATGAATGGCGAAAAATTTGGAAAGATATTAAGCAACCTGGTTTAAAATTTTCAGACAGAATCAATTATATTTTCAATTCTCCGGGATGGCGACATGACGGGACTGGGAAAACGGTAAGACAATATCAAAAAGATTACTGGGCGAAAAAGAATAAGAAAAAAGAACAGATTCAGAAGAAGTCTGCTTAATTTTTTAACACAAACTACACAAATATTTTTCACGAATAATTATAATTTGATATTTTTCAATATAATCTATATAATCAATTGAGACGGGCTTTTTGCTCGTCTTTCTTTTATAATATAATTTAATGTTATTTTTACTTTGCGACCTTTGCGTTAAAAATAGATTCTTCCTTCGTTAGAATGATAAATGAAACACCTTATTTTTACATAAAAATTAATGCCATTTGTGTTTAAATAAATATTTTTACCTCATGAAAAAATTATTTCTAGCCTTAACAATCATAATTTCTACGCTTTCATTTTCTCAACAATCTCAAATTTTCAAAATAAAAAAATACAGAATCAATTATTTGGATGAAAAAATTAAGGAAACATCCGGTTTAAGTTTAATGAATGGAAAACTCTATACTTTCAACGACAGCGGAAATTCTCCCGAACTTTTTGAACTTGATAAAACAACAGGACAAATCATCAACACGATAAAAATCAATGGAAAAAATAAAGATTGGGAAGCATTAACGAATGACGGAACCAATCTATACATCGGAGATTTCGGAAATAATGGAGGTACAAGAAAAGACCTTGAAATTTATAAAGTTTCTTTTGAAAAAAATACATTAAAAAATGATTCCATTAAATTAATTTCCTTTGAATATCCTGAACAGGAAGACTTTATTCCAAAATATGCAGAAACGAATTTTGATGCAGAAGCCATGATTTATTTAAATGGAAAAATCCATCTTTTTACTAAAGAGTGGGGCTCAAAATCGACAACGCATTACATGATTGATCCTGAAATTTCGGAAAAACAAAAGGCAATAAAAATAGAAACTTTCAAAACCAATTACATTGTTACGGACGCTTCTTATTTTAATACAAAGCTTTATCTAATAGGGTATACAAAGAAAACAGAAGTCTTTTTAGACGTTTTTAATGAAACCGAGTCCGGAATATTTTTTAAAGAAAATCCTAAACATTATTATCTGGGAAGCGCTTTGTCTATCGGACAAATTGAAGGAATTGCAGTGGATGAAACAGGAATTTATATTTCAGGGGAAAAATTTCATTCTCCGATTGGCGGAGGAAAACAAAGCCTTTATTTTATTCCAAATGATAAACTCAAGGATTAATTTATCATAAAATTGCCCGAAAAAAATTATCTTTGTGGGAATTAATAATTTATCCATCATTCGAAGATTGTGGCGAATACTGTAGAAGAAATCAAGCGACCGATCAATGAGGAAATGAAACTTTTTGAACAGAAGTTTTATGAATCGATGCAGAGTAAAGTACCTTTATTAGATAAGGTTACGCGTTTTATCGTTACTACAAAAGGGAAGCAAATGCGCCCGATGTTCGTATTTCTTTGCGCAAAATTAGTCGGTGAAGTCAACGAAAAAACCTATCGTGGAGCTTCCATGATCGAGTTGATTCACACGGCAACTTTGGTTCATGATGATGTGGTGGATGAAAGTTTTAAACGTCGTAATTTCTTTTCAATCAATGCTTTGTGGAAAAATAAAATTGCAGTTTTGGTTGGAGATTTCCTGCTTTCAAAAGCTGTGTTGCTTTCTACAGATCATAAAGATTACGATTTATTGGCTGTAATTTCCAGAACGATTCGTGAAATGTCTGAAGGTGAGCTTCTTCAATTGGAAAAAGCCAGAAAATTAGACATTACGGAAGATGTTTACTATGAAATTATCCGTCAGAAAACAGCTACTTTAATTGCAGCTTGTTGCGAAATCGGAGCTTTATCAAACGGTGCTGATGAAAATTTAGCCGAAAAAATGATGAAGTTTGGAACGTACACTGGAATGGCTTTCCAGATCAAAGATGATCTTTTCGATTATTTAAGTTCAAACGTGATCGGAAAACCTGTCGGAATTGATATTAAGGAGCAAAAAATGACCTTACCTTTAATTCATACGTTAAAAATTGCCAACGAGAAAGATAAAAAATACTATTTCAACACAATTAAGCGTTATAACAATGACCAAAAACGTGTAAAAGAGTTAATTAATTTCGTGAAAAGTTCAGGTGGTCTTGAATATGCAATTACAGTAATGAAAGATTTTCAACAAAAAGCCAAAGATATTCTAAATGAATTTCCTGATTCTGAAGCTAAAAAATCTTTACATATTATGCTGGATTACGTAATTGAGCGAAAATTTTAAATTAAATAACTTTCATTGTTACGATAATTACAGCTAAAACAATGCAAAATAAAGCGATTAAAAATAAATAATCCGCAATATTCTCAAACTTGTTTCCACGCTTTAGATTTTTTGCTCTTATCGCCAAAAATGAAAAGAAGCAACTGAATGCAAAAAACAGACAGGCTACACCTGCAAACTCGTCCAAATGCGTGTCTTTACTGATCTTAGAGATTTTTAATGAAGTGATAATCACCAGTGAAAATCCTAAAAGGTTGCTAGATGCATTAAGAATGTGTGATGACTTTTTTTCCACTTTTACAAATTTATTCTAATATAAACACAATTTTTTTTATTATCAAATTTTTAAAAAAGATTATTAAAAATTAAAATTAATTTAAAAAGTGTATATTAGCAAAATACTTCAAAATAAAAATATTTAATATTTGGCTATGCAAACAACCTATATTGAAACTCAGCAGATTTCCTTTCAAGATTTTAAAAATCAGATACTTGAAGACTATAAATTAGGAAGAATCTCTCGTGAAATGTCCTATTTGGGAAGAAGAGAAGTTCTTACAGGAAAAGCTAAATTTGGTATTTTTGGGGATGGTAAAGAGCTTCCTCAGTTGGCTATGGCGAAAGTTTTCAAAAATGGAGACTTCCGTTCAGGATATTATAGAGATCAGACTTTTGCATTGGCTGTAGATGCGTTGACAGTAGAGAGTTTCTTTGCTCAATTATACGCAGATACAAGTGTGGAAAGAGAGCCTGCATCGGCTGGAAGACAGATGAATGGGCACTTTGCAACAAGAAGTTTGAATGAAGACGGAAGCTGGAAAGATTTAATGGCTCAGAAAAATATTTCTTCGGATATTTCTCCTACAGCAGGACAAATGCCAAGATTGTTGGGGTTGGCTCAGGCTTCAAAAATATATAAATCAGTAAAATTCGACGGTTCTGAAAAATTCTCAAAAGACGGTAACGAAATCGCTTTTGGAACAATCGGTGATGCTTCTACAGCAGAAGGTCATTTCTGGGAAACTCTGAATGCAGCTTGTGCGCTTCAGGTTCCGATGGTTGTTTCGATTTGGGACGATGGTTACGGAATTTCAGTTCCTACAAAAAATCAGAGAGCAAAAGCTGATATTGCTGAAATGCTGAGTGGTTTCCAAAGAAAAGAAGGGGAAGCTCAAGGATGTGAAATTATTCAGGTGAAAGCTTGGGATTATGCTTCATTATTAGATGCTTATGCAAGAGCAGAGCAGTTCGCAAGAATGGAATCTGTGCCGGTTGTAGTTCATGTCATTGAAGTTACGCAGCCGCAAGGTCACTCGACTTCTGGTTCTCATGAGAGATATAAAAATGAAGAGCGTCTGGCTTGGGAATCTCAATTTGACGGATTGGTGAAATTCAAAGAATGGATTTTGAATTATTCAATCGAAATTGATGGTAAAGAACAGGTTTTGGCAACAGCAGAAGAATTGGATGCTATCGATGAAGAAGCTAAAAAGTCTGTAAAGGTTGGTCAAAAACAGGCTTGGGAAAGTTATCAGAAGACAATCACGGATTTAACGAATTCAGTTTTACCTTTAGTTGAAAATATTAAAGGACAAAGTACTGAAATTGAGAATTATATTAATCAATTCAATAAATTAGTCTCAAAAGCTAAGAAAGATGTTTTCCATTTGGTAAGAAAATCTTTATTGGCGACAAGAGGAACAAATTCTGCGGAAAGAAACCAATTGATGCAGAAATACAACGAGATTTTTGAGGTTGAAAAAGACAATTATTCTTCTCATTTATATTCTCAGTCTCAGTGGAAAGCTGAAAATGTGCAGGAAATCAAACCTATCTATTCCGATGCTTCGGAAGATGTTGACGGAAGAGTAGTGGTAAGAAATAATTTCGATAAAATTTTCGAAAAATATCCTGAAACTTTAGTATTTGGTGAAGATGCCGGAAATATCGGTGACGTAAACCAGGGGCTTGAAGGAATGCAGGAAAAATACGGTGACGTACGTATTGCCGATACAGGAATCCGTGAAGCTACAATTCTTGGTCAAGGTATTGGAATGGCAATGAGAGGTTTAAGACCAATCGCTGAAATCCAATATTTAGACTATATTTTGTACTGTTTACAAGGAATGAGCGATGATTTGGCGACAGTTCAGTACAGAACGAAAGGTGGTCAGAAAGCTCCGGTAATCATCAGAACGAGAGGTCACAGATTGGAAGGAGTTTGGCATTCTGGTTCACCAATGGCAGGAATCCTTAATCTTTCTAAAGGTATTTTGGTATTGGTTCCAAGAAACTTGACGAAAGCTGCCGGATTCTACAACACAATGCTTCAAAGTGACGATCCTGCTGTGATTGTTGAATGTCTAAACGGTTACAGATTAAAAGAAAAACAACCTGATAACTTAGGTGAATTCACTGTTCCTGTTGGGAAAATAGAGGTTACGAAAGAAGGAAAAGATGTTACTTTGGTAACTTACGGTTCGACTTGGAGAATTGTAATGGAAGCGGCGGAAGAATTGGAAAAACTTGGAATTTCTGCGGAAGTTATTGATGTTCAGTCATTAATTCCTTTTGATTTAACGCAAGAAATTGCTGAGTCAGTGAAGAAAACAAACAGATTAGTCGTAATCGACGAAGATGTGGAAGGCGGAACTTCAGCGTTTATTTTACAGCAGATTTTAGAGAAACAAAAAGCGTTCAGATTCTTAGATTCTGATCCGTTGACGATCGCTGCAAATGACCACAGACCTGCGTATGCAAGTGACGGAGATTATTTCTCTAAGCCATCTGCAGATGATATGGTTGAAAGAATCTACGCCATGTTCAATGAAACAAATCCTCAGAAATATCCTGCGATATTTTAATTGGAATTTTAGATAAATTTTGAAACCGCTTTCTTTTGGGAAGGCGGTTTTTTGTTTAAATATTCTAAAATTTGTAGATTTAAATTTAATCAAATATAAACGATTTAAATGCTACAAGATCAAATAACTTTAAAAGATCGACACAAATCTTTTGTAAAAACAATTTCGGAAACAGGAATTGTATATGCCTTAAAAAATGAAGATGGTTATGCTACATCCGAATCAAATGAAATAGAAGATGAGGATGGATATCCTGTTGAGATCATTTGTTTCTGGTCTGATAAATCAATTGCTAAATCTTGTATAAAAAATGAATGGAGTGAATATAAAGTTTGTGAATTGAATTTGTCAGAATTTTTAGAAAATTGGTGTGTTGGAATGAATAATGATGGACTAATTGTAGGAATAAATTTTGATAAAAGCCTGTTTGGTTATGAAGTTGAACCTTTATATTTGATTTTAGAAATTATATCTGAATTAAATTTACAAAACAAACAAATTGAGTTTAAAAAATTTAATGGAATTAAAGATTTAGAAATTCAGGTTAAAGAAATTATTAAAGATTAAAAGGCTATCAAACGACAGCCTTTTTTATTTTCTTCTCTTCCAAAAGCGTTTTACAATCCTTCGCTTTATTCGGATCATAAACATGATATTTCGTTTCCCATTCTTCCAATTGATACAAAATCGGTAGCAATGCCAAACCTTTCTCCGTCAACGAATATTCAACTCTTGGAGGAATTTCTTTAAACTCTTCACGAATCACCAATCCATCGGCTTCCATTTCGCGTAATTGGTCTGTTAAAACTTTTCTCGAAATTACATTAATTCGCACCGCAAGTTCTCCAAAACGTAATTTTCGGTCTTTGATTACCAATACAATAATTGGTTTCCACTTGCTTCCCAAGGCAGACATTGCTTTGCCTAAAGGACAGCTGTATTCCATTAATTCGTTCTTTTTCATAAGGAGATTTTTATTTATTAAGCCCGAATGAAACCAAAATTTTATTCGTTACCTTTATGTTACTAATGTAAGTTACTGCAAAGTTACCACTTTTTTTAATTAAAAGGAACAAATATGAACTATTATTAGTTACTTTGTGTAACAATTATAAAATGTAAATTTAAAGATGAGTACAGAATCATTATTTAAACCTTTTAAATATAAGAATTTAGAACTAAAAAATAGAATCGTAATGGCTCCAATGACGAGAGCACAATCTGATAATGGAGTTCCGACTCAGCAAATTACAGATTATTACGCAAGAAGAGCTGCTTCAGAAGTTGGATTGATCCTTTCCGAAGGAACTGTCATCAACAGACCTGCATCAAAAAATATACAGAATATCCCTGATTTTTATGGAACAGAAGCATTAAACGGTTGGAAAAACGTGATCGATGCCGTTCATGAAAATGGAGGAAAAATGGGACCACAAATCTGGCACGTTGGAGATACAAGAAGTTCTGCAGATTATCCTTTGGTTGATATGGAAAAGGCTTCCACAATGACTTTGGAAGATATTCAGGATACGATTGCTCAGTTTGCAGCTTCTTCAAAATCTGCGAAAGATCTTGGATTTGATGTGGTTGAAATTCACGGAGCGCATGGTTATTTAATCGACCAATTTTTCTGGGAAGTAACCAATACAAGAACAGATGAATACGGCGGAAAAACATTGAAAGAAAGAAGCAAATTTGCTGTTGATGTTGTGAAAGCAATCAGAGAAGCGGTAGGAGAGGATTTCACGATTATTATCCGTCTTTCTCAATGGAAACAACAGGATTATTCAACAAAATTGGCGAATACACCGGAAGAAATGGAAGAATGGTTATTGCTATTAAAAGAAGCCGGAGTTGATATTTTCCACTGTTCACAAAGACGTTTTTGGGAAGCTGAATTCGAAGGTTCTGATTTAAATTTTGCAGGTTGGGCTAAAAAAATCACAGGTCAACCAACAATTACGGTAGGTTCTGTAGGTCTTGAAGGAGATTTTATGGGTGCATTTACCGGACAAGGAACTGGAAAAGCTGATTTAACTGAACTTATAAAAAGACTGGAAAGAGGAGATTTCGATTTGGTTGCTGTCGGTCGCGCACTTTTACAAGATCCGGAATGGGTGAAAAAAGTAAAAGAAGGAAAAACAGAAGATCTTTTGGATTTCAAAGCTGAAAGTATGGCAGTTTTATTTTAAAGTCAATTGTGAATTTTTGCTTTGCAAAGTGAATTGTGAATTTAAAATTTACAAGCGAAGCGAATTGACGATTCACTATTCACATATATTATTTTACCTATTTTTTATTTAATCGAAACCGCTTCAGGATCTTGTCTTGAAGCGGTTTTTAGTTTTTTAATTTGAAAGAATCTTAATTTGTTATGTATTTTGAAATAGATTGTTGATATATTCTTGTATTACTTATATAAATGAAATGCCTTTGTTTATCTTTAATTAAGAATATTAAATTTTCAAACAACTTTGTTTACCCTTGCGATAATTAAACGCAAAGCAAAACAAAGAAATATTAAAATTAAATTTAAAAAATAAGGTAAACAAAGGCGTTTCACTTATTTTCGAAAAACAAACTTTTTAGAATAAACGAAACTTTTGTTGAAATAATAATCATAATCACAAAAAACAAAACCACTTTCCAGGAATTTAGAAAGTGGCTTTTTTAACAGATTTAAATATCTAAATGCCATTAAAGGCAAAAAGTGATTCTTATATACCAATATTTTTTGTTGGCTTCAATTGTTTTTTGATTGATTTTGGAAGAGCATCTTTATGTACCAAAATTGCAGTCGATTTGTACTCAACATATGGTCTTGTCACGTAGATATAGCCTTCAAAATCATTCGTTACACCCCACGAATTCTTCACCATATAATATTCTTTTCCGGATTGATCTTTTGCCAATCCTACGATGTGCATCCCATGATCATCCGTTGTAGAAAGGTTGTTCAAGCCTTTTTGACGCATGTCTTCAGTGATCGTCTTATCTTTTTTAGGTTCTGTAAATAAAGTTCCCTTGTTGTCTTTTGTGATTTGATCCAAATCCATGTCCGGAACGTAAGCAACTCCATTTTTATAAGAGAAATAAGGCTCCGAAACGTCTGTTGCCCAACCTACAGAATATCCCTTGTTTACAGCGTTATCGATGATTGCCGTTAAATCTTTCATCGGTACATTCCAGTCAGAGTCATGGCTCCAGTTATCAGGAATTGGAACTACAAATTTTTGGTAATACGGATAATCTTTGTAAGAAGAAAGTTCTACATAGTCATCCGGATTAATGCCTACAACTTCCTTAGCAAAAGTCTGAGGAGTGTAGTTCTTTCCTTCATATGTAAAGTTTGTAGGAACTTTTCCCAGATATTCATCCAAAATTGCATCAACAGAAGACATCCAGTTATCCGTTAATTTTCCTTTTGAAGCAGCCTGAACCAAGCTGTCCAAAACAGGCTTCAATTTACCCTGCATTTCAGAGAAATTGTTTAATGTTTGTCCGGATTTTAAACCTGTATAAACATCTTGAGGAACTGCACCATATTTTTTGTACATGTTGACAACATCATGTAATTCACCTCCATCGCCCCAACTGATTGCTCCATTATTTAAAACATATAATTTTGCTTTATCATGATAAGAATTTCTTGCAGTGAAGATTTCTGCTAAATCAACAGGTTTTTTACCCATTCTTTGCATTTCAGACTCAAGGAAAGAGTTCCCGGAATAGCTCCAGCAAGTTCCTGAAGAACCTTGATTTTTTACCGAAGTTGCACCCACGTCTTTCAACGTTGTGAACTGGAAATTAGCATTTTGAGACTGGTTGTTCTTTAACTTGTTGATTAAGTCATCCTGAGCAAACATCATACTTCCTGCAGACAAAACAAAAAGTAATGATACAAATTTTTTATTTTTCATTACTAAATAAAGGGTTTTACTATTATAATAGTCGTTCATATTACAGATTTGTTACAAAGGGAAAGGTTAAATTTAATATTAAATTTTTTTGAAGAAATAAGGTAGAGAAGCCAAAGACAATCAACTAACAACAATCAACCATTTCCTTTGTTCAGGAGCTATTTCCCGCTTTTCACTGTATCTTTTTGGTTACGGCTTCCACTTCATTCCAGCCGCAACCAAAAAGGATGTCGTTTCAATCGGGGCTAGGGTGAAAGCCATCCATTCAAATATTTGGAAAAATATTCATGGAGTTTGTCATTCCGCAGGAATCTAGACTCGAATCATTCCATATTATTTCCTAATACTACACTTCGATACTTCCAGCATGACAAACTTTATGCAAAAAAAAATAAAGTAAAGAAAACCTTCGGAACCTCAACATTAATCGGCTTTTTAGACTGCTTTTCCATTTGTCTCAATCCAAAAAAATCATTATTTTTTCAAAAAAGTTTACAATGTTTCCAACGCTTTTTAAAATTTTTGCATCTATATAGTATAAAGTCAGACTATGGAACACAGATTACTGATAGAATGTCAACGGAACGACCGCAACGCACAGCGGAAAGTTTACGAAATAATGGCGGGTAAGCTCTACTCAGTCTGCAAACGCTATCTGAAAAATGATGAAGATATCGAAGAAGTGTTGGCGGATACATTTTATAAGATTTTTACGAAGATGAGTCAACTTCAAAATCCTGAGATTTTTGAAGCTTGGGCAAGAAAAATTGCAGTGAATGAATGTTTACAGAAATTAAGATCTACAAAAGCATTGCATATTTCATTAGAAGAAAATCATGTGGGAATTTCCGATTCTACATTAGAAAATGTTTCCTATGAAAAAGATATTTTGAGCTTACTGAACTTTCTTCCCGAAGGTTGTAGAGCGATTTTTAATCTTTTCGCTATTGAAGGTTATCCTCACAAAGAGATTGCGGTAATGCTTTCTATCAGTGAAGGAACATCCAAATCTCAGCTCAATTTTGCCAGAAAAAAACTTCAGGAACTTTTGATTAATCAAAACATTTAAACTTTACAACAATGGAAAATAATAATATTGATAAAACTTTCAACGAGGCTTCTAAGACATTAGAGGAACCTGCGACTTTTCCTGGGTTTGATAAAGTTTGGGCAAAAGTTGAGGAAAAATTAGACAAAAAAGAAGAGAAAAAAAGCAGGCTGATCACTATGTTGCTTCCCTACGGAATTGCAGCGAGTTTACTGATCGGATCTGGAATTTTTTACTTTAATAATAAAAAAGAAAACACAGAAATTACAACACCCGCAATTGCTAAAAATACAATTAAAAGTCAATCTAAAAATATTGAAAATAGTACTCCTGTTCCAGAAAATATCCAAAAAATAGACAGTACGGTAAAAGCAAATATCCAAAGTGAAGTTTTTGCGACTCCCATTCCGAAAATTGCTTATCACTCAGCTCCAAAAATGTATATTGAAGCTCCACAAGCTGCACCTGTATTCGAAAAAGCAGTTGAAACTTCTGATGATTTAAGAGAAATAATGAATTCGGGTAGAGCGTCGATGGATACTCTAAAACGAAGCAATATTGAAGAAGTAATTGCAATGGGAATTAAAAAAGAAAAGGCTAATTCGGCATCTTCTACGGTAATTCCCGATCTGGCTTTTGCAAAAAGAAAGAAAATTTCTGAACTCAATGTGATTGCAGATACAGCAGAAGTTTCTTATCCAATTGCTTTTAATGATAAAGGTCAAGCGCAGGAACCTGAAATTTTAGGATATAATAAATCTAATATTAAGAAAGCCAATTCAATTGCCATGAATTCTGGTTTTGCAAATAGGGTTGGAGAAAAAATGGCTTTTAATTCGCTAAGTGGAAAAGTCTCAGGAATTAATATCAATCCAATTTCAGGAGCACCGGGTTCCGGAAAAGTGGAAATTTCCCTTCATTGTCAAGGTTCTACAACGAATACAGGTCCGCTTTACATCGTTGACGGGGTCGTTACAGATGCAGAAGTCTTCAAAAAAATTGATGTAAAGAAAATTGTCGGAATGAATATTTTTAAAGGTGAAAAAGCGGTTTCATTATTCGGAAATAGAGCTATAAACGGGGCAATCGTCGTGGAAACAAAAGATATTTCAAAAAAGGAAAAAAGAAAGCTTAAAAGACTTATCAAAAAGGAGCTTCCAAAGAAATAGGCATTAAATTATAAGTTCATAATTATATTTTTGGTTGTTGGTGTGAGTAATACAGGCTGCTCACAAGGGTGGTCTGTATTTATTTTTACCCCAAGTTCTTACCTCGTATTTACACAATTCAAATAAAAAATTAAACTCTTAAAAAATAATTAAGATGAGAAAAATATGCATCACAATATTGGCATTGGCTTCATTGGCTGCCTGCAAAACGAAAAATGTTTCTAATGATTTGAAAGAATCAAAACCTTTAAGTCTTAAAAAAGATAAAGACCAGGATGGAATTGCAAATAAACTCGATAAATGCCCTGAAATTGCAGGACCAATAGAAAATGAAGGCTGTCCATGGCCGGATACAGACGGAGATGGTGTAATTGACAAAGACGATGCTTGTCCGACCGTTGCGGGTCCTGCCGAAAACAATGGTTGCCCGTGGCCGGATACCGATGGAGACGGAATTTTGGATAAAGATGATGCCTGTCCTACGGTTCCAGGATTGCCGGAATATAATGGTTGCCCAAAACCTAGAAAACAGACAGCAATGGAAATAGAAAGTGTTGTGGTAACGGGAGCAAGAGGTATCCAAAAAAGGGTGGCATCAATTAGCAAAAGCCAAGGATTTATAAGATCGACACCAGTTAAAAAAACAGGTAAAAAAGTCATCAAAAAACAAAGAGATTATAGCAATGAAGAATACGATGCTTTGGTTGAAAATCCTTTTGAACTGACACAAAATCAGCCGCTTTCTACTTTTTCGATTGATACGGATAATGCTTCTTACTCTAACGTCCGAAGAATGATAGAGTATGGTGAAGTTGATAAAAATGCTGTGAGAGTGGAGGAAATGATTAATTATTTTAAATATATCTATCCTCAGCCTAAGAATAATCAGCCTTTTTCGATTAATACAGAATTGAATACTGCACCATGGAATCCGAATCATAAACTGCTTAAAATTGGTTTAAAAGGAAAAGAACTTTCGATGAAAAATCTTCCGACTTCCAATATTGTTTTCTTAATAGATGTTTCCGGATCGATGAATGAGGAGAATAAATTACCGTTGTTAAAGTCTTCTTTTAAAGTTTTATTAGATCAATTAAGACCTCAGGATAAAGTTGCGATGGTGGTTTATGCAGGAAATGCAGGTGTTGTTTTGCCACCGACTTCGGCTTCTGAGAAAGCCAAAATTATTGAAGCTTTAGACAAATTGCAGGCGGGTGGAAGTACAGCAGGTGGAGTGGGAATCGAATTAGCCTATAAATTGGCAGAAGAAAATTTCGTAAAAGGAGGAAATAATCGTGTGATTTTGGCTACAGATGGAGATTTCAACGTAGGAGTTTCTTCTAAAGGCAGTCTGGAGGAGTTAATTGAAGAAAAAAGAAAATCCGGAGTGTTTCTTACTTGTCTTGGCTACGGAATGGGAAATTACAAAGACAATAAAATGGAAACTTTAGCGGATAAAGGCAACGGAAATTACGCATACATCGACAATTTGCAGGAAGCCAAAAAGTTTTTAGGAAGAGAATTTGCCGGAAACATCTACACAATTGCAAAAGATGTGAAAATTCAGATTGAATTTAATCCTAAATATGTAAAATCTTACCGTCTGATCGGTTACGAAAATCGAAAGCTGAGAAATGAAGATTTTGTAGACGATAAAATTGATGCTGGAGAATTGGGAAGCGGACATACAGTAACGGCTTTGTATGAAGTAATTCCTGCCAATGTAAACTCAGAATTTTTACCGAAGCAAAATAAATTAAAATACAGTGCCACATCAAAAAAACAGAATTTCGGAGATGAATTGGCCACAATTAAATTCAGATATAAAAAACCTACGGGAACAAAAAGTTCGGAAATCGTTCAGGTTGTGAAAAACTCTTCTCTTGCTGGAGTAAAAGCTAGTTCAGATTTCAAATTTGCATCTTCTGTGGCTTGGTTTGGCTTGGTGTTGAGAGATTCAAAATTAATTAAAAAGAGAAGTTTAACTGAAATTCAAAATTTAGCAAAAGAAAATAAAGGAAAAGATTCTGAAGGATACAGAACAGAATTTGTGAAGATGGTGGGAGATTACAAAAAACTTAAATAGGTTTATTAAATTACTTAAAAGACAGCAGACATCCATAAGAATGTCTGCTGTTATTATATAAAATCCCTTCTTATTTGGGAACTGTTTTCTCTCATCACATGTAAGATAACTTTAAAGGATTATATAAGAAGGGAAAGTTTTAATATAGTTATGTTAGCTGTTTTTATGTATTGAAAATCATTTAGTTGGCAATTTTATATCCGTATAAAGAACTTACAATTACCTGATACACACTACCGCTTGATACTGCTGCAACACCTGCCATGCTAACGGTCTCTCCAGCATTGAGATAAGTAATGCATGAAACATTTACTCCGACAAGAGATCCAGGGTTTGGCTGAAAAGACTGCACCAATACATTATTGGGAGTAGTGCTGAAATTTTTAATAAGATAAAGCACGGTAAAGTTAAATGTTGGAGTTCCCGAAACCAAGCTGTTATCAAATTGGGTAGAACCATAAAACATATAATATCCGTTTGTAGGTGCTGTAAAACGACCTGTAGAGGTATTTAATGCATTTCCTGTATTAAGAACGGTTCCCTGCGGATAAATAATTTCCGAACCGAGATATGGACCTGTTGTAGCAGGAAGAGTCTGTCTCGTAGTTGTGCTTACCGTAGAAAATGCATAAGTGGAAGCGGCAGCGGGCAGATTATCCGAGCTTGAAAGTAAAATAAGTTCCCACGTGGTTCCTGTCGTTGTTCCTTTGCTTATAAAAAATGCATAATAACCGGCTGGTACATCTACGGATGAAATACCTGCTCCACTTTGATTATCGATGAGCTCTGTTCCGTTTGCAGTTATTGAAAGTATTGCTGTTCCTGTGTTTTTAAAATGATAGGTTCTTCCAATAAAATTTCCAAATCCGTTTATAGCTGCCGGTAAGGTTAAAGTTCCATTTGTTCCGCCATTATATGCTAAATAATAATCATTAATTCCAACTGTTCCGCTTGTGGAAACTTGTCTGTATGTAGCTGCAAATGAGCCATTCACTGTAAGTTTGCTGCCGGGAGATGGATTGTCGATGCCTACATTTCCGGTTTGTGAGTACAATGTGATTCCCGAAAATAATAGGAGTATAAAAATAAAATGTATTTTCATATTATTAATTCAAAAAAATTATGTTTTATTAATTTTGGAATTTTACAAAGTCTAAATAAAATGCAGGATTTCCACCGTTAAAGCCTGTTGGTACTATATAATTGGTTTTGTGGGCAACTACGGGATAAGTACCCGGTGCAGGGAAATACAGTACTTTGTTTTGATCTCGTGGAATAAAGTTGACAGGATCAGGACTAGAAGTTCCGCAATAAGATTTCCAGACATCTCCAATACCTGGTATATAAAACCAATAATCGTTACAGGTTGAAGTAAGGGTGAGTCCTGAACGGAAAAAATACCATCCTTTGGCAGGAATTGTAACGGATATTCCGGTGGGAAGATTATCACCGCCTGCAGCTCCTGTAAATGGGTTTGTTAATGTTCCATTATAAGAAGTCCAGTTGTCAGCAAATGCTGTGGTAACTGTAGAAGACCAAGTTGCGAGACCATTGGCATCACTTGTAAGGACATAACCTAATTGCTGGGTTCCATCTTTAATTTGTAAAGCTCCGTTTGTCGTACCGTTATCAATCACAATTTTGGCATTTGAAGCGCCTGTAGGAACTGTATTGGTACCTAAAAGAACTTTTCCGGTTCCATTTATGCTTAAATTATTTCCTGCTGTTGCTATATTGGTTGCCTGCGAAAGTGTACCGCCCAGTCTTACATCGGTTCCTGAAATCGTTGTACCGTTGCTTGCGGTAATATTGTTGTTGATAACTGTTGTTCCGCTGCCACTGCCGCCTTCAAGTTCTGTAATGCTCATAAAACCAATTCCAGGATTCAACTGGGCTGTTCCGGCTCCTCCCAAGCGAACTTTTACAGATGTATCGACTGTAGGTCTATAAATGGCGTATGCCTCCGGTTGTCCGCCTATGGTCGTTGCAGGATAATTGTTTATAGCATCAACAACTCCCGTGGTACTTGAAGGTAATATAGAATTATTGGAAGCATCGACCCATTCATAAACGAAAAAACCTCCTGCAAGCGAGAAATCAGTTGCATGTAACTGGCATCGCAATACATATGTTTTTCCGGCTTTTAAGCTAAAAACTCCGGCGTTGTAAGTAATATTATTTGAGGCTATAACAGATCCAAAGTTCACATCCGATCCCGTAGATATAGCCTGAGCTGTATTTGGCTTTACTATAATATAATCACCCGTAGAAGTTGAGCCTGTTGAAACCAGTTCCCAAGTTGGATTGGCACCAGTAAGACCTGTGTTAATAATTTGTATACTCTGATTGGCCGGTACAGGAACGCTTGCATTTCCATTAATGGTTTCCGGTGTTGCAGAATTTACGGTTATCGTAAAATTGGTATTATTTTTTATGGTGTAGAGACGTCCCTTGAAATTTCCGTTTCCGCTGATTGCTGCAGGAAGATTGAAAGTCGCATTTGATGTTCCGTTATAGGATACATGGAAATCGGTTGCGCTCAGATTGTAAATTGCAGAGGTTACAGCATTATACTTTGCAGCCACAGAACCATTGATGTCTATTGTAGATCCCGGGTTCTCTGTATTCACACCTATATTTCCTGCTTGTGCAAGGATAATATAAGAGCTTAGCAGTGCAACGACCTGCCATACTTTAGTAAAATTTTTAGACATTTATTTTTGTTTTTAGTTTCCTAGAAATTTTCCAATTCAATCATTCTTAATTCGAAAATTTTATAAAATCTCTGAATATCATTAATTTTAAAATAATTAGCTTTTGTTGTTAATTATTTATTATATTAACAGATATTAATATTTTATGTTTTAATTATGAAGTAAAACTATAGAATATTTTATACAAAAAAGAATTGATTTTGTAGAAAAAAATAAAGCAATATGTAGAAAAAATTCTACAAGTGGTGAGTTTTTATAATTGAAATTAGGAAATATATGTTTGATAAAGTTTAATAAGATCTGCTATGTTTTTGGTTTTTAGCTTTGTGTGAATTCTTTTTTTGTAAGTACTAATGGTAGGCATTTGGATATTCAGTACATTGGATATTTCCAGATTACCGTTTCCCTTTGCCAGAAGCATGAAAATTTCATATTCCCTTTCCGATAAATTTTTAATTAAATCTAAAGGCGATTCATGAATAAGCTGATTAACAAGGGTTGAAGGGTAGTAGTAGCCATCGGAGAATATTTTTTTCACAGCATCCGAAATCTCGTCGGATTTGCTCAGTTTACTTACATATCCATTCGCTCCTTCTCGGATATATTGAGCTGCAATTTCTTCTTCGTATGCAGAAAAAATAAGGATTTTGATATCAGGATCAATTGATTTTATCTCCGAAATCATTTTTTTATTCTTGCTTTCCGGCATATTGATGTCCAGAATTACAAGATCGTATTTTTTTCGAGAAATTTTTTCTAAAGTTTCCGGATAATCTTCCGCCTGATCTACTTCTGCATCCTGAATTCTTGATTCCAGAATCATAGTGGTTCCTACCAATACAATGTCGTGATCATCGGCTATAAGAATGTTTTTACTCATTTTTTATTTAATAAAATCAGTTTGAAAGAAGTTCCCTGAGGTTCGTTTTTTGTGAAAATAATTTTTCCGCCAATCATCTGTAGCAGTTGAAGGACGAGATGCAATCCCATACCATATTTTTGCAATAATAGCTTTTCATTTTCAATATTATCCTGAAGTCTTGTATAATATTCAATTTTCTTTTCGTCCATTCCGATTCCGGTGTCGGTAATTTTCAGAATAATATTTTCGTTTTCAATGCAGTTTTCAATGGTTATTGTTCCGTTTTCTGTGTATTTAACAGAATTATCAATCAAATTATGTACAATGGCCGATAAAATATTTTTACTAATCCACAATTGCAAAGATTCATCGACATTATTTTGAATGAGGGTATTATTCTTTTCTGCAATTTCATCAAAAAGAATTTTTTTCTCTTCTATCAGTTGAAATAATGAATAAAGTTCAGTTTTATCCGAAATATGATGGCTGTAAATATCTGCATATTCTTTTAAAGTCAAGGTAAAATTATACAACTGATCCGAAGATTTATAAATAGAATTAAGAATTTTCCCGGCCCGTTTTTCATCAAAATTTTCCTGATCCAGAATTTCCTTGGCGGTAAGCGCAATAAACTTCACCGGAGTTGTAATATCATGCGTAATAGTTCCGATTAGTTTCTTTTGCTGTTCTATTTCTTTGTGAAGTTTTCCTTTGGTAATTTCTAGCTTTTCTACTGTGTCAGACAGTATTTTTGTTCTCGAATTTACAATTTCTTCCAGTTCATGATTCTTCTTTTGAAGAAAGCTTATTCTCCATTTTACCAGAAAGTAAATGAATAGAAAGAATAATCCTGTTAGAAATATTTTAAACCAAAATGTTTGATAAAAGTAAGGAGGAATAATGATTTTAATCTTTTTATAGATAAATTTTCCGTCATCCGAAACAAGCATTCTAACCATAAAAATGTGATGACCATACCCTAGATTGGAAACAGAAAATTTTCTGTCTTTCCCTATATTTTCCCATTTTGCGTTAGGAAAATCACTCAGTTTGGCTTCTATCACCAAATTATCAAGATTTGAATAGTAGGGAACATCAATAAACAAGTCCAAACGATTGGATTCCTGGCTGATGTATATTTTTTCTTTAAAATTTTTCTCTTTATTGTCGACCAGCGCCCTTTCTACATAGAAATTTTCGGGATAGAAGCTTTTGATTTTTAAAGGATCAAAGAAAATAAGACCATTAAGAGAAGGTAGTACAAATTCTCCGTTTTTCAGTCGGTTTCCTGCGATGTTGCTGCCGCCGTTAAATTCATTTGTATTAAAACCTGCATCTTTAGAAAATCTACAGTAATAAATTCTGTGCTTTTTATTTTGCGCATATTTCAGAAGTTCTGTTTCCAAAACCTTATATAAACCGTTATTGGTAGAAATCCAGAAAAATCCTTTAGCATCCTCCAAAAGGGTGTGAGATGATGAAATATTACCATCGGCATCATAAGGCATCTTTATAATGCGGTCGTTTTTTAATAAGTAAAAACCTTGTCCTAAGGTGGTTATCCATATATTTCCATCTTTGGTTTTAATTATATTTCTGATCGATAATTCCTTATTTCCAGTTAGTTTGTAAATTTTATTCGTCTTTAATGATATTTTATATAAACATTTTACAGTACCAACCAATACGTATTCCTGATTCAGCCTGATGAATTTGGTGGGTTCATTTTTAAAAAAGATCTTTTTCTCTACAGCATTGAAAGATTGATCTTTATAAATTGCTAAAACGCCATTGAATTCGGGACCGTCGGGATTTTTTATATCTTTAAAAAGCGCAAAATATTGATGATTACTGATGAAAAAGTCTTTTAATAAAAGACTTTTTGTCCTTATGATTCTCTCGTCACCTGATGTTTTTGAGTAGATCTTGATATGATCTTCATGAAGATAAATAATGTTTCCATTCTCTTCACGATCTAAAAAATAAGGAGAAGTATTTTTGAAATTTTTATTTTCCAAAAGACCACTACGACTGTAAACCTCTCCAAATGTTGTGATGACGGAAGAATCGCTGTAAGGTAAAATAGAATAAAAGACAGATTCATGATTGGATGAGGGTCGTTTTACAGTAGTGAAATCCTGAAAACTCAGGATTCGTAACCCATCAATGCTGCTTCCCAAAAATAGCTTTTTGTATTTCTTGTCAAAATAAATACTCATGAAATTCTCATCCTTAACATCCTGTAAAGTAACAAGTTTTGATAATTTTAATTCATTATCCTGATATTGACAGATATAAATTGTTCCCCGATTCAGCGCAAAAAGCTGATGATTGACCTGGCTCCAAAAAATCCTGGTTTTATGATCCGATAACAGAGAATTTTTAAAAGAACCGATGATTTTCCCGTCTTTTATAGTAATAATATTTTTCGTTATAGGATCCACATAAAACAATAAATCTTTGAGTGCAAAAATTGTGGAAGCATTTTTATAAAGCGGCTGTAGATTTAATCTTTGCTCTCTTTTCGAACGAAAATCTGAATAAATCAGCGCGTTATTCAGCAAAAAATATCTTCCGTTTGCAACATTCATAAAAAAACCGATTCCCGTTGAGGCGAAACTATAATGTGAACAGGAAAGGAGATACTTTTTTTTATTTCTGTAAACAACAGTAGAATGGTTCTTTAAAGGGGTAATTTTCGGAAATTTATCATGCAGCAAAATATTTTTTTCATATTCTCCGGTTGTAAAAATACTGTCATTTTCAACACTTCCATAAAAATGGGTAAAGCGTTGGCTGTTCAAAGGAAAATTTTTATAGACCAAAAAACTGCTGCCGTCATAACGCACAATTCCATTTTCAGTGGTAAGCCAAATAAATCCATACTTATCTTTTATAATATCTTTTACACTGTTCTGAGGCAATCCGTTGTCTGTATTGTAAACCTGAAGATGTGTTCTCTGACCTTCCATAAACAAATGAATGAAAGTAAAAAGTATAAGAAGCAGACTTTTTTTCAAGGTTGATAATTTTAGCAATGCAAATGTATTTCTATTATGTGACAAATAACAAAAAATTGATTTTATTAAAATTAATTTTCAAAAATTATTGAAAGTTCAAAAATTATGATTAAATTTGTATCAGAAATTAAAAGTTAAAACAAAATGCAACTTTCAGAAGCTAAAGAAAAATACATCCAGACTTGGGGAACGTTTGCGACCAATTGGGGAATCAACCGTACGATGGCGCAGGTTCATGCGCTGCTTTTGGCAAGTGATAGAGCGCTTTCTACCGATGAGGTAATGGAGCAGCTGGAGATTTCAAGAGGTAACGCGAACATGAATCTTCGTGGGCTGATAGACTGGGGAATTGTAAAAAAAGAGCTGATAAAAGGTGACAGAAAAGAATATTTTGTAGCAGAAAAAGATGTCTGGTATTTATTCAAGCAAATCACTAAGGAGCGCAGAAAGAGGGAAATCGAACCTGTTATTTCTTTTTTGGAAGAGCTTAAAAATATAGAAGATAAAGATTCTCCTGAAGCGAAAGAATTTATTAAATTAATGGACGATTTCAGCTCAGTAACCGGAAAAATCAACAATATTATGGATCTTGCGATAAAGAGTGACGATCACTGGCTGGTCGGTAAGATTACAAATTTATTAAAATAGAAAGGACTTCAAATCCTTTTTTATTTCAAATAAACTTTCAAAAATTATTGAAAATATAATAATATTAAAAAATTAAAAACATGAGACTCAATATTTTAAAACTGGAAGTTGTACTTCAAACAATAATAAGTTTTGTAAGCCTTTTGGTGATTACTTTTGATTATTTTCAAAACAATGAAGGCACAGATTTTTTTATTGCCCTTTTCTTTGTCGGTGTTTCAAATTTACTGGGCTTTTTGATAAGAATTTGTCTTTTTGCAAGCAGGTTCCATCGCTACTATTTTTTCGGAGTTGCACAGTTTTTTGTTCTGCTATATTTCGCAGCGGTATACAGCGAAAGCTTTAATGAAAAGTTTATATTTTATTTTATGGGAATTGGCGGAGTGCTTTTCAATATTTATTATTTATGTTATGGTTTTTACCTTATTAAAAATATTGAAAACAATAAGAAAGAAGGATAAAATTTTTTAAGCTTGAATTTCAAAAATTATTGAAAATATAATATTTATAAAATGTTCAATATTATTTCATACGTGCTTTTTCTTACGGTCAGTTCGTACATCACGATTGATGTAGGAAGACGGTGCTACAGTGCAGGAAAAGAATATCTGAACTATCTCATTCACGATTCCGAACTTTGTCTTACGATCAACAGGATACTTTTGGGATGCTACTACCTCATCAATCTCGGCTACATTGCAATAAATCTTACGAATTGGAACACCGTGAATTCGGTAGAGCAGATTATTACGGAAACAGCTGTTCGAATCGGTAACATCGTTTTGATTCTCTGTGCTTTACACTATATGAACATATTTGCACTCTATTTTTTAAGAAAAAATTTAACAATCAAATAATACTATTATGACAGCAACAGTCCTTACCACAGCAACTTACAATTTTTCGGCGTATATGATTTATTTGCCAATTGTGATTACCCTTACTGTTTTTGTTTCACAATTTCTGTTTAAGAATTCAAAAACATTTATGATCGATATTTTTCATCAGAAAGAAGATATTGCGATGGCTACAAACTCTTTGTTTAAAATCGGATTTTACCTTCTCAACATCGGTTTTGCACTTTGCATCATAGAATTTTATGAAATCAAAACCCTAGAAAGTCTCGTTGTCGATATGAGTGAGAAAATTGGGAAATTTTCGATTTATCTTGGAATTATGATGCTTCTTAATCTTTTACTTTTCCTAAAAGGTCGTAAACACGCTATGAATAAAGATAAAATTATTAAAAATGAAAACGCTGATATTTAAAATTTGGATGTATTTCACTTTTAAAATCCGGAATAAAAGAACGAGAGGAGATTTTTTGAATCTTTAAAAATTAATAACCATGAAAACTTTTGCTAAAAACGATTTTTATATTCAACTTTCATTATTCATAATAGGGCTTATTACGGTATTTTTAGGAATTGTCGTATTTGAAAATGCTGTTGTTTATCTTTTTTATTTCATAGTCGGAATACCTCAATTGATAAGTTTTATCATCAGAGCTTTTCAGGAAATAAAGAAATCCTGGCTGTACATTGTTTACGGAATTTTTATAATTCCTGTATGGATTTCATGGCTGATTATTTTGGCTTTTAATAACAATAATGAGGTTACTAATGTTTTAATTGCATCCATTTTCTACAGTCCATTTCTAGCAATTATATATGTTTATGATACTTACGAATTTTATAAATCTCAAAAATAAAGACATGAAAACCCTCAAAATCATACGCTCATCTACGACAACGAATGTCCGATGTAATTATTCCTCATGTTTTTGGAACACATCAGAAGTTGCCGTGTTTTAAAACTGAATTTTCTTCCGACAATTTCATGAATGATTTCAGCTGAGCCTATCGAAGCATCTCAATATTAAAAACTAGCTACCAAAAGCAATCAACAAACAACCAAAACAATGAATTTCCTAAAAGCCGAATGGCGAAAATTAGCCATCATCAATTACGAAATAAATCCTGAAATTTTAGAAAAGTATCTTCCAAAAGGAACTGAACTAGATTTTTATCAGGATAAATGTTATGTAAGTCTCGTAGGATTTATGTTTTTAAATACCAAATTACTCGGACTTCCAATTCCTTTTCATCGAAATTTTGAAGAAGTAAATTTGAGATTTTACGTAAAGAAAAAAGAAGGAAATGAATGGAAAAGAGGAGTTGTTTTCATCAAGGAAATTGTTCCGAAACCCGCTTTAAGTTTTGTAGCAAATTCTGTATACAAAGAAAATTATAAAACTATGCCTATGAAAAATATCATTCATCAGAAAGACAAAGAACTGTTAATAAAATACTCTTGGAAAGATAAAACATGGCATTCTATTGAAATTAAAGCTGAGAACGAACCCTTAAAAATGGAAACCAATTCCGAATTTGAATTCATCACTGAACATTATTACGGCTTTACAAAAAAAGAAAATAAAACTTCAGAATACGAAGTCTGTCATCCAAAATGGGATTATTATTTTGTTAAAACCCATCAGCTTGAAATAGATTTTCAAAAAGTCTACGGAAATGATTTTGAATGTTTAAATCATCAAAAACCCATCTCCGTCATGCTTGCAGAAGGTTCTGAAATTGAAGTAAAGACAAAAAAGTATTTGATCTAAAAAGTGAAAAGAACCAGGTACAAAGTTTCAAAACAGTTAGTATTAGCGATGTCATGCTGAGCTTGTCGAAACATCTAAGATAAACATAACCATAAACCAAATACCATCAACCAGAATGAAAATAATTATAGCCGCCGGAACCGGTTTTTTAGGCAAGAATCTAGAAAAATATTTTATAGAGAAGGGAGATCAGGTTTATATTTTAACCCGAAATCCAAAACGCGAAAATGAAATTTATTGGGATGCAAAAACATTAGGAGAATGGAAAAATTACATTGAAAATACAGATGTTCTGATCAATCTTACCGGAAAATCTGTGGATTGCCGATATACAGAAAAGAACAAAAAAGAAATTTACGATTCAAGAATTGAAAGTACAAAAGTTCTTCAACAGGCTATTGATCAATGTATCAATAAACCTAAAGTTTGGTTGAATGCAAGTTCAGCTACTATCTTTGTTCACTCTGAAACCCATTTAAATACAGAAGAAGACGGAATCATCGGCGACGATTTTTCTATGAATATCTGCAAAAGCTGGGAAAACGAATTTTTTAAAGTAAAAACAGAAAATGTACGGAAAATTGCTTTAAGAACTTCCATCGTTTTAGGAAATAACGGTGGTGCTTTCCCAAAACTGAAAACCATCATGAGATTGGGGTTAGGCGGAAAACAGGGAAGAGGAAATCAGAATGTAAGCTGGATTCACATTGATGACTTCTGCAGCGCCGTTGAGTTTATAATTAATCATGAAAATATTTCGGGAGAAATCAACGTAACGACTCCAAATCCTTTGTCTAATGAAGATTTTATGCGAAAATTAAGAAAGCAAATGAAGATTCCTTTTGGATTAAATGCACCTGTTTGGCAATTGGAATTGGCTTCTATATTTTTAAATACAGAAACGGAATTATTATTAAAAAGCAGAAACGTTTATCCTGAAAAATTAATGAAAAGTGGCTTTGAATTTACTTATTCAAATATTGAATCTGCATTTAACGATTTGGTTTAAAGATAAAAAATAAATGGAATTAGAAACCCACGCAACAGAAAATCTTCGATTTTCAAAACTAATGTGTTCTTTTACAAAGTGTGATAATAATCTTAAATTCTAATGTGTTTTAATCTTTTGTGTCTTTTGTGGTTAAAATTTTCCGTTTAAGCATTAAATTAGCAAAAACTAAACGTAATGTTCATCAGACCAAAAGCTAAAACCTTATTTCTTTCATCCTTTCTTATATCATCCGCTTTTTTTTCACAGGCTCATAATGTTTCCGAAGGCTATCAGAAGCCAACTGATCCGCTTGTAATTAAAAATCTTGAAAACTGGCAAGACTTAAAATTCGGGCTTTTTATGCATTGGGGAACATACAGTCAATGGGGAATTGTGGAAAGCTGGAGTCTATGTCCAGAAGATGAAGATTGGACGAAAAGAAAACCTGAACACGGAAAATCGTACTATGAATACGTCAAAAACTATGAAAATCTTCAGACGACTTTCAATCCCACTCAGTTCAATCCTCAGAAATGGGCAGATGCAGTGAAAAAGGCGGGAATGAAATATGTAGTGTTCACAACAAAGCATCACGATGGTTTCGCGATGTTTGATACACAACAGTCTGATTATAAAATTACTTCTACAAAAACTCCATTTTCTAAAAATCCAAAAGCCGATGTAACGAAGGAAATTTTCAATACCTTCCGAAAAGAAGGCTTCAAAATTGGAGCTTATTTCTCAAAACCCGATTGGCATTCTGATGATTACTGGTGGTCATATTTCCCGCCAAAAGATCGAAATGTGAATTATAATCCGAAAAAATATCCGGAAAAATGGAATAGTTTCAAAAAATTCACCTTTAATCAGCTGAATGAAATTACTTCAAATTATGGTAAAGTCGATATTCTTTGGTTAGATGGAGGTTGGGTTCGTCCATTTCACACGATTGATCCCAATGTTGAATGGCAGAGAACCATTAAGGTTGAACAGGATATTGATATGGATAAAATCGGAACGATGGCTCGAAAAAATCAGCCCGGAATTATCATTGTAGACCGTACCGTTCCCGGAAAATGGGAAAATTATGTGACTCCCGAACAGGCCGTTCCTGAAAAACCGCTTTCAATTCCATGGGAAAGCTGCATCACGATGGGCGATTCGTTTTCATATGTTCCGAATGACAATTATAAATCGTCTCAGAAAATCATTGAAACTTTAATTAAAATCATTTCAAGAGGAGGGAATTACCTGATGAACATTGCTCCCGGACCAACCGGAGATTATGATGCTATTGTTTATGAAAGATTAAATCAAATTTCAGGTTGGATGGATAAAAATCAGTCGGCGGTTTTTGCGACTAGAAGTATTGCGCCTTATCACGACGAGAATTTTTATTACACCCAAAGCAAAGACGGAAAAACAGTGAATATTTTTCATTTGGATGAAAAAACAAATTATGAATCTCCATCAACATTAAGTTTTATAGTTCCGGAAAATTTTAAGCCGAAATCATTAAAAGTTTTAGGATTATCAAACAAAATTAAATGGAAAAAGACAGGAAATTCAATTGAAATTCATTTACCTAAAGAAAGAAATCAGTTAAAATATTCAACAGTAATTCAGATTACACAATAGTTAAATTATAAACTATTTTTATATTAAGCGACCTAGGAAATCGGAGCATTAAGAAAATAAAGTCTGTGAACGTTAAGAAAATTCTACTGTTTGAGCACGAGACAAATTTGAATTGAAAGACAAACATCAAATTCGCGCGAGTTTTAGAATTTTTAGAGAACAGATTTTATTTTTAGCGGAGAGTTCCAAGTCTTGAACTTTTGGTTCTTTTGTTTGACTTCGTCGAATCTGCGATTTCAAGACAAAAGAACAATAATTAAATCAAATTATTTATGTTCTTAAAATTTCGTTTTAAAATCATAGCAATTTCATTAGTGAGCACAACATTTATTGCCGCTCAAAAACCAATATACAAAGATCCAAAACAACCTGTAGAAGCCAGAGTTCAGGATTTATTAAAACGCATGACACCAGAAGAAAAATTCTGGCAATGCTTCATGATTCCCGGAGATTTGGATCATGTTCCGAAAGGTCAGTATTCCCACGGAATTTTCGGATTGCAGGTGAGTGCGGGAAACCAAGGCGGTGGAGTTGCCGGACAATTGTTGAAATATAATGCGAATGAGGATGCGGAAAGGCTGGCAAAAAAAATAAACGCCATTCAGAAATATTTCGTGGAAGAGTCTCGGTTGGGAATCCCGATTATCCCTTTTGATGAGGCTTTGCACGGATTGATGCGTGAAGGTGCAACTGCTTTTCCGCAAGCGATTGGTTTATCGGCAACTTTCAATCTTGAGCTGATGAAAGAAGTTTCCACAGCAATTGCCAAAGAATCGAAATTAAGAGGAATCCGTCAGATTTTAACTCCGGTTGTGAACTTGGCGAGTGATGTTCGATGGGGAAGAACGGAAGAGACATATGGTGAAGATCCGTTTTTAACTTCCGTGATGGGTGTGAATTTTGTCAGTTCTTTTGAAAATCAGGGAATTATTACCACTCCGAAGCATTTTTTAGCAAATGTTGGTGAAGGTGGAAGAGATTCATATCCAATTCATTGGAGTAAAAGATATTTGGAGGAAACACATTTGATTCCTTTTCAAGAAGCCTTTAATCAAGGGAAAAGTCGTTCGGTGATGACGTCTTACAATTTGTTGGATGGAAGACCTTCAACAGCAAATCATTGGTTATTGACGGAAAAACTAAAAAAAGAATGGAGTTTCAAAGGTTTTGTCATTAGCGATGCGAGTGCGGTTGGTGGAGCAAACGTTTTGCATTTTACGGCAAAAGATTATGATGATGCTTCTGCACAGGCCATAAATGCGGGACTTGATGTGATTTTCCAGACAGAATATCAGCATTATAAATTATTTATCCCGCCGTTTTTGGATGGAAGGATTTCGAAGGAGAGAATTGATGATGCAGTGGCGAGAGTTTTGAGAGCAAAATTTGAGCTCGGTTTGTTTGAAAATCCCTATGTTTCCAATAAAGATATTAATGAATTAAAGAAAATTAATCATAAACCTTTAGCGGAAAAAACTGCAATCGAATCTTTTGTTTTGCTTCAAAATACTAATCAAACGCTTCCGATTTCTGAGAATTATAAAAAGATTTTGGTGGTTGGAACCGATGCTGTCGATGCAAGGTTGGGTGGTTATTCAGGACCGGGAAATAAAAAGGTGAATATTTTGGATGGAATTAAAAATTTCGTTAAAAATAAAAATATTGAAGTCAAATATTCAAAAGGAATTGACTGGAATTTGAAGCAATTTGTAACAGTTCCGACCGAATTTTTGTCTTTCGAAAATCAAAAAGGACTAAAAGGAAATTATTTCTCCAATTCAGATTTAAAAGGAAATCCGGCTTTTGAAAAACAGGACGAACAATTAAATTTCAAATGGACTTTGTATTCTCCAAATCCTGAAAAATTACAACCCGACAATTACAGCGTTCGTTGGACAGGAAAACTGGAAGCTCCGGATTCTGGAAAATATCAGTTAGGACTTCGTGGAAATGATGGTTTCAGGTTATATTTAAATGGAAAATTATTGATTGATAATTGGGAGAAATTGAGTTATTCAACCAAAACAGTTGATATTGATTTTGTGAAAGGTCAAAAATCAGATATTGTCATTGAATTCCATGAAAATAGAGGAGAAGCCAACATCGAACTGATTTGGAATTACGGTTTAAATGACTATCAGAAAGATTTTGATGAAGCATTAAAACTCGCTCGAAATGCAGATTATATCATCGTTACCGCCGGAATTCATGAAGGTGAATTTCAGGATCGTTCTTCGCTAAGTTTGCCCGGAAATCAGGAAAAATTTATTCAGGAAGTTTCAAAACTAAATAAGCCGACAACGGTTGTCTTGGTTGGGGGTTCCGCTATAAAAACTACGGATTGGAAAGATAAAATCGGTGCGATTTTAGATGTTTGGTATCCCGGAGAAGAAGGCGGAAATGCTGTGGCGAAAGTACTTTTCGGAGAAGAAAGTCCTTCGGGAAAATTGCCAATCACTTTTCCTATTGAAGAAGGACAATTGCCTTTGACTTACAATCATCATCCGACAGGCAGAGGAAATGATTATTATGATTTAAGTGGCGAACCATTGTATCCATTCGGTTTTGGATTAAGTTATACGACTTTTGAAATTTCTGATTTACAATTAAATCAATCCAAATATGCTGAAAATGATACCATCATCGCAAAGGTTAATGTAAAAAATACAGGCTCAAAGGCTGGAAGTGAAGTGGTTCAGTTATACGTAAAAGATTTGTTAGCTTCAGTTTCGAGACCGATTATTGAGTTGAAAGGTTTTCAAAAAGTATTTTTAAAACCAGGAGAATCAAAACAAATTTCGATTGAAGTTCCTGTGAAAGAATTACAGTTTTTAGACGAGAAAATGAATTGGATTGTAGAAAAAGGAACATACAGAATTTTTGTAGGAAACTCATCTAAAAATCTTCCTTTGAAGCAAAATATCGAATTAGAATAAAATTTTAAATATAATTTTTTAAATTAGATAAAACCGTTTTCTGTCTAAGGGAACGGTTTTTGCAATTTTAGAGAGGAATTATTTAACACACCAAATCTTAAAAATTTATGAAAAATTATCTCTTACCTTCATTGGCAGTGCTGCTTTTTAGCTGCAAGGAAAATAAAAAAGAAAATGTCTCTTCAGGCACGCAGGTTGTTACCGAAACAGACACTTTAAAATTGCCTGCGCCGGATGAAAAAAATGCAAAAAATAAGTTCAGTAACGTTTTGGGTTGGCCAAAAGATAAGACACCGATTGCGCCACAAGGTTTTACAGTTACGCGTTTTGCCGAAAATATTAAGAGCCCGAGAAATATGATTCAGGCTGAAAACGGGGATATTTTCGTAGTACTTTCCAATTCCGAACGTTCGGCTACGGAAAAAATTAAAAATGATATCAGCGGAAAAAGTGATGCTGAAGTGAGGGGTAAATCTGCCAACAGAATTATTCTCTATCGCGATGCCAATAAAGACGGTGTTGCAGAGTCTTCGTCCGTATTTTTGGATCATCTGAACCAGCCTTACGGAATGCTCATCATTAAAGATAAATTTTACGTTGCCAATACTGACGGGCTTTGGGTTTATCCTTATAGATTAGGCGATACAAAAATAACCCAACCCGGAAAAAAGATTGTCAGTCTTCCGGCAGGAGGTTACAATAATCACTGGACGAGAAATCTCATTGCGAATAAAGATCAATCAAAAATCTATATTACGGTAGGTTCAGGAAGTAACGTTGCAGAACATGGAATGGAAAATGAGATCCGCAGAGCCAATATTCTGGAAGTAAATCCTGATGGAACCAGTGAAATTATCTTTGCATCGGGTCTTAGAAATCCTGTTGGGATGAGCTGGAATCCTGCTACCGGAGCACTTTGGACGGTTGTGAATGAAAGAGATGAACTCGGAGACGAGCTTGTACCTGATTACCTTACGAGTGTAAAAAAAGATGCTTTTTACGGATGGCCTTATGCCTATTTCGGAAAGCATGAAGATCCCAGAAGAAAAGGTGAAAATCCTGAAATGGTTTCCAGAACAATTGTTCCGGATGTTCCGTTAGGAAGCCATACTGCTTCTTTGGGACTTACTTTCTACACGGGAAAAAAGTTTCCGGAAAAATATAAAAACGGAGCTTTCATCGGGCAGCACGGTTCTTGGAATCGTTCTTCGCTAGTTGGTTATCAGGTAGCTTTTGTGCCTTTTGCCAACGGAAAAGCTGCAGGACCGTATCAGCCATTTCTTACCGGATTTATAGCTGATGAAGCAAAAGGAGATGTATACGGAAGACCAGTCGGTGTTTTGCAGATTGCCGATGGATCGCTATTGGTAGCAGACGATGTAAGTGGAATTGTTTGGAGAGTTGCTTACAATGGAAAGTAATTAATAAACTTTTCTTAAAGTTTTATAATTAAGGTTTACAAAAGTGAACAAAATAAAAAAATCAAAGATTTTTAAAGACTTATGTGTTCATTTTTTGTGTTTAAATAGTAACTTAAAATAATTAAAGTATTAAATCTTTTGTGCCTTTTGCGGTTAATTTTAAAATTAATTTAACAGGCTTAATATTAAAAAAATCATAAGATGAAAATTATGGTATGATATCTGTAATATTGATTACGAACCCGAATGATTAGTTGAAATTAAAGAATCAGTTAAAATCATTCAAAAATTTAAAATGTCATGAAAAAGTTATTTATATCAACACTTTTATTAGTCGGTTTATCAACGAGTGCTTTTGCACAGCAACGTCCAACACCGCCACCACATCCTTCGAAAAGCGAATTGATTAATATTAAATCGAAAGAGCTTGATAAAAGATATAATCAGGAAAAAAGAGCAATTTTGAATCATCCATTGGCTACGAAGCAAATGAAGAGAGATCAATTAAAAGCCTTAAATCAAAAATATCAGGAGCAAAAACGATTGCTTAGAAAGATGTAATATTTGCTAATTTTTAAAAATAGCAGAATTGAGAGGGTCAAATTTAGCTCTGTTACTTTTATGAAATTTTTAAATTTAAATAAAATTTATTGAAAAGAGAATGCTTTTAGTGTTCTCTTTTTGTTTAAAATTAAATGAAAATAACAATTATTATGCATTGCTTCACGAATTTTCATAAACGTGCTTCATCCAATATTTTTCCTTAAATTCGCATAAAAATTTTAAACTAATGAATTACGATATTATTGTCATCGGAAGTGGTCCTGGTGGATATGTTACTGCAATTAGAGCGGCACAATTGGGTTTCAAAACTGCAATTATCGAGAAAGAAAATTTAGGGGGAATTTGCCTTAACTGGGGATGTATTCCAACTAAAGCTTTATTGAAGTCGGCTCAGGTTTTTCATTATATCAACCATGCTGAAGATTATGGTTTAAATAAAGTAGAAGGTAGCTTTGAATTTCCAAACGTAATTCAGAGAAGCCGTGGAGTTGCCAATAAAATGAGCAAAGGGATTGAATTCTTGATGAAAAAAAACAAAATCGATGTTATTTTAGGAACGGCAAAAGTGCAAAAAGGTAAAAAAGTTTCTGTTACAGATAAAGACGGAAAAGTAACTGAATATACAGGTAATCACATCATTATCGCAACCGGGGCTCGTTCCAGAGAATTACCAAACTTGCCACAAGACGGTAAAAAAGTAATCGGATACAGACAGGCATTATCTCTTCCTGAGCAGCCAAAATCTATGATTGTTGTAGGTTCCGGAGCTATCGGAGTTGAGTTTGCTGATTTCTATAATACAATGGGTACAAAAGTAACTGTTGTTGAATTTATGCCAAATATCGTTCCTGTAGAGGATGAAGAGATCTCTAAACATTTGGAAAAATCTCTGAAAAAGTCAGGTATCGAAATTATGACGAATGCTTCTGTAGAAAGCGTTGATACAAGCGGAGAAGGTGTAAAAGCTACGGTAAAAACTGCAAAAGGAAACATCGTTCTTGAAGCTGATATCTTATTATCTGCTGTTGGAATCGCTGCAAACATCGAGAATATTGGTCTTGAAGAAGTGGGAATCCAGACAGATAAAGGAAGAGTTTTGGTCAACGAATGGTACGAAACTTCAGTTCCTGGTTACTATGCAATCGGAGATTTGATCCCGACTCAGGCTTTGGCACACGTTGCTTCTGCTGAAGGAATTACTTGTGTTGAAAAAATCAAAGGAATGCACGTTGAGAAAATCGACTATGGCAATATTCCTGGATGTACTTACTGTCACCCTGAAGTGGCTTCAGTTGGTCTTACAGAAAAGCAGGCTAAAGAAAAAGGGTACGAAATCAAAGTGGGTAAATTCCCTCTATCTGCAAGTGGAAAAGCGACTGCAAACGGAAATACAGATGGTTTCATCAAAGTTATTTTCGATGCGAAATACGGTGAGTGGTTAGGTTGCCACATGATCGGAGAAGGAGTTACAGACATGGTTGCGGAAGCTGTTGTTGCCAGAAAATTAGAAACTACAGGTCACGAAATCATCAAATCTATTCACCCGCATCCGACAGTTTCTGAGGCTATCATGGAAGCTGCTGCTGCTGCTTACGGAGAAGTGATTCACATTTAATTTGAGATAATCAATTTTAAATATATTAAAACCACAGATTTTGTCTGTGGTTTTTTGTTTTTTAATCAGTTTAACTTATTATTTTCAAAGTTTGTCATTGACTCCGTCGAATCTGCGATTTCCGTAGGAATATAGACTCGAATCTTTCTAGAATCTCTCTAATAATATGCTTTGATGCTTTTAGCATGACAATAACTGTGTATATTTTCGTAATGTTTTAAGGGATGACTTTCACCTAGCCCCGATTGTAGCGGCATCCTTTTGTGTAGCGAAGCGGAGCAAAAGATATAGTGAAAAGCGGGAAATTGCTCCTAAAAAAAACAACAAAAAAACAATTCGACAGAGTCAAAAAGCTTCAGATAGAAAATTAAAGCCGCTTTTCGATGTAATCATATCGCTCCTAAAAAAGTTTAAACAAGTTTAATTTAATCTCAGTTATTTTCTTAATTTTATTGACTTAAATAAACTACAAATTAAAATAAATTATGTTCAAAAAATTAGCTGCTGAAGCTTTAGGATTAGGAGATATCGGTAAAATTATTCCTTCTCACGATTATGATAAAGTAGACTCGGACGATTATATTTTATCAGAAGATAACGAGAAAATTTTCTTTCTGATTAAATCTAAAAGAGACGAATACTGCTTTACCAACAGAGCGCTAATTCATATCGACGGAGCAAGTGCTCTGGACAAAAAAAGAGTGTTGAAGAGATACGAATATTATCAGTTTCCTTTTTCAAGTATTGCATTACAAACTGCAGGAACAATCGATTTGGATGTTGAAATTTCATTTAATATCGGGAATGTTCCTATGATGATCAGCGTTGCCAAAGGTCAGATCGATCAGTTGAAAGATTTATACAAAGCTCTTTTGGCGATTCAGCAGGAAGTTCACCACAATCATTCATTATTGAATTTTTCTAATGACAGCATCCAAAAAGCAATCACAAGTGTAGCTTCCGGAAAGCAGGAAAATGTTTCGAAAAGTCAGGAATTAAGAGCTATCAACGAATATATTTTTGCATGGAACACAAACAGCTTCGATAAATATAATCAAAAAGATTTCTCAAGAATTTTTGAAAAGTATATTAATAACTAGAAAATTAATTTCATATATGTCTAAAGCCCGAGAATTATCGGGCTTTTTTGTATCTTACCATCATGAAAAAAATTGTATTGCTGCTTACGATTTCCTTTTGTAATTTATTATTCGCACAAAAAGAAGAATTGTATAATGAAGTTTATTTCCCTGTAAAATATATTTTAAAAAATTCTAAAGACACCATAAACACGAAAGTTTTAAATATAGGATATTATACCAACGAAGAATTTTCTCCCGCAACGTATATCAAACAAATGACAGTTTTAGATCCTTCCGGAAAAAAGCTAAAAGTAGCTGAAAACTCCATCCAATACATGGAAATTACAGATCTTAAAAATATCAAACGAACATTTGTCGATGCAAAACCAATTATTTCTAAAGATTTAGGATTGCTTCAGGAAATGTACAATGGTAAGAAAACCATTTGGTACAGGAAAAGCAATTATTCAGGTTCTATTTATACCTATAAAACAGATGATACGGATTATTTAATATTTCGTAAAGATAAAAGCACTACACAAATTCACTTCAAAATGCCAGGAACAGTAGCTCTTTTAAAGGAAAAGTTCAATTATGATTTTACTATTTCGGCACAATTAGATATGATGGCTGAAGAGACAGACCTTTTAAAAATCCTCAAATTATACGATAAAAAATAATCCCAAATAGTGATAACCCATTCAAAATTAACTTCCTAACTTTATTGTACTAAACACTAAAGTCATGAAATATTTTGATTTCCACTGTCATCCTGTTTTAAAACAGCTGTTTAATGACGATCCCAACATCGATGCTTATATTTACAAGAACGATGTAGCAACACTTCCTAAACTGTGTTCCGATCTGCCGAATATTATTGAAACGCAGACTCATCAATCTCAACTTTCCGAGTTTCAGGACGAGGTTATTCTTGGTGCAGTTTTGTATAGCGTTGAAAGAAACGTTGCAGATACGGTAATTCCGCTCCGTGGATTTTTGAAAAAAGCGTCTCAGTTCAAATTATCAGAGCAGCTTTTAAAAGATATTGTCAGTAACAATAATAAGCCGTTTTCAGATTTTTTAATGAAAAGGACTTTGGATAAATATCTTCAGGCAACTTCTTCGTTTAATATTTTAGCGAAAGAAAGCTTCAAAAGTCCGCTTCCGAAAAATAAAGTCAATGTGTTTTTCACAATCGAAGGTTGTCATTCTTTGGTTGATGCTCCTAATTTTTGCGATGCAAATAACAAGTATAAACCGAGTGATATTTTAAGCAATCTCGATAAAGTTTTAACTAAAGTTCCGATTATTTCTATTAATATCACACATCTTCAACAATCAAGTCTTTGCAATCAGGCTTTTGGGATGCAAGTTGCCGATTCTACCAAGTTTTTCCCATCAGGAAACGGTTTCGAAAACGATGGAAGAACTGTCGTACAGGGAATTTTCGATCGAAAAATTTGTGTCGATGTCAAACACATGAGTTACAAATCTAGAAAAGATTTAATGTCAGAAATTGATTCAAAAAAATATAAAAACATACAACCTTTGGTTTGCACACATGCTGGATTTACAGGTGTTTCTTTCAAAGATTGGGCAGGACAAATTCAGTTGAAAAAGCCCTTATCCGGAGCTTTGTATTTAGAAATTACAAAATCTTTACATTCAAAAAATAACCCAAGAAGACCTGGTTTTCCCAGCTTTAATGCTTCCACAATTAATTTGTTTGATGAAGAAATTGCATGGATAGTAAAAAACGGCGGAGTGATTGGAATCTCAATGGATAGAAGGATTTTGGGCTACGTTGATAAATTTGACGACAACCCGGTGGGAATTACCGGAATGGATAGAATTGTCGATAAAGAATTCTTTTCAAAAACAGAATGGACTTCATTAGGCATTAAAAACGAAGAAATCGGAACATCAATTGATGATAATGATTGCCTGTTAATGACCGAACTTGAAGAAAATACAGAAAGTTCTATTCCACAACGGGATGAATACTTTTATGATCATATTTTAAATCATATAAAACACTATTTTCAGGTTTGTAAAGACAACGGAATTCCTATTAATATCGCTCAAAAACAGATTACCATCGGAACGGATTTCGATGGGTTAATCAATCCATTCATCAATATGCCGACCGTGAAAAACATGAGGGATGTGCGAAGTTACATCAGCATGAATTTAAAATATTTTCTGAAAGATTTAAAAGACTCCAAAAAATGGGCAGATGAACTGAATATCGATATTTTTATGGAAGATATTTTTTACAACAACGGCTACAGATTTCTGAAATCTAGGTTCTGAAAAATATTAATAGAATTTTGGTTTTATTAAAATAATTTTAAAATTCACAGATTTAGAAAAATTAATCTGATTTTCTCGCCCTGTTTTCTTAATTTTATTCTATGAACTTTGAGAAAGTAGGGCTTGTTTTATCTGGTGGCGGAACAAAAGGGATCGCTCATGCCGGAGTTTTAAAATTCCTGAGCGAAAAGAATATCGATGTAGATGTCCTGTCATGTTGCAGTGCAGGCTCTATCGTTGGCTGTCTTTATGCGGTCGGAAAAACACCCGAAGAAATCTTGGAATTCTTCAATTCGGTTTATTTTTTCAACTGGAAACATTTTACTTTCAATCAACCGGGTTTGGTTTCCTCAGTGATTTTCCGAAATTATCTCGGACCTATTTTTGGTGAAATGAAATTAGGCGATTTGGATAAAGAAGTGAAAATCGTTGCAACAGAATTAGTCGGCGGAACAGAAAAAATATTTGAAGATAATTTCAAAATTGTAGATGCAATTATTGCGTCATGTTCCATTCCGGGAGTGACAACTCCTTATATTATTGACGATGAAATGTACTGTGATGGAGGAGTTTTAAACAATTTCCCGGCAGACATTATCCGAGACGAATGCGACAAATTAATCGGAGTTTTTGTTTCTCCGCCTCATGATATTAAAATTAATGATTTAAAATCTATCAAGGCAATTGTTTCTCGTTCTTACGACCTGCTTTCTTATCGCATTGAAAAAATCAAGTTTGATTACTGCGATTGGTTTATTTCTTCACAGGAATTGTCAACTTACGGAACTTTTGAAAGAAGAAAAGACCGTTTGGAGCAAATTTTTAATATTGGTTATCAAGCTGCAAAAGACAGTTTTAATGAAAGCCAATTTTACGCAGAATTGAAAAATGAAAAGCGAATTGTTTAAGATTGAACTTTTTACAATATTATCTTTTTTTGCGACGTCACTTCGAGAGATTTGAAAATAGGCGTATCGAGAAGTTCAATTAGTTAAAAGTTCTCGATACATTTTTCTTCATTTTATTACTAAAACACTCGAACTGACGAGCGTTTTACTGTTTAAATCCTATCTAATAAACACATCCGTAAACTCAAAACTCTTCCCATTAAATAACCCTTTATCACTCAATTTCAATTCTGGGATCACCAGAAGAGCCATGAAAGACAAACTCATATAAGGTGCTCTCAACTTACTACCCAATTCTTTCGCGCGTCGGTCTAATTTAATATAAGATTCCGCAACTTCTTCGGCCGGAAGTGTCGTCATAATTCCGGCAATTGGCAGTTCCAGAACCATTTCTTCAGTTTCTGTAGCAAGAGAAATTCCGCCTTTCGCCTTAATAATGGCATTCACAGCTTTACACATATCATCATCATTCGTTCCGACTACGACAATATTATGACAGTCATGGGCCACACAGGAAGCAATAGCTCCCGTTTTTAAACCTATATTTTTGATAAACGCTGTAGCAACTGGTGCGTCATGATAACGATTCACAACCGCTATTTTTAGAATATCTTCATCTGCTGGATTGGATTCTGCAAAACCATTGATAATTAAGGACTCTGCATGAACTTCTTTGGTGATTAATTGTCCGTCTAAAGTTTCGATCACACGAATTTTTTTTCCTTCACTTTTTACTTTAAAATCTGAAGGAGTTTTTAAGTTACAATGAAAATTATTCACAATCGTGGCTTCGAGAGAAGGCAGGAAAGATGTTCCATTTTCTGCGACAAGATTTCCGTCGATATATGTTTTTAAAATGGTGAAATCCTCAAGATTATCGATTTCAATAAAATCTGCATTGTCACCAATTTGCAATAATCCAATCGGCAAATTGTAGTGTTTTACGACATTATAAGAAGACGCACGTAAAACATCATATAAATTATGACCTAATTTTAAGGCTCGTTTTACATGATCGTCGATATGAGATTCCAGTAAATTATCTGGATGTTTGTCATCGCAACAAAACATGATTTGATCTGGAAAATCTTTCAATAAAGGAATCAAAGTATCAAAATTTTTTGCAGCACTTCCTTCACGAATCATGACTTTTACACCATGCTGAAGCTTTTCCAGTGCTTCCTGATATCCAAAACACTCATGATCGGTTGTAATTCCTGCATTAAAATAGGTTTTCATATCTTCACCCATTAAACCCGGAGCATGACCGTCGATTGGTTTTTGATGTCTTTTAGCAGATTCTAACTTTTTCAGAACTTCTTCATCATTGTAAATCACTCCCGGAAAATTCATCATTTCAGCGAGATACACAATTTCTTTTTTATCTAAAAGTTTATCGATATCATTAGAATCAATTACCGCTCCTGCTGTTTCAAAATTGGTTGCAGGAACACATGAAGGCGCGCCAAAATAAAAATGAAAAGGGACTTGTTTAGCGTTATCAATCATATATTCGATACCGGAAATCCCCAAAACATTGGCAATTTCGTGTGGATCTGAAATTGTTCCCACAGTTCCGTGTTTTACAGCAATTCGGGCAAATTCTGTCGGAACCAGCATGCTGCTTTCAATATGAACGTGAGCATCGATAAAACCAGGTAAAATATATGTATTTTGAATTTCTGAAATTCTTTCTATTGAACTGATTTTATTATCTTTAATAGTAATTTCAGCAGGAAAAGTTTCCCTTCCGACGATGTCGATCAGGTTGGATTTAATGGTAAGCGCCATTGTGTCTCGATTATTTTACAGTGAATTTACTAAAATAAAAGGAATATTTTCGTTGGTAATCGTAAAGACGCAATGATTTTATGACCATTCAGAATATCTTCAAGGCGCAAAAATCAAAGATTTTAATTTTAAAATTGTTAAATTTTATCGAAGATAAAATCCTTGCGCCTTAAAAATAATAGTTCATCTAAAACTTTGCGTCTTTGCGATTACCAACAAAAAAATAAAACAAAAATTCCCAACTAAAGTAAGGAATTTAAATCTATTTATCTTAATTTTTTACAACGTATCCATCTTGGTTTACGATTGTTTTTCCATTTTGATCGGTAACTGAAAGGGTATAAGGGGCTTTTTTAGGAGAATCTGTTAAATAATTTCTCCAGATTTGGTAAGTATAACCATTATTGTTGAATTCGTAGTAATAATTTCCGCCAGTTCCATCAGGAACCAATTGTCCGTCAGAAATAATCATACTCGGTTTGGAAGTTACTTTTCCGTTCACACCCCACGATTGATACAGGTAATTACCATTGGGTTGCTTATCAACCTTTATTTTAAACTTTTTAGTTTTAATGATGAACGATTTGGGTAGTTTTTCCTGTTGGTAATTTGCTTTTGAAATCGGATTTTCATTAAAATTATTGGCTTGAACTAATGAAAACTGAGCGATACAAAATACACCGAATAAAAGTTTTTTAATCATTTTTTTAATGTTATTCGTTAGACATAGATCTTATCAAATTTAAAGCCAATTTAATCATATTTTTGACATTTTTAAAGAACATTTTTATATTAAAATGAAATGTTTTTAAATCTGAAAATATCAAAGATTGAAAATTTTAATATTGATTATCAGTGTTTTGTGTGCTTTATTTGAAAATATTTAAATTTTTTGAAACAAGTGATTATTTTTCTTGCGTACATTTGTACCACCAAAGGATCTCGTTCCTTTACCATTGAAATGAAACTAATTAACTTTAAGTTTTTTCTATTAAAAGTATCAGAAATCATCTTTACGATTTTTAATACATCTCCTCCTACAATTTCTTAATTTTTTCGAAAGAATTATCAAATAATTCGTACTCTGTTTTTTCTTGTTCCGAAAAAATAGAGCAGAATCCTTGTTTCCAAATTTAATCAAAACATAAAAACAAACGAACTATGGAATTAACTTTTCATGGCTGGATGATTCCTGCCGTAATTGCGCTGTTGTGCGTACTTTTTTACAAATTCATTTTAAGAATTTTCTTCGGATTAATCATTGTTCCACAAGACAAAATTGGTTTAGTGACCAAAAAATTCGTGCTGGTGGGTAAGCAGGAACTTCCTGAAGGAAGAATCATTGCAACGAATGGAGAAGCGGGCTTTCAGGCTCAGACACTGGCTCCTGGAGTGTATTTCGGAAAATGGATTTGGCAATATTCAATTGATTTTCAATCATTCACAGTGATTCCAACCGGAAAAATCGGATTGTTATTAGCAAAAGACGGTATGGAATTAGAAACAGGAAGAATTCTTGGCCGAAAAGTCGATTGCGATTCTTTTCAGGATGCAGAAGCTTTTTTAAGAAATGGCGGAAGGAAAGGTCGCCAAACCGCAATTATTGCACCGGGATCTTACAGAATTAATACCTTGTTATTTGAAATTGAGTTAACGGATATGACTCAAATCCCCGATAATGCTGTGGGAATTATCACAACAATGGAAGGTAGCCCTTTGGAAGAAGGGCAGATTGCAGGTAAAATTATTCAGGATCATAATAAATTTCAGGATGTTGATACTTTTTTAAATAACGGAGGTTACAAAGGTCTTCAGGAACAGGTGATTTTGGCGGGTTCTTACTTCTTAAATCCTTGGTTTACAAAAGTTGAAATGGTGAAAATGACGGAAATTCCAATCGGACATGTCGGTGTAATTATCAGCTATGTCGGTGAAGAAGGAAAAGATTTAAGTGGTGTTGATTTTAAACACGGAAATATTGTTGAAAAAGGTCATAAAGGAGTTTGGGCAGAACCTATCGGTCCCGGAAAATATCCAATCAATCCTTATATTATGAAGGTCGAGCTTGTTCCTACAACGAATTTGGTATTAAACTGGGCTTATGAAAGAAGTGAATCTCACCAACTTGATAAGAATCTTTCCACGATTACGGTGCGAAGTAAGGATGGTTTCCCTTTTAATCTAGATGTTTCGCAAATCATTCATATTCCGACATATGAAGCTCCAAAAGTGATCGCCCGTTTCGGAAATATGATTAATCTTGTAAGTCAGGTTTTAGAACCTACAATTGGAAATTATTTCAGAAATTCCGCACAGGACAGCGATGTGATTGCATTTTTGGGAACTCGTAAAGAAAGACAACAATCTGCAAAAGATCATATCAGCAGCGTTTTGGAACAGTATAATGTCAATGCAGTTGATACTTTGATTGGCGCGATCGTACCTCCGGAAAGTTTAATGAAAACATTGACAGACAGAAAATTAGCGGAAGAACAGAAAATTACTTACGAAACCGAAATGCTGGCTCAGGAAACCCGACAGGCTTTGGAGAAAGAAACCGCCGTTGCCGATATGCAAAAAGAAATTGTAAAAGCTGACCAAGGTGTTGTGATTGCAGAAAGAATTGCCGATGCATCGGTGAAAAAAGCAACCGGAGACGCAAATTCTGTGAGATTACAGGCAAATGCGGAAGGTGACAGATTGAAATTATTGGCAACAGGTGAAGCCGAAAAAACAAGACTTCTTGCAAAAGCAGAAGCCGAGAAAATCGAGTTATTAGCAAAAGCAAGTGCTGAACAAATTTCATTAACAGGTAATGCAGAAGCGGAAAAAATTCTAGCAATCGGTAAGTCTAATGCAGAATCTTACAAATTATCTGTGGAAGCGATGGGCGGAAATAATTTTACTCAATTAAAAATAATGGAGAATATTGCGAATCAAAATGTAAGAATTATGCCTGAAGTTTTAATCGGTGGAAACGGTGATTCTGCAAATGGTGGAATCAGTGGACTTTTGGGACTTCAGCTTTTGGAACAGGTTCAGAAGAAAAAATGTTGAAAGTGTTTCTGTTGTTGAAGAAAAAAAGGATGATAATTTTTAATTTAAATAAAAACAGCTTTAAAATTTTAACCACAAAAGGCGCAGAAGATTTTAGTACTTTAGTTTTTTAAGTTAAAATTAAAGCTAAAAAGAAGAGCACATAAGTTTTGAACATCAAAGATTTTCATTTTGTGAACTTTGAAATACGTTAAAATTAATTTACAATATATCTTTTGTGGTAAAAAATAAAGGTAAAAATGCTCCAAAACCTTGGAGCATTTTTTATTGTTATGCAGTATAACTCGTAAAAGCCTCCTCCAGACTTTCAAACCTGCCTTTAAATTCATCAATTGAGCAATCTTGAAGAATATTTCCTTTGTGAATAAGGATTACACGTGAGCAAAGCGCTTCAACTTCCTGCATAATGTGAGTAGAAAGTAAAACCGTTTTTTGTTGCCCAATTTCCTTTACCACGTTTCTGATTTCGATGATTTGGTTTGGATCGAGACCATTTGTCGGTTCATCTAAAATCAATAAATCCGGTTGGTGAATGATTGCCTGTGCAAGACCAACTCTCTGTTTGTAACCTTTAGAAAGTTGTCCAATTTTTTTAGATTTTTCGGGAGTAATTCCTACCAATTCTATCACCTCATCAACTCTTGAAACTGGAATTTTATGAATGTTTGCAACAAATTGTAAGTATTCTTTTACATACATTTCCAGATACAGCGGATTATTTTCAGGAAGAAAACCTATTTTTTTCTTGCTTTCGATTTCGTATTCTGTGATGTTCTTATCATTAAAAATAACTTCACCTTCATCAATTGTTAAAGCACCGACAATGGATTTCATTAACGTAGATTTTCCCGCTCCGTTTGGGCCTAAAAGACCGATGATTTCATTTTTATCAATGGTAATATTAATATTGTTCAGGACGGTTTGTTCACCAAATTTCTTGGTCAGGTTATTTATTTGAAGAGACATAATTTGTAATGATCTTTTTGCAAAAATAAAAATAAAAAAACTCATTCGGATGAATGAGTTGAGTTAATATTTAATAAAAATTGATTATTTCTTATTTTTCTTCGGCGTTTGGTTAGCCGTAGGAGTCGATGTCGAAGCCTGACTTGTGGCAGGTTTTGTACTATGCACGTTGTTCATCGTTGCAGGTCTTTCGTAAGAAGAAGCTTTTCCATTTGTTTTTCCGAAAACTTTATCGATCTGTTTTTTGTTCAGAAATTGTGATTTTCCAACATATTTTTTGTTTTTATTAATATATTGGATGAACTGTACAGTCGGCTGTCCGAAATTTTTCTCGTAGTGAAGTTCGATAATATCATTAGGAAGTTCCAAAACAATATTGCTTTCAGGAGTATCGATAAAACCGTTTGTTATAAGCTCGTATAAACCGGAAACATCTCCGTTTAAATTCTGGAAAGAAAACGATCTGAAAGTATTCAGATTTGCTGTGTTCAGATCCTGATAATTGATTGTGAATTTATCGTCTTTTTTATATAAACCTACGGAATTATCTTTACCAATTTCCACTAAAGTCTCGTTTTTCAACACTTTAATTTGTGAGAAAACCGAAATACCGAACATGCATGTAAATAGTAGAATTATTTTTCTCATGTGATGATTTTTAATGTTTCATAAAATTGGTGTACCTAAATATACTAATAAAAATGTTTAAAAAACAAGTCTATTTTAAAAGCAAAAGTAACATTTTTTTTTAATATTCATCATGCCTTAAAGCTTGATATTATGTATTCCATTGCAATCAAAAAATTAAGTTTAAATATTTGATTGTAAGAATATTATACAAACTTTAGTGATTTATTTGTATAGGCTTAATGCACGATAAAATTCATCTATTAACAATTGTATTTTGCTGAAAATCAATTATTAATAGAATATTTTGCATCAAAAAATTTACCAATTTAAAATAAATGTTAATTCTGTTTAAATATATCAGCTACGCCGAATTTAATTTTTTAGATTACCTGAATTAATGATTTTAGAACTAATGATCTTTTCTTTGAGGGTTTTAAAATGTCATAGAGATTGTAAATTAAAAATTTTTTCATTGTGTGTATTTTAAAAATTTAAGGTGCAAAGATAATGAAAAATAATTAGTTAGATATTTTTAGAGTTATTGGCGCACAAACCTTTTGGTGATAATGGTTTGCCTAATCTTTAAGTTCTGTTATTTTTAATTAGACATATTATATTGTGTTTAAATAATTACTTAATTCGTCGCTTCTTTCTAATTGCATTTTATTTTTAATTTTAGTTTTATAAACCCGCACACTTCCTGGAGTGATGTTCTCTAATATTGAAATTTCTTTTGAAGTAAGTTTTAGCCTAAAAAATACACAGAGTTTTAGTTCGTTCGGGGATAAATCTGGAAACTTACTGGAAATTTTTTGAATAAAGGCATCATATTCTTCTACACTTTCGTTGATGGTTTGTTTGCTGTTTCTTTCATCAATTTGTATTAAGCTCATTATTTTGAATTGAAGCTCTTTTAGAAGCACTTCAAAATCAATATCTTTTTCTTTTTTTATTTTCTTTAAATTCTCTAAAAAAGCTTTTTCGGTTTCTGTTTTTAAATTTAAATTAAGGCGTAAATTTTTAATCTTATTTCTATGATAACGCAAATTATTTTCTAAGTGGCATTTTTCAGATTCCAGACTTTCTTTTTCGATATTATTTTTCCGAATCAGATTATTTAAAAAATTCATAAATGAAATGATGGAAATAATTAATAATAACAGAAGAATAATGATTTTGGTTTTATGGCTTTTAATCTTATAATCAAACTTTTGGTCGATATTTTTTATGATATATTCATTAAGTTGCTGCGAAACATCGTAGAGTTCTGTTGCTCTTTTTCTCGTATTTTCGATGGTATATCTTCCTAGCTTTTCAGAAATTATCATAGAATATTCTGAATTTCCCTGCTGTATGTAAAAGTTTTGTAAAAACAAACCAATTTCAATTTTAGTTTTGGTACTTTTAATATCTGATAATAAGAGGGATAGATTGTAAGCCAAAAACTTTTCTTTTTCTATATTTTTAGTTTTTGAATAGAGATTAAATAGAGTTATAGGAATTTTAGAATCAAATTCTTTTAAAGCATTATTTTCTTTATTTTTAGAATAATTAAGAAAACATTTCCAAAGAACATTTTCAGCTTTGTCATATTCTTTGTTTTTATAATAGGCGATTCCCAAATTGCCTTTTAATTGATTTAATATAGAATTTTCTTCCGGACGTAAATTTTTCTTTTTTTCTAGCGTATCAATCCCTTTTTTTAAATATTCGATACTTAATTTACAATTTCCTGTTTCCAAATTATTTAAGCCTAAAGCATTATAAACGGAGGTTGTAAAAAGCAAGTCATTTTTGAATTTTAAGGATTTTAAATAATAATTTTGAGCATCTGTGTAATTTTGTTGATCATAATTCCATTTTCCTTTTAATTTGTATAACTGAGGCAAAAAGGTTTTTTTCTGAGATAATTCTTCTAACTGAATTGCATCATTCAAAAAATGAAAACATAAAACAGGTGATATTTTTTCAACTTCAATGGCTAAATAATACTTGCATGCTATAGTTAAAAACGTATACTTATTATCATTGATTTTCAGTAGCTCATAAAGTAACGATATTCTTTTGGGTTTGTTCTCCGGATATAAAAATGATTCAACATATTTACTACTCAGTTGATATTTTTTATTTTTCGATTGGTTGAATTTTTTAAGCTCAATGAGGTATAATGAAGAAATTTTTCTTTGATCATTATTGGCATAATTGAGTTTTTCGTTTATATCATAAAAATATTCTTGATTTGTTTCATTGTTACAGGAAATTATCATAAAAAGAACTCCTATGAATAAAATTGGTGCAAGCTTTTTCATGTAACAAATTTATTTATTATAGTGATAAAAATATAGCTGATAATACGGCTATTAACGATTATTAAAGGGGATAAATTAAAATTTAATATTTATATTTTTATGTTATTTTGTTTAGTGAGACTATTTATTTCTATTTTAAACTTGATGTTGATTAAAAAAATATTTAATTATTTGAATATTATAGTTTTATTTTTATCTGATAAAATGTAGTTAATATTAACACTTAATTTTAAGAATCAAATTACAATTGCTACTCATTGAAGTACTTTTGCTGTAAAAATTGGAGTGTAAAATAAAAACTAATTTCTATAAAATAATGAAAAAAATTCATCAATTTTTGCCTTTTTTATTTCTTATATATTTAACATATTGTAACGCTTATATCAACATTTAGGTAACTGTATTGTAGTTTATTTTCCATAAGACGAGAATAATTTTGTATAGAATTTCAAGAACGTTTTTCATTTATAATAATAAGTGATACGATTCAGACAAATGATATTAAAAATTATTTTAAATCTCATACATTATGAAAAATTATTTTATTATTGGAACTTTAAGTATAAGTTCATTCTTTTTTGGACAAGTCGGAATTAATACAACAGCGCCTAAAGCCACTCTAGACATCGTTGCTAAAGAAAAAACAGGAAGCAACCCAAAACCGGAAGGACTTATAATTCCAAGAATTGACAGAGAAAAAGCACAATCTATGACAGGGGTTGAGGTTTCGACGATGGTTTACATCGATAACATTAGTACAGGTATACAAAACGGTATTGCAGCTAATATCGATGCTATAGGATATTACCATTATGATGGTAATGCTTGGGTAAAAATGACCACGCAAAATAATGTGAATAATATTTACAGATCAAACGGTATACTTTCAGGAGATAGAATTATTAATCAGGGAAACAATAAATTGGCGTTTACAGGAAATTCAGCGAACGCATTTTCTGTTGATGGAAGTACTTTTTCGGTGGATGCAAGTAGTAATAGAATAGGTATTGGAACAACTTCACCGTTTGGGAAAATAGATATTGTTACAGACAATCCATCTTCTACTAATGATAACGAAATCTTTATGAGAAGTTTTGGTAAGGGTAAAGTTCCAATTATTTATCTGAGTTCTGCAAATGGAACGTTGGCTAGTCCCACAGATCTTACAAATGGTGATATAATAGGGAAATTAAGCTTTACTGCGAGAGTTGGAGGTTCTTATTCTTGGGGGAAAGGCTCTACGATATTATCTACTTACAAAGGAAACGGAACTACAGAGTCTACAGATCTTAAATTTCAAACTTCAAATACCGATAGGGTTATTATAAATGAGGTTGGAAATGTAGGAATAGGAACTATTGCTCCTAAAAATAGATTAGACTTAGGAAGTGATGCACCAGCAACCGCAACTGATGTGGCAGGAAAAAAATTAGCAATCTACAATAATGCTGCAGGAGACTCCTTTTATGGATTTGGAGTTCACTCATTTAGATTACAGTTTCATTCCGGATCTAAAAAAGATTCTGCTCCCGCAATGGTTTTAGCCGGAAATCAAACTGATAGTACAGGTATGTTAGGTATTAATACAATAAATCCGGAAACAAGGTTAGATGTTGTTACGGTAAATAATATGTATGGGATACAACATTCGAATGGTACCATAAAATTAAGAACATATTTAGGAACCGGAACTTCAAACGGAAATACAGAAGCAGCCTGGTTTGGTACACAAACCAATCATCCTTTGGATTTTATGACTAATAGTTCTATGAGAATGAGAATTACTATTGATGGTAGGGTGGGAGTAGGAACATCGGCTCCAGATTCAGCAGCAATTTTAGATCTGGCATCTACTACAAAAGGTTTTCTTCCTCCAAGAATGACGGACGCCCAAATGTCACAAATAGCAGCACCTGTTCCGGAGGGTCTTATGATATACAATTCTACAACTAAGAAAATGCAATATTATAACGGAAGTGCTTGGATTGATTTCTAGTAAGAATGTTGTTTGATACTTTTATAGGACTAAATTGTAGTCAAAATAGCCAAGGCAGATTTTCTTGCTTTGGCTTTTTTACGATTATGTTAATGTTAAATTTTCTAATTTTTTAAATGAATTTTAAATTCTGAAATTTCAATTAAAAATATAATGTTTGTTTATATTATCATTGAATATTGATTTTTGAAAAAATAAAATACTTAAAAATGCATTTGCTGCTTAAAAGATATAATTGTTTTTATAAGTTATTATTTTTGCTGAATTTTGTTAATAGCTCTTAAACAGGATGTTATAGGCTGTAATTAGTGTCGATAAGTTGTATATTTGAGATAGACCATTAAATGAAAAACAACGACACTATGCCTTCAAAAATTATATTAATTTTTGCACTATTTTTATTCTCTTATTTCTTTGCGAGACCTCCCAAAATAGATAGTATTTATAAAATAATTGAAAGAAGTTATTTTGATGGAAACTTTGATCGGAAAATACTTTTAAAAAATATTACAGACCTATATTATCTTTCAAAAGAAGCAAATGATACGGAAGGGCAGTTATTGGCTGTTTTTGAGGATTCCAGAATGAATTACATCAGTGGGAATATCGATGAAGCCCTTTTCAAAATAAACGAAGGAATAGACCTTGCAAACAGAAAGGAAGATTATAATATTCGTTGTCGTTTACAGCTTATCTATTTAAGGATTTTACTGGAGCTAGACCATTTCAAAGAATCTGATCTTGTTTTAAAAAAATGTGAATATTATAATAGCCTGATTTTGGATAAAGAAGAACAAAAAATAAATAATTCCTTTATCCTATTATCTAAAGCTGATTTGTTAGCGGTCACCGAGAAAACAAAGTTTTCATCGATTATCGATTTAAAGAAAAAATCTTACGCCAATATTTTAACAGTAGCAGATTCTAATAAACTTAAAAAAGCTGCCCAAATTCATACATTACAGTCTTTGGCATGGTCGACTATTCTGTCTGGGAATATTGCTGAAAGCAGGAAATATATCTCTAATATTGATCATCTCCTTGTAAATTATCCCAATGAAAATTTTATCACTCAGAATTTAGTATTAAAAGGAATGATAGAAAACTCAGACAAAAATTATTCTAATGCAGTTAAATATTTTTCACAGGCAATTTTATTAGCGGAAAAGAATAATAATAGCTATAAATTGTATGAAATTTACCCTTTAATTTCTCAATCCTACACCAATTTGAAAGATTTTGAAAATGCAGCATCTTTTTCATTAGAATTTCGAAAATTATCCGATAGTATCGATTTTATAAAAAAAATGTCGGGTGACGTCGATCTTGTTAAAAAAATTAACGACAAAATTTTAAGCGAAAAACAAACCTCATCAAATAACAAATTTTATTGGACGTTTTCAATTATTACAGTTTTGAGTTTGGTATTGGGATTTATTTTTTTTAGAAAGTTTAAGGCTAATAAAAATATTTCTAACAATGAAGAATTACCAAATATTGAAAATCAAGATGTTGAATATCATGCTGTTTCTGAGGATTCTTTTTCGGGAAAAGAATTGAAAGATCAATTAGAACTCACCAAAAAACTGGTAAGTCTTGCCAAAGAAGATATTAATGCTTTTTATGTTGAATTTAAAAAAGCTCATCCTACATTTTGTACGTTTCTCAAAGAAAAATATCCAGATTTGAATATGTCTGATCTTAATTTTTGTTGTTTAATAAAAATGAACTTCGGAACCAAAGAGATCTCCATGTATACAAATTCCAGTTTGCGGTCTGTAGAAAGTAGAATATATAGAATTAAGAAGAAAATGGAGATAAAAAGTCAGAACGATTTATATCTTGATATTTCGTTGCTGAAGTAAAATTGTTCTCAATTTTTTGAAATTTATTAATTTTTTTTAGATCACAATCAATTCAATATGTTGAGTTTTTATCTTAAGCATTGCTGAAATTTTACCATTTAAAAATTTAAACAGATTATTAAAACATTAATCTTTAAATAGCTCTACAACACATATTTCTTCAAAAATACGCAACTCTACTCAAAGTGTTTTTATGCTGTTTTTGTGCTGATGAGTGGTATGCAATTCGTTATGTGTTTTCCGATTAAAAAAAAAGAATTATGAAAAATTTCTTATTATTCACATTATTTTTATGTGCTTGTATTTCTTTGTATTTTTTTTGTGATGCCGTAGTTGCGGATAATGATTACAATCCTCCTGCAGATCAAATCGAAGCAATCCTAAGTGCACTCTTAACTATTCTATCCATTGCCTTAATTGGATTGGTTTCGCGAAATTTCAAAATTTCTATTTCGAAACGAGAGGAGTAGTTTAAAAGCTTGACCTGATCGTTTTTAAAATAATTATCAGGTCAAGTTTTAATAAGTAACCGTGCTTTTCTCTTTATTGGCTTATAAATTGATACGATTATTTTTATTGAATTTTAGGGTATCAATGAATAAATCGGTAGTAATTTTAGTATTTTTATTAAATTGTTTCTTCTTTTTAAACGCTCAGGAGAAAAAAGATTCACTCTATTACAAAATAGAACAGTTCTCGGATAGGAGGAAGGTTACAAAATTTATTCATCGTTTTATATTTCGTAGAGAGGCAGATTCGGCTTCTGTAAAAACACGAACCGAAAAACCCGCGCAGGAAACCTACAACGGAAAACATATCCGAAATGTAAAAATTGAAACAATTGACCCATTTGGATACGGCTCAGACGACAAAAAAGAAAAATCGAAATGGTACGACTGGTTTACAAATCATCTTCATTCCAATACAAGGATTTCTACGGTTAATAATTATCTGCTTTTTAAGAAAGGGGAAGAATATAATGCTCAAAAGTTATACGAATCTGAACGTTTATTGAGAGAAATGCCTTTCATAAACCGAGTAAACATAAGTGTTTCGGACAGTACTTCAACCAAAGATTCTGTCGATATTGTGGTAAAAGTTCTGGATTCGTGGAGTTTAAAACCAAGACTCAGTTATTCTGGAAGTAAGATCGGCTTGGGAGTTACTGAAGAAAACGTTTTAGGTTTAGGTCATAAGCTCGATTTCCTTTACAGAAACGATTCCAAAGAGAAACAGGATTATCTTTTAGGAAGTTACACGGCTTATAATCTTTTTGGATCTTACATTAATGCTCAGGTTTTAGGCGAAAGAGATTTTGCTAAAAATGAAAGAATTAATTTTAATGTGAGACGAGACTTTTTCTCACCCTTAACGAAGTGGGCAGGAGGTTTTACTTTCGAATATTTTATGCGAAGAGTTCTGCTGCCGATGGAAACTGAGACCTCTTTCCCGGAGGTTCAGATCAAAGTTTATAGTCAGGATTTATGGGGCGGTTATCAAATCCCCGTTTCGTCTGATTCGAAAGAAAAAATATCCAGCAATATTGCATTAATAGGCCGTTTTCAGAATTATCAGTATAAAGATAGTCCGGGAATCGATCAATTTCAATATTTCAGTTCTTACAGCAGTTTTTTGATGTCGATAGGATATATTCAACGAAATTTCTCGGTTCAGAAAAATATTTTTCAATACGATTTACCCGAAGATATTGCTTACGGAACTTCGGTGAATCTTACGGCAGGAGCTTTGTCGAGAAGCAATGAAGTAATGCCTTACGCTGGAATATCGGCATCATATGGTAATTTTACCAATTTCGGTTATTTCAATGTGAAAGCTCAGTTTGGAAGATTTTTTAATGAAGATCGGCAAAATCGAGAATCTTTCCGCATAGACGGAACCTATTTTACAAACCTCATGGACTGGAAATTTGCCAAAGCAAGACATTTCTTTGCTCCGACTTTGGCGTTGGGAAATCCACAACATAATTATTCTTACAGAGATAGAATAAACCTTACCTCATCGGATGAGTTTCCTGTCTACAATGCGGATTATATTGGAACAAAAAAATTGGTGCTAAGGTATCAGCTTCAGCTTTTCATCAATAAAACGTGGAAAAATTTCCACTTCAGTCCATATCTTACGGCAGCAGTCGGATGGTTGGGAATGCCCAATGATAAATTGTTGAAAACCAATACAAATACAAAAATTGGAGTTGGAGTTCTTATTAATAATCCATTTTTGGTGTTCAATAGAATACAGATTTCGTTCATGTATTACCCACGAGTTCCCTTTGATAATAATTCTGTTTTTGATTTTAACAGCAATCGAAACAATATTTTACCGTTAAATAATTTCGCAACAGAGATTCCGCATTTTGTGAATTTCGGAAATTAATATTTATTCTGTGTTTATTTGTGAAAATATTAGTGAAACTTGTGTTTAAGTCAAAAAAAGAGACCATCCAAAGACAGTCTCAGTTTTAATTTTTTTAATCTAAATTATTTCTGATCATAAGGAATATACTGATCCCATTTCCAAGGAGTGAATTTGTCACCAATTCCGTATTCCAAAAGATATTTGAAAATGCCTTCTGCATGCTCGCTGTTGGACATGATGACCATTGCAGTGCCTTTATCCGGAAAAATAATTCCGTAATGATGAAAACCGCTACCAGCACCTTCTTTGAAGGCTGCTTTGCCGTAAGGTGTTTTTATCAATCCCCATCCAAGACCGTAAGAGAGCTGAATATCTTCATTAAAATCTCCATCCACAGTCGCTCCCGGTCCAAATTGATTTTTAGATTTAATGCGAATCTGAGGTGAAAATATTTCTCGATACGACGATGATTTTAGAATTTTTTTATTCAGCACTGCTTCAATAAATTTACTGTAATCTTCTATGGTTGTTTCTAAAGTTCCGGCGCCTCGTGGTGCATTATCTTTGTCTTTTTCGTAGATTTTCCCGTCTTTATCATGTCCGTTTGCGAAATCTGTTTCAAAAAAAGGTTGCCATTTATAACTTGAATTCGACATTTGCAAAGGCTTAAAAATTTTCTCCTGTGCAAGATCTTCCAAAGACTTTCCTGTAATTTTTTCTAAAACCACCTGAAGATAGGTCAATCCCTCACCGGAATAGCTGTAACGAGTTCCCGGTTCATATTTTATGCGGAGCTTTTCATCGGGTTCAAACCATCTCCAGTTGGGAAATCCGGTGGTGTGGCTCAGACACATTCTTGCCGTGATTTTTTTGTAACGAGGATCATCTTTCAAAGCTGTAAAATCTTCATGCCATACTTTGTGAGGATATTCATAGATCGGTTTTGGAAGGTATTCCTGCAAGGGTTTGTCTAGGCTTATGATTTTTTCTTCAACCAATTTCATGACAAGAACAGCAAATATGGCTTTGCTCAAGGAAGCTCCGTACATATTGGTTGTGATTTCCAACGGTTTTCCTGTTTTAATATTCGATTTTCCGAAAGCCTTCAGATAAATCAGTTTTTTGTTATTAAAAACCGAAATTTCAAGACCGATAACTTTTGCACGAGCCATCAGTGTATCAACTTTTTGTGTTAATTCATTTGTGGTAATTGTTGTACCGTCGAGCCGCTTAATTAATTGTTGCCCAAAACAAAACGAGGTAAATAATAGTAATGTGACTAATAGTGGGAATTTTTTCATATTAATTGAAATTTTATGGTTAATGATTTGAAATGGTGATTTTTAGTAATGAAATCTAAGCAATAAAAATCAGATATCCGACATCCCGAAAATCATAAATTATATTGCTGAATTTTATAAATAAATCATCTTCGACTCTAGAATAAAGCCGTAAACATTACGCGAATTGCGTGTGATATTTTTAGAAAAGTTTGATGAGGTAAAGTTATTGTTTTTTACCTTTTCTTTGGAAAAAATGAAAAATATTTGATTGAAATCTGTTAGTTTATTTCAGAATAATGCATGATAAAAAAAGTACCACTTAGTTGTAAGCAGTACTTTCAGTATTATTTACCCCAACAAAAATCTTGTAGAAGTTTTATTTTTTATCAGATTATTTTCTCGGTTTTAAGGAAAGATTATCCATATAAACTGCCTGATGAACGCCATTTAATAAAACTTTCAGTCCCAAAAACGAGTCCTTTTTCAAAGAAATATTAAATGTTTTTTTATCGCCTGTTATTTTCGAAGCTTTCACAATAGAAACAAAAGATTTTGCATCAGAAGTACTGTTTATTGAAAATAATTCCAACGTAGTTTCTCCTCCGTTATCAGAAGCATCAACCGAAAGTGTGTAGTTCCCAGCCTTGATTTTAGGAGTAACCAGATACATATTTTCTCTAGGATTCGTCATCGAGTAAAATATAATTTTCTTATCACTTGCATAAAGCATTGCTTTTCCTCCCTGAGCCGTCCAGCATTTATTAATGTCTTTCCAAGTATCAAAATTTTCGGTAATATTCGTTACAGTTTTGCATTGTGCGCTAGTAGCTAGAAATCCGCCTAAAGTCAATATTCCTGCAAATAGGATTTTTCTCATGTTATTGTTTATGTATTGTACGGTAAAAATAGTTAAAAAAAGACCATATGGAGAGTATTATGCTAAATATCAGTTTTCCTGAATCTTGAAAATGCAGCTTCATCAAATCAACTTGTTGATAATTCTTTGCATCAAAAAAATAATCTTAATTAAATAGATAATAATTAAATTTGTTCTATAACCAGAAATTAATGTTCGATATTTTCCTAAAATACCTTACCGATAAAATAGAACTTTCCGATTCGGAAGTACAATTATTAGAATCTGTCTGCAAACCAAAAAAACTTCGTAAAAAACAGTTTCTTCTTCAGGAAGGGGAGGTTTGGCATTATAACGCATTTATTTGCAGAGGTTTGGTAAAAACATTTTCTATTGCTGAAAACGGAACAGAACACATCATCAACTTCGCTCCGGAAAATTATTGGACAGGCGACCGTGAAAGTTTGTACAACGGAACTTCATCACTTTTAAATATTGATGCCATCGAACCAACGGAAATGATTTTAATTGAAAAATCAGATTTCGAAAAAATATGTGCAGAAATTCCTCAACTCAATCAACTTGTGAATCAGATTATTCAGAAGAGTTTTATTGTTTCACAAGGAAGAATTTTAGCCAATATCAGTTTTTCGGCGGAAGAAAAATATCAGAATTTCCTAGAAAAATATCCTCATATCGTTAATCGTATACCACAACATATGATTGCATCTTACATCGGAATTACTCCGGAAACTCTTACCAGACTTCGCAGAAACATGGTTAAGAAATAGAACATCTTATTTTCATTGACATTTGTTTGCTTTTTTTTCAAGCTTTTGTCAATGGATGAAGGCTTCCTGTTGCCGCATCTTTGCCTTATTAAAATAACAATTAAAAATAAGACAAAATGAATAAGACAGTTTTTATCACAGGAACGAGCACAGGATTTGGAAAATTAACTGCTACAACCCTTGCCAACGCAGGCTAGACCGTAATCGCAGGAATGCGAGGTGTTTCAGGAAAAAATGAAACCGTAGCCAAAGAATTGGGAGCACTCCCAAATTTAGAAGTCGTTGAAATCGATGTTACCGATGATGCTTCGGTCACCAATGCATTCGAAAAAGTTCTTCAAAAATATAATAAAATCGATGTATTGGTGAACAACGCAGCCGTTTCAGGATTTGGATTGCTGGAAGCGTATAGCCTCGACAGAATCCGCCAGATGTTCGAAGTTAACTTTTATGGTATTATCCGAACTTACCAAGCTGTATTGCCTTCTATGAGAGAAAATAGGAGTGGTTTAATTATCAATATTACTTCTGGAGCAAGCGCACATACATCACCGTTTATGGTTCCATATTTTGCATCGAAATTTGGAGTTGAAAGTATTACAGAAGGGCTGCAGGACGAATTGAAACAATTTAATATCGATAATGTCTCTATTCAGCTGGGAGTTTATCCGACAGAAATGAATTCAGGAGAAAAAACAGGTGTGAATGCCGACAAACCTGAAGTTACATCACTTTACGATCCAGTTGCGACAGAACAGTTCAATGCAATTGGTGCTGCATTATTCGGCAAAATGAAAGAATTTAATATGAATCCGCAAACCATTGCAGACGGAATTTTAGAATTGATCCAGATGAAAGAAGGTTCCCGCCCTCTACGTTTCCCATTGGATGCCGTTGCACAGGGTACAGATTTGGAATTCATCAACGCGAGAGCAGAATTGAAAGCAAAATGGTTGGCAAAATATAGTGAATAATTTGAGTTTTTAATAATATTTAATAAGGTTGGGATATATGTCCCGACCTTTTTTAAAATTTTGTGCCGTCATTGTTTTTTATAATTTTCTTAGTATTTACAAGACCGCCTCAATGTTTCAATCATTCTCTTGTTCCCCTAAACTGACTTGGTGAAATCTGAAGCCGCTTTTTAAAAAATGTACTGAAATGAGACGAACCTTCAAAACCTAGACTGTATGCGATATCAGAAATTGCCCACGAACTGTGTTTAAGCATAATCTTAGCCTCACGAAGAATCCGTTCTGATATAAGGTCTGAAGTAGTTTTTTGGGTAATCTCTTTCACGGACTTATTGAGATGATTTACGTGTAAAGCCATTTGGGCAGCAAATTCTGATGCAGTTCGTAAAGGTAATCCGTTGAGGGTATTACGAATTGGGAACTGATTTTCCAGAAGCTCTAAAAAAAGTGTTGTAATTCTATTTGCTGCCGTATTTTTTTCAGCGATTAAATCTGAAGATGGTCGCATTTTCAGAGCCGAATGGATCAATTGTAAAATGTTGTTGCGGATAACATCATCCTTAAACTCGAAATTTGAATTTTTTTCACTCATAATTTCAGTGAAAATTCTTGTCAGAGCGTTTTTTTCTATCTCTTCCAATTCAAAAACAGGATATCCACCAACCTGAAAAACAGGATATTTTTTAAGATGCCCAAATTCATTGAAATATGATTCGGTAAAAATACAGCTGAATCCCGACTGCTTTTTTTCTAATGGCTCCCAGTTGTAAGGTATTAGAGGATTGGCAAATAAAAGTCCGTTTTCGAGAATTTCGAAACTCTTATCGGCATAGTGAATTTTACTTTTTCCTGTAACCAAACAAATTTTAAAATAATCCTTCCGTCCGTACGTGATTGTATTGGCATATTCCGGAGAAAGCTCTTCAATTTTAAAAACATTAAAATGGGCCTCTTCTCTGCTTAAATCAGGAGTTTTAATGAAATTATACTTGGTGTAATATTCTTCTAATGTTTCTGGTTTTGTCATTTTTAAAAGCATCAACCTTTTCAGTAAATATTTTACATCAACAAAACTAATAATTTTTCCCATATGGATATTTTTAAAGAAAAAGATAAATAGCCCGAATGCTATCTTCGGACTATTTAATGGTATTCAATTTAATCTTGTACAAACTCACTCAAAGGAGCATCGATAGCTTCCAGAGCAACCATAGGATTCCAGAAGTCTACATACTTTAAAATTTTTCCTTCTGTATCGGTGGTTACTACAGAGATATATTTCTGATTATAAGGCTTACCTGTAGATAGTGCATTTCCCTCACTTGTAAATTCTGCAATTACCAGCGTAGGATCTTCTGTAGCATGGAAATGAAGATTTTGAAACTCTACTTTAAAATGTTTAGGAAAATTTTTCATATACTCAAATAATTCTTTTTTTCCTTTTACTTTTTTAGGAAAATCCTTTGGACCATAGGGAAACTCCAGTTCGCCATCATTTTCAAAAAGCTCTACCCATTTTTCTATTTGACCGGTAGACAAAAATTCTAAATGATTTTTAAATGCATTTTGTGCTGCAGCTTTAATTTGTTCTTTACTTTTCATTTTAAAATAATTTTATGATTAAATAATTTTTAGCCTGGCTCTCAGGTAAATTTCTATGACAAAATTAGCTTTCAGTTGTATAGAGATGTTTTAAAAAATCAAAGCATTACTTTAAAAAATCAATCAATATTGGCTTTTGTAGTTTAATTACTTTATTGAATAATGAGTTTTAGCTGTTTAAACCTTCCTTTTTCATTGACATTTGTTTGCTTTTTTTTCAAGCTTTTGTCAATGGAAAAAGGCTGCTGAATATTGGAAATTTGCTTCATTAAATAACAACAAAAACGATCATAATGAGCAATTTAAAAAAACAAATTAAAGTTAACGCAACAGCAGTGGCAAGTGCACTTTTATTATCAACAGCAGTTTCAAACACTTCAGCACAGGAAAAAACAGGAATTCTTGGAATAGATCACTTGGGAATCAACGTTCCGGATATGAAGGAGGCGGTGAACTTTTTCACCGATGTGCTAGGATTTTCGGCAGTGACAACTTTAGGTCCGATTCCTCTGGATGATGCTTGGAAAAAGAACAATCATATGAATGCGAAAACCGGTCCCGTAACCATCAAAATGGTAAAAGCAGGAACTGGTGCCAACATCGAATTATTTGAATATAAAGACAATAAAGGTAGTACACAACAACCGGGAGGGGACGATATCGGAGCAAGTCATATCGCTTTTTATACCAATGATATTATTAAAAGTGTAACGTATCTTAAAAGTAAAGGCGTACAATTTTTAGGAGAGCCATTTTTGATGCCTTCAGGAGATACAGAAGGCGAAACTTGGGTTTATTTTGTAACACCGTGGGGTTCTAAAATGGAATTGGTTTCTTATCCGGACGGAAAAGGCTATGAGAAAAAAAATCCGACAACAATTTTATGGTCACCAAAAGATGCAGTAAAATTTCAAACCGAAAAATCAGATACTAAACCGCTTTCTGAAGCAGAAATTAAATCTTTAGTTGAAGGACATTTAGCAATCTGGAACGAGAGAGACCTTAAAAAACGGGAAGCATTAATGTCAAAAATTTATGCAGATGATATTAAAATGGTTGATAGTCATTTTGTTGCTGTCGGTCACAAAGAAATCAATGGTTTTGTTGATGGAGTACAGCAGAAAAATCCAAATTCTAAATTTTCTCATATCAAAGCAATCGACGTGAATCACAACATTGCAAGGTTGTACTGGCAAAACGGAACTCCCGAAAAACCCGATGCCGTTACCGGAATGGATCTATTTGTTTTCGAAAACGGAAAAGCGGTGAAGTTATATGTTTTCGTAGATGGGAAAAAATAATTTTAATCAAATTTAAAATTATCATGAAAAATATTATAGATCTTCTCCAATGGCGATACGCGACAAAGAGAATGACGGGAGAAAAAATTCCCTCTAAAAAAATTAATAAAATTCTGGAAGCCGCTCATTTAGCGCCTTCCGGAATTGGATTGCAACCGTATGAAATTATCGTTATCAGTAATCCTGAAATCAAAAAGAAAATATTGCCGATTGCTATGAACCAGTCTCAAATTGTGGAATCTTCGCATCTTTTGGTTTTTGCAGTTTGGGACGAATACACGAAAGAAAGAATCGATCATGTTTTTGATCATTTAATTTTAAAACAAAACAAACAAGCTGATTCTTACCGCAACCAGAGGAATTTTGCGAAAACATTTTTCGGAAATATGAGTATTGAGGAAAACTTTCATCATGCTGCAAAACAGGCGAATATTGCATTAGGTTTTGCTATTGTTGCAGCTGTTTCCGAAGGAATAGATTCAACGCCGATGGAAGGTTTTGATCCGATGGCTCTTGATGAATTTTTAAAACTTTCATCTAAAGGTTTACGTAGTTCAATGCTATTGGCTTTAGGCTACAGAGATCAGGAAAACGACTGGAATCTGAGACAGGAAAAAGTTCGGAAACCTTTTGAAGAATTTGTTACTTTTCTTTAGAATTATTAAAAAAAAATAGGATAAAATATTTATCTAAAAACGGCACACTTTGTTTCGAAAGCTGTGCTTTTTTATTTCTTATTTTAAATACATTTTATTTTTGAAATAGAGTATAAAACTGGTAAATCTTCAAAGAAAGTGTTATTTTTTTAAGCTATCTTGTACTATCCTGTACACCCGGTTTTTATTTTGTAATTTTTTTATACATTTAAAAAATCAGAAAACGTTTGAATTTTAAGGAAGAATTGGTGAAATGTTGAGTTTAAAAAATTCATTGTACAATCGATTAACCTTTTTAATTTAAGCTAAGAAAAGGATAGTAATTTATAAAATAAACCAGATCAATGAATAATGCCCAAACTGAAAGCTCATTTTCTTCTGTTTCAAAAAAGAAAAACTATGGTCTTCCGCTCATTCTTATCACAAGTCTGTTCTTCTTTTGGGGATTCATCCATAATCTTGACCCTATTTTAATTAAACATTTAAGAAGTGCTTTCCAATTAAGTCATTTTCAGGCTTCACTGGTTGATTCATCGGTTTTTGCGGCGTACTTTTTACTTGCAATTCCCGCCGGAATCATTATTCAAAAATACGGTTACAAAACCGGAATTTTAACGGGTTTATTCTTTTTTGCAGCGGGTTGTTTTTTATTCATTCCCGCCGCGAATACAATCAGTTATCCGTTTTTTCTGGGAGCCTTGTTTGTGCTATCGTGCGGTTTGGCGATTTTGGAAACTGCAGCAAATCCTTATATTACGATTTTAGGCGAACCTGAAAAAGCAGCACAAAGATTAAATTTCGCTCAGTCTTTCAACGGTTTGGCAGCCTCTGTTGCTCCCATCATTGGCGGGATTTTTATTCTGGGCGAAGAACCAAAATCTCAGGAAGAACTTTCTACGCTTTCCGAATCTGCAAAATTAGCTTATATCCAAGCGGAAACATCTTTGGTAAAAGGACCTTACTTGATTTTAGGATTAATTCTTTTATTGGTAATGATTTTATTTCTCTTCATAAAACTTCCGGAAGTATCGGAAAATAAAGAAAAATCAACCAAGAATTTCTTACAGGTTCTGGGCGTAAAAAATGTCGGATGGGGAGTTTTGGCTCAGTTTTTTTACATTGGAGCACAAATTTATGTCTTCAGCTTTCTTTTGGTTTTCGCAGAAGATGCGGTCAATATGAAAGGTCAGGAAGCCAAATATTATGCAGGAGTCGCAGGATTGTTATTTATGATTGGACGTTTCGCAGGAACGTTTTTCATGAAATATATTTCGCCACAAAAATTATTGGGAATTTATAGTGTAATCAGCACTTTTTTAACCATTTGGATCGTTATAGGATCGGGAGTTTCAACGTTGTATGCACTTGTTGCACTAACATTTTTTATGTCGATCATGTTCCCGACAATTTTTGCTTTAGGAATCGAAGGAGCCGGTTCAGAAACAAAATCCGCATCAAGTTTATTAATTATGTCGATTGTGGGAGGTGCAATCATTCCGCCAATAGCAAGTAAAATCACTGATATTTCAGGAAATATTCATTTATCATATGTTGTTCCTGTCATCTGTTTTATCATCGTATTTCTGTTTTCATTAAGATTCAGAAATACAAATTCATCATCATAATTAATAGAAATACAATCGTTTTATGTCTTTGCTGAGCGAAGCGTCTTTGCGAACGAAAAGTATGCATAATAACATTAAAGAAGAATCTTTGCGCACTTTGCGTTTAAAGAAAATAAAGTTTAAAATGAGCAATTTAATTTTAAAAATAAATCAAAAAGACAATGTTTTGGTCGTTTTGCAGGATATTCCCGCAGAAACCGAAATCATTTTCGAAGGTGAAATATACAAGACTTTAGAAGCTATTCCTGCCAAGCATAAATTCTTCATGAACGACATGAAGCAAGGTGATGAAATCTTTATGTATGGCGTTTTGGTTGGTAAAGTTCAGTATGATTTGGGAGCAGGAACCCGAATGACTACAGATAACACAAAACACGCTGCCGAACCTTATTATTACCGTGAAGTCGATTATCACTGGACAAAACCTGATGTGAGCAGATTTCTACATAAAACTTTCAAAGGATATCACCGTTCAAATGGCGATGTCGGAACGGCCAATTACTGGCTTTTTATTCCAACCGTTTTTTGTGAAAACCGTAATTTGGATATCATCAAAGAATCCCTTTACAACGAACTCGGATATTCTGTTGATGCAAAATATAAAAGCTACACTCACCAATTGGTAGAAGCCATTTCAAAAGGAGAAAATTTGGATGATATTGATTTTTCACCATCCAATATTCCCTCCAAAGAAAGAATTTTTAAAAACGTTGACGGAATCAAATTTCTCAATCACACGGGCGGTTGCGGTGGAACAAGACAAGATGCAGATACACTCAGCAAATTGTTGGCTTCTTATGCCGATCATCCCAATGTTGCAGGGGTCACATTGCTAAGCTTGGGTTGTCAGCATCTTCAAATTGATAACTTTAAAAGAGATTTATACAACAGAAATCCTGACTTTGATAAACCTTTATTGATTTTTGAACAACAAAAAGCCGAAAGTGAAGAAACAATGCTTAAAAATGCAATTTTCGGAACATTAAAAGGACTTCTCGAAATTAATAAAATCGAACGTGAAGATGCACCGCTCAGCCAACTTTGTGTTGGCGTAAAATGTGGAGGAAGTGATGGTTTCAGCGGCATTTCAGCCAATCCAGCGGTTGGCCATCTTGCAGATATGCTTTCTGTTTTAGGAGCTAAAGTCTTACTCGCAGAATTCCCAGAATTATGTGGGGTTGAGCAGGAATTAATCGACCGTTCTGTAGATAAGGAAACTGCTGAAAAATTCATCAAATTAATGACGGAATATGATGAACTCGCTCATGCAGTCGGCTCAGGGTTTTACATGAATCCGTCACCGGGAAATATCAAAGACGGATTGATTACCGATGCCATAAAATCTGCTGGAGCAGCCAAGAAAGGAGGTTCATCACCTGTTGTCGATGTTTTGGATTACACAGAACCGGCAACTAAGCCAGGACTGAGTTTAGTTTGCACACCGGGAAATGATGTGGAAGCAACCACTGGAAAAGCAGCATCAGGAGCAACTTTAATTTTATTCACCACAGGTCTTGGAACACCAACAGGAAATCCGGTTTGTCCGGTTATCAAAGTGGCTACCAATACAGCGTTGGCAACAAAAATGTCCGATATTATTGATATTGATACCGGTGCAGTTGTCCGTGGTGAAAAAACGATTCAGGAAATGGGTGAAGATATTTTAGATTTCTGCATTGAAGTCGCAAGCGGAAATATTATTCCTAAAGCGGTCGCATTGAATCAGGATGATTTTATCCCGTGGAAAAGAGGAGTGAGTCTTTGATAGAAGAGCCAAGTAAAAAGAACCAAGGTAAAAGTAAAAAGAGCCAAGTTTGTTGGACTTCACATTAAGTTTGAAGAAAAAAAACAAAATCTAAGAGTAAGCCTTAGCTGAGTGAAACGCCTTTGCGAACGAAAAATATTCAGAACTATATTAAAAAGAAATCTTTGCGCACTTTGCGTTAAAAATTAAAAAATAATTACAAAAATGTTTTCATTAAAAAATAAAAAAGTCGTCGTGACAGGCGGAGGAAGCGGAATTGGACAAGCCATTGCCGTTCAGCTTGCCGCAAATGGCGCGGAAGTTCATATTCTCGAAATTACAGAACAAAACGGACAGGAAACTCTGCAAAAAATACAATCTGCCGGAGGAAATGTAAAAGTTTATGCCTGTGACGTTTCAAAACAGAAAGATGTTTTAGCTGTTTTCGAGCAAATTGGAGCGATTCATATTTTGATTAATAATGCCGGAATTGCACACATCGGAAAAGCGGACACCACCTCAGAAGAAGATTTCGATAAATTGTATAATGTCAATATCAAAGGTGTTTACAATTGTCTGTTTGCGGGAATTCCGCAGATGAGAAAATCTAATGGAGGTGTGATTATCAATATGGCTTCCATTGCAGCATTGGTTGGAATTCCTGACCGATTTGCGTACAGTACGGCAAAAGGTGCGGTAAAAGCAATGACGATGAGTGTTGCGAAAGATTATATCAATGAAAATATTCGTTGCAATTCTATTTCTCCGGCTCGTGTTCATACGCCTTTTGTTGATGGATTTTTACAAAAAAATTATCCGGATAATATCGACGAAATGTTTAAAAAATTATCTAAAACCCAACCGATTGGTAGAATGGCTCAACCGGAGGAAGTGGCTTCTTTGGCATTGTATTTATGCAGTGATGAAGCGTCATTCATTACGGGTGTAGATTATCCTATTGATGGTGGTTTTACAACTTTGAATAATTAAAAAATTATCTAAGAATTACTTTCTTTAACGCAATGCTCGCAAAGATCATAATTAAAACTGACAAAAAAATACGTTCGCAAAGGCACTTCGTTCAGCAAATGATAACAATTTGTCTTCGCTGAGTGAAACGCCTTTGCGAACGAAAAATATGCAGAATGATAATACAAAAATCTTAGCGTCATTTGCGTTAAAATAATTTTAGGCAAAAACAAAAATCAAATTAATATAATTTAAAAATGAAATTAATAAAATTCGGAAAACAGGGACAGGAAAAACCAGGAGTCATTATCGGTGAAAAAAGATATGACGTTTCTCATCTGATAAAAGATTACGATGAAAACTTCTTTTCCGGTGATGCCATTGAAAGATTAAAATCTGAAATACACACGCATAATTTACCCGAAATTTCTTCAGAAGAAAGATTGGGAGCCCCTTTGGCAAGACCTTCTAAAATTATTTGTGTAGGTTTAAATTATAAAGATCATGCTGCAGAAACTAACGCTCCGATTCCGCAGGAACCTATCCTATTTTTCAAGGCGACTTCTGCGATTGTCGGTCCGAATGATGATTTAATCATTCCTAAAAACAGTACAAAAACCGATTGGGAGGTTGAATTAGCCGTTGTGATTGGTAAAAAAGCGAGTTATGTTTCGGAAGAAAATGCACTTGAGCACGTTGCAGGATACGTTTTGCACAACGATTATAGCGAAAGAGCCTTTCAAATCGAGCGAAACGGACAATGGGTAAAAGGAAAAAGCTGCGATACGTTTGCACCAATCGGTCCTTTTATTGCGACGCCTGACGAAATTCAAGATGTTCATAATTTACGTCTTTGGCTGAAAGTGAACGGACAAATCTTACAGGATGGAAACACTTCTAATTTGATTTTCAACATCCCTTTTGTTGTGAGCTACATCAGCCAGTTTATGACGTTGCTTCCAGGAGATGTGATCACAACAGGAACGCCTGCTGGTGTAGGTTTGGGGCAAAAACCAGAACCTTGGTATTTGAAGCCGGGAGATGTTGTTGAATTAGGAATTGACGGTTTAGGAAGCAGTACACAGCAAGTAAAATCTTACGAAGGATGAAAAAATATTGTTTAGCCCTTGATATGGTTGATGATCCTGAATTGATCGCAGAGTACGAAAAATATCATCAAGATGTCTGGCCGGAGATCAAGCAAAGTATTTGGGATTCGGGAATTACCAATATGGAAATTTATCGTGTTCAAAATCGATTGATAATGATTATTGAGACCAATGAAAATTTTTCTTTCGAAACTAAAAATGAATTAGATAATAATAATCCAAAAGTTCAGGAATGGGAAGGGCTGATGTCCAAATTTCAACAGCAGTTGCCCAATTCGAAGCCGGGAGAGAAGTGGAAATTGATGGATAAAGTATTTTCGTTGTAGATTTTATTTTAGTTAAAATTAATTCAAATGATTATTGATTCTCACGTACATTTTTGGAAGTTTAATCCGATTCGTGATGCCTGGATTACAAATGAAATGGCTGCAATTCAGACAGATTTTCTGCCGGAAAACTTTTCGTTTTATGTCAATGAAAATCATGTTGAAGGTTGTGTTGCGGTTCAGGCAGATCAAAGTGATGAAGAAACTTCTTTTTTGTTGAATTTGGCTAAAGAAAATCCTTTTATTAAAGGAATTGTCGGTTGGATTGATTTGACCTCTGAAAAACTGGAAGAATCACTTCAAAATTATCAATCTGAAAAATTAATTAAAGGTTTCAGACATATTGCTGAAGGCGAAGAAGCAGGATTTTTATTGAAGGAAAGTATACTTAATGGAATCAGGAAACTTCATCAATTTAATTATACTTTTGATATTTTGTTAAGACAAAATCAGCTTTTTGATGCGGTAAAACTTTCTGAAAAATTACCAGACCAGCCTTTCATTTTAGATCATTGCGGAAAACCAAATTTAAAAATGAATGATTTAAAAGATTGGAAATCAAACCTATCAGAATTGGCTGAAAATCCGAATATGTATTGTAAAATTTCAGGACTTCTAACACAAGGAGATTGGAATTTATTTGACGAAAAATCAATTTTTAAGGCTTTGGATTTTGTTTTTGATCAATTTGGAATTGAGCGATTGGTTTTCGGAAGCGATTGGCCTGTCATGCTATTGGGCGGAAATTATGCATTGTGGCTGGAATTGGTTTCTAAATATGTCAATCAGTTTTCAAAGGAAGAACAGGAGCTTTTTTTCTCTGGAAATGCTATAAAGTTTTACAATTTATAATTTTTTTTCACCACAAAATTCACAAAAGATTTTAGTTAAATACTTTGAGAATATCTAGAACACCTAAGTTTTAAAAATCGAAGTTTTTTTCGGTGTGGTAAAACTATTATAAAACTTTTTAATCTTTGCTGAGTGAAATCGAAGATTCGACGTAGTCAAACGACTTTGCGGACGAAAAAATATGCATAACAATTTTAAAAAGAAAACTTTGCGCGCTTTGCGTTTAAAATAACACTATGAATTTAAATTTAGATCATAAAATAATCATCGTAAGCGGCGGTGCAAAAGGCATCGGAAACGGTATTGCCAAAATTTTAGCCGAGGAAAAAGCTTTTCCAATCATCATCGGAAGAAATGAAGAGGACAATAAAAAAGCCATTCAGGAAATCATCGAAAACGGTGGAAAAGCTGATTTTGTAACAGCTGAACTTTCTCAACCCGAAGAATGCAAAAAATCAATTGATGAAGTCATAAAAAAATATGGCAAAATTGATGGAATTGTGAATAACGCTGGAGTAAATGATGGTGTTGGTTTGGAAAATGGTTCTTATGAAGGATTTATGGCATCTTATCATAAGAATGTGGTGCATTATTACCTTTTGGTGCATCGCGCGCTTCCTTATCTTAAAGAAAGTAAAGGCTCAATCGTGAATATTGGTAGTAAAACTGCAGAAACTGGACAAGGTGGAACTTCCGGCTACGCTGCTGCGAATGGTGCCAGAAATGCGTTAACTAGAGAATGGGCGGTCGAACTTTTACCTTACGGTATTCGTGTAAATGCGGTTATTGTTGCCGAAGCATGGACTCCACTTTACCAATCTTGGATTTCTACTTTTGAAAATCCGGAGGAAAAATTGAAAACTATTACCTCAAAAATTCCATTAGAAAACAGAATGACAACTTCGGAAGAAATTGCGAATATGGTTGCATTTTTATTATCAGAAAAATCATCACATACAACAGGACAATTGATTCATGTGGATGGTGGATATGTACATTTGGATAGGAGCTTGGGATAGTTTTTTCAAAAATTTAAGATATGATAAAAATTTACCGTTGCCTAGATTATGGTGACGGTATTTAGTTATAATATAATCTCTTTTTGCTTCAAAAGGTAGATTATATAATTCTGAAAATTTACAGATACCACATGAAAAATTAAATCGCTGTTATTTTTTTCAACTATTTGATGATCTGTAAGAAAAACTATACTTTTGCATTCCGCAATATAAATCGTAAGTGATAAAATATTGTTAAAAAAACTAAAACCTATTTAAACCAAAACCATGAAAATCAAAAAAAATATCAGACATCTCATTAGTTCATCAAAACTAATTATTTCCTACAATTTAAAATAACATTGAATCTTTAATTTTCTTTAAAGATTTATGCACTATGAAAACGTTCTAAATTGGATCTATTCGTTGATGTAGACCCATATTTATTTTTAATTGTAAAATTTTTGTGTTCAGATCTAAAAAACAGATATCTAAAACCAAAGATATATTAAACCATTTAATCTTTTTACTATTATGACAAAAAAACTAGTGACCATTGCCTTGACAGGTCTATGCAGTACTATGGCTTTTGCAGCCGATCTTTATGTTAGAAATAACGGAGCAGGCGGAGCTTATTCTACCGTGAGTGCAGCCATTACGGCCGCTTCAGACGGAGATAGGATCATCATTCAACCCAAAACGAATGGAACTGCTTATGTAGAAAACATTACCATCAATAAATCCCTGACTTTTCTTTCTGAAACTATTTATAATAAATATTTTATTCAGGGAACTATTACGATCAATCCTGCAGCAGGAAGAGTGGTGAATATCAGTAGTTTGAGCTCAGGAGACTATAGTATTTATAATATAACAGCAAACGGACCTACAACGGGTGGAAGAACGACTATCAACCTGTATAACTGCTATCTGAATAATGTTTTTACTAATAAAACAAATACAACGACCAATATTTCAGGATCTATCGTTAGAGGAAGTTTGGTTTTTTCTCATGGAAGAATTACAGCTAATAAAGCACAGTCTATAGTTGCTAATACTATTGAGACAGATACCACTCCTGCAACGACAGATATAGAAGTCTATGGAAATAAATCTGATATTAGTATAGAGAACTCTCAGCCTAATTATAATTTCAAATTCTACAATAATTTTTGCTCCGGATTTTATGTGTTCTCCCTTAAACCGGGCAGTTCGAACGAAATTGTTAACAATACAGTCTACAAGCCGAATGCGGGTGATGTTGCTCCGTTTTTTATCAATTTGAACATTGCAAATTCTGGAAATATTAATATTATGAATAATGCAGCTTCCTTTGTGGTAGGTCAAACCAATGTCTGTATTCAAAATAATAGCAGCACTGCTAATGTGACAGCTACTTATAATGTATTTACCAACGCGTTTGTAACACAGGGTACAATGACGCAAAGCAACAATACAGGATCTGTAAATATGAATTTCAACAATACAGATTACACAATAAGCGGGATGAATGCAAATGCCGGAAATCCTGACGTGAATTACACCGATTTAGATTTAACAAGAAACGATGCGGGACACTATGGGGGTTCAAACAGCTGGTCAAATTACTGGCCGGCAGATAGCGGAGGTAAGCCTCAGGTAAATTATTTGCTAACACCAAGAACCATTAGCAGTGGTACCTTGAATATCACCGGATCTGGTTTTTCTAAATAATTATTAATTATAAGACAGATGAATAAATATATCTATAGTATCATCGCTTTGCTTATGATAATATTGTGCCCTGCACAAATGTTCGTAAGCCAGGCCGAGTATTTTTGGGACACCGACCCCGGCGCAGGAAACGGAACTTCTGTATCAGCTACAGACGGAAGCTTCAACAGTGCTTTTGAACAATTAACCAAAACAGGGATTGCTGCTCCTGGTAATGGTTTGCATAAACTATGTATTCGTATAAAAGACAACACAGGTGTTTGGGGACCTGTTTTTACCAATATTATTAATGTACAGCAGACTCCAACATCTACCATAATGGCTCTTGCACAAGCCGAATACTTTTGGGATACCGATCCGGGAGTAGGAAGTGGAACTCCTGTATTAGCTGCTGACGGAAATTTTGATAGTTCTTTTGAGCAATTAACCAAAACAGGAATCGCTTTACCAGCTCCTGGCTTACACATCTTTAATGTTCGTGTAAAAGATAACACAGGTGTATGGGGGCCTGTTTTTAAAAATGTAATTAATGTACAGAATCCAACATCTACAGGTTGCTGGGAAACTCTCAGTGCAGGTATTAGTCATTCAATAGGAATAAAAACAGACGGAACATTATGGGCATGGGGAGATAATTCTAGAGGACAGCTCGGAGACGGAACCATTGTGTCGACTAATGTTCCAACTCAAATCGGAACAGCGAATAATTGGTTAAAAGTATTTGCAGGAACTTACAATACCTTTGCTCTTAAAACAGATGGAACTTTATGGGCATGGGGACTTAATGAATACGGGCAATTGGGTGATGGAACTAAAATTGATAAACTTACACCCACTCAAATCGGAACAGCTGCAAACTGGAAAAATATTGCACCAGGCCAGTATCACACGGTAGCCCTAAGAAATGACGGAACACTTTGGAGTTGGGGGTATAATAGCTCCGGGCAATTAGGTATTGGTACAACTGTAGATAAACTTGTACCTACACAAATCGGAACAGAAACGAGCTGGCAAACTGTTACAGCAGGCTGGACTCATAGTGTTGCCATTAAAACAAACGGAACGCTTTGGGAATGGGGGTATAATGCCTATGCTCAGCCAATGGGTGTTGGTGTACCGTTAAAAACTAATCCAGTTCAAGTGGGAACAGCTACGAATTGGAAAAATGTAACTTCTGGCCGTGAGCATATTATTGGCATGAGAACAGACGGAACATTATGGGGTTGGGGATACAATGGATACGGACAATTGGGCGACGGAACAACAACAGATAGATATACTCCAGTTCAAATAGGAACGGATACCAATTGGCAAAATATATCTGCCGGAAGCGTTTTTACCTTTGCAATAAAAACAAACGGAACACTTTGGTCATGGGGCAATAGCTATTATGGGCAATTGGGTAATGGTACAAGTGGATCTACGCTTACTACAATACCTACTCAGGTGGGATCATCATCAGATAATGTTTTAATTTCTGCGGGAGGTTCTCATACGCTTCAAAAAAATGTCGATGGCTTTTTAAAAGTTTCTGGAGGAAATGAATTTGGTCAGCTGGGTGATGATACAAATATTCAGAAAACAGTGTTTAATTCTATTGCTTGTCCTTCAAGCTGTACTCCTCCGGCACAATTTTCAACAAGTAACATTACCTCTTCAACGGCTACTCTTAACTGGGCAACATCACAATCGGCAAATGGAGGTTATATGTATTTTTATAGTACAAATCCAATCGTTGGAGGTATCAATGGAACTTCCTTATCTAATACGGTAAATTTATCCAATTTATTACCGAATACCACTTATTATTGGTGGGTGGCTTCTGATTGTGGAACGAGCCAAGGAAATTGGATATCGGGAGGTACTTTTACTACACTTCCTTCATCTACAACAGGCTGCTGGCAAAGTGTAAGTGCCGGATATATTCATTCTGTAGGTCTAAAAGCAGACGGTACAATATGGGCATGGGGGAATAATAATTACGGACAATTGGGAATTGGATCTTTAAGTTCAAAAAGAATCCCGACACAGATTGGAACCGATAATAACTGGATAAAAATAGCAACTGGAAATTATCACTCTGTTGCATTAAAGGCTAATGGAACAATATGGACATGGGGACAAAATCTATATGGGCAACTAGGAGATGGAACGACAGCTAATAAAACGGCTCCGGTTCAGATCGGAACAGGAACCGACTGGGTAAGTGTTGCTAGTGGCGATAATTATATAGTAGCTTTGAAATCAAACGGAACTCTTTGGGCTTGGGGACGTAATTTACGCGGTCAGCTTGGTGACGGAACGACGATAGACAAATCTGCTCCAGTTCAAATAGGAACAGCAAATAACTGGAAAACCATCGCACCCGGATCAGAACATACTTTTGCTATAAAAACTGATGGAACATTATGGGGTTGGGGAGATAATACAGCTTTCCAATTAGGTGATGGAACTCAAGTAAGCAAAACCAGCCCAATACAAATAGGAACAGCTACGAATTGGAAAAGTGTTGCCGGAGGATCTGTGCATTCCTTAGGTATTAAAACAGATGGAACGCTTTGGGCATGGGGATATAATTTCTATGGACAATTGGGTAACGGAACTAAGACGAATAGTTATACTCCAATTCAAATTGGAACCGAAACCAACTGGCGAAGTATTGTTGCTAATTACGATTATTCTTCTGTCGCAATAAAAACAGATGGCACACTTTGGACATGGGGTAGAAATAATTCCGGACAATTGGGTGACGGAACAACGATAGACAGATTGATCCCAACAAAGATCGGGAATTCTACTGATAGACAGGTTATTGCTGCAAATGTAGATAATGTTCTTGTTGTGAATACGAGCGGACTTTTATCAAGTTGTGGTAGCAATACTTATGGTCAGTTAGGAGATGATACAAATATTAGTAAGAAAATTTTTGTTCCTGTCGGCTGTCCTATAACTAATTTAGCAGTAGATGAAACCTCAACAAGATCAAACAATGATAATTTAAAAGTTTTCCCGAATCCGGTACAGGATTATCTACATGTTTCTTACAATGAAAAGATTGTTTCGGTGACGGTTTACAGTGCAGCGGGACAATTGGTAACGACTAAAGTTATTAATGATACAAAAGGAACGGTTGATTTTTCAGGATTTGCATCAGGAGTTTATCTGGTTCAGGTAAATGGAATCAACAACACAGTGAAAACAGTAAAAGTAATCAAACGATAAGTTTAGAAAAACTTTAAACCAAATTGTTTTACAGAACATAAAAACGGCTCCGCTTGAATTAAGTGGAGCCGTTTGTTTTTTTATGATGGTTATTCAGTAAATTTGTTTAAACTGTAAGATATTAGAAAAGAAAACCATTACCAGTTTACAAGAATAAACTTTTCCTTCCATGGCAATTTCACAAGGCCGATTCCCCAACCAAGCTTATCCAGTAAAATATCTTGCGTTTTTCGTTCTACCGTAAGATTGTATTCATAATCTGTAATTACCAATTTCCCGGAACGCTGAAAAAACTCGTTCTGTAATAATGCAGCAGATGATTTTTTCATTGGAGCCCAGTTGTATTGCACACTTTCAATTACATTTTTTGCTTGTGTTTTATGTTTACGAGAAAGTTTTAGATGTCGGTTAATGGTTTGATTCAATGGAATATTGCATAAAAATTTTTCAAAAATCATATCATATTCTGGAGCTTTTGTATTTCCTGTGGCAATATAATGTAATAAATGAGCACACAATTCAGGATCCGTAAGTTGCATGGTTTTGAGGTCCAAAAGATCACAATATTCAAAAAGAGTTTTTATGAAAGGATGTATTAGAATAAGACCTGCATTTTGTACATATTGTCCTTCATTTTGGCTTGTTTCTTTACGAATTTCTTCGTTCTGTTGATGAATAATTTCTGTTGAATCTATTAAGTTTTCATGGTTATTGATTTTATTATTTTCTATAATTTCAAGAATTTCCTTTTTTTCAATAAAAGGGAATATCTCAACTAAAGTTATCCAGTTTTTACGGTTGTCTTTTACCTTCGACAATCCTGCTAGCGGAGCTTTTGATATTTGTTGTAAAAGATATTCCCTAAGATTATTATTTGATACAGCTAAATATTCTGATATTACACTTAGTACCAAACGCCATATGATAGTTCTGTTATCATAATTCAGTTTTGAAATATGGTGTATTACATCAGCTTCTAAGTTGATTTCTAATTCCTTATTTTTTAAAACTGCCAAACACAATTGAGAAATCTGTTCATCTGAAAGTTGATTGATGATTCGCTCCTGAACATTTTTCTTCGACAAAACAGGAACAATACTTTTGGAAAAATTATTATCCGAAATAAGACTTTCAAATACATTTGGTTCTAAAAATCTGACTCCTTTTTTCTCCGAATTCCACCAAGGCATATATCCATTTTCTAAAAAAAAGATAAATGTTTGTAGTATTTTCTCTTGGTTGCCAATTAAAGAAGCCTTAGAATAATCTTCTGATTCTTGATCTGATTTTCCCAACGGATTTGAAACCTCTGACAGTTCTTCCTTGAAGAGTTGAGCAATTTTATCTTTTAATTCAGCATTCAATTCACTGTTGTTCACATCCAGATTCAATTCTAATCGAGGAATTTGAAGGGTGCGACCTGCTAATTTATATTCTAATGAATTGAGATATTTTTCTATTTCCTGAAAAACATTCATAGATAAAAAACTGCTGATATCATCTTTTATACGATATGCTTTTTCTTTGCTGTTTACAGTAATTTCAACAAAAACTTTCTGAATTATATGATCTTGCTTCACTTCAAATAGGGTTAATTATAGAATATTATACTCGCTGCACCGTTTTTACTTTTTGTCGAATTCTCCTCCCCAGAAACCTGCAGGGCAAAGACTTAGCTTCGATCTTTGTTTGGCGCTCAATCTGCATCCGCAACCTCTGATAAAGCCGTCTTTCGGACCATCTGCAATTTCAAGTGTTTCGGGATTCATCCATTTCATAGCATTGCAGTTGTTGCCGTTTTTAAGAGGACAAGCGTTGCAAATTTCTTCTCTGATAGCGAAAACGGCTTCCTCATTTTGATTTGCCATGCCCATTTTTGAGCGGATTTCATTAAAATGGCCACCAATGATTTCATTGCGTTTGCCAAAAAGATTTTTAATATTCATGTGAATAGTTTTTAAAATTATTGGGGTCAAAATTAGAGGAAGACGAAGTTTTTTTACGAATAATTAGGGGCTTCTATTCTGTCTTTGCAGTAGATGATGAAACAGTTCGTAACAAAACAGGTTTGAAAATTTTAGACATTTTCCTGTATAAAGGAATATTACAATGAAGAATATTTTAAAGCAACAATTCATGATTAATCGGAATTTTTCATGATAAATATTGATTTCAAAAGCTAAACTTAAAATCATAAAAATTGATGATTAATTAATCATCAAATTCATATTTAAATAAAAGAATTTTCTACAAAAAATAAATACCAAATTTCCGCACACACATTTCACTAGGTTTGGATTAAGAGAGTTTTTATTAAAATTTTAATTCTTTATTTTTATTTTAAGTGTCTGATTATTATTGTTTTATTTGATTTCTTTTTTCATTGCTTATTGAAAAAAGAAAATTCTATTTACTGCAAAGACAGGTTTGACCCCTCAAAATATTTGTCTTTTGATTGGCGATGATTGTATGTTTGCACCATAATAATAAAGAACAGAAATTATGATTGATAACGTACTGAAAATTTTAGAAAGCAAACTAAATGATCCAATAAACGGATTAAAAGATGATGATGGTGAAGGTAATATAGCTATTGTTAATAATCTGGCAAAACATGATGACGAAGATTTCACAAATCTTAAAAATAAGGTTGTCATAACCCTGTTAACTGTCGAGGAAGAGTCTACAATGAAAAATACTCCAAGATATAATAGGATAAAAGAACAAAACCAGCCAATTCGCTATGAATTGGAAAGTGCTCCCGCTTATCTGAATTTATATGTAATGATTGCTGCCAATAGAGATGCTTATGATAAGTCATTAGCCAATATTTCGAAAGTTATTGAAATCTTTCAGACAAATAACGTATTGAAATATAATGATCCAAGTCCTGAAAAAAGTTTCGCCTTTAGAATCGAATTACATTCCATTCCTTTTGAGCAGCTAAGCTACGTTTGGGGATTATTAGGCGGAAAGGTAATGCCTTTTGCATTTTATAAGATAAGTGTAATAAAAATTGCTGCCGCTACAGATCCGGAAGATGTTGAATTAATTGATGTTGTAAATATTAAAAGCTTTAAAGTCGATTAATCATAAAAAGACAAAAATAAAAACTAATAACCTTTAACTTAAATTTTTAAAACATGCTAAATCCAACAACGCCGGGCGTTTCAGTTGAAGAAATTACCAAGCTTCCAAATTCTGTTGCATTAATAGATACGGCAATGCCTGTATTCATCGGGTACACAGATAAAATACCAGCAGGTTATGATATTAATAGTAGTATAAATAAAAAGCTTAAAATAAGCTCTCTTTTGGAATTTGAAGATAATTTTGGAAAAGCAAAAAAGGAAAATATTCAGCTAAAAGATATCAAAGATAAAGGAGTTACCCTAATAACGCCGGATGTACAGTTTTTAATGTACTATTCACTTCAAATGTATTTTGCCAATGGTGGCGGCCCATGCTACATTATTTCTGTAGGAACTTATGATTCTGCTTCTCAAGGAGTACAACTATCTTCTCTGAAAAACGGACTGGATAAGGTTGAAATCTTTGAAGCTATCAAAGAACCGATTCTTATCCTTTTCCCTGATGCTGTCTCACTAGACGAAACCGATTTTTATGATCTTTATAATTATACAATCGATGAAAAATTAGGAACAGAAGGAAAAAACAGGTTTGCCATCTTCGATACATATGAAGGACATTCTGCAATTACTTCAAACAATCTTAATACTATCGGACATTTCAGAGCTCAGGTTACCAATCCAACCAGCCATGCTGCAGCATATTTCCCTCATCTGACAACTATTTTGAATTATACTTTTGATGAGACCGATGTTGCTATAACACACACAGGCTTACAGCAACCAGAAGAGAGCAGCGCTACTTTTTACGAAGGCCAGCTTAATGCTTTAGAAGGATTAAAAACCTTAGCAAGCGCAGAAATATTAAGCGAATCTACAAATCCGGATGTACTTGCCGATCTGTTGAGTCATGCTGTTGCTATTGCAGAAGAAATTAATGAAACTGCTGATGATAATGGTCAGCCAGACGGTCCAAAGGCAGTTTTAGTTGATGCAATTGATGAAGCAAAACATGTCTTAAATGCTATACATGAAGGTATTATAGATAATTTTGATATTCCAGAGGATTTTAATGAAGGTTCACCTATTTTTAGTGGAGAATTTGAAGACTTAATCACTGCAATTAAAGCAGTAAGAGACGAAAAAGGGGATGCAGATGGAAAAATACTTAAAGATTTACAATCATCAAATTCAGCTTTATATAATCAGATAAAAAGAGAAATTGCTTCTCTACAAGTGGTTTTACCACCGTCATCGGCAATGGCAGGAGTATACGGCAGAATAGACAATACAAGAGGAGTATGGAAAGCACCTGCCAATTTAAGTCTAAATTATGTAGTTGCTCCGACAGAAAAAGTTTCAGAACAGGAACAGTCAGATTTAAACATCGACGACACTGGAAAATCAATCAATGCAATCAGAACTTTTACAGGAAAAGGTACTTTGGTGTGGGGAGCAAGAACGCTTGATGGAAAAGACAAAAAAGACAATATCGACAACGAGTGGAAGTATATACATGTACGACGTTATTATGATATGCTTGAACAATCGATAGGTACGGCACTTCGCTCATTTATTAATGAACCCAATATTCTCACTACATGGTTGAGAGCAAAAACAATGTTGGAAAATTTCCTTAATCAACAATGGATGGATGGCGCATTGGCGGGTAGTAATCCTAGTGAAGCTTACGAAGTAAAAGTTTACGGAGAAGAAGATCCCGATACTCATGTTATTACCAATACAATGATTGTAGAAATCAAAGTAGCATTAGTACGTCCTGCAGAATTTATCATCCTAAAATTCTCACACAAATTACAACAATCATAAAAAACAATCAATCACGAATAAAAATTCGGAGTTTTATTTCGAGATATAATTAATATTAATTTAAAATTTTTTAAACAAATGAATTACAAAACCCCTGGAGTCTACGTGGAGGAATTGGAAAAATTTCCGCCTTCCGTAGCGCAAGTTGAAACAGCTATCCCTGCTTTTATCGGGTACACTGCGGAAGGAGAGCAAATGAAGCCAACAAGAATTTCTTCCATGTTGGAGTACGAAGCTCTTTTTGGAAAAGCAAACCCTGAAATTTTTGCTGTAGCTTTCAAAGACGGTGTTGCCACTGCAATGCAGCCTAAAGTAAGCAACTACAAAATGTATTATGCGATGCAAATGTATTTTGCAAATGGTGGAGGTTCTTGTTATATTGTAGCAGTAGGAAATTATTCAGATGCTGTTCTTGTAACATCTACTACAACAAATAAAACTTTATTGAAAGGTCTTGAATTATTGAAGAAAGAAGACGAGCCTACCCTTATCGTTTTCCCGGATCTTCAAGGTTTGGTTCCTACTGCTGCTGATGTTGCTGCTGCTGATAGTGCTGCTGATGTTGCAGAAGATAATAAGGGATTAGCTACTAAAGCTAAAGCTGCTGCTGGAGTTGTTGCAGCTGCTGTAACAGCAACTGTTGACGAAGGTGGTGATATTTTAGCTGCTACTGATGCTGCTGTTTTGAAGCTAGATACTTATCCTATTACAAATCCAGCTAATCTTGATCAAGTTGTCGAAAATCAAGCTGCTAAAGCTGTGGTAGTTGCTACACAAGTTGCAGCGGATGCGGCTAATGCTACCGTTGGAACTGTTAAGATTGCTGCTCAAAATGCTGCTGCTTTTTTTACTACAGTTTCAACTACTGCGACAAATGCAGCCACAGCATCTGCTGCTTATGCTTTAGGTCTTGCTGAAATTGATGCTGCCGATATTACTATTGCTTATTCTGCATATAACACTGCTTTGAATCAGGCCGAATTAATGAAGGACAGATTCGTTATCATGGATGTTCTTGGAGATGATGCTGCTATTTTGAGAGAAGAAGTGACGGCAGAAGGTCTAAAATATGGCGCGGCTTATCATCCAAAATTAAAAACTGTTTTAAGCTATAGCTTTGATGAAGCTGATGTTTTAGTTACAGGTACATTTGGTCTTTCAACTTTAGCAGCATTGAAATCAACAAATTCTGATTTCTATAACCAAGCTAAAAAAGCAATTGAAGCTCAATCTGTAGTATTAGGTGCATCATCTGCAATGGCAGGAGTTTATGCTAAAGTAGACAGCACTTCCGGAGTATACAAAGCACCGGCTAATGTTGGTCTTAATTATGTTGTAGCTCCAACGGAAAAAATTTCTGATAGACAGCAAGATTTACTAAACGTAGATGCTACATCTGGAAAATCAATCAACGCAATCAGAACATTCACAGGAAAAGGAACATTGGTTTGGGGAGCAAGAACGCTGGACGGAAACAGCAACGAATGGAGATATGTTTCAGTACGTCGTTTCTTCAATATGGTGGAAGAGTCTGTGAAAAAAGCTACGGAACGTTTCGTTTTCGAACCAAACACAGCTAACACTTGGGTTCGTGTACAGACCATGATCGAGAACTTCCTTAATCAGCAATGGCAAGACGGAGCATTGGCAGGAAGCAAGCCTGAGGAAGCTTATTACGTAAGCGTGGGATTAAACAAAACAATGTCTGCTCAGGATATTTTAGAAGGAAGAATGATCGTTGAGGTTGGTATGGCAGCGGTACGTCCGGCAGAATTTATTGTATTGCGTTTTTCACACAAACTACAAGAAGCATAGAATAATTTAAACTAAATAACAATTAAATATAAATAAAATTATGAGTACATATCCATTAGTAAAGTTTGCCTTTGAAGTAGATTGGGGTGGAACAAAAGTAGGTTTTCAGGAAGTATCTGGTTTAAATATTGAAGCAGGTCTTATTGAATACAGACATGGAGCAAGCCCGGATTTCAGCAAAATCAAGATGCCTGGGTTGAGAGTTTTCAATAACATCACTTTAAAGAGAGGAACTTTCAAACAAGATAACGAGTTTTTCGATTGGTTCCAGTCAATTCAGTTGAATACTGTTGAAAGAAGATCAATCACGATTTCTCTTTTGGACGAAAACGGAGAGCCTGCAGTAACCTGGAAAGTGAAAAATGCATTCCCTCTTAAGCTGCAGTCAACAGATTTGAAAGCTGAAGGTAACGAGGTTGCTATTGAAACTTTGGAACTTGCGCACGAAGGATTAACTATTGAAAATAACTAATTATTAACTTAAAAAATTTAAAAAAATGAATTACAAAACACCTGGAGTTTACGTAGAGGAAATTGCAAAATTCCCACCATCTGTGGCACAAGTAGAAACAGCTATTCCTGCTTTTATCGGATATACTGAAAAAGGGCCAAAAAATGAGCCAACAAGAATCTCTTCTATGCTGGAATACGAAACACTTTTCGGAGGAGCAAAAAATGAAGACTTTACATTTACTGTAACTGCGGCGACTACAACTCCTGTAGCTAAACCTAGAACTGTTACTGCGACTTTAACACCTAGTCCTTTCAAAATGTATTATGCGATGCAAATGTATTTTGCAAACGGAGGAGGACCATGTTATATCGTTTCTGCAGGAAATGCAGCAGGATATCCAGCTTCAGTAGTGAAAGCTGATTTGGAAAAAGGTCTTAATACTCTAGAAAAAGAAGATGAGCCAACTCTTATTGTTTTCCCGGATGCTGAAGGTTTAACTTCGCAAGACGAAGCTTACGATTTATACGGTTTAGCTTTAGATCATGCTGGATTAATGAAAGACAGATTTGTTATCATGGATGTTGTAAGAGACGGATTAACAGCAGTTGCTGATTTTAGAGATAAATTAGACAATGTTGAGAACTTAAAATATGGCGCAGCTTATTATCCAAAATTGGAAACAGTTTTAACTTATAGCTATGATCCAAAGATTGTCGTTGAAAATAGTAAGACTCTGGAATCATTGAAAATTAGTGACTCAGAATTGTACAACTTGGCTAAAGCCGCAATCGAGTCTAATAAAGTTGTTATTGCTCCATCATCTGCAATGGCAGGAGTTTACGCTAAAGTAGACAGTACTTCCGGAGTATTTAAAGCACCGGCTAATGTTGGTCTTAATTATGTTGTAGCTCCTACAGAAAAAATCTCTCACGAAGATCAAGAGGGGTTAAACGTAGATGCTTCATATGGAAAATCAATCAACGCAATCAGAACATTCACAGGAAAAGGAACATTGGTTTGGGGAGCAAGAACGCTGGACGGAAACAGCAACGAATGGAGATATGTTTCAGTACGTCGTTTCTTCAATATGGTGGAAGAGTCTGTGAAAAAAGCTACGGAACGTTTCGTTTTCGAACCAAACACAGCTAACACTTGGGTTCGTGTACAGACCATGATCGAGAACTTCCTTAATCAGCAATGGCAAGACGGAGCATTGGCAGGAAGCAAGCCTGAGGAAGCTTATTACGTAAGCGTGGGATTAAACAAAACAATGTCTGCTCAGGATATTCTGGAAGGAAGAATGATCGTTGAGGTTGGTATGGCAGCGGTACGTCCGGCAGAATTTATTGTATTGCGTTTTTCACACAAACTACAAGAAGCATAGAATAATTTAAACTAAATAACAATTAAATATAAATAAAATTATGAGTACATATCCATTAGTAAAGTTTGCCTTTGAAGTAGATTGGGGTGGAACAAAAGTAGGTTTTCAGGAAGTATCTGGTTTAAATATTGAAGCAGGTCTTATTGAATACAGACATGGAGCAAGCCCGGATTTCAGCAAAATCAAGATGCCTGGGTTGAGAGTTTTCAATAACATCACTTTAAAGAGAGGAACTTTCAAACAAGATAACGAGTTTTTCGATTGGTTTCAGTCAATTCAGTTGAATACTGTTGAAAGAAGATCAATCACGATTTCTCTTTTGGACGAAAACGGAGAGCCTGCAGTAACCTGGAAAGTGAAAAATGCATTCCCTCTTAAGCTGCAGTCAACAGATCTGAAAGCTGAAGGTAACGAGGTTGCTATTGAAACTTTGGAACTTGCGCACGAAGGATTAACTATTGAAAATAACTAATCATGGCTCTTTTATATCCTCCAACCAGTTTCTCTTTTATTGTTAATGGGATTTCGACAACAGAGGGTATTGATTCCAGATTTCAGTCTATATCTGGTTTATCAACAGAAATTGCAACTGAAGAATATGCAGAAGGAGGCGAAAACAGATTTATGCATCAACTTCCTTTGAGACCAAAATATCCAAATTTAGTTCTTAAGCGTGGATTAATCGTAAGTTCCGGATTGATAAGCTGGTGTAGAAACGCGATGGAAAATTTCGAGTTCGAACCCAGAGATCTTATCGTTACTCTTTCAGGAGGGTTACAATCGACAGCACCTTTAATGGTTTGGAACGTAGTTGGAGCTTATCCCGTAAAATGGGAAGTATCCGAATTCAACGCAGAAGAAAGCAAACTTGCTATTGAAACAATAGAGCTGAAATATAGATATTTCACAATACCCTCATCGTTAGCAAGCCTTGGCTTGTAATTTCTAAATCAAATCTAAGCATTTGAAAGTGCTTTAGTCTAAAGATAACTTTTAGCAAAATAAATTTTTCATGAAAAAACAACAGATTAGTCTATCACAAGGCTAAACAGACTCTTCATGTGCTTAGATTTTTTAAAATAAATATGTTAAATCATTGGTTTTTAATGTTTTGAATATTAAAAATTAATTAAAAACAAACGAAATGCCAATAGAAATAAAAGAGCTTCACATTAAAATAAATGTGGACGAGAAAACAGCAGCAACGACAAGTGCAACATCAGTAGATGAGTCAAAAATCATGCGGGCAGTATGTGAAAGTGTAGAGCAGGTAGTAAATATTCAACAACGTAAAAAAGAAAGATAATGGCAGGAACAGGAAAAGTTACGATACAAACTTATAAGGATAACAAGTTTGGTGAAAAAGAGAGTGTAGTTTTTACAGCCCTTATTAATCCAACAGGTTATTCTTTGACACATAAAGTTGAGTATAATGCTGAAAACCCGGAAGGAGCAAATGCAACTAACTCACAATTTATCAAAAAATCTCCTCAAACCTTACAATTGGAATTTCTATTTGATGGTACAGGAGTAACAGAATCTAATCCGGGTAACAAGCTTTTAAATAAAATAAAAGGAAAAACTTTTAGTGAAACTACTGTAGAAAAGCAACTAGAGGATTTTTATAGTGCAACAGGAGATTTTAATGGAACGATTCACAAGCCATACACTGTTATTATTACTTGGGGGAAATTTAAATTTGAGGGATCACTTACTGAATTAACAATAGATTATAAATTATTCAATAAAGATGGATCTCCTTTAAGAGCCATAGGTAAAGCAACCTTCTTAGAATCGATTAGCAAAGAACTTGCTGCACTAATGGCCAAAAAAAGTTCCCCAGACCTTACTCACAAAAGAACAGTACAAGACGGAGATACATTACCATTAATGACTGAAAGAATCTATGGAGATTCCAAATACTATTTGGAAGTAGCTAAAGTAAACGGTATTGTGAATTTCAGACAATTAATTCCAGGGCAAGAATTATTCTTTCCGCCAATAGAAAAAGTTTCATAAAATGAATAACAGCGGATATATACAAACAGCAAAAAACCCGGATTTAGTTACTTTTAAAGTAATGTCCGGAGGAACAGAGCTGCCCGGAAAGTATGGTGTGAAAAGCATTGTTGTGGAAAAAGAGATCAACAGAATTTCTTATGCCCGCATTATTATTCTGGATGGAAGTGTACCGGAACAGGATTTCAAGCTAAGCAATGAAGATTTGTTAATTCCGGGAAAAGAAATCGAGATCACAGCAGGATATCATTCTGAAGAAGAAACCATTTTCAAAGGAGTTGTTGTAAAACATAATATAAAAGTCAGAAGTGGTTCTTCTTATCTCATCATCGAATGCAGAGATAAAGCTGTAAAAATGACTTTGGGAAGAAAAAGCAAATATTTCTACGAAAGTAAAGACAGCGATATCATCGAAGAACTGATTGGTAACAGCGGTGCAACAGCAGATGTGGAAGCGACTTCAAATTCACATAAAGAATTGATTCAGTACAGAGCATCCGATTGGGATTTTATGCTGACAAGAGCACAGGCAAATGGTAAGCTTTGTTTTGTTGACGACGGAACTGTTAAAGTAGCGAAACCCAATTTCAGTGGTGAAGCGGTAGAAACAGTGGTGTACGGCTCTTCTGTTCATGAATTTGACGGCGAAATTGATGCCAGAGATCAATTCAAAAAGATTACAGCCAAGACTTGGAGCTATACCGATCAGGAACTCACGGAAGTTGAAGCTCAGGATCCTGCGCTTAACCTTAATGGAAATCTTTCATCTGGTGATTTAGCAAAAGTTTTCGGGATTGAAGATCTGGAGCTTAATCATGGCGGAAATCTTACTCAGGGCGAACTTCAGGAGTGGGGCGATGCAAAAGCAACCTTTCAGCAATTAGCAAAAACAAGAGGAAGAGTAAAATTCCAGGGAATTCCATCTGTGAAACCTGGGGTTTCATTAACGCTACAAGGAGTAGGAAACAGATTCAATGGAAAGATTTACGTAACAGGTGTTCGTCACGAAATCGCCGAAGGAAATTGGTTGGTAGATGCTCAGTTTGGACTTTCTCCGACATGGTTTTCAGAAACATACGATGTAAGCGAAATGCCGGGTTCGGGAATTATTCCTGCAATTAGCGGATTACAAGTCGGTATCGTTTCTCAATTGGAATCTGATCCGGATGGCGAAGACAGAATTTTAGTACAAATTCCAATTATTAATAATGAGGAAGAAGGAATCTGGGCAAGAGTTGCAACACTTGATGCCGGAGAAAACAGAGGTTCATTCTTCAGACCGGAAATCGAAGATGAAGTCATTATCGGATTTATTAATGATGATCCAAACGATGCAGTGGTACTTGGAATGCTGAATAGCAGCACAAAACCTGCTCCCATTGTAGCTTCTGATGATAATAACGAAAAAGGATTCGTTACCCGAAGCGAGATGAAAATGATCTTTAATGATGATAAAATTTCGTATACGCTTGAAACTCCAAAAGGCAAAAAGGTGATTTTAGATGAAGATGCCGATATCATTAAAATTGAAGATGAGCATTCTAATATCATTACGCTTAATAAAGACGGCATTAGCATAGAAAGTGGGAAAGACATCAAGATGAAGGCAAAAGGTGACATTAAGATGGAAGGAACCAATATCAATATTAAAGCAAGTGCTCAGTTAAAAGCAGAAGGAAGCTCAGGTTCTGAACTTAAATCGGGAGCAGTAACAGTAGTGAAAGGTTCTCAAGTTAAAATTAATTAAGATGAAACCGGCAGCAAGAATTACAGATATGCACACCTGTCCTATGGTAACGGGAAATGTGCCTCACGTAGGCGGGCCTATAATTCCGGCAGGAGAACCGACTGTATTGATCGGAGGAAAACCTGCGGCCAGAGTAGGAGATAAAGCAGTATGCACGGGGCCACCAGACACCATTGCATCAGGATCGTCAAGCGTTATGATAGGCGGAAAACCAGCCGCAAGAATGGGAGATTCTACCGCTCATGGAGGCGTAATATCCGCTGGTGAAGCTACTGTTTTAATAGGTGGATGATATTTAAAGATAGATTTTGATGCATAATCATACCTGTCATTTAAATATTATCCAACTAAAATAAAAATGTAAAACATCAATAACAAAACGGTTATAACAATGGAAACTCTATGTTACAGATGCAAAGATGTTACAATTAAATATAACAAATAACGTATGAAAATAAATACAGATTTTTTAGGAATAGGCTGGAGCTTTCCGCCTGAGTTTAATGAGATCGAAGGAAAACTGGCAATGACAACAGATGTGGAAGACATCAACAATAGTCTGAAGATTTTATTGTCAACGCGTCCGGGTGAACGGGTAATGTTCCCCAACTACGGATGCGATTTGCAGGAAATGCTCTTTAAACCTCTAGACTTAACGTTGATCACCCAGATGAAGGGTATCGTTGAGCGTGCTATTTTATACCACGAACCTAGAATAAACATTTTAAATATTGAAATTGATACTCAGGACGAGCTTGAAGGAGAAATTTTAATAACAGTTGACTACGAAGTAAGAAATACGAATACAAGAAGCAATATGGTCTTTCCTTTCTACAAAGGAGAAGCTACCGAAATATAATGAATTACGGGATGTCTGTAGCCATTTTGAATACTACCAAACACTACAATAAGTATTGCATCTGACCATAGAAAGATAAATATAAACAAATGAAAAAAACAGATACATTTTCACATTATCGTGAAGGACAATCACAAATGCAGCGCTTTTTAGCAGAACTAGATCCTGGCAATCTCGAATTACACGATTTCGATTTGTTTGATTGGCTATTATTTGCAAACAATTTTGCGCAGCGTGTAAACTATTTTCACAAAGATGATAATACAACACCGCAAGGAAACTGGGGTAACTTGTTCTTGGGTGATGATACCGGCTCTATCCCGCGTAGGGAAAGCGTTGAGTACAAAAGTATGAAAAAACAGGTTACAGATCTTATTTCCCAGTTTGAACAGGATAGCAACTTAACGCCTCACCTTACATTATTTGTTTGCTTTTTAAAATTATTGGATTTCTCAAAAAAAGCCTTTAATAATTTAACGAAAAGGCATTTGGATTTTTATTACAATGAAATTCTTCAGATTGAAAAAAATGATGCCAAATCCGACAAAGTATATGTGATTTTTGAATTGGCAAAAAAGGCAATTCAGGAGAAAATTCCGAGTGGTACATTGCTGGATGGCGATAAGGATGCCAACGGAAAAAAACGAGTTTACAAAACAGACGATGAGCTTATTGCCAATCAGGCGAAAGTAGTTGAGATTAAAAGTTTGCTAAACGATGTCGAAAAAAGAGAGCTTAAAATGGCTCCAATCGCAAACTCAGCCGATGGCCTAGGAGATAAATTACCTGAGAACAGCAATTATTGGTGGCCTTTTGGATATAATTCAGATGAAACAATCTCGGATAAATCTATTTATAAAGAGCTTCCAGAAGCAAAATTAGGCTTCTCGATTGCATCTTCTTTATTTGATTTAAAGGAAGGTGAAAGAACAGTAACGATCACGATCGATTTTAATAAAAATTCGACTCAGAAATTACAAAACCTTTCAAGAGCTGATATCGAAAATAATATTAAAGTACTTTGCAGCGGAGAAAAAGAATGGTTGTCAGGAATTGTTCTAAGATGTGTACGAAATGTTGAGGAACAGTTGCAGCTTTCTTTTACATTATCTAAAGATTTCCCGGCGGTTGTACAATATAATAAGGAGGTGCTTTTGGAATCATTCCAGACCAGTTTCCCTGTTGTAAGATTTATGATCGAAGGAGATAAATACTATGATATTTACGAAGCTCTTTCAGAAAAATTAGTAAAAAACATAGAAGTTTCGGTAGATGTAAAAGGAATAAAATCTATTCAGCTTGAAAATGATAATGGTGAATTAAATTCAGAAAAACCTTTTTATCCGTTCACAGCACAACCCGTAAAAGGATCCAATTTTTATATCAATTGTCCTGAAATGTTTTCCAAAAAATGGCTGAGTGCAGACATTACCATCAATTGGAAAAATGCTCCGGGTTCTATCACAGATTTATACAATGCATATGTTATTAAGCCTAATCAAAATGTTAGTATTACAGAGTTTCAGGCATTAAAAACATCAATTGTTGGTTCTGATGCTTATTTTAAGGCAGATACAGCATTGTTGGAAAAAGAAGTTTGGTATGATAAAGCGAATGATATTGATGTATTTAAAAAAGTGAAAGGTGGTTATCAAACTCAATTCTCAATCAATAATACAAGCAATGAATCTGGAACGAGTGAGTCTATTCGATTAACATTCAACCAGTCAGCTTTACAGGATGTATATCCTAAATTGTATACATTGGCATTATCCAGTGATTCAAGATTAAGTAAAACAATTCCAAACGAACCATACATTCCTTTTGCCGAAGATATCGAACTGAATTACAGCGCAAGGGAAAATGCTTATTCTTATTTAAGAAAAGGTTCAGACGGAGAAGCTACAAAAAGTGATGGGGTACAAGTGTATCACGAAGATGCATTCGGGCAGTACGAAAAAGAAATTGATGCCAAAAGTATCGTTCCTGTACACCAAAACGGAGGCGAATTATACATCGGATTGGAAGCAACGCCAAGAATGACAGTTTCTTTATTGATCCAAATGTTGGAAGGGAGCGAAAACCCTTTAGTTGAAACTTTCCAGGAAAAAGAGTTTATCGAATGGCATATTCTTTCAAATAATACATGGATCGATCTTTCGGATTATATGTTGCAAAATGATACCAGAAGATTTTTGGAATCGGGTATTGTGAAGTTCAGCATTCCTAAAGATATCGATACAAATCATACAAGATTTACCGACGGATTATTCTGGATCAGAGCCAAATCAAGAAGAAGTTATGATGCGGTTTGTAAAGTTCAGGGAGTATATACTCAAGCTGTTTTAGCAACATTCCAGAATCAGGATAATGAATTGTCTCATCTAAATAACGGATTAGAGGCCAATACCATCAAAAAACTTATCACAAGAGTTCCGCAGGTAAAATCGGTAAGCCAGCCTTACAATTCGTTTGATGGAAAATACAAAGAAACGGATGCAGAGTTTTACAGACGTGTAAGTGAAAGATTAAGACATAAAAACAGAGCAGTTACACAATGGGATTACGAACATTTGGTACTACAGGAATTCCCGGAGGTTTATAAAGTAAAATGTTTGAATCATACTTCTGAAAATTCATACATGGCTCCAGGGCACGTAACCTTGATGGTTGTACCGAATATTAAAAATAAAAATGCTTTTGATGTTTATCAGCCAAGAGTAAGTAGAGCAAGCTTAGGCAAGATTCAGGATTATGTAAATGAATTGAATACGATGCATGTTACTGCTCAGGTAATTAATCCAAATTATAAAGAAGCAAGGGTAGATACAAAAGTGAAATTTTTTGAAAAGTATGATGAAACATTTTATGCCAAACAATTAGACGAAGATATTAAAAAATACATATCACCTTGGGCTTTTACAGATGCTAAGGATATTGATTTTAATATTAAACTAAATGTTAATCAGCTTATTAACTACTTAGAGCAATTGTATTATGTAGATTATGTTGATGGGGTAAAAATATTCGTGAACAATGTTTTACAAAGACAGTCTTTAATCGAAGTAGATCCAAAATCTATTTTGGTATCGGCTAAACAACACAAAGTTACTATTGCAGATCAGGTATGTATTTAATAACAAATAAGAAGAAAATATAATTATGTCAGAAAATAAGCACATTAGTATACCCAAAAATATAGAAACAGAGGATCAAAACGATTTTCATTTTCTACGAAAAACAGGTATTGAATACATAGAAGGGTTGGGAGGAAAACTTTGGACAGACTACAACTCTCACGATCCCGGTATTACCACTTTGGAGGTTCTAAGTTATGCCATTACAGATCTTGGTATGAGAATGAACCTGAATATGGAAGATATCTTAGCATCAGATGATGTAGACAAGGATATTCATACTCAGTTTCTGAAAGCTACAGAAGTTTTACCTTCAAGACCTTTGAATGAGCTGGATTACAGAAAACTGTTTATCGATATTACTTTAAAATCAGGTTCTCAAAGACCCATCCGTAATTGCTGGTTGGTTCCTAAAAACGAAACATTGTATGTCGATTGTAAAACAGGATTATTAGACTTTGAACCGATCGGGGAAAAAACACAACACTTCGACGTAAAAGGATTGTATGATCTTTACATAGATTATGATGAAGACATCGATAGTAATGAGGAATATGGAGACTGCGAAAAATCTGATACCAAAGTTAAAATCCTGGAACGTTATCATGCCAATAGAAGCCTTTGCGAAGATTTGGTTGATATTAAAGAAATCGAAACCCAAAAAGTGGCTGTCTGCGCCCGTATCGGACTTGTAAATAAAGCCAATGAAGAATTGGTACACGCTAAAGTATTGAGAGCGATTAATAATTATTTGTCTCCCGAAGTACATTTTTATTCATTAAAACAACAGCTTGAAAAAGGTCTTACGACAGATGAAATTTTCGATGGACCACTTTTGGACAACGGATTTATTGATACTGAAGAACTAAAAAACAGCCAACTAAGAAGAGAAGTTCGTCTTTCGGATATCATCAGCGAGCTTATGAAGATTGATGGTGTGAAAGAAATTCATGAAGTTTCCATTGCAGGTTGTGACAGCGTTGTAACACAGACAAACGACTGGTTGATCTGCATTGATAAAGGTAAAAAACCGGAACTATGTGATTTAAGCTCATTCAGCTATACCAAAGGTTCGCTTCCTTTGAATATCAATCAGAAAGAAGTTGAAGCTTATTTAGATACACTTAAAAAAGAAGAAGCTGCACTTAGAGACGATGCAAGGTTGAATAAAGAATTGGTTTTACCTCAGGGAACATCATATGATATTGCCAATTATGCAACTATTTTAAATGAATTTCCGGATACTTACGGAGTTGGAGTTTCAGGAATTATCGGAAATAAAAACCCGGAAAGAGAAGCTTTAGCCAAACAATTGAAAGGATATTTATTATTTTTTGATCAAATCCTTGCCAGTTATTTCAAACATCTTGAAAAAGTAAAAGAAGTATTAAGTATAAATGGCTCTTTAAAAAGAACATATTTTACACAGGCTCTTAAAAATATTAAAGGTTTTGATGAGTTGGTTTCGAATTATGACACCACTAGTGATGACAAACTTACAGATTCATTATACGAAGAACTGGATAACAGTGTAGAACGCCGAAACGAAATTTTAGATCATTTGATCTCTCGTTTTGCAGAAACATTCAGCGATTACACTTTTGTAATGAAATCACTGTACGGAAAATCTACCGACGAAATTGTCCTGAGTAACAAAGAAAGCTTCGTAAGCGAATATCAGTCATTAAGCAAAGATCATGGATTAGGCTATAATTACACATTAGATTCATCTGCAGATCTTTGGAATACCAATAATATTTCCGGAGTACAAAAAAGAATTGGCCGTTTGTTGGGAATTAAAAATTATACCCAAAGAAATTTATCCCAAACACCAGTTTCGATCATTGAATCAGAAGATAATGAGGGTAAACCAATGTATGCATGGAAAGTAAAAGATGGAAGCAGTAATATTATTTTATCGTCTGTAAATACCTTTAAAATTGAATACGCTGCAACAAAAAACTTGAATGAAGCAATTTATCAGACTATTCAAATAGATCAGGAAGATCTTGAAAATGCTTTGGAAGTATTAGTAGAAGCAGAAGCTGATTATGATTTAATTGGAAATATAAAAATTCGTTTTTCAGGAGGAGGAAATTATTATTTCGACATTTTAGATGATGAGAAAAATGTAATTGCCACGCACAAAAAGACCAATCCTTATCCAAATTTGCCGGAATTAATTATAGGAATTAGGAATACTGTAGGATATTTCAAATACAATTTTACAGAAGAAGGAATTTTTCTAGTTGAGCATTTATTACTGAAACCTGCATTCAAGGATTACCATCTTATAGGAGGAATCGGTTGTATGTCCATCGAAGATACTTTTAAAATATTTGAGGATATGGAAGGTATCGGTTATATGAGGATAGGACAGGATTTTGAAGTGTTTTCAAAGAGTGAAGGAGGATCTACAGGCGATCCTGTAAAATATGAAGATGCTCTTATGTCGTCTTGTGAGGAAGATTGCGAAACAGATGTTTTCGATCCTTATTCTTATCGAGTAAGTGTCGTTCTTCCGGGGTTTGCTTACCGCTTCCAGGATCCTGATTTTAGACGTTACGCAGAAACTGTCATCAGACAAGAAATACCAGCTCATATTTTGGCAAAAATTTGCTGGGTTGGAGATCGATTCGGAGACAAACAAACGGCTCAAAATGACTTGTCTGAATTTGAAATTGCCTTTAAAAAATATCTTTCGGATAAAGCTAAAAACAATATAAATAATTTAGGAAACAGCATTCACGATTTGCTGACAGCACTTAGTAATTTAAATAATATCTATCGACCGGGAAGACTTTTAGATTGTGCAATGGATGATAATGACGATCTAGACGGAAAAATAATTTTAGGACAATCAAACATATAAAAATTGAAAAATAATGAATGCTAAATTAGATAAAGTAACAACCCAATATAGAAAGTTCAACGAAAACCAGGCGTTAACTGAAGGGCAATTAAACGAATTTATAGACTACTTCGAGGATCAGGACAGATTATCAAGAACCCGTTTGAGTGGTGTAGGACTCGTTTGTGGTTTTCAATCGGAGTATATAGATTTAATCTTTACTCCTGAAGCTACACAAAATAAAAATAATCCCGGAGATCTGGGCGAGATCGATCTTAATCTTAATACGATTTCTATTACACAGGGTGTCGGAGTTACTACAGATGGTGATTTAATTACACTTCGTCACAAAGGAGCTTCGCCTTCTGAAGCTACAATAGATTTCCCTAATAATATTTACAAGTATTACAGAGATTATAGCGATACACTTGAATATGATTATTTTCGCATTGGAGGTGTGCAGGTTCCTCTTTTGGAATTAATTACAGAAGAAGAATATGATGAGCTGGGTACGAATGTCGGAGGTTTTAAAGAAGTAAAAGAAATCACTAATTTAACTGATAAAGTTATCATTCTGTATTTGGAAAGTTACTCCAATGAAGAAACTCCGTGCGAAGATGCAGATTGCGATAATACGGGAGCTGAACAGGTATCTAATCTTAAAGTACTTTTAGCAGATTCTACATCTGTTACAAATCTTATTGCTAATGGTGATGCAAAAGACACTCTTTATAAAACTCATAATGCTTATGAAGAACTCTTCGATCATTTACCTAAAATTGAGGCGAAAAGGGTCATTTTGGATCCTTCAGTTACAAGCGCAACGTTATTAAAAACAAAGTTTCGTAATGCAAGTAATGTAGTTGCAGATCTTAGCAATGGTTTTGGGGCAATAGCAGCCACTTTTAATATCAGTGTAAATTTAGGTGGGCAATCACTTTCTGATAAATTAAATTCTATATTGAATTATTCAGCATCAAGATTGGAGGATTACCAGTATCGATATGATTTATTTAAAGATTTAATTGATACTTATAATGAAATAAAAGGACTGGTATTGCATCTAAATGCTGAATGCTGTCCGAGTATTTCTTCATTCCCAAAACACCTTTTGTTGGGTCTTGTTGGAGCGACATTGGAACTGGGTGGATATGTTCCTTTCCGTCATGAATTTTATAATTCGCCGGTAACAACAACCGATGATGAGAATTATGAAAGAGTTGTCATGCTTGCCAATCGTTTTGTACAGAAAGTAAACGGATTCCAATCATATATCGGACCAATTAAAATTACGCCTTCAAATCTTTATGTAAGACTGGGAAATAAAGCGATTCCGTATTACTATAATGTAGATAAACCATTATTGTCGCAGTGGAATTACGAAAAAACAAAAACAGATAGAGAAGCTTACAACTTAAGTTATCACACAACCAATTTGGCGACCGATGATTTTGTTCAGGAACCATTGAATTATAATATTGATAATAATGACTTTTATAGAATTGAAGGTCATTTAGGAATGCCTTATAAAACGGCATTGCAAAACATCAACGATCTTAAAGCAAAATACGGATTGGCTTTTGATGTCATTGCATTGGTTTTGGATAAAGGCGAAAAACCGGGTGAAGAAGAACCGACTAAAGATAAAACAGTATCAATTGACGATCTTAGAAAACAATTGATATCGATTTCCAGTGATATTAGTAACCAGAAAGTTAGTTCACAAAGTACTTTACTGAACATTTCTAAGCTGGATGAAAAATTAAGATTACTAAACAAAGCAGAATTTGCAAAAGACGATTCATCAGATGCTGTTACTGTAGTAAGACAAGATCCTAAAAAAGATGACGTTGTAAGCGAACTTTTAAGTGAGTTCTTAGAGAGAAAATCAGGCTTAGAGCACGTTGCAGGTGTAGAACCGGGAGGAACTTTTGTTTTGATTTACGAATCAGAAACAAACAATCAGGTCTTAGCCGACTTCTCATTGCCTTATTTGTGCTGTTCTAAAAAGGATCCTGTATTCTTATCATTACCGGTAAGCAAATTATGTCAAAACGATAAAGCTGTAGTTATAACAATTGTTCCGTTGGATGCTCAGGTGAAAGCATTTGTAAATGGTGTGCAGATTCCTGCAGTTAAACAATCCGCAGGTCAAACGTTATTTGATCCTACTTTGGTTGATGCAGCTTATTTCGGACAGCCAATTACTTTCACCGTTAATGATGATGCTGTTGAAGCACAGTTAGTTGTATACGCAGAACCAACCGTAACTGTTTCTACTGGAAATGTAAGCTATGGCACAGATACATCAGATCCGGATGCTACCGTTGATTTCATTGTTTCTGTTCCACCTAATAGTACTGGTCTTACTTATACATTTAATTTTGGAGACGGAACAGCTCCGTTATCTTTAACTTCATTACCAAATAACGGAATTGTTAAACATAAATATGACCTTGTTGCAGGTCAGGAAGACGTCTTCAATCCAATACTTACTGTAACCAATGCAAATGGCTGTAGCAAAACAGTTGCTATAAACCCGGTAAAATTAAAAGGACAAATGACAGTTGTATGTTTAAATGGAATGAAAGTAGTGATTCAGTACAGACACGGTACTGATCCAGGGCATACTTGTAATGATGCTAATTTCAATTTAAAAGGAAACGGTATTTTAATACAAGGTTCAGATCCGTATTCACATCCAACAATTAAAGGAAATATTCATTTAAGTAATACTGGAGGAAGTCAAGATGCGCATAACGGAAGCGGCTATAGCAGATACAATGCAATTACTATAACCCAAGCTGAAGCACAGCAAATAGCATCATTATCACCTGATGGTTTTGTGAAATTCTCTTTGGAGTGTGCATTAAGTTATTGTCATACTGGTGTTGCATTTACTCAGATATTCCTGGCAAATGCTACAACGCCTATTTACTCTGGTTATCCAAATGGTAATTTCTTAGAAATCAACCCTTGTACAGGTGTAACAAGATAACCGTTCCTGAATTTAGGAATAAGTGTAATGACTTCATAGACAATATATTTGTCTATGAAGTTTATTAAAGATCTTAATAAATCATTAAAAAATTAATAATAATGAATAATCAATTAAGTGATATATTATCTCTAAGTAATATATCAACTCAATACCGCAAATTCAGTAAAGGACAATATGTAGAATTCACCCAGTTCAATGAATTTTTAGATTTTTTTGAAGATCAGGATCGTTTGTCCAGAGTGATGCTGCAGGGAGTAGGTATTGTATGCGGTCTCAAACCCAATTTTGTCTATACAAATAAAGTATTGAGCGGTATACAGCTTTCTCAAGGGGCTGCACTTACTACTGATGGAGATTTGCTGACCTTGAATAATACAAGCGAAGTAAGTGAAGATTTGTATGTGAGTGATTTGAAAACTATTAACCTAGAAAATAAAAACTATACTCATTTTAAAGTATACGATAATTTTAAAGTAAATTATCCTGCTTTTCATGAAAACAATGGAAAAGGAAACCAAGTCGAGCTTTGGGAACTGGCAACAGCTCAGGAAGCAACATCAAGTTTTCAGCCCATCAGTAATCTTTCAGATCTAGATGACAAGTATTTGTTGTTGTATTTGGAAAATTATGAAAAAGAAGTTAGACCTTGTAGAGGAGTAGACTGTGATAATCATGGCGTTCAGCAAATTCGAAATCTTAAAGTATTAGTTACAACAGAAGCAGGAATCAATAATATTATTGGAGACGATAGTGTTTTACTTCCGCCTGATCCTGTAACTGGGGAAGTTCCGACCAGAATAATAGATCGTATCCAGCCACATCCTTTGTTTATAGAAGATGTGTTAAGAGCTGAAAAGCAGGAGCGAGTAATTGTAGAACGACTTATTTTAGAAAATGGAGTTGATGCACATTTTTCTTCTAACGATATAAAAGATTTGTATAAAACTGCTCTTGAAAATAATAATTATGGTGAGTTTGTTTTCGACAAAATCAATAAAATAGTTGGAGTAATTGGAGGACAAAGCGTAAACCATGCCGCGTTTAAAAATGAACTGCAGCAATGTCTCGCTCTGCAAACAGGGTTTCAATATGCTTATGACGCGGTGAAAGATTTGATGGATACGTATTCTGAAATTATAAAATGGCTTCCTAAATCTTTTACTAAGGCTTTTCCGGATTTTGGTTCTTTTCCTAAACATATCTTGCTTGGAAAACTAACTTCAAATATCCAGTTAGATTCATTTAGACATCAGTTTTATAACTCGCCTGTCTTAGATGATGAAAAAGCAACCGAAAGAGTGAAAACATTAATTAGTCGTTTTTTTCAGCAGACGCAGAGTTTTAGATATTCGAATAGTTTTGAAGGACAAGCGCAAATTAAAATTACTCCATCTCAAAAATTGAATCCTCTAAGCAATAAAGCAGTTCCTTTTTATTACAAAATTACTAAAGAACTTCTAAAAGCATGGAATTTTGATAAAACAAGCAATCGATCAACTGGAGAAAATTTAGGATATGGAATCAACTTTTTTACGCCAAATACGCAATTGCCGGATGATCCTTTAAATTTTAATATAGATAAAAATTCGTTTTACAATATAGAAGGTCATCAAGGAATGCCTTACCAACAAGCTGTTCAGCAAATAAAAGATATTAAGGATAAGCTGCAGTTAGGATTTGATATTATGGTTTTGTCTTTAGAAGAGCTGAAAGATAATAAAGATCTATCTAAAGCTTACTTCAATGATTATCTGGAAGAGAACCCGGGACTAGAACATAAGCGTGGAGTGGAAAGAGGAGGAACCTTTGTAATGGTTTATGAAACCATCGGGACAGATGCCATAGTTATTGCAGATTTTTCAATACCGTATATCTGTTGTACACCAAAAGTTGATACTAAATTGAGCTTGCCAAGTTCTGTGGTTTGTTTAAAATCAGATATCATCCCTTTCACTGTATTCCCTACAAATGGAATTGTAAAAGCTGTTGTGGATGAAGGATTAGATGGAGGTGTAATAACCGTTAATGGATTATACTTCTTTGATCCGGGAGCAATATCTCAACAATTATATGGTAAGGAAATTACATTTACAGTAAACGGGAAACCGACAAATTGTAGTATTAAAGTTATTTTAGAACCTAATGTAGATATAGAGGTTAGTTCTGTTCATTATCAGGAATCTGGCTCAACAACAGCGACGGTAGTGTTTACTGTTTCAGGATCAAACTTTGCAGATTATGATTATAGTTGGGATTTCTTAGATACTGGAGGTTGGGTACCGCTAAATCCGGATGAAAATGGACATGTTAGTTATACTTTCGAAAATTTACCACCAACAAGAATTCCTACGATAAAGGTAAGAGTAAATGGTGGTGGATGTTCTCAAGACATCGCGATAAGTGATTGGTATGTGAAGCCTGAAGAGCCAACAGTAATAAAGAGTATTACTTTCACTGAAGGAGGAGATTGCTGTCATCAGGTAAACAGAGCGCCTGTTGCCGTAGCAAGGGCGTCTCAGACAACGATTCAATTACCTGTTACTGACATAGATTTAACAGCTAAGTTCAGTAGTGATCCGGATAATAATATAGATTCTTACTCATGGGCACAAGTAAGTCCACTACCGTCAACAGCAACCATTGAAACTCCGCTCAATAAAGAAACAAAGGTTTCAGGATTGGTAGAAGGAGTACATGTATTCAGGCTTAAAGTTGTAGATGTATATGGTGAGGTGGATACAGATGACGTTACAATTACCGTGCTTAGAGAAAATGAGCTTGTTCCTTCTCTTACAGAAACAAGTTATCAGATGACAGGTACAGAAACAATACAAGTGTTTAGGGTAGGGCCAAATGTGTCTGCGGGTAATAAATTTTGGGTTAAGGTTTATCAGGTTCAGCTGACAATATTAGCTACGTCTTCTGATACCCCAATTACAATTGCCACAAAATTAGCTAATATAATAAATAATACAACTGAAGCTCAATGGAGACAGTTTCAGTCTGATATAGCAAGTCCATTCCCTCCTAAGGCATCGGCATCAGGAGCGGAATTAACAATACATCTTGATACTAGAAATTCTTTTGTAGGTGATGCTTTGATTAGCTAATACCCAAAATTGTAGATAAAAAATAATATTAACAATAAAAAATAATATAATGGCAGGAAATTGCAGTATTTCATTTATGGTAGATTACACATCTTCGAAGCCAATAAAAAGTGCAACTTTTACCTATACACATATAGCTACCCAAGCAACAAAAAATTATCATATGGATCCTGCGCCATCTAGTAATGATGTAATAACGCTTTATCCAGAAATTCTAACTCTAGGAGATTATGAATTAACAGTAGACTTAGAAACTACAGATGGTTCTGTTGTAGCAACGAAAAAAAGCACTTTTAAAATTGGAGATTGTAAAGGGTCTGAAACTAGACAAATATTTTATAATCATGGGACTAGTAATGAAGTAACCACATATTCCGAGGCTGATTTTAAAATCGAAAGGAATGGTGTTCTGGTCATACCTAGTGAGCCTTCCAGGATTGAATATAATGACCCCTTGGAAAATTGGAAATCATTTACAGCGGAAGTCGGAGATACGATTACATTTACGACAAAATTGATAAAAAGTGGATCGAGTGGCAAAACACTAGGAGATATGTTTATCTATAGTACAACAGGAGCAAGTGGTACAGTTGTAGTAAATCCTACAGCTCCTAATTTATTACTCTTAGATTCTCAGAAAGTTGGAATGACTGAAGGAACCATAGCTACTTTTACTTTTACAGTAGGGTCAGGGTTGAATTATGCACTGGGAACGAATTATTATCAATAATTAATTTACATACAGTAATTAATTATAATATGTAAAGTATGGCAATCTAAAAAAGCCCAAATAAAATCCTCAATTTTTTGAGGATTTTATTCAGTCAAGCTGTTTTTTTAAGTTTATCTTCTGTTATTTTTGCGTCGGGTGCTTATAATATTGAAAAGCTTTGCGACGTCTTCCAGATGGATTTCAAAATCATCATAATACTCATTTAGAGAATGAAGCGTGATAATGCCTTTCTCAACATCATGGTTGATGATTCGTTTTACCAAAATCCCCTTCTCTTTGTGAACGATTACAAAATCCCACTTATCATAGTGCAGTTTACTCATCCAATAATCTTGTCTGATGTTTCTGCATAAGATAATGTCGCCTTCCAGATAGCTTTCATACGATCCGTTATCCATGCTGTCTCCCTTTACTTCAAAGCACATGTATTCGCCTCGGTGTTCTACATCGTCTGTAAAAGGAATTGTGGGTAGGCTTTCTATATACTCTTCATCCGCGAAATTATGCAAATAGCCGGCTTGTGCATATTGATTGGCAAGCGGAACATTCATAATCTTTAAATCTGAAAAAACAACAGGAGATGCTCCGTCATTCAGTTTCTTTTGCTGCTCCTGGAGTAAATTGGTTACAAAATAAGCAGTCGTTTCCGGAATTTTTCGTTCGCCTTTTTCCCAATATTGTACAGCTCTTGTACCAACTCCTATAGATTTTGCGATATCAGCCTGCTTCATTTTTAGTTTCTTCCTGATTTCTTTGAATTCTAAATAGTTCATTTTGATATGTTTATAGTTATTTGTTTAAAAAATGCGTAAAAAATTCATTTTTTATTTTAAAAAAACGAACATTGTTCGTATATTTGTTTCGTTGTTATGAAAGAATAGCACAAATATACAAAATTATATTTACAATTTAATATTGTTTTAATATTTAAAAACATTGATAATGTTGCGAATAGACGTTTAATCATAATGCTGAACAATAGTTTTGTACTTAGTGCGTTTTGTAATTAGATTTTACTTTTTTTGTTTTATATGGCGTCAATTAAAGCAAAAAGAACTTTTTTAATCTAATAAAAGCGGTAAAAATGCGTTATTAAATTGTTGTTTATGATATTTGTGCATGTTAATATGGGTTTTGTTTGCGAAATATGTTCGTTTGTTTTTTTAATTAAAAATAAGCTGAAAAAAATTAAATCAACATTACTGGCTAGTATATAAAATATCGATTAATTATAGCTATCAGTAAATCAGTTGATACATTTTAAAGACAAATAAAATCGATTAATTTTTGTCAATTAAAAAGACAAATAAATGTTGCGCTCTTTTACACATTACAAGAAGTAAACGCTAGCTATTGTGTAGATCATTATTTTTCACAAATAGTTGTAAAGCTTTTACAAGTAAAAATTTAAAACAAAGAAGTTGGGAGTTTTCTATAAAGATATCCAGTATCAACTTCTAAAAACCAAAATTAAATGCTGCAATCGGAAATTATGCAAAGGCTTAAAAAATGCCTTTGAGGTTTCTTGTTGCCTCAATTGAACAAGAATAACTTTAGAAATTGCTAACGCTTGTTTATAAAAAAACTAATAATATAAAAAACTGTAACCAAAAATGAAACGTAGTAAAGAATTAGTAGAGAAAAGAAAAGATTTTGTCCTTGAATATGTAAAACGTAATCAGAACAAACAAATGAAGGTGATTGTAAACGAATTAACGGAAATGTTGTTTTTATCCGAAAGAACAATATATAACATTCTTCTTCAAGCATAATTTATCAATATCAAAAATAATTTCAGCCATTGTTTTTAATATAATGTTATGCTAAATCTCATTTAGATAATCTTTTGGAGCTTATAAAAGCTTATGAAACAGATCTTAAATTAAATATTCTAAAAAGATAAAAGAGGATCCACAGTTATAATACCGTCACAATAACTAGCCTGCAATTCATACCAATTAAAGGCTGTCCGGATATCTTTCTCACATATTGATTTTTAGGTAAAATAGTAAGGTAAAAATGGTTTTTACTTTTAATTCTATTGTGAATAATTATAAAAATCAATTTTAAAAGATTAAAACAATTGCTGATTTAAAAAAAATTAAGAAACCATGAAAAAAAAGAGAAGAAAAAAAATAAAACGAAACAGAGAAAAACTGCAAAAACCCATTATAGACATCAGTGATCTTATCGATGAATTGGCCTATGTAAATGAAAATGAAAATATTCGAAAAAGCAAACGGTTTTTAGATGATATGTATATGCTGGATTTCGAATAAGTAAACATCCGAGAGATGTCGAAAGCTAGAATTTTTAATCAATAATATATAGGAAAGAATGAATTTAGATAGTATTAAAGCTCTTTTAATCGGAACTGCAATTGCATTTTCAGGAGGATTATTAAGAGTACTGGTCTCTATACAAAATAAAGAGAAAAAGCAACCATGGGAGCATTTTATTACACTTACGATAGTTGTAATTGTAGGTTTTACCATGAGTTATTTAATGAATAAAGCCGAGCTGCACGACAAGTGGTACTCAACCGGAGTATTATTTGTACTTGGTTATGGCTACGATAAATTCTTGAAAATGATCACAACAAATCTTCCCAATTGGATAGAGAGCGCGGTGAGCATTTTTATTGAAAATCGATATGGCGTAAAAACTGAAAGACAGCCATTGGAAGAAGAAAAAGAGAAGAAAGATGACGTAGTGCAGCCATAAGAATTTAAGTAATAAAATTATTACTGCACCTACAGAATCCCTAGCTCAAAAAACGATTGATTCTCCTCAAAAAAAGTGAATTTTGAACTAGAAAAAAACCATGAAAACTCAAATAAAACTATAGAGAAAATATAAGTGGCTCAGCATTACCTGTTTCTCATCACCAAGTTGAACAACCACTTTTGATTACTCAAATTCTTTAAAAAAATCTACCATTTCTGGACAGATTTTCACTTCAACAGGTAGGTATAAAGCGCAACAATATAAGTTGTGCTTTATATACCTTTTTAAATAATGTAATTAAAAACACCAAGTCAATGAAAGCAGCAAAACCTGTAGAAATAGACAATAAAGTCCACCAAAGACAAAAGCAAAAACAGAAAGCGAAAGAACCGGCTGTTGTTAATGCATCCGAGACAGAGGTTGCCAGTGTACAAATGCAAAGGTCGGAAGGCTCTGCCGTTGTGGCCGGTACAACAAATCCTAATAACAATGGACTTCTTGCCAATGGCAGTATTCCAGCCGTTCATGGTTCGGGGACCATTTACGATAAAGGATCAGAAGTAATGTATGAAAGACTTCAGGAAAGCTTGGCTGAAACCGGCGATATCAATCATCCTTATACTAAAGCTACTGAAAAAGACTATTTATCTACCCTGAATGTTAATCAGGTACAAGATTATAATAACCTTAAGACAGGTACTAATTTGCCCAAGACTATGCAGGAACAAGCTAAAGTTCATCAGATAGTAAAAAATCAGGAGGCTGTTGTAAAGAAAACAAAAGAAAAAGAGTCTCTAATAAAAATTAGTAATCAATCTGAAGTTCCTCAATCCATCGTAGCCCAAAATAAAAAGGAGAAAAAAATCGAAATTAAACAACCTACGATTAAACCAAGCTCTGTTGAAGCTAATGAAAGTAGCTTAAAAACAGTTTCTGAAAAAAATACAGTCACTCAGTCGGAGAATATTAGCATTAACGATAATAAAAAGTCAAATAATAAAAGATCAAATACAAAAAGCAAGGGAGAAAAAGATGACAATTTTGTCATTCCAAAAAATATTCAACCTGTTGTTACTCCAAGAATGGATAAGGCTGTTGATAGTGAACAAGCCGAAATCGCTCCCGATGCACAAACAACACTCAACATTGTTGGATTAGTTGCGGCTGCACAAGAATTTAGAGATCTGGGGGTAGAAGCCAGGTCTCAGGTGAAAACTCAAAATGAAGCAGCGAATACAATCAAAAACAAAATTAAAGAGGTTCAAAAAGAAATTCAAAAATCAGATGCTGATTTAGAGAAATCAGAAGATAGCATAGAAAGTAAAGAAGCTCTCATCCGTAAATTGGAAAAAGGACTGGAAACCTCAGTAAAAAGACAACAAAAAGTAGAACAGGAAGTTGGAATCTATCAACAAGAATATAATAAAAATAAGAACAAGGCAAGTGATTTCAATAGTGAAGCAAAAAATTTACTTAGTGGATCTCAAAAACATCAAGATCCCCAAAATGCTGATTCCGGAACCCTTACCAGAAAATTAAATGAATTAAGTACTAATGCAGGTACGATAAATCAAGCTGTAACTCAGGCAGGAAATACAACTCAAAAACTGTCTCAAGAAGCTCAACAATCTAAAGCTAAAAATGCAAAAATACAGAGCGAAATATTGTCTTCCAGAGCATCAATATTAAAATCAAAAGCTAAACTGGCATCAGATACTAAAAAGAATAAGGAAGCAAAAAGAGAGTTAGGAAAACTTACTCCTAAACTAAAACAGGTAGAATCGCAAAGTAAAAAATTAAACCAGGAAGCAGACGGATTAATAACGGATTCTTATGCTATCGAACGTGAGGTTATAAAAACTCAAAATGCTTACTACGCCAACATGGCAACAGTTGAGGGACGAAACAGCTTAATACAAAAAGAAAAAGATAAAATTCAAAAGGCTCCTAAAGAGCTTAATCAGGCAGAAAGTTTATTAATTGATTTTGCAAAATTAAAAACAGAAGAGCAACAAGTAGCTTTCTTAAGAAAATTAAGCCCAAGCGAACAAAATTTACTAAAAGATAAATTTGAAGAAGTAAATGCTAATTACGATAAAGATCAAGCAGAACATCAAGGTTTAATCGAGCAAAATGTTGAAAGCATTAGAAACGCTCAAATAGAAGTTTATAATAACAAACGTAAAGATGCCTTACAAAAACCATTAAACTTAGTCACTAAAAATCTGAACAGGATTACCGGTTTAAAAAGACTATGGATGTCTATTTCTATTGCGTTTTCAGATATTTGGAATGACGTTACGTCTATTACATGGACAGATGTGGGTAAATTCATCGAATCTATTTTTAGTCCAAAAGCGTGGTATGAGGCAATTTCAGGCTCTATAAGTGGAATCTGGGATGATTTAACAAACTGGAAAGGATTCTCACAAGATCCGGTAGGAATGATTCTTCAAAAAGCCGCGGGAATAGCCAATAAAGTGCTTGTTATAGCCGGTGTAATTACGGGAATATTAGGAATATTAACAGTAGCTGCTGCCGCAGGATCCTTCTTCACTCTTGGTGGTTTGGCGCCATTGGCTGCTTGGTTAGGAGGAGCTACAATAACCATGGGAACGATAACATTCTGGGTTGGAGCCATAGCATTAGGATTGAATATATTAAACGGAATAAAAAATATCTATGATATACATACCGCAAAAACGGCTGAAGTTTTATTCAAAAACTCCGGTGAGTTAAAAAGCGATATTGCCAATTCTGGAATGGCTATTTTGGCAATGCTCGGAGGAAAAGGCTCTAAAAAAGGAGGTGCTTCTATAAAAGATTTGGCAAAAAGAAACCCGAAAACTTTTGGTAAACGAATGTTTATTAATGCACGAAATGGTCTTAAAGCACAAATTTTATTTATACCTAGATTAATAGCCTCCGCTTTTAAAAAAGATACATGGATCAAATTATCTCAAAGTTTTAGAGCAGCTTATAAAAAAGCAAACAATTGGGTAGTTAAATCTTTCAAAAAAGAAAATATACTAGAAAAAAGAGAGGCTTTTTGGAAGAATCTTCAAGAAAGGTATTTTCCTGAAAATGATTGGAATAAAACAAAATTTGAAACAGCAGGCATTGATTACGATAAATTCAAATCAGGAAACAAAAAACTGCATGAAGAAATGTCATCGTTACATACAGATATAGCTTCAGCAGAAAGGCGTCTCCCATCAATAATTGAATCAGGAGCTAGTAAACCTAAGAAAATAGTCGTAGATAAAAATTATAAATTTTACAAACTAGTTCCTGAGGGTAGTAATATAAATTCTCCATCAGTTTATTATATTGATAAAATTCAATTTGAAAAATTGAAAATGGTTCCAGAAAGTATCGAACAAATATTAGGATTACCATTAAGTTCTGTTTCAAAAAAATATTCTGTTTTTGAAATAAGATCAAGGGTTGATGGAAATGTCGTTTTTTCTTCCGAAATTGCTCCAACAAAACAATTCAACTTCGAATCAGGTGTAGTTAGCAAAGATTTTTATGGAACAAAAGGTGGAGGAACACAAATTATAATTATAGACAATAGCGATCCATTGAAATGGCAAAAATCATCAACTCCTATAGGTGAAATAATTCCGAACACATTACCAAAAATTAAATAAAATCTATAAATTAATTATTATGAATAACAATTACGAAAACTTAGTAAAAAAATTTCAATTATTTCAAGAAAATGATCCTGTTAAAAATTATATGCAATTATTAAATATATGTGATGTATTATTAAATGATTTTCCAAATGAATTAAGACAAGAACCTTTTTACAGTTTTACCTTAGATGTAATAAATCAATTAATAGAGTTAAGAATTGATATTGGTTCAAGAAAGATGTATGATGGAACTGATTTAGATTTAGAAATCATTATAAGAGAAATGAGTTTATTAAAAAAAGTTGTCCCAAGTGATGAAAAAATGCAGAAAGTAATAAATCGTCTTTTCAGGGGATAATCATTTCTTAACTGCAATTGTCAGTACTCGTATTTATAAATATTATGATGTCATTCTACTCTCTATAATTGTACAAGAAGAAGTTCTTATGAATGAAGGATATTTCCTTCAAACCTCTGAACCAAAACTTGTGAAAGAAGTTAATGGAATAAAATATTATGAAATAGAATATAAAGAACTAGTTAAACCATTAAAATAAAAATATGATTTTTGCAGTATACGATTTCACACCCTTTAAAAATGAATTACCTGAGTTTAATTTAAAGGAATTATTAAACATAGAAGACTTAAATAGCTCTATTTTTGAAGAAGTATTTAATATACTTAAACCACACCAACAAGAACAATATATTGTTTTCAGGGAATCTGAAGAGGCTAAGAAGTACAGTAAAGAAAGAAATGCCAGACTCCCTTATATAGATTTCAACAATTTACCCGAAACTCTTGACGATATTTTATTGGAAAAAATTATGCTGTATCAAAAAGAAGGAGAGGTTCGAGACGCTATATATGATTTGTTATCAGAAGACCACAAAGGTCAAATTGCCAGATTCAACGCAAAAATATTTGAAGAAGAAAAAGCAAAAAGACGAGCTTTAATGACCGACGAGGAAAAAAGAAAAGAAAAGGAATGGTGGGATAAGTATGAGGCAGATCCAACCCCTCGTTTTATGGGTAACGTGGGAGAGCCTGATACCGTTACAGGTTATATTATAAAATACGGAGTAGATCCCAGAACTGGTAAGCCTGAAACCCTTGAAAGTTTTAATAAAAAGTATACCATTACTGAAACAGGAGAGATTGTTCCAAAGGAAAATAAGGAGTAACCATTAATTTTATATCTCTATAACAGAGTAATAAATAGTAACGAGGCTATCTCATTTTGAGATAGCCTCATTTTTATTAAACAAAATAAATATGAGTACAAAAAAAGAATTAGGAAAAAAAGATTGGTATTATTATGTTTATGAAGAAAACAATATTATAACCTTATCCGTACCAATTCCAAAACCAGCGCCAGGATTTGATGTTATTTATATTTTGAATGAATCCGAAAAAGAAAAATATCTAGAGATTGGAATTAAAGCCCTGGAAGAAAGAATTGATGATATGAATGTGAGCTTTTACGACTATCAAATGATTTCATGGAGATAATTTTCTATAAATTTCAAATGAAAACTTATAAAAGAAGTCGATAAACTAAATTATCAGATAGAAATGGTGCTAAAAAATAAATATGGAAACTATTAAAAATGAAACTATGAATAAAAAAGAAATAGATTTGAATATTTCATATAAATTTATAAACGATAATTTTATATTATATATTAATATAACAAACTTTAGTAATAAAGAAAAGAGATTTTACTTTTTAAATAATACTGGTGGATTAGCTAGAAATGGAATAAACCTTTTCAATGTAATGCACGAAAAATTAATTGCTTATGAAAAAACTTTTATTTCACCTGTGTATAATGAAGAGGAAATTAATGCTGATGTCTTACTACCAAATGAGAATAAGCAATTTGAATTATCAGCTTCGGTTTTAAAAGAAAATAATAACCTGATTTTATTTTTTAAAGGAATTTCGTTTAAAATTACAAAGGGCGAAAAATTTTATATCACCTTTGATTTTTTAGATACAACATCAAATATGTTAGAAGTAGTTATTTAATTCAAATTAAATAGTGAAATTTATTTATAAAATAATTATATCTAGATATTAAATTGAATATTTCTTTTAAAGTTAAAGAAATTATAAACCTGATAAAATGAACAACCAAATAAACGAAATCCTCTATCACTACAACGAAGAAGGATATGAAGGATACGATTTAAGCGAAGTACAACTTCTCAGAAACAAAGATGTAGACAGAATTGAAAAATTAAAATCGCTTCTTGATAATGATGATCAATATATTGCTTACCAAGCCATGCTTATTTTATTGGCGTGGGCAATTCCGGAAGGATTTCAACAGCTTGACCGGTTTATTTCCGAAAAATGGGATGAAAAAGAAAGTTTTGAATCCCATAGAATACACAGCGAAGATAATGTATATGATGTAATTACAGACGCTCTATATATTTCGACAATGAACGGAAAGACCGAAGAAGAACTTTATCCATATATAAAACATTTTTTGAGTATTTATGGAAATAAGTTTTTTGAATCTAATCTAAAAGATTTTCTTCTAAAGAAAAACTGCAGACCGCTGTTAAAAGAAATAGAACAGGCAACTCAAGACGCTTTACAAAATAAAAGATATTATCAGGCAAGTCAACTTTTTCCTGTGTTTGTTGATTATGACAAAAATTCTTTTAATCAATATGTAGATATTTTTAATTCTCTAATAAACGAAGATGACAGAATTTCATACAATATAGATGAAGCTCAAACAATTAAAACAAAAAAATCCAATCTAATTATTTTATAAAAATTTAGAAATATTATTTAAAAGACAATAGAAACTCCGCAATAATAAAAAATTGCGGAGTTTTTTATAACTTAAAATTTAAATCGGCACTTTAATTAAGACTTGGATTTTTACATTCCAAGTCTTTTTTTGTTTCAGAATATCCAGAATTTCTTCCTTTTCTTAATGATTCGATCCTGTTATTAAATGAATATTCAAGTAATCATTTACTAAATATTTTAAAGTTACTGCAACTACCGAACAGACAGAGCAAAAAACTTTAATAAAAACAAAAAAATAATGAATTTTGGACTTTCAAATTGAGTTTGAAATTAATTGATTAAGAGAAAATAATAGTTACTGCAACTATGAAATTCTAGGGCTAAAAACTTTCATAAGAATGAAGAAAGCAAAATTTTAGAACTGAAAACCCATGAAAACGCAAATAAAACAAGAGAGGAAAAATAAGTGGTTCCAGCATTACTGCTTCTCATCGCAAAGTTGATAACCACTATTAATTACTCAAATTCTTAAAAAAAATCTACCATTTCAGGTCAGATTTTCACTTCAACAAGTAAGTATAAAGGGCAACAATTTTAGTTGTGCTTTATATACCTTTTTAAAATATATGTAATTAAAAACACCAAGTCAATGAAAGCAGCAAAACCTGTAGAAAAAGACAATAAAGTCCACCAACAACAAAAGCAAAAAAAGAAAGAACCTGTGGTTATTCATCAATCTGAGACAGAGATGGCAGGTACACAAATACAAAGATCGGGTAGTCCGACTGTTGTGACCGGATCAGGAAATTCTAATAATAATTTGGTCGGTCGAAATGGTAATAATCCAATGACCCAAAATATTTATGATCAGGGTTCGGAGATAATGTATGGCAGATTTCAGGAAAGTCTTAAGCAAACCGGTGATGTTAACCATCCCGACACCAAAAAAGCTGAAAAAGATTATATGTCTGCCAAGAATATAAGCCAGGGACAAGATTATGACCATACATCGGGAACTTCTATTCCAAAAACGGCACAAGGTCAAACCGCTAAAAGCAAAGCTGAAAATCAAGAGGTCGTGTCTGAATTGATACTTCAAGCAGGGGGTAAAGGAAGAGTAACCCATCAAGGTGACGTATATACCTTGCATTTCGATACCTACAAAACGGATGAGTATAATCGTAGTATAAATACTAACTATAAGCTTGATCGTTATGCGGAAAGAATGATTTTTGGACAAGAGGTCAATCATTCTTGGATACCTAAATATGAAGATACATATGTGAAAACACTTGTAAGTTCAGGAGGAAGTGCAGATTACCGAAAATCTGACTACAAAGGAGTAGTAGGAGGTAAAGGTAAAGGAACTGGTGAAAAGTTAGGTAAAGGAGCAGGTGAAGAAAATATCCTTAAACCCAATCAGGGAAAAACACTTGAAGAATTGAAAAGCGAACTAGCTAAACTACCTGCTGAAATAAAAAAAATTATCGGAACAGAAAAAGGTAATCTTACTCTAGCAGATTATCAACGATTATTGGTGATTGCCGAAAAACTAAAACAACTTTCACCTGAAGATATTGTATTATTCCAACACCTGACAATAAAAGCTACAGATAATATCGAATTGTTTGAAAAAGCAGTAGATTTCTTTTTGGCAAAAAAAGAGGAATTGAAAGCATTAAGTGAGCAAGCGCAGGCAGCCAATGCTTCCGAATCTATGCAAGAAGCTATAGAAGGGTCTTGGCAGGGATTTGATGACACAAAAATAGGTAAAATATCTGAAAGCGACCAATATGATTTAGCTAGAGAGCAGACCGAAAAAGCGACCGCAGCACAACTGCAATACATGAAAGACCATCCAGGTGAAGTTGCAAAAGACTTTGTAAAAGCTGCTACGCTTATGAATACAACAGAAACTGCAGAAGCTATAGAAAAAGACATAAAAGAGGCAGCTAATGGAGATGTCAATGCATGGCAACGATTAGCAGCAGGTTTGGGAGCTGGGGCGAAAGTATCGGGTTGGTTGTTGGCTGCTGCTTGTGTAGTTGCTGTAATTTCTATGCTTACGGGTGTAGGGGAAGTAGCTGCAATTATAGAAGTATTGTTATACACTACGATTATTTTATCCATAGCAGAATCTGAAGCGCGTATAAAGGCTGCTTCACAGGCTAAAGATGCTGCTGTTTTTAAGGAAAATGTAAACCAAGCCGCTTCTGCACGTACCAACGTTATAGTAGCTTTAGCCATGCTAGGTTTTGCAAAAGCTGTAGGCTTTATTGCCAAAACATATTTTCCAAAAACACTGGCTCGTATAGGTGAAAGTGTAAAAAACTTTAGGAATAAGTTAAAAGAGATGATAGGACTTGATAATTTTGCTAAAATAAAGAGCGGGTTTTTGACAGGACTAGAAGCTGATAAACAAATCTTGATACAAAGTGGAGAACAAGCCAAACAGAGTATAGCGCAAACGGTAAATGAGTTGGCACAAATGGATACTCAAACTTTTATAGAAAACCTGGATAACGCAAGTAATGATTTTTACCACCAAGAAACTACTCAAAACGGACAGACTACAAATTGGAAAGCTATAAGCCAAACACCTGAAGGACTAAAAGGAATAGAAACTTATAAAGCAAACCTGCTGCAAGAGTTACGTACAAAAGTGCCACAACATATAGATGCATTAGTACAGGAGCAGGTGCAAGCGATAAACAAAATGCAAGAAGGAGTAAAGTTTGCAAAGGATGTCAAAGCTTGTGATGCTGCGCTAGAAGAATACGAAAAGTTTATTAGTCCAGAAGAAGTAACCAAACGTGCCCATGAAAAGCAAACAGAGATTATTAAAAACTCATCTGAAAAAGCTTTGCAAGAGATTGACGAGAATTTGAAGAAAAATGATACCAAACGTGCTCATGAAAAGCTAGCCGAGATTATTAAAAACTTATCTGAAAAAAAAGCTATGCAAGAGGCTAACGAGAATTTGAAGAAAAATGATATATTTAAAGATGAAAAATATAATCCAAGAGATGACTCTAGATTTGATGTATTAGCAAAAGAGGAAGGTAAAAATAGTTTAGGAGATATTGCAAAAGCTCAAAATGAAGCTGAAGCAATTCTTTTAGCGGAATATGAAAAGCATATACAAAATCCTAGAAGACCTAATGTGAAAAATGGAGAACCAGATTTAGATTTTAAGGTTGATGGACCTCCTCCATATAAATATGCAGATGTTAAAACTCCTGTAAATAGAGGGGATCTAGAGGCACAAGCTACTCATATTGGAAAGAAAATTACAATGCAAAAAGGGGGAACTAATGATGTAGCGCATATAGTTGATTTGAAAAATATACCTCAGACTCAAAAAACTATATTTATAAACAATGTAATTAATGCAGCAAATTCACCTAAAGGAATAATATTTATTAATAAGTAATATGGAAAATATAAAAATAAGATTACAGCAACATAAAGAGTGGCTAAATAATGGTGGCGGAAAACAATTGGATATAGAAAATGAAGAATTTAGTAATATAACTCTTAAAGATGAGAATTTAAATACATCAATATTTTATAATACAAAATTTGAATCAAGTATTTTTATAAATTTGAATTTAGGAGGTAGTTCATTTTTCAACTGTACTTTTTCTGCAGTAAATTTTGAAAAATCTTTTTTGCGAAAATGTGAGTTCCATCAGTGTAAATTTATTAATTGCAATTTTTCGGAAGATGAAATAACAAAAGCTGAGTTTTATGATACATCGATGGAATTTTGTACATTCAATAAAATTAAATTTGGATGGAGCTATTTTGGAGTTTGTTTTATATCAGATACAACTTTTAGTTTAATAGAATTAGATAGTTTAGCTTTTATGGATAGCAAATTTATGAATGTTACTTTTGAAGAAGCTAAATTTAATATTGAATATCCTGTAAAAATTAACGATCAATTAGATATTATCAATATAGATCAGTTGAAAATCGCAATTGAAAATTAATTATATATATTGGAAAAATTATATTAATTTTATTAAGATTAAAAAATAAATTCCCTTAACTACCACACGAATCTTTCGTGTGGTTTTTTATAAAAATATAATTGATGAGGGTATTACAGGTTTCGCAATTCTGCAAAGTTAATTTCTTAAGACTATTTATCTACCTTATGTGAAAAGCCCTGTAAAAGATTAATGAAAGTTTGAAGTGAAATAAACCTTTAAGGAACATGGCTAAATAGGTTACCAAAGTGGTTGGAGGAGTCCTGATAATGTAACCATAAATAATAAAGTAGTTATTAAATTTTTAAAAGAATAGATAATGAATAGAATCATAATTAGCAACGATAGTTTTTTTGATTAAAAATACAGTGAAGCAAATAATAGATATGCAATAAATTAGATGAAAACTTTTAAAGAATTAAATAGAACAGAGGTACTTGATAAAATGTTGAGTAGTGAGTATGGAACATTATATCATCATCTTGATGTACAATGTATGAGGCTGTATTACAGCATGTTGATGTTCACCCACAGATAAAAAAATATGTCTTCATGCCTCAATTAATAGAAGTAGGAGTAGATTATATTATTCGTCCTTTTTATGTTTATTTTGTATCTACTAGTAGATATTTTGATCCTGATGAACCATTAGAACCCTATCAAGAATATTATGAAATGCTTGGTGCTTTTTCAAAAGAAATGATGAATCAATTTTCGAATGAAGATATCGACAACCCAAACAAACTAAGTATTATAAAAAGAATCCTGAGAAAAAGTTTGATAAGACCAAGAGGAAAAACTTTTTTTGAAGGAAGAGATCTTAACAAATATATTATTGTAGAACCTGCCATTTCAATTGAAGATATTGAAAAATGGAAAACGATTGATAAAGAATAGTTTTTGAACGGATGTGTTTGTATTTCTATAAAGAAAATATACATAAAAAGAGCTTTAGTCATTCAAATAAAATAGAAATCCTCATATTGCCGCATGATTTATCGTGCGGCTATTATTTTAAATCATCCTTCAAAAAAATTATCTTTATAAAAATAAAATCAATAAGTCGTTATTGAAAATTCTACCCCCCCTGAATGTGTAGATAAAATCATTAAAAATACAATCTTATTGATTGATGAAATCATCAAAAAAATAAAAGAGAAAGGAAGTAAAACAGAGCTTCGGTATGGCGACGCTAGAGTTATTTTATCATTAGAAATTTTAAGGTTAGAAATTTCTATTTCACAAAAAATATCAATCAATAGTATTAAAGCATTTAATGAAATAAGTGCAATAACTTCTTATGAAAATTATAAAGATATTTACCCTGAAATTTATAACTTATTAGACTCTCTTAGCATAAAAATAGGAACATTAAATCCAGAGTTTTATAATGCAGATATTGGCATTGTTGGTTTCTCAAATGATAAATGGAAGAAACATTTTAGTAAATGGATAAACTCTTTAATGGATGATTTAGATCCATATAATCGAGCTAACAGAAATATTAGAATAGATGATGATACAGCATTATTTCTAACAATTGATAAAATACAAGAGATATCATCTAGACAAACATCAATATTTGATATCAATAATAGATACACACAAGGTGTATATTTTAATTTTAAAGATGTGTCTAAAAGGGATCCTATTTATTCGCAACTAAGAGATAGTATAGAAAGTTTCAAAGGAAAATATTCTTGGCTTATGGAATATGTGAAAAGTAGAAAAAGTTACATAATCATACCGAAGTATTTTTACGATAATGAGATACAAAGAATAATACCTGAAGAAGATGGACAGGTACTAATTTTTAAGCAAGAAGTAGATAACGCAATAGCTGATTTACCTCTTTTGGTAGAAAAAATTAAGCTGGATTTTCAATTAAATGATTAAGTAAGCTAAATAAAAAGAGAAACTTTATTGATTACTTTTTTATACATAAAGCAAATTCGAAATTATTTTTTTAGATAATGAATTTTAATAATTTTGTAACAATAAAAATATTTGCAAGTTCAAACTTTTAATGATATAATTTAATAGGCATATTATATTTCAGCAAAACTCGCTATATTTAATCAAAAATACAAAGACTTTGATGTGATTATAATCCAATTAATAACGCAACGGTCTAAAAATTTTTGATAAAATAATAATCATTAAAATTTTAAAAAACCATGAAAAAAACACTCTTCATTTGCTCCATTCTACTAAACCTTTCTCTTCTAAGTGCACAAACGATAGAATCAGGAAGCCATAAAACGGCAGGTTACATCAAATCGGACGGAACAATTGAAAACAGCAGCCATTCCACAGTAGGTTACATTAAAAGTGACGGAACGGTTGAAAATAAAAGTCATTCGACGATTGGTTACATCAAAAGTGATGGGACGATTGAAAACAGAAGTCATTCTACGGTGGGGTACGTCAAAAAAGACGGAACAGTCGAAAACAGCAGTCATTCAACCATTGGATATATTAAAGACAATGGAACGGTAGAAAACAGCAGCCACGGAACCATTGGATATGCCAGCGGAATTAAAAAAGAATGGGCTGCGGTGGCTTTCTTTTTCTTTAAGTTAGATTAAGATTAACTTTGCGAAAGAACTATTTCGCTAAATATAGTTTAAAAATGAAGGCTTGGATTTTTATAATCCGAGCCTTTTTTATTTAATGATATTTGGGAAATTTTTTTCTTTTTTTAATGATTGAATAAATATTCTAATAATTATTTGTAGCTATTTTAAAGTTACTGCAACTACCGAACAGACAGAGTAAAAAACTTTTATAAGAATGAAAAAATAAGGAATTTTGGATTTTAAAATGTAAAAAATAATTATTTCAAAAAAATTAAATCATTAGGATTATTTAAGGATTATGGAAGAAAATAAATTGCCCACAAAAGAGGAATTAAAAGGCTATTTCGGAAAAGGTAAATACCCCACGGAAAGTCAGTTTGCAGATTTTATAGATTCTTACTGGCATAAAGAGGAGGATAAGCTGCCAGAGGAAACCCTGACAACCGTTATTAACAGGGATAATAATGTTCCGGAACAGGGAATTAAATTAGTATATAGTGGATCATCGCCTTCAACCAAAATTGAGCTGAGAGTCAATCACAAAACCTGGTCTCCATGGATTGGAAACATGAATCCTGATCATACGGGAGTTTACAATCATTCATTTGGTTACGGTGCATTACAGGACGTTACCACCGGAGATGGAAATGTGGCATTAGGAAATCATGCCTTGTGGAAGCTCACAACGGGTATTAGAAATACGGTTGTAGGATCTAGCTCGATGATAGCGTTAAAGGAAGGATACTGGAATGTTGTGGTAGGACAGGCTGCGCTGTACTATTTTGCGACAGGTCACAATAATACTGCTGTCGGCAGAGTGGCGATGAATAATTTCATAGGAGGGTACGGTAATACGGCCTTGGGAAGCCACTCCGGATATGTTGATGGAGGAACCAGACATACTCAGGAGTATAATTATAATACTTTTTTAGGTTTTAGATCCGGTTACACATCCGATTTGCCGAACAATTTGAAAGGAAACAACAATGTGACCATAGGGGCCAATGCTCCGATAGGAGGGAATACCAATAACCGGCTGGTTATCCATTCTTCAGAAACTGTACTGGATCACAACACGGCTCTTCCTCTCATAGGAGGGGATTTTGCAGAAAAAACCTTAGATTTTGATTCTTCATTAAAGGTTCGCAGGCTCCCGCAGGCCGATTCCGCTTTTACCAAAAATATCGTTGCAAAACCGGACGGAACTTTTGGTGTCGAAAATAAGCAGACTACCATCGCTATTCCTTATATTCCGAAGGTGGATATTTCAACATTCAGTCAGGATAGTACGCATTATTATTTAAATGTGATGGTATCAGGAGTTGTCGGTACTTATAGTGGAAATAATCCATTCAGGGTATTTGTGGATGCTTTGGCAAATCCAATCGAAGCAGTTGATATATCCTACGAAATAAAATCTTCAGGCAGCGTACCGTTACCAGCTAATAATTCAGCCGGATTTGCCAGCTCATTAGGATTTATACTAAAATTTCCTAAAGCTTCCAATACCGGTTACATATGGCAGAATACTGTGGATTCTATATTTATAACAGCAATGTTTATGGGAAGCCACAATAATGATGTTCAGAACAATGTGGTTTATTCGGTTCCCAGAATAGGAATTGACTCAAAATATAAAAATAAAATATCGATCTAACTACAATATTAATGAAAAACACAAGGCTGTTTTTAGTTAACCATATTGTTGCTTTGATTTCATAAGCAATAAATAAGTATTTAATTTCTCAATCGCTCTACAGACCCTCAATATTTTAAAAACTGCTGCAACTACAGACTAGGGAGGCTCAAAAACTTTTACAGGAGTAAAAAAAGCGAGAATTTTGAACTCTGAAATATATTTCTGTTGCAATACTGATTTATTCAGGTCAGAAATTCATGCCATAAAAAGCTTATAAAGCTTCATTAATCATATTTATAAACAGGTACAAATGTTTCCAGTAACAATCTCCAAAGCTTGAATACGATGTTTAAAATGTGAAATAAATACAATAACTAAATAACATAAGGAAGTAAAGAATTAAATATTATGGAAAAAAACGAAATAACCCCAAGAGAACAACTAAAAACCTATTTCCAGAAAGGGAAATATCCGACACAAGGACAATTCTCGGAATTGATAGATTCTTTAAAACATAAAGAAGATCCTCTTACCCAAAAAGAAGCAGTTGCAATTGCCAACAGTTTTCTTTCACTTAATACCGGATATATTTATTATACGACAAACATTGGAAATCAAAAATTTTCGGTGGTGGTAAACTCAAGTGATGAAGACGAGCAGGAGATCGTAAGTACGACCCAAGGACAGGGAAAGGTGTTCTTCTACGGCAGTGCGCCTTACACAATTAAAGCAAAAAAGTTTCCTGTTGAAGGTTTAAATGGTAATGAATATTATGTATTAAGTTATCAGGTGAATTCAAGATTCTACAGGAATATGTTATTTGGAAATAACCTTCCCTCGATTCCGGATGGGTTTGAATTTGGAACGCTTGAGGATAATATGTTTAACCTTAGTATAGGCAAATTAGATATTGGACAACAGGTGAATATTGTAAATACCCAAATAAAATTTATCAATAACACTTCAGCATCCATTCAATACAGAGCACAGGCAGGATATTGGAGCGACAAATACAGGGCAGAAGATAGTGTTACCAATCATTATGACATTTCGGATACAGTGAGCTTTACCTATGATGGAGATCTTACCGAAATCCATCAAGGAATAGAATGTAAGATTTTTGATACAACCAATAATAATCTGTTGATGACAGCATTTTTATCTCCTACACAAAATAATCAGGGAGTTTGGGGCGGTGGCCAATTGCAGGGAATCAGAAATATAAGAATTGAATGTGATTATAAGATATTATAAAAACTTATATCTACTCACACTCACCTGAATACACAAAATTATTTTTAATAAAGATCAAACCATTTTAAAGATCTTTTCTTATGCAAAACAGTTTTAGTAAAAGAACAATGTTTTGCAGATTCTTTTTACCATACTTTACTTAAAGGAATTTCCTAATACCAAAATTATCAATTGCCACTATACTAAATAATAGGCAATGTCTCACTCTATAATTCTAAAAACAAAAAAATGGATAATAAAACGCCAATATCATTAGATACCATATACACCTATTTCCAAACCGGAGATCATCCCACACAGGATGAATTTCAGGCTTCCTGGTCGTCATTCTGGCACAAATTCGATTCTATTCCTACGAGCTCAATAACGGGATTAGATAATTCAATACAGAATAAAGCAGATAAAAATGCAGCAAATCTGGATAGCAATAATATTCAAGCATGGAAAACAACTTTAGGAGTTGGAGGATCCGATGAACTGCCGGAAAATCTTGCAACAATTGATGATGCCAATAATATCGGAAATGTTTTTACTAAAAACCAAAGTGATTCCAAGTATATGATTTTGAATGACTTTGTGAATAATGATAAAAAAATTCTAGCAGAAAAAATTGAAGCATTAGGCTTAACAACACTTATCGAGGCATCAGAAGCAAGTATTATTGATTTTGCAGGACACTCTTCAGCTTATACTTTTGAGAAAAATGATTTTATTGCCATTCCTGTAAATGCTGGAAATTATTCACTTTACATGTTTAAAGGAGGTGAAAAAACATATAAAAACAATTATCTGCCTACAGGAATCTCTAATGTTACCATCGGAATGGTAGAAGGACTTCAGACCGAATTGAATAAAAAACTTGAAAAACCTCTTACAGACGGAAAATTTTATATCAAAAGAGCATCCGGAGTTACTACAACAGAAGCACTGGCGGATGAAACGTTGGCTACAGTTGTCAATAGAGATGCTTATTCTCCTAAACCGATTGCTTTTCTAAATGGTGCACAAAGTACATACGGAGCAATAGGTGTTAACCCATCAACATATTCTTTCTTTTGGGGAAATATTAATCCAAATCATACAGGTATTTACAATCATACATTTGGCTACAATTGCTTGTCTAAAGTAACTACTGGAACAAATAATGTAGCTCTTGGAGCGGCTTCAGGACAGGAGCTTACAACGGGTTCATTTAATACTTTCGTAGGAGTAGTTGCAGGGCAAAACGCAGTATCTGGGAACTGCAACGTTATGCTTGGAGAAGAATCAGGAAACAAAGTAACGACAGGATTCAAAAATACATTAGTAGGAACAGCATCCGGATATAATACTACAACAGGAAATCTAAATACACTTATTGGCTACAAGGCTGCCAGTACCAGTGCTTTGGGTGACCGTAATATCGTAATTGGTGCGTCTTCAGGGCAAGGAGTAACAGGACAAAACAACATATTAATTGGTATTGGAGCAGGTATTAATGATGGCGCTTTGGCTAATAAACTTATTATCCACTCCAATAATACTTGGACGGGATATAATAATACCTCAGAAGGTGCTTTTGGAAGTTTTCAGCAGGGAACTTTGGCAATGGCTTTAATTACAGGAGATTTTCTTCAGAGATGGGTGAAGTTTAATGGTTCATTTTCTATTAATCCAGGGTATATTCCTGCGGGAGATGCTACTTATAATAAATCTTTTGTTGGAAACGCATCCGGACAATTTGGGTGGATCGATAGAGTAGAGGGTATTCCTTTATCCGGAACTGTCGCAGGGAAACCTGTTTCCGGAGAAATTGAATTTTCAACTGAAGGAGGAGGAGCTATAAAAAGCGGATCTGCTGTCATTACAGTTTCCGACGGATTTACAACGATGACTTCAGGAAATACATCAAATGGCGAAAGAAGTGAAGTTCTTATTAATCCATCACAAATAACAGTGTCCCAAGGCATGGGAGATAATGGAAAATATATTAACCTAACGGAATGGCAAGATAAAATTGATGTAAAAGCACCTACATACGGTCCCGGTATTGTTGGTTCTGATTATTATGGTGACAATTACGAAGACAATTCATTTGTACAAAAAAGATGGGTGGAAGACAGGCTTCAGGAGACGGGAAAAAACTATAAAATCTACAGAGCATTATTAAGAAATACAAGTTCAACTTTTGAGCCTGCATTTATAGAACTGGAAAATACGATAGGTAACATCCAATGGAATAGAACCGGAACAGGACGTATCGAAGGAAAGCTGCAGGGTGCATTTCCTGAAAACAGAGTTTGGATTAACAGCAAAATTAATACAAGTAGGAATGGAATGTATCCCGAATGTCATTCTGTAAGGGTATCAGATGATTCCTTGTCCATTAATATTTTTGATGTAGACAGTAAATCAGGGGTTGATTTTGAAGAGCAATTTGGAGTTATTGAAATCTATGTTTATGCTTAAAATTTACTTAAATAAAATGATTCAGTTGTTCAGAGAAAATATAAGAACCATCAGCCAAATAGTTTCTCTTTTTAAAAGCAGAATTGATTCAAATTCAAAAAAAAGCGATACGTATAATGAGGATGAAAAATCCGAGAATGATGGAATATTATTGATTTTCAGTAAGGAAGCCGATGATTTAGCCAATCTTTATCAGGAAAAGTTTAATGAATTTTCTGATGTTTTAGAGACAAAAATCAATCTTTTAAAAAAAGAAATTATTCTCCATAAGCGCATCAATAAACAATTGAGATCCGAAAATGCAAAGCTGAAGAAGATTTAAAATACGTCAAAAAAAATTATAAAACTAAAAAACCAATGGAATCAGAACAAATACAAAAATTATTTACACATTTAAAAGAAGTTATTACATGGCGTATCAACAATTCTTCAGAATATTTTAACATAGGAGCTCCTGAATTTAAAACTAATGACCATGAAGGCTTTCAATTAGGAGATTATATTGTGAAGAAGGGGCTTGCTCATCAGGAAGTTATCATTTTATTAATGGCATTATTACCAAGATTGGATTCATCATTGTTGAAACGCATTTATTTAGAATTTCCAAATAGTGTGTTGTTCGATTTCTGTTCAGTCAGTGACAATGGCAGACTGTTTTATCCTACGATTCAAACTGTTCAGTATATTTTAGGTGGAGATAATATTTCAGAAAGATTAAAATCATTAGAATTTTTCGATTCAAATTCAATTTTGATTAAAGAAGAACTCATCGTTTTTCCTAGCTCTCCTCATGATCATACACCAATGAACAGCCCATTAAGTGTTCATCAGGAGGCTTTTAATAAGATTATTTTCGGAATTGATTTATTACCGAAAATGAGCAACGACTTTCCTGCAGAGCAAATACATACCCGAAGATCATGGAGTGATTTAATACTTCCTCCAATTACATTAAATGAGCTCCAAGGAATTGAAGCTTGGTACAACAGCAGCCAGATTCTTATGAAAGATTGGGATATGCAGAAAAAACTAAAACCGGGTTTTAGAGTGTTGTTTTACGGTGAGCCTGGAACTGGAAAAACTTTGGCAGCCAGTCTTTTAGGGAAGTACACTAAACGCCCTGTTTTCAGAGTTGATGTTTCTATGTTGGTTTCAAAATACATCGGAGAAACAGAAAAGCAATTGGCTAAATTATTCGACAAAGCAGAAAATAAAAACTGGATTTTATTTTTTGATGAAGCAGATGCTATTTTCGGAAAAAGAACCAATGTGAAAGATGCCCACGATAAATATGCCAATCAGGAAGTTTCTTATTTGCTGCAAAAAATAGAATCTTTTTCAGGGCTTATTATTTTGGCATCCAATTTCAAAAATAATATGGATAAAGCCTTTACGCGACGCTTTCATAGCTGCATAAAATTCAATAATCCAAAGCATGAAGAGCGTCTGCGTATCTGGCAACAAAATCTTCCGGAACAATTGCAGCTTGTGGATATCGATTTAGACCAAATCGCCCAGCAATATGAGCTTTCAGGTTCCAATATTATGAACATCATTCAGGATGTAAGTTTAAAAGCAATTGCATTACAGGATCCGGAATATAAAGTGAGCTTGGAAATGTTGTTGGAAAGCATCAAAAAAGAATATGTGAAGGAAGATAAAATCTTTAAATAAAACATTGAATTTCAGTTAGCTTTTTTCTCGTGGCTAGTTAACGGGAGAAAAGCTTCGGAATTCGTTCAATTTTAAAAATAAAACTAATGAAAATGAAAACCTTAATACTGATCTCGCTAATGAGTATTGCATTTGGTTGTAGAAGTAAGCAGAAAATTACAACAGATCATAAAAAATATACAAAGGAAACCGAAAAAGTAAAAGTTGATTCTTCCGGCTTTCAAAGCTCAAAAGCTATTCAAAATGAATCGACTGATGCTTCTCTGCAGGAAGAGAAGAACGAAATATCCGGAAATATATCGATTAAAGGGCATTCTGATTTAGTTAATCCCTTTATTTTTCACAATATTGTTGGAAAAGATACTATCCAAAGTATTTCTATCCTGGGAAATGCGGAATATTTAATCAGTAATCGTTATGCAAAAGCAGACAACAAAAAATCGGAGATTGTAAAAAAAGAATCTATCCAAATCGTTCAGGATTCTATTCAAAAAGATTTTTCGAAAGAACAGATCAAAGAAGTGTCGTCTGCAATTTCTGAGGAAACCCAAAAGATAAAAGTAAACGGATTTGAACTTGCCGCCTGGATTTTCATCACCATTATCGGAATCACTTTAATCCTGATTTTTTTCACCTATAAATATTTAAAAAAATGAAAACATCACAAAAAGGAATCAATTTAATTTTATCGTTTGAAGGCTTCAGTGCCAAACCTTATCTGGATTCTGCGGGTATTCCGACAATTGGCTATGGAAATACCTATTATCCCGGTGGTAAAAAAGTAACGATGAAAGATCCGTCAATTACCAAAGAAAAAGGAGCCGAATTATTTTCATCTGTTTTACCGACTTATGAAAAAATTGTTGATAATAAGATTAAAGTTGCGCTTACCCAAAATCAGTTTGATGCGCTTGTATCTCATACCTATAACACAGGAGGGTCTGATACTTTATTTTCTTTAATCAATAAAAATGCAGCTGCAGCGGCCATTCTCGATTGGTTTACTTCGAGATATATTACAGCCGGAGGAAAAATTTTGAACGGTTTGATAAGAAGAAGAAAGGCGGAGGCAGATTTGTTTTTTACAAAATAGCATCTAAAAGTGTTGACTAAAAAGGCTGAAAAATTGCGAAAATAAAAGGCTTGAAACAATTAATAATTAATCAAAACAAAATTTATGAAAACAAAAGAAGAACTAAAACAATATTTTGAAAAAGGAGATAGACCAACACAAAGCCAGTTCTGGGAATGGATAGATTCTTATTGGCATAAGGAAGAAACTGTGGAAAGGATTATTCCTATGATGAGTGATGATATGCTGATTGGACATGCAATATCTGTTACTATTTCGAAAGATGTAAAAAAAATTAAACAAGGGGCTTTCCAATTTACTGGACTGAGTTATCAAATAAATGAAGTGAACTTTAATGAAGGTTTGGAAGAAATTGGAGGAGCATTTTTTGGACAAAATATAAGAAGGGTTCAAACTCCTTCTACACTAAAAGTTATAGGAAATAATGCTTTTGCTTACCAAGCAGATACAGTAAATGGAACAGGTACTTCTTTAGAAGAAATTATTCTGAATGAAGGATTAACTACTATTGAGGATTACGCATTCAATTGTCCAAGTTCTAAAGTTAAAGATTTATTTATTCCCAATTCTGTACAGACAGTTGGTCATAATGCTTTTGCACTTCCATCACTCGAAACAGTTTCCATACCATCAGGATTGGATGTAAGCAATGCCGGAATTCCTTCGACAGCAGTTATTATCGTTAGACCATCAGAACCACTTCCAAGCTAAAAATTGAATACAATGAAAACAAAAGAAGAACTAAAACAATATTTTGAAAAAGGAGATAGGCCAACGCAAAGTCAATTCTGGGAATGGATGGACTCTTATTGGCATAAAGAGGAACTTATAGAAAGGGTGATTCCTCTTTTTGATGGAGATAAATTTAAGGGATCTTCAATTGAGCTTACGATTCCTAAAAATGCAAAAAAAATTACCAGTGGATCCTACATTTATACAGGTATGTCATACCAAATTACAAGAGTAATTTTCAATGAAGGATTAGAAGAAATTGAAAGTGGGGTTTTTAATAGTCAAAATATTAAAAGCATTAAAACGCCGTCTACACTGAAGATTATTGGTATAGCAGCTTTTGCAAATCAAGGTAATATGATTAATGGATATGATTCTTTAGAAGAAATTATTCTAAATGAAGGATTAATAACTATTGGAAATTATGCTTTTAACTGTAATAGAGCAACCATTATAAAAGATTTATATATTCCTAATTCTGTACAAACTGTTGGAGAAAACGCCTTCGCTATTCCTTCTCTTGAAAACGTTTCTGTAAGAGCAGGATTAGATTTAAGCAACGCCGGAATTCCAGCAACCGCAGTTATTACGTATAGAACAACAGATTCTAATGATAGTTAAAAAATTGATACAATGAAAACAAGACAAGAATTAAAACCCTATTTTAAAAACGGAGAAAAGCCAACACAGGATGAATTCTGGGAGTGGATGGATTCTTATTGGCATATGGAAGATAAAATTTCTCTAGACTCTGTTGAATCTATTGAGAAAATAGTGCCATTTATCGTAAATGGAAATCTGCAAGGATCGTCAGTCGAGCTTACTATTCCCAAAAATATAAAAAAAATACTAGGATCTTCATATTCATACATGGGAATGTCCTATCAAATTACTAAAGTAAATTTTAATGAAGGTTTGGAGGTAATTGAAAACAGTGCTTTTAATACTCAAAATATAAAGAGTATTAAAACCCCTTCAACTCTTAAAATTATTGGTAGTTCAGCATTTGCAAATCAAGGAAATAATATCAATGGCAGTGATTCAGTGGAAGAGATTATCCTTAATGAAGGTTTAGAAACTATTGGAGATTATGCCTTTTCTATCGGTAGAGTTTCAAATGTTAAAGATTTATACATTCCTACTACTGTACAATCTGTTGGACAAAATGCATTTGCAATTTCATCACTTCAAACAGTCTCAGCTCCTGCAGGTTTAGATCTAAGTAACGCAGGAATTCCTGCGACAGCAACCATCACTTATAGATAAAAAAATAAATTATGATAACAAAAGAAAAACTAAAACTTTATTTTGAAGAAGGGGATAAACCCACACAGGATGAATTCTGGGAGTGGATGGATTCTTATTGGCATAAGGAAGAAAAAATTCCTCAGGAATCTTTGGGGATTTTAGCAACAGAAGAATTTATATATTCTTCTACAGACAATACTGAACTATTGGGGATGGCTAAAACCGTTATTATTCCGGAAGGTACAAAAGTTATTGGGACAAATAGTTTTAATTTTACTGGAATCGGTAAAAATTTTATCACAAAAATTGTATTTCCAAATTCCCTAGAAAAAATAAAAACTGGAGCTTTTTCACTACAGTATTTTAGAGGAAGTTTGAGAATTCCAGGGAGTTGTAAAACTATTGAATCAAGAGCGTTTCAAAGTAGTTCTATGAATATTTCCGAGCTAATTTTGGAAGAAGGTATAGAAACGATTGGTTCTTTAGCTTTTTCAATATATGGAAGTGCCAATTTATTACATTTAAACATTCCCAATTCTGTAAAATCTGTAGGACAGGATGGTTTTGCCATTTCCTCATTACAAACCGTTTCAGCTCCCGCAGGTTTAGATTTAAGTATTGCAGGAATTCCTTCAACAGCAGTCATTACTTACCGACAATTCAATCCATAATTGGGATATTTGAATCATAAATTTAATACATAATTCATAATATCGTGATCTGAATAAGAAAAGAATCCGATAGTTTCGCAAGCAATATAAAAGCTATTAAAAACAAACAAAATTAATTATGATTCAAAAAAAACTACTTGGATGGATGCTTATGCTTGCAGTAACCTCCATCGGATGCCAAAATGATGAATTTTCCTCAATTTCAGCAGAGAAAGAGATTTCATCAAAAAACAACACAGGTAAAGTCTCTGCTGCAGACGTAAGTGTAAATGCTTATGTAGATACAAGTAGCTACATCAACTCTGGATTCAGTTTCTTAAATCCATCTCAGGTTGATAAAAACCGTCAGGCTATTGGTGGAAGTGCTTACACCGAAGTTTACGGATTCAATATCCCTGAAGAAAACAGAGTAAGAGGAATCCGCTGGAATACCGATGATGAAACGACATCGATCTGGAGACCGCAAGGAATAGCAGGTTTTACCAAAGATGGTGTTCGTTATTTGTTGGTGAGCTGGTACGCCAAAGATGATGCAGAATTTAAAGGATCCCGTATTACTTTGATTGACATCAGTCCGAGTTCTCCGACTTATCTTACGTACCGTCATATTCTGTTGGTGCAGCAGGATGTTCCGACAAATGTAACAACTTATTCACAATATGGTTCTTACGCTCCATTGAATGTACACGCGGGTGGAATTGCTTATTTTAAAGGTAAAATATATCTAAGCAGTACAAATTTGGGCGTTCGAGTATTCGATTTAAATAAAATAATTGAAGTAAGCACAGGCGACATAACCAACGATAAATGTGGTAAAGATGCCAATGGGAATTTATATGCGTTCAATTATAGATATATTTTGCCACAGATCGGATATCAAAAGATCAACAACGCAAGTCCTTTCTCCACAATTCAGGTGAATGATGAGGGTACTCAGTTTTGGACAGGGCAATATTATGCAGGCAGTGCCGATGCAAGCATTGTTCCTCAGGTGTTTGGTTTCCCGGTTGATGCGAACGGAACACTTCAAAGCACAGGAATTGTTGCGGTAACTCCAAAGAATAGTCTTTTTGCGGATAATCACGCTCATGGAATACAAGGAGTATTCAGAAAAGGGAACAGAACTTGGCTTTCTTGTACCGGATCTCCAAGCGAATCTTATGGCTCGACTGCAAGATTGGCCCGTTATACCGATGGAGCAGATGATACTGTACGTTACCGTTGGCCGTATGGAGCAGAATCTCTTTACTATGAATCTCAGTATAATTATCTGTGGAGCCTGACGGAGTTTGAACCCAATGCAGGAGCAAAAAATGGAAGTCAGGTAAACAGATGTATTTTTGCAGTTGATTTTTCTAAATATGAATAATTCAAATTAGATTAAAAATAAAAAAGAGACTGTCTTTAGGGATAGTCTCTTTTGTTTATTGTAAAAAACTTGTTTAAGCTTTTTTTACCGCAAAAGGCACAAAAGATTTGGATAATATTTAAAGCTGACTATTAAATTTAAAAAAGTCCTCAAAAGAATAAAAATCTTTGATTTTTATTCTTTTGAGGACTTTTTATTAGATAATAAAAAAAACTTTTAAGATAGCTTTTGTATCTTTTGTGGTAAAATTTAAAACCAGTTTAAAAGGTTTTTTAAACAAATATATTAAGTCATTTTTACTTCATAATTTCCTGATCAAAAAGTAAATTATCATCCTCATCAAAACTTATAATCAAAACTTTATACTGTTTTGCCGTGTCATTATTGAAAAATTTAATTCTCGGCGGAATATTATCAGTGTCAAATAAATTAGGATTCCAATATAATGTTTCTCGAGTATCGCTTTCGATTTTCTTTGTAGAATCATCATTATCAATCATTTCAATTGGGAATTCCGAAGGTTTATCATAGCCTTTTATAACTGCTGCATTGTTTTTCTGTGTGGGCTTATCATTATTTTTCGATTTCATGTTGCCTTTCATGGTGTAAATGGCAACCGCATTCCCGATTAATCCGGATTCTTTAATGATTTTCACCATCGCAATATTGCTTATGGGTAGACTCGTAATCATTGTAGGATCAGTTTGTACTTCATCCAGATATAACTTGGCTTTCTGACCTCGAATGTAAGGTATATTCGCTCCTGAATTATCTCTCTGAAATGTTAATCCCGCCGCTCTCCCTTGCAGCCAATCTAAAATATTTGCCGATCCAAAAGCTTGCTGATCTTCATTTACAAAATCAAATATCGTAGAGTTCATAGAGCTAAACATTCCTGTAGACAACTGTTTGTCAAGTTCTTCTTTCGGATCTGCCTTTTTACCCGTTAATTTTACTTCTTCAATTTGAACATCAACATCCTCTGTTTTTTTATTATTTTTTTGAACATTAATGGCTCTTGCAATGGTTTGAGAAAGATTTTTACGATCAGCCGATTTTACCAGTTTGTATTTTGTGGTAGGTAAATTTCCTTTAAATGGCGTTGGATTTACCAAAGGTTCAGCCGTAACGAATAAATTATCGGTGTTTACCTCTTTACCCTTTTCTGAATTGATGAATAATGAAATATTCAAAGGTTCATCGAAGCTGATATTATTTAAATAAACATATCCATTTTGATCCGTTCTGAATGGATTGATAGAAGATTCATTTTCGCCCACTTTTAAGACTAAATTCACATTTGTATCCTTCATCAAAGCATTGTCTTTAAGAGGTTTTACCCTGTATGAAAGAAATTTTTGAGAATTTTTAATGGTCGGAGCTGTTCCGCTAAGTACGGAATTCCAATCAAATCTTTTCCAGTTCTCGGAAATAAGCAAAGCATCTAACGCTTCACTGTTGGCTGTTTTAGAAAAATATTGAGCCGGACTGTCAATTTTTGAAGTAAAATCTCCTGTCAGCCAAAGGGTACTCAGTAAATTTTCATCTTCTACATTATTTCCATCATCTTCGCTTACCAAAACCGTGTAATTCTTAAAATAAGTCTCAGGAGAAAGATCAATACTGTTGAAGGCTCTCGGAGTTTCCTTCAAACTTTGACCGATAATTGTCGCCTTTTCAATTTTTAAATTATTAGGTTTAATAAAACAAAGCCTTTTCGCTACAAGGTTGTCCTGGTCATCGAAGATAGCCAATTGCAATATACCATTATTTCCATTGCTGATTTTTACGGGAATAAGGCTCGAAACTTCATTTGTTAACTGTGAAATATTGGCTTTATAAGCAAGATGGTTGTTAATTGTTCCAACAATTTTATAATTTTGAAGCTGTTGCTTTAAATTGATTCCTTTTAAAGTATATTTAATTCCTTCTTTCGAACTCGAAACTTCCAGATTCGCGCCACTTTCCGCCACCGAAGGCAAATCTATTGTTTTATTTTTACCCGAATTATCCTGAACAATAACCTGATATTTTTTTCCTAAAGCCGGAGTTATTTTAAAAGAAGCAACATTTTTATCAAAAGATTTAAATGTAGTAATTGCTGTATTTGGATTTTGTGCGTCCACAACTTTTCCGCTCCAGTTTTCCGGCAAAGAGCCATCGCTAGATAATCTTACAGCAAATTTTGTAGGAATTCCGTCGATAAAATTTCCACTTTCAGGAAAAGCTTTGGCAGACCAATCAGAATTTTTAGAAACCTCCAGTTTTTCAATCGCATTAGGATTATAAATAGGAATGGTTTTTACAATCTGGAAATCTTCACTGAAATTATTCATATAAGGCGTGTAAGCCCTCACAAAATAAACCTGCTCCGGAAGATTTTCTTTAAGTTTAAAATCTCCGCTGCCTTCACCGTTGGTGAGAAGAATCATTTTCCAGTCGATTAGTTTTTTATCCGAATCGTATAATTCCACAAATAGAGTGGTAGAGAGTGTTGTACGATTATAGCCATCAAATACAAAACTTTTGAACCAAATCTGGTCACCGGCGACGTATTGCGGTTTGTCGGTAAGAAGGTATACTTTTTCCTGTTCGTAATTATTCTCAAGATTGGTGATTGCTTTTTCCAGTTTAGTTTGTGCCAATACAGGCTGTACCGATGAAAGAAGCAATAGGAAGAAGATATTTTTCATAGAAATCTCTGCGCATTTATAATCCAGTGCTAAATTACTTAATTAAAGACTTCAAAGATTGATAATTATCTTGTAATTTTAAATTTTAAGGAGATTTTAACTAAAATATTACCTAGTTCCTACAAATTAATTGAAAATAATATTTCCTTTTACGTTTTTCTAACTTTGATCTGGCTAAGAATTGAAATTTTTATCCGTTTTTTGTTTTATATTTTGCAAAATAGCTTCTAAAAATAGAATATATCTTCCGGGCTGATACTCGCCGTAAGAGAATAAAAAGATAAAATCATTCTTTTTCAGATAATAAATTTCCAATCCATTTTCAGAAGTATATTTTTCAATAAAATTATTGATGAGGTTAAATTTATTTTCCTTAATTATTAAATTAAAATTTTCTGCATCAATTTCCTTTTTTAGTTCTCTTAGTGGGTTGTTGTAAAAAATCAATTAATTTAATTTCCTGATTTCTAAATTTAAAAACTTCATATAAACATTTTCTTTCGTCTCCGTCGAATAATTTTTGCCTGATGATTTCAATTTTTTTAATCATGTTTAATTAGTTGTTTCTTTTAAATCTTTGTATATCTTAATTTATAAATAAAGCTTTAATAATTCTTTGTCTTGCTTTGCGTTTAAATAATTACTGCAAGGAAAACAAAGTTTTTTGAAAATTAAACTGTTTAATGATAAACAAAGGCGTTTCACTTATTTTAGAAATACAAAAGGAAATTAATATTTTTAATTATCAATTCTTTAGTGAAAAAAAAGAAGCTGATCATTCGAAACAGCTTCTTGTATTTAAAATTAAAATCGTTATAAAATCGCTTCTATATTCTGTAAAAATTTAATGATTATTTCGGAGCATTAAATGTTGAGTAATACAAATAAATAGGAAATTTCTCAAAAGTTCCATCTTTGCCCATCGTATATTCATTATGTGCATATACTTTGGAGAAATCAAGAATTGTAAACTTTTTTTCCGGAGAATTGTAAATCATTTTAATCAAGCTGCTCACAGCCGTTTCTCTTTCGTAGGTAAATAAAAGGGTCTTACCATCTGAGCTGTACACTTTGCAGTTGTAAATTCTTGCCTTCAGTTTTGTATCGACACCAGTGTCGTCTAATTTTGCTTTGTACATTAGCTTTTCTTTGCCGTTTTCGGTAATGTATACGTCTGCCTTTTTATAGTTTTCATCATATTTAAAAGTAACAAAATCATCCAGCTTGTAAAGACTATTTTTAAATTGTTCCTCTCCCGACATCACCTGAGTTTCTGTGTTTTTAGGCATTTCTATCGGACCTTTCGCCGGAGCAGATTTCTTTTTTTGTGCATTGATGTTAATGGCTGAGAATATCATTAAGACAGCCGTCAAAATTAGTTTTGAGTTTTTCATGGATTTTTTTTGCAATGTTAAATAAATTTTCGGTGTAAAAAAAATTACATCATGAAAAAACGCTACTCATATTCAAGTAAAGCTTTTAGTGCTATATAAAGACCTATTTTTAATTTAATTAATTTTTGGTGGATAGTATTTGATCAATCTTCAAAATCATTTCTTTTGCATTCTGATTGGTGGGATCAAGTTCCAATGATTTCTGATAATCGCTTTTTGACAAGGAATATTCTTTTTTATTAAAATAAGCTTCCCCACGACTGTCGTAAACGTTTCCCGATGTTGGAAATTCACTAACATTTAAACTGAAAATTTTAAGAGCTGCATCCAATTGATGATCTCTTAAAAACTGATAACCCAGTTCATTCAATTCGTTTTCGTTGGAAAAATTGTAATTATTTGGTTTATTCTTTTTAAGATCTCTATACAAAGCAATTCCTTTATCAATATTTTTCAAGCATTCTTTTCTGATGGTTAAACCAATAGATTCTTTTTGAGGCTCGACCGGATAATTTTTCCAATGGTTCAGACTGGCAATGCTCAAAAGAATTTCATCTATTAATTTAAAATTATTACCATTGGTCATTACAGCCAGACCGTTTCCGTCTTCAATACTTCCAATATAGTAGCAGACAAAACCTTCATTTCCCCCACTGTGGCTGAAGTATTTTGTGCCTTTGAAATCATTTAAAAATACACCCAAATTATTTTCAATTCTTTTTACAGACATTTCTTTGGTCAAAATTTTATTTGATTTTCCTAATAATGATAATTGCGTTTCAATAATATAACCGGCTAAATCTGTAGGATTTGTCCACAAACCTGCTGCCGCTTTTTCAGGATAAATATGGTATTTGCCTTTTACCTCATTACCATTAATATAAGCGGTTGCAAGCAAATTTTCTTTGTCTTTTGATGGAGGTTGATTAAAAGAACTTTCGTTCATTTGCAAAGGAATTAGAACATTATTCAGCATATAGTCTTCATACTTTTCTCCGGTCGTGTTTTCAAGGATTAATTGGGTAATTGTCGTTCCCCCGCCTGAATATTGGAATTTAAGGTTGGGCTCAAAAACAGACCGCACCGCAGGAGAATTAGCCGGTTTTATTCCATCAAGGATTTGATTAATCGTAGGCAGTTCTTTTCCTTTTTCATATCCTCCAAAACCATGTACAGACAATCCTGCTTTGTGAGATAACAAATTAGCAATAGAAATCTTCTGTCCTTTTGAAACATCATCGTAAGGGAATTTCCAGGTTTTCAAATAGTTATTGATGTCATTATCGAGATTTAATTTTCCTTCCTGAACCAATTTTAAAATCCCAAGGCTATTGATAGATTTACTGATAGAAGCTGCCTGAAAAAGTGTTTTGGTAGTGGCTGGTCTTTTTTCAGAAACATCTGCAAAACCGTAGGCTTTTACCCATTCAATTTTATAATCTTTAATGACGGCAATACTTACTGCATTGGCGTTGTAGAAAGCCATTCTATCTTTTAATGTTGATTTCTTTTTAGATTTGTCCCAATAGTTCAGGTCGTTTTCAAAGGTTTTTATTTTATCATTTACGCTTTGTGCGAATGTATTCAATGATAAATAAAGTAGTAAGATGAGGTTTAGTTTTTTCATTTGTAAATAATTGATTTGGTATTTAATAAACAATTTAAGGAAGAATATTATTACATTTTATTTTTTTATCACAGGATCAGTTAATGACATAATGAAATATTCAAAATGAAACAGCATTTGTTTTTAAGCTAATTGAGTTCGTAGTTAAGTTTTCAAATTATTTTTTTCTATATTTAGAAGTAATTTATTAAATAGGATGCCAATAAATCAATTACCTCCGGACGGGGGCATGTTATATAAAGAAACGGATATGACTCAGTTTTTTCCTGAGCCGTTAAATGCAATAACTGCTGTGCTTTTTTTAGCATTAGCCATTTTTTGGACCATTAAAATTAAAGGTAATTTTAAAGAATATCCCTTTATAACATACTGTTTGGTTTTATTATATATTGGAGCCATTGGGGGAACTATCTATCATTCATTCAGACAATGGCCGGTATTTATCATGATGGATTGGCTGCCCATTATGTTGCTTTGTTTGTCTGCCGGATTTTATTTTATAGCTAAAAGCACTAGATGGTACTTGGCTGTTGTAATGGTTTTCGTGTATTTACTGTTGATGTTCGCTTTGAGAAATTGGATTTTGATAGATAATACTTCTCTTTTTATCAACGTAAATTATGCAATCATGGCGTCGTTCGTGCTTTTCTCGGTATTACGTTATTTGATTTATACCCAATGGAAAGCCGGTAAATGGGTAGGTTTTGCTTTGTTGTCATTTGTTTTTGCATTAACTTTTCGCATTGCGGATAAATGGGAGTGGTTAGGCTTCGGGACACACTTTCTATGGCATACTTTTGGAGCAGTAGCAACATTTTGTATGTTCAATTATATCAATCTTACGCGGAATACAATTAGAAAAACATAACTGATTTTTAATTTCTTTGCTAGGTAAAGTCTTAAGTTTTTGATAGAGATTTTTATCTCTAACTTTATTTTACTTTTTTACTTACGGAAAACCGTAAAATTAATTTACTTTATATTATGATATTTGTATTATAATTTTTAATTTACAATATTAATCTTATTCATAAAGATTTTAATTTGTAGAATCATAATTTATAATCAATTAAATCAGTAATAAGATGGCTAAAAAGAAAATAAAATTAAATGTGGTTCTTTTAAAAAGTAATTTAAATATTACAGCTCCTGAGACATTTATTGAAAATTACACGCACGACAATGAAATCAACTTCAATAAAGGAAATCTGAATGCTATCCTTTATAAAAAGTTAGGTAGCTACAACGAACCTAAGTGGGTTGAGAATTTGAAAAATAAAATTATTGGAGATTTTACTAGTGATTTTCCATCTAATCAAAGCTCGGGTGTAACTTTATTTATTGAAGTACAAAATAGAATTTTTGCAATTAATTTTGGAACATTGGGACGTTTCAATATAATTAAATATGTAATAGAGAAGACATTTGGGATTTATACTGCTAATAAATTATTAAATAATGATATAACAGCAACGATAAAAAGTGCCTACAGTCGAGTAAATGAAACAAATCCTGTTAATAAGCAACGTCAATATGGAGCCGACATATCGAATAATCAACTTTTCCTTTCAATGGAAGATAATGAAGCTCTAAAAGAATTAGCGGTAATTAGTTCTACATCAGAAGATTTTTCAAGAATGATTGGAAAGTATAGTTCATTAAATGTTCAATTTCTTTTTAATGAAGCTGAAATACCTTGTTTTCAATATCTCCAACCAAAATTAAGCAGGCTTTTAGATATCTATAATTCTGTTTCCCATGATGATATTAAAAAACTATTTAAAGGGATTTATCCTCTTAATAGTACAGAAGCGGAAGTTTTGAATTTACTGTTGCCTAACAAATTAATTACATCAACAGATACATTCTTCTTATTTGAGCCGGAAATAGACTATGATTTTAGTCTTGTTGCAGACATTAGAATAGGAGATGAGTTATACGATGAATTATCCTTATCTTCCTATCTTGACAAGAATCCTCAGCCAACTTTTGAAATCCTCGCTGAAGAAAAGATTTGTTTTCTAAATGAAGATGATGATATAATTAAAGAATGGTCCATTCTGGAATGCTTGTATGGAGAAATTGAGGAAAACAATACAAATTATATCTTATCTGGTGGTGAGTGGTTCGAAGTTTCTAAAGATAAATATGATCGTGTAAATCGTGCAATTAATGGAATAATTGATACTGATTTTGTTATACCTGATCATATTAAAGAAAATATAAAAGAAGAGATTGAACAAGCTGTTGCTCAAAATCCAAATCAAAAGATTAATAAAGAAAATATCTTTAATACACATTTATCAAATCACATTCATGGTTATTTGTTTGATGAAACAGCTAAACAAATTAATCTTTACGAAGATAGATTTGAAGTTTGCGATGTCCTCCATCAAAATAGTTTTTTTCATGTAAAGTATAATTATGGTGCTTCGGCATTGAGTCATTTATTTAATCAGGGTTTTGTATCAGCTAAATCATATGCAGAATTTACGAGTAAATATGCAGATGCAGTCAATGTACACATACCTGATGTTGAAAATCATCTTTCTCCTCAGCCTGATAATGTTACAGTTCACTATCTTATCCTTAATGATAAGTCACAAGATAGATTAACATTTTTTTCGAAAATGGTTTTGGAAGATAAAATTAGAACTTTACAAGCTATGCAATTTAATGTGAACTTGACCTGGGTTCGAGATATGTATTAAGTTAACTTATTATGTAATTTTAATAAATAAATTGAATATAGATAATTCTAAATAGTTGTTATGTTAATTTATACCAAAAACTTATTTTGAAAAAAATAGAGATAGTTGAAGTACACTTTTATGGCATACTTTTGGAGCAGTAGCAACATTTTGTATGTTCAATTATATCAATCTTACGCGGAATACAATTAGAAAAACATAACTGATTTCTTTTAAGATCGAAATAAAACCGATTTACTTATATTTGCCACGCAACAAAGCAAATTCATATGTTCAAAAAAGTAAGCACTGTATTCATCCTTGGATTGTATACGGTTTTTTCGGCGCAACAAATTCGGCCTTCAAAGTCATCTGAAATTTACCGCGAACTCAAAACGCTTAAACACTTACCTAAAGTTTTATATCTTGCGGCTCATCCCGATGATGAAAATACAGGATTGCTCTCTTGGTTAATCAACGATCAAAATGTAGAAACGGGCTATTTATCTTTAACCAGAGGTGATGGTGGTCAGAATTTATTAGGCACAGAACAAGGCGCTGCGTTAGGATTAATCAGAACACATGAGCTTTTAGAAGCGAGAAAGTTAGACGGCGCACAACAATTTTTCACCCGTGCGATTGATTTCGGATTCTCTAAAAATACAACCGATACTTTTAAACAGTGGAATGCAGACAATATTACAGCAGATGTCGTTTGGGTCATCCGTCAATTCCGTCCGGATGTTATCATTTGTCGTTTTCCTCCAACTGCTGCGGCAGGTCACGGACAACATGCGGCTTCGGCGGTGGTTGCAGAGAAAGCTTTTATGTTGGCAGGCGACAAAACTGCGTTTCCAGATCAACTGAAATATGTGGATGTATGGCAACCAAAACGCATCATGTGGAATACTTTCCGATTTGGGAACAATAATGCGACCGCTGAAAATCAATTGAAAGTTACGGTTGGACAATATGATGCGCAATTGGGAATGGGTTATGGTGAATTGGCGGGATTAAGCAGAAGTTTACATAAAAGTCAGGGTGCAGGAACTCAGTCTGTAGCCGGTATAAAAACTGAATATTTTTCCCATGTTGCCGGAGAGCCTGCAAAATCAACGCTTTTTGATGGAATCAATAAGACATGGACAAAAGAAGGAAATTCTGACATTGACCAATCTTTAGATAAAATTATTTCCGCTTTCAATTTCAGTAATCCTGATCTTAGCTTACCTGCTTTGCTAGATTTGCGAAAAAAAGTTTTGGCTCTAAAAGATTCAGATTTAAAAAAGGATAAAATTAAATCACTTGACCATATTATTTTAAGCTGTGCCGGATTTATGGGCGAAGTTGTAACTAATCAGGCTGAAGCTGTTGCTGGTGATAATTATAATTTCAGATTAAATTTAATTTCAAGAGCTGCAAATCCTGTCGTTTTAGAAAATGTAAAATGGTTAAGTCAGTCAGAAAACTTTAACAGAAAATTATCAAAAGATTCTTTAATTACCATTCAGCATGATATTCAGATTCCTGCAGATGCCGCGCTTACAGAACCTTACTGGTTGGCAAAACCAGCTGTGAACGCAGCTACTTTCTCTGTTCCGAATGATACTTTAGTCGGATTACCCGAGGCAGAATCACCACTGAATGTTTTGCTTGATTTAAAAATTGGTTCGGAGAAGTTTCAGGTTAAACTTCCTTTATCGTTCAAGAAATTAGATCCGGTGCGTGGTGATGTGGTTGAAGCTTTGCGAATCGTTCCTGCATTGGAACTGAAATTTACACAGCCACTTTATTTAGTCAAAGAAAATGAAGATTTACATTTAAGTTTAAATTTTAAGGTAAATTCAAATAAACAGTTTAATAATGGAAAAGTAAACTTGTTATATAATGGAGATCGATTAGGCGGTGGTGATTTAAAATCAATTAATGGAAAAGATTTTACCGTTGATTATATTATTCCAAAAACCCAACTTGCTTCAATAAAATCAAATCAGTTGCAATTGGATGCTAATTTTGTTGCAGATGGAATCACGTATAACAAAAAACAGGTACTAATTCAATATCCTCATTTGCCTTCCTTACAATATTTTTCGCCTGCTACTGTATCTGTAATGAAAGGCGATATTCAGTCTAAGGTTAAAAAAGTTGGTTACATACAAGGAGCTGGTGATTTCATTCCTGAGTTTCTAAAAATTGCAGGTATTCAGGTAGATGTTTTAAAAGACGAAGATTTTTATGGCAATTTAGATGAATCTGGCGGAAGTCAAAATAAACTTTCACAATATGATGCGATCGTTCTTGGAGTTCGTGCCAATAATACAGAGAAAAAGCTTGGGCGCTGGATGCCTTTTTTATGGTCTTATGTAAAAGTTGGAGGTAATTTGGTGATGCAATATAACACCAATCAAGATACAACGGTTGAACAATTGGGAATGTACAATTTTACAATTGCTAATAAGCGTGTTACCGAAGAAAATGCTGAGGTTAAATTTTTAAATCCCAATCATAAATTACTGAACTATCCAAACAAAATTACTGCGGATGATTTTAAAGGTTGGGTACAGGAGCGTGGCGCCTATTTCCCAGACAAATGGGATGCCGTGTATGAACCGCTTTTTGAAATGCACGACACAGGAGAAGAACCTCTACAGGGATCAACTTTGTATGCAAAATACGGAAAGGGTAATTTTATTTATACTCCGTTGGCATTTTTCAGACAGTTACCTGCGGGAAATGTGGGTGCGGCACGATTATTTTTAAACTTCTTATCTGCACAAAAAAACTAATGAACAAGCAACTTAAAAATTGGAATATTTGGTATCTGCTTTTAGGATGTGCATTAGTAGCTCAGATCGTATTTTATTATTGGTTTACTAAATTCTGGGCATGAGTACAATAGATTGGGCAGTTCTTATTTTTACACTGGTTGCAGTGGTAGTTTACGGCGTATTCATCGGTCGTGGACAAAAAAGCAACGAATCTTACCTGAAAGCAGACAACAAAATGCCTTGGTACATTGTGTTGATCGGTATTATGGCGACTCAGGCAAGTGCGATTACTTTTCTTTCCGCACCGGGACAAGCCTATACAGACGGAATGCGATTCGTTCAATATTACTTTGGTCTGCCTTTGGCAATGATTGTGATCTGTATTACGTTTATCCCGATTTTTCAAAGGTTGAATGTTTATACTGCTTACGAATATTTAGAAAACCGTTTCGATAAAAAAACAAGGGTATTGACTTCACTTCTTTTTCTTTTTTCAAGGGGTTTATCGACAGGAATCAGTATTTACGCTCCGAGTATCATCTTGTCAAGTGTTTTAAACTGGAATATTTATTTAACCAATGTTTTAACGGGTGGTATTCTGTTGATTTATACCTATGTCGGCGGCGCGAAAGCAATCGCTCACACTCAAAAATTGCAGTTTCTGATTATTCTGGGAACAATGGCTTTTGCGGGGTATTTACTTATTGAAAATATGCCAAATGGAATTGGTTTTAATGATGCGCTGTATTTGGCAGGAAAATCAGGAAAGCTCAATGTCATCACCACAGAATTCGACTGGAAAGATAAATACAATATCTGGAGCGGATTAATTGGAGGTTTCTTTCTGGCACTTTCCTATTTCGGAACAGACCAGAGCCAGGTTGGGAGGTATATTACTGCGAAAGACAATACCAATGCTAAAATGGGTTTGCTGTTGAATGGATTGGTTAAAATCCCGATGCAGTTCGCGATTCTTCTGATTGGAGCTTTGCTTTTTGCCTTCTTTTCTTTGAAGCCAGCTCCGATTTATTTTAATGAAAGATCTTATCAGAATTTAAAAGAAAAACAACCTGAACAGGCTGCGGTTTTTGAAAAAGAGCATCAGGATTTACAAATAAAATTTAATGCAGAATCGAAAGAAATTTTAAAGTTGAAAGAAACTCAATCTCCTCAACTTACAAAAACAATTCAGGATTTTAAAAATACACAGGCTCAGGTAAAAGAGCTTCACAAAAGGGTAGAGGAAGCAATCAATCATTCAAATTTTAATGCTGAGAAAACAGATACCAATTACATTTTTCTGTATTTCGTGAAAAACACTTTGCCTGTAGGAATGATCGGTTTATTGTTTGCTGTTATTTTTCTGGCGAGTTGGGGTTCCATTTCCGCAGCGTTGAATTCCTTGGCGGCTTGTTCATTAAAAGATGTTCATTTGATATTCAGCAAAGAAATTCCTGATGAGAAAACCGAATTAAGGTATAGTCGGTTACATACTTTAGCTTGGGGGATTTTTTCCATTGGTGTAGCGATGTTTGCGACTCAAATGGGTTCTCTTATTGAAGCGGTGAATGTGTTGGGTTCTCTTTTCTACGGTCCGATATTGGGGATTTTTTTGGTCGCATTTTACTATAAAAAAATCGACGGCGCGAATGTGTTTATTGCTGCCATTTTATCTGAAATTGCGGTGATTGCCGTTTATCAGTTTGACATTGTTTCTTTCCTGTGGCTTAATGTGATTGGGGCAGAGGCAGTCATTATATTTTCTGCGATTGGATTGCTGTTTTATAAGCCGAAAGCCGTAAATTAGTAAACGAACAATAATAAAAACAAACAAATAAAATATTATGAAAGCAATCCTTAAATCTGCTACCGTCCTTGTTGCTGCAATGACGATTTCTGTAAACGCATTTGCTCAAGAAGCTAAAAAACCTGCGAGTCCACCGGCTACCGCTACAGGAAAAATTAAAGATGCAAACATTACAATTGCCTATAGCAGTCCTTCTGTGAAAGGACGTACAATCTGGGGTGGTTTAGAAGCTTATGATAAAGTTTGGCGTGCAGGTGCCAATGAAGCAACTACTTTCGAAACAGATAAAGACATTACCGTTCAGGGGAAAAAACTTCCTGCAGGTAAATACAGCTTTTTCCTAATTCCTAAACAAAGTGGAACATGGACTGCGATTTTTAATAAAGAGCCAAAACAATGGGGAGCTTATAAATACGAACAAGCTAAAGATGCTTTACGTGTTGATGTAAAAACAAAGGCTTTACCAGCAACACAGGAAGCTTTAGTTTATAAAATAAACAGTAATGGATTTACAATGGATTGGGATAAAATCTCAGTACCTGTAGAGATAAAATAAATTTATAAATAAGAATTAAATCCCGGTTAATCCGGGATTTTTTTAAATAGTTGTGAGAGCCCATCCGTTCCAGAATGATAAAAAAAGGCTCGTAGTAATAAGCATGATGATAATAATATTGGACTCTGACAAATGATTTGATTGAAATTGCGTAGGAATTAGTAAGTTCTTTTTATTAAGAAATTTTCTATAAATGTTTATGGAATTAAAATGTTTTAAATTTTATCGCAAAAGTGATATTTTATAGTATAAAGATAGTAATTCTTAGTCCTTATTTATTTTAGTTTCTGATTTTAAATTACCTCTGCAAATTGATGTTTTAGACCGTATTTTAAGGAGAAGAATTTTATATCAATTATGCATTGAAATCCTATTATTTATAATTTTATGATAGCTTACATGTAAAAACGGTAAAAAAAAATAATATTTTTTAACGTTTTTTTATTTAAAAGTGTTTTTTTTACACTTGTTTGTATTTTTTTTATAACTTTTTTTTTGTAATTCTTATCATAATATTTTTATAAAAAAATAAAATATTTTTCAATTATTATTTTCATTATAAATACTTGTTAAATGATATTTTATGATATTATTAAGTATAAATTTAATGATAACCTTATCATATTTTGTATGTGAATGTTTTCATATAAAATCGATATGTAAATTGTTGATATTTAGGTGTTAGTATGAAATTTATTTTTTTTATTCGATTGAATTTTTATATTTGTCATGTTACATAAATGTTAACGCTTACATGAGTCCTAATTTTATACATACATATGTTTCTGTTGATTGTGTGGTTTTTGGTTTTGACCATGAAAACAGATTAAATATTTTATTAGTAGAAAGACACCTTGATGAAGAAAGACAGATAAAGCTTCCCGGAAGTCTTATTTTTAGTGATGAAGATGTGGATGACGCTGCAGAAAGAGTATTGCATGAGCTTACTGGGATTAAAAAAATGGTTCTGAAACAATTCAAATGTTTTGCAGACCCTATGAGAGCAAATGATGAAAATGACATCAAATGGATGGGAATAGAGTATAAGCAGCACATCGAAAGGATTATCACTGTTGCCTACCTTTCTCTGTGTAAAATTGATCATAAGATTAACAGCACAAAGTATAGTACAGTAGATTGGTTTCCAATTGATGAGGTTCCTTCTCTGCCGTTTGATCATAATAAGATTATTAATGAGTCTTTAGTAGAGGTAAGAAAATGGATAGAGCTTGATTTTTCTATCATTTTTGAGCTTCTTCCAAAGAAATTTACCATCAGACAGCTCTATCAGTTATACAGTGCATTGAGCGAAAAACGGATTGATATTAAAAATTTTCATAAAAAAATTTCCTCATTCAATTACATTATTCCTTTGGAGGAGATTGAAAAAAATGTGTCACACCGTGCAGCAAGATATTATAAGTTTGATGCCAAAATTTATAAGAAAAACAATACTAAATTAATAAAATAATACTTTTTAAAACTATATGTACTTACTAGGCTATGATATCGGCAGTTCTTCTGTGAAAGTTTGTCTCATTGAGGCATCCAGCGGAAAAGTGATCGCCTCTGAATTTTCTCCTAAAAAAGAGATGAAAATCACTGCGATCCACCCTGGTTGGGCAGAGCAGAACCCTGTCGACTGGTGGACAAACCTGAAGCTTGCTCATGAAGCGGTAATGCACGAATCCGGAATCCATCCTGAAGACATCAAGGGAATCGGTATTACGTGGCAAATGCATGGTTTGATTTTGGTGGATAAAGATCAGAACTTATTAAGACCATCCATCATCTGGTGCGACAGCCGTGCTGTTCCTTATGGTGAAAAGGCTTTCAAAGAAATTGGGGAAGAAAAATGTTTATCACATTTACTGAATTCACCGGGAAATTTTACAGCTTCGAAATTAGCCTGGGTTAAAGAAAACGAACCGGAAATTTTTGAAAAAATTGATAAAATTATGCTTCCGGGAGATTACATCGCAATGAGACTTTCCGGAGAAATAGGAATAACGATTGAGGGCTTATCTGAAGGAATTTTCTGGGATTTTAAAAACAATTGTATTTCAGAAGATGTCATCAATTACTATGGAATTCCTAAAAGCTTTTTCCCTGAAATTATCCCGACTTTTGGGATTCAGGCAACAGTTTCAGCAACTGCAGCTCAGGAATTGGGTTTAAAAGAAGGAACACCAATTTCCTATAGAGCGGGAGATCAGCCGAATAACGCTTTATCATTAAATGTTTTCAATCCGGGAGAAATTGCATCTACAGCAGGTACTTCGGGCGTTGTTTATGGAGTTTTAGATAAATTAGATTACGATAAATTATCAAGAGTAAATACTTTTGCTCACGTTAATTATACCGAAGAGCTTACAAGACTTGGAGTTTTGCTTTGCATCAATGGAACAGGAATTTTAAATTCTTGGTTAAAGCACAACTTTGCAACCTCCCTATCTTCTTACGGGGACATGAATGACTTGGCATCACTTTCACCGGTTGGAGCCAAGGGTTTAAGCATCATTCCTTTTGGAAATGGAGCGGAAAGGGTATTAGAAAATAAAGAAACCAACTGTTCCATTCACGGAATTAATTTCAATATACATACAAAAGGAGATATCCTGCGTGCGGCACAAGAAGGAATTGTGTTCTCATACGAGTACGGAATGGATATCATGAGGAATATTGGGATGGATATCCAGGTAATCCGTGCAGGGAATGCCAATATGTTCTTAAGTTCAATTTTCAGGAAATCACTGGCCGGAGTGAGTAATGCTGTCATTGAGCTTTACGATACAGACGGAGCGGTAGGTGCGGCAAGAGCGGCAGGAATGGGAATCGGGTTTTATGCAGATTCTAAAGAGGCTTTCGCTTCACTTGAAAGAATTGCCGTTATAGAACCACAATTAGAAAAACGAGAACAATACTTAGAAGCCTATTCAAGATGGAAGCAGCATCTTAATGAAATAATATAATCCTAACAGCAACGGAGTTTTCCATTGTACTTATTGACCTTTTCCAGATCAGTGAGCAGGAATTTCTTATGCCAAATTTTAAAATTTAACTAAAAATTAAAACAAAAATATATGAACACTTTAACAGGTACAAAGGAGTTTTTTACAGGTATCGACAAAATTAAATTTGAAGGAAAAGAAAGCAGAAATCCATTAGCTTTCAGATATTATGACGCGGAAAGAATCGTCATGGGAAAACCAATGAAAGACTGGACTCGTTTTGCGATGGCTTGGTGGCATACATTATGTGCAAACGGAAGCGATCCATTCGGTGGACCTACCATTCACCATCCTTGGGACATCGGAAATGATGCTGTAACAAGAGCAATGCATAAAATGGATGCCGGTTTTGAATTTATGTCTAAAATGGGCTTCAACTACTATTGTTTCCACGATATTGATTTGGTTGATCCTGCCAGCAACTGGAAAGATTACGAAAAAAATCTTCAGACGGTAGTAGAATATGCAAAACAAAAGCAACAGGAAACAGGAATTAAGCTTTTATGGGGAACAGCAAATGTTTTTACTCATGAGAGATACATGAACGGAGCTTCTACAAATCCGAATTTTGATGTTGTAGCTTGTGCAGGGACTCAGGTTAAAAATTCTATTGATGCAACGATAGCTTTAGGTGGCGAAAACTATGTATTCTGGGGTGGTAGAGAAGGTTATATGAGTCTTTTAAACACAGACATGAAGCGTGAGAAAGATCATTTGGCGCGTTTCCTTTCAATGTCGAGAGATTATGCTCGTCAGCAAGGTTTTAAGGGAACTTTCCTTATTGAACCAAAACCGATGGAACCTACAAAACACCAGTACGACTACGATTCTGAAACAGTAATTGGTTTTTTAAGACATTACGGATTAGACAAAGATTTTAAATTAAATATTGAAGTGAACCATGCAACGTTAGCGGGTCACACATTCGAGCACGAGCTTCAGGCTGCAGTAGATGCAGGACTTTTAGGAAGTATCGATGCTAACAGGGGAGATTACCAAAATGGATGGGATACAGATCAGTTCCCGATAGATTATTATGACATGGTTCAAGCTTGGTTGGTGCTTCTTCCGGCAGGAGGTTTAGGAAATGGGGGTGTAAATTTCGATGCGAAGATTAGAAGAAATTCTATTGATGCGGAAGATTTATTCATCTCTCATATTTCAGGGATGGATGTTTTTGCTAAGGGACTTTTAGCCGCGGCAGATATTCTTGAAAATTCAGATTATAAAAAACTGAGAACAGACCGTTACGCTTCGTTCGACAACGGAAACGGAAAGGCTTTTGAAGAAGGAACGCTTACTTTGGAGGATCTTCAGAGAATTGCACATGAAATTGGGGAACCACAGCCAAAAAGCGGAAAGCAGGAGTTGTTTGAAGCTATTGTGAACATGTATATCTAAATAAACGTAAAAAGGCTGCTAAACACTAAGGATTATTCAAAACTATAATTATTAATAGCCTTTTTATTCAACCCTAATATTAAAACATAATAATTATGAACCGATCTTATTTAGCTAAAACTAATAAAGCCGCACTCTTTTTTGCGATGGCTTTATTACCTTCCGGCTTAGCATACTCTCAGACTAAAAAAGATACTCTTACCAAAGAGAAAAAAATAGAAGAAGTTGTGGTTATCGGATATGGTACACAAAGAAAAGAAGCCGTAACAGGGTCTGTTGCCACCGTAAAAGGTGATGTTCTTCGTGAGGTACCATCGGCAAACATTACTCAGGCATTACAAGGGAGAACTGCGGGCGTGGATATTGCTCAGACTTCAACAAAACCCGGCGCTACAATGCAGATCCGTATTAGAGGAACAAGATCTTTAACTGGAGATAACAACCCTTTGATCGTTTTGGATGGTATTCCTTTCGTAGGATCATTAGCAGACATCAGTTCTAGTGATATTAAAAGTTTAGATATCTTAAAAGATGCTTCAGCTACTGCAATCTATGGATCCAGAGGAGCAAACGGGGTAATTCTTGTTACAACAAACAGAGGATCTAAGGGGCAAAAACCCAGAGTTACTTACAATACGTTTACAGGGGTACAGACCTTATTTTCCAAATATCCCATGATGGACGGTCCTAAGTTTGCACAGCTTCGTGCATACGCTACACCGGCACCTACAAGTACACAGCCAACCACATCACCTCTTTACGCAACCAACGGTGATGAATCTCCTACTACCAATACAGACTGGCAAAGCTTATACTACAAACCCGCAATGATTACCAGCCATGACCTTGGAGTTTCCGGTGGAACAGAAGGGGGAAATTACAGTGTAGGTTTGTCTTATTTTAAGCAGGATGCATTAATTCCACTTCAGAATTATGAAAGATTTGCTTTAAGAATGGCAATCGATCAGCAAGTTGGTAAACTTTTTAAATTTGGTTTTACGACCAATACCAATTACTCTAAATCTGAAGGGAACGGTGTAAACCCAGGAGCTGTTTTGGGGTATTCTCCAATTGCTAATCCATACAATGCCGACGGAAGCTTTAAAAGAGTAATGGTTACTGCAGGAGGTATTGATCAGACATGGATTTATACACGCAAAACTTTAGAAGGTTTAGGAGATAAATACATAGATGAAACTAAATCTTTCGCATCTTATAATAATCTCTATGGTGAAGTTAATCTTCCTTTAAACGGATTAAAATACAGATTGAATGTTGGTTTAGATTATCGTACGGCAAATAATGGAAATTATACAGGAGTTGGAGTATTCAATACCAACGCACAGGGACCTTCCAACGCAGGTAGAGGAAACAACCAGACTTATCACTGGGTATTGGAAAATCTCCTTACTTATGACCGTACGTTCGGTAAGCATAAAGTGAACGCCGTAGGATTGTATTCTGCGGAAGGTAACAGATTTACAAGTTCATATATGAGCGCAAAGAATGTTCCTGCAGATTTTTTCCAATATTATAATCTAGGACAGTCTCCTCAAGCTGATATTACAGTAAATCCAAACGATCAGAGATATGAGCAAACAGGTTTGCTTTCAGCGATGGGAAGAGTAATGTATACATACGATAACAAATATATGTTGACAGCAACTCTTCGTGCAGATGGTTCTTCAAGATTGGCTCCTGGAAACAAATGGCATACCTATCCGGCATTATCATTAGGATGGAATGTAACCAATGAGTCTTTCATGAAGAATGTAAAAGCTCTGAACTTGTTTAAATTAAGAGCAGGTTGGGGGCAGACTTCCAACCAGGCAGTAGCGCCTTATTCTACATTAGGATCACTTACCGTTACACCATATAATTTTGGAAGTACAAACAGTACAGGGGTTTACGTAAATCAGGCTCCTAATCCTCAACTTGGATGGGAATATTCTAAAACACAAAACTATGGGGTGGATTTCGCATTGTTCAAAAATCGTATTACAGGTAGTGTAGAGTACTATAAGACACATACATATGATCTTTTATCCAATAAAACTCTTCCATCTTCGTCTGCTCTTCAATTCGTAACTAAAAATGTTGCTGAAACAGAAAATAAAGGTTGGGAATTTACATTAAACGGAACAATTCTGGATAATCCGGAAGGTTTTTCAATAGATGCGGGCGTAAACCTTTATACCAATAAAAACAAAATTCTATCACTTGCATCTGGAATCGATAAAGATATCAACAACCTTTGGTTTGTAGGACACAATATCAATTCTTTATATGATTATCAGTACATCGGTCTATGGCAGGCAGGAGATCCTTACCAGAATATTCTCGAGCCGGGAAGTGCTGCAGATGTAGTAGGATCTATAAAAGTTCTTTACACAGGAGGTTACAATGCTGATGGAACACCGGTAAGAGCAATTAATGCCGACGATAGACAGATTTTTGATACTGCTCCGAAATTCCAGGGAGGCTTCAACCTGCGTTTTGCATATAAAAACTTTGATTTGAGTACGGTAGGAGCATTCCAGAAAGGAGGTATTCTTATCAGTTCACTGTATGGATCTGCAAGTTATCTGAACAGATTAACCGGTAGAGGAAACAACGTGGATGTAGATTATTGGACAGAAAACAACACCGATGCTTATTTTCCGCGTCCTGGCCGTCACTTAAGTGGTGATAATCCCAAATATTCTTCTACCTTAGCCATGTTTGATGCTTCTTATCTTAAACTTAGAACGATTACTTTAGGATATAACGTTGATAAAGATGTATTAAAAGATTTGAAAATTACGAGCTTCAGAATTTACGTTACAGTTACAAACCCTGTTGTATTATTCTCACCTTATCACAAATTCTCAGGGATGGATCCGGAGCCGAACTCTACGGGAGATCAAAATCAGGCGGTTAGTGGATATCAAGCACGTCAGCTGATTATAGGAACTAATAATCCTTCAACAAGAAATTATTTAATGGGACTTAACTTAACTTTTTAAAACTGTACAGTCATGATAAATTTTAACAAAAAAATGATATTGGGAGCAATCTTTTTATCATTAACATTTACAGGATGTAATGAGATTCTTGACGAACAGCCAAGATCTGTCTACACTGTTGATTATTTCAGTACTCCGGACGGGATTAATCAGAGTTTTACATCTTTATACAGACAGTTACGTATGCTTTACGGCAACGGATATTTTATGAGCAACTGCCAGAACGGAACCGACGAATCTACCTGGGCGCAAAGTGCAGACGGTAATTTTAAAGAATTGGATATGTCTGGACAGGGGAACATCAATTCAAGCACTTTCCCTACAAGTATGATCTGGTCATCCGTTTTTCCTTATATCAATACAGCCAACGGGATTATCGAAAAAGGACCGGGATTCGGATTTGCAGAAAGCATGATCTCCGAAGCCAGATTTTTCAGAGGATTTGATTATTTTATGCTGGTTCAGACTTATGGCGGAGTACCGCTGGATCTTGGTATGGGAGAACTTACGTTTAATACTTCACCATCTACAACATCTATTAGAAATACGGTTCCTGAGGTATATACAAAAGCTATTTTTCCGGATTTTAAAAAAGCAATAGATAACCTTCCGTCTTCTCCTAGAGTTACCGGCGGGGTTACGAAAAATGTAGCGAGATTATTCTTGGCTAAAGCTTATTTAACTTACGGATGGTGGCTACAGAATCCAAACGGTATTCCTACCTATCCTGAAGTAGCAAGAACAGATCCGGATGGTCACAATGCACAGTGGTATTTCCAGCAAGCCTATGATATTGCTATGGCAGGTATTACAACTCCGGCTCCATACAGCTTACAACCTACTTTTTATGATGTAAATGTAGGGTCAAACGACAGAAATACTGAAAGCATGTTATATGCGGATCATACAGCATCCAGTACTTATTATAACGAAAGCGATCCTGTAGGATTTGGTTCGGGTTGGGCACCTGATAATTTTGCCGCGTGGATGCAGACTTGGAATTACACTGCAATTAAAAGCAGCAAGACAACATCATGGGCTTCTACAGATATCGTAAGTTCCGTACAGCGTGAGGCGGCGCAGTCTTTAGGCCGTCCTTGGGTTCGTATGTGTCCTACAATTGGTGTTATTAGAAATACTTTTGCAGATAAAACCAATGACTCACGTTACGACGGAACATTTGTAACGACTTACAGAGGAAACTGGAACAAAAACGGAACAGGGCTTACAACAGTTCCTGTTCTATATAATGCTAATAATTTACCGGTATCGCCTGGAGGCGCTATTTTAAGTTTCTTAAATGATGATTCACAACTTCCGGCATATCCTACAGGAGCTGGCGACAATGGAGTAGGAGCCGGAACATTGCCGGGAAGAGCAGACTGGGTAGTAGCACCAAACGGGATCAGCCGAATCGTTTATCCTGGCTTATGGAAAATAGGAACTTATCGTACCGATGATCCGAACGGTTTAGGATATCCGAATGCAGGTCTTACACGTCCTTTCAGTGTGGCAAAATTCTCAGAATTCTATTTCATTGCAGCGGAAGCGGCGGTAAAAGGAGCTTCAGGATCTATGTCGGCAAGGGATCTTCTAAATGTTATCCGTGCCCGTGCAGGAAAATGGAAATTTAACAACGCTCAGAATGTAACTTATGTAGCAGATAACAGTGCTGCCATGATTGCTGCAACTCCTGCTACCATTACAATCGATTATATCCTTGCAGAAAGATCTCGTGAATATTATGGAGAATTCTACAGATGGTACGATCTTGTTCGTACTCAGAAATGGGAACAATATGCTGCAACTTATCAGATTGGAGGGGCTTCTTATGGAGATCATACACCTCAAACGATAACCAGAACGATAAAACCTTTCCATTATCTGAGACCAATTCCTCAGGGACAGCTTGATGCAATGGAAGTTTCTGCAGATATTAAAGCAAAATATCAGAATCCTGGTTATTAGAAATTAGTTAATTTCACATTTCATATATAGTTGGCAGGGCAGATCCTAAAAATCTGCCTTGTTTTTAATTAAATTTTAAAAGATTATGGAAAAAACATGGCGTTGGTTTGGGAAGAACGATAAAATTAAATTACAGACACTTCGACAGATTGGTGTGGAAGGAATTGTTTCTGCGCTTCATAATGTTCCAAACGGAGAAATCTGGAGCTTAGAGGCTATTAATGATTATAAAAATTATATAGAAAATCACGGTCTTCGCTGGTCTGTCGTGGAAAGTCTTCCCGTAAGCGAAGCAATCAAATACGGAGGAGAAGACCGTGATTTTTTGATAGAAAATTATATCAAAAGTCTCGAAAACTTAGGAAAAGCAGGCGTAACTACGGTTTGTTACAACTTTATGCCGGTATTGGATTGGGCAAGAACAGATCTTTTTCACGAATGGGAAGACGGATCTTCGTCACTTTATTTTGATAAAGCAAGATTTGCGTATTTTGAAATTCATATTTTAAAAAGAGAGGGTGCTGAAAATGATTATAGTTCTGAGATTCTGCAAAAAGTGGAAGAATTAAAAAATACACTCACTGAAAAAGACAACAATGATCTGATAGATTCTGTTATTGTAAAAACACAGGGATTCGTTAACGGAAATATTAAAGAAGGCGATTTAAATCCTGTAGAAAAGTTCAATAATTTATTGGCTTTATATGATGGAATTGATAAAAACCAACTTCGGGAAAATCTGAAATATTTTCTCGAAAAAATAATGCCTGTGTGCGAAGAATGGAATATTCAAATGTGTGTGCATCCCGATGATCCGCCTTTCGCTTTATTAGGTTTACCGAGAATTGTAACCAACGAAGAAGATATCGATTGGTTCCTGAATGCTGTGGATAATCCTCATAACGGATTGACTTTCTGCGCAGGTTCTCTTAGTGCCAATCTTCAGAATGATGTTCCGAAACTAGCTCAAAAATTTGCTCACAGAACAAAGTTTGTTCATTTAAGAAGCACCAATGTTTTTGAAAACGGAGATTTTATCGAAGCCCATCATTTAGGCGGAAGAGGGAAATTAATCGACGTAATCCGTGTATTTGAAAAAGAAAATCCGGACCTGCCAATGCGAATCGACCATGGAAGATTGTTGTCAGAAGATATCTATAAAGGCTACAATCCAGGCTATTCTTTTCTGGGAAGAATGCTGGCTTTGGGACAGATTGAAGGAGTAATGGCAGCTGTCAATTCTGAATCAAGATAAGGAGAATCCGAAGGATTCAATATCAGTAACCGTAGGTTAACCTATGGAAAAAGAGCAAAAAAATCCAACGAACCTGAAGGGTTCAATATTATAAGTCATCATTTATCAATAATTAAAAATGAACGAAATATTCAGCATAAAAGATAAAATTGCAGTCATTACAGGTGCTTCCGGTGTTTTAGGAGGAAGCCTTGCCAAAAGTTTTATCGAAGCGGGGGCAAAAGTTGTGGTTTTGGGAAGAAGCCAAGAGACGCTGGATTCCCGTGTGAAGGAACTTACAGATCTAGGAGGTGATGCTTTTGCCGTTGAAGCCAACGTAATGAACATCGAAAGTCTCGAAAATGCATCAAAAAAAATCGTAGAAAAGTATGGTAAAATAGATATTTTGCTAAATATTGCCGGAGGAAATATCCCTTCAGCAACCTTATCACCGGATCAGTCATTTTTTGATATGAACATCAGCGGATGGGATGAGGTAACCGATCTTAACATCAACGGAACCGTTTACCCAAGCTATGTTTTCGGAAAAGTAATGGCAGAGCAGAAAAGTGGAAGTATCGTGAACATTTCTTCAATGGCAGCTTATTCGGCAATTACAAGAGTGGCGGGATATTCGGCGGCAAAGTCAGCAATCACCAATTTTACACAATGGCTGGCTTCTGATTTGGCTTTAAAATTCGGAGATAAAATCCGTGTCAATGCCGTTGCTCCCGGATTTTTCATAGGAGATCAGAACCGTGCCATTTTACTGAATCCTGATGGATCTTTAACAGACAGAAGCAAAAAAGTGATTGCCAAAACACCAATGCAAAGATTTGGTGAGGTGGAAGAATTAAATGGAACAGTTCAGTTTCTTTGTTCGGATGCTGCAAGCTTCATTACAGGAGCTTTAATTCCTGTTGATGGCGGTTTCAGTGCTTTCAGCGGGGTGTAATTTGTAGTTATTTTCTTCATATACTTAAGGCCTTAATGTATCATTTTAGGTTAAGGTCTTTTTCTAATATATAGCTAAAGAGAAATAATACTCTTGCTCTTACTAATTAAAACTAATAATAAATCTAAAAAATATAATAATGAAACAGAGACTAATGCAATCGATTTTTTCAGCACATAAAGCCGGCATTATTGCAGCAGCGGCTCTACTTTCTGTAAGCAATATTTCTGCCCAGACTTTTTCAGATTTCAATTACCGTGGAAACGATAAAATATATAACGATAACCCTCTGAAGCCGGACGAATTCTATTCCCCGATTCTTCAGGGCTGTTATCCCGATCCAAGTATCACCAAAAAAGGGGACGATTATTACTTGGTAAATTCTTCATTTTCAATGTTTCCGGGTGTTCCGATTTTCACCTCTAAAGATTTAGTGAATTGGAAACAGGTAGGGCATGTTCTCGACAGACCTTCTCAGCTAAAGGTTGAAAAAGGAGGCGTTTCTCAGGGAATTTATGCACCGGATATCAAATACAACAAGTACAACGACACTTTTTATATGATTACCACCCAAATCGCGGGCGGAGTCGGTAATATGGTCGTGAAAACAAAAGATCCATCAAAAGGCTGGAGCGAAGTCCAGAAGTTAAATTTTGACGGTATCGACCCTGCCATTTTCTTTGATGATGACGGAAAAGCTTACATCGTCCATAACGACGCTCCACCAAAAGGAACAGAGCAATATCAAGGTCACCGCGTCATCAAAATGTGGGATTACGATTTGGAAAAAGATCAGGTTGTCGAAGGTTCAGACAGAATTATCGTAAACGGTGGCGTTGACCTTTCTCAAAAACCGATTTGGATTGAAGGTCCGCATTTATACAAATACAAAGGAAAATATTACCTGATGTGTGCGGAAGGCGGAACCGGAGGCAACCACAGCGAAGTTATTTTTATGGCAGATTCTCCGAAAGGCCCTTTTATTCCTGCTAAAAACAATCCAATTCTTACCCAGAGATATTTTCCTAGAGACAGAAAAGAAAAGGTGGATTGGGCAGGTCATGCCGATTTGGTCGAAGGTCCGAACGGGCAATGGTACGGTGTATTTTTAGCCATTCGTCCGAACGTCAATAACCGTGTTAACAAAGGTCGTGAGACATTTATTTTACCCGTTGACTGGAGTGGAACATATCCTGTATTTCAAAACGGCTTGGTTCCGATGAAACCAAAATTAAAAATGCCACAAGGTGTTCAGAATCAAACCGGACAAAATGGATTTTTCCCGAACGGGAATTTTACATATAACGATAAATTAATAGATAAAAACCTCGATTTCCGCTGGATTGCGATGCGCGGACCGCGTGAGAATTTCATTACGGCTACGAAAACTGGTGTAAAAGTGAATCCTATGGAAACGAATATCAAAGCGTTGGCTCCAATTTCATCTTTGTTTCACAGATTACAGCACGAAGACTTCGAAACTTCCGTAACCTTAGATTATAAACCAAAATCTGAAAAAGAATTGGCTGGAATTACGCTGTATCAAAGCGAAACATTCAATTACGTTTTCGGTATTACGAAGAAAGACAAAGATTTCTACATTGTTCTGGAAAGAACTGAAAAAGGAAGTTCGAAACTCATTGCCAGCGAGAAAATTTCATTGGGTAAGACTATCAGATTCCAGGCTGTTGGTGAGAAAGATAACATTAGTTTTAATTATTCTGTAGACGGTAAAAACTTTAAAAATTTGGGCGGTCCGGTTTCCGGCGATATCCTTTCTACCGATGTTGCAGGCGGTTTCACAGGAAGTTTGATTGGATTGTATAGTACTTCTTCTAATGATATTGTGCCGAATTAATGACAATCTTTGTCATTCTGAACGAAACGAAGTAGAGTGAAGAATCTCCACTTAAATAAAGAATCCTCCTGTCGTCGGAATGACAATTTTCAAAAACCAAACCAAAATATCAAAACCGTGAAAATTAATAAATCATTTTATATAGTTTCTATTTTGGGATTTATCGGGCTGAATCATCTTTCAGCCCAGATAAATCACTCTGAAAAAGAGACAACAAAATTTACTAATCCAATCATTTGGGCAGATGCTCCGGATTTATCGATCACCAGAAACGGAGACGATTTTTATCTGATAAGCACTACAATGCATCTCATGCCGGGCGCTCCGGTAATGCATTCCAGAGATTTGGTTCATTGGGAAATGTCAAGTTATGTTTTTGATACGTTGAATGATAATTCTAAATATGATTTGATCGATGGAAGCGTTTACGGACGAGGACAATGGGCTTCTTCCATACGTTTTCACAAAGGAAAATATTACGTTTTGTTTTCCCCGAATGGTGAACCTTTCAAATCCTATTTTTATGTTACCGACGATCCTGAAAAAGGAAATTGGAAGCTTATCACGAGAACCAGACATTTTCACGATGCATCTTTGCTTTTCGATGATGATGATAGAGTTTACGTTTTTACTTCCAACAAAGTTTTTGAGCTGAGTCCTGATTTTAAAACCATTATCGGAAATCAGGATGGAACGGAAGTTTTTCAGAAAGATGCTTCGGAAACCGGACTTTTGGAAGGTAACCAAATCATTAAGAAAGACGGAAAATATTATATGATGATGATTTCTTGGCCGAGAGGCGGAAAACGTCGTCAGGAAGTGTATAGAGCTGATAAAGTCACCGGACCTTATGAGAAAAAAGTCATTCTTGAAGACAATTTTCTTGGATTTTCCTATGCCGGACAAGGCGCTTTGATTGACGATAAAAATGGTAATTGGTATTCACTGATTTTCCAAGACAGAAATGGAGTAGGACGAGTTCCGATTTTGCTTCCTGTGAAATGGGAAAACGACTGGCCAATTTTGGGCGACAATGGAAAAGTTCCCTTGAAAGATGAAGTTCCGCTTCCAACATTTAAACCAAAAAATCATTTAGTAGAAAGTGATGAATTCTCAGATAGAAAGATGAAAATCCAGTGGCAGTGGAATCATAATCCTGTCAATTCAGCTTGGTCATTGTCCGATAAAAAGGGATTTTTAAGATTGAAAACCAGTAGAGTAGTAGATAATCTCTACCTCGCTCCCAATACATTAACGCAAAGAATGGAAGGTCCGAAATCCAGTGGTATTGTTGCTCTGGATGTGAAGGGAATGAAAGACGGTGATGTTGCTGGTTTCAGTGCGTTTAACGGCGATTCCGGGATTTTGTCTGTTGTAATGGAAAATGGTAAGAAGTATATTGTCTTTTCAACCAATGAAGTCAGTTTAGATAATAAAACTAAGGCGGTTACAGGTGTTAAAAAAGATGAAAAAAAGAGAATTCCTCTGAATTCCGACAAAGTTTATTTTAGAATTGATGCCGATTTCAACCTTGGAAAAGATTTGGCCAATTTTTATTACAGCACCGACCAAAAAAACTGGACCGAAATGGCAAAAGATTACAAAATGATTTTCGATTACCGGAGATTTTTTATGGGTTCAAAGTTTGCGATTTTCAATTATGCAACCAAAAATCTGGGAGGTTTTGTAGATGTTGATTTTTTCAGATATACAAATTCTTCAACCATAAAATAAATTCTTTAATGATTGTTTAATTAAATCTTACATAAATAATTTTTTTATCTAAATTAATAAGTGTAAAAAATACAAATAAAAAATCATGAACAAATCCATTATATTAACAGTAAGTTTCATATTATCAGGAATGTTTGTTTCTGCGCAAACTCTTGATAAACAAGCTCCACAGAGTTTTGATGTTGAAAACTCTACGATTTCACACGGAAAAATTGACACCATTCAATATACATCAAAAACAGTTGGAACAATAAGAAAAGCTTTAGTTTACACACCGCCGGGATTCAAAAAAGGGGAAAAATATCCTGTTCTCTATCTTCTTCACGGCATTGGCGGAGACGAAAAAGAATGGTTTAAACAAGGAAAACCGAATGTTATTCTGGACAATCTGTACGCACAAGGAAAGCTGCAACCGATGATTGTCGTTCTGCCGAACGGCCGTGCAATGAAAGATGATAGGGCAACAGGAAATATTATGACTTCGGATAAAGTCGAAGCTTTCGCAACTTTTGAAAAAGATTTGCTTAACGACCTGATTCCGTTTGTAGAAAAAAAATATCCCGTCAAGAAAGACCGTGAAAACCGGGCTTTAGCTGGTCTGTCAATGGGAGGCGGGCAAACCCAGAATTTTGCTTTCGGAAACATCGATAAATTTGCATGGCTGGGCGCATTTTCTTCAGCACCCAACACGAAAGAACCGACTCAGCTTTTACCCAATCCACAAGATGCATTGAAGCTGAAGCTCATTTTTATTTCCTGCGGCGATGCAGACGGATTGATGCCTTTTAGCAAAAGAACCAGCGATTATCTGAAGAAAAATAAAATCCCGCATATTTTTTACATCGAACCGGGAGGTCACGATTTCAAGGTCTGGAAAAATGATTTGTACATCTTTTCACAGCTCTTATTTAAGCCTGTTGATAAAACTAAATTTGATGGATTTACCGTTTTGGGAACGCCTGCAGTAACCAATATCAGGAATGCGCAGTATCCTCAAATCCTTCCCGATGGAAGAGTGATGTTCAAGGTAAAAGCACCGGAAGCGCAAAAAGTTCAAATCGATTTAGGAAAAAAATATGACCTCAAAAAAGACGCAGATGGCTTCTGGACAGGAACGACGGATGCACAGAGCGGAAGTTTCCATTATTATTCTTTGCTAATTGATGGTGTTGCAGTTGCAGACCCGTCTAGCGAAACATTCTACGGAATGGGAAGATATGCCAGCGGAATCGATATTCCCTTTGATGGCGATGATTTCTATGCTTTAAAAGACGTTCCGCACGGCGATATCCGCATCAAAAATTTCTATTCCAAAGTTACTAATTCTTGGAGACGGGTTTTCATCTACACGCCACCGGGTTACGACCAAAATTCTTCTGAATCTTATCCCGCATTGTATATTTTACACGGCGGGGGCGAAGATGAAAGCGGTTGGGCGAATCAGGGTAAAACCAATCTGATTTTGGATAACCTGATTGCAGAAGGGAAAGCTAAAAAGATGGTCATCATTATGCCGGATGCCAACATCGGGCAAGGCGGACTCCGAAATTTTGGCGAGCGTAATCTTCAGGTGTTTGAAAAAGAGCTGAAAGAATCCATCATTCCCTTTGCCGAATCCAATTACAGAATTAAAAAAGGTAAAGAAAACCGTGCTTTAGCCGGACTTTCCATGGGCGGGATTTATACCTTGTATGCAGGAATTCAGAATTCGGATATGTTCTCAAGTCTGGGTGTTTTCAGTTCAGGATATATGTTGCCGATGCTTCAGGAAGTGGCTAACAAGCAGTATAAATTTTTAAATGAAAATAAATCTTCCTTTTCATCCAACATTAAAAATTTATGGATTTCAATGGGTGGAAAAGAAGATATCGCTTACGAAAATGGTCAGAAAATGCTGAAAGAACTGGATAAAATCGGAATTAAATATTCGTATAGGGATTATCCGGGAGGTCACAGCTGGCCAGTTTGGAGAGACAGTCTGTATCAGTTTGCACAGGAGATTTTTAAATAATAAAATTTAATCCGAACAGACTTTTAATATTTTAATCCAAAATCACACACCAAATGAATTTCAACAAAAAAAAGATTAAAGCAATAATTGTAACGATTGTTGTCACATCAGGAAATATCAATGCCCAATCTTATCAAAAAACAGATTCGGGATTGAAATTTTCTGCTGATAATAACATGAATGTTGAAGTAAAATTTTATGGAGAAAATACGATTAGAATTATTAAATATCCAGTCGGAAAATCATTTGTCAAAAATAGCTTATCGGTCATTAAACAGGAACAGAAAACTAAATTTTCAGTTTCAGAAAACAATCATATTATTTTATTAAAAACAAATGATTTAAATATTTTCATTGATGCTAAAAATGGCACGATTACTTACAAATCATCTTCCGGAAAAGAACTATTAAAAGAAACCGGAAGCGATTTCAAACCTTTTAATGATGCAGGAAACCCGACTTATTCGGTAACACAGTCTTTTCAACTAGAAAGAGAAGAACCTATTTATGGCTTAGGAATTTTGCAGAATGGTAAAATGTCCCAGCGAAATACGGATGTAAAAATGATACAGAATAACACTTGGGATTTTGTGCCGTTTTTTCAATCTGTGAAAGGATACGGCGTTTTTTGGGATAATTATTCTCCGACACAATTTACCGATAAACCGGACAAAACAATATTCTCTTCGGAAGTTGGCGAGGGTATAGATTATTATTTTATTTACGAAAAAAATGCGGATGGCGTAGTTGCAGGAATGCGAAATCTGACAGGAAAAGTGCCGATGATTCCTTTATGGACTTATGGTTATTGGCAAAGCAAAGAGCGCTACAAAAGTCAGGATGAACTGGTAGATATAGTGAAAAAATACAGGGAATTAAAAGTCCCTCTTGACGGAATTATTCAGGATTGGCAGTATTGGGGCAATAATTACCAGTGGAATGCGATGGATTTCATCAGTCCTGATTTTTCCGATGCCAAAAAAATGATACAGGATATTCACGATATGAATGTGCATCTTTCGGTTTCCATCTGGTCGTCTTTTGGACCGATGACCAATCCGTACCGTGAAATGGATAGAAAAGGAATGCTGTTCAATTTCAAAACCTGGCCGGAATCTGGCAGAGAAGTCTGGCCTCCTGACATGAATTATCCTTCAGGAGTCCGTGTTTACGATGCGTACAATCCCGAAGCCAGAAATATTTACTGGAAATATCTGAACAAAGGCGTTTTCAGTTTTGGCGTAGATTCTTGGTGGATGGATTCTACGGAACCCGACCATCTCAGCCAAAAACCGGAAGATTTAGATACCAAAACATACCTCGGTTCATTCCGAAAAGTGAGAAATGCATATCCGCTGATGACGATTGGTGGCGTTTACGACCATCAGCGTGAAACTACGAGTGATAAAAGGGTTTTTATTTTGACAAGGTCAGCTTTTGCAGGACAGCAAAGATATGCAGCCAATACTTGGTCGGGTGATGTCAACTCTTCGTGGGAAATGTTGCGCAATCAGGTTCCGGCAGGTTTAAATTTCAGCCTGACTGGAAATCCGAATTTCAACTCTGATATCGGCGGTTTCTTTGCCGGTGTTTATAAAAGAAACGGAGGCGCCAACAATCCGATGTTTCAGGAATTGTACGTGCGTTGGTTGCAATATGGAACTTTCACGCCAATGATGCGTTCGCACGGAACCGATGTTCCGAGGGAAATTTATCAGTTTGGAAAAAAGGGAGATGTGGTCTATGATGTAATAGAGAAATTCATCAACCTTCGTTACAGTATGTTGCCGTACATATATTCCGTTTCGTGGGATGTTTCTAAAAATAATACGAGTTTTTTGAGAGCTTTGTCGATGGATTTTTCATCAGACCAAAAAACCTGGAATATCAACAATGAATATCTTTTCGGAAAATCATTCTTAGTAGCACCAATTCTGAATGCTCAATATACTCCTGAAAAAATAGTAAAAACCGATGAAAATCAAGGTTGGGATAAAAAAAATGAAACAAAGGAAAATTCTCTTTCCAACATTGATTTTACAGAAAATAAAACCGTTAAAGTTTACCTTCCCGCAGGTTCAGACTGGTTTGATTTCTGGACGAATGAAAAATACAAAGGCGGTCAGGAAATTGAAAAATCCGTTAACCTTCAAAGCATTCCGTTGTATGTGAAAGCGGGAAGCATCATTCCGTTCGGCCCAGATGTACAATATGCAACGGAGAAAAAATGGGATAATCTTACCGTAAAAATCTATCCGGGAACTGACGCAGATTTTATCTTATACGAAGACGAATTCGATAATTACAATTACGAAAAAGGAGACTATACCGAAATCCCTTTCCACTGGAACGAAAAATCAAAAACCTTAACGATAGATTCCCGAAAAGGAAATTTTAAAGGAATGATTGAAAAACGGAATTTCAATATAATCCTTCCTGATGGTCAACAAAAATCGGTGAATTATTCCGGAAAGAAAGTGAATTTCAATTTTAAATAATCTTAAAATATTAACGATGAAATTTTTAAGTTTAATAATAGTTTTAGGATTTTTTCAGATTTCTTTCGCTCAAAATCCCATTATCCAAACCAAGTACACTGCAGACCCTGCACCCATGGTTTATAAGGATACGGTTTATCTTTACACAAGCCACGACGAGGACGATGCCTTCGGATTTAAAATGAAAGACTGGTTACTATACTCTTCCACAGATATGGTCAATTGGACAGACCACGGTGTAGTGGCTTCTCTCAAGGATTTTAAATGGGTAAATACCGACAACGGTGCCTGGGCGCCACAGGTTGTTGAAAGAAAAGGAAAATTCTATATGTATTGTCCAATGCCCAACAATATGGGGATTGGCGTTTTGGTGGCGGACAGTCCGTATGGTTCTTTCACCGATCCTATCGGCAAGCCTTTGATCAAAAATTCTCTGGATGACATCGATCCTACAGTTTTAATTGACGACGACGGGCAGGTTTATCTGTATTGGGGAAATCCGAATCTTTGGTATGCTAAACTCAACGAAGATATGATATCTCTTGCTGGCCCAATTACCAAAGACCCTTCGTTTGCGAAGGTCAAAGACCAGCCAGATCCTTTCAAATATCAGGAGGGACCTTGGGCGTGGAAACGAAACGGAATCTACTATATGGCTTACGCTTCTAAATGTTGTCCGGAAGGGATTGGTTATGCAATGGCAAAATCACCTACAGGTCCTTGGAATTATGGAGGCGTGATAATGGATGGCGACCAGAGATCCAGCGGAAATCATCCCGGTATCATTGATTTCAAAGGCAAATCTTATGTTTTCGGATTCAATCATATGCTTAGAATGCAGACCATGAGCAAGCATTACGAACGCCGTTCTGTTAGTGTCACAGAAATTACCTACAATGCAGATGGAACCATTCAGAAGCTTCCTTTCTGGACTACGGATGGTGCAAAAAGAGTGGGTACTCTGGACCCTTATAAAAAAGTTGAAGCAGAAACGATGGCTTACAGCGAAGGTCTGAAAACAGAAATGGTCACAGAATGGGAACGCAATCAACCATATAACAGAGGTAAAAAAATCACAGACCGTGTCATCGTTACCTCAATTAACAATGGTGATTATATTAAAATCCAGGGGATAGATTTTTCCAAAGGCGTAAAATCTTTGGACGTGAATGTCGCGTCTCTCTATGGAGGAAAAATAGAAGTGCGTTCAGATGCTCTTAATGGGCCATTGCTGGGAGTTGTTAACGTTACAGGAAAAGGTGAGGGCGACTTATATAAGACCATTAATACACCTCTGAAAAATATAAAAGGAATCCACGATTTATATTTTGTTTTTAAAGGTGAAAAGGATCTTTTCTATTTTGATTGGTGGAAATTTAATTAAATCCAAATTTTTAAATCATGTTGAAGACGAAAATACTTTTAATTGCTGTAACATTTTTGCTGTCGGGAAATATTTCCAAGGCGCAGTCAACCGTTTGGTTAGACCAGTTGGATTTGAGCGTGGCAACACAGGGACACGGAAAACCCGGCATCAATACTTCGGTGGACGGAAAACCTATGACGATTGCCGGCGAAGTTTTCAAAAGAGGTTTCGGAACGCACGCCGAAAGTTCTTTGTTGATTAAATTAAACGGCAAAGTAAAAAGCTTTTCCGCAATGGTGGGACTGGATGATGAAATGAAAGGCCACGAGCCCGCAGTGGAATTCGAGATTTATGGCGACAATAAAAAACTCTGGTCCAGCGGAATAATGAAATTAGGCGATAAAGCAAAGCCTGTTTCCGTTTCGCTGGAAGGTGTACAACAAGTAGAATTAGTCGTAACAGACGGCGGAAACGGACCTTATTATGACCACGCCGATTGGGCAGATGCCAAGTTTGAAACTTCAGACGGTGCAAAACTGATAACATTTAATCCGATTTCATCAGTACCTTATATTTTGACACCAAAACCTGCGGCAACGCCAAAAATTAATTCAGCAGGCGTTTATGGCGTTCGTCCCGGCTCACCTTTTTTGTTCAGGGTTGCAGCAACGGGTGACAGACCGATGACTTTTACGGCGAAAAATCTTCCGAAAGGTTTAACAATAGATTCCGAAACCGGAATTATCACTGGAAAAATAGATACGAAAGGAAGTTATGAAGTGATTTTGAATGCTAAAAATACAAAAGGGACAGTTTCAAAAAAGTTAAGAATCGAAAGCGGTGACAAAATAGCTTTAACACCCACAATGGGATGGAATAGCTGGAACTGTTTCGGACACGAAGTTTCTGCCGATAAAGTAAAACGCGCTGCCGATGCTTTGGTTAAAACAGGGCTTATAAACCACGGCTGGAATTATATCAATATCGATGATTCGTGGCAATTTAACAGAGACGGAAAAGACCCGTCTTTCAAAGGGAAAATGCGTGATGAAAACGGTTATATTCTGACCAACTCCAAATTCCCTGATATGAAGGAATTAACTGATTATTTTCATTCAAAAGGTTTAAAAGTGGGGATTTATTCTTCTCCCGGACCTTGGACTTGCGGTGGTTGTACAGGAAGCTACGGCTACGAAAGGCAGGATGCCGAAAGCTACGCCAAATGGGGAATTGATTATCTGAAATACGATTGGTGCAGTTACGGAGGTGTGATTGATGGTTTGCCCGATAATGACCCAAACAAAGTTTCTTCACTCAATTTTCAGGGTGGTGGAGATTTGGATAAAGGCGTGAAACCATTTAAACTGATGGGAGATTTATTAAAAAATCAGTCTCGTGATATTGTGTATAATCTTTGTCAATACGGAATGGGCGATGTCTGGAAATGGGGAAATGATGCCGATGCTCAATCCTGGCGAACAACCAATGACATCACCGATACCTGGGCGAGTGTTAAAAGTATTGCTTTAGCTCAAGACAAAGCCGCGCCCTACGCAAAACCCGGCAACTGGAACGACCCGGATATGTTGGTAGTAGGCGTGGTAGGTTGGGGAAATCCGCACCAGAGCCGATTGAAACCGGACGAACAATATCTGCATATCAGTCTTTGGAGCATATTTTCAGCACCATTACTGATTGGTTGCGACCTTGAGAAACTGGATGATTTTACTTTAAATCTTTTAACGAATGATGAAGTTATCGCAGTAAATCAAGATGCTTTAGGAAAACAGGGCATTTGTCTGCAGACCATTGGCGAATTGAAAATTTATGTAAAAGACCTTGAAGATGGTGGAAAAGCAGTGGCTTTTGCCAATTTCGGAAGGGAAAAAGTGGATATGTCTTACAATGATTTTAAAAAATTGGGAATTTCAGGAAATCAGGTAGTGAGAGATATCTGGAGACAGAAGGATATTGCCAAAATCAATACATCAAATCAGACATTATCACTTGATATTCCGGCGCACGGGGTGGCTTATTATAAATTTATTTCATCAAAATAATAAAATATGATTCAATTTAAATCAAAATATATCACCTTATCATTTTTGCTGGCAGGAATTTGTATTTCCGCCCAAAATCCCGTAATCCATACTCATTTTACACCGGACCCTGCACCGATGGTGTACAAAAACAAGATGTATGTCTACACCGGAGATGATATTCCCGGCTATGATTTTTATTATATGACGAAATGGAGGGTATATTCTTCTGATGATATGGCGAACTGGACCGACCACGGTTCTCCGCTTTCACTGGAATCTTTCAGTTGGGCTCGTGACAGAGCGTGGGCGGCGCAATGTATTGAACGTAACGGCAAATTCTATTGGTACATCTGCGTTCAGACCGTTGATAACAATATGGCGATTGGCGTTGCGGTATCAGACGGTCCGACAGGTTCTTTTAAAGATGCACTCGGAAAACCGCTGGTGACAACGGGAACCTGGGATAATATTGACCCGACGGTTTTTATTGATGATGATGGACAAGCCTATTTATATTGGGGAAACAGCAAATTATTTTATGTGAAGCTCAACAAAGATATGGTTTCCTATGAAGGAAAAATCACCGAAATTCCGCAATCGGTAGAAGCTTTTGGAGGATTGAGACGTCCCGGAAGAAGCGATGAGGTTTTGCAGAAACAGAAACAGTTTAAAGATGTTTTTGTGGAAGGTCCCTGGTTCTACAAACGCAACAAGCAATATTATATGATGTATGCCGGGATGACCGACCGAACCGAATGTCTGTCTTACTCCGTAAGCGATTCACCCACCGGACCGTGGAAGTATCAGGGAAAAATAATGTCCGGTCAACCAACTAACAGTTTCACCAACCACGGCGGAATTATCGATTTTAAAGGTAAATCCTACCTGTTCTATCACACAGGATTATTGCCCGGCGCAGGAAGTTACGGAAGGTCAACGTCTATTGAAGAATTCAAATACAATCCGGATGGAAGCATTCCGAAAATTACAATGACTAAAGAAGGCGTAAATCCCGTTGCAACCTTAAATCCCTACAAAAGAAACGAAGCGGAAACAATTGCCTGGTCAGAGAAATGCAGCACTTCCGAAAACAAAAAGACGGGAGTTTATGTTTCCGATGCCAGAGTGGGAGGTTATATCAAAGTTCGTTCGGTGGATTTTGAAAAAGGCGCCTCTGAATTTTCAGCTTCAATTGCCGCAGGTGTTGACGGTGGAATTTTAGAAGTCAGATTAGATAAATTGGACGGAAATAAAATTGCCGAGATTGAAGTTCCGAGAACCGGAGGCTGGGAAGAATTTAAAACCCTGACATCAAAGATTTCAGAATCGGTTTCCGGCGTTCACGATTTATATTTTGTCTTTAAAGGTAAAAACATTACAGCCGGAAGAGTGCTTTTCAATTTTGACCATTGGAGTTTTCAGAAAAAATAAATTAAATTCTTTTGTTATAATTAATAGCGTAAGACTTTTATAAGCGTTAGCGGCTTTGTGAAACTAAAGAAAATATTTATAAAAAACTTTGCGCACTTAGTGTTCAAAATCAAAAAATTAAATATGAAAAAAACAATACTCAATCTCTGTTTAATAGGCTATTCGGGAATATTATTTTCCCAGAATCCCATTATTCAGACCAATTATACGGCAGACCCTGCGCCGATGGTGTATAACGACAGGCTTTACGTCTACACCACTCACGATGAGGACGATTCCACCTGGTTTGTGATGAACGACTGGAAGGTCTATTCCACCAACGATATGGTGAACTGGACTGACCACGGAAGTATTCTGAGCTATAAAGATTTCGACTGGGCAAAACGCGATGCCTGGGCAGCACAATGCGTGGAAAGAAACGGCAAATTCTTTATGTATGTTCCGATGTGGTCCAAAACCAACAACAAAGGAGCGATTGGCGTTGCGGTGGGCGACAGTCCGTTTGGACCATTCCACGACCCGCTTGGAAAACCGTTGGTTCAGAGCGAATGGGGGGATATTGACCCGACGGTTTTTATTGATGACGACGGTCAGGCCTATATGTATTGGGGAAATCCTAAACTTAAAATGGTTAAGCTCAATCAGGATATGATTTCCTATTCCGGCGATATTATGGAAGTGCCAATGACCGCAGAATCTTTCGGAAAAAGGGACGGAAAAGAAAACCCAGAAAGACCTACAAAATACGAGGAAGGACCTTGGCTGTACAAGCGAAAAAATCTGTATTATCTATTCTGGCCGGGCGGTCCGCTTCCTGAATTCGTTGGATATTCTACCAGCAAAAGTGCACAGGGACCTTGGAAATACGGCGGAATTGTAATGCCAACCGAAGGAAAATCTTTTACCAATCATCCCGGAATTGTTGATTTCAGAGGGAAAACCTATTTCTTTTATCACAACGGTGCGTTGCCGGGAGGAAGCGGTTTCACAAGGTCGGTGAGTGTGGAAGAACTTAATTTTAATAAAGACGGTTCTATTTCACCCATCAAAATGACGAATGGAATTACCAAAGCCATTGCAACCATTAATCCTTATGCTTTTAATCAGGCGGAAATGATTGCGTGGTCGGAAAATGTAAAATCTTATCAGAACAAAGAAGCAGGCGTCTTTATCAAAGCTAAAAAAAGTGGCGCTTACACCAGTGTGAAAAATGTGGATTTTGGTAAAAAAGGAGCATCAATATTTTCAGCCAGAGTTGGAACGACACACAACAGCGATGTGACGATGGACGTTCATTTGGACAGTGTAAGCGGACCTATTATTGCCACGGTAAAAGTTCCGTTGACAGGCGGAGACGACCGTTGGGAAACTGTGAAAACTGAAGTTAAGGAAAAAATTTCCGGTGTTCACGATGTGTATTTTGTATGTAATGGAAAAGCAGCAAAAGATATTATGTTTTTCGATTATTGGACTTTTCTTGAAACTCATTAATTATGATTAAACTTTTTTTAAAACTATCACTCGCCTTTAGTATTCTCATTATGAATACTGTTTTTGCACAGGTTGCAGAAATCTCCAGTCCTGACGGAAAATCGAAACTGAATGTCTTTTCGGAAAATGGAAAAGTGCTTTATAATGTTACTTTTCAAGGAAAAATAATGTTGGAAAAATCACCATTGGGTTTAATCACCAATGAATCTGATTTCTCTAAAAATTTAAAATTCATTGACAGCAAAAAAGATAAGGTTTCCAAAAATTACACCAACGAAAAAATCAAAAAATCACAGGTTAGTTATACGGCTAATACTCTGATAGTCAATTTTACCAATGCAGATAACTTTAATATCGGAATTGAATTTCAGGTGAGCGATAATAATGTCGCTTTCAGATATGAGATTCAGCCGATGAAAGACCGTTTGAGCGCAGTAGTACAATCGGAAATTACGGGTTACAGATTTCCGCCTCAAACCACAACTTTCCTTTCTCCGATGATGAAGCCGATGACAGGTTTTGCCAGAACCGCTCCAAGCTACGAAAGCGGTTACAAAGCTGAAGCGGAATTAGGAACAAAAGCCGATTATGGTTACGTTTTCCCTGGACTATTTCATATTGGAAATGACGGCTGGATTTTATTGTCGGAAACAGGAGTGAACAGTTTGTATTGCGCTTCTCATTTGGATACGACTTCAGAAAAAAATCATTATCAGGTTGCTTATCCGAATATGGCAGAAAATAACGGTTTCGGAAGTACCGGAGCTGCCATTTCACTTCCCGGAAAAACGCCTTGGAGAACTATCACCATTGGAGATTCTCTGAAACCGATTGTTGAAACAACGATTCCTTTTGATGTCGTAGAACCGATGTATGAACCCTCACAAAAATACACTTTCGGAAAATCGACGTGGAGCTGGATTCTATGGCAGGACAACAGTATGAATTATGAAGATCAGAGTCTCTTTATTGATTTAGCATCAAAATTGGGTTATGAATATATTTTGATTGATGCGCTTTGGGACAAAAATATCGGAAAAGAAAGAATGAAAGGCCTCATTCAGTATGCGAAATCCAAAAATGTTGAGGTATTGCTTTGGTATAATTCCAACGGTGCTGCGAATGATGCACCGATGGGACCGAGAAATAAAATGAGCTCTTCCATCGAACGAAAAAAAGAAATGAAATGGCTGAAAGATATCGGTGTAAAAGGTCTGAAAGTCGACTTTTTCGGAGGCGACAAGCAGGAAACTATGCGTCTTTACGAAGATATTCTTTCCGATGCCAATGATTTTGGATTAAAAATTATTTTCCACGGCGCTACTTTGCCAAGAGGCTGGGAAGTAATGTACCCGAATTATGCCGGAAGCGAGGCTGTTTTAGCTTCAGAAATGCTGTATTTTTCAGAAGACGTCCGTAAGCAGGAAGCTTTTTTTGCGACTTTGCATCCGTTCATCAGAAATACGGTCGGAAGTATGGAGTTTGGCGGGACTTTCCTCAACAAATATTTAACAAAATCCAACAAGGATAAAAATAAAAGATATACAACAGATGGTTTCCAGTTGGCAACGGCGGTTCTGTTTCAAAATCCGGTTCAGATGTTTGGAATAATGCCGAATAACCTGACCGATGCTCCAAAATTCCAGCTCGATTTTATGAAAGAAGTTCCAACGCTTTGGGACGAAACATTGTTCATCGACGGATATCCGGGAAAATATTCTGTGATTGCCAGAAGACATCAGAATCAATGGTATGTGGCGGGAATCAATTCGGAAAAAACGGTTAAAAAACTGAAAATTAATCTTCCAATGCTTGCCGGTAAAATGATGAAATTCATGAATGATGATGCTAAGGGAAATTCATCAGAAAAAGAAGTTAAAGTCAATGCAAAAGGCGAGTTTAATGTGGAAATTCAGCCGAATGGAGGTTTTGTTTTGAGAAATTAAAATAATTATTTGGGCAGCTTAATCCGCCCTCCGTTCCCGCTTTTTTGCTCGTCGTTCCTCCTCACAAAAAGAGCTCCACTCAGGTCGGGCTGCGAGAGATTCACCGCAATAGAATCCTAAGGATTCAATATCAATAGCCGTAGGTGCAACCTAAGGAAAACGAAAAGGAAATAAAATCCGAACCCTTTAAAGAGTTCATTACATAAAACAAAAAATATGAATAAAATAAAAATATTTTTTCTCGTCATCATATTCGGACTTTGTTTGCAGCTCAAAGCGGCGCAACCATTCATCAGCACGGAAAAAAATTCAGAAACAATTGTTTTAAAAGAAAAATCGGTTACTCTTTCAATGTTCGTTAATTCCGGAACTGATAATGGAATTTTGAGAGCTGTTAAAAATTTGCAATCCGATTTTCAGAAAGTTACGGGAAGCCAGCCAAATATTTTAAATCAGATTTCCGGACAGCAATCTCCTTTGATTATCATTGGAACAGTCGGAACAAAATCTGTTGTTGATGATTTAATTAAACAGAAAAAAATTGATGGAAAATCTTTAACAGGAAAAAATGAAAAATACATCATTCAAAATATCAGCAATCCGTTTCCCGGCGTTTCCGAAGCGATTGTAATTGCAGGAAGCGACAAACGCGGAACAATTTACGGAATCTACGAAATGTCGCAGCAAATCGGGGTTTCACCTTGGTATTACTGGGCGGATGTTCCGGTTGAGAAAAAAGAAAATCTATACTTTAAAAAAGGAATTTACACCGACGGAGAACCTGCGGTAGAATATCGTGGCATTTTCCTGAATGATGAAGAACCTTCGCTGGGAGGATGGGCGAGAGCTACTTTTGGAGGAATTAATTCTAAATTTTACGAAAAAGTTTTTGAACTGATTTTACGAATGAAAGGCAATTATATCTGGCCTGCAATGTGGGGAAAGGCTTTTTATGATGATGACGTTTTGAACGGACCTTTAGCCAATGAAATGGGAATTGTGATGGGAACTTCGCACCACGAACCGATGGCTCAGGCTCAAACCGATTGGCATCGATACATCAAAAAAAATAATTTACCGAACGTCTGGGATTATTCCAAAAATGAGAAAGTTTTGCAGGAATTCTGGAAATTGGGGTTAGAAAGAAGCAAAAATTGGGAAAAATTAGTCACAATGGGAATGCGCGGCGACGGCGATGAAGCTATGGGAGAAGGAACCAATATTTCCTTACTTGAAAAAATCGTGAAAGACCAGCGAAAAATTATTGTAGATGTAACGGGAAAAAAAGCGGAGAAAACGCCTCAGGTCTGGGCTTTGTACAAAGAAGTTCAAGATTATTACGACAAAGGAATGCGCGTTCCGGACGATGTTATTCTGTTGTTCTGTGATGATAACTGGGGAAATGTGAGAAAACTTCCGGACCTTTCAAAACCTTTACATAAAGGCGGTTACGGGATGTATTACCACTTCGATTATGTTGGCGGACCGAGAAATTCAAAATGGATTAATATCAGTCCGATTCAGAGAGTTTGGGAACAGATGAATCTTTCTTACGAACATAAAGTGGATAAGGTTTGGGTCGTCAATGTCGGGGATTTAAAACCGATGGAATTCCCAATCAGCTTTTTCCTGGAAATGGCCTGGAATCCGAAACAATTCAATTCAAAAAATCTTTTAGAATATACCGAAAAATGGGCTGCGCAGCAATTTGGAGAAAAGCACGCCAAAGAAATTGCAGGAATGATTAATCTTTATTCAAAATATAACCGCCGCGTAACGCCAGAAACATTGGACTGGAAAACTTACAGTCTTCAAAATTATAATGAATTTGAAACGGTTTTAAATGATTACAGGTCTTTGGCATTAGAAGCTTTACGTTTGAAAGAGAAGATTCCGGCAGAATATCAGGACGCGTACTTTCAGCTGGTTTTATATCCGATTGATGCGTGCAGCAATCTGTATGAAATGTATTATGCGGTGGCAAAAAACAAAGAATTGGCAGCTAAAAAAGATGTTGAAGGTAATGTCTATGCGGATAAAGTCAAAGAATGTTTTGATAGAAATGCTTATCTCGACAATCAGTATAACAACGTCATTGCCGGCGGAAAATGGCAGCATATGATGGACCAGATGAGAATAGGATACAAAGCCTGGTTTGACGGGAAAGAAAATATAATGCCCGAAGTTACCCGTGTTTCTGAGTCTGAAGTTCCGAAAGATAAAGTGTTTCAGGAGAAAAACGGTTATATTTCCATTGAAGCTGAAAATTTTGCAAGAATGAACAATTCAGACCGAATCCATTGGGAAGTGATTCCTGATTTCGGGAAAACAAAATCCGGTGTAACAACCTTTCCACAAAATGCTTATCCGAAGCCTGATGAAAATATTTATCTGGAATATAATATGAATTTTGAATCAAAAGGCGAATTTGAAGTCCAGTTGTTATTAGCCCCAACTTTGAATTTTAATCATAATAAAGGTTTGCGTTATGAGATTTCATTTGATGGCGGAACTCCGCAGGTTGTCAATTTCAATGGTCATTACAGAGGAGAGTTAGGAAGATGGCAGTCTGAGCATATCATCAAATCAGCAACGAAACACCAGATTTCTCAACCCGGAAAACATACGTTACGATTCAGAGTGCTTGAGCCGGGAATCGTGCTTGAAAAAATATTGATCAATACAGGAGGTTTACAGCCTAATTATCTGGGTGCACCCGAAAGTGAAATTCTTCACTAAAAATCAGCAGAATATTAATAATAATCTACGTTTTGCCTATGAAACATTAATCTATTTCACCTCTGAATTCTAAGTATTGTTTTTCAACAAAATAATGTACAGGAAAGAGCTAAGGATCTTGTAGTATAACTTTATTTACGATAGCTGCCTGAAACTTTTCAGGGTATTTTCTTGATGGTTTTTAATCATAAACTGTCTTGAAGGGGATTGTATTATCCAAACTTTACTGAAAATTATCAAAATTAAAACTAGAACATTATGAGAAAAATTTTAAACCGGATGCTTGCTCTGGTGGTAGGCATCACCTGTACTCAATTTGCAGATGCACAGACAGTGTTGCCTGCAAAAGTAACAATCGACAAAAATATTGTGTATCAAAAGGTGACAGGCTATGGCGGTTTTGTATGCAGTCCGCAGTTTGCATACAATCACATGACCCCGGCGGAGATTCAGAAACTTTGGGGAACCGGCGCAACCGACGCAGGATACAATATTTTGAGGTTATATATTCCTGAAAATCAAGCGGACTGGCCGCAGGTTTTGGCAACTGCTCAACAGGCAAAAGCAATGGGACTGATCGTTTTCGCAAGTCCCTGGACAATGCCTGCAGCATGGAAAACAAATAATCATTCAAATGCCGTTTTTACGGATGCCAACGGTGTGCAACAGATCGGCTATCTAAAACCGGAACATTATCAGGATTACGCTTTGCATTTGAACAGTTTTGTAACCTATCTTGCAAATAATGGCGTGGCGCTGGATTATATTTCAATTCAAAACGAGCCGGATGAAATGGCGCAATACGCAGGCTGCATCTGGACACCAACTCAGATCGCAAATTTTGTAAGGGATTACGGCCAGCTCATCAATTGCAACGTCATCGCTCCCGAAAGTGTTGGGTTTACAGATAATTTTGCCAATGCCTTTTTAAATACGGCAACGATGGCCAATTTTGAAGTTTATGGCGGACACCAGTATGGAAGTATGCAGTCAGCATACAAACAATTTCAGGCGAATAATAAACAGATTTGGCAGACAGAATATCTGATCAACTGGAACTCTAATACAAGCGTTCCCGCACGTGATTTCAGTTGGTCGATTGATGGTTTTTCTTTTGCGAGAGCCGTCAATAATGCGATGCTCGGAAATGTGAACGCATGGGTACACTATGCATCCAAAAGATATTATGGAATGATGGGTGACGGTACAAACGGAACTGTTGCAGGTGAAATGACCAAACGCGGTTACATTTTATCTCAATATGCCAAAACAACCACCAACAAAAACAGAATTGATACCAAATGGGAAGTGGCAACAGGCAGTCTGGAAGGTTCTTCTTATATTTCTCTGGATGGAAATCAGGTGACGTTAATGGTAATAAATTCTTCCACAAACACTTATAATCTTAAGGTGGATCTTCCTTTTTATACCAATTCTGCGAACAGCATTACTACTTCTCAAACACAAAATATGACGTCGGCGCCGCTGACCTTTACTACCGATACATTCAGACCGCAGGTGTCTGTGGCACCGTCTAGTGTAATGACTTTTGTGTTTACAAAAAGTGGCGACCGACCCGTTTCTAACATGACCGGAACTGAAATTCATTACAATAAAATTGAAACTTTAACAACGACAAACTCGGCATTTGGTACAGCATACCAGATTTCGGGGCAGACCGTGACGTTTTATAATTCAACACCGCTTTTCAGCCAGAATATGACGGCGGCCAACGGATATATTGCTTTGAATGACCGATATAATAAATTGGTTTTGAATGTTTTAAGTTATACGACAACGCTTGGTCAGTCATCATCAAATACGACATTGTATTATGTTGATAATGATAATGTGGTAAGAAATTACAATTATGGAAGCGTGAATTTGCCTGCACCCGGATCTGGAAGCTTTAATCTGGTTTTTGATCTTTCGAGGGCAACACTTCCGTTCGGATGCAAAGGGATTTTAGGATTAAGAAGCGGAAATTACAGTTCGATCTTAACCTTAAATCTGGGTGATGTGTATTTTAATGTCGGAAATGAAAGAGCGGCAAAATTTACCGGAGCATATACCGAGACAGACAGCAGTCTTTTAGATGCGATGGAAAACAACCAGTATACTTCATTAGATTTCCGTACGGTAACCGGCATCACGCCGACTTCAAGCTGGATCGCTGGTTCTGAGAACAAGAACAGTATTTTTTATGTCAACAACAGTGTGGCAAACACCAATACCAATGTTATTTCAGGAACAAACTGCACGACACTGACGCTTTCAGATCAGGGCAAAGATTTCCAGGTTCCGTTTGATTTTACGGCGGCTTCGGCAACCTACACCAGAAATTTCAACGGCTACGGAGTTGTTTTGTTGCCATTTCAGGCAGCAGTTCCTGCGAATGTAACGGCTTACACGATGATTCCCGGCTCAGGCAGTGTGGCGTGTTCACCGGTAACAGGAATGATTCCGGCCAATACTCCGGTGTTGATCGCAGCGACAGGAACGGTCACTTTCACAGGAACCGGATCTGTATCAACCCCAAAAGCGATTACGGTAAACCAGGTGAATGGCGTTTATCACCAAATTAAAGTTTATGCAGGGGCGTATGTTTTAAAAACAGAAAACAATGTGACCGGATTTTATAAAGTGGTTGCAGGGAGCGAACCGATGATTGATCCTTTCCAAGGATATATTACAGAAGGAAATCCGTATACTGCAGCATTTTTACCGTTGAGTTTTGCTACTTTGGCCACCTCAGAATCTGCGGTTAATGCTGATGAGGTACAGGTATATCCCAATCCTGTTAAGACAGAGTTTTTCATTGATGTTAAAAAAGGTAATGCACTCTACACAATTTACGATGCGAAAGGAAGTGTGATTATTTCGAAAAGAGAGCTTTCTTCAGGAAAAAACAAAATTGAGGCATCAAATCTGCCTTCAGGTCTGTATTTAGTAGAAGTAACGGTTTCAGGAAATACATCTGTACATAAATTAATCAAAAAATAAAGATTTGATTTTTAATCAACAGATTAAGCCATCAGATTTTTCTGGTGGCTTTTTAGGTAATAAAAAATTAAATAAATTAAGTGTTAATTATACATTTATTAATTATATTATGATATATTTGCTTTTACCGAATTGAAATATCATTTTATAGTGATTCCACAATAAAATTGATTTAAAAAATTTTATCCCATGAAAAAACTCTTTTTCTCTCTTTCAATATTAATTTGTGCAATCTCTTCCGCACAGAATTTCAAATATCCCTTCCAGAACCCCAAACTTCCGGTCGAGCAGAGAATCGAAAATCTTCTCGGATTATTGACGGTTGATGAAAAAATCGGGATGATGATGGACAATTCCAAAGCAGTTCCGAGGTTGGATATTCCCGGTTATGGTTGGTGGAACGAGGCGCTTCACGGTGTCGCAAGGGCAGGAACAGCAACGGTTTTTCCTCAAGCCATCGGAATGGCAGCGACTTGGGATGTCCCGGAACATCTCAAAACGTTTGAAATGATTTCCGACGAAGCCCGTGCAAAATACAATAGATCTTTTGATGAATCTCAAAAAACCGGACGTTACGAAGGTCTTACATTCTGGACACCGAATATCAATATTTTCCGCGATCCGAGATGGGGAAGAGGTCAGGAAACATACGGTGAAGACCCGTATCTGACTTCTGTTTTGGGCGTTGCAGCCGTAAAAGGCTTGCAGGGAAATGACCCGAAATATTTTAAAACGCACGCCTGCGCCAAACACTTCGCCGTTCACAGCGGTCCGGAATGGAACCGTCATTCTTACAACGCCGAAGTTTCAAAACGAGATTTGTACGAAACCTATCTTCCGGCTTTCAAAGCATTGGTTCTGGAAGGAAATGTAAGGGAAGTGATGTGCGCTTACAATGCCTTTGACGGTCAGCCTTGCTGTGCTAACAATACTTTATTGACAGAAATTCTTCGCGGAAAATGGAACTATGACGGAATGGTCGTTTCCGATTGCTGGGCATTGGCAGATTTCTATCAGAAACAGTACCACGGAACACATCCCGACGAAAAAAGTACTGCTGCGGATGCTTTGAAACATTCGACAGATTTAGAGTGTGGCGATACTTATAATAACTTAAACAAATCTCTCGCAAGCGGATTAATCACTGAAAAAGACCTCGATATTTCGATGCGAAGAATTCTGAAAGGTTGGTTTGAATTAGGAATGCTCGACCCAAAATCTTCAGTTCACTGGAACTCCATTCCATATACTGTTGTGGATTCTGAAGAGCATAAAAAACAGGCTTTAAAAATGGCTCAGAAATCTATTGTTCTGATGAAAAATGAGAATAATATTTTGCCTTTAAATAAAAACATCAAAAAAATTGCCGTTGTCGGTCCGAATGCTGATGACGGATTGATGCAGTTGGGAAATTATAACGGAACACCTTCATTTATTGTAACGATTTTGGACGGAATCAAAACCAAATTTCCAAACGCAGAAATCATTTATGAGAAAGGAACTGAAGTCGCAGACCCATCTTCCAGAACTTCGCTTTATCAAAACTTTTTAAGCCAGAAAAATGGTGAAAAAGGAATGAAAGTAGCGTTTTTCAACAATAATGAATTCAAAGGAACTCCCGCTAATGTATCTGTAAATAAAAGCGGAATCAATTACAACAGTTTTGGCGGGACTCAGCTTGCCCCGAACGTGGGAAGAGAAAATACGTCGGCCATCATTTCCGGTGTTTTCAAAAGTTCTTACACGGGCGATGTGATTCTTTCGCCATCAACTTCCGATGTTTACACACTTTTTGTTGACGGTAAAGAAATCGCCACCAGAAAAGGCCCCGATGCGAGACATCCTTCAGAATTTCCTGTGAAAATGGAAAAAGGCAAGGAATACAATATTGAATTACGTCACACCCAAAAAGGAAAATATGTAAGCATCACTTTTGATGTGTACAGAAAAGATCCTGTTAATTTTGCTGCCGTAAATGAAAAAGTGAAAGATGCGGACGTTATTGTCTTCGCAGGCGGACTTTCTCCAAGTCTGGAAGGCGAAGAAATGATGGTGAATGCAGAAGGTTTCAAAGGCGGCGATAAAACGTCTATCGATCTACCAAAAGTTCAACGCGAATTGCTGGCTGAATTAAGAAAAACAGGAAAACCAGTTATTTTTGTTCTGTGTACAGGAAGTTCATTAGGTTTAGCGCAGGATGAAAAAAATTATGATGCGCTGATTAGCGCTTGGTATGGCGGACAATCCGGCGGAACTGCCGTTGCAGACGTTCTGGCGGGAGATTACAATCCATCAGGAAGATTACCGATTACATTCTATAAAAATCTGGAACAGCTTGATAATAATTTGTCTACAACCAGCAAACATCAGGGTTTTGAAAACTATGATATGCAGGGAAGAACCTATCGTTATATGACGGAAAAGCCATTGTATGCTTTCGGTCACGGGTTGAGTTATTCAAAATTTGCTTACGGAAATGCTAGGCTGAACAAAAACACCATCAATGCTAATGAAAATCTGACGATTACAATTCCTGTTACCAATAATTCGGAAAGAGATGGTGAGGAAGTGATTCAGATTTATGTCAAAAGAAACAATGATACATCAGCCCCTGTAAAGACTTTGAGAGCCTTTGAAAGGGTTTTGATTAAATCTAAGGAAACAAAAAATATTCAATTAACGATTTCTAAAGATTCATTTAAATTTTATGATGAAAAAGTAGATGATTTGGCTCCGAAAGCAGGAGATTACACGATTTTTTACGGCGGAACTTCCGATGAATCCGGATTGAAAAGTCTTCAATTGAAAGTAAACTAATCTTTACTGTTAAAACTAATTTTAAATTAACCTCAAATCGAAGATTCGGCAGAGCTAAAAGAGGCAAAAAAATTAGACCTCAAAAGTCTGCAAAGTAAAAAATCAAAGATTTTTTTAAGCTTATGTATTCTTTTTTATACCCCATTATTAAGCTTAAAAAATAAAGTACTAAAATCTTTTGTGCCTTTTGTGGTTAAAAACTATTCAAAAATCAATCAATGAAAACAAGATCTAAAATATTTGCAACCGCATTTTCTTTAAGCTTAGCCTTCTTTTCAGCCCAAAATAAAACTATCAAAACCCATTTCCTCGATTTGGACGGAACTTCTACCAACATCAAAATCCAACCCACTATGTACGGGATTTTCTTCGAGGACATCAACTTTGCGGCAGACGGCGGATTATATGCTGAACTGATTAAAAACCGCAGTTTCGAGTTCGATGAGCCTTTAACCGGCTGGAAACAACCCAACACAAAAACATTGTCTCCCAATTTAGATTCCGGTTTTTTGACAATCATCACTGACAAATCCAAAACTAATAAAAACTACGCAAGAATTACAGTTTGGAATGACAAAAATTATATTCTTGAGAACGAAGGTTTGAGAGGAATCGGTCTGCATCAAGGGGAGAAATATGATTTAAGTTTCAATTTAGAAAACATTTCAGGCAATATTTCTGCCATCAATACAAATCTGATTGATGAAAATGGAACATTGATTTCTTCAGTTTCTACAATTATAAAAGGTGGAGGATGGCAAAAATACAATGCTGTTTTCTCACCTTCCAAAACCGTTGAAAAAGCGAAGCTTGAAATCACTTTTACCGGAAAAGGAATTGTGAATATGGATATGATTTCACTGTTCCCGCAAGAAACTTGGAAAGGCAGAAAAGGCGGTTTAAGAAAGGATTTGGTTCAAAAATTATACGATTTGCAGCCGGGATTTTTACGTTTTCCGGGCGGTTGTATTGTCGAAGGAAGAACTTTAGCAGAACGTTATCAATGGAAAAAAACAATTGTTAAAGTAGAAGACCGCGAAAATCTTATCAATAAATGGAACAATGGATTTGCCCACCGTCTTACGCCTGATTATTGGCAGTCTTTCGGACTTGGCTTTTTTGAATATTTCCAATTGGCGGAAGATTTAGGCGCAGAACCACTTCCTATTTTAAGCTGTGGAATGGCTTGTCAATTCAACACTGCAGAACTCGTAAAAATGGAAGATTTAGACCCTTACGTTCAGGATGCTTTGGATTTGATTGAATTTGCAAACGGCGATTCCAACACGAAATGGGGAAAAATTCGTACAGAAATAGGACATTCGAAACCCTTTAATATGAAATTCATCGGTGTTGGAAATGAACAATGGGGAGCGGATTATATCGAACGTTACAAAGTTTTTGAAAAAGCGATTCACGCTAAATATCCCGATATCAAAATCATTTCCGGAAGCGGACCGTCTCCCGATGGCGAATTTTTCGATTACGGCTGGAAAGAACTTAAAAAACTGAATGCTCAGATTGTGGACGAACATTACTACAATTCCCCGGAATGGTTCTTAAAAAATGCCGATCGATATGATAAATACGACCGAAGAGGACCAAAAGTTTTTGCCGGAGAATATGCCGCGCAATCGGTTGGCGTTGTAAAACCAGATAACAAAAACAATTGGCTGACCGCGCTTTCGGAAGCCGCTTTTATGACCGGACTGGAACGCAACGCAGATGTTGTGACAATGACTTCCTATGCACCGCTTTTCGCCCACGCAGACGGTTGGCAATGGACGCCGGATTTGATTTGGTTCAATAATTTAAAATCTTACGCTACTCCAAATTATTACGTTCAGAAATTATTCTCCAACAACAAAGGAACAGATTTAATTAAAATCTCCGAAAACGGAAATCCATTGAAAGGTGAGAATAATCTCTATGCATCGGCAGTTCGTGACCTTAAAAAGGAAGAAACCATTATTAAAATTGTTAATTCCAGTTCTCAGGAAACTTCAGTTGAAATCAATCCGAAAAACATCAAAACTGACAATCGATTAACCAAAATTGTACTGACTTCTGCGGGACTTTCCGATGAAAATAATTTCCAATCAGAAACCATTATACCGAAAGAAGAAGTGCAGACGATTAAAAAGGGAAAAATTTCTGTTGAAATTCCGGCAAATTCTTTAGTTGTTTTAAAAATTAAATAGCTTCAAACCATCATTAACAAAGGAAAAATTAAAATTAAGTGTAAATATTACATTTATTTAAAATAGAATGTTATATTTGTTTTATCTCTAAAACAGAAAAGTTGAGATTTCTTTAAGATTAATTAAAACTTATTGTTAAATCTTTGATGAATGTAATCCATTGCATTTGTTATTTTGAAAAGAGCTAAAAAAAATAATCAAATAAATCACTTTTGTTAATGAAAAAGTACGTTATCGGCTTAGACTACGGAACAGATTCTGTTCGGGCCGTTTTGATTGATACGGAAAACGGGGCAGAACTGACAACTTCCGTAAGCTATTACCAAAGATGGAAAGAAGGAAAGTTCTGCAAGCCGGAAGAAAATCAATTTCGTCAGCATCCGCTCGACCATATCGAAGGTTTGGAGAAAACCATTTCAACCGTTGTGAAAGAAAGTGGTGTTGCGCCGGAAAGTATCGCCAGTATTTGTATAGATACGACGGGTTCGTCACCGCTTCCTGTGAACAAAGAAGGAATTGCCTTATCCCTTTTGCCAGAATTTTCAGAAAATCCGAATGCAATGATGGTGCTATGGAAAGACCATACTTCCATCAACGAAGCCGAAGAAATCAACCATCTGGCAAGAAACTGGGGCGGTGAAGATTATACAAAATTTGAAGGCGGAATCTATTCTTCTGAATGGTTTTGGGCAAAAATTCTCCATATCAACAGAGAAGATGAAGCCGTTAAAAATGCAGCATACAGCTGGATGGAGCATTGCGATTATCTTACATTTTTACTTTCCGACAACGCGGATTTAGCGTCTTTTAAAAGAAGCCGTTGTGCAGCCGGTCACAAAGCAATGTGGCACGAATCGTGGAACGGATTGCCTTCTAAAGAATTTCTTGGTCAGTTGGATCCTTCATTAGCAGAACTTCGCGACAGACTGTACGATAAAACCTACACGTCTGATGAAGTTGCCGGAAATCTGAACGAAGAATGGGCAACAAAATTAGGCTTAACGACCAACACCGTAATGGCTGTCGGAACTTTCGATGCTCATTCCGGAGCGGTCGGCGCAAAAGTAGAGGAGAATACGCTAATCAGAATTATGGGAACGTCAACCTGCGATATTATGGTGGCTCCCAACGAAATCATCGGCGACAAAACAGTTAAAGGAATCTGCGGACAGGTCGATGGTTCCGTGATTCCGGGATTGATGGGGTTAGAAGCGGGGCAATCTGCATTTGGTGATGTTTTGGCGTGGTACAAAGATATTCTGACTTGGCCTACACACCATATTCTGATGAATTCCAATGTCATTGATGAAAATCAAAAACAGTTGCTGAAAGAAGATATAGAAAACAATCTTATTCGCAATCTCACTTTGGAAGCGGAAAAAATTCCACTTTCGGAGGTTGTTCCGGTTGCCTTGGATTGGATTAACGGACGAAGAACACCAGACGCCAATCAGGAACTGAAAATGGCGATCAGCAACCTTTCATTGGGAACAAAAGCACCGCATATTTTCAAAGCTTTGGTGAATGCAATTTGCTTTGGAGCCAAAAAAATAGTCGACCGTTTCGAAGAAGAAGGCGTAAAAATCGAAAAAGTGATAGGAATTGGTGGCGTTGCCAGAAAATCACCGTTCATTATGCAGACGTTGGCCAACGTTCTTAATATGCCGATTGTAGTGGCAGCTTCAGACCAGGCTCCGGCCTTGGGCGCAGCTGTTTATGCAGCCGTTGCAGCGGGAATTTACCCGACTGTTCAGGAAGCCAGCCAAAAAATGGGCTCCGATTTCGAAGCAGAATATTTTCCACAAGTGGAAAAAGTAGAAAAATATGCAGAATTTATGAAACAGTATCAGGTTCTCGCAGATTTTACAGAAAATAATATCAAGTCTAAGAAAAAGTTAACGGTTGACAGTTTATAGTTGATAGAAGTTAAAGCAGAAAAGCTCCGTAGGAGCGCCCTGTTAATAGCAAACATGTACATATTATCATCACAAAGAGAGCCTCGTAGAGGCGACCTGTTAAATAATTACAATCATTTAAAAACTATCAACCAACAACTATCAACCAATAACTAAAATTATTATGGCAGCTTTATCCGTCTTCCGCTCCCAATCTTTTTTGCCAAAGCATTTCCCAATGCAAAAAAAGGATTTCCGCTCAAGCCGGGCTGCGATTGATTCGTTGGAGAGAACCCGAAGGGTTCAATATAAATAGCCGTAGGTGAAACCTATGGATGAAAGAACAGATTTTCAAAAAATATGCAAATAAGATGAGCATCTATAAAGAATTAAAACGAGAATGTTACGAAGCCAATATGCAGCTCGATGCATTGAAGCTGGTCGTTTACACATTCGGAAACGTGAGCGCCGTTGACCGTGACAAAGGAATCTTTGCCATCAAACCGAGTGGTGTTCCTTACGAATTATTGAAACCGGAAGACATCGTGATTTTAGATTACGATGCCAATGTGGTGGAAGGAAATTTAAGACCATCTTCCGATACCAAAACCCACGCTTATCTCTATAAAAACTGGGACAAAATCGGCGGAATCTCACATACACATGCCATCTATTCCGTAGCTTGGGCACAGGCACAGTTGGACATCCCGATTTTCGGAACCACGCACGCAGACCATCTGACAACAGATATTCCTTGCGCACCGCCAATGCGTGATGATTTAATCGAAGGAAATTACGAATATAACACTGGAATCCAGATTTTGGATTGTTTCAAAGAAAAGAACTTGTCTTACGAAGAAGTGGAAATGGTACTCATCGGAAATCATGGACCATTCACCTGGGGAAAAAATGCTGAAAAAGCCGTTTACAACAGCAAAGTCCTTGAAACTATCGCCGAGATGGCTTATCTCACAAGGCAAATTAATCCAAACGCACCCCGTTTGAAAGATTCATTAATCAAAAAACATTACGAACGGAAACACGGAAAAAATGCCTATTACGGACAGTAGTTTGACTTCTGGCGATGGCTTTTAGCTTTTGGCAATTGTCATCGTTCCATAGAAGACTACGAACCCGAAGGGTTCAACATTAGTAACCGTAGGTGAAACCTATGGAAAAAAATAAAAATCAATTATCAATCATAAATCATCATTTATAAAATATGTTAACACCTCTCAATACGAAAGAAATCTGGTTCATCACCGGAAGCCAGCATTTATACGGCCCTGAACCATTAGCGCAGGTTGCAGAACATTCAGCGAAAATCGTGGAAGCATTCAATGCCTCATCACAGATTCCTGTGAAAGTCGTTTTAAAGCCAACCGTAAAAACGACAGAAGAAATTTTTGAAACACTTACGGCTGCCAATTTCGCAAAAGACTGTATCGGAATCGTAACCTGGATGCACACGTTTTCACCTGCAAAAATGTGGATTCGTGGACTAACCGCTTTACAAAAACCTTTGTTGCATCTTCACACGCAGTTCAACCAGGATATTCCTTGGTCTACAATGGATATGGACTTTATGAACCTGAATCAGGCTGCGCACGGCGACCGTGAATTCGGATTTATGGTAAGCCGTCTTCGCAAAAACAGAAAAGTAGTTGTAGGACATTGGGCTGAAGAAAGAGTTCAGAAACAGATTGGAGAATGGAGTAGAGTTGCGGCTGGTTGGGATGATTGGCAAGGTGCGAAGTTTGCCCGTTTTGGTGATAATATGAGATTTGTAGCCGTTACGGATGGCGATAAAGTGGAAGCGGAAACGAAATTTGGATTTTCAGTCAATACTTGGGGAATTGGAGATTTGGTAAGCGTTGTCAATTCGATTGGTGATGGTGAAATCAAAACATTGATTGAAGAATATGAAGCTTCATATAAAATGACAGAATCTCTTCTTTCCGGAGGTTCAAACAGAAAATCTCTGGAAGTTGCCGCAAGAATAGAATTAGGTTTAGAAAAATTCCTGAAAGACGGAAATTTCAAAGGTTTTTCCGATACTTTTGAAGACCTTCACGGTTTAGAACAATTGCCTGGAATTGCCGTTCAAAGATTGATGGAAAAAGGGTATGGATTTGCCGGAGAAGGCGATTGGAAAACGGCTGCCTTAGTTCGCGCAATGAAGACAATGGGACAAGGTCTGGAAGGTGGAAATGCCTTTATGGAAGACTATACTTATCATTTAAATCCTTCAAATCCTTCAATTTTAGGTTCACATATGTTGGAAGTTGACCCTGTTTTGGCGATTGACAAACCATCTTGTGAAATTCATCCACTGGGAATTGGCGGAAAAGCTGATCCGGTTCGTCTGGTTTTCAATTCGAGAGGAAATATCGATTCTTTAAATGCAGCCTTAATGGATTTCGGAAATCATTTCAGACTTTTAATCAACAAAACAAAAGCATTGGAAATCACCGAAGAGTTGCCGAAACTTCCTGTTGCGAGAGTTCTTTGGAAACCGCTTCCTGACCTGTACACAGCAGCTGAAGCGTGGATTTTGGCAGGTGGAGCGCATCACACGTGTTACAGTGAGAACATCAGCGTTGAACAATTGGAAGATTTTGCAGAGATTGCAGGTATCGAATCGCTTGTTATTGATGAAGATACGAAAATCCGTGATTTTAAGAACACACTTCGCTGGAATGAAATATATTATCGTTAAACTTGCAAAACTTCTAAAAAATGAGAAAAACAAGTATCAACCTGATAATTCTTTTTGCCGTTTTATGTATTTTCGGGTGCAATAAAAAAGAAAATCAATCAAAAACTCAACCGGAAACAATGGAAAACATACAGGTTTCAGATTACGGAGTCACGCCAAAAGGCGATTCCATCAAAAAATATACTTTGACCAACAAAAACGGGATGAAGCTGGAAGTCATTAACTTCGGTGGAATTATTACTTCACTTACAGCTCCCGATAAAAACGGAAAATACGAAGATGTGGTTTTAGGTTTCACAAAGCCTGAAGATTATTTCAACGGAAATCCATATTATTTTGGAGCATTAATTGGCCGTTACGGAAACAGGATTGCCAATGCCAAATTCACTTTGGAAGGTAAAACCTATGACATCGACAAAAATGACGGTCCGAACAGTCTTCACGGTGGAAAAGAAGGATTCCATACCAAATTCTGGAATATTGAACCAGTGAAAGATGCTAAATTCTCAACTTTGAAACTGACTTACACAAGCGCAGACGGTGAAGAAGGCTATCCTGGAAAATTAACTACAACCGTTTTGTATACTTTGACGGACGACAACGCGCTTGAAATTTCTTACGAAGCGGAAACCGATAAACCGACTGTTGTTAATTTAACTCAGCATTCGTATTTCAATCTTTCTGGGAATTTCTCAAAAACAATTCTTGACCACGAATTACAAATCAACGCGGATAAATTCTTACCGGTGAATGAAACTCTAATTCCTACGGGTGAGCAAAAAGTGGTGAAAGGAAGTGCATTCGATTTCACAGCTTCAAAAGCAATTGGAAAAGATATCAATGCTGATGACAACCAACTGAAAAAAGGAAAAGGTTACGACCACAACTGGATTCTGAACGGAAGCGGATTGAGAAGCATTGCCAAAGTTTATCATCCTGAATCAAGAAGAGTAATGGAAGTTTTGACCGATGAACCGGGTGTTCAGTTTTATTCCGGAAATTTCCTTGATGGAAAATTCGATACCAAAACGGGTGGAAAAAATGAATTTAGAACAGGCTTTTGCTTAGAAACACAACATTTTCCGGATTCTCCAAACCAGACTTCGTTCCCTTCTACAGAATTAAAGCCGGGACAGAAGTATCATTCAAAAACAATTTATAAATTCTCAGTTAAGAAGTAGAGTATGGGAAATTTAGCAACTATAGATATCATCATATTTCTTATTTATTTTGTGGTGGTAGCGTCTTACGGAATCTGGATTTACAGAAAGAAAAAATCCGCAGCAACAGGCAGTAAAGATTATTTTCTTGCAGAAGGTTCACTCACTTGGTGGGCGATTGGAGCGAGCTTAATTGCTTCTAATATTTCAGCAGAACAATTTATTGGAATGTCCGGGGAAGGATTTTTTGTTGGAGTAGCCGTTGCTGCTTATGAATGGATTGCCGCGCTTGCACTTATTATCATAGCCATTTGGTTTATTCCTATTTATCTTAAAAATAAGATTTATACGATGCCTCAATTTCTCGAAACCCGTTACAACAAATCGGTTTCCCTGATTATGGCGGTGTTCTGGCTGTTTTTATATGTGATTGTCAACCTGACTTCCATTCTTTATTTGGGTGCTTTGGCAATCGATACTTTATTGGGTGGCGGTCATCTTCATATCATTATGATTGGATTGCTTTTAATGGCATTATTAATCGGTCTTGGCGGTATGAAAGTAATCGGTTACACCGATGTAATTCAGGTGGCGGTTTTGATTATCGGAGGCTTTGCAACAGTTTATATGGCGCTTCAGATTGTTGACCAGAGAATCAATGGAGCGGCTGTAGGAAATGCTTTTGCAGGTTTTCAGACCTTGATGAAGGAAGCTCCACAACATTTCAAATTGATGCTTGAAAAACCGGTTAAAACAACGACAACTTTAGCAATGCCTGAAAATCTAGATGTTCAGAAATATGTTGTCCTTCCGGGATTGGCAATGTATTTTGCAGGACAGTGGATTGTTAATTTAAATTATTGGGGTTGTAACCAGTACATCACGCAAAGAGCTTTGGGAGCTGATTTGAAAACAGCAAGAACCGGGATTTTATTCGCAGGATTCTTGAAATTATTTATGCCGATTATCGTAATGCTTCCAGGAATTGCAGCTTACGTTTTGTATACAAAAGGTCACTTACCTGGCTTTAACGGAGTGAAAGACGGAGCATATTCTGCAATATTAGGATTTTTGCCGGTTGGTCTGAAAGGTCTTGCTGTAGCGGCTTTGACGGCGGCAATTGTTGCTTCTTTGGCAGGGAAAGTAAACAGTATCTCAACGATTTTCACATTAGACATTTATAAAAAATATTTGAAGGCTGATGCAACGGAAATACAGATGGTAAGAACCGGAAGATGGGCGATTATTATTGCAATGTTTGTAGCTTTGGCATTTACCTGGACAGATGTTTTAGGTATTGGTGGTGAAGGTGGATTTACATTTATTCAGAAATACACAGGATTTATCAGTCCGGGCGTTTTTGCGATGTTCCTTTTGGGAATGTTCTGGAAAAGAACAACCGGAACTGCAGCTTTGGTAGGCGTAATTTTAGGATTTGTTCTGGCGATTTTCTTCAACAGTTTTGCTGTGGGTATTTTCGGAAAGGAGACTTGGTTGTACACGGCTTTTACGTATGAAAAACTGGAAAACGGGGTAGTTCACACAATTACTGAAATTCCATTCCTGATTAATATGGGTTGGTCATTCTTTTTCACAATTGTAGCAATGATCCTCATCAGTCTTGCCGGACCGAAAGTGAATCCGAAAGCTTTTGTTATCGATGCAACGATGTTTAAGGTCGATAACAGAACGTTGGTTTTAATTGTTGTTACTTTACTTTTACTGACTGCACTTTACGTCAGATTTTGGTAAATTTTAAGCATAATAAAGTAAAAAAACAGGATATCGATTTGATATCCTGTTTTTATTTATATGATCGGAGGCTTAAATTCGAAACATAAATCCTTCCGCAATTTTTTTATTATATTTTTCTTCATCGAAAGTATAGAGAAAAGAGCCTTTTTTAGAAGAGCTCATATCTTTTTCCGTGGTCTTTACCAAGACATCCAATGCATTGATTTTGCTGGTGAAATTTCTCTTGTCATATTTTTCATCAAAAATAGCTTCATAAAGATTTTGCAAATCTTTCATGGTGAATTTTTCTGTCAGCAGCTCGAAGCCGATGGGTCTTGTCGTTGCTCTTCTTCTCAGTCTCAGAACTGCATCTTTTACCATATCATTGTGGTCGAAAATCAGTTCAGGGCGGTCTTTCAGGTCAAACCATTTGGCGCTGTATCTATCATTAATCTGAATGTCTTTTTCAATATTAATCAATGCATAATATGAAATCGACATGATTCTAGCAGTCGGTTCACGGTCTATTTCGGTATAAGCATTCAGTTGCTCAAGATAAATATTTTCCAACCCCGTTAATGTATGCAAAACACGGGTGGCAGCCTGGTCAGAACTTTCTTTATCATCAATAAAACCACCCATTAGAGACCATTCTCCTTTTTTCGGTTCAAGATTTCTTTTTATCAAAAGAATTTTAAGATTTTCACCGTCAAAACCGAAAATTATACAGTCAACAGCTACCAAATGTCGTGGATATTGAGAATAGTCCTGAGTCATCTATTATATTTTTTACAAAGTTAAAGTTTTTATTGGTTGATTACATGATGGATAGCATATAAATGTTTTTTTTACACTTTATTTTTCTTAATTATTAATTTAATTTTTAAAATTTTGTATTTAAGCTAATATTTTGGGAGTAATAATGAGCTGAATTCATTAAATTTTATTCATAAACAAGATTAAAAATGAGTGAATTTAATGTTAAAAATATGTTAAAATTATCAATCCTCATATTTCAGATTTGTTTTAATTATTTGCCAAGGCTTAGCTTAAAAAATACGATAACCCTTTCAGTGAATTTAAAATAATATCATTTCAAAGTTCTTGATTGATATTGATTATAAGTAATTTCAAGCTATATGTCTGATTTTCGCGATTTTTAATAATCTTATTTTTTATGATAAGCCTTTGGTTTTTGTTTATTTTTTCTTTGACTTTAAAATAAGAATTTTTTTGATTTTATCCTTATATACTGCAAAATTCTTTGCCATATAGATTCTTTCTTTTATTTTAGAAATGTTGAAATAACATTTATTAATGAATCGAAAATCGCTGATAGTATTTTTAAGTTTGGGAACACTTGCTTTCGGGCAGGTGAAAAAAAACATCACTTATTTTCCTCTGAATAAGGTCGCTCTATCGGAAAGCGTTTTCAGCAGGGCGATGCAGACGGATAAAAACTATATCATGTCGATGGATGCCGACCGTTTGTTGGCTCCATATCTGAAAGAAGCGGGACTCAATCCTAAAAAACCAAATTATCCCAACTGGGAAAACACTGGATTGGATGGTCATATCGGCGGTCATTATATTTCAGCTTTGGCATTGATGTATGCTTCTACAGGCGATACAAAGGTAAAACAGCGCCTCGATTATATGATCGATGAGCTGGAGCGTTGCCAGAATCTTTCAGAAAACGGCTATCTTTCGGGTGTTCCGAATGGCAAAAAAATCTGGAAGGAAATCTCAGATGGCAATATTCGTGCATCCGCTTTCGGACTGAATGATCGTTGGGTTCCGTTATATAATATTCACAAAATATATTCGGGTTTGCGAGATGCCTATTGGTATGCAGACAGTGAAAAAGCAAAGAAAATGCTCATCAAGCTTACCGATTGGATGGCGGATGAAGTTTCAGGACTTTCTGATGAGCAGATCCAGGAGATGTTGAGAAGCGAACACGGCGGACTGAACGAAGTTTTTGCTGATGTTTACGACATTACAAAAAATCAAAAATACTTAAAGCTTGCCCATCGATTTTCGCATTTGGCTATTTTGAATCCTTTGCTAATTCATGAAGACAAACTGACGGGAATTCACGCCAATACACAGATTCCGAAAGTGATTGGCTTCAAAAGGATTGCCGATTTGGAACATAATAAAGAGTGGAACAGTGCGGCAGATTTTTTCTGGACGAATGTTACGCAAAAACGTTCAGCAATTATCGGTGGAAACAGTGTGAGTGAACATTTTAATCCAACAACCGATTTCAGCGGAATGATTAAAAGTATTGAAGGTCCCGAAACCTGCAATACCTACAATATGCTGAAGCTGACCAAAGAGCTTTTCGCCACCAATCCAAAATCATCTTACCTAGATTATTACGAAAGAGCTTTGTACAATCATATTCTTTCCACGCAAAACCCTGAAAAGGGTGGTTTTGTGTATTTCACGCCGATGCGTCCCGGTCATTACAGAGTGTATTCTCAACCAGAAACGAGCTTCTGGTGCTGTGTTGGTTCGGGAATGGAAAACCATGCCAAATATGGTGAAATGATTTATGCACATTCGGATAACGATTTGTATGTCAATTTGTTTATTCCGTCTGTTTTAAAATGGTCGGAGAAAAAATTAGTTTTAAGACAGGAAAATAATTTCCCACAGACACCTTCCACAAAATTAGTATTCGATCTTGCGCCAAAATCTGAAATCAATTTAAAATTAAGAGCTCCGGAATGGACGAATGCTTCACAGATAAGTGTTTCCATTAATTCAAAAAATATCAATATTCCTGTCAATTCCGAAGGGTATATCAATATCAAAAAGAAATGGAAAAAAGGCGATGTCATTGAAATGAAAATGCCGATGCATCTTTCTGCGGAACAGCTTCCGGATAATTCCGATTATTATGCATTCAGATACGGACCTATCGTTTTGGCAGCAAAATATGGTAAAGAAAATCAGCAGGGATTGTTTGCCGATGACAGCCGAGGCGGACACATTGCGGACGGACCACAAATTCCGTTGAATGATATTCCGACGATTTTGGGATCTTCAACAAATGTTTTGGATCATTTAAAAATTGTTAATGAGAAAGATTTGACATTTAAAATTAATGGTCTTTATCCTCAGAATAAATTCAGCAACGGGTTGGAACTTGTTCCATTTTATCAGGTTCAGGAAGAGCGATATATCATCTATTTTCCTCAGGCAACTCAGGATAAAATCGAAATCATTCAGCAGAAAAAAACTCAGGAAGAAGAAGCTGTACGAAAACTGGATAATATCACAACGGACAAAATTCAGTTAGGCGAGCAACAGCCGGAATCCGACCACTTTTATGACAGCAAAGATGCCTACGATGGCTATATGGAAGACCGTCATTTCCGAGATGCTAAAGGCTGGTTCAGCTATCAGATGAGAAACAAGGATAAAAATGCAAAATACCTTTACCTATTGTATTTCGATGCCAATAACAATCGTACATTGAATGTTGAAATCAACGGAATTAAAGTATTTTCAAAAGATTTTGAAGGAAAAATGGGAAGTTCACCGCAATCATTATTAATTCCTGTTCCTGAATCGGAAAAGAAAAAAGAAACACTCACCATAAAATTTATTTCGGGCGAAAAATCTCTTACTCCAAAAATTATTGAAGTGAGATTACTGAACGAATTACCAAAATAAAACTAATATGTCAAATAATATTTTTACTAGAATTCTAGGATTGTTCCTGTTGATTTTCAGTCTTTGTGTTGAGGCTAGAATTAAACTTCCTGCATTGGTTTCAGATGGTATGGTTTTACAACGAAATCAGAAATTAAATCTCTGGGGAAAAGCCGATGCCAATGAAAAAGTAGAAGTTAAGTTTCTCAATAAAAGTTACAAAACCACTGCAGACCAAAACGGAAGCTGGAAAATCATTCTTCCGGAACAGAAAGCAGGTGGTCCGTACACAATGACAATCAACGAAATTACTTTGAAAGATATTCTTATTGGCGATGTTTGGCTGGCTTCCGGACAGTCGAATATGGAATTGCCTATGCGCAGACTGACGCCGCTTTATTCAAACGAAATCAAAAATGCAAACAATCAGAATATCCGTTTTTTCACAGTTCCTCAGAAATATAATTTCAAATCGCAACAGACTGAATTAGACGGTGGGAAATGGGAAGCTACAAATTCTCAAACCATTCTGAATTTCTCTGGTGTTGCTTATTTTTTTGCTAAAGATTTAAGTGAAAAAAATAAAGTTCCTGTAGGAATCATTCACTCCAGTTTGGGTGGTTCGCCAATTCAGGCTTGGATGGATGAAAATTCTTTGAAAAAATATCCTGAATACCTCGACGAAGCAAAAAAATGGCAGAACGATGATTTGATAAAATCTACAGAATCTTCAGAACAGGCGCTCAGCAAGGCTTGGTATGCGGAATTAGACCAAAGCGATATTGGACTCAATCAACACTGGGAAAAATTTGATTTAAATGATTCGGACTGGAAAACGATGAAAATTCCCGGTTCTTGGGAAGATAAAGAAGGTTCTTTCGATGGTTCTGTTTGGTTTAGAAAAGAAATTATTTTAACAAAAAATCAGGCAGGAAAAGCAGCATTTTTGAATCTTGGAAGAATTAAAGACGCTGATGTAACCTACATCAACGGAACAAAAGTCGGAAATGTAACTTATGAATATCCGCCACGTTGGTATGACGTTCCAGCCGGAATTTTGAAAGAAGGTAAAAATATAATTGCCGTAAGAGTTTCCAACGGGAGCGGAAAAGGGCAGTTTATTGCAGACAAGCCGTATTACCTTGAAATCGACGGACAAAAAATAGATTTAAAATCCGAATGGAAATATAAAATCGGAGCAAAAGTCGACAGAATGGCTCCCGGACAAACCTTTATACGTTGGAAACCGACGGGATTGTACAATGCGATGATTAATCCTTTAATTAATTATAACATCAAAGGTACACTTTGGTATCAGGGCGAAAGCAACACCGGAAAACCTAAAGAATACGGCGATTTATTAACAACGATGATTACAGACTGGAGAAACAAATTCAATAACAAAGAAATGCCGTTTATCACTGTTCAGCTGGCTAATTTTATGGAGTCAAAAGCACAGCCGATAGAAAGCAACTGGGCGGAACTCAGAGACCAGCAACGTAAAGTGTCATTACAAGTTCCGAATGCCGGACTTGCCGTAATCATCGACATCGGCGAGTGGAATGACATTCATCCGCTGGATAAAAAAACAGTGGGAGACAGGCTGGCTTTGCAGGCGATGAAACTGGCTTACGGAAAAAACATCGTTGCAGACGGCCCGGTTTATCAGTCGATGAAAGTTGACGGAAATAAAATCGTTCTTACTTTCAAAAAAGGAACCGATGATTTTGCTCCGATTGCTGAACTGAAAGGTTTCGCCATCAAAAATGCCGATGGAAAATGGGCTTGGGCAAAAGCAAAAATCGAAGGAAAAACAATTGTGGTTTGGAATGACTCGGTAACAAATCCTGTTGCAGTCCGTTACGACTGGGCAGACAATCCCGATGGAAACCTGAAAAACAAAACCGGACTTCCCGCATCACCTTTCACAACGGAATAACTCAAGGCTTAAATTCCTTAATTTAAATAAACTTGTTTATTTCTAATTTATTTAAACATTAAGGATTTAAGAAATTTAATAATAAGTGAAAATTTTAAGAAATTAACAAGTCAATTTTATTTAAGAAAAATTAAGCCTCTTAAATTCTTAATGTTTAAAAAATCTTTCATCTATCAGTCTATTATCTATCTATCTAAATAAAAAACAACCATAAACTATATGAACAATCCATCTCAGAAAATATCTGTCGTTGAAAAAATCGGCTACAGTTTGGGAGATTTAGCGGCCAATCTGGTGTTCCAGACTTTGGTGACTTACTTAGCTTATTTTTACACCGATATCTACGGATTAAAGCCGGAAGACGCCTCCATTATTACTTTGATTGTCGGACTCGTTGCCGGTTTCGGGTTCAATCCGATGGTAGGTGCTTTGGCAGACAGAACCCGAACCAAATGGGGGAAATTCCGTCCGTGGATTTTATTTTCTGCCGTTCCGTTGGGTGCAGCAGCACTTTTTGCATTCAGCACGCCCAATTTTTCGTATCAGGGGAAAATGATTTATGCAGCAGCAACTTACACAATTTTATTACTCTTGTACGCGGCTAATAATTTACCTTACGCAGCACTGAGCGGCGTGATTACAGGCGATATGGGCGAGCGAAACAGCATTTCCTCTTACCGTTTTGTGGCGGTGATGTTTGCACAGTTTTTCGTTCAGGTATTTATGTTGCCCATAATTTTATCGGCAGGGAAAGGTGACAAAGCAGCCGGAATCGAAATTGTGATGACCTGGTTAGCGATTATCGGAACGATTATGTTGCTCATCACATTTTTCACTACCAAAGAAAGAGTCATTCCAAAACCGGAGCAGGAATCCTCTTTGGGAGCCGATTTAAAAGACTTAAAGAAAAACAAGCCTTGGATAATAATGTTGGTAGTTACAGCCTTGATTTTCATTACTTTGGCAATGAAAGGCGGTTCATACGTTTATTATTTCAACAATTATGTCGATGAAACTTCTTTGAAAAATTTCATTTCGCCGATTACCGCATTTTTCAGTTCCATCGGAATGAATTTCTTCGGTGAAGACCCTCGTTCAGCAGGTTTCGGGCTCTTCAATGCAGGCGGAATCATTATGATGATTGTTGGGATTACCTTCTCAAAAAGATTTGCCGATAAATACGGGAAAAGAGATGCGTTCATCGCTTCTTTGTTTATTTCAACTTTATTTATTGTTGCATTCATCTTTTATCCGCCGAAATCGGTAGGATTAATGTTCCTTTCCCAGATTCTGCACGGCTTTTTCTACGGAATCAGTACACCGTTGCTTTGGGCAATGATTGCGGATGTAGCCGACTATTCCGAGTGGAAAAACAACAGGCGCGCCACAGCCATTATTTTTTCCGCGATGATGGTTGGATTAAAAGTAGGTTTGAGCATCGGAAGCTCGTTGGTTTCTTCCATTATCGGGCATTACGGCTACATTTCATCCGAAGGAACCGAAAACGTTATCCAGCCGGAATCCGTTGCAAACGGCGCTCAGATGCTGGTCAGTATTTTTCCGGCCATTCCGTTCTTTGCGGCGTGTGGATTATTAATGTTCTACGAAATCAACAAAAAAATGGAAACCCAAATCGAACAAGAACTCAAAGAAAGAAGGAAAAAAGAAGATTAGTATTGGTTTAATTGTTTGGGCAGCTTAATCCGTCTTCCACTCCCGCTTTTTTGTTCCGCTTTGCTCCACAAAAAGAGCTCCGTTCAAGCCGGGCTGCGAGAGATTCGACTTTTTAATTTAATGATGATTAAAAAATTAAGTTCTGTATTTCTTAGCTGAGTGTAACGCCTTTGCGAACCTTAAAAAAGTATAGTAGTCAAAAAATCTTTGTGCTCTTTGCGTTTAAAATTTAAAAAATTAACAATGAAAAAAATAGCTGCATTATTAGGAATTTTAGCCTTGACCGTTTCCTGCAAAACAGCAAGTTCGGCATCCTCAAAAGATTCCCTGAAAGATTCCTACAAAAATAAATTCTACATCGGAACCGCAATGAGCCTTCCGCAAATTGACGGTACTGATGTAAAATCGGATGAAATCATCAAGAAGCAATTTAGCTCCATTGTTGCGGAAAATTGTATGAAATCAATGTTTATCCAACCTCAGGAAGGAAAATTCTTCTTTGGTGATGCTGATAAATTCGTAGAATTCGGAGAGAAAAACAAAATGTTCATCATCGGTCATACCTTGATTTGGCATTCACAATTACCAAGATGGTTTTTCGTGGACAAAGACGGAAAAGATGTTTCTCCCGACGTTCTGAAACAAAGAATGAAAAGTCATATTTCAACGTTGGTCGGCAGATACAAAGGCCGTATAAAAGGTTGGGATGTCGTAAACGAAGCGATTATGGAAGACGGAACGTACCGCAAAAGCAAATTTTACGAAATTCTCGGCGAAGAATTTATTCCGCTTGCTTTCCAATATGCGCAGGAAGCTGACCCGAATGCCGAACTCTATTACAACGATTACAACGAATGGTTTCCGGAAAAAGTAAAAACCGTTACCAAAGTTGTTAAAAATCTAAAATCCAGAGGAATCAGAATCGATGGAGTCGGAATGCAGACCCACGTAGGATTAGACAATCCAAAACTGGAAGAATACGAAAAAGCAATCGTCGATTACGCAGCAGCCGGAGTAAAAATCAATGTTACCGAAATGGAAATAAGTGCTCTTCCTTCACCGTGGGGAACTTCTGCGAATGTCTCCGACAAAGTAGAATATGAGGCGAAAATGAATCCTTACACCAAAGGATTACCTGAAAATGTGACAAAAGAATGGGAAAACCGCTATCTGGATTTTTTCAGACTATTCATTAAACATCAGGATAAAATCAGACGAGTGACATTGTGGGGCGTTACCGACAATCAATCCTGGAAAAACGATTTCCCGGTAAAAGGCAGAACAGATTATCCGCTGCCATTCGACAGAAATTATCAGGCAAAACCAGTTGTAGAGAAATTAATTCAATTAACGAAAGAAAAATAATTATTAAACCACAAAAGTAACAAAAGACTTACTTTACAGTTAAGAGCATCAAAAGAACAAAAAAGCAAAACGTCTACTGCGGCTTCCTTTTTTGAACTTTTGATTAGCTAAAATTTTCAATCATTTCTTTTGTGCCTTTTGTGGTTAAAAAACAAAATCTATTACCTAAAAATCAAAACTATAAAATGAACAAAGCAAAATACCTTTTCCCGAAAGATTATATGGCAGACCCTTCCGTACACGTTTTTGAAGGAAAACTTTACATTTATCCATCACACGACCGTGAAAGCGGCATCGAAGAAAACGACAACGGCGACCATTTCGATATGAATGATTACCACGTTTTCTCCCTTGATGATGTGGAAAATGGCGAAGTTACGGACCACGGTGTTGTTCTTTCGGTAAAAGATATTCCTTGGTCGGGAAGACAGTTATGGGATTGCGATGTGGCTTTCAAAAATGGCAAATATTATATGTATTTTCCGCTGAAGGACAAAAATGATATTTTCAGAATCGGGGTTGCGGTGAGCGATAAATCTTATGGTCCGTTTGTTCCGGAAAAACATCCGATGATGGGAAGTTACAGCATCGACCCTTGTCTTTTTGAGGATAACGGAAAGCATTATATGTATTTCGGTGGAATCTGGGGTGGGCAATTGCAGCGCTATAGAAATAACAAGGCTTTAGAATCTGCCATTCTTCCTAACGATAATGAGCCCGCCATTTCATCAAAAGTCGTAGCTTTAAGTGATGATATGCTGGAATTTGGTGAAGAACCGAAAGATGTTGTGATTTTGGACGAAAACGGAAATCCTTTGCTTCACGGTGACAAACACCGTTTTTTTGAAGCATCCTGGATGCACAAATACAACGATAAATATTACTTTTCATATTCCACAGGAGACACGCATTTGATTTGTTATGCGGTGGGCGATAATCTTTATGGTCCGTTTACTTTCCAGGGTGAAATTTTGACACCTGTTGTGGGTTGGACCACGCATCACAGTATTGTGGAATTTAAAGGGAAATGGTATCTGTTTTTCCACGATTCTGTTCCGAGTGGCGGAAGAACGTGGCTAAGAAGTATGAAGGTTGTTGAAATTGAATACGATAACGACGGTAAAATCAAAACCATTGAAGGACTGGAAGACAGTAAGTAAATCTTTAGTTTGTTATTGATGCTTAAATTGTTTTCATTAAAGAGAACCCGAAGGGTTCAACAAAAGTAGCCGTAGGTGAAACCTATGGAATATTAACGATAAAAACCGAACCTGAAGGGTTCATATCAATAGGCGTAGGTAGAACCTATGGAATTTAAAGCAAAAATTTAAAATAATGCAACATTTCCGACATTACATATTACTGTTTCTAATCCTTCCGTTAATGGCTTTTGCTGAAGACGGAAGTCAGTTATGGCTGAGATATCCGGTTAATCCAAAGCTAAGAAATATTGTGAATTCAAACAGTAAAAGTCCGACTATTGAAATCGCCAAAAAAGAACTGAACCAACATTGGGCAGGACAAGCCGTTGATTTGAAGATTGACAGATTTCCGGAAAATTTTAAAGACGGATACAAAATCGTTTCTACTCCAAAAAAAATCAGCGTTTTGGCAAAAACAGATTTAGGATTGCTGTACGGAAGTTATCATATCTTGAATTTACAACAACAGAAAGCCAATTTTTCTAATCTGAAACTTGAAGAAAAACCTTCCTACGACGTAAGAATTCTTAACCATTGGGACAATCTCGACGGAACCATTGAACGCGGTTATGCTGGTCATTCGCTTTGGAAGTGGGAAGACTTACCTAATAAACTTTCGCCGAGATACGAAGAATATGCAAGAGCCAACGCATCCATCGGAATCAACGCAACGGTATTAAATAATGTGAATGCATCACCAAATATGCTTCGTGAAGATTATCTTAAAAAAGTCAAAATTTTAGCCGATATTTTCAGACCTTACGGAATCAAAGTTTATCTGTCTGTCAATTTTTCTTCACCAAAAGTTTTGGGTGGATTACAGAATTCAGACCCGTTGAATGAGGATGTTCAGAAATGGTGGAAAGATAAAGCGGCTGAAATTTACAAACTGATTCCTGATTTCGGAGGATTTTTGGTAAAAGCCAATTCCGAAGGACAGCCCGGACCGCAGGATTACGGAAGAACCCACGCAGACGGAGCCAATATGATGGCAGATGTTTTGAAACCTTATGGCGGAATCGTGATGTGGAGAGCATTTGTTTACAGCCCGAGCAAAGAAGACCGTGCGAAACAGGCACATCTGGAATTTGTTCCTTTAGATGGAAAATTCAGAGACAATGTCATTATTCAGATTAAAAACGGACCCATAGATTTTCAGCCTAGAGAAGCCTTCAACCCGCTATTCGGGGCATTGAGAAAAACTTCTGAAATGGTCGAATTTCAAATTACCCAGGAATATTTAGGACAGGCTAATCATCTGGTTTTTCTGGCGCCGTTATTCAAAGAAACTTTAGACAGCGATACATTTTCGGATGGAAAAGGTTCTACGATTGCTAAAATCACGGATGGAACTTTACGACCTGCAAAATTAACGGCGATTTCCGCTGTTGCCAATATAGGAGAAGATCAAAACTGGACGGGACATCACTTTGCACAGGCTAATTGGTACGCTTTCGGACGTTTGGCCTGGAATCACGATCTAACCTCGGAACAGATTGCAGATGAATGGATTAAAATGACTTTTACTAATAATAAAGACTTCGTAAATCCAGTCAAAGAAATAATGCTTACTTCACGTGAAACTGCCGTAGATTATATGATGCCGCTTGGTCTTCACCACATTTTTGCCGGCGGTCACCATTACGGTCCGGAACCGTGGGGCGATTACAAAGGCGGAAGACCCGATTGGTCACCGGTGTATTATCATCAGGCTAATGCAGAAGGAATCGGATTCGATAGAACAAAAACGGGAAGCGATGCTGCTTCGCAATATTTTCCGCCACTTAACGAAATCTATGGAAACATCAAGACAACTCCTGAAAGCCTGATTCTTTGGTTCCACCACGTTCCTTGGGATTATAAAATGAGTGATGGAAAAACACTTTGGGATGAGTTGTGTTACAAATATGATTCTGGAGTTCACGAAGTGAGAGATTATCAGAAAACCTGGGACAAAATGCAACCTTATGTTGATCCGCAAAGATTCTCAGATGTTCAGGATAAACTGAAAATTCAGGCAAAAGATGCCGTTTGGTGGAAAGATGCGTGCCTGTTGTATTTTCAAACTTTTTCCCAAAAGCCAATTCCGTCTGACATTGAAAAACCTGTTCAACAGCTTGAAGATCTAAAGAAAATCAAGCTCAATATGGGGCATCACAATTAATCAACCTATTTAAATTTAAACAAATAACTTCTAAATCTTTTGAGACAGGAAGTTGTTTGTTTTGTGAATTAAGTGTAAATTTAACACTTAAATAAAATTAACAATATAATCTATGAAATTTTTTATCGACACTGCCAACTTGGAGCAGATAAGAGAAGCTCAGAATTTGGGAATCCTTGATGGCGTTACAACCAATCCGTCTCTAATGGCAAAAGAAGGAATCAGCGGAAAAGAAGCTATTTTGCAACATTACAAAGATATTTGCGAAATTGTAGACGGCGATATTTCAGCGGAGGTTCTTTCCACAACCTATGAAGAAATGATCAAAGAAGGCGAGGAGTTGGCAGCCATTCATCCAAATATAGTGGTAAAAGTTCCCATCATCAAAGACGGAATCAAGGCGATCAAATATTTTTCCCAAAAAGGAATCCGCACCAATTGCACCCTAATTTTCTCAGCCGGACAGGCTCTTTTAGCGGCAAAAGCAGGAGCAACTTATGTTTCTCCGTTCTTAGGCAGACTGGATGATGTTTCCACAGACGGTCTTCATTTAATCCAGGAAATCAGAACCATTTTCGATAATTATGGATATGAAACTGAGATTTTAGCAGCCTCCGTTCGTCACTCGATGCACATCATCAACTGCGCAAAAATTGGTGCTGATGTCGTGACTTGTCCTTTGCCTCCGATTTTGTCATTGCTGAAGCATCCTTTAACGGATTCTGGCTTGGAGCAGTTTATCAAAGACTCACAAAAAATGCAATAAAAATATGCACGATATTTCAAAACTAAAAAGTATCGCTTCTCAGGTCAGAAGAGATATTGTAAGAATGGTTCACGCCTGCCAGTCGGGACACCCGGGAGGTTCATTAGGATGTACAGATTTTCTCGTAGCCCTTTATTTTGATGCGATGAAAAGAAAAGAAGGATTTGATATGACGGGGAAAGGCGAAGATGTCTTTTATCTTTCCAATGGTCATATTTCTCCTGTTTTTTATAGTGTTTTGGCGCACGCAGGATATTTCGACAAATCTGAGCTGGCAACATTCAGAAAACTGAATTCCAGATTGCAGGGACATCCCACTACGCATGAGCATCTTCCCGGAGTTCGAATTGCATCCGGTTCGCTTGGACAGGGATTGTCTGTAGCAGTCGGTCACGCGGTCGGAAAGAAATTAGATAAAGATCCGAATCTTGTTTTCAGTCTTCACGGTGACGGCGAATTGCAGGAAGGGCAAAACTGGGAAGCGATTATGTATGCCTCCCACAACAAAGTTGATAATCTCATCGCCACCGTAGATTATAACGGACAGCAGATTGACGGTCCGACTTCCAAAGTACTATCTCTTGGAAATCTTAAAACCAAGTTTCAAGCTTTTGACTGGAAGGTTCTTGAAGTAGAAAACGGAAATGATATGGAAGAAATTCTGAACGTTCTGAACGAAGCCAAATCATTAGCAGGGAAAGGTCAGCCGATTTGTATCCTGTTGAAAACAGGAATGGGCTACGGTGTCGATTATATGATGGGAAGTCATACATGGCATGGAAAAGCACCGAATGACGAGCAACTGGCAAAAGCATTAGACCAATTAGAAGAAACTTTGGGTGATTATTAAAATAATTTGGGGCAGCTTAGAACTTCGTTCGTAGATTTCGATAAAAGCCTTCACTTTTCTCTCATCTATGTCTTCCGCTCCCGCTTTTTTGCAAATTTCCCAATGCTTGTTCCTACAACCGAAATTTGCAAAAAGAGCTCCACTCAAGCCGGGCTGCGAGAGATTCGCTGTTTAAATTAATGTTTTTAAAGAACCCGAAGGGTTCAATATTAATAGCCATAGGTAAAACCTATGGAAATGTAATGAATGGTAATCCATCAACAGATATAAAAAATGAAAAAATATACCTACACAGAAAAAAAAGACACCCGAAGCGGCTTCGGAGCGGGAATGGCAGAATTGGCGGATAAAAATCCCAATGTTGTCGGACTTTGCGCAGACCTTATCGGTTCTTTAAAATTCGAAAAATTCATTGAAAAAGCACCGGAACGTTTTTTCCAGGTCGGAATTGCAGAAGCCAATATGATTGGAATGGCAGCAGGTCTGGCAATAGAAGGTAAAATTCCGTTTACCGGAACTTTTGCTAACTTTTCTACGGGAAGAGTGTACGACCAGATTCGTCAGTCGGTGGCTTATTCAGGGAAAAATGTTAAGATTTGTGCATCTCACGCTGGTTTAACTTTAGGCGAAGACGGTGCTACTCACCAAATTCTCGAAGACATCGGATTAATGAAAATGCTTCCCGGAATGACGGTTATCAATACCTGTGATTACAACCAGACCAAAGCGGCAACCATTGCCATTGCCGATTACGAAGGTCCGGTTTATTTACGTTTTGGACGTCCTGTAATTCCTGTTTTTACCGATGAAAATCAAAAGTTCGAAATCGGAAAAGCGTGGATGGTGAATGAAGGAAAAGATGTCACGATTGTTGCAACAGGGCATTTGGTTTGGGAAGCCATTAAAGCCGGAGAAATTCTTGAAGAGCAGGGCATTGACGCAGAAATTATCAATATCCACACTATCAAACCTTTAGATTCGGAATCAATTCTTACTTCCGTTAAAAAAACGGGTTGTGTAGTAACTGCGGAAGAACATAACAGATTAGGAGGATTAGGCGACAGCGTTGCGCAGCTTCTCATTACAGAACATCTTGCGCCTCAGGAATACGTTGCCGTCAAAGACAGTTTCGGGGAAAGCGGAACACCCGATCAACTGATGGAAAAATACGGATTGACTGCCAATGATATTGTTGAAGCAGTGAAAAAAGTGATGAGTAGAAAATAATTTCAAATTAAATTATGGTTTTGAAGCATTAAATTTTCATCAAAAAATTATGAAAAAATAAGATAGAAAATTTTGAACGAGAACCATTGCGAGTAAATTTGCAGCAGATCTAAAATTGGTAAGCTACTCCAGATTGGTCGCGGTCGGTTCTCGCTCATTGCTAACTGCAAACCTTTTCCTAATTGTCTAAGGAATTATTGATCGAAATTTAAATGTACTAATTGATAATTTTGAAATTTAAAAAAGCAATAATGTTTTTGTAAACTGAATCAAAGTGTTAGGTTATCTTGTATAATTAAAATTCGGCAGTTTCTTAAAATAGCATATATTTTCGTATTTCCAATATTTTAGTTCATCACTAGCGGATCTATTAATACTTTACATTTTACGATTAGCTTTTTTTATTTAACCAATTCTGAGATTTGAGATAATTCGGAATTTTTATATTGATCGTAGATGTGCGAGTGAAAATCATTCAGCTTCTTTAGCAATTCTAAAAGTTCGGCCTTTTCCTTATTGTCGAGTTTTCCTGCCAGAATTCTAGAGGTCAGATTCACTTTTTCAACGGAGCGGTGGAAATAATCTTCACCTTTTCGGGTAATGTTGAGACGCTTGCTTCTTTTGTCTTCTATATCATTTTTTTCTTCAATTAGACCATACTCCAAAAGCCGCTTGATTATTTGAGTTCCGGTTTGTTTTTCATGCCCGTTTCTTTCAATCAGCTGAATTTTAGTTAGATTCGGTTCGTCTTTAAGCCGATAGAGATAAGTAAATTCTTCGTTAGCCAGTTCAGGAAAATCATTAAGTCCTTTTCTTATCAGCTGTTTAGAATAACGTCCCAAAAGCAAAACCTGCTTACATATTTCATTTTCCGTGAATGATACCTGATGCTGTTCATTTTTAAAAAGTTTTGTCGGACTCTCTTTTCTGTATTTTTGATCGTTGATCCAAAGACGGAAATCCTCCAGTGTTGAGTGAGGTTTATAAGCTTCGGAATTTTCAAATTCTTTTACCTGATGAAGCAAATCAATGAAAAAGTCAGTATTCATAGCGCAAATTTAACTTAATTTTTTTTACAGTCTTATACTTCCAAGTCCACCGTCGATTCCAAATATTTGTCCGGTAATCCACGCCGATTTATCCGAAACCAAAAATGCCGTCATCTCAGCAATTTCTTCAGCTGTTCCGACTCTCTGCAGCGGATGTCTTTTCGCGGAAGCTTCTCTTTTTTCAGGGGTTGCTAAAAGTTGTGATGCTAAGTTTGTGTCCGTCAAAGAAGGCGCAATTGTGTTCACCCTGATTTTCTGTGCCGAAAATTCTGCTGCCAAACTTTTGGTCAACCCTTCCACCGCGTTTTTACTCGCTGCAATCGAAGCGTGAAAAGGCATTCCCAATTTTGCTGCCACTGAACTAAAAAGCACAACTGAAGAACTTTCCGATTTTTTTAGATTCGGCAATAGTTTCTGAATAATTTTCACCGCTCCCAAAACATTGATTTCAAAATCATTCTTAAAATCCTCCACAGAAAACCGGTTAAAAGGTTTTAAATTAATACTTCCCGGCGCATAAACCAGTCCGTCCACCACTTCAGGGAACGTAATTTCATCTAAATTTCCTGAAAGAATATCCATTGTATGGAATTCAATATTGGGGTGATTCAATTCTGGATTTTCCGTTCTTGAAATTCCGATAATCTTATTTTCTTCTGCAAGAATTTTTGTCGTTGCTAATCCGATTCCTTTTCCGCAACCGATGATGACGATATTTTTCATAATAATTTATATTAATGTTTTTGAACACGAAGCCCACAAATACTTTTTTACTTTGAATATCTTTATCTTCAGGAAGATTTTATGCATTTGTGGTAAAAAATTACCTTTTTGAGATTTTATTATTGCTGATAATTCTTTGTCTGCTACATCTAAAGCGGTCGATTTCTTCACTTCTCTTCTTCAGATGTTTCTTACTGACTCCGGAATTTACTCTCTTTCTCCAAAGCTTAAAACTTGATTCTTTCAATTCCGAACGCATCAGTTCAATCACTTCCGCTTCACTGATTTCAAACTGAAACTTTATCGCTTCAAACGGCGTTCTGTCTTCCCAGCCCATTTCGATGACTCTGTCGATTTCTTTTATGTTGAGGTTTTTATTCATTGTATTTATCTTTTAACACAGAATTCATTAAGATTTTACTTATTTGAATATTTTATTGTTTTGCTGAGAGAATCGAAGATTTGATATAATAAATAATATTTAAAAATCTTTACTTATTTTTTTAAACTTCCAATAAACTCTTTCGCAGTTTTAAAATGCTGTTTTCGCTTTTCTTCCGGCATTTTTTCCAGTGTTTTCAACATCATTCCCAATCTTGGATTTTGGACAAAAAAATCTTTATTGTCATTAATAAAGTTCCAAAACAGCGCATCCCATTGTTCCACCCATTTTCCGTCGGGATAATCACTCATTTTTTTAATATAATTGCTTCCGCTGATGTACGGTTTCGTGCTCATTTTTCCGCCGTCCGAAAAACTGCTCATTCCGTAAACATTCGGAACCATTACCCAATCATAAGAATCAATGAACATTTCCATAAACCATTGGTACACTTCATCAGGATCAAACAGACAAAGATTCATAAAATTCGCAAAAATCATCAGTCTTTCTATGTGATGTGCATAGCCGGTTTTCAGAATTTTCTGAAGCGAACTGTCAATCGGTCGTATTCCCGTTTTGGCAGTGTAAAAATATTGCGGAAGTTTTTGCTTGTGGTTCCAGTAATTTTTATTTCGCTGATACGTTCCCTGATAAACATAAACCCCACGAACAAATTCTCTCCAACCCAAAATCTGTCGCACAAAACCTTCCAGAGAATTCACCGGAATATCATTCTCTTTTGCAAACGAAATCGCTTTTTCCAAAACATATTCAGGTGTTAAGAGTCCTACATTCATCAATGGAGAAAGTACGCTGTGATGGAGAAAATGTTCCTTCTCTACAATACTGTCTTCATAAACGCCAAATTCATGAAAACGATTTTCCAGAAACTGTTCCAGCCATTTTTCAGCTTCTCTGAAAGTGGTCGGATAGAGCTGTTCATCAGTAAGTGTTCCGTAATTTTTTGGAAAATGCTTCTCGGTGTATTTTTTTGCTTCCTCATAATATTCATTATTTTTCGGGAAATGAATCGCAGGAGCTTTTTTATTTTTCGGATATTTCTTCCGGTTTTCCGTGTCGTACGTCCACTTTCCGCCCAATGGTTTTCCGGCTTTCATCAGAATATTTCGGGTGATTCTCTGCTGTTTGTAAAAATCGGTCTGATGATAAGATTTTTTATCTTTAAAATAATCTTTAAGGTCTTCTTTCGTATTGATGAAAAGCGGACTGTCTAAAATTTCGAGTTTCAATTTTGTTTTCTTTAATCTTTTTTCCAGCCAATTGTCGCAAACATCATTTGTTTTTATCGTTTTAAAGCCTTCTTTTTCAATTTTTTGAATCAAATTTCGGAGGTCTGAAAATTCCGAAGAACTTTCAATATATCTAACTTCAAATCCTGAATTTTTTAATTCATCTTCATAAAATTTCATGGTTGTACGGTGAAATGCAATCTTCTGTTTATGAAATGAATATTGTCTGAAAAACAGAAATTCCTCTACCAAAAAGACAGGCTGTTCTTTATCCAGATAATCTTTATCCTCAAAAAGCTGATGAGGAAAAATAAATTGGGCGGTATGTTTTACTGTTTTAGCCATAAACTTCTGAATTTTTGATTCGGATCATATATTTCTGCTTGTTTTTCAGGATTAAAAGTCCGGTCACGATTATCGTTTCCGACTCCGGCGAGATACATCCAGTTGCCGTAATTGCTGTGAACATCGTAATCGATCAGCATTTCCTCAAAATAAGCGGCTCCAATCCTCCAGTCCTGTTTCAGAATCTTGCAGAAATAGGAAGCCACATTCTGACGACCTCTGTTGCTCATCCAGCCGGTATTTTTCAGTTCGAACATATTGGCATTGATGAAATCGGAATCAGTTTCTCCATCTTTCCATTTTTGAATCAATGTTTTATTATTTTCAAAGAAATATTTTTGATGGTTGATTCCATTTTTCCAAAAAATAAAATCTTTGTGCTGTAAAGAAACGTACCTGAAAAAATCCCTCCAAAGCAATTCAAAAATCAGCCAATAAGTGGATTCATTGCTTCCGAATTCCTCTTCATATTTTTTTATTTCGTGGTAAATGGTTACAGCAGAAAGGCTTCCATCAGACAACCAAACGGAAAACTTTGAACTGTAATCTTTTCCCACCAAACCGTTTCGGGTTTGCTTGTATTGACTCAAATTTTGCGTTTCCGAGAAATAATAATGCAATCTTTTTAAAGCTTCATTTTCACTGCCGGAAAAAGGAAAAGCCGTTCTTTCATCAGTTTCAAAATCTTCAAACCCGAGCAATTTCAATGAAATGGTATCACTTTTAAAATGAATTGCCAATTTATTGTACATCAAATCTTTCGACTCAAATTCAGGGCGAATCAATAGATTCTTTTCGATTTTCTGCCTGAACGTAGTAAAAAGCATCGGAATTTTATCTAACGTTTTAAAAACAAAAAGCGGATGAACCAGAAACTGCGAATACGATTTTTCCCAAATGGCTGTAGGAACAGTTTTTTCAATTTTAGATTGTAAATAAACTTCTTCCTTGGTCCATTCGTTCTGACAGAAAATCTTTACCACTTCAAATTCTTCGGAAATTTTCTTAAAAACATCTTCCGTTTTGCCATATTTGACTAAAAAGGGAATATTCTGTTTCGCTAAATTTTGCTTTAAATCTTTTACACTTTCCAACAGAAATTTAGTGCGGTATTTTCCGATTTTTTTGAAGCCGAACTGCTGTTGTGCAAAAAGCTCAGCATCAAAAACATAAACGGCAAGAAAAGGCAATTCCTCCTGCATGATTCTGTATAATGATTCTGAATCTCTGGTTCTCAAGTCTTTGGTAAACCAGATGATGTTGATTTTTTGTTTTTTCGACATCTTTCGCTGCAATATTTTATTTCGTCCCAGTTTTTCTTCCATTTTTTCCGCCAATTGAAAGGCAATCCGCAGACTTCACAGATTTTTGAGGGTAATCCAGATGGCATATTTTTATATTAACTTTTAATTCAGATATAATTGAAATGTTAACAGGTCGCTCCTATGGAGCTTCCTTTTGCGGCTTTCTATCGTCTATTAACAGTCAATTCCCACGGAATCTAACAATGCTCCAATAAGAGCTAACTGTTATTAGAAAAAAATTTTTAAGATGAGAGCTCCGTAGGAGCGACCTGTTAATGATTCATTTATTCCAACACAATCGTTTCAAACCTTTTTAGCACTTTTGATGACTTATAAAACGTCGAAAATCTTTTGTGACTTTTGCGGTTAAACCTATTTACAATAATTTTTAAAATTATTAATTATTACATCCTTCGCTTTCAGGTCGTGCATCATATTGTACAATCCGAAAAACGTTCGGTTCAGGTAAATGAAATGTCTGGAACCACGGTTGGTGTTCATTCCTTTCATGTCGCTTATTTTAGAATAGCGTTGCCCGAGGTCGGCAATTTCCTGGAAAAATGATTCATCTGAAAAATTGAATTTCTCCTGATTGAAAGGTCTCGTAAAAAGTTCAAGCAATTCATAGAAAAGATTTGAGAAAAATTCGACTTCTTTTGGCGAATCTTCTTTCCGAAGAATTTCCAATGTAAATAATTTCTCACGGAAAATCTCAGGATTTTTAAGATTTTCTTCTTTTGCCAGTTCAAAGTACGGAATATAAAAATCTTCCGGAATCTCTTTAATACAGCCAAAGTCAATCACCAGAAGCTCCTTGTTTTCAGAGATCAGGAAATTTCCGGGATGTGGATCTGCATGAACTTTCTTCAGGATATGCATCTGGTACATATAAAAATCCCAAAGGGTTTGCCCAATTTTGTTAACATTTTCCTGAGAATTTTGTTTTTTAGTAAATTCTGAAAAATGAATTCCCGCCATCCAGTCCATGGTAATAATTTTTTCGCAGGAATATTCAGGGTAATAATGCGGAAATTTTACATTCGGAAGATGTTTACATTCCTCTGCAAAGTGCTGACTGCGATTAAGTTCGAGATTATAGTCAGTTTCTTCAAACAGTTTATCTTCGACTTCCTGAAAATAAGATTCAGAACCTTCTTTTTTGATGTTGAACATCTTCATGGCAATCGGTTTTACCATTTTGAGGTCACTGGAAATACTTTCTCTGACTCCGGGATACTGAATTTTAACTGCAAGTTTCTGATACCCTTTTCTCGCCGTGTGAACCTGACCGATACTCGCAGCATTTACCGATTCCGAAGAAAATTCATCAAAAATATCTTCCGGATTTTTACCGAAATATTTCCTGAAGGTCTTCTTCACCAAAGCTCCCGACAAAGCTGGAACCGAAAACTGCGAAAGCGAAAATTTTTCTACATATTCTACAGGAAGGATATTTTTTTCCATACTCAGCATTTGTGCGACCTTCAGGGCAGAGCCTTTTAGCTCCTTCAGAGAGTCATAAATATCTGTTGCGTTGTCTTCGTTTAGAATTTTACGGGCTTCTTCTTCATCTTTGGTGATTTTGTTTCCATAATATTTGAGATAATTGACCCCGACTTTGGCACCTGCTTTAAGAAGGCTGCTCGTTCGTTCAATTTTTCCGGTAGGAATTTTATCTAATGTTTTCATTCTTAGCTCATTTTAAATTTTTCTTTCCAAAGAAATTTCCCTAGGTCAAAGACTTTTCTGAGTGGTTCGTTATCCATTAATTCGAAACCGGTATCGATTGTTTTTTCAATGAAAATATCTGTCTTTTCAAAATCGGGAGAGGTATCTTTTTTCCAGAATTCAATAGCCGAAACCAGATGCAGCCAAAGCACTTCCTGTCTGGATTTTTCATTGAATTTTCTAATGTCCTGCTTCGCCTTTTCAATCATTTCCCATTCATTGAAATCCAAAGTACTAATAAATTTTCTATGGGTTTCACGAAGATTCTGAAGCATTTTGATGGATTGGAATCGATGAGATCCCAAAATTGATAACACTAAGGAACGGTTCATGGTGAGATTTTCAAAGAAAATATAATATGCATTCAGGATCTTTTCTTTCGTGGTTACCTCATCTGAAGAATTAACTTCCGAAGCGAGTTCCAAAGATTTTGTAAAAAGATGATTCAGCATTTCTTTTTCAATCTGCTCGAATCCTGAGAAATAATGATAAAATTCTTTTTCCTCGAAATCATTTTCTTTAGCAAAAAGATAAACATTTTTGGGCTTTGCACCGTAATTCAAGAGATAATCACCGTACAATTCAAATATTTTTTCTTTAGTGATATTGGCTTGTTCTTGCATGATAGAATTTATTTATGAACAAATTTAGTAATTAATTTTATCTTTAATTAAAATAAAGTATAAATTTGTACTATGTAAACTATTTAATTTTTGAATTATGTTGACAATACAAGCACAATCGAATATACCTACAGATTTTGGAATGTTCGCTGTCTATGCATTTTCAGAGCGTGAAAATGACTGGAATCCGCACTTGGTTTGGGTGGCAGAAAATACAGATTTCAGCAAGACCGTGAATGTTCGTTTTCATTCTGAATGCATTACCGGCGAAGTTTTTCATTCAAAAAAATGCGAATGTGGACAACAGTTGGATGCAGCAATGAAATATATGTCTGAAAAAGGAGGAATGATTATTTATCTTCGTCAGGAAGGAAGAAATATCGGTATCATTAATAAATTACGGGCATATGCGCTTCAGGAGAAAGGTTTTGATACGGTAGAGGCTAATCTAAAGCTAGGCTTACCTGCAGACGGAAGAAATTTTGATGTGGCAGTTGAAATGCTGAAGATTCTGAATGTAAAAGAAATTAATTTGCTCACCAATAATCCGGATAAGCTTAAGTCTTTGGAAAACAGTGGAATTAAGCTGAATCAAAGAATTCCTCTGGAAATAGAATCCAATGATGTAAACGAAAGTTATCTTTCAAAAAAGAAAGATTATTTCGGTCATCTTTTAGAAAAGGTATAATTTTCTCATTCTCTGAGAAATATTTCAGACACCAAACTCAAATCTTATGGAAAAAATTCTGCTTACCGGAGCCACCGGATACATCGGAAAACGAATGATCAACGTAATCGCTGCGCAGGGTTATCAGGTGATTTGCTGTTGCAGGGATAAAAACCGTTTCTCCAAAAGTGTTGATATTGATGATACTCAGATTGAAGTGGTGGAAGTGGATTTTCTGAAGCCTGAAACGTTGGAAAATATACCCAAAGATATTTCTGGTGCATATTATCTGATGCATTCCATGAGCAACAGCAACGATTATGCAGAAATTGAACGACAGTGCGCCATAAATTTTTCTAATTTTATTGAAACTACTGATTGTAAACATATCATTTATCTTTCGGGTTTGGCGAATGAAAAAGACTTATCAAAACATTTAAGCTCAAGATTTGAAGTTGAAAAAATTCTGATGAATTGTAAAGTTCCGGCAACGGTTTTGAGAGCAGGAATTATCATTGGCTCAGGAAGCGCTTCTTTCGAAATCATCAGAGATTTGGTAGAAAAACTACCGGTGATGATTGCTCCAAAATGGCTTCACACCAAATGTCAGCCAATTGGAATTGCCAATGTTCTGGATTTTCTGATTTTTACCTTATTTAAAGAACAAACATATAAAAAAAACTTTGACATCGGGTGTGATAATGTTTTGACATACAAAGAAATGCTCTTGGAGTTTGCCAAAATAAGAGGACTGAAAAGAAAAATTTTTACTGTTCCTGTCATGACTCCGAAATTGTCTTCTTATTGGCTTTATTTCATTACTTCGACGTCCTATAACTTAGCTTCTGCTTTGGTCGGAAGTATGAAGATTGAAGTGATATGTCGAACGGAAAGCCTTTCAGAGATCAAACAGATTACGGGAGTTCAGCCATTTTCTTATGATACGGCGTTAAGAAGAACCTTAGCTAAAATTCAGGACAACGAAATTGCCTCAAGCTGGAAAGATAGTTTTATCAGCAGCAGAAGCGATTCCAGCCTGAAAGATTATCTTGACGTCCCCAAATATGGCTGTTTTACAGATTTAAGAACTGAAGAATATGATGACCGCGAAAAATGTCTCGACAGAGTTTTTTCTTTGGGGGGTGCAAACGGTTGGTACGGTCAAAGTCTTTGGAAAATTCGCGGATTTATGGATTTATTGGTTGGCGGACCTGGTTTAAGACGAGGTAGAACACATCCGACAAAACTTCACGAAGGTGATGCATTGGATTTCTGGAGAGTACTTTACGCCAACAAAGAAGAAGGAAAACTGATTCTCTTTGCTGAAATGAAACTTCCTGGTGAAGCATGGCTGATGTTTAAAATTTACAAAGGAAAGCTTTGGCAAAAAGCGGTTTTCCGACCTCACGGATTAACGGGGAGATTATACTGGTATTCTGTTTTGCCGTTTCATGGGATTATTTTTAGGGGAATGTTAAGGCAGCTGGCTGGAAAGTAATATAATTTTAAAAAATTTAACCGAAAATGATCTTTAGAAGATTTTAGAAAAGACTTGTAACTTGAAGATGGAATATAGGCAGCAATAAGCATCAACGATAATTATTATTAAAATTTTTAAATTATTCCTGATTGCCCTTTAACTTGGATACTATAGATTTCTATATAATATACACTTATTTGAAATCGTTCTTAATGAAACATTGTTTAAATTTGATCAGTGAAAAAGTTGATTTCCATAATATTGCTTTCTTTGTTTTTGGTTTGTACAACCGAACTATATCAGCTTTTGAAAATTCCTACACTTGTAGAACATTACTTTGAGCATAAAGAACTCAATCCGGAAATGTCTTTAGTGGCTTTCCTCAAAACCCATTACCAGCATCCTGCAAAAGACGGAGATTATGGTAAAGACCAAAAACTTCCTTTCGTGATGCATTCGCAGCCACTGGTTTTGGTTTTTACAGTTAATCAAAATTTCAATTTTGAAATAAAAAAGGATTTTCTGAATCCTTTGAAATCGCCTAAAATTCCGTCTAAAGACGAAGATTTTTGCTATAAAGGATTTGCCGGTTCCGTTTGGGAGCCACCAAGAATTTTGTTTGCATAAGATTTATTAAAACAGTTTTTTATATGACAAACTGTATTCTGTTAAACAAAATTTCATTTAAAATTCCATGAAAATAATATTTTCAACCCTGTTTTTGGTTGTGTTTTCAGTCGTTTCCAATGCTCAAAACAGATTGGAAACTGCAAAAAAAATTGCCACAGAAAAAAACGAACTTATTCTGCTCAATTTTTCCGGTTCTGATTGGTGTATTCCATGTATCAAGCTTCATAAAAATATTATCGAAACTGATGATTTCAAGAAGTTGGAAAACGATAATATAATCGTTTATATCAATGCAGATTTTCCGAGAAATAAAAAGAACCAGCTTTCGTTAGAACTCAAGAAAGAAAATGCTTCACTTGCCGACCAGTATAATCAAAAAGGGATGTTTCCGTATACGATTTTACTGAATTCTGAAGGTAAAATCCTGAAAACATGGGAAGGTCTTATTTCTGGCGATGCTTTGGCATTTAGTAAAGAAATTAGAGACATTAAAAACAATCAAAAACCTTAGACGAATATGTTAAGAGAATTCAAAAGACCTCAAAAACTAATGGGGAATGCTTTTGAAATTACCGTTGTTGACGAAAATGAAACTTCGGCAAACCTTCATATCGATGTCGCCATTGAAGAAATTCGCAGAATTGAAAGGCTTTTAACGACCTTTAATGAAGAAAGTCAAACCAATCTTATCAACCAAAATGCAGGAATAAAACCAGTAAAAGTTGATATTGAGATTTTTGATTTGATTGAAAGAAGCATCAGAATCAGTAAGATTACTGATGGATATTTCGATATTTCTTACGGCGGAATTGATAAAAGCTTTTGGAATTTTGACCGTGAAATGAAGCAACTTCCAAATCCTGAATTGATAAAAAATCATCTGAAATTGGTCAATTATCAAAATATTATTTTGGATTCGGTCCATCAAAGCGTTTTTCTTAAAGAAAAAGGAATGCGCATTGGTTTTGGAGGAATCGGGAAAGGCTATGCCGCAGAAATGGCGAAAAGACTTCTTCAGCAAAGAGGTGTGGTTTCCGGGATTGTGAATGCTTCCGGAGATTTAACGACTTGGGGAAATCAAGCCAACAGAAAACCCTGGACGGTCGGGATTGCAGACCCGGACAACTCAAAGCAGCCGTTTTCTTATATGAATATTACGGATATGGCGGTTGCAACTTCCGGAAATTATGAAAAATTTGTTTTCATCAATGGTAAAAAATACTCTCACACCATCAATCCAAAAACAGGAATGCCGGTTTCGGGCGTAAAGAGCGTTACTATTTTCTGTCCAAACGCAGAAATTGCCGATGCGATGGCAACTCCTGTAAGCATTATGGGGGTCGATGCTGCACTGAATATGGTAAATCAAATCAATCATTTAGAATGCGTCATCATCGATGATAACAACAAGATTTATTCATCTCAAAACATTAATTTAAAATGATAAAAAATAATAAAACTAAAATAAAAATGGTGGTGTGTTACTTAGCTATTGTTGCTTCAACGCAATCTTGCACTACCGTAAAAGAATACGAAAAAAATAAATTAAACGATGCTGAAATGGTTCTCGGAAACAGAACGATTGAAAAAACCGAATTGAGCTTTCAATCCTACAGAGAAGGATCTTCGGGCGCGAATGCCGGAAAAGTGGGCGGTGGTTGTGGATGTAATTAAAAAGAGTAATCGTAAAATTTAATTGTGATTCAAAAATGAAAAAATTGATCGTAAGTGTTATTGCTCTTTTCGGAATTTTCAACGTAAAAGCACAGGAGAGCACAAACAATGAACAACCTAAAAAGCTGACCTTTGATGAAGCTAATTTAGTTTCAAGCTATTATAAACAAAACGGGAACAACTCTGCAGTTACGGGAGGAATCGGTACGGAAAAACTGACCGATATTTCCAATACTATTGACGTAACTATGGTAAAATACGACAAGAAAGACAGGAAAAATAAATTCGATTTCAGTGTCGGGATTGATCATTATACATCCGCTTCATCGGATATGATCGATCTGAAAGCCAATTCATCAGCTTCCCACGCAGACAACAGAATTTATCCTGCATTAAGCTGGAGTCGTGAAAATACAGAAAAAGGCACGACTTTAATGGCGGGTGTTTCCACTTCCTTCGAGTTCGATTATACATCTTACGGTGCAAACATCGGGTTTTCGCAAAAAACAAAAAACAGAATGGGAGAATTTACCGCAAAATTTCAGGCTTATCTGGATCAGGTAAAACTGATTGCTCCGATTGAGCTTAGAACAAACGGAAGCACAGGAGGTGAAAATGAGAACTATGGCACAAGCGGAAGAAATACTTATGCTTTATCTTTGTCTTATTCGCAGATCATCAATCAGAATTTCCAGATGGAATTTCTTACTGATGCTGTCCAACAGACAGGTTATTTGAGTTTGCCGTTTCATAGGGTTTATTTTAATGATAATTCCGTTCATCAGGAAACATTACCGGATAAAAGATTTAAACTTCCGATTGGCGTTAGAGCGAATTATTTTCTGGGAGATAAAGTGATTCTGAGAGCATATTACAGATATTACACCGACGATTGGGGGTTGAAATCTAATACTATAAGCTTAGAGACGCCTGTTAAAATTTCGCCGTTTGTTTCTGTGACGCCTTTTTACAGGTATTACTCACAAACTGCAGCGAAATATTTTTCACCTTATCAACAACATACGGCTTTCGACGATTATTATACGAGTAATTATGATCTGTCTAAGTTCAACAGTAATTTTTACGGAGCAGAAATTAGATTTAATCCTAAAAATGGGTTGTTTGGAGTAGAAAGACTGAATATGCTGGAAATCAGGTACGGACATTACACGAAATCTGTCGGGATGACTTCTGATATTATTTCGCTAAATTTAAGATTTAAATAAAATTGTAATACTTGACTTGTTGAATGCTATTTGGCAAGTCAAGTTTTTTTTAACTAAAAACGTATTATGCATCATCAATTAGAAAAACATTACGTCAATAGAGTAGGATGGCTTCGTGCAGCGGTTTTAGGAGCGAATGATGGTTTACTTTCAACAACAAGTATTGTAATTGGCGTTGCCGCTGCTTCTCCGGATAGGAATACGATAATTCTTGCCGCATTAGCCGGAATGATTGCCGGTGCAATGTCGATGGCTGCAGGTGAATATGTATCGGTAAGTTCTCAGGAAGACACAGAAAAAGCAGATTTGATAAGGGAACAACGTGAGCTTGAAGAAATGCCTGAGATAGAACTAAGAGAACTTGCAAAAATCTATGAAAGGAGAGGGGTAAGTAAAGAAACTGCTTTGCAAGTGGCGACCGAACTTACGAATCACGATGCTTTAGCAGCTCACGCACACGATGAATTGGGAATTAATGAAATCACACAGGCAAAACCTTTACAGGCGGCGATGGCTTCATTTGCTTCTTTTGGTTTAGGTGCTTTGCTTCCTTTTGTAGTTTCACTTTTGGCACCTATCAAACAAATGGTCTATTTCCAATACGGATTTTCCATAGTGTTTTTAATGATTTTGGGAGCGATTTCTGCGAAAACAGGTGGTTCAAAAATGGGAATTGCAGTATTGAGAATTTGTTTCTGGGGAACAGTAGCAATGGGGATTACTGCTTTAATTGGACATCTTTTCGGAGTTTCTGTGGCGTAATTATTATTAAGAAATAATATCTTCAGTGTACCAAGAAATGTTTTTTACGCCAAAGTGGATCAAATAAAATATTAAGCGCCTATGATGAAGCTAGTTCATTTTATGTTTAATAGTAAATTCATAATTTAAGATAAGGATGCTACTGGTCAATTAAATATATTATTACATAAAAAAAGATATCGAAGAGTAAAATCTTCAAATGTCGGTTTTATGAGCTCGAAGAGCATATCTTCAAACACTTTTATCGATGATTTGGTTCGTTTGAGCCAAATTAAACAAGAATTGCAAAATTCATTTTTACCAAATTTCTTTAGTTTACTATTATCACAAATTATTTTAAGGATTAAAAATCTATTGAAATCTTAAATTTGCTGTTTATCTTTTGTTAAAAGTTATAAAAAATATTATAATTTTAAAAATGCAGTTTCATAAAATTACGATATATCGTAATTTTATTTCATTAATATTTTAATTAAATATTTGTTAATCAAGTGGTTATGATTTTGGGTTGTTTTTTGAAATTAATATGATGAACTTAATTATTAATCAAAAAATAACAACAATGAGCACACTAAAATTAAAAGACGGAACAGAAATTTTTTACAAAGATCAGGGAGAAGGACCAGTATTGATGTTTCACCACGGATGGCCTTTATCATCAGACGATTGGGACGCACAGGTTATTTTCTTTTTAAAGAAAGGTTACAGAGTGGTAACTCACGACAGAAGAGGACACGGAAGATCCAGCCAGAATATTTACAACCACACCATCGAACAGTACGCTTCTGATGCTGCAGAACTAGTAGAATTTCTGGATTTAAAGGATGTAATTCACATCGGTCATTCAACAGGAGGTGGTGAAGTAATCCGTTATGTAAATAAATATGCCAACGGAAGAGCTAAAAAAGCAGTTTTGATCAGTGCGATTCCACCGGTAATGGTTCAGAGTGAAAACAATCCGGATGGTGTTCCGATGTCAGTTTTCGATGATATCAGAGACCAGACCATGAACAACAGAAATCAATTTTATTATGATTTAACTTTTCCTTTTTACGGCTACAACAGAGAAGGTGCGAATGTAAAAGACGGAGTACAAAGAAACTGGTGGAGACAAGGATTGATGGGAGGAATTGTGGCACATTATGACGGAATCAAAGCATTCTCTGAAACGGACCTAACAGAAGATTTAAAAGCTGTGGATATTCCTGTTTTAGTAATGCATGGCGAAGATGATCAGATCGTTCCTATTGCCAACGCTGCATTAAAATCTATCAAATTACTAAAAAACGGAAAACTGATTACTTATCCTGGTTTCCCTCACGGAATGCCGACTACGGAGCATCAAACCATCAATAAGGACCTTTTGGAATTTATTACTGAATAATTTTTATCCATTTAAATCTAAACTTATGGAAAATTCAAATTCAGAATCAGCATTTAATCCGGAAGATTTTGCCATCGTTAAAGCCCGCACTTTCGATGAATTGGTTGTCGGAGAGGTTTTTCGAGCGCCAAGCCGAACTTTGACGGATGCACACGCTTCAGCTTTCCAAACGGTATCATGTGATAACCACCCGATTCATTATGACGCAGAATATGCAAAGAGATTCGGTCACAAAGCACCAGTGGTTCACGGTTTACAGGTTTTGGCATTCACTGCCCCTGGTGCAACGTTGCTTCCTCATTATTTCGGGAATGTTTTTATTGCTTTTTTAGAATTATCATGCAATTTTTTACAGGAAGTTCATTCCGGCGATACATTATATTCTTCATTGACTATTACTGATCTAACGCCGCAAGGAGATAAGGGAGTCGTCACAACAAAAGTGACTGTTTACAACCAAAAATCTGAATTGGTGCTGGAAGGTCAGCATAAATATCTGCTGAAAAGATAAATTCTATTGAATCAGCTGTCTTTGATATTGAAAAACAGCTGATTCAAATTTCATCATTATTTAATTCATTAACCCGACATTTTTAAAATTAAATCTGTCAAAAAAACTATATCCTATTATGAAACTAAAATCAATTCTCGGAACTGCGGCTTTATTATCAGCCGTGTTCTTTACCAGCATCAACGCACAAAATACAGCGAAATCTCCAAAAGCAAGAGCGGAATATATAGAAGTGGAACCCAATGTAAAGCTTCATGTTATCGACCTTGGTGAAGGTAAACCTGTTGTTTTAATTCACGGATATCCGTTGAATGATGCTTCCTGGGAATACCAATATCTTCCTTTAGTAAAGGCAGGTTACCGTGTTATTGCCATCACTTTGAGGGGTTTCGGACAGTCAGATAAACCGTATGGCAAATACAATTATGACCAGTTTGCTTCTGATATCAAAACTGTTTTAGACAAACTGGATATCAAAGATGCCACTTTGGGAGGACATTCGATGGGAGGAGCAATCGCTTTACATTATGTGGCAAAATACAACGCTGCACACGTTAGCAAATTGGCATTATTCGCAGCTGCGGCACCTGTTCATACCAAAAAACCGGATTATCCTTATCCATTATTTACAAAAGAAGAAATCACGCAATGGGTAGACCGTGTTAGCGTAGACAGACCCGGATTACTGAATACGATCGGCGAGAGATTCGTTTTATCAGCAACTTCAGTTCCGGCGGGAATCGGAGCGTGGTTAGGCGGAATCGAGATGCAGTCATCTGCGTACGCAATGGAACAGGCTTTAATCGCTTTACGAGACGAAGATTTGAGAGGCGATTTGCCTAAAATCAAGATTCCGACACTTATTATGCAGGCAAAGCAGGACAGAATCGTGGCATATGCTTTAGCAGAACAAATGAATAAAGCTATCAAAGGCTCTAAATTAATTCCTTTTGAAAACAGCGGACATGCCTTATTTATTGAAGAAAAAGACAAATTCAACGAAGAATTATTAAAATTTTTAAAGCAATAATTTCTTTAAAACTTAAAAAATCAACAACTAAAATAAACTTTTATGAAACCATCACCTAAATTATTATCTCCTGATAATCATGCACTTGTTCTGATTGATTTTGAAGGTCAAATGGCATTTGCAACAAAAAGCATTTCGATGAATGAACTGCGAAACAATGTTGCCGTAATTTGCGGAGCTTCCAAAATATTCAATGTTCCGACGATTGTAACAACCGTTGCTGAGGAAAACTTTTCGGGACCCGTTTTCCCGGAAATTGAAGAAGCATATCCGATGGCAACTTCGGGCTATATCGACAGAACGACAATGAACACCTGGGAAGACGAAAACGCTTACAAAGCCATTATAGGAACTCAAAAGAAAAAATTGGTTTTTGCAGGCTTGTGGACAGGCGTTTGTATAGTCGGACCGGCTTTATCGGCATTGGAAGAAAATTATGATGTTTATGTAATTACCGATGCCTGCGGAGATGTAAGTGATGAAGCACACGAAAGAGCCATCCAGAGAATGATTCATGCCGGGGTAAAACCGATGACTTCGATTCAATATATTTTAGAATTGCAGAGAGATTGGGCGCGTCAGGAAACATATGTTGCGGTAACCGATTTGATGAAGAAATACGGCAGTTCTTATGGGTTGGGAATTCACTATGCTCACAAAATGATCAAACATTAATCTAAAATTTTCAATGTTGAAATCTGCACGCTCCATATCGTTTTTAAAAATTATCACTCTCTTGATTTTTATATATTCTGAAAATGTATCGGCTCAGAGCTTCAAACTTCTGCGTTACGATGAAAATTATGAATATTTAAAAGATTCTGCTGATACTTTCTATAATAAGGTTAAATTTCTTCCGCTCAATGAAAAGAAAGATGTTTATCTGTCTTTCGGTGGCGAAGCCAGGTTCGAATATGTGGATTTCAACAACGAAGATTGGGGTAGACTCAATATCGGTCACAATAACTTCTTTCTGCAACGGTACGATGTTCACGCAGATTTGCATTTAGGAAAAAACATTCGGGTATTTTCACAGTTAAGAAGTGCTTTGCAAAACGGAAGAAAAAACGGTTCGAGGGGAATTGATGAAGATCAGCTGAGTATTCAGAATCTATTTATTGACGCTAATGTGATTAATCAATCTGAACAAAAACTGGCTTTCAGACTTGGACGGCAAGAACTGGATTACGGTTCCGGAAGATTAATTTCGGTAAGAGAAGGTCCGAATGCAAGGCTTTCATTTACAGGAGCAAAAGTAATGTATTCGTACAAAAATATTTCGGTCGATGCTTTTGCAATGATGGCAGACAGCATCAATACAGGAGTTTTCGATAATACAATTTCAAAACAGCTCAACCTTTGGGGAGCGTATTCTAAAATCATTATTCCTAAAGCGGGGAACCTCGATTTGTATTATATCGGAATCCTTAGAGACGAATCTGTTTTTGAAGTCGGAACGGCCAAAGAAAAACGCCATACCATCGGCGGAAGACTGTGGAAATACGGTGGCGGATTCATTTACAATCTGGAAGCGGCCTATCAGTTCGGAACATTTGGAGATGAAGATATTTCTGCATGGACAGGTTCGGTTGATATTGGATATTTATTTGAAAATGTAAAGTTTAAGCCGAGTATCAACCTTCGGAACGATTACATTTCCGGAGACAAATCCAAAGAAGACGGGAAACTGAATACTTTCAATCCATTATATCCGAAAGGCGGTTATTTTGGTTTCAGCCCGCAGGTCGGTCCGGTCAATCTCATCGATATTCATCCGTATGCAACGTTAGATTTAACTTCTAAATTAAAAATGCAGGTTGATGTTGTTTTCAACTGGCGATATTCTTTGAATGACGGGGTTTATCGACCAAGTGGCGTATTAAACCGTCCTGGAAGCAGCTCACACAAAAGATATATCGGGACAGCCTATCTAACCAATTTTACCTACAGTTTCAGCAAATATATCTCGTTGGTGAGCGGACTTCAATATTTTCAGAAAGGAGAATTTATCGAAGATATTATTCCGAATGCGAAAAGTGGAGTTTTTTATAACATCCGTTTAGGATTCAAATTTTAATTATTACTAAAATCATTTATTATGCAACATTCAATTTCAAAATATTTCAATTGGTCTAAAGCAATGCTTGCTGCATTTGTTTTAACAACTTCAGCAACCAATTTCATTTCAGCACAGACAGCAACTGTCGAAACAAAAACGGCTGTCGAAACTTCAAAAAATTGGGGAACCGTCGACGGTGTTTCCATCGTAGGATTGGTGCAGGGACCTTCTGCCGCAGTGGCAGATCTACAAATTGCCTGTGTTTTCGAATATACTGACGGTGATATTTTTAATCCGCCTGCGCTTCCTAAAGATTTGAACGGAATGGTTCACTTGGATGAAGCTTTGAAAGGAATTATTACCGATGTCAGAAAAAGCGGAAAATTCCAAGGTCACGCTTTGGAAACTTTGTTGATTGCTCCTCCAAAAGGAAGTTTAGCTTCAAAAAAATTATTATTAATCGGATTGGGAGACAGAAATGCTTTCAACGCAGACTTAATGAAAGAAGTTGGAAGCGTTGCAATGAGAGAGGCTTTAAAATTACAAGTAGCAACTGCCTCTTTTGCTAGTGACTTAAAAGATGCAGGAATAGACTCACCAACGGCTTTAGTAGCAGAAAATGTGGTTTTGGGAGCTTTTGATGCTTATCGTGCTCAGTCGTATCTTAAAGGTAAAAATTATTCGGATGAGCTAAAATTAAAGAAACTTATTTTACTAGCCGGACCATCATTTTTCGCCGTTGCAGGAGGAGGAATTCAGGATGCTATTTCAAAATTGAACGCTAAATAATTGATTGTGAAGGCAGATTTAATTTTATTTAACGGAAAAATCCACAGTTTCAACAAAGAAAAGCCGGATATTTCTGCAGTTGCTATTAAAGACGGAAAAATCATAGCCGTTGGAAATGACGGTTTGGTTGACCAGTTTTCTGAAGAATCTACAAAAATTATCGATTTAAAAAAGAGAAGAGTAGTTCCCGGAATAAATGATTCTCACATCCATTTAATCCGTGGCGGACTCAATTATAATTTGGAATTACGATGGGATGGTGTTCCTTCCTTAGCCGATGCTTTGAGAATGCTGAAAGACCAGGTAGACCGCACACCTTCTCCACAGTGGATTCGAGTCGTTGGTGGCTGGTCAGAATTCCAGTTTGCGGAAAGAAGAATGCCGACATTGGAAGAGATTAATTCGATTGCTCCCGAAACTCCGGTTTTTATTCTTCATTTGTACGACAGGGCGTTGATGAACAGAGCAGCATTGAAAGCCGTAGGTTTTACCAAAGATACTCCGGCTCCGGCAGGTGGTTATATCGAAAGAGATGCCAATGGCGAGCCTACAGGTTTGATCATCGCGACGCCAAACGCCATGATTTTATATTCAACGCTGGCGCAAGGCCCGAAGTTATCTTATGAACATCAGTTGAATTCTACAAGACACTTTATGACTGAGCTGAATCGTTTCGGAATCACTAGTGTGATTGATGCGGGTGGTGGTTTCCAGAATTTTCCGGATGATTATAAAGTGGTCAATGAACTGAATGAAAAGAAACAGTTAACCGTAAGAATTGCCTACAATTTATTTACACAAAAGCCAAAGCACGAATTTGAAGATTTCAGCGATTGGATCGATACCGTAAAATTGTATCAGGGCGACGATATGTACCGTCACAACGGGGCAGGAGAGATGTTGGTATTTTCGGCAGCAGATTTTGAAGATTTTATTCAGCCAAGACCCGATTTGCCGGAAAATATGGAGGCAGATTTGGAAAAAGTCGTGAGATTATTGGTGGAAAACCGTTGGCCTTTCAGACTTCATGCGACATACAACGAAAGTATTACCAGATTTTTAAATGTTTTTGAAAAAGTAAATCAAGATATTCCATTCAATGGACTTCCATGGATTTTTGACCACGCAGAAACGATTGATGAAAAAAATATCGAACGTGTAAAAATGCTCGGCGGTGGAATCGCTATTCAAAGCAGAATGGCATATCAGGGTGAATATTTTACTGACCGATACGGAAAAAATGCCGCTGAAAATACACCGCCAGTTAAAAAAATGCTGGAAATGGGAGTACCTGTTGGTGGTGGCTCGGATGCGACAAGAGTCAGCAGTTATAATCCATGGGTTTCGATGTACTGGCTAACGGTCGGAAAAACGGTTGGCGGACTTCAATTGTATTCCGATACAAGATTGGACAGAAATGTTGCGTTGGAACTTTATACGAAAGGAAGCGCGTGGTTTTCTCAGGAACAGCAGAAGAAAGGTGACATTCAAGTGGGTATGTTTGCGGATCTGGCAGTTTTAGACAAAGATTATTTCACGGTGGATGATGAAGATATTAAAAATATCGAAGCCGAGATGACCGTTGTAGACGGAAAAATTGTTTACGCCAAAGGTGAATTTTCTTCATTCGCACCACCTTCGATTCCTGTATTGCCGGATTGGTCGCCGACAAATCTTTACAACGGTTATTATCCTATTGGAGGACATGTTCAGATGAAAATTGAGAAAAATTCAAAATCGCAATTAAAATCACCTTTAACTTCTCAGATTCACAGTTGTGTGGGAAGTTGTGATGTTCACAATCATAATCATGATGCGGCAAGACTGAGCAGTGTTCCTGTGAATAATTACCATTCATTTTGGGGAGCGCTAGGATGTTCTTGTTTCGCTTTTTAAACAGATAAATTATGGAAATTTTAAAACAGATTCTTTCATCAGATGTAGGATCATCATTTAATGATGTTGCAATTCTGATATTCAGAATACTTTTGGGAATTGAATTGTTCCGTGTTCACGGTCTAAAGAAGTTTAGAGTGGAAAACGGGAAAAAAGAAGTAATCCCGAATCCGCTCGGGCTTCCCGATAAAATGAATGCTCTGGTTGCTTCACTTGCCGATACGGTAGTTCCTTTTTTAATTATTTTAGGGTTAGGAACTCGAATCGCTGTATTACCGACGATTGGTGTGACAGCCATTGGTTATTTTGTCGTTCACAGAAAAGATTCGCTAGAAGTACGCGACGTTCCTTATATGTACACCTTATCTTTATTATTAATTTTTGCTTTAGGCGCAGGAAAATATTCACTTGATTATTATTTATTAAATCTTATTTAACATGAAAAATTCAATCGGAATTAAAAACGAAAATCTGGCAAAAGTGGCTGAATTATTAATTAAAACTTTAGCAGACGAATTTGTTTTATACACCAAAACCAGAAAAGCACACTGGAATGTGGAAGGTCCGGATTTTTACAACAAACATCTTTTCTTTGAAGCACAATATCAGCAACTGGATGAAATTATTGATAATTTAGCGGAAAGAATAAGAACATTGGATCATTACGCACCGGCGACTCTGAAAGAATATCTTGAACTTACCCATCTTTCTGAATCTCCTTTACAGTCTAATGACAGCCTGACGTATATGAAAGAGCTTCTATCGGACCACGACAGCATTATTATTCACCTGCGTGAAAATATTGAAAATTTTGAAGACGAATTTAAAGATGCAGGAACAAGCGATTATATTACAGGACTTATGGAAACGCACGAGAAAATGGCTTGGATGCTTCGTTCTCATTTAAAATAAAAATATGGAGTTAAAACATAGTATTAGCTTCGTCACTTTATTGCTGGCGATGATTGCAGGATATTGTGACACGGTAACTTTTGTGGCGGCGGAATCTATTTTCTCCGCCCATGTTACAGGTAACTTTATTGTCTTTGCTTATCAGTTTGTAAAGGGTTCAGATATAAATGCTTGGGTAAAGCTTTTAACGTTCCCCGTATTTATTCTGGCAATCATTACGGGAGGACGGATTTCGGGAAAAGTGGCAAATCATTACATCATTTTATTATTAGAAGGAGTATTGCTTTTGTTGGCGGGAATCTTAGTTGCTGTTTTAGATTGTAATGGAATGTTTTCTCATGTAATGATGTATTTTGTTGCGATGATAACGGTTTTTGCAATGGGACTTCAGAACGCTTTCGGAAAATTATATGCCAAAGAAACATACGGCCCAACTACCATGATGACAGGTAATGTAACCCAGGCTTCTCTGGATTTTGGAAAACTTATGTACAGTGGTTTTCATCATCCGGAGGCGTTGGAAAGCTTAAAGAAACAGCTTTTTTTAATTTTAGGCTTTTTGGTGGGATGTTTTCTAGGTGCTTATGCAGGAAAGCAATTCGGTTTGATGACCTTGATTTTTCCGGGTCTCGGTATGATTATTTGCTATCTTTATCACCGCAAAAATTAATGTTAATTCCAACATAATAACACAATAATGTATTTTTAAATCATGAATTCCAGCGCTTTTTCCATTTTCAGAAATTCATTGAACGCGATGTATTCGATGGTTTTGCTTATGCTTGCCAACACTTCTGTGGTAGCGCAGACAAATGAGGATCCTGGAAAATTGGAAAACCAGATTTCAAAAGCAGCAAACAGTAATCAAAAAGTTGAATTAATGATCCGACTAAGCAGTTATTATCTGAATAAACAGGGAGAACTGAAAGAAGATCTTGAAAAGGCAGAAAAAATAAATTACAAAGCTGAAAATTTAAGCAAAACATTAGATTACAAAACAGGATTTGGAAAATCCTTGCTTTTAGAAGCCCAGATTCTGAGGGAAGGAGGAGATCCCAAAAAAGCACAGAAAAAAGCGAATGAGGCATTGAAATATTCAAAAAGCAATAATCTGGAAATTATTTCCGCGGATATTTATCGGGAACTTTGCACTTATGGTGGTATGGAAAAGGCAGATATTGAACGCAAAATAAAATATCTGGAAGCTGCAGTGTCGCTTTATAAAAAAAATAAGGCATTCAAGAAACAGGCAGACGCTATGAAAGATCTTGCGGATTACTACGGTCTTATACAGGAAAATCAAAAAGCTCTGGCCATTCTTGAAAATGCAGTAGCGATTTATAAATCAATAGGATTCAGGGAGCTGCAGGGTGTTTATACGTTAATGTCAGGAAATTATGGCGTACTGCAAAATCCACAACTGTCACTGAAATATGCATTGCTGGCAGAAAAAATAGCAGAAGAAGTAAATGATACAAGTTATCAACTTTGTACGATTTACAATCACATTGGTCTGGCCTATTATGACCTTCTTAAATTTGATATTGCCTTCAATTATTTTGAAAAGTCTTTAAACATTGCCCTAAAAAACAAGAATGTAAATGATATTAATACTTTAAGCTATAACCTAGCCTCACTCTATTGCCACAAAAAGAATTACGATGCAGCGCTAAGAACTCTGAAAAGAATTCAGAAAAATTATCCTCCGCTGGATGAGATTACCAGAATAAGACAACTCTTTTTGTTTACAGTTTGTTATTCCATGACCAAAAGAACGGAGCAAGCAAAACCGTATTATGAGCAGCTTGTCAAAAAATACAAAGAATCTCAAGAAGGGCTTTTCTATAAATTAACAGGAATAATTATTTATTTACAGCGTTCTGGACAAGCTGAAAAAACTTATGCTTATCTAAAAAAATTTAAAGAATATGCTAAAAAATCAGATAAACTTGTATTCTATTCACAGGTAGAACTTCTGGCTTTCCAGTCTGATCATGCGAGTAAAAAATATGAATCTGCGATTTCGCATTTGAAACAGCATCAGGTATATAAAGATTCGATTTTTAATTTAGAAAAACTGAAACAATCCACTGCACTGGAACTTCAATTCGAAACTGAAAAAAAGGATAAAAATATCAAATTACTTAAACAGCAGGCAAAACTGCAAGCTGTAAAAATTGAAAATGAAAAAGTAGTTCGTTACGTTTTTATTGGTAGTGTGGTTGCGCTGGTACTTTTTCTCGCATTGCTATACAACCGTGCCAGACTTAAAAGCAATGCCAACAAAAATCTGGAAATCAAACGAAAACAAATTGATGAACAAAACGAACAGCTTAAAAAACTGCTTGCAGAAAAGGAGTGGCTGTTAAAAGAAATTCATCATCGGGTAAAAAATAACTTACAGATTGTCATCAGTCTCTTAAATACTCAGTCTGCTTATCTGGAAAATGAAGATGCATTAAAGGCTATACAAAACAGTCAGCACAGGATGCACGCGATGTCTCTGATTCATCAAAAATTATATCAGTCTGATAACCTCTCGATGATCGATATGGCTTGGTATACGAATGAACTGATTGATTACATCAAAGATTGTTATTCCTCCGAAAAATCAATCAAATTTAATTTGGATGTCGATAAAATTTTCCTGGATGTAGCGCAAGCCGTTCCGATGGGATTAATCATCAATGAAGCAATCAATAATACCGTAAAATATGCATTTCCTAAAGATGAAAAAGGTGAAGTAAGTGTTTCGTTCAAAAATATAGAGAAAGATTTTTATCAGTTAATTATTTCAGATAACGGAATAGGTTTGCCCGAAAATTTTAATATTGATGAAACCGAATCTTTAGGAATGAATCTGATGAGAGGATTAGCCGATCAGCTCGACGGAACATTCTCTCTCGAAAATAAAAATGGTCTGAAGATCATGGTCACATTTAGAAAAAAAACAGAAATTGAAGCTTCGAACTGACAAGTGGAAATTCTAACGAAAAATGAAAGAAAAAATTTTAATTGTAGAAGATGAATTTATTGTTGCTAATGATTTGAAAATCATGCTCAAGAAAGCGGGATATCAGGTCACAGACATTGCATCTTCTGTTGTACAGGCAAGAAAATCAATTGTCGAGAAAAAGCCGGATTGGGTACTGCTTGATATTATGCTGAAAGGTGATCTTACCGGCATTGATCTGGCATGGGAGCTTCGTGAAATCAATTTGCCTTTTCTCTATATTTCTGCCAACACCAATCAAACGATTTTGGAAGCGGTAAAAGAAACCCAACCTTACGGATTTATGGTAAAGCCTTTCCGCGAGCGTGATCTGATGGTAATGCTGGATATTGCCAAATACCGTTTTGATGTCGAAAAAAATACTGAAGTTCAGGAAATTGAGAATCATCATCAGATTGAAGGAATTATTGGAAAAAGTCCATTACTTCAGGATGTTGTAGAGAAAGTAAAAGTAGTTTCACCAACAGATACCTCGGTTTTAGTGGTTGGAGAAAGCGGAACCGGTAAGGAAAAAATTGCTCATTCCGTACATCTGCTTTCAGGCAGAAAAAACAGCAAAATTGTGGTAGTCAACTGTGCCGCATTGCCTCATTCTTTAATTGAATCTGAATTATTCGGGCACGAAAAAGGCAGTTTCACCGGAGCCAACACGCAGAGAATTGGCAAATTTGAACAGGCAAATGGGGGAACTGTATTTTTAGACGAAATTGGCGAGTTGCCATTGGATTCCCAGGTTAAATTATTGAGAGTTCTTCAGGAAAAAGAAATTGAGAGGTTAGGCGGAAATAAAACGATCAAAGTCGATGTCAGAATTGTTGCTGCTACCAACCGTTCGCTCGAAAAAGAAGTTGCAGAAGGCAGATTCAGATTGGATTTATATTACAGATTAAATGTTTTTCCTATTGAACTGCCATCTTTAAAGGAAAGAAAAGAAGATATTGATTTACTTGCAAAGTACTTTTTGAATAAATATGCAAGCGCTTCCAAAAGAAATATAACTTCAATCAGTGAAGATGCTTTGAAGCAGCTTCAGCAATATAACTGGCCGGGAAATATCCGTGAATTAGAACATTTGATTGAAAGAACGGTTCTTTTAACGAAAACATCAGAAGTCACCCATTTTGAACTTCCAAAAAGTATTGAAAAATCTACTTTAGAAGAATCAAACAGCGAAATCAAATCACTGGAAGAAATAGAAAGAGACCATATTATGAAAGCACTCCAAAGCTCAAACGGAAAAGTTTCAGGCACTGGCGGCGCTGCCGAAGTATTAAAAATTCAGGCGCAGACACTTTATTCCAAAATGAAAAAACTAGGAATCGATAAAGGCTACAAATAAATGTTATGGAAAAGGAAACAGGCAGAATGGAAGGATTCAGCGACGGTGTTTTTGCCATTGCGATTACGCTTTTGGTTTTAGATCTTCACGTTCCCGACGAGAATTCCATAAAAAAGGGGAGTGATTTAATCATTTTTCTTAAAAATCAGTGGCCTGCATTTTTGGCTTTTGTTCTGTCTTTTTTCAGCATTTTCATTATGTGGGTAAACCATCATAAGATATTTAAACAGATTTACAGGAGGAATTCAGCAATTACTTTTGCTAATGGCTTAATACTTTTCTTAGTTTCTGCAGTTTCATATCCAACAGCTTTACTGGCGAGGTATTTCGATGGTGAAGCTTCATCCATTGTAGTAGCTATCTATACAGGAATTTTTGTTTTAATCAATATTTCTTATAACTTACTCTGGTATCTTGCCAGTAAAAATAAAGAATTGCTGCGTCCCGGAATTACCAATATTGCCATTAAAAAAATCCACAATAATTATCTTTATGGTTTACCTATATATTTAACAGCCTTAATTTTATCGTTTTGGATTCCAACTATTTCGCTGATCATCATTTTAGGATTATGGATTTATTGGGCGGTTTCTTCCGGAAAAATTGAAATGCATTTCAATAACAGCCATAAACATTAGTAAAAAAGAATTTATTCTGATTTTTTAAACAGATAATTCTTTTTAATTCCCAGCTTCTGCATCTTCGAAATAAGTGTTGTAGCGGGCAATCCCAATAATTTTGCAGCACCAGATTCACCGGAGATTTTACCATTGCATTTTTCTACAACTTTTAAAATGTATTCTTTCTCCATTTGATGCAGTGTTTTGATTTCTAAATCTTCAACAGGCTTTTTAAGATCAGTAATTTTTGGAAAATCCATTTCCTTTATCAATTCGTCTTTCGTGGTAATAATACTTCGTTCAATTAAATTTTCGAGCTCACGAATGTTTCCAAGCCAAGAATTTTCACACAATTTGTTCATTATTTTTTGAGAAAAACCCTTGATTTTTTTATTGTATTTTACCGCGTGTTCTTGGAGAAAATAATTGGCAAGCAAAGGAATGTCACTTTTTCTGTCACGCAACGCCGGAAGATGAATTGGGAAAACATTGAGACGATAAAACAGATCACTGCGAAAATTCCCATTGGCAACCTCTTCCTGAAGATTTCGATTGGTTGCGGCAATTACTCTTGCATTTACTTTTATAGATTTATTACTGCCAATTCGCTGAATCTCTTTTTCCTGTAAAACCCGCAACAATCTTCCCTGTAATTCTAAGGGTAATTCGCCAATTTCATCCAAAAAAATGGTACTGTTCTGAGCCTGTTCAAACTTTCCGATTCTTAATTCCGTGGCTCCTGTAAAACTACCTTTTTCGTGACCAAACAGCTCACTTTCAACCAAATGTTTTGGGATAGAAGCGCAATTTATTTTAATCATCTCCTTTTTTGAGGCCGAAGATAAATTATGAATAGCTTGTGCAATCAATTCTTTTCCAGTACCGGTTTCCCCATCAATCAAAACATTAGAAGATGATGGGGCAACTTGTAAAATCTGATCAAATATATCCTTTATCTCATCACTTTCTCCGATAATCCCTTGAAATCCTTCTTCCTTTTTTTTCTCGTCAACCGGCTCTTGGATTTTTTCATGGACCAGATTAGGTCTTTTTTTCATCTGTTTACCAATCAGTATATTCCTGATGGTAATGGATATTTGAGTGCCAATTCCCAATAAAATTCTTTCCGGAAAATCATTTGCCGTAATGTAATTTTTATAAAAAAGATACAGCACATTTTGATCATTTAAAATGGAAGGCAAACAAAATCCTACCACGATCCGCATTCCTGCTTTTTTAGCATTTGAAAAATAGGATGGTGTAGATGAATTGTCAGTCAGTTCCTTCAAATCCATGAATAAAGGTTCCGCGGAATTCATACATTTTTCAAAATAAGCGTCGCAACTGCTTTTGTGAGTTTTAACGTTAATATTTAAACTGGTGAGAAAAGTCTCAATATCTACATTTGATTTTCTAAGTAATAGAAAATCATTAAAATGAAATTCAGCTTTTAAACTTTGAGTAAAAACAGTTTGAAAATCGATTTCATCAAGGATAGTAGCCAATGACTTATTCAGCGTTGAAATGAGAGACCATTCTTTCTGCATACTTTGCAGTCGCTGGATCATTTCGGTATTTTGGCTGTCGGATTTGCTCATCAAAGATTTATTGAAAGCTAAAGATATGGAAAGTGTTTTATTAAATAAAAGCTTTTGTCTGAATGATATTTTATCAAAACAAATATGAAACTAGAGATTATGCCAAAAAATCTGTGTTTGAATATAGAAACACTTTACATTACGCAGAGAAGGCATTTACTCTCTCTTAGAAAATTTAACCATAAAAGAGTATCAAAATTTAATGTTTAATCAATCAAAAAATGTAGCATAGAGAATATATAAATTTTGTTTCAAAATAATTGCAAGTTCATTTAGATTCTTCTGGCATTTCTAAATCATTTAATTATAATTCATTTCATTTTTCATCATTTTTTGAGATTTCAGTAGCCCACTTGCGTTATGCGACAGTGTTAGCCTTACAAATAGTTAGCATTTGGTTTTTGACTACATCAACAGTCGTTTTGGATAAATCCAACCTTTAACTTTATGTCATCTTTGTATCAACAAAATAATTTAAGATGGAAAACGATATTAAAAATTGGACAGCTTCAAATATTCCTCAAAGAAATAACGGTTTAGCTGTTATCACAGGAAGTACAGAAGGTATTGGTTACGAAGATGCATTGGCATTATCTTCTGCCGGTTGGAAAGTGATTGTAATGGGTCGAAACGCTCAAAAAGGAGCTGATGCAATTACTAAGATCCAACAAATTAATCCGAAAGCAAAAGTCAGTTTTGAAAAAATAGACCTTGCTGACTTATCTTCCGTCAAATCCTTTGCTTCGAGAATGGTAGCAAGAGGTGAACCCATCCATCTGCTCATCAACAATGCTGGTGTAATGACACCACCCAAAAGGCTCGAAACAGCCGATGGCTTTGAATTGCAATTCGGTACAAATCATATAGGGCATTTTGCATTGACAGCCCAATTGCTTCCTTTGCTTCGTAAAGCACTTGGCGCTCGTGTAGTCACCGTTTCAAGCATAGCCAATCGTAATGGGCAAATTAATTTTGATGACCTTCAGTCAACAGTTTCGTATATTCCGGGGAAAGCATACAGCCAGGCAAAAATTGCAAACTTAATGTTTGCTTTAGAATTTCAGCGACAAAGTGAAAAGCACGGTTGGGGCATTACAAGTATTGCTTCACATCCGGGTGTTTCCCGAACAAATCTATTGATAAACGGTGCCGGAAAATGGAGTATTCCGGGAATTATGCGAAGATTTTTCCCGTTTTTGTTTCAGCCACAAGCACAAGGAGCGTTACCCACTTTATTTGCGGCCACTTCGCCGGAAGCGAAAGGGGGAATGTACTATGGACCTAACAGAATGAGTGAAACACGTGGTTTTCCATCGATCGCAAAAATCCCTGAACAAGCACATGATAAAGAAGTTGCTAAAAAATTATGGGAAGTATCGCAAAAGCTAGCAAAAGTTGAGTTTTAGTATTTTGATATAGTTTAAAAGAATTCAATAAATTAGTAAAGTAAGTTTTAAAAACAAAACGATGGTAAAAAGTATAATTTCTTTGGTATTGTTATTAGTGTCGGTTTTTCTGGCATTCAAACACGGTTGGGAAACATTTAATTACAAAAAAAATCCTGAAGCGATGAAAATGATGGGCGAATTGGGCATTACCGATACAATGATACCCATTTTTGGTGCGGTGACATTATTAGTTGGCATCCTGTTACTCATTCCCAGAACATTTTTCTTGGGAAATATGCTCAATGCTATTTCCATATTAATAATTATGGCATTGGCAATGAGAGTCGGGGATTTTAAAATGGTGTTGCTGGAAATTCCGTTTTTAATGATGCCTTTGGTGTTGATTTGGTTGAAATACCCGTTTTTAAAAAATTAATCAAATCTGCATTATGGAGAAACCAGTCCGAATAAAAACTATTTCTGAGTTGCACCAAATAATGGGTTTGCCTAAACCGCATCATCCTTTGATTGAACTCATTGACTTATCCAAACAAAAAAAAGATACAGGAATTTTTGCTGTACTATTTGATTTGTATGTGATTACTTTAAAGAGAGGTTGCGATAAATTGATTTACGGACAGCAACAATACGATTTTGATGAGGGAGTGATGGCATTTTTATCACCTGGGCAAATTTTACGTGGAGAAAGTGATAACATTCCAGAAAATATTGAAGGGTGGATGTTGTTTATCCATCCCGATTTTTTATGGAATACTTCTTTGTCTAAAAAAATAAAACAATACGATTTTTTTGCCTATACTACCAATGAAGCCTTGTTTTTATCGGATAAGGAAGAAACTATTATCAACGGAATTGTAGAAAATATTAAAAATGAATATCAAACAAACATCGACCAGTTTAGCCAGGACATCATCATTTCACATGTAGAAACATTGTTGAATTATTCGGAACGGTTTTACCAGCGACAATTTATCACACGTAAGAAAACCAACCATCAAATCCTCGACCGGTTGGAAGTATTACTTTCAGATTATTTCAACAGTGATGATTTGGTTTCAAAAGGATTGCCGACCGTTCAATACATTTCAGACAACTTAAATGTTTCGCCAACCTATTTGCGTAGTTTACTCAAAACATTAACGGGCTTGAATACCCAACAGCACATTCACGAAAAACTGATTGAAAAAGCAAAGGAAAAATTGTCGACAACGGATTTAACGATAAGTGAGATTGCTTATGAATTAGGCTTTGAACATATCCAATCATTCAGCAAACTGTTTAAAGAAAAGACCAGTCAAAGTCCCCTGGAGTTTAGAGCCAGTTTCAATAAATAAACATCACTCAAATTTTACTGAACTAAAGACGTCTACGATTTTGTTATAAGAAACCTCACTTGGGTTACAAATAGCATTTTAGATATAATGATCTTTGCTTCAAATATTTTAAAATTTGAGAAATGAAAAAGGCATTAATTACAGGTGCAAATAAAGGCATCGGTTTAGAGGTAGCAAAACAATTGATACAAAAGGGATATTATGTTTATTTGGGGAGCAGAGATTTAAATAATGGTAAACAAGCCATCGAAAAATTAAAAAATGAAGGTCTGAACAATGTTGAATTATTAGAAATAGATGTTACCAAACAGCATTCGGTAAACAATGCCCGGATTGAATTGGGTAAGAAAACACAGGTATTGGATGTACTGATCAATAATGCCGGTATCAATGGAATAGAATTTAGCGATGGCAAACCGGTGATGCATACTGCTATAGAGACAAGTGTTGATGTCTACAAGAAAGTCTATGAGGTTAATGTGTATGGTGTGATAAGAGTTACCCAGGCATTTTTGGATCTATTGCGCAATTCTCCGGCACCCAGAATTGTCAATGTAAGTTCAAGCCAAGGGTCACTCACTTTGCACAGCGATCCACACTTTATTCACTACAATCATAAAGGCTCGGTATATCAATCATCAAAATCAGCCTTAAATATGTACTCCATTGTATTGGCGTATGAATTAAAAGACACGCCTTTCAAGGTAAACGCAGTAAGCCCGGGTTCTACAAAAACAGATTTTAACCATAATTTAGGGCAAGGTTCTGTTGAAGACGCCGGTAAAAGGATTGTAAAATATGCGGTTGTTGGTGATGATGGACCTACAGGTAAATTTTTCTCGGAAGATATGAATACAGACAGCGGCGAAATTCCGTGGTAGAAAATCACTAAATTTACGAGATGAAAAAGGACAAAAATATTCCTTACCATTACAATTCACTTACAGAGTTGCACCGGATGCTTGGGTTACCTAAACCCTTGCACCCGTTGATTAGTTTTTTTGACAATACCAATAGAAAGATAGATTACAGCAGCATAGCGGATCTGCGAACTTCGGCATTTTATAAGATCTCTTATAAATCAAATCTTACCGGGCAGCTAAAATACGGACAACATTATTACGACTTTGATGAAGGCGGACTGTTTTTTGTATCGCCTAATCAGATTACTGCAAATAGCGATAATAATGGCGACCATTCTGGTTACACTTTATTAATTCATCCTGATTTTTTATTATCTTATCCTTTGACAAATAAGATAAAGCAATATGGCTTTTTCTCTTATTCTGCGGATGAAGCATTGCATCTTTCAGATAAGGAAAAAGATACTATTATTTCAATTTTCAAAAATATTGATGAAGAATTACAAAGCAGAATTGATGATTTCAGTCAAGATGTCATGATCTCACAGATTGAAACTTTGCTTAATTACAGCAACCGATTTTACAAGAGACAATTCATAACCCGAAAACAAGTAAATAACGACCTGTTGCTAAAAATGGAGGAAATTTTAGAAGAAATTTTTAAAGATGAGAATCTGACTGCCCAAGGTATCCCGACCGTCCAGCATCTTTCAGAAAGTCTCCATCTTTCGCCAAGCTATTTGAGTGATATGTTACGCTCTTTAACAGGACAAAATGCACAACAGCACATCCAAAACAAGATCATTGAAAAAGCAAAAGAAAAATTATCTACCACTAATTTATCAATTTCAGAAATAGCCTACGAATTAGGTTTTGAATATTCACAGTCATTCAGTCGATTATTTAAAGCTAAAACCAGTCAAAGTCCGCTAAAGTTTAGGGCTGGCTTCAATTAGTTGTGTAAAAGTAAATTTGCAGAAATATTAAAATTAAAATCAATGAGAAAATTATCACTTTTCATTGCTATGAGTTTAGATGGCTACATAGCAAAACCAAACGATGACCTCAGTTTTTTGAAAATGGTAGAAAAAGAAGGGGAAGATTACGGTTACGCGGACTTTACTTCACAAATTGATACAATAATTATTGGCAGAAAAACCTACGATTATGTACTTAAAGAAATCGGCCCGTCTCACTATGACAATGGCCAAAGGGATGTTTACGTTATCACAGGAACCGAAAGATCAAAAGTAGGCAGAACGACTTTCTATACAGGAGATATAGCAGAATTAATCAACCATCTAAAATCTGGAAAAGGAAAAAATATATATTGTGACGGTGGTGCCGAAATTATAAATGAACTGCTGAAACATCATCTGATCGACGAGTTTACAATTTCAGTGATCCCGATTTTATTAGGTAACGGAACAAAGCTTTTCAAAGACGGAAGACCGGAGCAGGCGCTTGAATTCATTACGGCAAAAACATTTGAAACAGGATTGGTACAGCTAAAGTATGAACGAAAAAAATAATTAGTTTTTTAAAGGGGAAAATTCCGTAGAAGTGTAAAATTTTTTAAGAATTTAATATATATATTTAAGTATCTAAAATTTTGTATATGCTTAAAGACTTTGAATTTTATCTTTTCTTGGTTTTCTTAATTACGATGCTCATCATGCTGGCCAATAAGATTAAAGTCGCATATCCGGTATTACTGGTGTTGGCAGGACTTGTCATAAGTTTTATTCCCGGAGTACCACCCATTAAGATAGAACCCGAATTATTATTTATTATTTTTTTACCTCCGTTATTGTATGAAGCGGCATGGTCAACCTCTTGGAAAGAGCTATGGCGATGGCGCAGGATTATCTTCAGCTTTGCCTTTGTAGTGGTTTTCTTTACAGCGCTCTCAGTTGCTGTTTTTGCCAATTATTTTATTCCGGGATTTTCTCTTGCCCTTGGTTTTTTGTTGGGAGGTATTGTTTCGCCGCCTGATGCAGTGAGCGCCGGAGCAATTTTAAAGTTTGTAAAAGTTCCGAAAAGGCTGGCTTCCATTCTTGAGGGCGAAAGTTTGCTGAATGATGCTTCTTCGTTGATCATTTTCAGGTTTGCGATGATTGCTGCTGCAACAGGACAGTTTGTCTGGCATGAAGCGGCGGGAAGTTTTGTATGGATGTGCTTCGGAGGTTTAGGAATCGGACTTAGTATTGCGTATGTTTTTTTGAAAATACATAAAATATTGCCTACTGACGCCAATATAGATATACTGCTAACCTTTATTGCACCATTCTCCATGTATTTGGCGGCAGAACAGCTTCATGCGTCCGGAGTTTTGGCAGTGGTTACTGGCGGACTATTTCTTTCTTACCGTAGTCATGATTTTTTAAGCAGTGCGTCGCGAATACGTACGGTAACCGTTTGGGAAAGTTTTTGTTTTCTGTTGAACGGGATTGTTTTCATGCTGATCGGTTTAGACCTACCGGAAATTGTTTCAGGCTTGGGCGACACAGATATTTACACTGCCATCGGTTACGGAATTGTAGTCACCGTAGTGCTTATTATTGTCAGGATTTTAGCAGGGTATGGGGCACTCATTACAACCTTAGTGATGAGAAATTTTATTACTGTTGCCGATCCGCAGTCACCTGGGTGGCAGACTCCTTTAATTATTGGATGGACCGGGATGAGAGGGGTGGTTTCCTTAGCGGCGGCGCTTTCCATTCCCCTGACGTTAGATGATGGCTCTCCGTTTCCACAAAGAAATATGATTCTTTTCATTACATTTATTGTGATTCTGTTGACGCTGCTATTACAGGGGCTTACTCTTCCTTTTTTACTTAAAAGATTTCCGCCGGTAGACAGAGATTTTACAAGAAGTGCAAAAGAGATCGATTATGAAATTCTAAACAATCTGGCAAAAGTAGCCATTGATAAAATCCGAAGTGACTATGCAGATAAAATAGAAAGTTTTCCGGCTTTGAAAGATCAATTGCAGAAATACGAAAACCAGTTGAGCAGTTCTGAAATCATTCTGAATTATGAGGAATACAGACGTATTTATATTGACATACTCGACGCTCAAAGAAGCTGGCTTATCAATAAAAACCGTGAAGAACTCTTACTGGACGAGAATATTATCAGGAAACATCTGAGACTATTGGATTTGCAGGAGGAAAGATTGAATATGAAAGGTTAATTTCGTTGTAATATTATTTAAGTTTTGAATAAAAAGAGTCCGTCTCACCACTCATGGTAACGGACTTTTTTTGATTTTAGATCCTTACTTTCAGAGAAAAGTTTTCTGATAAATGATTCCCAGACTTACACCATTAGATTTTAGAAATACATTTCGTGAAAATGTGTTTGTGATCACCTCATTTCATGCAAAAACTACATCTGTACTCGTTTCTAAGATTCGTTTTTTTATTATTAAAATACTGGAAATGAATATTTTATATTTGGTTTCTGATGTCGGTTCTGTTTAATTCTATGATTTAATAGATTTTTGAATTATCAAATGACTCAATGAAATTGCTTTAAGCAAATTTTCTATAAATAGTGATATATAATATTTGTAATTTTGCAGTATCTATAAAATGATATTTTTAAAAATATTGTAATGATATTTATTTTATTTTAAATATTTTAGTCGTTATTATGACAAAGTATATCATTCCTGATAATGAGATAGGAAGATTGAAAAAATTAGAATTTTTCGATCTCCTGAATTTTGGTAAAGACCCTCAATTTGATGTTTTTGTAGAAACCGCATGTCTTATCGCCGATTGTCCCGCATCTTTAATTTCGATCATGGAAAGCGAGACACAGACTATCCAAAGTTGTATAGGCATGGAGATCGATTCTGTAGAACGGGAAAATACGGTTTGCCAGTATTCAATAGCAAGCGGAGAGGTTGTGATTATTAATGATACCCTGTTGGATGACAGATCCAGAAACAACCCTTTAATTCTTGAAGGAGGAATACGGTTCTATGCAGGGATACCATTTATTGATGACGAAGGTTTTGCGCTGGGAACAATCTGTGTGATTGACTATAAACCCAGAACTATAACAGACAGTCAGATTACAGCACTTAAAAAACTTGCAGATGTTATTGGTAAGCTTTTAACAGCCAAGAGAAAGACCATTTATGCAGAATATTTTCAGCAGCTCTTTAATATATCGAATAATCTGATCTGTGTTTTGGATGAAGAATTGAAGCTTAAAGATTTCAATCCCGTAGTCGAAAAAATATTCTCGTTGCAAAAAGAAGATGCGTTCGGGCTGGATTTTAGCCAAATTTTCGGTGAAGACAATAACGAACAACTTTCAAAGCTTAAAGATTTTCCGAAAAGTTCCAACGAAGTATCTTTTACTACCTCTACAATCATTGAAGACGGCAGTTCTGTGATTGTAGAGTGGGTATTGAAACCCAATAAAGAACTTTCTGAGATTTTCTGCTTCGGAATCAATATTACTGAGCAAACGGAAGAAAAACGTCAGTTGGAAAGCTCCGAAAGACGTTTCAGGAGTTTCTTTGAAAATGCCATCGGTTTGATGAGTATGCATGATATGGAAGGCAATATTCTGGCTGTTAATCAAAAAGGAAGAGAAACATTGCATTATTCTGAGAATGAAGTTAAATATCTTAATCTTAAAGATCTGGTTCCCGAACAGAACTGGCCGGCTTTACAACAATATCTGGAGCGCATCAAACAGAACGGAGAGGATTTTGGAAATATGATTCTGAAAACCAAAGAAGGGGAAGAACTGATTTGGATGTATCATAACCTTGTTGAGCTGGATGAGGAAGGTAAATCTTATGTTGTAAGCACAGCACTGAATGTCACCGAAAGGATGACTCTTGAAAAGGATTTGATATATACTAAGAAAATGTTGGAGCAGACCAGCTCGGTAGCACAGGTAGGCGGCTGGGAAGTCAATCTTGTAAAAAACACGGTGTTCTGGTCTCAAAGTACAAAAGAGATTCATAAAATAAAAGATAATTTTCAGCCGAATTTCGAAAATGCTATCGGTTTCTATGAAGAAGAAAGCAGAGAAAGGGTAAGGTTCTTATTCAACAGGGCGGTGACAGAGGGAATTCCGTATGATGAGGAATTTCAGCTTATTCGTAACGACGGCGTTATGATCTGGGTAAGGGTGAAAGCAATTCCGGAGTTCGAAAATGGAGTCTGCAACAGGGTTTTTGGTATTATTCAGGATATAGATGTTTTCAAAAAAATGTTCCTTGAAATTACCAAAAATGAAGCGATGATGCAGTCGTTTGTTACGTATGTTCCGGTTGCTGTGGCTATGTTTGATAAAGATCTTAATTATATTTCTGCAAGCAGTAAATGGAGAGATGATTTCAACATGAATGAAAAGGATATTATCGGAAAGAATCTTTTTGTAATATCTCCCAATGTTCCTGAAGAACGAAAAGAAATTTATCGAGCGGCTTTGCAGGGAAAAACTTACATTAATGAAGATTTTGCAATCAGTGTTGATGGTAAGGAAGAAATACAGCATTTTGATCTTAAGGTGGGCCCTTGGTATCTTTCGGATAATGAAATAGGAGGGGTCATTGTCTCTGTACAGAATATTACCAACGCTGTACATATTAATGAAGAGCTTAAAAATGCAAAAAAAACCGCTGATACCGCAAGCAAGGCAAAATCAGAGTTTCTTGCGAATATGAGCCATGAAATCCGAACTCCTTTAAACGGAATCATAGGATTCTCTGATCTTCTTTTAAGAACTCCACTCAATGAAATTCAGAATCAATATCTTAACTATATTAATGAATCCGGGGAAAATCTTCTCAGTATTATTAATGATATTCTGGATTTTTCTAAAATAGAATCCGGTAAAATGGATCTTCTGATAGAGAAAAGCGATGTTTACGATATGGTGAGTCAGGTTATTAATGTCATTCTGTACCAATCTCAGAAAAAAGATATTGAGCTTCTTCTTAATATAGAACCCGGACTTCCGAAAGCACTGTTACTCGATGAATCCAGATTAAAGCAAATCCTCATTAACCTTCTCGGCAATGCTGTTAAATTTACACAAGAGGGCGAAATTGAGCTGAAAGTCGAAAAGCTGCGTATGGATAATCAAAATATTACTCTGCGGTTTTCTGTAAGAGATACCGGAATAGGCATCCCTGTCGAGAAACAGAAACATATTTTTGATGCTTTTACTCAGGAAAACAGTTCTATCAGCAAACGTTACGGCGGAACCGGTCTTGGTCTTACCATATCAAACAATATTCTGGGCTATATGGGAAGTCAACTGTCGCTGATCAGTACACCTGAAAAAGGTTCTGTGTTTTTCTTCGACATTGAAATTCCTTACGAAATATCAGAAATAAAAGAAGATGATGATCTCACAATAAAGAAAGTGCTGGTGGTGGATGATAATGAAGCCAATAGAGTCATTCTTCAGCATATGCTTATCTATAAAAATATAGAAGCTACATTGGCTTCCAATGGAATGGAAGCTTTACATATATTGCTTAAAGGGGAACGTTTTGATGTCATTCTGATGGATTATCATATGCCGGTGATTTCCGGTCTGGAGACAATTGAGAAGATCAGAACATTGTTTCAAGAACGAAATGAGACTGCACCATTGGTAATTCTTCACACTTCTTCGGAGGAGCATGATGTCATTAATTCTTTCCGTAAAGAAGACAATTCTTATTTTCTCTTAAAACCCATAAAATCTGATGATTTGTATAAAACACTTAAACGTGTGGCACAGAGTAGCGTAACAGAAGTTCTTGTTAAAAAATATTCTGAAAAAGACCAGTTCACTTTTATGAAAGATCTGGACATTCTTTTGGTAGATGATAATCCGGTAAATATGATTCTGAATAACAGAATGATGAAATCTCTTGTGCCCGATGCAAATTTAACGGAAGCTGTCAATGGTCTTGAAGCACTGGAAATGTGTAAGAATAAGAATTTCTCTATAATCCTGATGGATGTGCAGATGCCTGTAATGAACGGTATTGAGGCTACGCGGCAGATTCGTCTCTTACCGGGATATAAAAATGTACCAATCATTGGTGTTACAGCCGGAAACGTGTTGGGAGAAAAAGAAAAATGTATAGACTCGGGAATGAATGATTTCCTTCCAAAACCTCTCAGACAAGCAGATCTCTCAGAAATGCTCAAAAAATATATTGCTGTTGAAGAAAATAAAGATATAATTGAAGAATCTGAAGTAGTAAAGGAGAAATATATCGATATGGATATGCTGAATGATCAGATTGGTGGTGATGAAGATTTTAAAGAAATATTTTTAAATCTTGTGAGTAATGAGCTGATCCAGACAAAGGATAATATTGGGAATGTGGCGGCAGAAAAAAATACAGCCGATGCCAAGATGGTTCTTCACAAGCTTAAAGGTACTGCCGGAACTGCCGGTCTTTTCAGACTTTCAGAATGTGCATTGAAATGGGAGAAAAAAGCTGATGAAAATATAGATTTTTCAGCCATGGAAAAAGAAATTAAGGAAGAGATCACAATAGGATTGGATATAATAAAAAGTTTAATACAATAAAAAAAATAAAAAAGAGGATACCATAGATCAGTAAACACAAAGAGCAGGGAATATAAAATCACTTATCTTACGGAATAGAACGGTTTTTCTTCCAGAGAGGTGTTTGCCAATGCATTTAAAAAGGAAACAGAGGTTACCCCTTCATACTTTATCAATCAGTTAAGAAATAGTGAACAAAATAAAGGAAGCTAAAAGATGTAAATTTTTATTATAATCAAATTAAAATCCATCCCTCCCAGCTCCAATGAGATTTACGGACTGCAGGTATTTCTACTGTATAGAGTCTGATAGGTATTTTTGCAATTTGAAAACCGGATGTAGGATTAACTATTAAATTGAAATATTCGTAGATTTTATGATGATAATACTAAGTCAATGATTAAAAAGGCTTTGGTCATGTCACATAATGTTATTAAATTTGATTTTAATGATATTTGTCAAGCTAATTAATTTTAAATGATAATATTATATCACAAATCTTCAAATTGCCAATCATGAAAAAACGAGTCTTTATCACAACTTTATCTTTGGGAGCAATCGCTTTAGGAACCGACCTGTTTCTGGCACAAAATTCGGGACAGGTCAGTTCAACAGTAAATATTATTTTAGGAGATGTTATTTCAATGGATGCAGGATCTGTTGCTTCGGGAAGTACTGTAGATTTTAATTATGTGAATACATCAGATTATAATTCTTCAAAAAATGTGACAGTCCCCAATAGTTTAGTCATTATTTCTTCCAAAAATTTTGATGTAAAAGTAAAATCTGAGGGCGCGCACTTTGTAAGTGGTACCAACGCAATTCCGGTAGATATATTACAGGTAAAAGCGATACCGGGCGGAAGTTTAACAGGAACCCTGAATCAAGTCACTTTATCTACAACCGATCAGGTCCTGGTAGGTAATGCAAGTTCAGGTGCCAAACAATCTTTAAATATTGCCTATTCTATTTCGGCAGAAAAAGCATCAAACATACTTCTTGGAAAACCTAAGGGAACCTACACACAGACAGTAACTTATACTGCCACTGCATTGTAGGTAAACAAAACAATTTTATATAAGCCCTCAACATTTAAAAAGTGTTGAGGGTTTTTTATTTAAACCGGATGAATCATCCGTGTAGTTATTTTACTACATGAACTTCCATGTTCCACTACAAAGAAACTTTTTTCACCGCTGTAGATTTGTAATGTCAAAAGAGGACAATTAAAAAAGAATAAAAATTAAAAATAATATTATCATGAAAAAACAAATCGTAATCGCAGCCTTAACTTTCGGAGCCATCATATTAGGAACTAGCAATGTTCAGGCTCAGAATACTACCGCTACAACAACCGTAAATATCACCCTGAACGATGTAATTTCTATCGATGCGGGAAGTACAGCAATCGGAAACACAGTTGACTTTAACTATGTAACTGCAGCGGATTATAACTCTGATCAGACCATCACTAAAGCCAACTCTTTGAAAGTGACTTCAACAAAAAACTTTAATGTAAAAGTAAAAGCAGGAGGTGCAAATTTCATGAATGGAACCAACTTAATTCCCGTAAATGTATTGACAATCAAAGCAGCTACAGCTTCAGGAACCATGGGAGGAACAAAAAGCGCTGTTGTTCTATCTGCAACGGATCAGACTTTGGTGTCAAACGCTCCGCTAGGAAGTGCCTTAACACTGAATTTGGACTACATGATTCCAGCGTCAAAATCGTCATCTTCTGATATCTTAGGTAAACCGGCCGGAACGTATACTCAAACAGTAACTTATACAGCAACAGCTTTATAAATAAATTTTTCATATTAATATTTTGTGATTTGGTGTTTCGAAGGCTTCCTGCGGGAGGCCTTTGATTTTGTTTGTATTGATTCCGCTATAGAGAAAATTCAAAAAGTTGGTAACAAATTTACCAATCCATAAATATTTTTTGTAAAATCTAAAGATAAATTATAAGCAAACGGTAATTTATATTACGACAGCTTTATAATAGAAATAACAGCAGTTTATATACGTCCTCAACACTTAGCAAGTGTTGAGGTCTTTTCTATTAACTGATACGTGTAGTTATTTTACTACATGAACTTACATTTTCTCCTACAAAGAAACTTTTACCGCCGCTGTAGATTTGTAATGTCAAAAGAAGACAATTAAACAAGAATAAAAATTAAAAATAATATTATCATGACAAAACAAATCGTAATCGCAGCCTTAACTTTCGGAGCCATCATATTAGGAACTAGCAATGTTCAGGCTCAGAACACTACCGCAACAACAACGGTAAATATTACCCTTAACGATGTTATTTCCATCGACGCGGGAAGTACTGCAATCGGGAATACAGTTGACTTTAACTATGTAACTGCAGCGGATTATAACTCTGACCAGACCATCACTAAAGCCAACTCTTTGAAAGTGACTTCAACAAAAAACTTTAATGTAAAAGTAAAAGCAGGAGGTGCAAATTTCATAAATGGAATCAATTTGATCCCAGTTAACGTGCTGACCATCAAGGCAGCTACAGCTTCAGGAACCATGGGAGGAACAAAAAACGCTGTTGTTTTATCTGCAACGGATCAGACTTTAGTATCAAATGCTCCGCTTGGAAGTGCCTTAACACTGAATTTGGACTACATGATTCCAGCGTCAAAATCGTCATCTTCTGATATCTTAGGTAAACCAGCCGGAACGTATACGCAAACAGTTACTTATACCGCGACCGCTTTATAATAAATTTTTTTAGTTGTAAAGGTTCCTTTTGCTACGTTTTCAGTAGTTTTGGGAATCTTTTATTTTAAATAATTTACACCATGCACAAGTTTATTTACCTTTTCATTTTCTTCATCCTTACAGGATCTTCTTCAATTTTGGCTCAAAGCATTTCTATGTCTCCTACACGTTTGTTTTTTACCGGTAATCCGGGAGAAAAAGTGACACAGACAGTCACACTTCAAAACAGCTCGGACAAGGATTATGTTTTTAATCTCAACTATAAAGATTGGATGAGAGAAGAAGATGGAAATAAGGTTTATCTTGATGCTGGCAGTTCAAAAACTTCCAATGCTTCCTGGATCTCGACTTTGGAAAACGTTGTAACAGTTCCTGCGAAAAGTACGAAGGAGATTGTAGTAACCATGCAGATTCCCGCAAATGCATCAAAGTCTGCCGTTACCAACAGCATGTTGTTTTTCACCCAGCTACCTCAGCAGGCAGATAAAGCACGTATTCAGAATGGTATTGGTATTATCACCTTATTTGAAGTGGGACTTCACATCTTTTATACGCCACCGGGAAACCATGTAAAAAGTCTGGATATTACGAATATTTCAGAAGTAAGTAATAACAACGCAGCGGACAGAAAAGTTGCAGTAAGTATTCATAATGATGGAAACACCATCAATGATGCCACAGTTACGTTTGAATTAACCGACACAGATAGTGGTAAGGAAATAAAATTACCCGCCATTTCCATTTCGATGCTTCCTGATACCAATCAGACCGTTCAATTTTCTTTGCCAGAGAATCTTTCAGGAAACTTCCTTGGTGTGGCGATTATCAAAATGGCAGAATCCAATGATTTACGTGTAGGCGAAAAAAACTTTAAATTTTAAAAATTACATCTTGAAACCACAGAATGGAATATCGATATCAGTCCTAAGAAGAACAATCTTATTTTTTGCTTTTGTTCTTCTGAACTTTTCGCTTGCTTTTGCGCAGGAAAAGAAGGACATCCAAATCCATTTTGAGAATGAAAGTGTAGCAGTTGAAAAAGGCTCTACTTTTACTGACTTTTTGGTTATTGAGAATAAAAGTTCCGAAACGATTACCATTCAGAATATTATCCCTGCAGAAAAATATCCGGGATTGCTTTTTTATCCTAAAAATGAATTTACCTTAGATGCAGGTCAGTCTAAAAGTCTTCCTGTGAAGCTTATTGCCAACGTGGATTTTATGAAACTGAGATCCAATGAGATCAAATTTAACATTTCATACACCACGCCAACCGTAACCAAGACTGAAAGCGCTTCATTTTTTGTTGTAAAGGAAGAAAACAAAAACGTCGCAATTTATACGGCAACTTATGAAAATTTTATTAATCCTGCGCTACCTGAATCCTCAATTCAGCTAATTGTAGAAAACCAGGGGTATAGTCAAAAAAACGTTAAGATTGATTTGCAGTCCATTCCTGATGGTTTAGAGATGATGCCCAAACAACAAACCGTATCTCTGGAAGGTTTGGAAAAACAAATAATTGAAATTAAAATCAGAGTCAGACAACAGAATACGCTTTATCCTGAATTTAATATTAATGCAATTGCCACAGATTTGCTTGATAATAAAATCGTGGGAAGTAACACGCTCTACTTAGTTATTTTATCACACAACAGGCAAGTTTCTCGCGGAAACGAAGCGGTAAGCGGAAGTAATTTTGCGGAATTGAGCTATAATGAAAACAGTTCAGGCTTTAATTACCTTCAATTGAGGGGAAACACAGCATTTCGGGTAACTGAAAATTTGAAATCGCGCTTCAATTTGGGTGCAGATTACTATCTTGACGGCCGTTATAATCTGTATGATACCTGGTTAGAATTGGAGAGAAAGAATACGCTATTAAGGGTCGGAAATATTAATAGTAATGACTACGATTACCCGGTTTTCGGAAGAGGCGGGAAAGTTTCTGCGAAATTTGGTCAAAATAATCAGGTTGAAATTCTTGGACTGGAAAGCAATTATAATCTTTATGGTACTTATTTCCAGCAAACAAAAGGGTCTACCATGGCGGGTGCAAAATATGCTTTTGGAAATGCTAAATCTTTCAATGGAAAGGTGTCTTATATCTTCGACCATGATCCGCGCTTTAACATAGATACGCAGGTAGCGAACGCGACAGCATCATATTTAATTAACGATAAACATGCTATCCGTACTGAGCTGGGGCTGAGCCAAGAAAAAGGTCTTTCAAACAGAGATGAAAACACGGGAGCTTTAATAGGAGCTAATTACGAAGGAAAAATAGGGAAATGGGATATCCAGTCTTTTAATTCTTTTGCTACCAAAAGTTATGCAGGAATTAGAAGGGGATCTTTAATCTCAAATCAACGAATCAGCCGCCAGTTTTCTGATTCACAGCGTGCTTTTATACAATATCAGAATTCGCAGGTAGATCCTGAGTTCCTGAGTTTCCAGAGCGCGCCCATCCAGCCTGAAAATAGTGCAAATCTTCGCTATTATTTCAACAGTACAGAATCTTTGGGATCAGGTTACCAGTTTTCTTTAAATAAGTGGAATTTTCTGCTGGCTCCAAAGGTTGAAAGGCAGAAAACAGCTAATTTTTATACATCGCAGGAACTTTTTTCTTATCGGTTAGAAACCAACATAAGTGCTACGTTTGGTGCTCACGGATTGAATTTCACGGCGGAATATTCTTATTCAAAAGAGAAAAATCATACCGATTGGTTCAACAGTCTGAAAACAACTTTGTCTTACAGATATAAATCTTTTTCCCTAAACGGAACTGCTCAATGGAACGCGACAAGTGTCTTCGATTTAACTTCTTATTATAATACTGACCGTAATTTCGCCAACTATAATGTATATGCTTCGTATAATTTTCAGATACTTAATCATAATCTGATCGGATCTTTTTCAGCCGGAACTTCCTATTCGGAACTTTATCGAAACTTAAACAGCAATGTGAGCGGTAATCTGGAATACAAAATTTCGCCTTCCTGGTCTACTACAGGTTATTTTAACCTATCAGGTTATAAATCTACCGCTGAATATACAAGCAGTGACAGTTATTATCAGTTCAGAGTGGGGATTAAAAAATATTTTACTGCAGCTACGACTCTTGGAAATCATAAAGTGACGTTCCAGTTCTTTGAAGATAAAAATTTCAATGGACTTCTGGAGCCTGGTGAATCGGTACTTGCCAATGAAATAGTGAAACTTGACAATTTTGTCGCATTGACAGATAAAAATGGAAAAGTTGTTTTTCAGAATGTGCCAGAAGGTAATTATACGCTGAAGGTAAACGAAAATTCGGGTGCCCAACTGATGATGGATCCTGTCATTATGGTAAATAAAAATATCAACCGCAAAGTGGGATTGGTAAAAAACATCAGGGTAAGTGGGAAATTAACGGAAATCAAACAAGCTTACGATACTGTAGAAACGGATGTAACTGGAATTATGGTGTATGCAAAAGGTGAAGATAGTAAAATTTATACCGCAGTGGTTAATCAAAAAAATGAGTTTGAGTTTTTCCTGAAAGACGGAAAATACGATCTCTATATTGAGAATGACAAATACAGCTACACACACCCAATCCAAACTATTAAGGTGACAAAAGAAGGTTATGCGGAAACCGTAATTTTTGAATATAAGAAGAAAGACACCAATATTAAGGTGAAAAAGTTTTAAATTTAAAAGTATGAAAACGAAGAGGGCTTTTTTAACAGGAATTTTTATTGTGTTTTCCGGGTCTACGATCACGAAAGCTCAGGATGTGTACCTGTCGGTTCCTGAAAATAATATTTTTAACAGGGTTGAATTTACCTCAGTACCTACAAGAGTAATGTCGAATGCCAACAGAACAAACTGGGATTATGCCTTTTTGGGATTACTTCCAACAGCTCCTACATTTACCTCTGTATCCGGACCCACTTTTACGCACTCCACTTCCTCATCCACCTTACCCAGTTCTACGCTTCTATGGCAGTTGGAAAGTATGGGAGGACAGTTGCCATCTACAGGATATTCAGGTTCTTTACCAGGTTTTCAGTCGTTCAGTACAAGTGCTGTAAAATGGTTTGAACCGCCATCGATCAGTGTCGGAGGAGGATTTAACAAAGGAAATATCAATTTTACGTTTAAAATACCAGCTGCTCAGTTTACAGCCAATGCATTCCGGGCTGGGAATTATTTCATGGATATTACTCAGAATTATAATGATTTTACACCGCGTAATTTTAAAACAATTTTAGTTATTCCTTCATCCATCAGATGGATTACAACATCTTTAACGAAATACATAGAAGTATCTTCTTTAAACGACTACCGCAATACGAGCACGAAGGTGTGGGATTTGGGGAATACAGAAATTGCACATACAGTTGATTTTAATTTTTGGGCGAAAACTGCTGCTGCCAATATTCAGTTCACTTCTTCAAAGGGTGTTCCGGGAACCAGAAGTATAGCATCCATTAAATTAGGTAGCAGTGGAGCTGCACTTACGACCAAGGCTTTGTCTGCCGATTTTCAGAATTTTTCCGCAGCTAATTTCAATGTCGTAGCAGGAAACAGAAATAACTTCACTCCGGGGCTTTATGTGAATGCAGACGATTTTCAAAACCTTTTTTTTGAAGCCGGAACGTATACATTTGAACTGAACTTCAATGCTAAAAGTACAGATAATACAATTAACAGTTTACAAAATACGGCTGTTCAGTTAAAGGTGCTTCCTCTGTCGGAGATCATCATCCCCAGTTCCGGGAGAAATGTAAACTTCAATTTCAATACTGCTGCCCAGTACAACAATGGCCAGTCACAAATGATCCCCAACCAGATTATTTTATCCAATAATGAAAGTTTTGAGGTTTATGTAAAATCGGACGAAAATTATTTCAAGAAAGGTGGTCTCCAGACCGACATCAATTCCAATATACTACAAATTGGCTTGGATGGAAGTTCCGTAAATGTTCCTCTATCCAAAACTCCCCAAAAAATACTCTTAAACGGAACACCTGTTTTGGATCGCGGACTCAACGTAAGATACACCATACCGGCTGCGGGTGCCCAAAGTTTGGTTGGAAAGGAGAATACCACTTACTCTATTAATGTTTATTATAGCTTTACCGCAATTTAACAGTAGCTTTAAAGTTTTTATTTTAGATGATATAAACTGAAATCAATCATAGGAATAGAATAATATCTGGATCTCATTGCTGGGAAAAATCAATATAACGTTGTATTATAAATACTACGTCTATCTTTCTGTGTTCCAGTACTTCGTCTTCATCTCAGAAGTATGCTCAGGTGCCAACACTAGCTTATATAATCAGCCTCGTCCGTCTTTTTGATATCAAATCAAAAAATAGTCTTGGAAAAAACAATCGAATTACCTATTATTGCAGTATTGATATTAAATCCTCTTTGTGAGAAAAAAATGTCTGCAAACCTGAATCAGAGATTTAATCAACCTTAATTATACCAAAAATACAGTCTGATGATTCAAGAATGGTTTGGCATAGAATAAAAAAATAATAGTTAACCGTGCTTTAAAAAGGCAGTAGTAGATTTTTTAAGCATTAATACTAGATTTATGGATGATGTTGTCAACGAACTGCAGTTAAAAATCGAAAGACTGGAAAACGAAATCAATTTCAAAAACGGACTAATTTCGATATTGTCTCATGACTCAAAAGAACTGTTTGGAACATTTTTGTTCCTTATAGAAGAGCTAGAGCAAAAAAACATAAGTGAGGAAGATTTTTTTACGTTGTTGCCGCAGGTAAGGAATGATGCAAAAAAAAATTTGCAAACTGTCCAGGACAGCATTGCCTGGCTAAAAACACAATACGGGGAATTTAAGATTAAGCCCGTTAAAGTTGGGGTGATGGATCTTTTTCACTATTTAGAAGAAAGATATGCTGCTCAGTTAAAAGAAAAAAACATTAATTTTTATTTTAAAGGAGATCCCAATACCTTTGTCACAAGCGATCGCATCTTGCTCGAATATATTTTAGACAAAATTTTCAACAATGCGGCAAAATACTCCCTTCCCGGACAAGATGTTTATTTACAGGTGATTACAGAAGGTGATCAGGTAGTGTTTTCTGTAACTGATTTCGGAACGGGAATGAATGAAAAATATTTATCTGGGATCTACACTTATAATATTCCTATATTCCTGGGAACTTCTGGCGAGAAAGGAGTTGGACTAAGTTTGAAAATTGTAAAAAATTTTATATCCTTGCTGCATGGAAACATCCAAATCATTTCCGCTGAAAATAAAGGCACAACGGTTTCCATTTTTTTAAGTAAATTTATAGAGTGATGGGTTCAAAAATAAAAGTTCATATTGCAGTAGCAGATGATCATGGTATCGTCCGTATGGGTTTGATACAAACAATCAAACGACTCATGCCCGATGCCATAATTTTTGAAGTAGAGGATTACAAATCGTTGTACAAACTTATTCTGAAAGAAGAATTGGATCTGGTCATTATGGATGTTAACATGCCTAATGGGACTGTTCAGGAAGCAATAGATTACATAAAAATTCACCGACCTGAACTAAAAATTCTAATATTTTCTTCACAGGATGAAGAATTGTATGGCATACGCTACCTAAAAATGGGTGCTGGTGGCTATTTAAGCAAGCAAAGCTCTACTGAAGTCATTGAAACTGCTTTAACTGCAATGCTCAGCAAAGGCCGATATGTAAGTGATAGTGTAAAGGAAGCTATTTTTTTAGAATCATTAAATGGCACAGCCAAAAATTCTCCCTTTGAAGCACTATCAGACCGCGAATTGCAAATTGCCAATAAGCTTGCGGAAGGTCTTCCTCTTAAAGAAATTTCTAATCAATTGAATCTCCATTCATCGACGATCAGTACCTATAAAAACAGATTGTTTGAGAAGCTGAAAATACGGTCCATACCCGAATTGGTAGAGATTCTTAGGCTATATAATCAGTAAAGTCTCAATCACAAAAAATTTGATTGAGATTCTAATGAGATTATGCAGTATGCTGCTTTTCTTTTACCTCTCTGATTCTTCGTACCGACCCGAAATCAGTTATAAGTGATATCATAATGATGCTCACTGTTCTCATGAATGCCATGATTTTGGCAAGACCTTTTAGATCGTCCTCTCCCTGCATTTTTAAATTTTTTTAACAATTTTATTAACATAATTATTTAGAGTGATTACGAAATGCATCAAGCGTACTTATTTATTTGGAATTGTCTTATTAAAATATCTTTCAATTGAACCCGTCCTAACAAAGTTGCTGCTTCGTACTGCGGAGCTTTAAAATTAGTTTAGATAGAAAAAATTAATTATCAATTTTAATTTGTTATAACAAATAGTAGAATTCAATTTGGTTTAATAAAATGTCTTTAGTTTTTATTTAATGATAAGCAGAAGAGGTTAATTCCAGTTTTAAAATATCAATATTCCATAAGGGCTCATTTTGTTGATTACCATAAGTGAGCGGTCAGTCAGATCAAATTTTTTGACAAAACAATAATACCGATATTTGTTCAGTCTTATTTATATCCGTTTTGCCTTTATGACTTAAATTGGTCTAAAATAATAATATTCATGTTAAATCCTATTCATAGATCTTTATGTGGTGATGTAAAAGAGATACTTTTGTACAATTAAAAAATTAATAATAACAACTCAAAATAAACACTAAGTATGAAGAAATTCTACCTATTGCATTATCCTTATGTTCCCTCTTGAGCGTATCTGCTCAGGAAGTGATTTGGCAGAAAGACATCAAATCCTCGACACAGGACTTTTTAAACCAGATTACAACAACCATTGACGGGCAGTATTTAATTACAGGAAGCTCTATCCAGTCCTCAGTTGAATTCTTCTATAGCAGTAGTGGCTCTGGAAGCAGACCGTCGTCTGTAGCAGTTGAAATCAGCAAGAAAATAGCAGGTTTACTTAACAGCAATAAGTAAGGCAATTATATACTTTAGTGTACATAATTTTTAAATAAAAAAGACGCCAACTGAAGACAGTTGGCGCCTTTTGGATCTTGGTGAGCTCGACAGGATTCAAACCTGTAACCTTCTGAGCCGTAATCAGATGCGCTATTCAGTTGCGCCACGAGCCCGTTGTTTCCTTGTTGTTTAAAGGTTTGCAAATATAGCACTTTTTTCTTTTCTTTGAAAGATGAAACAAAGAATTTTCCTATTAATCGCGATTTTCGTGCTAATTGCTTGTAAAAGAGAGCAAAAAAAATCACCCTCAGAATCAGTATCCATCTCAAATTTGGTTAAATATGATGAGAAGAATGATGCTTTACATTTAAAATCGGGAAATTTCACGTATGATTTTAAGAAAAATCAGATTCCATTTAAGAAAATTATTTTGCTAAATGCAAGTATGGCGGGATATATTTCCGAGTTAGAAGCAGAAAATTTAGTGATCGGAGTTTCAAGTCCGGAATATATTTATTCTGAAAAAATTCAAAATTTAATCAAAGAAGGGAAAATTCAGAACGTCGGAAATGAACAGAAATATGATGTTGAGAAAATTATTTCATTACGACCGGATGCTATTTTCACGAACCATATTTCAAGTTTTGATAACACTTACCAGTTATTAAAAAATAATGGAATTCAGGTGATTTTTCTGGATGAGTACATGGAGCAAAAACCTTTGGAAAAAACGGCTTATATCAAACTTTTTGGAAAACTTTTAGCGAAAGATCAGGAAGCACAAACCAAATATCAAGAAATTGAGAAAAATTATAATGAATTAAAGAAATTAGCTTTAAAATCAAAAGAAAAACCAACTGTTTTGGCGAATGAAATGTATGGAGATGTTTGGTATCTTCCGGGTGGAAAAACTTCTGTTGCAAATTTTATTGCTGATGCCAATGCCAATTATATTTTAAATAATAATACTGATGAAAAAGCTGTAACAATGAGTTTTGAGGAGGTTTTTGCAAAGTCAAATAACGTAAATATTTGGGTAAATGCAGGAAATCATCATTCTAAAAAAGAGATGCTTGGGATGAATGCTTTTTATAGTAAATTAAACGTTTTTAATAAAGGTAAAATCTATGTAATTACAGGGAAAGAAAAAGCTCAGGCAAATGATTTCTTTGAAGGTGGAATTGTAAGATCTGATCTTGTTTTGAAGGATTATATCAAGATTTTTCATCCGGAATTGTTGCCAAATTATCAGCTGACTTACATGAAAGAATTGCAATAACTCAGACTTATTGCTATTTTTGTCATTCCTTTTTACAAAAGTTATGTGGAAAAAAATTAAACAGATTATATTTATTGTTCTGATTCTGAATGTGGTATTTATTGTTTGGGGGAGATTTTTCAACCCGCCAATAACGCTTACACAAATCGGAGGACTTTTCGAATATGGAAGATTGCAGAGAGATTATATTTCCTATGATGAGATGGGAAATAATGTAAAAAAAGCTGTAATTGCCTCAGAAGACCAAAAATTTTTCATTCACGATGGTTTCGATTATACAGCGATCGAAAAGGCGATGAAGAATAATGAAAAGGGCAAAAAATTGAGAGGCGGAAGTACAATTTCTCAGCAAACAGCAAAAAATATTTTTCTTTGGCAAGGCAGAAGTTGGCTGAGAAAAGGTTTGGAAGCGGTTTACACATTCATCATCGAGAAAGTTTGGAGCAAAGATATTATTCTGGAAAGATACCTGAATTCTATCGAAATGGGACAAGGTGTTTTTGGTATAGAAGCCGCTGCGAATTATTATTTTGGAAAGTCTTCGAAAGATCTTACAACCTCAGAAGCAGCATGGATTGCAGCTGTTTTGCCCAATCCAAAGAAGTATGATCCTAAAAATCCATCGGCATATTTAAGAAAGAAGCACAATTGGATCATGAGACAAATGAGGAATGTGAGTTTGAAATAGTATCTTTGTACTAATGAAACTCTTTAATTCCAGCACAAATTTTGAGTCTGTCCTTAAAAAATATTTTTCTTTTAAGAACGAAACACTTTCTTTGGATCCGTTTGCGGAATTTTTAGATGGTGTAAAAAGAGCTGACTTTACAGATGTGCTTAATTTTTTTAGGAATAATCCTCAATATGTTGAAAATTTTAAATATTACATTCACAATATTTTTAAAGGAAGACCTTTCAATCTTTCTTTAACAGAAGCAAATATTCTTTCAGAAAACGCCTTTATTCCAGAGTTTAAAAAAAGAATTCTGAATAAAATTTTACCACCTGTTGTAAATGAAAAGACAGTTTGGTATATGATTGATAATGTAAGTTTCAGACCAAAATCTGATTTGAAATATCTTCATAATCTTCCTGAAAATGAGATTGATGAACTTTTTTCTCTTTTAGATATCTCCGATTTTATTATTAGTCCAAATGTGAAAAAGGAAATGATTTTCTCAATGAATATTCTTTCCTGGAGGGTTACTGGTGCAGCGATGGAAGTTGAGGTTGTAAGAATGGCCCCTGAATATCGAAATTTCGACAATCCTTTTTTGGCATTACAAAATGAATTGGAAGATCTCGCAGAGGAATTTGAAAAAAATCCTGAACTTCAGTTGCATTCCAAAGACAGCAGATATAAGCAGATCAAAATTTATATAGGGCAATGTTTGGAATTTGTAAATCTTTCCTTTAAAAATTCATCTAAATATGGGATTTCAGGGAAAATTAATCAGTCTCTTTTAAAAATTCGTCAACAGGTTCAGAGAATTTATGAAATTGTTCAGTTGTTGGTGATTGATAATGAAAAAGATGTTTTAATTAATTCTAAGCAGTTGATTTTTAATATTATAAATTATAAATCTCATAAAAACAATATTTCAGAACTTATTAACGATAGCACAAGATTAATTTCACATTTAATCACCAATCATACCGCAGAAACAGGGTCACACTATATCACTTCAACCCGTAAAGAATACATGACGATGTTCTATAAAGCAAGTGGTGGAGGGATTATCGTAGGTGCTCTTTGTGTTTTGAAAATGCTTTACGGTTACGTCCCCGGAAGCGATTTCTCACATGCATTTTTGTACTCGATGAATTATGCGATGGGCTTTGTAATGATCTATTTGATGGGTTTTACTCTTGCTACAAAACAACCTGCAATGACTGCTGCGACAATGACGAAAGTTTTAGCAGAAGAAGGAAATATTAGAAGCAATAATACCGAATTTGCACATTTGGTTTCAAAATTATTCAGGAGTCAGTTTATTGCGTTTGTTGGGAATGTTTTACTATCTTTTCCTATTGCTTTGTTAATAATTTACGGTTTAGATGTTTTTTTCTCACAAAATTTAGCGATAGAAAGATCGGATAAATTGTTGAAAGATTTAGATCCTTTCAAATCTAAAGCGATTCTTCATGCGAGTATTGCGGGATTTTATCTTTTTATTTCTGGAATTATTTCAGGAAATATAGGTAACAATTCTGTTTTTTATCAGATACCGGAAAGGATTGCAAAAAATTTATCTATAAGAAGACTTTTTGGAAAAAAATTCGCAAAAGGTTTGTCCAAATATTATGCTAAAAATTGGCCGGGAATAGTTTCAAATTTTTGGTTTGGGGTTTTTCTTGGGGCTACAGCTCCTGTTGGATTATTTTTGGGATTAGATCTTGATATTCGGCATATTACCTTTGCTGCCGGAAATTTGGCGTTAGGACTTTATGGTAAAGACTTTTCTGTAGATTCTTACACGTTTTGGATTTCTTTCGTAACGGTTTTCTTAATTGGATTCTTCAATTTCTTAGTAAGTTTTTCACTTTCGATGTTCCTTGCATTTAGATCAAGAAAAATGAATTTTGGACAGGTAAGCGAAATTTATAAAGAAATTTTCCGGTATTTTATGAAAAACCCATTGAAATTTTTCATTCCTATTCGTTCTGGTTTAGATAAAAAAGCTGATGAACTGATGAGCAGTACAATTTCTACAAAATCAGAAGATCATTAATGAAAATATAAAAAGCTACATTTCTGTAGCTTTATTTTTTACACGCAATCAGGTAAAAGTGGGCATTGTACCTTTGGCTCAGTCCAAACTGCACATTCATTAGTTCCGCAAAAATTTACACAGCAAATTTGACCTGTACCGCCATTTATTTGCTTTAAATTTTGTCTGGATAACTTCTTTGTGGAAAGTAATTTTTTCATGTTGATTTGATTATTTAGTTAACAAATCAAATATAAAAATATTTTTCACAAATAAATGAATAATTTAAAAAAGAAAAATTATAGAATCAGAAGATCATTAAATTTATCTTCACCAAACTTATCCTGAAATTTTTTCAAATAAAAACTTTTACGCAATTTAAAATCATGCTTTAAAAGGGGAGAGCTGATTTTAATGATAATTGTCTTTTCTTTCAGATCAACACTCTGAATCTCACTGAAAAGGCTTTCATCTAGATACTCTTCAAGGAAGTCTTTAATTTCAAATGCAATCAGCTTATCTTCAAAACCATGAATTCTTGCAAAAGATTTCACAAGATCTGAAGATTGAAATTCACGTCGTTTATTCTTCTTCATATTAAATTTCAAAAATTATGCTTTCCTCATTAATTTTTTTTACAACACTTTCTGTACGTTCTCTGTGGGTGTCCGTAATAAAAATCTGTCCGAAATTTTCCTGATTTACCAACTCAATTAATTGAGCAACTCTATGATCATCTAATTTGTCAAAAATATCGTCCAATAAAAGTATCGGAGTCTTATTCGTTAATTCTTTTACCAAACTCATTTGAGCTAATTTTAAAGAAATTAAGAAAGATTTTTGCTGCCCCTGCGAACCAATTTTCTTGATTAAAACAGAATCCATTTCAAAAAGAAGATCATCTTTGTGAATTCCCTTTGAAGTGTATGTTAACATTCTGTCTCTTTCTAAACTTTCTTTTAACAAATTTTCAAAAGTATCTTCCAGTAAATGAGATTCATAAATTACAGAAACCGATTCTTTTCCTCCTGAAATAATCTGATAAAAACTCTGAACAATAGGATTTAATTTTTCAACAAAAGTTTGTCTTTTCTCGAAAATTTTAGTTCCGAATTTAGTGATCGGATCATCATAGATTTCTAATGAATCTTTATCCCAAACACGGTTTTTAGCGAAATATTTTAATAATGCATTTCTCTGTTGAACAGTTTTTTGATACTGAATTAAATCAAAAAGATACTGAGAATCTGTCTGAGAAATCATTGAATCCAAAAATTTTCTTCTGCTTTCCCCGGAATCTGAAATTAAATTTGAATCGTAAGGAGAAATCATTACACTTGGCAAATATCCGATGTGATCTGCCATTCGATCATAGCTTTTGTCATTTTTTTTAATGACTTTTTTAGCTTCTTTGGGTTGAAGTATTTTAATATTATCTTCACTGTCATCATTCTGAATTTCAGCGTCGATCGTGAAAAAATCTTCATCGATTTTGATATTGTTAAGATCCGTATTTCCCAAAAAACTTTTCCCCACGGAAAGATAGTGGAGGGCATCAAGAATATTGGTTTTTCCCACACCATTATTCCCTACAAAACAGTTGATCTGCGGAGAAAATTCGAATTTTTTCTCTAAATGGTTCTTAAAATTGTATAGGGAAAGCTTCTTGATAATCATTCGTCAAAAATACTCCATTATTATCAGAAATAAAAAAGGAAGTGCTGAACAAGTTTCGACCCCGAATGAAAAATATACATCATTTCTTTCGTTTTCAGAAAAATAAATCAAAATAAAAGTGATAATACCTGAAAGAAAAAATGCAATTGAATAATTTAAATCTAAATAAATGATCGAAAGAATATTACTAATAAAAACAAATAAATAAGCTAAATATTTTGTGTTTTGAATTCCAATAATTGTCGGAAAAGTTTTCACAGTATCAACATTCATATCACGAATATCGAAAGGTAAGACTAATGCTGTAATGAAGAAAAAACTGATGAAAAATATAGGAAAATTGAATTCAGAAAGGGTAAGCCAACAATTCACCAAAGCCCAAACCAATCCAACATAAAATACTTTCAATAAAGGAATTTTTCGAATATAAACATCTAAAAAGAAACTATTGTAGAGTAATCCTAAAACAACAATGATAAACCATTTAATCAATCGTATTTCATTATGATTGTGAATAATTAAAAATGCGCAAATTAAACCAGCAACAGCATTTAGAATTAAAATTTTAAAGAAATGCCTTGTTTTCTGATATTTCGTGTAAAGATAACCGCTGAAATAAGTAATGAAAATGAGAAAAAATGTCGGAAAGCGGAATGTGTTTTGCTCTTCCATGAAAAATACTGCAAAAAGGGTTCCCATTAAGGATACATAAAGTTGACTGTCGATGACAGATTTTTTCAGTATTTTTAAGAAATTCATTTATACAAAAATAATATATATGAAAAGATTTTCCAAGATTTTTGTGCTTTTGCTGTTTCTGCTGAATTTTTCGGTGATTTTTGCTCAGAAATATTACGATGAGCAATGGAGAAAAATAGCTGCAAATTCTCAGAAAGGCACTTATAAATCTAATCTTCCTATTGTTTTGAACATACAAAACCAAGCTATGAAAGAAAATAATACATTAGAATTAATCCGTTCTCTGAAAGCAGAATTCAGTATTATGAACATGATTTCTGACGATGACCAAAATGATCATGCTTCGAAATTTTTCAACAAACTTCAAACGGTAGACAGTAAATTGAAAGGTGAAGAAAAGTTGATGTTCGATGTATTAATGAAAGGCTTTTTCCTTGATTATTATAGCATGAATTCGTGGGAAATAGATGAACGTACCAACATCAATTCTCAAGATATTTCACAAATTGAAACTTGGAGTAAGCTCGATTTTAAGAATTATCTGATTAAAAATTTTCAGGAACTAGATCAGCAAAAAGCTGAGATGAAAAAAATTTCGTTAAAGAAATATCAGGAAATTTTTTCGGATACCAAAAATATCGAATATTTTCCGACACTGTTGGATTGGTATCTTTTGAGAAAAAATACATTTCTTTCAGATAGTGGACTTTTTACAAAAAATGAAATTGCGGAGAATCGTATTAAGATTAATGCAGTTTACGACGAATTAATTTCTCAAAATACAGGAAACTCTAAACTGTATTTTATGAATGAAAAACTGAATGCCAATTGTAATTATAATCTTTGTAAGGATAGACTTGAGCAACTTCAAAATCTTTTAAATACAGATACGGAAGGAGATTATAAGGTTTTGATTATGAGTCAGATCGTTGAAGAGCTGATTTCCAAAAAGAAGCAAAACGAAGCTTTGGCAATTATTTCACAGGCAAAGAATAAATATCCAAAATCATCCTTTATTGAGAGTATAAAATATCAGGAAAATCAGATTATAAACCCTTCTCTTACGATAAGTTATGAGCAGCAGACACAAAATAATGTACCCATTCATTTGGTTGCGGATTATAAAAATGTTTCTGAGTTTTCATTAAATATTTATGAAGTAAAAGAAAATTTTTCTACGTTTCTTTCTTATTTAAATAATTCTTACGGAGACAGTTTTCAAAAAATTAAAAAAAGTTTGGTGAGAAAAGAAGTCTTTCAATTAAACGATCCAAAAGATTATCATTCTCATAAAACTTCTTTAGATATAAAACCGCTTCCTTCAGGTGTTTATCTAGCTGAATACTCGATTGCAGGAGTTGATCTGAAAGAATTTGATTCTAGGCAAAATTTCTACTTTTTGGTTTCAGGAAATAAAATTATTTATCAGTATAAAAGTGAAAAAAATCAACTTGCAGATGATTTAAAATTGGTAAGTTCAGAAAATGGAAAACCAATAATTAATGAAAATCTTACATTTTACGAATTTGTTTCTGGTAAAATATTAAGTAAAGTCGACGGAAAGACGAATGAAGATGGAGTTTTTAAATTTCCGGCGACCACAAATAAAGAATATTACAGAACTTTACTAATCCAACAGCCAAAAACGAATGATTTTCAGATCATGCAGATTTATGGCAATAGATATTCAGATGATTATAACCCAAATAAACAAACCCGTACAAAGGCTCAGATTTTTACAGATAGAGGAATTTACAGACCAGGGCAAACTGTTTATTTTAAAGTAATTAATACGAAAATCGATAAAGAAATTGAATCTGTTGCATCTTCGATAAAGCAAAAAATCACATTGGTTGATACCAATGGACAGGAAATTTCTTCACAGGATTTTACAACCAATGAATTTGGCTCATATCACGGAAGTTTTACTCTTCCAAAAGGCAAATTAAATGGACAATTTTTGTTAAAAACTGATAATGGGACAGACGGTTATAAGAATTTCAGTGTTGAGGAATATAAAAGACCAAAATTCGAAATCACATTTGAGCCTGTTAAAGATGAATACAAATACGGTCAAACTATCGAATTGAAAGGAAAAGCCATGATGTTTTCCGGAGTTGCATTGAGCAATACCAGTGTAAGTTATGAAATCAAAAAACATGATATTCGCTGGATTTATTTTAAATGGTATCCTCAAAATTTCACCGTTGAAAATTCGATTTTAGGAAATGTAAAAACAAATGAAAAAGGTGAGTTTACCATTAAATTAGATCTTAAAAAAGATGAAAAAATTGAAGGAATTCAGGTTGACAATTACGAAATTAATGCGTCGGTGACGGACATTAACGGTGAAACACAAACGGCAGATACCCAATTGAAAGTGGCTTCTGTTTCTCATTATATTAAAGCTGATGTTTTAAATAATATATTTACCGATGAAAATGTAAAATTGAAAGTTGAAACCAAAAACTATAATGATCAGAATCTTAAAAAATCTTATCAGGTAAAACTTTCAAAATTAGAATCACCAAATAGAATTTTTAGAGATAACTTTAAAACAAAAATTCAGAATTTACCGAAATATTCAAAAGAAGAATTTATAGCAAAATTCCCGCACGATTTTTACGATAAAAATGAGGAATCTGAAAATTTAAAAGCTTCGTCTATTATTTTAAATGGAAAGACATTTAACGAAGAATCTCTTGATCTTGGAAAGCTTGAGACCGGAAATTATAAGCTTGAATTGTATAATATTGAAGGGAAAGACACGATAAAAACTACACAGAATTTCAGTGTTTGGAATAAGAATTCTTTAAGTTCAAATCAGAAAACTTTCTTAACGGTTATTGATCCCAAAAAAGAGTTTTCAAGAGGTGAAAAGGCGAAAATTTATGTTTATTCTGCAATTCCGAATGCATTGGCGAACATTTTTGTACAGGATGGCTCAGGAAAAACGACTTCTGAAGTTCATCAGTTTAAAAACGGAGTTTTAGAATACAGTGTGGATGTTCCGAAAGATAAAAGTGTTTTAACTTTAAATCTTCAATTTCAGGTGGTTGCTTTTAATGATGTTCAGACAGAATCTGTTAATTTAAAAATAAAAGAATCAGAATCTCCTTTAAAAATCGAGACGATCACCTTTAGAGACAAAATAGAACCGAATTCTAAGGAAAAATGGACGGTAAAAGTTACAGGAAATGATAAAGAAAGGATCAATGCGGAAGTTTTGGCAAATATGTATGACATGTCGCTCGATCAGTTTGAACCGAATAATTTTGTATGGCAAAACCTTTATACTCCTTTTTCCATTGTAACATCTTATGAACTTAGGCAAAATCTTGTAGAAAGATATTTTCAAAAAAGATTGGAATATTACAGAGGGAACAGAATTGAAGAGCCGAGATTCGATTGGTTTGATAACATGATTTTCGCGGAAAATAATCTTGTTCTTAATGAATTGCAGGGAAATGTTGCCGGAGTTGCTATAGCCGGAAGAGCTTTACCGGCTCCAATGGCAGAAGCAAAAAGTGCATCACCAAGAATGAAATTGCAGTCCATGAGAATGAATGATGAGGCTGTAAATATTCTAAATTCCGGCAGACAATTGACTGAACAAGAGAAAAAAGAGTTGATGGATGTTGATGATAATCCAGAAGAAAAATTAAATAAAGTTCCGGTACGTCAAAATCTTAATGAAACAGCGTTCTTCTATCCGGATTTAAAAACCGATTCTGAAGGAAACGTAAACTTCGAATTCACTTCACCGGAAGCTTTGACAAAATGGAAATTAATGTTCTTAGCTCACACCAAAGATGCAAGAGCAGCGACGTTGGAAAAAGAAGTTGTGACACAAAAAGAATTTTCGGTAACACCAAATTATCCGAGATTTTTGAGAGAAGGCGATGAATTGAATTTACAGTCAAAATTGTCGAACTTAACGAGCAAAAAACTCAATGGTTCAGCAAGTTTACAGATTTTGGATGCCTTTACCAATGAAGATATTTCTTCAAAATTTGGTTTAAATTCAAGTGTGCAGAATTTTGACCTAAATGAAAACGAGAACTCCGCGTTGACATGGAAATTAAAAGTTCCGAATAATGTATCTTCAATTATTCTAAAAGTGGTTGCAAAAGCCGGTCAGTATTCCGATGGTGAGCAAAAAGCGGTTGCAGTATTGCCAAACAGAATGCTCGTAACAGATGCACTTCCGATTTTCGTGAAAGAAGGTGAAACGAAAACTTTCGAACTGGAAAATCTTAAAAATGCAACGTCAACGACAATTTCTAATGTTTCTAATACTTTGGAATTGACAACAAATCCGATTTGGGAAATCATGTTTGCGCTTCCGAACCTTAAAAATGATCAGAACAATTCTGCCGATGTGATCTTCAATAAATGGTTTGCCGATGTTTTGGCTTCTGAAATTTTCAGAGCCAACCCGAAAATGAAAACGATTTTCGAAGAATATCAGAATAAAGGTTTATTGAATTCAAATCTTGAAAAAAATCAGGAATTAAAACAATTGTTGTTGGACGAAACACCGTGGGTTTTAGAAAGTAAAAATGAGCAGGAGCAAATGCAGAAACTTGCCTTGTTGTTTGATGTTAATTCAATGAAAAATTCCATCAGTCAGGATTGGGACGATTTCAAAAAACTGCAAAATCCGGATGGTGGATTCTCTTGGTATCAAGGTTATCCGAGCTCGTATTCGACTTCGTTGTACATTTTGAAAAATTTAGGAAAAATCAATTCTTGGTTAAAAGATAATGTGAAAGATTATCAAAGTTCAGAACAAAAAGAATTGGTTGAAAATTTAGTGAAGTATGTTGATAATGAAATTGGAAAATATTGGGATGTAAAGAAAGAAAACGTTTGGAACAATTGGGCGATTGATTATCTCGACACCAGAAATTACTGGGAAAAACAATATCCGTTAAAAGGAAAAGGGGCAACTTTAAAATCATTAGTAAAACAAAAAGCAAAAACCGCAAAAATTACGGATTTTACGTTTTTCGGATTGCACAGAGTGGCTTTATTAATGAATGATTATGGATTAAAAGATGTTTCAGATAAATTGATGACTTATTTAAAGGAAACCTCTGTAGATTCAAAAACTCAAGGTGTTTATTGGAAACAAAACCTTGATGATTGGGGATGGTTTAGTTCAAAAGTTGTGAATCATGCAGGTGCTTTGGAAGCTTTTAATAAGTTGAAACCCAACGATCAGAAATTCATCGAAGACATGAAAATCTGGTTAATCACACAGAAAGAAGTGAACTCTTGGGGAAGTTCAAGAGGAACATCGGAAGTTATTTTCACGATTTTAAATTCAGGAAAATCCTGGACAAGTGCAGAAAGCGATAAAGCAACCATAATTTGGGATGGCAAAGAATTAAAGCCGGAAACTCAGGCAACAGGATATGTAAAATCTTCTGTAAAAACGGATGTTTTAGATAAGAATTTAGCTACAGTTACAGTAACAAAACCAGGACCGGGGATTGTTCAGGGAGGATTATTTTGGCAATATTACGAAGATTTGGATAAAATAAAATCTTCTGAAAATTACATATCCATAACGAAAGAATTGTATAAAAAAATCAAAACGGTAAATGGAGAAGAATTACAACAAATCTCTCCTGAAACTCCATTAAAAGTTGGAGATAAAGTTACCGTAAGAATGATTTTGAATACCGACCGCCCTATGGAATTTATTCATATTAAAGATATGAGAGCTGCCGGATTTGAGCCTGTAGATGTGCTTTCTGGTTATCAGTGGAAAAATAATTTAGGCTATTATCAGTCGACGAAAGATGCTTCGACAAATTTCTACATCGAACATATGCCGAAAGGAAAATATGTTTTTGAATATGATTATGTTGCCAATGCATCCGGAAAATTCTCCAATGGAATGACAACGATGCAAAACTATTATGCGCCGCAGATGAATGCTCATACAAAAGGAACAAATGTGCAGATTTTGGAATGATTTTTGGCTTTAGAGAATCAGTAAAAAATAAATACAAAAATTATGAAATTTTCAAAAACAATTATTGCAGGGTTGATCATGTTTGTAGGAGCAAATGCTTTCGCACAGAAGAAGGCAGAAAAGTTTGAGAAATTACAGATTGAAATGTTCCCAAAAGCGAAAGAGGGTTTTAAACAAGTTTACATTCAGCTTCCGATCGCAAAAAACGAAAGCGATCTTAAAGTGGAATTCTTTGTCGGAGCAGAAAAAATGTTAGACTGTAACAAGCATTTCCTAATCGGAAAAGTGAATAATAAGGATCTTCAGGGCTGGGGCTATAATTATTATGAAGTAGAGTCAAAAGGTGAAACGGGGGGAACTTTGATGGCTTGTCCGGATCAAAAATTGACGAAAAAATTCGTTTCACTTCAACCAGAAACGGTAAGATATAATAGTAAATTACCCCTTGTTTTCTACGTTCCGAAAGATATGGAAGTTCGTTACAGGATCTTACGTCCGGATGTAATGAAGAAAGCTGTTCAAAGATAATTTGAAAATGATTTTTAAATAGAAAAGCTCCTCGATTTTGAGGAGTTTTTTGTTTTTAAGACATTAAAAATCAATAGAAGAAATCAATCAAAAATAAATTTCCAATTCATACAATCACAAAATTTTACCAATTGACAATTCACCATTCATTATAAAAAATATATTTCCTAATCTTTTCGTTTTTAACGAATTAAATTCTTTTTAATAAATGGTTGAAAATGATAAGAAAAAACTGATATATTTGTTTTTTAACAATTAAATAAGCTATGGAAAACGTTTTTGATGCAAAAGATGCTCAGAATTACATTGATAGGATAAATAATCTTACCTTTGAAACGAAAGGTTTGTGGGGAAAAATGACAGTCGATCAGATGTTGGCTCACTGTAACGTATCTTATGAAATGGTTTACGAGCCGGAAAAACACAAAAAACCGGGCGCTATTGCAAAGTTTATTTTAAAATCTTTTGTGAAATCTAAGGTGGTTGGCGAAAAAGCATATCCTCAAAACGGACCGACTGCGCCACAGTTCATCGTTTCAGAAAGAAAGAATTTTGATGAAGAAAAGAAAAGACTGATTGGGTTTATCCAAAAAACTCAACAATTAGGTGCTTCTGCTTTTGATGGTAAAGAATCTTTTTCTTTCGGAAAATTGAAGGCAAATGAATGGAACAATATGTTTGCAAAGCACCTGAATCATCATTTGGCACAATTCGGAGTTTAAAAAAGATCAATAAAAACTAAACTCAATTATGAAAAAAATTTTATTACTCCTCATTCTCATTTCCAATTTTGCATGGGCTCAAATGCCAAATATCTCTAATGTTTGGTTAAACAACAGTAAGGCATACACCGGAACGATTGGTAATAAAAATCAGGAAATAAAACTGAAAATCAATATTTCAGAACAAAATAAGAAAAATGATCAGGAATATTTTGTTTCCGGATATACGCTTGTCGATAAAAATTATACCAAATTTGAAGGCAAGCTAACGATCACCAAATATAAAGATGCCAAGAGAAAAGGGACTGTGTATGGCGAGTACGAACTGGCTGAGGAAAATAAAGGAAAACATTCCGGGCTTTTCAAAGGAAGATTTATCTACACTTTCAAATGGAATAAAGATTCTGAGAAAGTTGAAGCTCAATACATAGAATTTATAGGGGATTGGAAGAGCTATGATAACACCCTGGATTTTAAAACACGGATAAAAAATCAATAATCATGTTAAGACGAGTTTTAGCTGTGATAGCCGGCATTATCGTTGGTTCTCTAGGCGTTTGGATGATGGAAAGAGTAGGGCATTCTCTCTATCCTTTTCCCGAAGGTTTACGACCGGACGATCTGGAAGGATTCAAAAATTATGTTGAAAATCTGCCTTTTATGGGCAAATTCATTGTTATTATCGGTTATGCTTTAGGCGCTTTTCTTTCAGGATTTGTGGCGACAAAAGTGGCGAATAATAACAAGCCGACAGCCGCAATTATTTGTGGAGTTTTCTTTCTATTGGCGACGATTACAATCTGGTAATGTTACCGACTCCAGCTTGGTTTTAGGTTTTAGGAATCGCGGTTTGGGGATTGGTTTTAATAGGATACAAATTAGCATTAAATAAAAAAACAGCATGAAACTAGGTGCATTTTCAATTAGTTTAAGTGTAAAAAATCTTCAGAAGTCTAAAGATTTTTACGAAAAATTAGGGTTCAGTCATATGGGGGGAGCGATGGAGCAGAATTATCTCATCATGAAAAACGGAGATCACATTATCGGTCTTTTTCAGGCAATGTTTGATGGTAATATGTTGACTTTTAATCCGGGATGGGATCAAAATGCACAAAACCTGGAGTCTTTTGATGACGTTCGCGATATTCAGAAACATTTGAAGGAGCAAGGTGTTGAAATTCAGAAAGAAGCAGACGAAACAACTTCCGGTCCTGAACATATTTATTTGAAAGATCCGGATGGAAATATGATTTTAATCGATCAACACAGATAATTTTAAAAACATCAATTATGAAAATTTTAAAGTGGACAATCATTGTTTTAGCATCAATTTTAATCTTTTGGTTGATTGTGGCATTCTTTATTTCGGGAGATTGTAAGTATGAAAAATCAATTACAATCAATGCTCCCGTTGAAAAAGTTTGGCAGAATACCAACACATTGAAAGCAATGGATCAGTGGAGTCCGTGGAACGATCTTGATCCGAATATGAAAAAAGATTGGACAGGAACGACTGGTCAACCGGGAGAAAAAGTGTGCTGGAAAAGTACAAAAAAGGAAGCGGGAGAAGGTTGTCAGGAAGTGAAAAAAGTTGACGCGACAAACAAAAGAATCGATACAGATATTGTATTTTTAACACCTTATAAAAGTGAAGCGAAAGCTTATGTAACAGTTGTTCCGGAAGGAAATGGCAGCAAGGCAACCTGGGGATTTATGTCTACAATTCCTTATCCTTTTACTGTTATGAAATTATTCATGAATATGGAAGGAGCTATTGGAAAAGATTATCAGGAAGGACTTTCACGATTGAAAAGCTTATCCGAAAAACAATAAACACAGAAAATTAAACTTAAAACTTTAAACTAAAAAAAATTATGGCATCAGTAAACGTTTATTTAACATTCAACGGAAATTGTAAAGAGGTATTCGATTTTTACAAATCAGTTTTCGGAGGTGAATATCAATACATCGGAACTTTCGGGGAAATGCCTCCAATGGAAGGTCAGGAAGCAAAAGAAGAAGATAAAGACAAAATTATGCACGTTTCTCTTCCGATTTCAAAGGAAACTACTTTAATGGGAAGCGACGTGGGTTGCGATTATGCTACTCATTTCAAAACGGGTAACAACTTTTCAATTTCTATCAGCGCAGCATCTAAAGAAGAAGCTGACAAATTATTCGCCGGACTTTCTGCAGACGGAACAGTTACAATGCCAATGGCAGACACTTTTTGGGGAGCTTATTTCGGAATGTTTACCGATAAATTTGGAATCAACTGGATGGTAAACTATGACGATCCTGCGAAAATGCAACATTCTTAAAATTAATATTTTAAATAAATATTAGACAAAACAAACCGGCAAATATTCTGTCGGTTTTTATTTTGAAATAGATTGGCATTCCAAAATTTTTTAAATTTAACAAAAGGAATTTTTTAAATTTTAATTTTTACAAATATAGAAGCGCTATCATTCGCTGAGTGTCAACGCCTTTGCGAACAAAAAGTATAAAATTTTAAATAAAAAAATCTTAGCAAACTTTGCGTTAAGAATAAACATTTTAAACTAAAAATTTAAATTTTCATAAAAACTAAATTTTCCTTATTATTGATAATCGAAATCACTTTTTAAAATGTGATAGATTTTAATAATAAAATTAAATATTTGTTTAAGAAAAATATTTAAGTTAAAACTAAAGATTATGAGAATTTTAAGATCATTGGCTTTAATGATTTTTGGCTTCACGGCAACGACAACTTACGCACAGAAAAACGATTTAGGAGCTTGGTACATGTATTTCGGAAATAATAAAATCAGTAAAAAACTGAATTTCCATAATGAGATCCAATACCGAAATTTTGATGCAGTCGGAGATCTCGAACAATTGTTGATTCGTACCGGAATCGGATATGATTTAACGGAAAATAATAACAATATTTTATTAGGTTACGGATTTATTTTAAGCAAACCATACATAAATGGTGAAAAAACAGAAAATATAGAACATCGAATTTTCCAGCAATATATTACAAAACAGAAGTTCGGACGTTTTAATATCCAACATCGTTATCGACTGGAAGAGAGGTTTTTGCAGGATGATTTCAGGATGAGGTTTCGTTATTTTTTAGGACTGAATATACCGATCAATAACAAGGAAATGTTGCCGAAAACTTTTTACGGATCTGTTTACAATGAGATTTTTCTTCATTTCAACAGTCCGACCTTCGATAGAAACAGAGTATATGGAGCTTTGGGATATATAATCAATAAAAATATGAGGATCGAAGCTGGTTATATGAATCAGATTCAGGAAAATAGAAACCGTGGACAGATTCAGATTGGTTTTTACAACAATATTCCTTTTACAAAGCTAGATTAGAAGGTAAAGAGTGAATTGTCAATATGTGAATAGTGAATTTTTTACATTCTTAAATTGACAATAAAATGAATTGACCATTCACACATTGACTATTTAATAAAAAACTAAAAATCAACGCTCATGCACGCAGGAAAAAAATTTGGAGCAGCAGAATTTATCGTCTGGACAAGAAGAAGCATCTATTGTCTCACTGTTTTGGCAACAATCCCGACAGTTATGTACTTTTTTGGATGGAAATTTCTTTCTTTTCCGTGGCAGCCGATTGCGATTATGGGAACTGCGGTGGCTTTTATTGTTGGTTTTAAAAACAATGCGAGCTACAGCCGATTGTGGGAAGCAAGACAGATTTACGGAGCGATCATCAATGACAGCCGTACTTTCGGATATATTTTAAGAGATTCGCTTTCTGAAAAAAATTCTGGAAAAGTAAAAGATATGTTTTTGCGTCATTATGCATGGTTGACTGCTCTTCGTTTTCAACTTCGGGAGCCAAGAGCATGGGAAAATATGAATACACCTCAATATGAGGAATATGCAAGAAAATATGATATTTGCGAAAAGCTTTTAAAATTAGATGATGAGTTGAAAAACTATCTTTCAGATGACGAACTTCAATATATTTTAAGTAAAAAAAATCGTGCGACACAATTGATGGCAAGTCAGAGTAAGGAATTGTCGGAAGCTTATAAAAATGGCGAAATTAATGATTTTCAATGGACTCAGATTAATCAGCAATTGATAAAATTTACCGATCATCAGGGAAGAGCAGAAAGAATTAAAAACTTTCCATATCCAAGAAATTTTTCATCAATTACAACTTATTTGTTGCTTTTATTCATTGTTTTCGTACCTTTTGGTTTATTAAAAGAGTTTGATAAATTAGGTGACGGAACAATCATCCAAGGCTATACTTTGTGGTTCAATATTCCGTTTTCTTTGCTGGTGACTTGGTGTTTTCATACTCTGGATAGTGTAGGAGAGGCTTCTGTCAACCCTTTTGAAGGAAGTCCGAATGACGTTCCGATCACACAAATCAGCCGAACCATTGAAATTGATATGAGAGATATGCTGGATGAAACCGATCTTCCGCCGGCAATTGCTCCAAAACACAATATTGTTCTCTAAAATATTAAACAAGATTAATGTAAAGATTAAATTAAAACCCAATCTTTGCTTAATAAAATTCTCATGAATATTTTGTAAATGAAACAAGGAAGTCTGCATAATCTGCAAAATCAGTGAGAGAAAAAAAATCATTAAAAAATTAACATTATTAAAAAAATAAATAAATGATTCACAATTACGTCATAATATCAATCGCGGTATTGTTGTCTGTGATGATATTGGTAATGATAGGACAAAAACTGAAAGTTGCATACCCTATCTTCCTTGTGATTGCAGGACTTTTGATAAGCCTGGTTCCGGGAATGCCGCATATTGAGATAGAACCCGATTTGGTATTTTTAATTTTCCTTCCGCCAATCTTATTCGAAGCGGCTTGGTTCACTTCGTGGCAGGATTTTCATAAGTGGAGAAAACAGATTTTTTCGATGGCTTTCGGACTGGTTTTTCTCACCTCAATTGTCGTTGCATACCTTTCTTCATCAATTATCCCGGGATTGACGGTCGCGATGGGATTCTTATTGGGAGGAGTAAATTCTCCGCCGGATGCTGTTGCCGCAACTTCGGTTTTAAAACACATGAAAATTCCGAAAAAAATCACTACGATTTTGGAAGGAGAAAGTTTGATCAATGATGCATCGAGTTTAATTGTATTTAAATTTGCCTTAGCTGCAGTCATTTCAGGGCAATTCATTTTTGGAGAAGCCGTGAAGGATTTCTTTACAATGGCAATCGGCGGAATCGCAATCGGAGCAGGAGCCGGATTACTTTTCGGAACATTATTAAAATGGATTCCATCGAACTCAAATATCGACACAATTATCACATTAATAGTTCCTTACATTATGTACATTGGTGCAGAACATTTCCATTTTTCAGGTGTTTTGGCGGTAGTGGTAGGAGGTTTGCTAATGTCTTATAATTCACATTGTTACTTGAGCCACACCTCAAGAATCCAGTCTGGAAATGTTTGGAGTGTTTTAATATTTTTAATGAATACCATCATTTTCATTTTGATTGGTCTTGAATTACCCGTTGTTGTTGCTGCGATGAAAGATTACACCATTTCAGAAGGAATTTTTTACAGTGTTGTGATTGGGGGAGCAATTATCGGAACACGAATTTTGTACAGTTATGCCTTAATGTATTTTCCTAGAATTTGTTCAAAAGAATTGAGATTAAAATCACCGAAACCCGACTGGCGAGAACCTTTCATCATTAGTTTTGCGGCGATGAGGGGAGTGGTTTCATTAGCTGCGGCGTTATCAATTCCTGCATTTTTACCCAACGGAGAAGCATTTCCACACCGAAATATCATTCTATTTGTAACCTTTGTAATCATTTTAATTACGTTGGTCGGACAAGGATTGTTATTAACTCCAATTTTGAAATTTTTAAAAGTAAGTGATGCAGGTAGCGAACTTCCGGAAGAAAAGCAGGAAGTAATTTTAATGAGAAAATTGAAAGAAACGGCATTACATAAATTGGAAAATGATTTCTCAGATTTAGCGGAAAGAAACAGCCTGGTTCAGCACCAAAAACATAAGCTTGAAAATGAAATGATGATGATGGCAGACAAAGCCCAATGTATGGCTTCAACGGGTGATTACGTAACGGCAATGAGCGAAAATAAAGACGTCATGAGGCAGATTATTCAAGCTCAGAGAAACGAACTTCACCGGATGAAACGTGAAAAGATTTTCGACGATCATGTAATGAGAACGATCGAAATGCAGTTGGATTTTGATGAAGCAAAAATCACTGGATTTGCGCACGGATAGGCTTTATTGAATTTAAACCACAAAAGTCACAAAAGATTTTAATGTTTTATTATTTAAGTTAAATTAAAACAAAAACAGGAATACATAATTTAGAAAATCTTTGATTTTCATTTTGTGAACTTTTGAAAAGTTTTAAATTAATCTTAAATTTAGCATAAATCTTTTGTGACTTTTGTGGTTTAGAATAATTAACCATACATTTCCGTTTAAAGATTAAAATAAAAAACATCAAATATGAGCAATCCGATTATCTTAGAATACAAAGTAAATGCGCCTGTTCATAAGGTTTGGAAAGCATTAACCGACAAAACAGAAATGAGATCCTGGTATTTCGATATTTATGATTTTGAACCTGAACATGGAAAGATTTTCAATTTTTACGAACCTGGTGAAGAGAAAAAATATCATCATCAGGGAGAAATTTTAGAAATAATTCCTAATCAGAAATTGAAACATTCTTGGGCTTATCCTGAATTTTCGGACAAGAAAACGACCGTAAGCTGGGAACTTCAGCCTGAAGGAAATAATGAAACTTTAGTAAAACTAATTCATGATGATATTGACAATTTTAATGATTTAGGAGAAAATTTTTCACGAGATTCTTTTACAGAAGGTTGGAACGGAATTATTGGTCAAAGTTTGAAACCTTATCTGGAAAATAAATAAAAATTTGTTTAAACTTTTATTTCAAAGTTTGTCATCCTGACAGGATCTAAGCATAATATAAGAAAGCAGTATGCACTTCGACAAGCTCAGTGTAAATTCCAAGAGGGATTAAGCTACTAAAAAAGTTTAAAGAAGTTCAAAGATTTAAGTTGATATTTTAAATAAAAAATATAAATGATGGCAAAATTTAATTCCCTTCGTCCGATTTTATGGACAGAAAAACTAGACGATACAATTGGGTTTTATACTCAGATTTTAGGCTTTACTTTGCAGGAAAGAGATGACGATTGGCAATGGGCTTCATTGGAAAAAAATGGAGTAGAAATTATGTTAACAAAACCTAATCAGCATGAAAATTTTAATGGAGTTGGTTTTACAGGTTCATTTTATTTTAATGTTGATGATGTCAATGGACTTTGGGAAGATCTGAGTACAAAGGCGAAAATCTGTTATGAAATCGAAACTTTCGACTGGGAAATGAGAGAATTTGCGATCTATGACAACAACGGCTACATATTACAATTTGGTCAACATATCGATGAAATTAGCAAAGCGGAATAAATTTTGCTAATTTTGGGGAAATATTTAGAAATATCAATGAAAAAAAATATTATAGTTGGTTTTGCAGCAATTTTGTTGTTGGCATCTTGTAAGAATGATAAAAAGGTTTTGGATTCTTTAGCGGATTACAACAATTCTATGACGGAGAAAGGGTATCATTTCGGAGATAAATTAACGCTTCCAAAAGAGGTTACGGACGATGCAGAAACGATTTCAATCAGCTTTGGTGACAAGGAAACTTCGGATCTTACGATCGATCCAAAATTCTTCACTTTAGGTGACAATGCTGTTACTTTTAATATCAAAACAAAAGGTGGTGAAACTTTAACTCAGGATGCAACCATCAACGTTTTTGCGAAAAATCCTGAACAAAAAATCAATTACGAAATCGTTGCAGAATATCCTCATGATCCTAAAAATTTTGTACAGGGTTTCCAGATTGAAGGAAATACAATCTACGAAAGTGACGGACAAAACGGTTCTTCCCAGATTTTAAAATATACTTTAGGAACAACAACTCCTTTGGCTTCTACGAAACAGGCTCAGGAAGATTTTTCTGAAGGAAGTACAATTGTGGGTGATAAAGTTTATCAATTGACGTGGCAAAGTAAAAAAGGTTACGTGTATGATAAAAGTTCATTAAAATTATTAAAAGAATTTGCATATCCGAATGTTCTTGGAGAAGGTTGGGGATTGACTTATGATGGTAAAAATCTAATCGCATCAGACGGAAGTAAATTATTATATTTCCTTGATGTAAATGATCCGTCCAAAATGGTAAAATACATTGCTGTTGCGGGAAGTTCTCAGGCTTACGATCAGTTAAATGAATTAGAATTCCATAACGGATTTATTTATGCAAATGTCTGGCAGAAACCGATTATTTTGAAAATTAATCCTGCAAACGGAGAGGTTGTCGGAACGTTCGACTTTACTGATATTGCAAAACAAAATACAAAAGGAAGCGACGATGTGTTGAACGGAATTGCTTTCAAAGGCGAAAATATGTTGGTGACCGGGAAAAACTGGTCTAAAATTTATGAAGTTGCCATCAAATAATTTTTTGATTAAAAAAAAACTTTGTATTACTTAAATAAACGAAGTGCCTTTGTTTATCTTTAAATAAGTAATTTTATTTCAAAAAACTTTGTTTAACCTTGCGATAATTAAACGCCAAGTAAGACAAAGAATCATTTAATTATATTTTTAAATTAAGATAAACAAAGGCGTTTCACTTATTTTTGAAAAACAAAGTATTAGAAATATATAATAAATAATCTTTTGTCCCTTTTGTGGTTAAAATAAAAATCTAAAACGTGAAGAAAAGTCTGATAACAGGTTTTGCAGCGATTTTGTTGCTTACATCTTGTAAAAACGATAAAGATATCATGAACTCTTTGGCGGATTACAACAATTCGATGACGGAAAAAGGATATCATTTTGGAGATAAACTGAATCTTCCGAAAGAGGTGACAGATTTTGCAGAAAGTATTTCCATCAGCTTTGGCGACAAGCAAACTTCCAGCATGACGATTGATCCTAAGTTTTTTAGTTATGGTGATAATGAAGTTACTTTTAATATTAAAACTAAAAGTGGCGAAACCTTGACTCAAGACGCGACGATCAATGTTTTTTCTAAAACTCCTGAGCAGAATATTCCGTTTGAAATTGTTGCAGAATATCCCCACGATCCGAATAATTTTGTGGAAGGTTTTCTTCTTGAAGGGAATATGATCTACGAAAGTGATGGATTAAAAAATGACTCACAACTAATAAAGTACACCTTAGGAAGCACAACTCCGACTGTAGTTGAAAAACAATCTCCTGAAATATTTTCCGAAGGTTGCGCGATTGTAGGAGATAAAATTTATCAGTTAACTTATCAGAATAAAATCGGATTTATTTACGATAAAAAAACATTAAAGAAAATCTCAGAATTTACTATGCCTGTTGAGTTTAATGAAGGTTGGGGTATGACTTATGACGGGAAAAACTTAATTGCAGATGACGGATCCAACAATCTGTTTTTTCTTGATCCGAATAATCCTTCAAAAATAGTGAAAACTGTTTCTGTAGGAGGAAATAAAGATATTTACAATCAAATCAACGAGCTGGAATATTATAACGGATTTATTTACGCTAATGTTTGGCATCAACCGTATATTTTAAAGATAAATCCAATAACAGGCGAAACTGTTGGAAAGTTTGATTTCTCAAAAATTACAGAAGAAAATACCAAAAACGATACTGAACATGTTTTAAACGGAATCGCTTTTAAAGGAAATAATATGTTGGTGACAGGTAAAAACTGGGCGAAAATTTATGAAGTTGCTATTAAATAAGTTAAAATTAATCGTAACTTCTTTCGAAACAAAATAAATTAATTAAATTGGTAGCGTTCCTCGGGAGCGCTATCTTAGTGAAAGAATTTGAGACTATTACACGTTATATTTATATTGATTTTCTGTTCGTTATCCGCACAGAAAGCACTTCCTTTGGATACTTTAAAATTGAAGGAATCTAAGGATATGCTTGCCGATGATTACGGAAATTTATATATCTACAAAAACAAAGATTTCAGCCTTACAAAATACGATTCACTGGGAAAACAGATCGGGAGACTGATGTTGACGGTTCCCTATAAAATTCAGACAGTTCAAAATCCGTTGAGCGTGCCTTTATTTTCGGAAAATGCTCAGGAAATGAAGTTTGTAGATCAAAATATGAATGAAATTCAAAAGGTTGATTTTAAGCAGAAATTTGGTTTCATTAAAATGGCTTATGCCGAAGATTTGCAGCAGTTGTGGCTGTTGGACGACAGTACAAAACGACTTATACAGTATAATTTCAGAAACGAATCGACGATAAATTCTTACCCTTTTGATGCAAGTTTCGACGAACTGATGGATCTCTTGGTGTATGAAAATAAGGTCTATATTTTAACAAAAAAGCACATCAGAGTTTATACTTTTAAATTTGAAAAAATCTTTGAAGCGCCGATTGAGAACGGAAAACGTTTCAGAAGAGAGAACGAATTTATTTTAGTCATAACAAATAATTCTATTTTAAAGTACGTTCCGGAAAAAGAAATGGTTACGGTTTTTGGTGATGCCGATGCGCAAATTGTGGATAAAAACACCCTTTCTTATTTTGAAATCAAAGCTAACAAACTCTATCTTTACAGCCTTGAAAAAGGTGTAGAAACTAAACCCAAGACTGAGCCGGAACCACAGCAGAAAGTTCCGGAACAAGAAGTTGAAAAACCTGCCGAACCAGACAGTCCGGAAGGAAAACTGGAAAAGAAAACTCAGGAAATCGAACAGAAAAATCCTGCAGAAAGCTCTTTACAGAAGCTGATTGAGGAGACTTCGGATGTACAGTCTGTCGGTGTTTAGTTTGTTTATTAATCTATCAAAACATTAAGGAAAAATATGCATATTGCAGTTACAGGAAATATTGGAGCAGGGAAAACTACGTTGACGACGATGCTTTCGAAGCATTACGGATGGGATGCACAGTTTGAAGATGTAGATCACAATCCTTATCTGGAGGATTTTTATGCCGACATGAGCAAATGGAGTTTTGCTTTGCAGATTTACTTTTTGGGAAGTAGATTCCGTCAGGTGAAGGAGATTAGGGAGAGTGGGAAAAACATCATTCAGGATCGTACAATTTATGAGGATGCCCATATTTTTGCGGAGAACTTAAATGACATGAACCTTCTTTCTGACCGTGATTTTAAAAATTACGATGCTGTATTTACTTTAATGAAATCTTTCGTTTCTGCACCTGATTTATTGATTTATCTTAAATCTGATGTGCCGAATTTGGTTAAAAAGATTTACAAAAGAGGTAGAGAGTACGAAGCATCAATCAGTATCGAATATCTTTCTAAACTGAACCAAAAATATGAAAAGTGGATTTCCAATTACACGGAAGGAAAGCTGTTGATTATCGAGGTTGATGATTTAGATTTTGTTGAAAAACCTGAAGATTTCGGATTTATTTTAGAAAAAATTGAGGCAGAATTGAATGGTCTGTTTTAACAAATTTTTATTATAAATTAAGATTCACGTAAGTTCATTTCTTTTTAAATTTGTTAAGAACAAGTTTAATTTTTAAATATAATTAAAGATGTTAGTTAAGGTTTTACATAATGGAAATTGTTCAAAATCGAATGCGGTTTTAGAATATCTGGACGAAAATGGGGTGCCGTTTGAGATCATTAATATTGTGGAAGATCCGCTAAGTATTCTTGAAATTAAAACTGTTTTAAAGAAATTGAACCAAAGTGTTTTTCATATCATCCGAAAAACAGAAAAATTATATCTGGAAAATTTTGCGAGTAAAAATTTATCCGAAGATGAGTGGATAAAGGTTTTATCTGAAAATCCGTCGCTGATCCAAAGACCGATTTTAATAAAAGGTTCGGTAGCGATGTTGGGAAGACCTATTGAGAACGTTAAGTATTTTATTGAAAAATAATAAATACATTAAAATTATAAGCTAAAAAAACCGTTGACTTCAAGAACCTCAGTCAACGGTTTTTTTTACAATAGAATTACGCCTTCTATTTTTGCGACTTCTTTATAAATTCTTACTACCTGATCTGCATCTAAAACAAATGCATTGATATTGCAGGCTGTATATTTTCCGTTTTTGCTTTCACGGTTTCCTAATGTAAACTTAATTCCGTCGAATACCTTATAAATTTCAGTCAATTTAGACTGATCCGTCGGAATGATAAATTTGAATAAATAGTCTTCCGGAAAATCGTGGTGACCTTCCAGTTTTTCCCTTAAAGAATTATAAAAATCCTCTGGGCTTGCATGTTGATTTCCTTGTAATATATCCATCTACAAATTTTAATTATCTATATAAATATAGCGAAAATTTTTCTATTTTCCAAGAGGTCCAAGAAGAGACTTAGAGTTTTGGATTTCGTAATCTTCGATAATATTAAAAATTCCGTTTACCAGTTGTTCAGAAGCCAATTGGCTTAAACCTCCTGAATTTACGCTGGTTTTATTTCCACCTAAAAGGCTCCCCAACAAATTGCTTCCCGATAAAGCTGTGTTAATGCTTTTTACGATGCCATACTGATTAAGCTGCTCTTCAACTTTCGGAGTGATCGCAGCAATTAATTGTTGAGACGTTTTTTCTTTCAAAATCAACGTTGCCGTACCTTTTTCGCCTTGAATGATTCGTGTTACATCTTGTGCATTCAGGCTATTCACGGCATTTGTTAGAATCGGTTTTGAAATGTTTACTGTATAAACTGCCGCATCAGCAATATATTCTCTTTCTTTCTGTACCAAAGACGGAGCGATTTTTTCCAACATAGAATTGATATCTCTCAATTGTTTTGGAAGCGCTTTGTCTACCATATTATTTTGAAGAAAAGCATCTCTGTTACTATAAATATTTACACCTTTATCAATTCCGTTTAAAAGGAATTTTTTGATGATTGATAATCCCAAATCCGATGTTGCCAATGAAGTACAGGACTGCATTGTGGTATTGATAACAGCTCCTGTTCCGATAAGCAAAGCAGCAGCAATAATGTATTTTTTCATTGATATTGATTAAACTTTATAAACTTTCAAATAGCGAACCAAATTTACTTACAATTATTAATTTAACAAAATCTTAAACGTATAAGCCATTTTTGGGTATTTTTTTATGATAAGTGTCAGGAAAATCGATTGCATTATTTTATTTAAAAATCGGCTAATATTAAAAAAATGCTGTTAAAATCTAAAAATTATTAATTTTTTAATAATTACTTCGTCTTTTTGAAGAATTTTTAAGAAAATTTAACGATATTACATATAATTTTATAATTTTGGCTAATGTCTTTTTTTGAGAAATACATTATGATCAAAATAAAGGCATAAAAAAAAGGTGTACGAAACCTATTTTGAATTTGATTGTACGAATAAAATTAAACTATATGAAACAAAGTGATTTAAAGTATTCATGTCTCATTGCTGTTCTATACTTTGGTATGAATGTCAATGCGCAGGTTACTCCAAAAGACTCTGTGACGAAGGAACAGAAAATAGAGGAGGTTGTAATGATTGGGTATGGTAGCAGAAAGAAGGTTGATAATACAACAGCTATTAGTTCAATTAATGCTGATGAGGTAACAAAAACAAAAGTATTAAATGCGTCACAGGCTATTCAAGGGAAGGCAGCAGGTGTTCAGGTTACAGCTTCAGATGCCCCAGGATCTACACCTACAGTAATGATCAGAGGTCTTGGAACAGTATTAGGTGGAAGAACTCCTCTATATGTAGTAGACGGAATGTTTACTGATAATATTAATAACATCAATTCAAATGATATCTTAACCTATGATATTCTGAAAGATGCTGCTGCCTTAGCAATCTATGGTAATAGGGCTGCGAACGGGGTAATTATTATTACAACGAAATCAGGTAAAGGAAAATTAAGTGTTTCTTATGATGGCCTTATTGGGATTAGAAATCCATTGAAGACAATTGAAATGGCAAATGCTTCTGAGTTTGCCACTTACAATAATGCCGGTAAAAAGAGTACATATCTAAATCCTAATCAACCTTATGATACAGATTGGTTTAAAGAAATTACCAGAACCGGTATTTATAACCAGCATAACGTATCGATTTCTGGTTCTTCGGAAACTGCAAAATATTTTCTTAGTTTAGGAAATTATGATGAGCAATCTATTTTAAAAGGGTCTAATTATAATAGAACAACAATAAGAACTAATAATGAATTTAGAATTACTAAAGGTATTAGATTGGCTCAGACTTTAAGTGCTACTTTTACAAATGATACACCTAAATCATTTGGTGCTTTTACAAACGCATATAAACAATCACCATTAGTCCCGGTCTATTATCCAAATGGTAAATACGGGCAGCCAATTTATGATTCCAATGGTAATATCAGCTATACAGGAGGACGTTTTAATAATGTACCAAATCCTGTAATGCAACTTGCATATGATAATCAACAAGGAAAAAATTTCTTATTGCAAGGAGGATTAAAACTTGATATTGATATTGTTAAAGATTTAAAATTTACTTCTCAGTTTAGTGGTGAATATAACAATTATAAGTATTATAATTTTGTAAATTCTAAAGGGTTGTGGTTAGATAACGATCCGACGAGAGTTGAAAGTGGGTTTGATACAACTACACCATTAACAAGATTAACAAATAGAAACCAAAATTACTACAATTGGTTACTAAATAATTATTTAACATATACTAAAAAAGTAGGGAATCATGATATTGAAGTTGTTGCTGGTACTGAAGCTTCTGTAAAAAATGGTCTTGAGACTTTGGTTATAAACAGAAAGAATGTTCCTGTCTCAAAAGATTATTGGAATCTTAGCGGAGTTGATTATTATGGAAATTTATATAGCGACAATGATACAAAAGCTATTGAGTCCATACAAGGAAATAGAAATACAACAATTTCTTATTTTGGAAGATTACAATATAAGTTTATGAACCGCTACTTACTAAGCGGTACCATCAGAAGGGATGGCTCTTCTCAGTTTGCAGATGGTAATAAATGGGGAACTTTCCCATCGTTTGGATTAGGCTGGGTGGTCTCTGAAGAAGAGTTCTTAAAAGGAGGATTCTTTAATCTATTAAAAATAAGAGGAGGATGGGGTAAAATTGGTAACCAAAATGTACCATTGAATTATTTACCACTTTCTTCTGGATCCACTTACAATTATGCATTTGGAAGCTCTCCTGTTAGTAATGGAGTTACAGTCAATAAAGGTTACGATCCAGATTTGGGATGGGAAGTTACAGAAGAATCTTCACTAGGATTAGATTTTGGTATCTTAAATAATAGATTAACAGGTACTTTTGATGTATATAATAGAAAAACTGAAAACCTTATTTTAGGTGTTGTACCGTACTTAGCAACAGGAATTTCAGAAATAAACTACTCTCACATGGGAAGCGTTCAGAATAAAGGAGCTGAGTTAAGTTTAAATTGGGCGGACAAAGTGGGTGAAGATTTCACATATTCAATTGGTGCAAATTATTCTTATAATAAAAACAAACTTGCAAGCATAGATCTTTCTAAACCTGTCTCTCAAATCGTAGGGGGAAATCTTGGAAATGGAGTAGATACAAAACTTTTTAATGCATCTGCTGTGGGGTATGCTTTAGGAAGTTTTTATTTATATGAAGCAGATGGTTACGATGCAAATGGTAATCTGAAGTTTAAAGATTTGAATGGTAATGGTATTACCGATGGAGGAGACAGACGTTTCTTTGATTCTTATATTCCTAAATCAACATTAGGTGTAAATGTTTCTATGTCTTATAAAAATTGGGATTTTGCAGTGAGTGGATATGGTGCGTTTGGATTTAAAGTATATAATGGTAAAAAAGCACAGAGAAATGGAGGTGAAAATGTAGAGGCTTCTGTAGCTAACAATTTTTGGTCTCCTACAAATACAAATGCAGCAAATCCTATAAATCCTGAAAATATTCCTGTTGCATCTACTTTTTATTTAGAAGATGGAGATTATTTCAGAATTAATAATATTTCGGTAGGATATACTTTTAAGAATATAACTAATTATATGAAGTCAATTAAACTTTATGTAAGTGCAATTAATCCTTTTGTATTTCAAAAATACTCAGGATTTACTTCGGAATTATCAGGATATAATCCTGCAGATTCTACAGCAGAAGGAGATCCATATAAACGTGCGGGGATAGAATTAGATGCCTATCCTACATTGAGATCTTTTGTATTTGGTGTTAACCTAAATTTTTAAAAAAATGAATAAGAAATATATCATAGCAGCTGCGTTTTTAATTTTGGGAGCTGCAAATCAAAGTTGTAGCAATGACTTTATTGATGTGCAACCTACAGAAGCAATTCCAGAATCTGCATTTGGAGAAATATATAATAACGATGAGGGTGCTAATAATTTAGTAACAGCTATTTATGCTAAGTTCTTGGATTGGAATATGAGTACTTTTGCATGGATTGGGGTAACATCTATTGTATCAGATGATGCAGATAAAGGTTCTAGCCCAAGTGATTCTGGTTCTGATAAAGATATTTTAGATGCCTTAAACTTTACACCGGCAACCCCTTCATTTAAGGAGTTGTTTGCGTCTAATTATCAGGGAATTAATAGATGTAATCAAGCATTAAAATATCTTCCACAATTAGATAAAGCTGATCTCCAATTACGTGAAAGATTAGCTGGAGAGGCTAAATTTTTAAGAGCTTTTATGTATTTTACTTTAGTGAGATCTTTTGGCGGGGTTCCTTTGGTGGATCATGTTCCTGTAACAGGGGTTGAAGCTGATAAGTTAATGACACTTACAAGAAAAAGTAAAGAAGATATTTATGCTTTTATAGAAAAAGATCTTAAAGAAGCTGCTCAGGTTTTGCCGACAGGAACGGGAGGACAAAGAGCAACAAAAGGAGCGGCTCATGCACTTTTAGCTAAAGTTTACTTATATCAGAAAAAATGGCAATTGGCTGTAGATGAGTGTAACTTGGTAACAGGTTATTCATTGACTTCTAATTTCCAAGATATTTATAAAGTTTCAGGAGAAAATAATGCAGAATCTATCTTTGAAATTAATGGAAGTGGAGGAACAGCAGGAAGAGCTATTCAACAATACAGCCAAGTACAAGGTGCAAGAGGTACAACCGGTTGGGGTTGGGGATTCGCAACTCCTACTCAAAGTTTGTACGATGCCTACTCCGCAACAGATACAAGAAGAGATGCTACAATTATCCATAGAGATATGACTTTGTATGATGGGTATTATGTAGGTCCAAATACAGAAAATAAATTTTACAATTATAAAGCATATTCATCTAACTACAGAGATCAAGCTTCAACGGATGTAAACATTCGTTATTTAAGATACGCCGAAGTTCTTTTGATAAAAGCTGAAGCAATGAATGAATTAGGACAAACTTCTGCCGCGATCCCTTTCTTAAACCAAGTAAGAAACAGAGCAAATATCGGAAATACTCCGGCGGCGTCTCAGGCAGATGTAAGAGCAGATATTTGGAAACAAAGAAGGCTAGAGCTAGCTTTCGAGCATGATAGATGGTTCGATTTAGTAAGAACCGGTCAGGCTCAGGCGGCTATGGCGGCTGATGGTGGAAAAGTATTCAAGGTGGGAACACATGAATTATTCCCATTACCGCAAGATTTTATATCAGAAGCAGGTGGCTTATCAGCTCAAAACCCAGGCTATTAAAATTTAATCAATAAAAAACTTTAGAGGAGAATGAAAGTTCTCCTCTTCTTTTAGGGATGAATTTTAAAATATTTGAATTATGAAAAGGACACTACTGTCAATCGCAATTGCGGCATTATTTGTGGCTTCCTGCAAAAACTCGCAAGCCCTCAAACCTTCAGACTCGCAAACTCAAGTTGTAAAAAGTAATATTACTGACGAACAATTGATGGACAGAGTCCAAAAAGATGCATTGAAATACTTTTGGGATTATGCAGAACCAAACTCAATGTTGGGAAGAGAGCGCTACCACGAAGACAATATCTATCCCGATAATGATAAGCATGTGATTACCACAGGTGGATCAGGATTTGGATTAGCTACAATATTGGTTGGAGTCGAGAGAGGATTTGTTCCGAGAAAAGATGCGGTGAAACGATTGACTACCATGATGGATTTCCTTGCAAAGGCCGATCGTCACAAAGGAGCTTGGTCGCACTGGATCAATGGAGAGACCGGAAAAACTGTTCCTTTCGGGAAGAAAGACAACGGAGGAGATTTGGTAGAAACGGCATTCTTGACTTCAGGAATTTTGATGGTTCGTGAATATTTCAAAAACGGAAATGCAGAAGAAAAAGCACTTGCCAAAAAATGCGACGAGCTTTGGAAAGGAATTCAATGGAATTGGTATACAAAAGGCGGCGAAAAAGTTTTGTACTGGCACTGGTCACCAGAATATCAGTGGGAAATGAACTTCCCATTGGAAGGCTACAACGAATGTTTAATTACCTACATTTTAGCCGCTTCATCACCAACGTATTCTATCGATGCAGAAACCTATTACAAAGGGTGGACTAGAAACGGAACTTATCTTTCAGACAAAGAAAAATACGGACTTCCAATGTACGTAAAGCACAATGGTGCAGAGGAATACGGAGGACCATTATTCTGGACTCAATATTCTTACATTGGTTTGGATCCAACAAATTTATCGGATAAATTAATCAAAAATTATTTTGATTTAAATAAAAATCAGGTTCTTATCGATTACAAATACTGTGTCGAAAATCCAAAAGGATGGAAAGGTTACGGACCAAATTATTGGGGACTTACAGCAAGTTATTCCAGAAATAAAGACGGTGGAGTAGGCTACGACGCACATTTTCCGCAAAATGACCACGGCGTAATTACTCCGACAGCAGCGTTGAGCAGTTTCCCGTATTCTCCAAAAGAATCTATGGATTTCCTGAGGTTTATTTACACTCAAAAACCAGAGTTTATCGGTTCTGCAGGACCTTACGATGCTACTTCGATTAATTATGATAATTGGACGACGCCAAGATATTTAGCAATCGATCAGGGAACCATTGCTCCAATGATTGAAAATTACCGAACACGATTTTTATGGAAATTATTCATGAATGCGCCTGAAATCCAACAAGGATTAAAGAAATTAAGCTTCAAATCAGAAAAATATAACATCAAATAATTGTTTTTATTAATGATGGATTTTTAATAAATAGTTTGTTAAGCCAATAGCAAAAAGCCAATTACCAGATGTTGTTTAGGAGCTTAATCCCGCTTTCCGTTATATCTTTTTTATTCCGATCTCCGCTTTGCTCCGATCGCAACAAAAAAGGATGCCACTTCAATCGGGGCTATTTTAGAAAGAGAAAGTCCCGAAGGGATGACTTAAAACACGATAGGATGAAATCCTATTAACTAAAAAAACAAACGAAGAACTAAAAAACCAAAACCTAAATATTAAAAATGAAATTAAAGCTAAACCATTTACCACTTTTATTTCTGCCATTTTCATTGAGTTTACAGGCTCAGGAAATCAAAGCAGAATTAAATAAAGAAATTAAAAGACAGGAAAAAATTTCCTACATTCTCGATTACCCTCAAAAAGTAAAAGGAAATGTTCCGTTAATCGTGTTTCTGCACGGTTCGGGCGAAAGAGGAAATAATTTGGAGGTCGTAAAAGCGCACAGTCCGTTCACGTATAAAAACCTGATTAAGGAGCCTGTTGCAATTTTAGCCCCTCAATGTCCGGAAAATACTTGGTGGGATACGGTGACGGTTTATAATTTAATTAAAGAAATTCAGAAAAAGTATAAAATCGATGCTTCCAGAATTTACCTTACAGGACTTTCAATGGGAGGTTGGGGAACGCTGAAACTGGCAATGGAGCATCCCGAAATGTTTGCTGCAGTGGTTTCAGTTTGTGCACCAACCGACAGAGTTATGTATGCGAACATCGATCAATACAAGAATTTAAACATGAAAATTTTTCATGGCGGAATGGACGACGTAGTTTTACCCGAAAATGCATTCAATTTTTATCAGAAACTACACCCGGTCAATCCATCTGCAGAATTAACAATCTTTCCGAACGACAACCACAATTCATGGGATTCCACGTATTCAAATCCCGGTTTATACGAATGGATGTTGTCAAAAAGAAAAGAGAAGTAATTTAATAATGTTAGAAAATTTTAAAAAGTCGCTATCATTTGCTGAGTGAAACGCCCTTGCGAACAAAAATATGCAGGACAATTTTAAAGAAAAAACTTAGCGAACCTAGCGTTAAAATTAACTCATTATTAAAAAATTAAAACAAAAAAATAGAACTATAATTAAAGAAGATAGATTTATGAAAAAGTTAATTGTAATCGCCACTTTAGCATTGGCACCTGTGTTTTCGGCGCAGGAAATGGTAACGAAGTCCGTTCAGTCTTATCAGACGGCTCAATATCAGGCTAAAAAGAAAGCTTTTGTAGATAATCTTTTGTCGAAAATGACATTAGACGAGAAAATCGGACAGTTGAATTTACCAAGTTCAGGAGATTTTACTACAGGTTTGGCTAAAAGTTCCGACATTGGAAAAAAAGTTGAACAAGGCTTAGTCGGTGGACTATTTAACATAAAAGGAGCTGATAAAATTAAAGCAGTTCAAAAAGTGGCAGTAGAAAACAGCCGTCTGAAAATTCCTTTGATTTTCGGAATGGATGTTATTCACGGTTACGAAACAACTTTCCCGATTCCATTAGGCTTGGCAGCTTCTTGGGATATGAATTTGGTTCAGCAGTCGGCTAGAATTGCAGCTAAAGAAGCAGCTTCTGACGGTATCAACTGGACATTCTCTCCAATGGTCGACATTTCCCGCGAACCAAGATGGGGAAGGGTTTCCGAAGGTTCCGGTGAAGATCCGTATTTAGGAAGCGAGATCGCTAAAAATATGGTGTACGGTTATCAAGGAAAAGACTTGGCAAACGGAACGAATATTTTGGCTTGTGTAAAGCACTTTGCATTATATGGAGCAGGTGAAGCGGGTAGAGATTACAACACGGTTGACATGAGCCATGTGAGAATGTTCAACGAATATTTCCCACCATACAAAGCCGCTGTTGATGCAGGTGTAGCTTCCGTAATGGCTTCATTCAATGAAGTTGATGGCGTCCCTGCAACGGGAAACAGATGGCTTCAAACTGAGGTGTTAAGAAACAAATGGAATTTCAAAGGTTTCGTAGTGACCGATTACACAGGAATCAACGAAATGGTGGACCACGGAATGGGCAATCTTCAGGAAGTTTCTGCATTGGCTTTAAAAGCAGGTGTTGACATGGATATGGTTGGTGAAGGTTTTTTAACAACATTAAAAAAATCTTTAGCTGAAGGAAAAGTAACTCAGGCTGAAATTGATTTGGCAGCAAAAAGAATTCTTGAAGCAAAATATGACTTAGGATTATTTACCGATCCTTACAAGTTTGGAGATGCAAAATTAGCAGCGAAAGAAGTTTTCAGCATGGAAAACAGAAATATTGCAAGAAACGCTGCAGCTCAGTCAATGGTTTTAATGAAAAACGAAAATCAGGTTCTTCCTTTGAAAAAAGCGGGAACGGTTGCAGTTATAGGACCATTGGTGAACAATTCATTGAATATGCCAGGAACTTGGAGCGTTGCTGCAAAGCATGATAAAGCGGTTAATTTAATGCAAGGTCTTCAGGCAAATTACGGAAAAGAGGTGAAATTCCTTTCTGCTAAAGGCGCGAACATCGATTATGATGCTAAATTAGAAGATATTTATGCGGCTCACGGTAAGAAAACCGACAGAGACAACCGTTCAAAAGAAGCTTTGTTAAAAGAGGCAGTAGACGTTGCCAATAAAGCAGACGTTATTGTTCTGGCAATCGGAGAATCAGCTGAAATGAGTGGCGAATCGTCTTCAAGAACTGAAATTACAATTCCTCAGTCTCAGGTTGATTTATTAAATGAATTAAAAAAGACAGGGAAACCAATCGCAATGGTACTTTTCACAGGTCGTCCGTTAGCTTTAACGAATGTAAAAGACGCTCCTGATGCTATCTTAAACGCTTGGTTTGCAGGTTCTGAAGCTGGAAACGCAATTGCAGACGTTCTTTTCGGAAAAGTAAATCCTTCCGGAAAATTACCAATGACGTTCCCGAGAAGTTTAGGACAAGTTCCGATTTATTATAATGCTAAAAATACAGGTCGCCCATTAGATCAGAAATTGGTTGACAAATGCGAATATCAAAGATTCCGTTCAAACTATATGGATGAATGTAATACACCGCTTTATCCGTTTGGATTTGGTTTGAGTTATTCTAAATTCAATTATTCTGATGTTACAGTTTCTAATGCAAATCCGAAAGGAAATCAGACGATTCAGGCTTCTGTAACAGTTACCAACTCTGGAAACTATGACGGAGCTGAGGTTGTTCAATTATACATAAGAGATATGGTGGGAAGCATCACAAGACCGGTAAAAGAATTGAAAGGTTTCCAGAAAGTAATGTTGAAAAAAGGTGAATCTAAAAAGGTTACTTTCGACATCACACCTGAAAACTTAAAATTCTACAACGGAGACTTGAAGTATGACTGGGAATCCGGAGAATTTGATATCATGATCGGTACCAATTCCGAAGAGGTGAAACATTCAAAAATCAACTGGACAAAATAAATTTTATTTAAGCCGCTCAAAATGAGTGGCTTTTTTTGTATCTTAGAATTTATTAAACTGATACCAAATTTTTGGCACACTTTTTACCAAATTGAAAACATTAAAAAAATTTAAATATGAAAAAAACTATTTTATTAGGAGCAATGTTCCTTGGAGCAATAACTTTTGCACAAAAAGTCGGAGGTGACAGAGATGTTCACGGATGCATCGGTTCGGCTGGATATACATATTCTCAATTGAGAAATAATTGTGTAAGAGTTTTCGAACAAAAAATCAAACTGAATGAAGTAAGCTCAGATAAAAGTTATTCGACAATGACTGCCGTCATTTTCAGTAAAAATATGAAAAAAGCGGAAATTTTTATTCCCGACGGAAACGCAAAAAGCATCATTCTCGACAGACAGGGTAAAGGCAAAATCTGGAAAAGTGGAAGTCACATCAAAGATACTTATGTTTTAGTTCCGTATAAAAAAACGGGTTATCAGATTAAGAAAAATGATGTTGTAATCTATCAGTAAAAATATTTTTTAAATAAATTCATTCAAAGCCATTCATAAGAGTGGCTTTGATTTTTTAGCAAATAAAATATTTAGTATAAAAATTCACCTCCTTTGAAAGGGGGACGAAAATTTCAAAGAATTTTGACAGGTGGTTAAAAATACACATGACAATCAAAAACATTTTCTTTTTAAAATAACAAACAAAGCAAAAGACAAAGTAAATTATTAGTGATATTAGTGCAAAATTAGTGCAATTTGTGTTTAAAAAAAGCATTTTTATCTCTCATTTAAAAACCGTATTTTTGCATATCTAAAAAAGTAAAAGAAAAGAATGAATTCCTACAAAAATCCTTTGGAAGAACGCTATTCAAGCGAAGAAATGTTGTTTAACTTTTCTCACAACAATAAATTCCAGAACTGGAGAAAGCTTTGGATTGCCCTTGCTGAAATCGAAAAAGACCTTGGTCTTGAAATCACAGACGATCAAATCGCTGAATTGAAAGCCAATGCCGAAAACATCGATTATGAAAAAGCGGCTGAATATGAAAAAAAATTCAGACATGATGTAATGGCTCACGTTCATGCTTATGGTGATGTGGCGCCTTCAGCAAAAGGAATTATTCACTTGGGAGCAACTTCGGCGTTTGTAGGAGATAATACAGATTTAATTCAGATTCGTGACGGACTTTTAATTTTAAAGAAAAAGTTGGTGAACGTAATGAAAAATTTATCTGATTTTGCTATTCAGTATAAAGATTTACCGACTTTAGGATTTACGCATTTCCAACCGGCTCAGTTAACGACTGTAGGAAAAAGAGCAACACTTTGGTTACAGAGTTTAGTTCTTGATATCGAAGAGCTTGATTTCTTCTTAGGAACATTAAGATTCAGAGGAGTAAAAGGAACTACGGGAACTGCTGCAAGTTTCTTGGAACTTTTCAACGGGGATTATTCTAAAGTTAAGCATTTAGATAAAGAATTGTCAAAAAGATTCGGTTTCGAAAAAGTTTTCGGAGTTTCCGGACAGACTTATGACAGAAAAATCGATGCTAAAGTAGTAGCATTATTAGGAAATATTGCACAATCTGCACATAAATTCACAAACGATTTACGTCTTCTTCAAAACCTTAAGGAAATTGAAGAACCATTCGAAAAAAACCAAATCGGTTCATCTGCAATGGCTTACAAACGTAATCCAATGAGAAGTGAAAGAATCGGAGCATTGGCAAAATATGTAATGTCTTTAACGACAAGTTCTGCAATGGTTGCTTCAACACAATGGTTTGAAAGAACATTGGATGATTCTGCAAACAAGAGATTAACAATTCCTCAGGCTTTCTTAGCTGTTGATGCCATCCTATTAATTTGGAACAACATCATGAACGGAATCGTGGTTTATCCAAACAGAATCAACAAACATATTATGGAAGAACTTCCTTTCATGGCGACAGAATACATCATCATGGAAGAAGTGAAGGCTGGTGGCGACCGTCAGGAAATCCACGAAGTGATCAGAGTTCATTCTATGGAAGCGTCTAAAAAAGTGAAAGAAGAAGGTAAGGAAAACGACCTTATCGAAAGAATCTTAAACGACGATTCATTAAAACTAGATAAATCAAAATTAAAAGAAGTTCTTGATCCTAAAAACTTCATCGGTTTTGCACCCATTCAGACGGAGGAATTCATCGCAAATGAAGTTCAGCCGATTATAGATGCAAACAAAGATTTAATAGGACTGGAAGCTGATCTTAAAGTATAATATAATGTATGCAGTCTTTTCGGCTGCATATTTTATTTTTAACCCAATCAAATTAATTCATGAACAAAATACTTTTAGTCATATTATTAATGCCCATGCTTTCTTTTTCTCAGGAAAAGGAAGTGTTAAAGTATTTTAAATCAAAAGATTCGTTGGTCGGAGTTAAAAATCAAAATGGTAAAATCATCGTTCCTGCACAATTCAAAGTTTTTTCTTATTTGCAAGACGGAGAATTGGTAAAAGGAGAAACGATCTATTTTGATGGTTTTAAAAACGATGAAAAACCTGGAAAAAATGAATGGGGCTATGTCTATGACAAAAAAGGAAATTTCCTGTACAAACCTTTCTTTTACGACAACGGAGTCGATTATTTCTCTGAAGGCGTAAGAAGATTTGTAAAAAACGGGAAAGTTGGTTTTGTCGACAGAAACGGAACGGTTATCATTAATCCTGAACATGATTTTGCATCACCTTTCAATTACGGCTATGCTGCTTTTTGTGATGGCTGCGACTGGGAAAAAACCGAAGATGAGCATAAAGCGATGGTTGGCGGAACTTGGGGCGTAATGAATTTCAAAGGAGAAATTGTGAAACCTACTTCGCAATCCGAAAATACAATTGAAATTGACGGGAAATATTATCCGAATCCGTTCGAATACAATGAAAAAGAGAAGGGTATTCTTCAGTTTTTCGTAAAACAAAATAAAAAACTTTCAGAGTTGTATTATGTAAATCATTATACAAAATTATCTGAAAATGAAAAGAAATTATTCTTTGAAATCGTAGAAAAGCCGAAAGAAAATTTTCCTTTTTACCAGGTCAATACATACGATTATAGAAAAGTGGATACTGGATTTGATTTCAATTTTTTAATCTCAGAAAACGGCAAAAATATTTTTGCATTGGATTATGATGATGAAAAAATTTCTTTTGAAAAATGGCTTGAAAACCAGAAGAAAAAAGCCGAACAATTTCAAAAGGAGCATCCGGATCATCCGAATAAATTAAGTAAATAAGTCTAATAATATTTAATATCTGACATCTAATGTCTAATAACAAAAGAATTTTCGTAGAAAAAAGAGGAATTTTCGATGTTGAAAGTCCAAAAATTTTTGATGAAGTAAAAGCGGTTGTTCCGTCTATTCAAAGCGTAAAAGTATATAACGTTTACGATCTTTTTGGATTAAACGATGGTGAATTCGAAAAAGTGGTCAACAGTACTTTCGTAGATCCTGTTACGGATATTTTAATCGAAGAAAATCCTGCAAAAGGAACTCATTTCGCATTAGAATTTTTACCGGGACAGTACGATCAGCGTGCAGATTCTGCGCAGCAGTGTATCGCTTTACTGACTGGAAATGAGAAGTCTAAAGTAAGAAGCGGGAAATTAATCGAGTTTGAAGGTGTTTCCGAATCTGATTTAGTTAAAATCAAAGATCTTTTAATCAATAAAGTAGAATCTCAGGAAAAAGATTTATCAATTTTAGATATTCCTGCGGAAGAAACACCGTCGAAAGTGATTGTTCATGAAGGTTTTATCAATTTTGATGATGCTCAGCTTGAAGAATTTTTCAACAATCATGGTTTTGCTTTAGGTTTGGATGATTTGAAATTCATTCAGGAATATTTTAAATCTGAAGAGAGAAATCCTACGGAAACGGAACTTAAAGTTTTAGATACATATTGGAGTGACCACTGTCGTCACACGACTTTTGAAACAGAATTGTCAAATATTGAATTTGAAGGACAGTTTAAACATACATTGGAAACTATTTTCAATGATTATATCGAAAAAAGAAAATTCTTAGGCCGCGAATTAAAACCAATTTCTTTAATGGATTTGGCTACGGTTTGCGGAAGATATTTCCATAAAACTGGTAATTTGGAGAACTTGGTTGTTTCTGATGAAATCAACGCTTGTACCATCCAAATCGAAGCGGAATACGATGGTAAAAAAGAACCTTGGTATTTGTTGTTCAAAAATGAAACGCACAATCACCCAACTGAAATCGAACCTTTTGGTGGGGCTTCAACGTGTTTAGGTGGTGCAATCAGAGATCCTTTGTCTGGACGTTCTTTCGTTTTCCAGGCGATGAGATTAACGGGTGCTGCTGATGTTTTGGAGTCAGTTGACCAAACTTTACCGGGGAAATTACCTCAAAAAACGATCACAAAACAGGCTGCAAACGGGTATTCTTCTTATGGTAACCAAATCGGTCTGGCGACTACAATGGTTTCCGAAATTTACGATGAAGGCTACAAAGCAAAAAGAATGGAAGTTGGTTTCGTTGCCGGTGCAGTTCCTGTGGATTGGGTAAGACGTGAAAAGCCTGAAGCGGGCGATTCTATCATTATTTTAGGTGGTGCAACAGGTCGTGACGGAGTTGGTGGCGCAAGCGGCAGTTCAAAAGAACAGGACGAGACTTCTATTCATACAATGAGTTCTGAAGTTCAGAAAGGAAATGCGGTTGAAGAACGTAAAATCCAGAGATTATTCAGAAATCCTGAAGTGACGAGATTGATTAAAAAGTCAAATGACTTCGGAGCGGGAGGTGTTTCCGTAGCGATCGGTGAAATCGCTGATTCTTTGGAAGTTAATTTGGATGTTTTACCTTTAAAATATGAAGGTTTAAATGGAACTGAGCTTGCTATTTCTGAATCTCAGGAAAGAATGGCGGTTGTGGTTGAACCAAAAGATAAAGAAAAATTTATCAAGTTCTGTGAAGATGAAAACATTGTGGCTGTTGAGGTGGCAAAAGTAACAGATTCCGGAAGAATGCAGATGTTCTGGAAAGGCGATAAAATTGTTGACCTTTCAAGAGCGTTTTTAGATACGAATGGCTGTTCTAAAAATCAGGAAGTTAAAATTACTCATCTGAATGAAGTAAAAGAAGAAACTCCTGCATTCAACGAAGATAATTTCCTGAAAATATTAAGCGATAAAAACGTTGCTTCTCAAAAAGGTTTGTTGGAAATGTTCGATTCATCGATTGGTGCGACTACGGTTGCGATGCCTTTAGGTGGTAAATATCAGCAGACTTTGATGGAAGGAAGCGTTCAGACGTTGCCAATCATCGGAGCAAAAAATATCGAAACGGTTTCTTTGGCGAGTTGGGGATTCGATGCAGAAATTTCTAAGCAGAATTCTTTGTTAGGATCTTCTTACGCGGTGGTAGAAAGTGTTGCGAAAATCGTTGCAATGGGTGGCGATTATAAAAATATCAGATTCAGTTTCCAGGAATATTTTGAAAAATTAGGTCAGAACCCAGAAAAATGGGGTAAACCTTTGGCTTCTTTGTTGGGAGCTTACGATGCTCAGATCAATTTCGGTTTGGCTGCAATCGGAGGTAAAGATTCAATGAGTGGAACGTATCAGGATCTGAATGTTCCGCCAACGTTGATTTCTTTCGCTTGTGCCAACGGAGAAAAGAAAAATATTATCTCTCCTGAATTTAAAGGGGAAGGAAATAAAGTGTATTTCTTCAATCATATCGCTCAGGAAAACGGACTTCCGAATTACGATGCTTTAAAAAATATTTATGAATTCATTTTCGAAAATATTAAAGCCGGAAAAATCGTTTCAGTAAAAACAGTGAAAGAAGGTGGAGTTGCAGTGGCTTTGGCAAAAATGAGCTTCGGGAACAGATTAGGTGCTGAAATTACCGTTGATGATACTGCTTTATTAACTAAAAATATCGGTAGCTTAATCATCGAATCTAAAGAAGAATTAAGCTCTGTAAATCTTCAATTAATCGGAAAAGTTGTTGCAGACGAAGTTTTAACGATCAACAATCAACCAATTGCGATCAACAAACTTCTAGCTGCAAATACAAATACATTTGAAAATCTTTTTCCAACGGTTGAAAAAGAAAAAATTACGGTTGCTATTGATGAGAAATTAAATTCAATCAACCCAAGAAATATCATCATTAAAAAACACGGAATCGCTCAGCCGAAGGTATTCGCACCGGTTTTCCCGGGGACAAACTGTGAGTATGATACGTTGAACGCTTTCGCAAAAGAAGGTGCGGTCATTAGTAGCTTACCACTAATCAATATCAATCACCAATTATTGGACGAAAGTATTGATGCGTGGGTGGAAGAAATCAAAACTTCTCAGATTTTGGCTTTTTCAGGTGGTTTCTCCGCGGGGGATGAACCAGATGGTTCTGCAAAATTCATTGTTAACGTTTTGAAAAACGAAAAAATGAGAAATGCAGTTCACGAATTGTTAGACAGAGACGGGATGATTATCGGTATCTGTAACGGTTTCCAGGCATTGGTAAAATCAGGACTGCTGCCTTACGGAAGAATCAAAGATTTGGATGAAAATTCTCCGACTTTGGCTCATAATGCGATCAGAAGACATATTTCTCAGATGGTCAATGTAAGAGTGGTGAATGATGAATCGCCTTGGTTAAAAGGTATGAAAGATCAGGTGTTCACGATTCCAATTTCTCACGGGGAAGGTCGTTTTATGGCTTCGGAAGCGGAAATTCAGAAGTTGTATGAAAATGGACAGATTGCTACCCAATATTTAGACTTAGAAGGGAACATCGCTCACGGAATGCCGTTCAATCCAAATAATTCATTGTTCGGAATTGAAGGTGTAACAAGCCCGGACGGAAAAATCTTCGGTAGAATGGGACATCCTGAACGTTTTGCAGAAGGTTTAATGAAAAATATTCCAACTGCCAATTACCACAATATCTTCAAAAATGGAGTGGAGTATTTCAAATAAGATTTATTAAAATTTCAATATATAAGATTCGGATATTATTATTCGAATCTTTTTTTTATTAATTTTTAATTTATTAAAAAATTTGTTTAAACTTTTTATTTTCAACGTTTGTCATCCTGAAAGGATTTAAACATAGTATTAGAAAACAGTATGAAAAGATTCAGATAATCCTTTCAGGATGACAAACGTTGTGGATATTTTCGAATCTTTAAATAAGCGACTTTCTCTCTAGCCCCGATTGTCGCGGCATCCTTTTGGGTTGCGGCTGGAACAAAGTGGAAGCCGTAACCCAAAAGATATAGCAGAAAGCGGGAGTAAGCTCCAAAAAATAAATAAATTCAATATTGTTTTAATTATAATTTAAAAAATGTTTTCAATATTTACTTTTTATTAAATTATTTAACTGGAATATTATTATTGCTTGTTTTTTTACTAATTTTGATTCATAAAAACGATTGACTATGTTAAAAAACTACTACCTGTTATTGTGCTCATTTTTCACAATGATTTTTGCACAGGCACAATCTGGAAATTCTCTGGATTTTGATGGATCTAATGATTATGTTACTTCGAATGTGCCTACGATGTTTAACAACGTTGCTACCCAGGATTTCACCATTGAAGCCAGAATAAAACCGTCTGCTTTTGCTGTAAGTCGAGTATTTTTTGTACAGACAACAAATTCTAATTATGTAAGTATTTTGATAAGCAGCTCAGGAAATTTGTATGCTTATATAAGTGGAACCAATAATTTTACGACTGCAACTGCTCTTAATTTGAATGTGTGGAATCATATTGCGATTACAAGATCTGTGAGTAGTAATACAACAATGATTTACATTAATGGTATTTCCCAAACTCTTTCAGACGGAGGTACTACTTCTACAGGAACTCAAAATTTAATGACTCTTGGATCAAGAACAGACGGGGCACAGCCTTTTAAAGGAACGATGGATGAATTCAGAATCTGGAATACGGTAAGAACAGGTTCGCAAATATCGGCTAACATGAATAGTACATTGACTTTACCACAAACAGGATTGGTTGCTTATTATAAATTTAATCAGGGAATTGCGAACGGAAATAATCCGACAGTGACCACGCTCAACGATGAATTGAATACTACAAATGGTACTTTATTGAATTTTGCTTTAACGGGTACAACGTCTAATTGGGTGGGAACAGGTACTTTAGCAGTGAAAGACATTATTAACGCTTCAACTTTTTCGGTAGCACCAAATCCTGCTGATAATGAAATTAAAATTTCAGGATTAAAACAAAAAACGGCATACAAAATTTTCAATGCGGCGGGACAGCTTGTTAAAGCAGGGAATGTAGAGAAAGAAAATAATAGTATTAGTGTATCAGAACTAAATACAGGAGTTTATTTTATTAATTTAGATGATGAAAAAATAAAGTTCATTAAAAAATAAGTTTCTGAGAATAAATATGAATAACGAAAATTCAAATAAAAAAATGACTGTCATCAATGGCAGTCATTTTTCAAATATGGAAGGTTTCTACGAAGAAATTTCTCAACTTTTCATGAAAGATGAGAATTGGAAGGTTGGAACTTTAGATGGTTTTGATGATATTTTGTATGGAATTGATTCAGATATAACCTGGAAAAATTCTCAAAAATCAAAGGAAGATTTAGGTTTTGATTTAACTAAAGAATTCTATGAAAACAAAATTCGAATCGGGAAACCTTTTAACGTAAAATTAATTCAACAAAAACTCAATGAATTGATTGATGGAAACGGGCAAACCTTATTTGAAATTTTAATTGAAATTATAGAATCGCATAAAAATATTACGCTAATTTTGGATTGATTTTATTCAAAACCATTAAGATTTTATTTATGGAGTTTAGGCTAATTAAGTTTTATAAGACAAGTCAAATTTTAAAAAATTGGTATGAGCGATTGTCATGTTGAGCCTGTCGAAGCATCTCAACAATATTATTGAATAGTTCAAAATAAATTAATAAATATTCAAAAAAGTAAATGAAAAAAATGATGTACGGATTATTCTTCGGCGACAGCATCACTTACGGAGAATACGATGGTGTTTTTGGCGGCTGGGTTGATATTCTGAAAAGATATGCACTGCAAAAATATAATGAAGGAAGCAATGAATTAATTCTTTTCAATCTGGGAATAGGAGGCGAAACAACTGAAGGTTTGATTAAAAGAATTCCTCACGAAATGGCAGCAAGAAATGCAGCAGAAGGAAATATCGTTTTCATCGGTTATGGAGCGAATGATTTGGCTATAAAACATGATGTTCCTATGGTAAATCCTGAAAACTTTAAAGCTAATATTTTAACAGCCATTAAGGAAGCGAAGAAATATTCTGATGATATTTATTTGGTAAGCATTCTTCCGATTTCTAAAAATATAGATGGAGTAGTGGCTGCTTCAGGAAAATTGAGATCAAATAAAGAAGTTTTAATTTATAATCAAATTTTAAAAGATATTGTCGCAGAAAATTCCTTGAATTATATCGATTTTCACTCCGCTTTCATGGAAGATAAAGAAGTTCTACTCTCCAAAGACGGTGTTCATCCCAACGAAAAAGGCTATGGAATAATAGCTGAAATTGCAATCCCAATTATTGAAAAATATTTATAATGCCTAATTTATTTTCTTACGGAACTTTGCAGAAAAAGCAGGTCCAGATCGAAACTTTTAGTCGAATTTTAGAAGGAGAAAAAGATGTTTTAATAGGTTATAAACTTGAAATGCTGGAAATCACAGATCCTGAAGTTTTACGAAAAAGTAATCAGAAATATCATCCGATTTTGGTGTTTTCAGGAAATGTCGGAGATGAGGTTGAAGGTGTTTTGTTTGAAGTTACAGACGAAGAAATTCTACAAGCTGATGAATATGAGGTTGATGATTATAAAAGGATAGAAACAATTTTTAAATCTGGGAAAGCCGGATTTATATATGTCGGAAAATAATATATCATTTAAAATAAAGCCTGTCAATCATTATTAACAGGCTTTTCATTTATCTAGAAGATTTATTGTACATTAATCCAAGTATCACCTCCAAATGTGATTGCATCGGCATGGAAATTATAATTTATACCATTTAAGCTACCAGTACCTCCAATGCTGGACGGAATTCCTGTACAGCTCATATATCCTACAGAACCTCCCAGTGTAGGAGTTATTTGCCCCGGATTGGTAGGGTCACTTAAGCTAAATTTTATATAATCCCATCGTTGGGCATTGGCTATAAATGGAGGGTATGCAAGAAGATCCGGTGACCAATGATCTATTGGATAAGGATGTCCCGCTGCAGAGGTAGAACTTGCAAAAGTTGAGTAATGCGCCCATTCATTAGGTGGAAGATATACCAAATCCATAGCTTGTGCGCCGCCACTACAGGTAGATGGAACAACGGTAAACATTGTGAAATGTAAATCAAGCTTATGATTGGCAACGTCATTAAAAATATGGATATTTCCGGTCTGAGCAAAAGCAGAAGCACCTAAACCTAAGCCAAGAATAAGGGTGAATATTTTTTTCATGATAATTACTTTTTAGAATTTTGATTAATTTTTTCAAGTTTTTCATTATAGATTTTTACAGCCCATGTCAAAATCTTATCTCTGTCACCCTGCGTATTTTGGGTTATTTCCTTGTCTTTTACCCCTGTAGATTTTATCAATTCTAATGCTGAAGGAATCAAAATATCCTTTCTTCTGTCGCTTAGTTCAATAGATTTTTTGTTTCTAAGTTCTTCAGGAGTTTCACGATTTTCGGGTTTAGATAAACTTTTGATGGATTTCTCAAAATTCAGAACTTCTTCACTTTTTGTCGTGTCCATCGGATTGATGGTAGATGTTTCGGTACTGCACGAAATAATTCCTGCCAAGAGAATGGCATAGAGTAACTTGATTTTCATATTATTAATTGTTGATTGTGAAACAAATATATAGAAAATAATTTATCATTACATAGTGATAAATTATTTTTTTTGAAAATATTTTAATTTATAAAAGATAATTGATTTAAAAATTTCATCAAATGCAATTTATAAATTGAAATTTTGAATTAATTAAAAAGATATTTTTTATAAACTAAAATCCCAACAATCACAGACAAGACCGCCATCAAAATAACCGCTCCCGCAGCAATATCCTTAATAAAACCAATCCTTTTATCAAATTCAGGCTCAATAATATCGCAGATTTTCTCAATTGCGGTGTTGAAAATTTCGGCAGAAAGAACTCCGAACGATACAATTAAAATTAAAATGGTATCTATCGAAGAAAGTTTTAAATAGAAAATCAAAAACAGATTAATAAAGAAAGCCAAAAGCTCCAGTTGAAAATTTCGTTCACTTTTCATCATCATAAAAACACCTCGGAAAGCGTTGAAAAAACTTTTATGAATCGGTGGTTTTCGCATGACAAAAAATTATTGACAAATATACTCAATTGCTAAAAAATAATTATTAAATTTATCCTCCTAAGGAGAAAACTTCTTTAGCAAAAAAGTGGGATCGAAATACTTAGAAAATTCTTTTGGTTGATGTTGATAACTCTCCGGATTATTCTTTTCAATCTATTTTCTATTTATTATATTTGTAAAAATTTATTTTTAAATCTATGAAATTTATTATTTCAAGTGGTGAACTGCAGAAGGCTTTGCAAACTGTAAGTGGCGTAATATCAAGCTCTCAATCGAGGCCGATTTTAGAAAACTATCTTTTTGAATTAAACGAAACTCAAGTTACCATTACAGCATCAGATGGCGAGACAACTCTTGTAACTTCTCTGGAAGCGAAGTCTGATGATACCGGTAAATTTGCTGTTCCTGCTAAAATTTTTCAAGATTTTATCAAAACTTATGGCGAACAGCCTTTAACATTAGCTGTAAAAGATAATGCAGAGGGAACAGGAAGTCAGCTTGAGATTTTGGATGAAAAAGATAATTTCGCTGTGGCATTAGACAATGCAGATGATTATCCTGAATTGCCGGAATTCGACGCTTCTCAAAGCGTTACAATGCCTGCAGGAGTTCTGTCTGAAGCACTGACAAACACGCTTTTTGCAACTAGCAACGACTCTCTTCGTCCAGTAATGACGGGAGTTCTATTCCAGTTTGGAGAAAATGAAACAAACTTCGTTTCTACCGATTCTCACAGATTGGTCGTATATAAAAGAATGGATTTGATGAATGCCGAACCAATGGAATTCATCATGCCCAAAAAACCTTTAAATATCTTCAAAAATATTTTAGCAAGCTCCAACGAAGACGTTACCATCGACTTCAACGAGAATATGGCTAAATTTACTTTTGGTAAGCATATCTGGATCTGTAGATTGATCGACGGCAAATATCCCAACTATACAGCGGTAATTCCAAAAGAAAATCCGAATGTATTGACAATCAACAGAAATCTTTTGTTGGGAGCAATCAAAAGAGCTTCTATTATGTCGAATAAATCTACGAATCAGGTAAGATTTAAATTGTCTGCAAACATCCTTCACCTTCACGCAGAAGACACGGAATATGCAAACAAGGCAGATATGCAGATTCCTTGTGATTACAACGGAGAAGATATCAACATCGGATTTAGCTCAAAATTCTTAACAGAAATGTTAACGATTCTTGGTTCAGACGATATCACTATGAAAATGTCTCAGCCAAACAGACCAGGGATCATCGAGCCTCTTGATGGTCTTGAAGACAATGAAAATATCTTAATGTTATCAATGCCGGTTATCGGATTGTAATATTATTTTAGTTAAAATATAAAAAGAGGTTTTGATTTTTCAGAACCTCTTTTGTTTTTGGAATATTTTTTTCTTTTTTTAGAAGCTATTTCCCGCTTTCCGCTATATCTTTTTGGTTACGGCTTCCTGAACATTCGTTCGTAAACTTTCAGTTTATGTTCCAGCCGCAACCAAAAAGGATGCCGCTGCAATCGGGGCTAGGAATTTGCGACCGCTAAAAAATCAACCTTGAAGGTTTAAATAAAACTGCAATTTAGAAATCCGGGAAAAAAAATAAACATATTCATCTGTGTAAATCCGTGAAATCTGTGGTAAAAAGACAGTATGTTTTGGAATAAAATATTCATAATCTCCAAAAAGTCTGTCATTCTGTAGGAATTTCGGCTAAGTTTTAGAATTAAGATAGAAAGATTCGCGTATAGATGCTTTCAGCATGACAAACTGTACCCAATAATTTGCTAAAATTAAAGCATATTTATCTGTGCAAATTTGTGAAAATCTGTGGTTAATTCTATTCATTAATATTTTAAAAAATAAAATCTGCGCAATCAGCAAAATCAGCGAGAAAAAGAAAACGATCAAGATAAAATAAACTCTTAAAGTTTCTCTCACATTTCTCTGTTTCTTAAAAAAACACGATATTTGTAGCGCGAAAAATTCAAGTAAAATTTTCAAAATAGAGTAAATGAAACCGAAAGGTTTCATCTGTCCTAAAAAATAAATAGAAATTATCAGATGAAAATATCAAACAATTGGCTTAAAGACTACATCAAAACGGAATTAAAAACTGAAAGAATCGGTGAATTCCTTACAGATATAGGACTTGAAGTTGAAGGGATAGAAAAATTTGAAAGCATAAAAGGCAGCCTGGAAGGAATTGTGGTAGGTAAGGTTCTTACTTGCGAAAAACATCCGAATGCAGACAAATTGAAGAAAACAACAGTAGATGTAGGAAACGGAAAGATCTTGAACATCGTTTGTGGAGCTCCAAATGTAGAGGCTGGACAAACTGTTCCAGTAGCAGTTGTTGGTACAAAAATCTATGATAAATCCGGAAACTTTTTTGAAATAAAGGAAGCTAAAATCAGAAGTGAAATTTCTCAGGGAATGATCTGTGCAGAAGACGAATTGGGTCTTAGCGATGATCACGGAGGAATTATGGTTTTGGACGAAGAAAAATATGAAGTTGGAAAAAATTTCGCAGATTATTTTGAATTATCAAATGACGAAGTTTTTGAAATTGGTTTAACGCCAAACAGAACCGATGCAATGTCTCATTATGGTGTTGCAAGAGATTTATATGCATTTTTATCAACAAATCAGCAAAAATCTACTTTCGAAAAAGTATCTTCTGTTGCTTTAAATAACGAAGGTTCTCACGAATTCACTTTAGAAGTTGAAGACGCAGAACTTTGCCCAAGATATATCGGTGCTGTGATTGAAGATGTGAAAGTTGCAGAATCTCCATCTTGGTTGAAAGACAGATTGAAAGCAATTGGTTTGAGCCCAATTAACAACGTTGTAGATATTACAAACTATATTCTTCACGGGCTTGGACAACCACTTCATGCTTTTGATGCAGATAAAATTGCAGATAAAAAAGTAAAAATTGGAACAGTAAAAGAAGGAACAAAATTCACGACTTTAGATGGTGTTGAAAGAACTTTGAACGGTTCTGAAATCATGATCAAAGATGGAAAAGATAATCCGATGTGTATTGCCGGAGTTTTTGGTGGTGCAAATTCTGGAGTTTCTACGGAAACAAAAACTATTTTCCTGGAAAGTGCTTATTTCAACCCGGTTGCGGTGAGAAAAGGAGCAAAATTCCACGGATTGAATACGGATGCTTCTTTCAGATTTGAGAGAGGTGTAGATCCGAATATCACAAGAACAGCGATTACTCATGCCATTAAATTGATTCAGGAATTAGCTGAAGGTAAGTTAGTTGGAGAATTATTGGAAGAGTATCCAAAGAAAATTGAGGATAATTATGTAATCATCAGATTCTCAAAAATCGAGCAAATTTTAGGAACAAAAATTCACAGAGAGAAAGTAAAAGAAATTTTAAAAGCTCTTGATATTCAGGTTTTAAATGAAATTCAGAACGGTTTGGAAATCTCCGTTCCTGCTTACAGAGCAGATGTTACAAGAGAAATTGATGTGATTGAAGAGATTTTAAGAATCTACGGATACAATAAAATCGATGCTCCTCAAAAAATTTCGTTTACGCCTGTAAAATTGAGTGCTCAAGATCAGGACGAATTAGAAAACAGTTGGGCAAGAACTTTACAGAGCTTAGGTTTCAACGAGGTGATGAACAATTCATTGACTTCTGTAAAAGATGAAACAGATGCTGTAAAATTATTAAATCCATTAAGCAACGATTTGGCATTCATGAGAAAGTCTTTATTGGAAGGGCTTTTGCAAAATGCGATCTACAATATCAATAGAAAAAATCAGGATATCAAGTTTTTCGAATTCGGAAAAATTTATCACAAAAAAGATAAATATGAAGAAAGAAAACAATTGGCTATTTTGGTTACTGGAAGAGACGTTGCAGAAAACTGGCTACAGCCGAAATCTGCTACTAGTTTCTACAATTTAAAGGCTTACGTTAAAGTTTTATTGGAGAAATTAGCGATTGACTACAAAGAAGTTGCTTTGTCTGATGATAGATTCTCTGATACTTTAGCTTACGAAGTCGATGGAAAAGCTTTAGTAAGAATAGGAAAAGTTTCTGCTCAACAATTGAAAGATTTTGATATTGACCAAGAGTGTTTCTACGCAGAGATTGAACTTGAATTTGCTCAGGAATTACGTTCTAAAAACGAACTGAAGTTCAAGGATATTCCTAAATTCAACAAGATCAGAAGAGATTTAGCATTATTGATCGATAAGAATGTAAATTACGAAGATCTTTACCAAACGGCTAAAAAGAATAAATCTCCTTACATTAAAAATATCAACTTATTTGATGTTTATGAAGGAAAAAATCTTCCTGAAGGTAAGAAATCTTATGCTATGAGTTTCGAGCTTTTAAACGAAGAAAAAACATTGGAAGAAAAAGAAATCACAACAGTAATGGATTCTTTAATTAAATCTTTCCAAAAAGAATTCAACGCTGAATTGAGAGGATAATCTTATAATATTAAGATTGATATATAAAACGGACTTTTTATAGTCCGTTTTTTTTTATTAAAATTGTGTTTTAAGAATAATTAAATCGGTTGATATTAGGAGAAAATATTCGTGATTTTTATGTTTAAAATTAATTGTTAAAAAACAATAAAATCCTTCGAAAACCGTTTAAATAATAATATTTCCGTAAATTTGGTTTAAATCAACAATAGAAAAATGAAAAATCTTTTTTTAAGTATATGTACTGCTGCGGTTTTGGTTTCCTGTGGAACGATGTCGAGTCCTTCTGCTTCGAAAGTTGGTAAAGCTCAACCTGCTCTTGCGGGCACAAAATGGGCATTGGCTGATAATGTAAAAGGAAAAATTCCGACATTGAACATCGAGGGCGAAAAAATCACCGGAAATGCAGGATGTAACAATTACTTTGGAACTGCAAAAGTGGATCCGGCTTCAGGAAATTTCTCTGCGGGAGCATTAGGTTCTACACGAATGGCTTGCGATAACATGAGTGTTGAGAAAAACTTTATGGATATGGTAGGAAAGGCCAACAAATATGTCGTGACAGGGAATGTTTTGGAACTGTACCAGGACAATCTTTTATTATTAAAATTCAACAAAGCTGAATAAAAAAGAAAAGGAACTCGATTGAGTTCCTTTTTTATGTTTAAATTGTTAATTAGTCTTCCTCTTCTTCGTCGTACTTAGCCAACTCTTCATCACACCATTTAAACGCAGCTTCTACCACTTTTGTAGCCTCATCTGCCATAGTTTCCTCATCGTCTCCTTCTAGATCATCCAACCACTCAACTTCCTCTTCTTCAACGTTTAAGATGAATCTTGGATATTCTGTATGAACTACGAATAAATCTTCTGGAAATTCCGAATTATCTGCTAATAAAAACTTTGGTAATTTCATTTTTCTAATGTTTTAACTTTAAACCAAAGATAATAAAATTATTGGTATTTGTTCTTGTCGATCTTAATTTTTTGTAAAACTTTATACCTCGTTAATGTGGCTTTTTGTAACGTATCTTTCGGCTTGGAAGTAAGCGTAATATTCGGATTTATGGTACTTATCAATTCTGCTACCTGAATTTTATCAAGGTCTTCTGTCGTTTCCAGATAAAATTGTAAAGGAACCCTGTCCATATTTTCGGATTGTAGAAACTGTGCCATTTCTTTTCTGTTTTCAAGATAATTTCCTTTGGAAAGCCAAGTGAAAAGCATTCCGGATAGTAGACTTAAAAAGCCGATTGCATAAGTTTTAATATTAAAAACGATAAATAATTTTCTGAAATAAATTAACCAAATAGAAAAGCTAAAAGGAGCCATTAATCGGTAATCAATTGGGTTTACAGAATAAAAATATTGTACAAAATAAGAGCAGATAATACTTACAATGCTTATAAAAACATAGAAAAATTCAGATTCTGTAAGTTTATATTTAACAAAAAGATAAATAATTAAAAGTATATTAAAAAAACCGATTCCGTAAATTCCATAGTTAATGATTCCACCATTCGGATCAGAAATATGAATAAAAGGATTGAAAGTCGTGCAAAGTCCCTGAAATAGCTCAACAAGAAGCTGTGAGGTTGGATGTAAACCAATTAATAAAGCATCTTTTACATAATTTTCGTTAAAATAATCAATAAAGAGAAATTTATACAAAACAACAAAAAGTCCTCCAATAATTCCTGAAATAATAAACGTTTTTGAATATTTTTTCTTCCAGAAAACAAGTCCGAAAAATCCGACTCCTCCCATAATAAAAAGCGAACTGTATCGAATATTATAAATCGCAATCAAGCTTAATGAAAGATAAAAAACAGCTTTTCCTTTTTCTAAATTTCCGTTAATAATTTGCATGGAAACATATAAAAATAACATTACAAAAGGCAGAATTAGAGGCTCACTCATTGTGTAGGAAAAGATCGAAACAAAGCTGAATAATGCTCCTACAACAACTGATTCTTTAAAGAAAAATTTCTTTTTCCAGGCAAAAAATAAGATGAAAAAATAAGATAAAATTGCCACAACTTTACTGCTCCAAAATTCATCTAAACCGAAGATTGTAAATAACTTAATAGAAATTGGATACCCCAGTGGAGTAGTGGTATTATCAATAATCGGAAGATTGTGCGCAAATCTCATGTATCGGATCGAATCTGGATTTACACGCCCTTTTTCATTGAGTAAAAAACGTAAAATGGTCATCACTAAAGTAATGATGACCATTGATATCTGAATATATTTTTCTTTAAATTTTATCAATGTTGCAGTTATTAAGTGATAGATTGCAGCTTTTAACAAGCCAAATTTATAACTTATAACTCACAACTCATAACTTAAAGACTATTTTGAAAACATTTTCGCAACTTTTTCCGCTTTTTTGCTTTCTGAGTAATCGTAGAAACCTTCACCAGATTTTACGCCTAATTTTCCAGCCATTACCATGTTTACCAACAGCGGATTTGGTGCATATTTAGGATTTTTGAATCCGTCATACATTACGTTTAAGATGGCTAAGCATACATCAAGACCGATAAAATCTGCCAATTGAAGCGGTCCCATTGGATGCGCCATTCCCAATTTCATCACCGTATCTATTTCCTCAACTCCCGCAACGCCATTATAAAGGGTTTCAATAGATTCGTTGATCATTGGCATCAAAATTCTATTAGCCACAAATCCAGGGTAATCATTAACTTCTACAGGAACTTTTCCTAATGTTTTGCTCATTTCATAAATTGAGTCAAAAGTTTCTTTAGAAGTAGAATATCCCTTAATAATTTCAACCAATTTCATGATTGGAACGGGATTCATAAAGTGCATTCCGATTACCTTATCTGCTCTTTTTGTCGCCGCTGCAATTTTTGTGATAGAAATGGATGAAGTGTTGGTCGCCAAAATACAATTTTCGGGTGCAAACTCGTCCATTTGACCGAAAATTTTTAACTTCAATTCCTGATTTTCAGTAGCAGCTTCCACAATAAGATCCGCAGATCTTACAGCATCCTGAAGAGCCGTGAAAGTCGTTATATTTCCTAAAGTTTCAGCTTTTTGTTCTTCTGTAAGGTTTCCCTTTGCAATTATTCTGTCAAGATTGGTAGTAATGGTTTTCAAACCTTTGTCTAAAGCGTCTTGAGATACATCTACCAAGTTTACTTTAAACCCGCTTTGTGCGAAAGTATGTGCAATACCATTCCCCATGGTTCCTGCTCCGATAACTACAATGTTTTGAATCATTTTTCCTTATTTAATTAAAATTATTTATTACTGATTAAAGTTAAATTTCTTGCGTTGGAAAGATCAGCTTTTTTTACCATTTCGGTTTCCTCAAAACTTACATTTCCGTCTCTGTTTGGTTTTTTCATTCTGTTTTGAGCATCAATTGCAGCCTTCAAACCCTCTACAAACTTAGCTTTCTGAGTTTTTGAGAATTTATCTGTCCCGATATAAATATTGAATTCACCTTCTCTTCCCAATCCACTTTGTTTGTAAACCTCGAAATTTTTTATTTTGTTTTTTTGCTGAAATTGGTTAATAAAATTCATCACAGGTTTATCAGACGGAGTACCACAACAGATGCTGTGATAACCTACCTGTAAAAAGTTCTCATTCTTTTGCGAAAAGAAGAATACAGAAGTGAATAATCCGATTGTTAATAATACTTTTTTCATTTTTAATGGTTTTAAATTTAAGCTTTAAATTTTACTTATTAAAATAATCCCAGACAGTCTTTGAAATGTCCGAAATCATCTTGCAGTTAACAGCACCCGTTTCCATTGAATTACTGACAAATACAGCTAATGCATAATGCTTGCCATTTGGTAAAGTAATGATTCCGATTTCATTTTCAGCACCCGTTAAGCCTGCATTATTCTTTCCTGAAGCTCCCGTTTTTCTCGCTACAGGTGTATTTTTTGGAAGCTGTTCGACCATTTTATTCAATCCTGTGGAAGTTGACAACATTACTTTCATCAAATAATCCGTCGATTTTTTTGATAATAATTTACCATCGTAGAACTTTTTCAAGGCATCAACTGCGGAGTTCATCGTACTGTAATTTTCGTACTGCGCATTCCAATCTTTGTGCATGTCTTCTTCATTATATTTAATCTGGAAACCTTTCACACCTTTAGAATCCATAAATTTCTGAACGGTTTGTGTTCCGCCCAATAATTTCAGTAAGATATCGCAGCCGTTGTTATCGCTTTTCGCAACGGTAAATTCAAGAATTTCACTTAAAGGAACTTCAACACCTCCGTTTGGATATTTATCGCGAAGCGGCGACCATGTATCTTCAAATAAATTCGATTTATCAAGTAAAATTTTCTGATCCAGTGAAAGCTTTCCCTGATCTACAAAATCCAACACAGCTGCTGCAATATGAAACTTGAAAACACTCTGCATCGGAAGCTTTTTCTCTGCGTTTTTATTGTATTTAAATCCATTTTCAAAGCCTAGAACGGATATTCCGACTGTTGCTTTTTTACCTTTAATAATAGAAGTGATTTTTTGATCCAAAACTGATTGCTGAGCGAACATGAACGCAGAAATCAAAAGAAATAATAGTCCTAATTTTTTCATAATATTTTGTTTGATAATCTATATTTTAACCGCAAAAGAAACAAAAGAAATATCATAATGCTTAAATATTTTTAGCTTGTCAAAAGTTTTCAAAAAGATGAAAATCAGATGCTTTCTTCTTCTCAGCTCAATGATAAACTTTAAATATTTTATCTAAATCTTTTGTTACTTTTGCGGTTAAAACAAATTAAAAAATAAATCCCTCTTAGAAACTAAAAGGGATTTGCAATTTAAGATTTTTTCTTATTTCAATTCAAAATAATTCAGGTTGACACCATCGTTTTCGAAATAAATTCGGATTTTATTTTCTCCTTTTTTAAGATTAATTCCTTTTGCTGACACTGTTTTCCAAACTTCATTTCCGCCTGTAGAATTTAATGAAAAGGTTGCCAACTTCTTTCCTGAAGCATCCTCAATTCTGATTTTTGCATCGCTGCCACTTGCATAATTGATATCAAAAGTATAAGATTTATCAGCTTTTGCATTGATGGTGTATTGAAGCCATTCTCCGCTTTCCGTTTTTCCGACGTAATATTGATTGTCCTTTGTTTTGTAAATATCAACACCGTCATTTCTTAATTGATTTCCGGAATTCCATTCAGATCTTTTTGCCGGATCGCTCACCCAAAGGTTGATGAAGTCGTTGTCTTTGTAAGCAGAGCCCATTCTTCCTAAATCATAGTCTGTTGCAAAGATTTTTCCAGGAGCCTGAAGATTTTTGAAAGGTTTTGTTGAACCATCTTTTGTCTGTCTGAACATCGCATCAATAATGTCATTTTTAACTTCAACATTATTAAATTTATAGTTGTTCGCTATTTGCATTAAAGCTTTTTTTGCAAATTCTTTTGACGGTTTTTCACCGCCGTTTTTCCAGTAATCCAATAATTTCTGGTATTCCGGAGTGATTTTCACATTGGTAATTCCGGCGATGTTATCGATTTTTTTCATTGGCCAAAAAGCATACCCGATGTTGTGTTTGTCTAAAAGCTGGATCAGTTCTGTAAACCATACATTCGAATTTTCACCCGTTTCTCCCAACCAAATCGGGATATTATGTTTTTCCCTTAAATCCAAAGCAAATTTCAAAGTTCCTTCATCATTATAATTCCAGTATTTATGGAAGCTGAAAGCCATATTGTTGTCCCAAAGTGGCGTTAAACCGTTGTAGTTATTTCCCCAACCATTGCCTTCAATAATGATGATGTGTTTTTTATCAACCGTACGAATCGCTTCTGTGATGTCTTTTTGTAGCTTCCAAAGTGGAGCATTCGACATTTCATCCGTCCCGTTCGGGTTTTTTCCTGTGAAATTGATATTCGGTTCGTTAATCAAATCATAACCTCCGATCCAAGGCTCTTCTTTATATCTTTCTGCTAATTTTTTCCAAAGAGCGATCGTTTTTTTCTGATTTTCTTCACTTTCCCAAAGCGATGGTTTCGACTTGTCATTATCGGAAATATTCACGTCATTTCCCTGTCCGCCTGGAGCTGCATGAAGATCCAGAATCAAATACATTTTGTTATCTGCACACCATTTTAGAAGATCGTCTGTCATTTTAAAACCTTCTTCAAGCCAAGTATTTTGTCCTTTTTTCGGTTCTTTTTCAATCGGTAAAGTATACAAATTATAATGCATCGGAAGTCTGATCGAATTAAATCCTGCTTTCTTTAAAAAGTCGATATCCTGCTTTGTGATGCCGTTTTTTAAATAAGCTTTGTAGAATTCATTCATTCCATCTTCACCGATCAATTCAGCAATTTTTTCTTTGATCTTATATTGTGGACCAGCAAAATCTGCAGTTTTCAGCATATAACCTTCCTGCAACATCCATCCTCCCAAGCCGAGGCCTCTCAATTGAACATTTTCACCTTTGTCATTAACAATTTTTTGACCATTTGTTTTTAAAAGTTGCGATGTCCCAAATTGAGACAATAAAAAAGCGGATAGTAGGATGGCTCTTTTCATAGTTGTTTTAATTTAAAATATTAGGAGATTGTTTGTTTAAGAATTATAGTTTATACAATCACAAATATATTTAAAATTTGTTGAATAAAAATTAAATATTCATGAAACCAAAAAGATTTCGCGTAAAATTTAAATCAAGTTTATTTTATCCATTGAATATTTTTAAAATTTATAGGAGCTTAATCCCGCTTTCTGCTATATCTTTTTTGCCAACTCTAAAAATCCTTGCAAAAAAAGGATGCCGCGGCAATCGGGGCTATTGTTGCAGTCCTTCGAATATACATCGCACAACATCCACAAAGTTTGCCATCCTTTCAAGAATCTAAGTGTAATATTAGAAAAATTATATGGTGAAATTCAATCTTAATTTTTGTACAAATAAATTTCGGCTAAAGCCAATTTGAATTTTTATTCATAAAAAAAACGGGCTAAAGCCCGTTCCTATGATAAAATAATTAGCGTAATTTTTGAAAAATTTGTGATATTCGTGTTTAATAAAGTCAAGAAATCAATTTCATGATCTCCAAAGCTACTTTCAACGCTTCCGTTCCGTCCTCAATCGAAACTTCTACATGCTTATCTTCCGTGATAGAATCTGCAAAAGAATTTAATTCATCCAAAATCGCATTATTCGGCTGGATATTAGGATATTCAAACAAAATTTGATTCTTTTCACCTTCTGCATTTTCAATAATCATATCAAATGGAGTAGGGTTTTCAGGAGCATCTTTCATACGGATTACTTCTGCTTTTTTCTCAAGGAAATCAACAGAAATATAAGCATCTTTCTGGAAAAAACGGCTTTTTCTCATTGCTTTCATCGAAATTCTGGAAGTCGTTAAATTGGCAACACATCCGTTTTCAAATTCAATTCTTGCATTGGCAATATCCGGAGTTTTGCTGACTACACAAACACCGCTGGCATGAATATTTTTAACTTTAGATTTAGCAATGCTTAATAAAATATCCAAATCGTGAATCATTAAATCCAAAACCACAGAAACATCCGTTCCACGAGGATTAAATTCCGCCAGTCTGTGGATCTCAATAAACATCGGATTATTGATATATTCTTTCGTTGCAATAAATGCCGGATTATATCTTTCAACGTGACCTACCTGTGCCTTAATGCCTTTCTCCTGACATTTCTGAAGAATTTCTTCCGCTTGTTCAAGTGTTTGGGTAACCGGTTTTTCGATGAAAAAATGAAGACCTTTTTCAATCGCCTTTAATGCATAATCGTAATGATAAACTGTTGGAGTCACAATATCCAACATATCGATCTGATCTAGCAATTCATCGAAGTTTTCAAAATATTTGTATCCGAATTCGGCTTCTAATTTCTTTCCGTTTTCTATATCTTTATCATGGAAACCTACAAATTCATATTTATCTGACTGATTTAAAAGTCGTAAGTGTATTTTTCCTAAATGTCCGGCACCTACCAAACCTGCTTTCAACATAGCTGTATTAAATTTTTGTAAATATAAACATTTTAGGTGTTAGGAAACAGATGATAGGTTTTAGGTTGATAAATAATAATTCTTTTGCTACTTTTGTGCAAACTAGCACCTGCTGCCTAATAACTACCATCTAATGATGCATGATTCGTTTGTACATAAAGGAAAAAGAAAAATTTTAGTAGACTATCTTCGTAACAGAATAGGAATTTCGGATGAAAATGTGCTTTCAGCAATGAATGAAGTTCCGAGACATCTTTTTATCGAAAGTATTTTTGAAGATTTTGCTTATGAAGACCGTGCTTTTCCTATTTTGGCGCATCAGACAATTTCGCATCCTTCGACCGTAGCCGAACAATCCGAACTTTTACAGGTAAAACAGGGTGAAAAAATCCTCGAAATCGGGACGGGTTGTGGTTATCAGACTGCGGTTTTATTGGCTATGAAAGCCCACGTTTATACCGTTGAAAGACAAAAAGATTTATTTGATTTTTCCAAAAAAAAGCTTCGCGAAATGCATCTATATCCCAAATTTCAAAGTTTCGGGGATGGGTTTGCAGGTCTTCCGACTTTTGCGCCTTTCGATAAAATTATTGTGACTTGTGGTGCATCAGTTTTACCAACCGAATTATTAAAGCAATTGAAAGTAGGCGGAAAAATGGTGATTCCATTAGGTCCGACAGATGAGCAGGTTTTATACAGATTTACGAAAGTTTCTCCCACAGAATTTGAAAAAGAAGAGTTTGGAGCTTATAAATTTGTTCCAATGTTAGGAAATACAAACCAATAATTTTATTAAAGACTAAAAGCTATATTGTCATTCAGAACAAAGCGAAGCAGAGTGAAGAATCTATTATCATTAAAGCATTGGTAGACGCACTGGTCTCAAACACCAGTTCTGTTATAAATTCAATAGGAATGGGCTTTAGCCCATTTAATGAAAAGAGATTCATTCAAATTGGCTTTAGCCAAAACCTATTCAATTCAGGAAATTCAAATCAAGATAATTTCTTAATTTTAAAGAATAAAAGATTAAGAAATGACTTCCGACATCCAAAAATACAACAGTTCACAAACAGAATCCGATCACGAAATCTGCTCAAAACTATTTGAAATTATCGATGAAAATCTGCCGGATTCACAATCTAAAATCTGGCACGCTCACCCTGTCTGGTTTTTGGAAGACAACCCGATTGTAGGTTACAGCAAACAGAAAAAAGGAATTCGTTTGATGTTTTGGAGTGGAAAATCTTTTAATGAGGAATTTTTAAATGTTCATGGTGAAAAATTTCAGGATGCTTCTGTCTTTTATAATGATGTTTTGGAGATCAATGAAGAAGATATAAAACGAGCTTTGAAGAAATCGGAAAATATTCAATGGGATTATAAAAATCTAGTGAAGAGGAAAGGGGAATTAATTCAAATTAAAAAATAATTTTCTGTCATTTCGGAATGAAAATTGATTTTATTTAAATCCTTAATCATCAAAATATTAATGGTATGGCAACCCAATAATTTGGTAAAATTCCGATGTTTTGGAGCATTAAGAATAATGATGAAAAAAAGTAATTTTTAATATTAAAGTTAGAAGAACCTCATTCTTTTCAGGGAATGAGGTTTTTTTGTGAATTTTATTTCAAAGCTGTTTAAACTAATTTTAGATTTAACCACAAAAGTCACAAAAGCGATATATATAGTTTTAATTAGATACTCAAAAGCGCTCAAAAGAATAAAAATCAAAGATTTTTAAAACTTATGTTTTCTTTTTTTAGTTTAATAATAAGCTTTAAATAGTTTATCTAAAATCTTTTGTGACTTTTGTGGTTAAATAAAAAGTTTAAACAAGTTTTTCATTAAAAACCATTAACAAGCAACAACAAGCAACAAACACCCATCAACTAGAGAATAAACGGTTTGCTTTTTGTAACTTGAAAACTATTGTTTAAAAAATCTAAAAATTAATATATGAAAGTATTCGTAAATAAAAGAATTCCGGAAATTGGTATTCATATGCTTGAAGATGCAGGATTGGAAGTTTTTATTCCCGAACATGAAAATCTTTCGCAAGACGAATGGTTAAGTTATTGTAAGAGCCATGATTTGATTTTAAGTGTTGGCGGAGGTTTTAAATTTAATAAAGATTTTTTTGATGAATGTCCGAATGTAAAGGCAATTGCGCTGTATTCCGTAGGGTTTGATCATGTAGATATTAAAGAAGCCAATCAAAGAAATATCCCGATCGGAAATACGCCGGATGTTTTAAGCAAAGCGACTTCTGATGTTGCGTTTTTATTAATGCAATCGGTTGCAAAAAGAGCGAGTTATAACTTTGAGAAAGTAAAATCAGGAAATTGGGGTGATTTTGATCCTTTACATGCGCTTGGACAGGAATTGTATGGAAAAACACTGGGGATTTTCGGGTTGGGAAGAATTGGTTTTGAGATGGCAAAAAAGTCTCAAAATGCCTTTGATATGAATATTATTTACCATAATCGCCATCATAACGAAGAAGCCGAAAAAGAGCTGAATGCAAAATATGTTTCTTTCGATGAATTAATCGGACAATCCGATGTTCTGAGTATTCATGCGAATTTTAAACCAGAACAAAAAGAGCTTTTTAATGCTTCGGTTTTTGAAAAAATGAAAGAGAATTCAATTTTTATCAATACGGCGAGAGGAGGTTTTCACAATCAAAAAGATTTGTATAATGCTTTAGCGGAACATAAAATTTGGGGTGCAGGTCTTGATGTGACAAATCCTGAGCCGATTTTCAAAGAAGATCCTATTTTGGAGCTTTCCAATGTTTGTGTTTTACCGCACATCGGATCTGCAACGATTGAAGCGCGAAACGGAATGGCAAAACTTGCTGCAGAAAATCTGATTGCTTTTTCAAAAGGCGAAAAAATGCCGGCTTGTGTAAATCCTGAAGTTTATGAGAATTAATTAAATTTCTTAGTCTTCTACCACACATTACACAGATTTGCACAGATGTTTATGTAATATTTTTATTTATAAGCTTTAAAAACTATGCGCAATCATCTGTGCAAATCTGTGTAATCTATAGGAAATAAAAAAATCAACAAAAATTAGAAAATCAATTTAAATTTTTCACAGTCTTGGAATTATTTTTGTTCTAAGACAATCAACACTAAATATACATATTATGACACCCGAAGATAATTCTAAAGAACAGGACAGAAAACTGGAACAAATGGACTACAGTCCAAGTGAGGATATTTTTAATCAGGAAGAACATATCCCTTTGGATGGAGATGGAAATCCTATAGAAGATGAAGATTTTGATGAAGATAAATTAGACAAAGGACTAGACATTCCCGGAACTGAAGATGATGATGGACAGGAAGAAATTGGAAGCGAAGATGAAGAAAACAATTATTGGAGCTTAAGTGACAACGACGACGATCATGAGGAGGAAAACGACGATGTCTTAACATAAAATTTAATCGATATGCATACTGAACCTTACTTGATAAAGTAAGGTTTTTTGTTAATATTTAAAATTTAAATGATTGTTATATAATGAAATAGATTTTTTTGCATGTTAATTTAACATAAATAAATATTTATCATTTAAAATTTTACAATTAAAAATAGTAAATTTATCATAGTATAGTGATTAATTATTTAAACCTATGATAAGATTTCTACAAATATTATTCATCATTATTGGTGTTTTTGTGTATTCTCAAGTCCCTGTAGATATTAAAGTCAAGGATGCTGCGGGAAACGAAAACTATAATGTTACATGTACCAATAATCTCGATGCAAACGGATGTTTAGCCCTTCATGTGGAATATCCTGTGCTGAACGAAACCACAAGCTATCAGGTAAATCCTGAAGCATATAGTCCGCCCATTGCAATGAATCAGGGAACGGCGCTGAATGCCAATTACGACGATCTTTTTGCAGCAAAGCTGGATCTTCCGTTTAAATTTTGTTTTTTTAATCAATATTTCGATGCGCTTGTTGTCGGTTCCAATGGAATGGTCACTTTTGATTTAAGCCAATTGGGAAATATCAATTATCCAAATGTTCAATGGCAAAATCCGAGCACAAGTCTTCCGAAGAATTCGATTTTCGGGGTTTATCATGATATGGTTTTCTCTGCAAATGATTCTTCGGAAATTTATTATTCGACGATTGGAACTGCGCCTTACAGAAAATTTGTTATTAATTTTTTTGAGGGAAGAATTTCAGGTTGTACAGACCGTTCTTCATCACAAATTGTTTTGCATGAAACGACAAATGTGATCGAAGTTTTTGTCGATAAAAAACCAATTCCTTGTCCAACCAGAAAGTTTGAAAATGCCTTAATAGGTGTCATTAACAATAATGGAACAATCGGCTATTCTCCTGCCAACAGAAATACAGGATCTTGGTCGGCTATGCAGGAAGGATGGAGATTCAATCCGCTTGGAAATGTTATCCAGCCACAGGTAACTTGGACGAATTCTGCTGGTCAAACTGTCGGAACAGGTGTTCAGACAACAGTTTGTCCTACTCAAAATGAAATTTACACCGCAAATGTTGTATTCAATATCTGTGGAAATAGTCAGTTAACTTTAACGGATGATTTTAATTTAACTTTTGATCCGACTTATCCGGCTGCCAAAAATTATTCTCAAAGTTTTTGCGGAAATACGTCTGTTAATTTGAATTTAAATAATTTTCAAGCCAATTTAACATCACAAAATCCGGCGAATTTTACTTTTAGTTTCCATTCAAGTTTATTGGATGCGCAGAATAATGCTAATCCTTTACCGACGAATTTTACGTTGACGGGAAACAAAGTGATCTATGTAAGAATCCAGAATCCTACAGTCCCGACGTGTTATCGTGTGGCAACTTTAACCTTGAATTTATTGGCTAAAAGCTTGTTGAAAGACACAGTGGAATTGTGTGATACGAACAATGATGGGGTAGAAGCGAACTATAATCTGAGCTTACTTAATCCTCAACTTTTTGCGCCTGGAGCGACAGGTATTTCTTATCATTTAACACAAAATGATGCTCAAAACAATGCCAATCCTATTACAACAACCAATATAACGGCGACTACAATGCTTTGGGTGCGACTTCAGGAGGGAAATTGTACATATGTTTTGGGACCAGTTCATTTCCAGTTTAAACCTGGGGTGAATATGAATTCGCCGATCAATTTTCCTTATACGATTTGTGATATCAATGCAGATAATCAGGAACCTTTTGATTTTCCGTTAAATATTGGCCCTTTAATTACAACTCAAACCGGAGCAATTTTCACAGTTTACAATACATATGATGAAGCCTACAACGGAAGTGGAACTGTTGTCCAAACGATTAAAGAGGGAGTTTACACGATTTTTGTAAGAGTTGATATTCCAAACGGATGTTTTGCAGTTGCGACCGTAAATATGAATGTGACTTTCACTAAAATTATTGCAAATCCGAAGGAAGAATTTATTTGTTTTAACGGAACGGATGATATCAGCATTAATTTAAATACGCTTTCCAACGGAATGTTAATCAATCCAACGACCGTTCCTGTAACAGAATTTTATGCAGATTCTCCAAGTGCGAATTTGGGAGTGGGAGCGATTAGTCCGAATCAGGTGATTACGGCGAATGGAAATTTTGTAAGCCAAACTTATTTTGTTCGTTTCGAAATTGCAGATAATTGTTATACCGTAAAACCAATCACTGTGAATTTAGTTCATCCCGTAATTAATCAATCCAGTTTTTCCGTTTGTGATTTTAATAATGATAATTCTGAAAATGTACAATTATCTCAATTTTCATCTGCAATTATCGGAAGCCAAAATGCATCAACAATTTTCTATTTTACTCAAATTGATGCTCAAAACGGGACAAATCCGATTACCAATCTTACATTAACAGGAACGCAGCAGATTTTTGTTAAAATCAATTCATACAATTGTTCGCAGATTTATCCGATAAATTTAAGTTTAACATCAACTCCGGTGGTGAATTCTCCGGTTACAATTAATTTAAATAATATCTGTGACAACAATAATGATGGAAGCGAAAACTATGATTTAACACAAGCTCAATCTCAAATTTATACAGGTTCAGGTGTTACTTTTAGTTATTATTTGAATTATGATGCAACGATGCATATTTTTTCAAATGAAATTACAAATCCGGCACAATTTTCTGTTTCAGGAGGAAATGCTATTGTATATGTTAAAGTAAAATCCAATAACAGCGAATGTTTTTCAGCAGCAGTTTTAAATATTCATATGACGTTTTTACCACCTGTTGTTTTGAATAATGCAACGTTGGAAACCTGCGATGAAGATTTTAATTTAAGTGAAACTTTTCAACTAAATACTGCTATTCCGCAGTTATTTATTCCGTCGCAAAATACACAGCCATTGTCTGATATGACGATTTCATATTACAACACCGCAGCCGATGCCAATACTGGAAATCCTGCCAACCAGATAGGAACTTCGGTGACGACCAATGTTTCTTCGTTTCAGGTTTGGGCAAGATTCCAGTCGCAGACAACAGGTTGTTATTCGGTAGCTTCAATCCAATTAAATACATATTTTCCGCCAAAAGCCATTAACTCCACAATTTCGGTTTGTGATGAAAATTTAGACGGATCTTATGAAGTCAATTTGTTGAATTTCACGAATTCAATGGTTGATATTCCTAATCCTGCGAATACATTTAGTTTTTATTTAACTCAAGCAGATGCACAAAATGGAACAAATCCAATCCCAAATCCGAGCAATTATTCTGCAAACCCTTTCCCGACGCAGATTTGGGTTAAGGTTCAGAATATTCCGGGTTGTGATGATATTGCGATGATCAGTTTTAATTTCGGTTCAAAAGTAATTTTACAAAACGGAGGACCTTTCGAAATTGCAGTTTGTGACAGCGGAAATGATGGAGTAGAAGTAGTAAACTTAACACAATTTCAAAATCAAATTTATACGGGAACAAATGTAACTTTCACGTATTATCCGACTTTAGCGAATCTAAATGCGGGAACAAATGCAATTACAACTCCCTCAAATTTTACCTATAATTCTTCAGGTTCAAATATTATTTATGTAAAAGTAAGCGTTCCTGGATTCTGTTCTGAGGTAGTTGAAATTCATTTATCATTAAAACCAACACCTATTTTTGAGATTCCGACACAATATTTCTGTCCGGAAGGTTCATTGAATTATACAGTTCATATTGAAGGTTATACGATCGTAAGCTATGTCTGGACAAATCCGACAGGACAGGTGATTTCTACGACAGACACGATTACAGGTGTTACCGCTGTAGGAACTTACACATTGACTGTAACGGCAAATAACGGCTGTTCGTACACCGAAACTTTTGAAATTAAACATTTTGAAGTTCCTGTTATCGAGCAAATCGAAATTAATGGAAATAACGCGACAGTTCACGCAACAGGCACAAGAACAATGGTTTATTCTCTTGACGGAATTACATGGCAATCGAGTAATATGTTCTACAATCTTCCGACCGGAGTTTATACTTTCTATGTAAAATACGCCGACAGTGATTGTATTGTGAAACAGCAAAGCGTAATTTTAGATATTAAAAATGCCATTACGCCAAACGGAGACGGATTGAATGATCATTGGATTGTAAAAGATCTTTATGTATTTGGCGGAAAAATGTCGACTGTAAAAATATTTGACCGTTATCAGGCTCTTATTTTCGAGCAAAGCTCCAATACGCAGTTTTTCTGGGACGGAACAATAAAAGGAAGAGCGATTCCTACATCGAGCTACTGGTATGTGATTACGCTTCCGGACGGTAGAACTTTTACGGGATGGATCTTGGTGAAGAATAATAATTAGCATATTTAAATTAATTTATTGAAAGATTCCGGCACGGCGAAGTTGTGTCGGATTTTTTTTTATTTATAATCTTATATATATCCAGTGACATTTTTTAGTCCTTCCACGACGTTATGAACTCCATCGTTGAGGTCATACAACCCCAAATTTGATGTCTCGAACATCAAAATTTACATCCTAAACCCCAACAACGAGGTTGTATAAAGTCATTTTTGCAGTTAATAAAGCTATTACTGAGGTTCAGAAAATCGACGGAGGTATTTTGAACTCCAACAATGGGTTTAAGACCTCAATATTTGATTTTATATCTAAATTTTTTCTTTTTATAAATTAAAATTAACCACCCGAATTTTCTATAGCGAAATTCCCCTACAAAGGAGGGGAATTTTACTACTAAACGCCTCATGAAATTTTATTTGTCTCATATTTTAGAAATTGAATATCTTTAAAACCATAAAAAATCTATCAACTATCAACAAATAACGATCAACGATACATGACTTTCCAAGAACAGATACAACAGGGCATTCCAAGCCAGTTACCACAACCGAAACCATACGAAACCAATATCAATCATGCTCCGAAACGTAAGGAAATTTTAGGAGACGAAGAGAAAAAATTAGCCTTAAAGAATGCTTTACGTTATTTCGAACCTCAGTTTCATGCAGAATTGTTGCCTGAATTTAGAGAAGAATTAGAAAAATACGGAAGAATTTACATGTATCGTTTTCGTCCGGATTATGAAATGAAGGCAAGACCAATTTCTGATTATCCCGGAAAATCTGAACAGGCAAAAGCGATCATGCTCATGATCCAGAACAATTTGGATTATGCAGTCGCTCAACATCCTCATGAATTGATTACTTACGGTGGAAACGGAGCCGTTTTTTCCAACTGGGCTCAATATCTTCTCACGATGAAGTATCTGTCTGAAATGACGGACGAACAAACATTGGTAATGTATTCCGGTCATCCGATGGGATTATTCCCTTCTCACAAAGATGCGCCGAGAGTGGTTGTAACCAATGGAATGATGATCCCGAATTATTCTAAGCCGGATGATTGGGAGAAATTCAATGCATTGGGTGTAACGCAGTACGGACAAATGACGGCGGGTAGCTACATGTATATCGGTCCGCAGGGAATTGTTCACGGAACGACCATTACAGTTTTAAATGCTTTCCGGAAAATAAATAAAGAACCCAAAGGAGGACTTTTTGTGACTTCAGGTCTGGGCGGAATGTCCGGAGCACAGCCAAAAGCAGGTAACATTGCGGGTTGCGTTACAGTTTGTGCGGAAGTAAATCCAAAAATTACAAAAATTCGTCACGACCAGAAATGGGTGAATGAAATTCATGAAAACCTTGATGAATTAGTAGAAAGAGTCAAAAAAGCTCAGGAAAATAAGGAAACTGTTTCTTTGGCTTATTTGGGAAATATTGTTGAGATCTGGGAAAAATTTGATAAGGAAAACTTGAGAATCGATATTGGTTCGGATCAGACTTCGCTTCACAATCCTTGGGCGGGAGGTTATTATCCGGTCGGACAAAGTTTTGAGGAATCAAACAAAATGATGGCAGAAGATCCTGAATTATTCAAAGAAAAAGTTCAGGAAACATTGAGAAGACATGCTGCTGCGATTAATAAACATACAGAAAAAGGAACCTATTTCTTCGATTACGGGAACGCGTTTTTGTTGGAAGCATCAAGAGCAGGAGCCGATGTAATGGCAGAAAATCCGACATTGGGAAGAGAATTTAAATTCCCTTCTTATGTTCAGGATATTATGGGACCGATGTGTTTCGATTATGGTTTCGGACCATTCCGTTGGGTTTGTACAAGCGGAAAACCGGAGGATCTACAGAAAACAGACGAAATTGCTTGTCAGATTTTAGAAGAAATTCAGCAGAATTCGCCTGAGGAAATCCAACAGCAGATGAAGGATAATATTCAGTGGATTAAAGGTGCGCAGGAAAATAAATTAGTCGTTGGTTCACAAGCGAGAATTTTATACGCCGATGCAGAAGGAAGAATGAAAATCGCAGAAGCCTTCAACAAAGCCATTAAAAACGGAGAAATCGGAGCGGTAGTTTTGGGTAGAGATCACCATGATGTTTCAGGGACGGATTCACCTTATAGAGAGACTTCGAATATCTATGACGGTTCGAGATTTACGGCAGATATGGCGATTCACAATGTGATTGGTGACAGTTTCCGTGGGGCGACTTGGGTTTCTATTCACAACGGCGGTGGCGTTGGTTGGGGAGAAGTGATCAACGGCGGTTTCGGAATGTTGTTGGATGGTAGCGACGATGCCGACAGAAGATTGAAATCCATGCTTTTCTGGGACGTAAACAACGGAATTTCAAGACGAAGCTGGGCAAGAAATGAAGGCGCAGTTTTCGCCATTAAAAGAGCCATGGAAGTTGAACCTAATTTGAAAGTAACACTTCCGAATTTTGTGGATGAGAGTTTGTTTTAGAACTTTTTAGATATGGAAAAACCTGCTGTGAGGCAGGTTTTTTTATTAAGGTTTGCAATAAATTGTTACTTCAGTATTTAATTCTTGGCAACTAGATATTAAAGAAGATATTAACCACAACATTTGAATTGCTTCGCTTCTTTCTGTAAATCTTTCACCATTAGCTAAATTGTTTAAAAATCCCGTTAATCTATTTTTAGAAATAAAATTAATGACTAAAATAACTTCTTTTTTTAAATATGGATTAGTTGAGGCATCTTTAATTGCTTGTATAAATTCATCAACATTATTACCTTTTCTTAATCTATTTATATTCGTAGAAGCATAATTATTTATCCATAAATTTTTCTTTGTATCTAATTGGAAATCTTGTGGCGTTATATTACCTAAGTTTTTTTGAGCTTGTCCAACGATATCTTGAAATGCACTTGCCGAAGCATTAGTTGTATTAAATTTTGAGTGTATAAATACTATTTTATCCTCTGAAACTCCTATGTGATCTGCCCATTCTCTTCCATAGTCATCACAAACGAAATAGTTATAATTTTCAAAAAATGTTTCTTCAACAAATCTAAAGATAGAACCATCTTCAAAGGATGTCGCCATTGTATTGGGGTTTCCTTTTTCAGAAGTAACGTTTTCCAACTCTTGATTTGTTTTAAAAATTTTCAAAAAATTTTCAATATTCCCTAATAGCTTACTATCTCTAAATAATTTTCTATTTGAATATGCTAAATCGATATTATCAAAATTAATAATGAAAGCATTTTTATTATTAATATGATCTATGATTGAAACATTATTTCCATTAGCATAAATTATTCTAATATTTCTAAATTTTTGAGAACGAATTGTTATGGATTTTTCATTTAATTTTAATTCTAAATCTGATGATGTAGTATTTAAAATTTTGTAAATATTACTGTTATCTGATTCATCAACCTTACAAAGTCTTTCGAAAATATTTAAAAAAGAAATTAGTTCAATTTCTTTTTCAATTTCATCACCAGTTTTAAATTTTTTCACGAAAATGAATTTAGAAATTAATCCTTGTTCAAAATCAGTATAAATACTACTAAAATTAAATAGAATGGAAATAGGAGTTAACGATTCTCTTTGTTCTTCATAATCTTGGGCTCTGCAAAAATTGATAAGAATGTTGAGGTTATTTCATGATTTTTTATTTTACTAACTTGTTCTTTTGACCATTTGCAGAATGTTTCAATATTATTTTTTTTCCCAAATTTATTAATTCTAGAAGAGTTAAGCATTAATGTGGTTTTTTCATTATTAGTACTTAATCTTAGTGAATTTAATAAATAATTATTTGCACCTAGAGATGAAAAATTTTCTTTTAAATCAATTGCTTCAACAGTTTTTTCTCTTAATGCTTTATCTGAAACATTGAGATTTTTTAAAGAAAATTTTTCAAAGTTTGTATTATCTTCTATAAATAAAGTTGAAAGAACTTCATAGTCTAATGGGTGTAGTAACTTAATAAAGTCTTGTATTTTGCTGATGTTCTTTCTACTTATAACTATAAAATCTTCAATTTCAACTATTAAAAGATATGCAAGTTTTTCTTCAAACCAATTTTTGATAGGCTCCTCGATAAAAGTTGGCTTAACAATATATTTAAATGCACAAATAGAATAATAAATTTCTTCCGATCTTATTTTCTTTTTTCTTTCGTTTAAAAGATAATAGCCTGTTTTTATTGAAGAAACTAAACTAAATAGATTTTTTATTCGATTGTCAGAGATGGAGATATTATCTATATTTTGATAAAAGTAGGCATTCTCACTAATAATTATATTATTAATTTTTTCAAGATTTGTCATTGTTTTTTAGTTAGGTATATTCAAATATAAAGAAAATAGAAAATATTTTATTACGGTTTCCCATAATCAAAATTTTCGAATTTTGGAACAGTTTGTTTTCAATCACCAAACCCTACCGCATATTTTTAAAACAAATCATTGCAGTTCTTCTTTTATTAAAAAAAGTTATCAATAACCATGGGAGAACTCAGAAAGCGTATTGAAAGTTGAAGGAAAATTTTAAACTTCCAATGAATTATCCATGATAAAAATCTATGTTGATAACCTTAAAATCAATATTTTTGAAACCTATAAATAACATTCAATATCAATCATGAAAAACCTAGGAATCATCGGCTGTGGCTGGTTGGGAAAACATATTGCGGAAAGGCTTTCAAAAAGATATGAAATCTTTGCAACCACGACATCCGAATCCAAAATAGAAGAATTTAAATCAAAAGGATATCACACAACATTGGTTGATTTTCCTGATGATCAATCTGAAATCACAGAATGGGAAATAGCGCCACAGTTGGATGCGATCATTATCACCGTTCCGTTTTCGGGAATCAGAGGGATGCAGATTTCGATGAAAGACAGACAGGAAAATGTATTGAAATTTCTTGGAGATTATAAAGGACAATTATTTTTAATGAGCTCAACTGGCGTTTATCCACAAACTGAAAAAGAATTTACAGAAGCAGATCTGCCTGCCGAAAATGTGGAAAGCGAAAATTTTATCATCAATAAATTCCCGAATGCAAATGTTTTAAGATTAGCAGGATTAATGGGCGATCAGCGACTGTTGAAGAATTATAATATTTCTAATTTGGATCTGTTGGTGAATCACATTCATTATGCAGATATTTGTTCGACCGTTGAAAAAATGCTGGACAATCAATCTCAAGGGAAAGTGTACAATGTGGTTGCACCAATTCATCCTAATAAAGAAGAAGTGATTAATGCTCAGAAAGATCTGCCATATTCAGGAGAACGAACGACAACAGGCAGAACGATTTCTCCCGCAAAATTAATTTCAGAATTAAATTTCGAGTTTCAATATCCGGATCCTAGATATTTTCATCTTTAAAATTTATTAAAGTAATTACAGCGTTTGTCATTCTGAAAAAGTGAAGCGTATTGAAGAATATCTAATCTCAAAGTTTAGATTCTTCCTTCGCCAGAATGACAAATGCAATGAATAATTAGCTTTTAAAATTAGTATTATAATTTACTTATTCATCAAAATATTCTCAATAGAATCCAGGATTTCCTGTTCTATATTTTCTTCATTCAATGCGTCGACGGTGTATGAATACTCCTTCATCACTGCGTTTCCTGTTCCGTTCTGAAAGATAGTATCCTGATGAATTCCAATTTTCCTCGTATTTTTATCGGCAACAAACATGATGTGCGGAAACTTATCATTCGCATAAAAATTAGAATCCACATTTCTTGAAATCTGAAGCTTAATGTTGGTATATCCATTAATGCCCAACTTTTTTTCATTTTCTTCACTAAAGGTGATCTTGCATCCAAATCCGTTTTCTCTCAGCATTCTCCTGAATTCCTGCATCTTGGGATCGATGAGGTTTTTGCATACCGTTTTAAAATTTTCAATAAATAAATCCTCTTCGCTTTTCTTTTTCTCCAGACTCTCTTTCAGTTTCTGCTCCTCCGATTTTAAATTTGAAAACAAAGCATTCAGTTTATTTACATTTTCGTCCTTCATGTTGTCAATTTTTTTTCAAATATAAATAAAATCAATTTCTTTAGTTCCCACAATCCACTTATAATGAGCTTTGACAAGGTTGCGATAATGCTTATGGTACACATGGAACATTTTTTTCTCTAAATTTTTTAATAAAACTTGATATCTCATCTTGAGTCAAAGTATTAGAGAAACAATATAGAAGAACTCAAACCTAGATTCTTACGGAAAGACGGATATTGAGTAGATTTTTTTGATTTTAAATAAAATTCCAACCTTTTCCAACCTTTTTCATGCAACCTGCATCTTTATATAAAAAAGGAAATATGAAAATCACGATACCAACTCCATGTCACGAAAACTGGGACGCAATGACGGCCGAAGAAAAAGGAAGATTCTGCGCTGTTTGTTCAAAAACAGTGAGAGATTTTACATCTTCTTCGGACAACGAAATTTTAGATGTTTTTTCGAACACAACCGATCATGATATTTGTGGAAATTTTAATGAATCTCAACTTAATAAAGATTTAAGATATTCTTATATCAATTCACTATTTACAAAATTTGCAGTGGGTTTTGTGATAACGGCGGGAGGTTTTGTGTCTGTAAACGCCCAACAACAATGTGATACAAAAGAACAAAAAGAAGGTGTGGAACATCGCATGAGAGGAAAAGTTGCTCCTGTTCCTGTAAAAAAAGATACCCTAGAAGAACGTGTAATGATGCTTGGAATGGTATCGGCAAAACCAATGAGAGTTAAAATTCAGCAACCTCTTTATGTATTGGACGGAATAATAATTAATGAAAAGAAATTCAAAGCTATTGATCAGAATTCAATTGAAAGCATGAATGTTTTAAAAGGAGAGTCTGCAACTGCTGCCTTTGGAAGAAAAGGAAAATACGGCGTGATTGTTATTACCTCTAAAAAGGAATCTTCAAAATAAATAAATATGAAAATTACAATCCCAAAACCCTGTCATGAAAACTGGAATTTGATGACTCCCGATGAAAAAGGAAGATTTTGTACAGTCTGTTCGAAAACGGTAAGAGATTTTACCGTTGCTTCGGATGAGGAAATTATAGATACTTTTACAAATTCCACCGAAGAAATCTGTGGAAATTTCCACGAATCTCAGTTAAATAGAAATCTGCAATATTCTTACATCAACTCAATGTTTGCAAAATTTGCGGTGGGTTTTATAATGACAACAGGAGGTTTTGTCTCTGTACAAGGGCAACAGAATTATAGCAATGATAGTCTAAAAGCAGCAACATTAGAGGAAGTTGTAATAACAGGTTGGAAAACAAAACAAAAAACTCAAAGCATGGTAACAGGAGCTTCAACTGTAGTTTCGCAGGAACAATTAAAACTTGAGGATAAAGCGGTGAAAAGTCTTGAAGGAAAAATTGGAGGCGTTAAAGTAAGTCCAACTCCTAAAAGTGAAACGAATACTAAAACAATTATAATTGGAGGTGCACATACAAATTTGAGAGATGATAAAAAACCGTTGGTTGTATTGGATGAAAAAATAATCAGTTTAAAAGAATTCGGAGAAATAGATCCTCAATCGGTAGAAACGATTAATATTTTAAAAGATGCTTCCGCGACAACATTATATGGTTCTCAAGCAAAAAATGGAGTAATTTTGGTAACAACGAAAAAGAAGTTGAAGCCTAAAAAGAATTAATGAAAAAATATATTGCTCAACATCACAAAAAACAATTTGTACTGCTCTCAGACGATAATCAGGAAATTGGGAGAATTGTAAATAACAGCAATTTTTTTAATTTCAGACATTATATTATTTTCAAATCAAGAAGCTATGATATCAAGAATGTTGGATTTTTAAAAAATGATGTCGAACTATTTAATGGAAACGGTATAATTTATTTTACAGATTTAGCAAAAGAAAGAATTGTAAAATCTGGAGAAGGAGTAAGAATTTATCAATTTAATTTAAATAAAACCAATCAATTATTCGAAAAGGGAAAGTTATTGATAGAAATTAAAGAAGAAAAAAAGAAATTTAAAGATTCTATTTTTCATGTAGAGGTCGAAGATTCTGTGGATGATTTACTGACGTTGCTGTTCCTGCACTATTCTACGAAGGAATTTAATTCGATTGGTGGAGATGGAGATTAATTGATAAAAGATTTTCACAGATAAATATGCATCTTAGTGGAATGTTTATTAAAGATGCTTCGGCGAACTTAGCATGACATTGCGAATACTAATTGTTTTAAACGATAACTAATCGAATAGTATTAGCGATGTCATGCTAAGTTCGTCGAAGCATCTATTTCATCATTAAATTGATATTAAAAATCAAATTTAATTTTTCACAGCTTTAATTGCAGCCTCATAATTCGGCTCATTGCCCATATCGGCAACCTGCTCTTCATAAACTATTTTCCCTGAAGGATCGATAACTACAACAGCTCGGCTTAAAAGACCTTTCATGGCAGAATCTGTAATTTCCACTCCATAAGTTTTTCCGAAGTCTGAACGGAAATCTGAAAGCATTACCACATTTTTAATTCCTTCCGCACCACAAAATCTTTTCTGTGCAAACGGCAAATCTTTAGAAATACAAAGAACAACCGTATTCGGAATATTCGCAGCATCTTCGTTGAAATGACGAACGGAAGCCGAACAAACGCCTGTGTCTACACTAGGAAAGATGTTTAGAATCATATATTTCCCTTTATAAGATTCCAGAGTCTGATCTTTCATAGCGACATCGGTAAGGGTGAATTGTGGAGCAGGTTTATTTACTGCCGGTAGTTTAGCATACGTATGAACGGGCTTTCCTCCCGCTAAAACCGTGTTTGCTGTCTTTGATTTTTGAGCGAAAACAAATGTTGACAAGAACAACATTGCGCCGAAAACGAATTTTGAATACATGAATTTATTTTTTTATTGTTTAGATTAATTGATTCTTAGATAAATTGAATTTTTAAAGTTAAATTTTCAGGGGAAATAAAAGTTACAAAGATTGAAATACTGTTTAAAACTCAGTTATTCCCTGAAAATCATACTTTTTATTAATCCAATTAACCGCTTTGTCACTTCGAATAGATTTTGACAAAATCGTATCGAGAAGTTTTTAAAACAATTTTCTCGACACAAAATTATTTTTCACGTAGTTACAAATAATTTCTACTCGAAATGACGAACTGCTTTTATAAGCAAATTAAGGTTAAACAAAATTATTCTTTTTTCAATCCTTTAATATTAATTTTCTTTCAAATAGAGCAAATCTATTAAACAGCTATTTTTAAAATCAATTTTTACATATAACTTTATTCTATCAAAGTTTTACACTAACACTATTAAAAAAATAAAAGATTTATGGATTCAGCAAACACAGCATCGTTTCATGAAATATTTAAAAGCGAAAACGAAATTCCCGAAGAATATAGAGTTCCCGAAATTCACCAGAAAGTATATCTATTAAACGGTGAACTGGTGGAATGGAACGGTGATGTTCAAAATATTTATTCCCCGGTTTGCATTCCTACAGAAAACGGACTAGAAAGAAAACTGTTGGGAAGCGTTCCCAATATTGGTCCCGCAGATGCAATGGAAGTTTTGGAAGCCTCTGTAAAAGCTTACAACAACGGACTTGGCGAATGGCCAACAATGTCTGTGGAAGGCAGAATCAAATGTATGCAAAAGTTTGTGTATTTAATGATTCAGCAGAGAGATTTAGTTATTAAATTGTTGATGTGGGAAATCGGAAAAACATTGGCAGATTCTACGAAAGAATTCGACAGAACGGTAGATTATATCAATCAAACCATCGATGCATTGAAAGATTTGGACAGAGAATCTTCACGTTTCCAGCAGGCAGAAGGAACGATCGCACAAATAAGAAGAGCTCCGCTTGGTGTCGTTTTGAGTATGGGACCTTTCAATTATCCTTTAAATGAAATTTTTACAACATTGATTCCTGCTTTAATTATGGGAAATACAATCTTGTTTAAGCTTCCAAAACACGGTGTTTTAGCACATTATCCATTATTAAATGCATTCAAAGAAGCCTTCCCGAAAGGAACTGTAAATACATTGTACGGAAAAGGAGCGGAAATCATCACCCCAATCATGGAAAGTGGAAAAGTGAATGTTTTAGCATTCATCGGATCGAGTAAAGTAGCCAACGGATTGAAAAAATTGCACCCGAAAGTTAATCGTTTAAGAGCTATTTTAAGTTTAGACGCAAAAAATGCTGCGATCGTTACAAAAAATGCGAATCTGGATGTTGCAGTAAGCGAATGTATTTTAGGCTCGCTTTCATTCAACGGACAAAGGTGTACCGCGCTAAAGTTGATATTCGTACAAAAAGATGTTGCGGAAGAATTTACACAAAAATTAACTGCGGCAGTTTCTGCTTTAAAAGCCGGACTTCCGTGGGAAAAAGACGTGAAAATAACACCGCTTCCAGAAGTTAATAAGCCCCCTTATTTGAAAGAATGTATTGAAGATGCATTGGCAAAAGGAGCTAAAGTTCTCAATGAAAATGGTGGTTATAATGAAGCATCTTTCGTTTTCCCAGCGGTTGTTTATCCTGTAAATAGTGAAATGAAATTATATCATGAAGAGCAATTTGGCCCGGTAATTCCGGTTGTTCCTTTTGAAGATATTGAAGAGCCTATTGATTACCAGGTAAATGCGGATCACGGAATGCAGGTGAGCATTTTCAGTGAAGATCCGATGGAGGTTTCGAAACTAATCGATCCTTTTGTGAATTTAGTAAGCCGTGTCAATATCAATTGTCAGGCTCAGAGAGGACCGGATGTTTTCCCGTTCACAGGAAGAAAAGACAGTGCAGAAGGTACGCTTTCTGTGTTTGATGCGCTTCGTTCGTTTTCAATTCGTTCCTTGGTAGCTGCAAAAATTACAGATTCCAACAAAGAATTATTGAATACGATTGTAAGAGATCATGACTCTAATTTCCTGAGTACAGATTATATTTTCTAGTAGAAATTCCTGATTTTAATATAAATCCTCAATAAACTTAAATGTATTGAGGATTTTTTTATGCATTCATCTGATTATTTATCTATAATTCTGTCTAAATAATTTTTGTAGCAACCATGTTCCGCAATATATTTTTCGGTCATAAAAGGAGAGGTAATAAGGAAATCTGCCGTGGCTGTATCACAAGCCATTGGAATATTCCAGACGACTCCAAGTCTTAAAAGGGCTTTTACATCACTGTCATGAGGTTGGGTTGCCATTGGATCCCAAAAGAAAATAATAATATCTATTTTTCCTTGAGATATCATTGCTCCTAGTTGTTGATCTCCGCCCAAAGGTCCACTCATTACTTTTTTTGTTTTAATGTGGATCTGTTCTTCAATTAATTTTCCGGTAGTTTCTGTTGCGATTAGGCGATGGTGCATCAGTTTTTCTTTGTGAAGGTACGTCCATTTTATCAGTTCTGTTTTCTTCCGGTCATGAGCGACTAATGCAATGGATTTTGTAATTCCGATGGTTTTTTGTGTTTTCATTTTGTCAAGTTTTTATCAAAATTACTTAATATAAATTGAATTAAGTCACTTTTTAAAGAATATTAATTTAATTTAATCATTTGATTATTAATGTTATTATTGTTAATTTTTAAAAATTACACTTTGTTTAAAGTGATTAAGTTGAGATTTAAAAAAAATGATAAAATTTGAGTTAATTTGTAAAAAGTAATTCTGAAAGACGTTTTATTTTCAATAAAAACTGTAACATTTTTTGAAACGGGTAACTAACTTTAAAGAGATTAGCAATCATGACCTCATTAGAACAAGAATTTTTAGAAAAAATTGAAAAACATAAAGGAATCATTTTCAAGATTTCTAAAATGTACATGGATGATAAGGACGATCGTGATGATCTTTTTCAGGAGATTACGTATCAGGTTTGGAAGGCTTATCCTAATTTTAAAGGACAAAGTGAATTTTCAACATGGCTTTACAGAATAGCACTTAATACGGCTATTATTTTCCTTAAATCTGAAAAAAAACGTGGTTTTATCGGAAACGAAGATTTTTCAAATTACAAAATTGTACAGGATGAATATGATGTGGAAAAAGAAGAAAAATTATCTGAAATGTATACAGCGATTCATCAATTAAATCCAATTGATAAAGCTTTTATTTTCTATTATCTCGAAGATTTTTCGGGCAAGGAAATTGCCGAACAAATGGGAATCTCCGAAGGAAATGTAAGGGTGAAAATGAACCGCGCCAAAAATAAACTGAAAGATATCTTAAACTCAAAATAGACAAGATATGGGTTCGTGATTCGAGTTTGTCGCGAGACTCCCATAAAAAATCAATCAACAAATTTTTAAATCAATTATCATGAATATAGATGACCTAAAAAATACATGGAACACAGACGATTCTTTTGAAGAGACGCCTGAAATCTCCACCGAACAAAGAAAAAGAATGCACCTTCCACTTGAAAAAATTCGTAAAAATATGCGCATGGAATTTTGGTCGACCGTCGGAATTTTTGTTTTCGCTTTTGGCTTGATTGCTGTTGCTCCGGGTCCTTTTAAATTTAAATTTTACATTACTATTCTTATTGCATCGATGGTTTTCGTTACATTTTTCTTTTTCAGTCAGTTTTTTAAATTGTATAAAAATATGAGTGATACGATGATGAAAACTTCGGAAAGTCTGCAGGATTTATTGCACCAGTTTAATTTAAATAAGCAATATTACCTGTCTTTTTATTTGTCTTTTGTACCTTTTTTAGTCTGTGAAATCATTATTGTTTTAGAATTTATTCCGCGACCAGTTCCGTTGTCGAATTTGAAAATTGCAAGTATATTGATCGGTTCATTAGTGATTGTAATGCCACTTTTATTTTTGATAGGAAAATATTGGTTTAAAGCCTTTTACGGAAAATATATTAAACAAATTGAAGATCTTTTACTTGAATTGAAAGGATAAGGTTTCGGCGGGCTGAAAGCCCGCCGAAACCTTTTAATATGGAAAATTAAGCCTTCAGATTCACAATGGTTTTTGCAGAATCGGAAGCGATCAACAATCCTCCTGCCATCATAATAATGTCTTTTAAAACCAACCTTCCGGCTCCGGAAAGCAGAGGAAATCCATATTCAGAACTTCCCAAATCGGGAACCCAGACTTCGGGTGTTGTGATGAGAAATGAAAGGGTAACGAATGACATTCCTGCGGTCAAAATTCCACCAATTAATCCAATTTTTGGATAAAAAATTCCTAGTAAAACAGTAAATCCAATAATAACGATCGTAGTTCCCAATCCATAGGAAAAAATGTAGGTTCCGTTAGCTTCATGCCATTCGATATTTTTTTGTACGACTTCGCCTTCTTTGTTTTTGTGAAGCTTATAATTATCTTTATCAGAAACATTTTTGTTGAGCATAAAGCTCATAAAAGGAGAGTTCGCTACAAACGGAATAATTCCTTCCGCTTCGTAATGATAGGCTTTCAAACCGCCAATCCATGCCATAACGATAAAAATGCTTATTCTTAAAAAATGAATAAAATTTTTCTGTGAGTTTGCTAAGAGTTGTAACATAATTTATTTTTTTGACAAAGTTATGTTGAACTCAAACCTAATGAAATGGATGAAGATGGACGTTATTTGTACAAATCTGCCACGATAGAAATTCCTCCCTCTTTTCGGAACCGAGTGGGAGAGATTCCGGTGTATTTTTTGAAATATTTGCTGAAATGAAATTCATCATTAAAATTCAGCTCAACGGCAACTTCTTTGAATGATTTTCGCGTTAAATGGATCTGTTTTTTCGCCTCTAGAATAACTCTTTCCTGAATAATTTGTGACGGTGTTTTATTAAATTTAGACTTAATTTTTTTGCTTAAAGTATTGGATGTTACATTCAGTTTATCTGCATAAAAAGAAAGGTTTTTCTCCGTCAGAAAATATTCTTCCACCAAATTTTGGAAAGACTTTAATGAGTTGAAATCATCTTTTAATAATTCTTTATCGGGTAAAATTTTATTTTTTTCTTTGCTGCAAATCGCCAAAATAAGTTGAAGATATGATTGTAAAATAGAACCTGAAAATTCCTCTTTACGATCAACTTCCTCAATTTTTTTGAAATAATTTAAAATATCATTAAATACATCTTCACTCAAAGTAAAATGCGGAAATAAGTAAATGTTATTGAATAACAGTCCATTACAGGCAACTTCATTTTTGTGAAATTCAATACAGTAAAAATCGCTATGAAAATCCAATATATTAATTTCAATTTTTTCGTCACTCAAAATCTGAATATTCTGAAACGGTGTTGAAAAGAAAATCATTCTGCCATCAAAATCATATTCAGTAAAATCAACAACAATTTTCCCTTTTCCAATAAATAGAAAAATATGATACATCGAATCACTAAAAACAGATTTAAAATATTCTGAATCCTTTTTATCAATAGAAAAAAATGAACCTTCCATGAGATAAAACTACATAATTTTCTGAAATTAAAGTTATTTTTTACGGGTTTTCTCTTTCTCAATTTCATGAATCACCCAATCCATCTGCGGATCTTTTTTCTCAATAATATCCTCGATATCTGTCTCAATTTTCACATCAGGAATTACCCCTCTTTTATTGTTTAAAAAAGTAATATTCGGCTGTACCAAAAGTAATCCGATAGGCAAATCGATATCAGAATTGGGCAATGTCTGATAAGAATAAAATCCGGCAACTGTTCCGTCGTTCGCTCCGCCGGTTTCTTCGCCGACAAGAGTTGCTCTTTTATCATTTTTGAGTTTCGAAGTGATTATTGATGAAGCAGAAAAGCTTCCCCCATTAATTAAAACGAAAACTTTTCCGTTAAAAACATTTTTATTAGGCTGAGTTAATTTATCTGCCTTCACTTTATAGAAAACTTTTCCGTCTTTTTTATAAGTACTGAAAGTTTGGGCAAAGAAGAAAGAAGGATAAGTCAGACTTTTATAGGCATATTGCAAAGCATTACTTTTTCTGAAATAATTGGTTTTCAAAGGGGTAGACTTGGAAGTGACTTGCGAAGGTTTAATTAAAATAAAAGGATTGGGCGAAAGATAAGAATACAAATTATTGATTTCATCCAAAGAACCTCCGTAATTATCTCGAACGTCAAGAATTAAATAAGAAGACTTACCATTTTTAATCTTTTCAAAGGTTTCTCTATAAAATTTTTCAGAATAATCTTTGGAAAAACTTTTCACTTTAATGTAAGCAACTGTGCTGTCTTTTCCTAAAAATTTGAAATTTCGATTATAAGAATTATTAAACGCGACATAATCGTTTACTTTTTTCTCCGAAGTTCGCTTCTCTTGCTCCTTTTCTTTTTTAATGTCGCTTTCAGATTTTGATTCTCTAGTCAAGTTGTAAGTTTTCTTTTCGCCTTGATAAAAAGTCTCAATTTTTGCAGAGTTGGCAAATCCATATTCAGCAATATAAAAATAGAAAAACCAATCTTTCAGGAAGTACGATTGAAAAGTTGTATTGTAACCATCACTGCTTACCAATTGTCGATATTTTTTCAAATATTCTGAAACAGGAATATCATTAATCGCCAAAACTTCAGTTCCGGGTTTAATATTCTCTAGAGAATCCGGATTTCGAATAATAAACAACCGATCATCTTTTACAAAATATTCAAATCGGCTGAACATCGCTTTTTTATTTTCTAATTCTTTAATTTCCTTCTTAGATAGTTTTTTTCTTGGAATTCTTAAAGATAAATGCCCTTCGCGGATGTCGGCGATAATGGGTTGTAATTTAAAATAAAACTGAAGCGGAGTAAGAGGTTGATTTATAGTTTGTTTTATGCTGTCAAATTTACGTTCCAGCTCGTTTTTCGAAATATACCAGTATAAATTTGGATGCATTTCTTTCAGTTTAGCATATGCAAAATCCACATCTTCCTTCAGCTTTTCCGGCTGAATTTGAGATGCCCTCTGCTCGTTATGCTTCCTGATTTTTACGGCAGAACATGAAGCCAGTAAGATAATTAGTAGTGATATTAAATAATTTTTAGACACGATTGAGTTTTTCGGACGTAAAATTAAAAAGTTTAAAATAATAAATTGATTATATGTGCAATAAAATATTCAAAAATCGGTATAAATTTAGTTAAAAAAAATAAAGGAAATCTGCTTTCCAATCGTCAAATAATATTAAAGTTATACATTTGAAACCTATTTTTTCAAGAAAATGATCTACACAATTATTACAATCGCGGTCGTGGCCGTTTTATTATATTTTATCATCACAAGTCAGCAGGTTTTTGGAGCGGAAGCGAAAGGAGCAAGACTTGAAAGAATGCAAAAATCTAAACATTATAAAGACGGACAGTTCCAAAATTTAAGCTATACCCCCTCATTGGCGGAAGGTTATTCGATGCCTAAAGTAATGTATGATTTCTTTTTCAAAAAGAAAAATCCGCTTATAAAACCGTTAAAAGATATCCCGTCAATTCATACGGATCTTAAAAATTTACCAAAAGATCAGGATGTTTTTGTCTGGTTGGGACATTCGTCTTATTATATTCAAACAGATGGAGTTTCATTTTTAATTGATCCTGTACTAAGTTTGTATGGTTCTCCATTTAAATTTTTCAATAAAGCATTCTCTGGAGCGGATATTTTTAAGCCAGAAGATATTCCGAATTTAGATTATTTAGTTATTACCCACGATCATTACGATCATTTGGATTATCCGACTGTAAAAGTATTGAAAGACAGAGTTGAGAAAGTTATTTTGCCATTGGGCGTTGGTGCACATTTGGAAAGATGGGGCTATAATCAAGAGCAATTGATTGAAGAAGAATGGGATACGGAAGTGGTTTTAAAAAATAATATTAAAATTATCTACACTCCTGCAAGACATTTTTCGGGTAGAAAAGTGAAAAGAAATGTCACACTTTGGACTTCTTACGTTTTGGAAACACCAACTAAAAAAATATTTTTAGGAGGTGACAGCGGTTACGACACGCATTTTAAAATGATTGGTGAAAAGTACGGACCTTTCGATTATGCAATTATAGAAAATGGCCAATATAACGAGGCTTGGAAATATATTCATGCACTCCCAGAGGACGTGATTCAGGCTTGTATTGATTTGAACGCAAAAAATATTATTCCTGTTCACTCTTCAAAATTTGCCCTTGCTTTACACGCTTGGAACGAGCCTTTAGAAAAGGTAACAAGTTTGGGAAAAGATAAAAATCTACATATTTTGACACCTTTAATTGGTGAAACTGTCGACTTAAATAAAGCTGACAACCAGTTCAAAATTTGGTGGGAAGATTAATTTACGCGTGCCAAATATCTTTATATCTTTTAGGATGATTTTCAAATTGTTGTCTCACAAAATCGCATTCAGGATCTACCATTAAGTCTTTTTCTTCAACATAACGCACCAACTCGTCCAGAAGCATTTTAGCATATCCCTGTCCTTCATGCTCTTCATTGAGCTTAGTGTAGTATACGATCAGCAACTTACCGTCAATTTCTATGGACATATAACCTGCTTTTTTTCCGTCAATTAATATCTGCAGCTCATCCTGATATGGAGATATTTCAAATTTTATATTTTCCATAATTATTGAGATTTAGTCGGTTTTACAATGTTTTTACGAATCTTATCACAATTCTCTTCTTAAAATTACAAAATTTTGAGATTAAATAATAAAGATTTTTTAAGATTTATAAATTAATAACAATTTTTAACTCTATTAAATTTTAATTGAAATTTAAATCAAAATAAATAAAAGATTGTCAATTAATTACATCATCTTTAACAAAGATTGTGAAAGACATTTATCATTTTGGCATTTTAATTGAAAATTCTCATGTAGTTAATTTAAAATGAAACGAAATGAAAAAGTTGTTATTAACTGTAATGCTTATGGGAGCATTTGGTTTAAGTTATGCACAATCAGATTATTATAATGATTATAGAAGAAGTGTTACTGACATCAACTGGCAAACTGTGATAGCAGATTTATTATTGTCACAAACTCAGGCCAACGAAATTTATTCGTTAAATGACAGATATCACGATTATAATTCCTGGAACAAAGTCTACGTTCATAATCCTGACAGATGGAGAAATGACAGATATGTTGAGTTGGAAAGAATCATGGGACGTGAGAAATATTTGAAGTTCAAAAATAAATATTATAAAGGTCAAAATCCGGTTGCTGTTTATAACCGAAATAAAAATAATGATAAAAAATATAAACACATTGAGAAAAAAATGTACAAGTCAAAAGATAAACACGGACATCATCATTAAACCAATTTTCAACTATACATTCAATTTTGAAGTGGTTAATCGAAAGGTTAGCCATTTTTTTATGAAAAATAATTCCATACGCGAATCCCGAAGGGACGACTTAAAACACGGTAGGATAAAATCATATTAAAAATATTATAAATAAATGAATTAAAAATTCATAAAATCACCCCCTTTGAATTTTCGTCACCAAATTCATTTTATCAATACAAATAATTTTTCAATAAAAAATATGTTTGAATTTTATAATTTTGCATCATGGAATCTAATGAAACAGTAAAAGGATTTTACAAGCGAGTTGGTTTGCAATGTATAAAAACGCCAGGAGTAGGACATTTTAATGTCTTTTCACGTGAAAATTGTTCTTTAATTACACCTTACAGTAGGAGGGATTATTATAAAATTTCATTAATTATAGGAAAAGGTAAACTTCATTATGCAGATAAGTGGATTTACGTTGATCAGCCTGCTTTACTGTTTTCGAATCCTGTAATTCCTTATTCATGGGAAGCGGAAAATGATGATCAGAAAGGATTTTTCTGTCTTTTCACAGACCATTTTTTGTACGATGGAAACCGTTTGGGAATGCTTCAGGAATCACCGCTTTTCAGAATTGGAGGAACTCCGGTTTTCTTTATTGATGAGGAACAGCAGAAAACGGTGTCAGATATTTTTATTAAAATGATGACCGAAATTCAGTCAGATTATTTGCATAAATATGATATGCTTCGTGCTTATCTTCATCTTCTGATCCATGAAACATTGAAAATGCAGCCTGCTGAAAATTTCGAGCCTTATCAAAATGCTTCACAAAGAGTGGCTTCGTTATTTATGGAATTGCTGGAAAGACAATTTCCTATTGACAGTCCTGAGAGGTTTTTAAGATTGAAAACTCCGACAGATTATGCAGAAAATCTTTCGATTCATGTAAATTCATTAAATCGTTCAGTGAAAGAAATTACAGGAAAAACAACGACTCAGCAGATTACTTCGAGAATCATTCAGGAAGCCAATGCTTTATTGAAGCATACAGATTGGAATGTCTCTGAAATTGCTTACGGATTGGGGTTTGAAGAGCCTTCTTATTTTACCAATTATTTTAAAAAGCAAACAGGAATGACACCAAACACAGTTCGAACTTCTGTTGTTTGAATTTTATAATTCTTCGTTTGAATTGTGTATGATGATAGATGAATTTCAACTGTAAATTTGCTGTATAAATTTAAAATCACAAGCTATCATGAAATTTAGAAAATTAGGAAACACAGGAGTACAGTTATCTGCCATCGGTTTGGGATGCATGGGAATGAGTTTTGCGTACGGACCGACAGATGAACAGGAGAGTATCAGTACTTTACACAGAGCTTTAGATTTAGGAATCAACTTTTTGGATACTGCAGATATGTATGCGAATGGTGAAAACGAAAAATTGATTTCCAAAGTTTTGGTTTCGAATCGTGATAAAATTTTTATTGCAACAAAATTCGGATTCAGGTTTAAAGATGGAAAAGCAAGTCACAGCGGCGCTCCGGGAACTTATTTTGACGGTTCGCCAGAGTGGATTAAAAAAGCAGTTGATCTAAGTCTTCAGAGATTAAAAATTGATGAGATCGATTTATACTATGCTCACAGAGTCGATCCTAACATTCCTGTAGAAGAGACAGTAGGGGCAATGGCAGACTTGGTGAAAGCCGGAAAAGTGAAGTATTTAGGATTGTCAGAAGCTTCCGCAGAATCTATCAGAAAAGCGAATAAAATTCATCCGATTACAGCGCTGCAGTCAGAATATTCTATTTTAACAAAGGATGTGGAGAAAGAAATTCTGCCAACGATTAGAGAGTTGGGAATTACTTTAGTGCCGTATTCACCGTTGGCTCGAGGACTTTTTTCGAATATTAATGACGTTCAGCAATTTGGTGACGAAGATTTCAGAAAATCACTTCCCCGTTATCAAGCGGAATATTTGGAAAATAATAGAAATTTAGCCAAAGAAATTAATGATTTTGCCCAATCTAAAGGAGTTAAAGGAACACAGTTGGCTCTGGCCTGGGTTCTCAATCAGGGTGAAGATATTATTCCGATTCCGGGAACAAAACGTATTAAATATTTAGAAGAGAATATCGATGCCATCAACCTCGAACTTTCTTCATCAGATTTAGAAACTATCGACGCTATCTTGAAAAAATATCCCAATATTGGCGAAAGATACAGCGAAGGTTCTATGAAATTAGTCAACAACTAAAAATTATACAATTTGGATTCCTGAATTTATTTTCAGGAATTTGAATTTTTTATGAAAAGATTTAATGAAAGAGATGGTAACACTCAAAGAAAAAAATAAATTTATTGCTACAATTTTAGCATTTGCCGTTATTCCGATGTCGGGTTTGGCAACGGATATTTATCTGCCTTCGATGCCGAGCATGGCAACAGAACTGCATCAGACGGAAAGCAATATCCAACTTACTTTATCTATATTTTTAATCAGCTACGGATTGACACAGTTTTTTGCGGGAAGCATTGTCGATTCATTTGGAAGGTATAAGGTTTCAATGGCTTCCTTGGCTTTATTTGTAGTGTCTTTTTTAATTACAGCAACGACTCAAAATATTTTTGTAATCTATGCAATGCGTGTGTTACAGGGAGTTTTATCCGGTTTTGCCGTGGTTTCCAAAAGAGCGTTTTTTGTGGATGTTTATGAAGGGGATGAGCGAAAACACTATTTAAGTATCATGACCATCGTTTGGTCTGTAGGGCCGATCATAGCTCCGTTTATTGGTGGTTATTTACAAAAAAGCTTCGGATGGCAGTCAAATTTTTATGTTTTGGCTGGATACAGTTTATTACTTTTGATATTAGAGTTTATATTTTCCGGTGAAACATTGAAAAAGAGAAATCCTTTTCGTTTTGAATTTCTTATTCAGGAATATAATTCAATGTTTAAAGCAAAAGATTTCTTCTACGGAATGGTAATGTGCGGGCTGAGCTATTCCATGATTATGTTCTTCAATTTATGTGGATCATTCATTATTGAGCATAAAATGGGCTACTCGGAAGTCGTTGCAGGTTATGTTTCTCTGATTTTGGGTTTTGCGTGGATGACAGGAGGGTTTTTAGGAAAAGCATTAATCAATAAAGCATTTTTGCCTAAAATTCGTTACGCAAACTTTGCCCAATTATTTTTAATCATTTTGATGTTTATTGCTTCATATTTTTCAAATAACATTTATAGTCTGGTGGCCTTTGCATTTTTAATTCATGTGACGGCTGGATTTATCTTTAATAATTACTTTTCTTACTGTATCGGAAGATTCCCGAATTCAGCAGGGATTGCAGGTGGATTGACAGGCGGAGTTGCTTTTATCATCACATCAGCAATCAGTTACGGAATTGTAGCCGTCATCAGGCCACAGATTCAGTTACAGGTTGCAGAAGGCTACTTTGTATTGGGAATTTTAGGATTGTTTATTTTAAGTATGATTAAACTAAGAAAAGCCCATGCTTAAATTTTAACCACAAAAGATTTAAAAGTTATTATTTGGGAATGTTTAATTTTAGTAAAAAAGAAATTAAAAGTTCTCAAAAGAATAAAAATATAGATTTTTAAAAACTTATGTATTCTTTTTTACAGTTTAATAATAAACTTAAAATATAAAGTGTTAATCTTTTGTGACTTTTGCGGTTAAAACGAAAATTTTAAATAATATTTATTTTTTCTACTCATAATTTTCTACAATAAATCCTCCCAAAATCTGGGAGGATCTATTTTTTACATAAGTAAAACCTGAATAGTTGTGCATTGTAAAAGACGAATATATTTTGCTTTTACTTTAATTTATTTTAATTTTTTTTCAATAAGTTTAAATTTAATGACTAAGCTTCTCCAAAAATCAGTTCTGGATGATAAATTTTTCTAAACATGATGTAGGTTACTGAAAGGACTGTAAACGCTACAATCGCATCAATTGTTGCCGGAAAACCAAGCACTGCAATTTTTGAAAAAAATGCGAAAGTAATATCAAAAAACATTCCTGCGAATACCCATTCTTTCAGTCTTAAAAGCTTGTTTGGAAGTAATAAGACCATGATTCCAGCCAGCTTAAATACACCCAAAATGTAGATGAAATGTGGCGGATAGCCTAATTGTCGAGTGATATCCCAAACTACTGGATTTTTTGTCAGTTCAAAGAAACCGCTCGCCCCGAACCAAAGTGACATAAAGATTGCGCCTGACCAAAAGATGATTTTTGCTGTTTTTGTTTTCATAATTTTTTTGTTTTAAGTTGTTAATATTTTATTGTTTACGTTTTTTAATTAACAATTGCCTTTGTAGAAGCTACAATTTCGCCGCTTCTTGTATTTTGAACCAAACCGATCACTTCCCAATCGTTTACATTAAAATTATTAGGAATTGGAAACGTTGCGGTTCCTTCTTTACTGCTTAAATTCACAGGATATTGCTTATGAACAATTTGGTAATGATGTAGATTTCGACCTTCGTTTTCGCCTCCGCCAACTTGTGTCGAAGCGTGTTTTTCTACGAAAGTGATGAGTAATTTGTCTTTAGAATTGACTTGTGAAATATTATAATTAAAAATGATTTCTTTCGGAAGAATTTTAGCTTTTAAATCAATTTTATTATCATTTAAACCATTCAATTCGCTTGAAATAGTATTTTCTACTGTTGTTCTGTCCGAGCCTACAAACTCTGTTTTTCCATTAACTACCAATTGAGGAGTGTAAACCTGTGAACCCAATTTGTTGCTGTACTCCTGTTGACGCTGTGAATTTTGTGCGCTACTGAAACGGTCTTTCCAACCCATTCTGTTCCAGTAATCTACGTGATAAGAGAGAATGTAAACCGGCTGATCTTTGTATTTTTTTTCGATCTCGCCCATCAATTGATCGGCAGGTGGACAACTTGAACAACCTTCAGAAGTAAATAATTCCAACACAGCAAATCCGTCATTTTTTGTTGAAATATTTTGTGTTGCTGTTTCTTTTTTTTCCTCATGAACAAAGGCAGATACAGTGAACATCAATGCTACGAAAGCTCCCGTTCCTATTAGATTTTTTAGTATCATCTCTTTTTAATTTGATTCAAAAGTAGATACCTTTTCGAGGCGAAAGAATACAAAAAAGGTTCAACCGGACAAAAAGTAAGGTGAACCTGTATTTTATAAACTTGAAATTTTTTGTGAGTAAGGTGAAAAGTGAAGTTTCAGTTTTTAACGGTCTTCTAGCCAAGTAAAGAAACTGTGGGATTTTTCTTTATTAATTAACAATTGTTCCGGAGTGTCAACGGTTAATTTTACCAATATTTTTCGCTGAAAATAATGCTCCATTTCTTTAATTGCACTGAAATTTATGATGTATTGTCGATTAACTCTGAAAAATTGTTTTTGAGAAACCTGTTCGGCAATTTGTCCTAATGTTTGGGTAAGCTGAAATTGCTGTTTATCGAAAGTCATCAAATGCGTAATTTCATTATGAATAAAAAAATACGCAATATTTTCCGTTAGAATTGTGGTGTACTTTTGATTTTTAAAAACTAAAAAACTAGATTTTGCCGTAGTTTGTGGTTGAGTGATTTTTTGTAAAAGAGCTTCGAGTTCCGGAAGTTCTGTTTTCTGAAAAAATTTCTTTAATTCTTCCACTTTTCGGAATGCTTCGGCAATATCGTCTCGTGAAAATGGTTTTAAAACATAATCGACCCCTTTACTTTTAAAGGCATCGAGCATATATTGATCGAAAGCGGTACAAAAAACAACTGGACAAGTAATTTCAACCTGCTTGAAAATTTCAAAGGAAAGTCCGTCTGATAAATGAATATCCATGAAAATAAGATCGGGTTTACTTTCTTTAAGAGCTTCAATACTTGTTTCAATACTGTCATAAACACCGATGATTTTGGCTTCAGGTTTTAATTCTGCAATTAAATTATGTAGAGATTTGGCTGCTCTGAATTCGTCTTCAATAATGATTATATTCATGGATAAATGGTAGTTTTATTTGAAAGATTTTTTCGTTTGAATTAATTTCAATTTCCTGTTCCAGCAGGTGTTTGTATCGTAGTTTTACATTATCAAGTCCAATTCCTAATGAATCTTCAACGGTCATTTTTTTCTGAATTGGATTTTCAATGACCAATCTGTTTTCAGAATTATAAATCTTGATATGTAAAGGTTTGCTTTGTGAAACAATATTATGTTTAATGCAATTTTCAACTAATAATTGTAAAGTAAAAGGAGGAATTAATGTTTTTAAAACATCATCACTTAATTCTTTCGTAAGCGTAATTCCTTCACCAAAACGGGCTTTTTGTAGGAAAATATACGAATCAATAATTTTCATTTCTTCCTGCACGGTAATTAAATCCAGTTTTCTACTTTCCAATGTAAATCGGTAAAAATCAGAAAGTTTCATAATAAAATCAACAGTCTCAGAATCATTGGTTTCTGCCATTGATTTTAAGGTGTTTAAACTGTTAAAAAGAAAATGTGGATTGATTTGCTGTTTTAATAATTCAAACTGAGCGCCAAGATTATCACTTTTTACTTTTTCCAATTCAAGCTGAACTTGTTGTCCTGCGTAATTATTTTGCAATAAAGTCAGAAACATATAACAGACAAGGTTGATCAAAATCCCGCGAACCTCGATCATTAGCATGGTTGGACCAAAATTGATATGTGATAAAATAAGTTGCTGAATCCAAGCCAGACCGAACATGATGATCATCCCGAAAGCCAAAACGACCATCAGTCTTGAATATGAAATATTTTGTCGTCTTTTTCCGGAATTTTGGTTCAGCATATAAATGTTGAGATACCACATAATCACAGAAAAAGCAGCTGTAATAGCCGAATTGACAACGGCTTCCTCCCAATTGAAAGCGTGAGAAGCCAGCTGTGGAACCGATGATAAAACTCCTAAGAAAATAGAACTTATCCAAATGACGGCTTGTGAAATTTTTATTTTTTGTTGCTGCATGACAACTGCGAATTTAAAGGTGTTAAGGTAGGTAAAATGCGTTAAATTTAATAGTGAATTGTGAATTTTGCTTAGTAAGTCGTAAGTCAATTGTAAATTTGTTAACTGAAAAAAATCACAAGTGAAAAGAATAGAGGATTCACTTTTCACTTTACAAAAATCCAGAGCCGATTTCTCAACTCCGGATCTTCACATTTCACTTTTACCATTATTACGGTCTTACGACAGGTTTATAACTCATGATATATTTTATCCTTTCTTCTTTATTAGGTTGAATTTTTTCTTTTTCAGAAGAGTTTTTCACCGAATAAGAAATATTTCCTTTTTTATCTGCATTCATAGTTTCTACGCTTAATAATTCCCCTGTAATTGTTCCTCCGATATATTGAGGATTTTCATGGTATTTCCAGGTGACTAATTTAAATTCAGAATTGGGTTTCGGTTGATTATTTTCATTAGTTAAAGATTCCAGCGCTTCCTGGTTTCCATACAAAGCAGATGAGGTTTCCTTTGTAGTATTTAATGAAGTCGAAATGAACTTTAAATTTCCGGGATCAAAAACGACACGATGTAAATCTTTATCCGGTTCGTCGATTTTACAGGCAGTGAATATGGCACAAATGGATACGATGATTAGCAATATTTTTTTCATTATTTCTGAAGGTTTTTAATTAATCTTTCGGTATTTACTTTCATTGGTACATCAAACAGATATCCTGTTTTTTCGGCTAATTGTCGGTGACAGGCGATGCAGGATTCTCTGGCAAAATCTGCTGTTTTTCCGGTTGGATGAAGATCGTTTCCTGAAAATTTTGCAAATCCCCAGCCTTCGGTATCGGTATATTTTTTAGAATCTTTAACCATGAATTGTGCATTTACGAATTCTCCGGCTCTTACTTCTCCGTCCGCTAATTTTTCCTGTTTCCAAACAGATTTTACAACGATGCTTCCATCTGGCCACGGATGAAAATCTTCGGTTTCAATGGCTTTTACGGCAATATCATTTCCATAAATTACACGAACCGAATTATCAAAAAGAGTACTCATACTGATGACTTTCCAATTTTTGTAATCATCTGTATACTTTACGCCATTGGGAGAAACCGGAAATTTTGAAGATGTAGTATTTTCTTTAATCTTGATATTTTGATGGATATCTTTCAATTCTTTTTTTGACGGAACAGCACTGGAAAGAGAAAGTGTATATTTTTTAATCACTTCGATATCTTTTGCTGTAACTTTTGCAGATGGATGAAGCAATGTATATTCATGAAGCGGCATTTTTCCGCTTTGCATCATATTGAGAATCGCATACATATTTCCTTTATGTTCACCAGGAGAATCTGTATATTCTGAGAAATTAAGTACTTCTCTCGCTCTTTTCACGTCCTTGTCTACCGCCCATGAAATCGGAGCAATTTTATCATACCAACCTAATTTTTGTTCGTTGGAATGACAACTGAAACATGAATTTTCCAAAATAGCTAATACTTCGCGAGGCGCTTCGATTTTTCTTGCAACAGGTTTTCCTTCTAATGGCTTGTTGAAAAGCTGTAAAGTTCCAAAGATTATTAAAACCGCCAAGAATACTATGGCAATGGGTTTTACGTTTCTTTTTTTCTTTATTGAGTCCATAATAGTTGATTTTTTTTATGGATCAAAAGTAGTGGAGTGAAGGTGGTTTTGAAATCAGAAATTAGGTGAACCGGACAAATGGAAAGGTGAGAATGGAATTTTTGGGGATTAATAGGAAATGAAGTTAGATGATGGAAGCTGGAAGTTTGTGTGCATTTTATCGACCTCCAGCTTCCAACTTCCAGCTACAACAGCATTCCGCCGTCGATAACGATTTCAGTTCCTGTCATGAAACTTGAAACACGATCATCAGATAAGTAAACAACCAATTTTGCAACATCTTCTGCTGTTCCCATTTTTTTCAGAGGAATAAGGTCGATTAAATAATCATTTAAGCCGTTTAAGGTTGCTTCGTCTAATCCAGCTTTCGTCATTACCTCTGTTTTTGTCGGTCCCGGGCTTACCATATTTACACGGATTTTTCTCGGAGCTAATTCTGCCGCAGCCGTTTTTGCAATAGAATTTAAAGCTGCTTTACTTGCCTGATATGCCGAACTGTTAGGTTTGTAAGTTGATGCTACAATCGAAGACAGGAAAACGACAGAAGCACCATTATTCAATAATGGGATGAATTTACTCAAAGTAAAATAAGCTCCTCTAAAATTAATGTTCATCACACTGTCAAAATTTTCGACCGGCATATTTTCAATTGGAATTAAACCTCCAGTAATTCCTGCGTTGATAAATAAAATGTCAACTTTTCCGTATTTGTTTTCAACTTCGCTTTTTAATAAATCAATATCATCAAGATTTGCCTGATCCGCAAAAAACGGTATTGCTCCCAATTCGTCTGCCGCTTTTTCAACCGCTTCTTTTCGTCTTCCGGTGATGATTACTTTTGCTCCTTCTTCGATTAATTCTTTTGCGGTTGCATATCCAATTCCGCTGTTTCCGCCAGTTACGATGGCTAATTTGTTATTAAACTTTTTCATTTCTTTAAAATTTTTGACAAAGTTATTTCAAATTGATATACTTTTGTAACCAGTATCACAGAGTATATCAGTATCATCAATGATATCATTTAACTTTGCAGCTATGGAAAGAGATCAAACCGAAGAGCTTAGAGCATTGCAGGACACGCTTTATTTTATTGGAGGAAAGTGGAGAATTCCTGTCATCAATTCCCTTTGCAACGGAAACAGACGTTTTCGTGAGATCGAAAGAAGTATTCCGGGAATTACAACCAGAATGCTTTCAAAAGAGTTGAAAGACATGGAATTAAATAAATTAGTCAAACGAAATGTCTATCCGGAAACTCCCGTTTTAATTGAATATGAAGCAACGGATTATTGCAGAACGTTTGGAAATATTATTCAGGAAATGATTATTTGGGGAAGGGAGCATCGGAAAGTGATTGTAGAGAATAAGATTTAAATTTTAAACATAAATAGCACAAATGTTTTTCGCAAATAACGCAATTATAATGGCTTTTTACATCAATAGGAACGGGCTTTAGCCCGTTTTCACTTTAAATATATTCAAAATTGGCTTTAGCCAAAACTTAAAAATATTTTACTATTACGCTTAGATTCTTCCTTCGTCAGAATGACAAATATATCGCATATTTCATTGTTTCATTTGTGAAAAACATTTGTGAAATTAGTGTTTAAGCCAAAAAAAGCCCCTTAAAAAAGGAGCTTTTCATTTATATCAAGATCGAAAATTAAATTCCGTCGATGATTTCATTTAAAACTGTACTCGGTCTCATTGCTGCATACGTTTTGTATGTATCAGTTTTGTAATAACCGTCAATTTGTTGAGGTTTACCTTGAGCACCGATTAATTCAGCATTGATAACTTCTTCGTTTTCCTTCATTGCTTCTGCAATTGGAGCGAATTGTTTAGCCAGTTCAGCATCAGCAGTTTGGTTTGTCAACGCTTCAGCCCAATACATTGCCAAATAGAAGTGAGAACCTCTGTTATCGATTTCTCCAACTTTTCTTGCAGGAGATTTATCTGTAGCCAAGAATTTAGCATTTGCTTCATCCAATGCATCAGCTAAAACCTGAGATTTTGTATTCCCTTGAGTTTGTGCCAAATGCTCTAAAGAAGCCTGTAAAGCCAAGAATTCACCTAAAGAATCCCATCTTAAATAACCTTCTTCAATGAACTGTTCAACGTGTTTTGGAGCAGAACCTCCGGCTCCTGTTTCAAATAAACCACCTCCGTTCATTAATGGAACGATAGAAAGCATTTTTGCAGAAGTTCCAAGCTCAAGAATTGGAAATAGATCTGTTAGGTAATCTCTCAATACGTTTCCTGAAACAGAAATGGTATCTTTTCCTTCTCTTGCTCTTTGCAACGTTTCAGTCATTGCATCTTTTACGTCAAGAATTTTAATATCAAGACCGTTGGTATCGTGATCAGCTAAGTATTTTTCAACTTTTTTAATCATTTCTCTGTCGTGAGCTCTTCCTTTATCTAACCAGAAAATTGCAGGAGTATCAGAAAGTCTAGCTCTGTTTACCGCTAATTTTACCCAGTCCTGGATCGGAGCATCTTTAGTCTGACACATTCTAAAAATATCACCCGCTTCAACTTTCTGAGAAAGAAGAACGTTTCCGTTTTCGTCCTGAACTTCAATGGTTCCCTCTGCAGATGCCTGGAACGTTTTGTCGTGAGAACCGTATTCTTCAGCTTTTTGAGCCATTAAACCAACGTTCGGAACAGAACCCATTGTTGTAGGATCTAGTTTTCCGTGAGCTTTCATATCATCAATTACAGCTTGATAGAAACCTGCGTAAGAACGATCCGGAATGATTGCAACTGTATCTTCTTCATTTCCGTCTTTGTTCCACATTTTTCCTCCGCCTCTTACCAAAGCAGCCATAGAAGCATCAACGATGATATCAGAAGGAACGTGGAAGTTTGTAATTCCTTTGTCAGAATTTACCATTGCCACTCTTGGTCCGTTTGCCAAAGCAGCTTCGATATCAGCCTTGATTTCAGCTTCCTGAGCATTTCCTTTGATTTTATCGAAAAGATCTGCAAGACCGTTGTTTGGATTGATATCTAAAGATTTGAAAGTCTCAGCATATTTAGTGAAAACTTCTTTGAAGAAAGTTTCTACGATTGCTCCGAAAATAATTGGATCAGAGATTTTCATCATCGTAGCTTTCAAGTGAGCAGAAAGAAGTACGTTTCTGTTTTTAGCTTCTTCGATAGCTTCCTGAACGAATGCTTTCAAAGCATTTAAATTCATTACAGAAGAATCAATTACTTCACCAGCCTGAAGACTTGCGTAGTCTTTCAACTGAGTTTCAGTACCGTCGTTTGCTTTAAAAACGATTTTATATTTTGTCGCATTCTCAAGAGTAGTCGAAGTTTCAGTTCCGTAGAAATCACCTCCGATCATGTGAGCAACATCTGTTTTGCTGTCAGAAGCCCAGTTACCCATTCTGTGAGGGTTTGCTTTTGCATAGTTTTTAACAGCTTTTGGAGCACGTCTGTCAGAATTTCCTTCTCTCAATACAGGGTTTACAGCACTTCCTAAAACTTTAGCATATTTAGCCTTAATTGCTTTTTCTTCGTCATTTTTAGGTTCTGCAGGATAATTTGGAACTGCGAAACCTTTAGCCTGTAATTCAGCGATAGCAGCATCTAATTGAGGTGCAGAAGCTGAAATATTCGGTAATTTGATAATGTTTGCATCAGGCTGAGTAGCCAATTGACCCAATTCAGCCAAAGCATCACCGATTTTCTGATCATCATTCAAAAATTCTGGGAAGTTTGCTAAAATTCTTCCTGCCAAAGAAATATCCGGAACTGCGATCTCGATGTTTGCTGATTTTGTAAAAGCTTTTACAATCGGTAAAAACGAGTGTGTCGCCAACATTGGAGCTTCGTCCGTAAGCGTGTAATAGATTTTTGATTTGTCCGACATTATACTGTTATTTATTATTTGATTTTTTAAGACTCACAAATTTAGTGATTATGATTCTTTTTTCAACTTATTTTAAATAAAAAAAGAGGCTTGTGCCTCTTTAAATTTATAATTGAACAATTGTATATGTTCCAGTAGCGTCAAAATTAATTTTAAAAGTGAGTTTGTAATTTTTAGGAGTGGAATTTGCTCCCGGGAAAGATATTTCTTGTCCATCAATATCAAAGTTTCCGTCACTAAGATTATCTCCAATTGTTTCGGAATTTCCGCCCCCCATTCCTAGACTTATTCTAAATCTAGTATTGGTAGTCACACCGTTTATTTGAATACTAAATGTATTTGTATTTGCATCATATGTGATATTTGATTGTGTTGAAGGCGATGTTCCTGTATATGAAATATATGGTGTAAAATTATAAATATATGGGGTATAAGCTGTAGTATTTCCAATAATTCCTGTTGGTTTTACATTTATTTGATAAAACCCGTTTGATGTAATATTGTATGAATTTCCATTAGGAACAAGTACATTACTTGAATCAGATCCATATACCATTGCTGAAGTATTTTGAGCGGTGATAAATTTTATCTGAGAATTTGCTGGAAAATATTTATAACCAAATTTTTCGTTAGAGTTTACTCTCAATAATTCAGCGTTTGTAGCATTGAAAGAATTGTAAGAACCATACATATATAAATTTTGAGGTAGGTTATTATTACCAGATTGTGCTTGTGGCAAACTCAAAGCTCCGCTATCATTCACGTTCAAAGTGTAAGCCGTTCCGTTTGGAGATGTGAGTGTTATTCCCTGTCCTGCGCCTGTTACAACAGTTTTACTTACCTGAGCATAAGGAACGCTCATTAATTGATTTACTCCAACGTTTGTGTAATTAGAACCGCCTTGTGGATCCATTTCCACTTTTACGAATTTGGTGTTTGCTCCCCAGTTGATTCCTCCGAAACTTCCTGTTGTAGCTGTTCCCTGACCAATATTTAAATTAACCAAACCTTTAGAGTTTGTCGTTTTACTGTGAGTTTCCGTATATAAAACTGTTCCTGTCGCAGAGTTTTCTAAAATGCTCACTCTCAAAGAAACGTTTCCATTGGCGATCGGAGCTCCCGAAGCATTGAAAGCAATTGTTTGATAACTAAAAGCCTGCGGAACTTGTGCACTTAATAAAGAAGCAATAAATAATCCTATAGTTGCGTATAATTTTTTCATGTTTTAAATAGTTTTTTTAAGGTTTTTTGATGATTTTAATTGGTTTTAGATCAGGATTTTTGAAAGTAATCATGTAAATTCCTGGAATTAAATTTCTTAAATCCAGTTTGTCAGATTCTAATTTTGACTTTAAAACAAGTCTTCCGTTCAGGTCATAAACTTCCACTTCATCGATTTTCGATCTGGAATTTAATTGAACATAAACAAAATCTGTAGTAGGATTCGGATAGATTTTTACCGTCTCTTTCTCAAGTTCACTTACTCCTAAAACTTGTAAAACCGTTTGATAAAGCATTCCCATCGTTCCTGAATTGTTTTGATCAGGATCGGTCGGGATCACATAGATTTCTCCGACAGAATGCGTAAAATTATCCGCAGAAACGGCTCCGGAATTGATGTTACCAATCACAGACTGGGCAAATCCGAAAAACGGCACTGCGAACAAAAACAAAGTAATTTTTCTTCGCATGATTATTATTTTTTATAAAAAGTCAGCGAATATAATTATTTTTTTATTTAAAATAATGATTGTCAGAGATAAGTATTTTTATTTTCACTTTAAGAATTATTTAACCATTATTAGATGGAAAAAATTTTCTTTTTTGATTAAATTTGAAAAACATTAAAAAAACAAGTTATGTCAAATATTACATTAAAAGGAAACGCTGTCAATACAATAGGAAATTTACCATCAGTAGGAACTACCATTAAGGATTTTGCTTTGGTGGACTCAGGTTTGAATGTAAAAACTCTTGAAAGCTTTGAAGGAAAGAAAAAAGTTTTCAATATTTTCCCAAGTATCGATACGCCAACTTGTGCGGCTTCTACAAGAAAGTTCAATGAAGAGGCTTCAAGGCTGGATAATACTGTTGTAATTAACGTTTCTAAAGATTTGCCATTTGCATTAGGAAGATTTTGTGCTGCAGAAGGATTGAACAATGTTGAAACACTTTCAGACTTCAGAAGCAGCTTCGGTGATGATTATGAAGTGACAATTTCAGATTCTCCATTAAAAGGTCTTTTAAGCCGTGCCGTAATCGTAACAGACGAAAATAATAAAGTTGTTTACACAGAGCAAGTTTCAGAAATTGCAGACGAGCCTAATTATAGTGCTGCAATCGAAGCTTTAAAATAATTTTAAAACAAAAATTTTAAGTAAAAGCCTTGTGAATATTTTCACGGGGCTTTTATTTTTTTACATCGAATGGTGTTTTGTTCTAGTATTAATTATTTTTAATTTAAATTTTAAATTGTTTGTCTTTGGTTGTTGCATTTTATTTGTAAAAAAGGATAGCTTTGCAAAAAATTAATAACCAGTGAAAAAAATTGTAACATTTTTATCAACCCTAGCTTTTGCTTTCGGGTTTTCTCAAGACGGGCTTTTGGATACAACTTATGGAAATTCAGGGTTTTACACTTATGATAGTGGAGCTTATGGTACTTGTATCGAAATAGATGCCAATCAAAAAATGGTGATCGGGACATATAATATGGATCGCACCTTTAAATTCTTTAGGTTCAATTCATCAAATCAATTAGATACTACTTTTGGTTCATCAGGTTCAACGTCAATCAATTTTGGGGGAGAAGATGTTGTATTATACGATATGAAAATCGGTGCAGATGGAAAAATCGTTGCAGTAGGATATTGGGAAGATACCAATAGCATCAACAGAAAAGATTTTATTGTAGTGAGACTAAATGCAAACGGAACATTAGACACTACTTTTAATGGCACAGGAAAGGTTACTGTTGCATTCGGTTCCAATGAAGACGTTGCCCATGCTGTAGCAATACAAAATGACGGTAAAATTTTAGTTGCAGGACATTCTTTCACAGGATCTTACAGAGATATTGCCATTGCAAGAATAAATGTAGACGGAACATTAGATAGTACATTTGGTACCAATGGAAAAGTTACCACAGATCTTGCAGGGAATAATGATGAAGCAACCTGTATTGCCATCAACACGGATGGTAAATTTGCGGTAGGAAGCTTTACTTATGGAGCAGGATCATCCACTATTTCTTCTGATTTTGGTATTGCGAAATATAATGCCAATGGATCTTTGGACACTTCATTCAGTTCAGATGGTAAACATGTTGTTGTAATTGGTGTAAATAACGATAAACCGGAGTCAATAGTTTTTCAAAGTAATGGGAAAATCTTAATAGGAGGATCTGCATTTATGTCTTCTGGAAGAGATGATTTTGCAATCGTAAGAATGAATACCAACGGAACATTGGATACATCTTTTAATACAGACGGTATTTTTACAACACCTCTAGGTTCATCGGATGATACAGCTCGTTCTATGAAATTGCTTTCAGACGGTAAAATTTTATTAGCCGGAACTGTTGCTTCGGGATCTTATACGGACATTGGTTTAATAAGAGTTACCAGCGCAGGTAATTTAGATACAACCTTCGGAACCAATGGGAAAACTCAGCAAGGATATGGTAATTTATCTGTGATTAAAGATATGGATGTAATGAGTGACGGGAAGATAATGGTTTGTGGATCTGCAGGTACAACAAATATTTTTCTGGCAAGATTCGGTGGATCAACACCTTTATTCTTGGAAACAAATGATTTGAGACAGGATAAAAAAGAACTTTCGGTATATCCTAATCCTGTAAGCGATGTATTATATTCTGATGAAAAGCTGGAGAATTTTGAATTATATTCAGCAAACGGAAGTTTAATAAGATCGGGAAAAAATGAAAACAGCATCAATGTTCAGGATCTTCCAAAAGGAGTTTACATGCTTAAAATCAAAAATAAAGAAATAAGCATAACGAAGAAAATAATTAAAAATTAATAAAATAAAAGCACTCTGAAAAGGGTGCTTTTTCTTATTATTGATAATTAAACCTAAATTATGAAAGCAGAACAAATCATCCCAATTTTAAGAATTTTCGATTATCAAAAAACAAAAGAATTCTACATCGATTGGCTGGGTTTTGAAATCGTCTGGGAGCATCATTTCGAAGAAAATACTCCCGTTTATATGGAAATAAAAAAGAATAATATTGTTCTTCATTTAAGCGAACATCATGGTGACGGAACTCCCGGAAGCAGGGTTTTCATTTGGGGAGAAGGCATTGCTGATTATCATAAAGAATTAATTGATAAAAAATATAAATATAACCGCCCGGGATTAGAAAAAACATTCTACGATGCCGTATCTTTTACAGTTGATGATCCTTTCGGAAACAAAATCATTTTTAATGAAAAATTTGATAAAGAGAAACATAAAGAATTTGTTTAAACACAAATGGCACAAATGTTTTTCACAAATAAATACAAAAATAAAATAAGACACAAACATTTGCGCAATCAGCAAAATCTGCGAGAATAATTAAAATTATTTAAAAAAGAAACATTCTTGTAAATCTGTAAAATCTGTTTGAGAAAAAACATCCACAAAGATCATCTCCATTACAAAATTAGCAGAAAAACATTGTGAAATTAGTGTAAAAATTAGTGCTATTTGTGTTTAAACTTGATTCCAATCATCAAACAATCAATATCAAAAGTCCTACCTTTACAAAATGAAACGCTCCGGAACCGCAGATTTACCCCTTCACTATGGCAAAGTACCACCTTGGCTGTATGAACGCATGTCGATTCTAGGACTTTCAATCGTTGAGGTTATCCTAATGGATTACGGGAAAGACGAAGTTCTCCGGCGATTGGCAGATCCATTTTGGTTCCAAAGTTTTGGTGCAGTGATGGGAATGGATTGGCATTCTTCGGGAATCACAACTTCTGTGATGGGCGCTTTGAAACGTTCTATTAATCCCAATTCTCAATCTCTTGGTTTGTATATTTGTGGTGGAAAAGGCAAATTTTCAAGAGATACTCCCTCCGAATTAATTCAAATTGCAGATAAAACAGGTTTAAATGGAAATGATTTGGTTAAAGCCAGCAAACTTTCCGCAAAAGTTGATAACACAGCAATTCAGGATGGTTATCAATTATACTTGCACAATTTTATCTTGTCTGATAACGGAAATTGGAGCGTCGTTCAACAGGGAATGCACGAATCCGATGGTACGGCAAGACGCTATCATTGGCATTCCGAAAATATAAAATCCTTTGTTGAAGAGCCTCACACGGGAATTAACGGGATTTCGAGAGGTCAAATTTTAAACTTAACAGATTCCGAAGCATCAGAAAACCGAAAAGGAATTTTAGATATTTCTCACACCGATTCGACAGAAATTATGAGCGATTTTGCGAGATTAATTCTTCCGAATCATCACGATGTTCAGGCTTCTGATGTAGATTTAAAACGTCTTGGAGCGCTTTTATACGTAACCCGCGAACAGCAACCTCAAAATTTCGAGGATTTATTGATGCTGGAAGGTGTTGGCCCACGAACAATGCAATCTTTGGCTCTGGTAAGTGAAGTCATTCACGGTGCGCCTTCAAGATTCAAAGATCCTGCAAGATTTTCCTTTGCTCATGGCGGAAAAGACGGTCATCCGTTTCCGGTTCCTACCAAAGTTTATGATGAAAGTCTTCAAATTTTAAAATCCGGAATTGAAAAATCAAAATTGGGAAATTCAGATAAATTGAAAACGTTGAATAAGCTTCATCAAATTATTGAATCAACAGAAAAAGATTTTATTCCAAATTTCGATATTCAGGAAGTCATTGAAGAAGAAAGACAAAATTCATGGAGATTTGGCGGAAAAACGGTATTTGGAGATGCCCAAAAACCTTCGAATCCAAAACCAATTCAGCTTTCTTTGTTTTAAATTTAATAAACATAACGATTTAACTGTCTTTGTCATTCTGAAAGAAATGAAATGGAGTGAAGAATCTCTAAAGATATGGCTTAGATTCTTCCTTTTTCAGAATGACAGAAATAATATATTTTTGAGGTTAAAATTAAAACGTTTAATAATATAGAATTAATTCAAACAGCCTTTAAAGCTAATATGTAAAGGATTACACAAAAATCGATTATCACAAATCATCATTTTGTTTAATAATTCCTTCATCAAGTCCAATAAAAATTCTATTTTTAAAAATCTAAAAAAACATTGACTTGATGAGCAACAAATCCTTAGAAATCTGCTACGATTTCCCATTTTTCCTAGACGAAGAGCTTGAAGAGATATTTCAGGCTCACGAAAAAGTAATTTTCCAGAAAGGAGATTTTATTCTTGAAGAAGGAAAAACTGCGAATGCGTATTATATTTTGGAGAAAGGTCTTGCTCGTTCTTTTGTCAATGATTTTAATGGAAATGAAGTTACGACGCACTTTTTCGTGGAAAACGAGATTATTATCGAAGTTTCTTCATTATTTCAAAGAATTCCGACTCAGGAAAACATAGTTTGTATCTCCGATTGCGAATGTTGGAGATTTGATTTTGAAACTTTTCAGGAATTATTTCATAAAATTCCAAACCTTCGAGAATGGGGAAGAGCCTGGATGTCGCAGCAACTTTTTGTTTACAAACAGCGGTCTGTCGAAATGTTTACGCTTTCCGCTACAAAACGTTACCTTAATCTTTTAGAACAAAAACCTCACGTCATACAATTTGCTCCTTTAAAGCAAATCGCTTCATATCTGGGAGTTACAGATACTTCTTTAAGCAGAATTCGTAAAGAATTGGTTTCTCATCCGAAGAAAATCTAAATCTTGTCTTATGGCAAGTTGATTTTCCGGGTAACTTGGTAATTTTGGTTTAAAGTTAAACGCTAAAAATTACAAAATGGAAATCAATCAGATTTATGTTAATCTTCCGATAAAAGATGTTCAGAAAACAAGAGAGTTTTGGACGAAGTTGGGCTTTTCTGTCAACGAACAATTTTCCGATGAAAAGGCTATTTGTGTAGTAATGAAAACCGATCATATTTACACGATGTTTTTAAAGGAAGAGTTTTTTCAAACCTTTACAAACAGACCAATTGCAAATGGAGAAACGACTCAGACGCTTATTTGCATTGGTGCAAACAGCCGCGAAGAAGTTGATAAGATGGTGGAAGTTGCTGTGGAAAATGGAGGCTCAACTTATAGCGAGCCACAAGATCACGGTTGGATGTATCAAAGAGCTTTTGCCGATTTAAACGGACATCAATGGGAAGTTATGTTTGCAGATATGTCTAAGCTTCCAACTGAATAATATTTCTAAAATTAAAACAAAAACTTTAAAAATTACAAAATGAAAATCAATCAAATTTATGTAAACCTTCCTGTAAAAGATATTCAAAAAACTAAAGAATTCTGGAGTAATATTGGGTTCTCAATCAATGATCAAATTTCAGATGAAAAAGCTGTTTGTATTGTGATGAGCGATAATATTCAAGTAATGTTTTTAGAAGAAGAATTTTTCCAGACCTTTTCTGAAAGACCAACTCCAAAAGGCGATACAACGCAGGTTTTGGTAGCGATTGGGTTAGACAGTCGTGAAGAAGTAGACCAAGTTGTGAATGCAGCTGTTGCAAATGGAGCTTATCAACATGAAGAAGCGCAGGATCATGGCTGGATGTATCAAAACTCTTTCTGGGACATCAACGGACATGGCTGGAATGTCATTTTTGCCGATCCTTCTCAAATTCCGACAGAATAGTTTAAACGCTAATATTACAAATGTTTCTCACAAATTTCACAAATATTTTCTCAGATGAAAGGGAAGAATCTGCGCAATCGTCAAAATCTGCGAGAGTAAATTATAAAGTATTTCAAAATTATCTTTCAAAATCTGTGAGATACTAAACCATAATCAAAAAATATGAAAACCGATATTGAAATTATCAAAATCCAACTTTCCAGCAATTTCAAAGTTATGTCAATGAATTTTGACAGTATTACCAACGAAGAAGCAATGATTTTTCCAGATGGGGAAGTCAATTGCATGAACTGGATTTTAGGACATTTAATTTATATAAGAAATCCTTTGCTGAATATTTTAGGAGAAGATTCAGTTTGGGATAGTGAAAAGTTTTCCTGCTACAACCGTGGCGAAATTCCTTTGGAAAGGAAAGATGAATTTATTTCTTTTGAAGAATTAAAATCATATTTAAAACAATCTCAGGAAAAATTAGAAGCTAAACTTAATACGATAGAAAATTTTAATCCTGAAACTATTAAAGATATTTCCACGCTTTGTTTTCATGAAATCTATCATAGTGGACAATTAAGCTATCTTCGAAGGATTTTGGGGAAACCCGGTGCAATAAAATAAGTTTAAATACAAATTCCACGAATATTTTTCACAAATAAACATAAAAAAATAAAACATCATCATCTGCAAAATCAGCGAGAGAAAAAATAAGCAGTATAAATGAAGTGAAAATTTGTGAATTCGTGGCAAAACAAAAAAACAATCAAATGGATACACCAAAATCAAAAAAATTAGACATCATCATTCCTGCATTTCGGGGTCATAGCCAAAATTTTTTAATGGTTCTAGATGGAATTTCGGAAGAAGATGCTTTAAAAAGGATCGAAGGAAGGACAAACCACATCATTTGGATGGTCGGAAATTTCCTCGATATGCGTTACGCTTTAGGATTTATTCTCGGACTTCAGGAAGAATTTGAATTCAAAGATTTTTTCTTTCAGGGAAAAGCATTGGACGAAAACCTGACGTATCCGACTTTACAGCAGCTGAAAGACAGTTTTCATAAAATTTCGCCATTGGTTTACCAAAAATTATTGGAAGCAACAGATGAAGAATTAGACAAAGCATTTCCTATGGGTATGAACATCGATTTCTTTCCGGAAACTGTCCTGAATTTCGTTGGTATGTGCATTGGTCGTGAAGATTATCTTTCCGGACAAATCGGTTTGATGCGCAGAATTCTGAATTACGAAGGAATGAAATATGATTTTGATAAAGATTTAAAATATTAAAAATGAATCCTGTTGAAAAAGGGCATAAGCAAGTCAATGGAATCAAGATGTATTACGAAATCTATGGTTTCGGAAAACCTTTGGTATTAATTCATGGCGGTGGCGGATCGATTTTGTTCGATTATAAAGAAGTAATTTCAAGAATGGAAAACAAATTTCAATTAATCGGAATCGATTTGTAGAACCACGGAATGTCCGGACACCGCGATATTCCTGAAACTTTCGAACAGGACGCTCATGATGTTGCCGCTCTTTTGAAAGAAATTAATATTGAAAAAGCATCATTTTGGGGTTTTAGCAACGGCGGAAATACGGTGATGCAAATCGCTCATCTTTATCCGGAAATCGTTGAAAAATTGGTCGTTGCATCTGCATTTTATAAGAGAAACGGAATGATGGACGGTTTCTTCGAAAATATGATGGATGCTACATTAGACTCAATGCCTGAACCTTTGAAAATTAATTTTTTAAACTTAAATCCAGACTTTTCCGCATTGGAAAATATGTTCGATAAAGACAGCAAAAGAATGCAGACTTTTGAAGACTGGAGTGAAGACATCTTGAAGGGTATTAAAGCTCCAATTTTATTTATTTCGGGCGATAAAGATGTAATGAAACCGGAACATGTCATTGAAATGTGGCGCCTCGTAAAGCACTCCCAATTAATGATTCTTCCTGCGACTCACGGCTCTTACATGATGGCCGATTTTGGAGGAAATCTTGATGAAAAATTGATTGATTTTACAGTAAGTGAGGTTGAAAAATTTTTATATAAATAAACTTAAAATTAACTACTAAAGAAAATTTTTCAATCCGTTTTGCTTTTTTCAGAACGAAAAAATAAGCATATCAAAACAACATTCAACATTTGCTGAGTGAAACGCCTTGCGAACGAAAAATATTCTCAAACATTTCAAAAATCTTTGCGCACTTTGCGTTTAAAAAATACTATCAGATTGCCACGTCGCAAGCTCCTCGCAATGACAAAACTTTTAAAAATAAATATCATGGCTAAATTAAATCCGTACTTAAATTTTGATGGGAAAGCAGAAGAAGCTTTCAATTTTTACAAATCCGTTTTTGGAGGAGAATTCTTAGGTGAAATTCATAAAATGGGAAATGCTCCAGGAACTGAAAACTTATCCGACGAAGAAAAAAACAGAGTAATGCATATCGCGCTTCCAATTGGTGGAGATTTGTTGATGGCATCGGACATTGTTCCAAGCTTCGGACAAAATCTGAATGTTGGAAATAACAATTATGTTTCCATTTTTCCGGACTCAAAAGAAGAAGCTGACAGGCTTTTTAAAGGGCTTTCTGAAGGAGGAAATGTAGAAATGCCGATTGAAGATCAGTTTTGGGGCGATTATTTCGGAAGCTTCCAAGATAAATATGGAGTTCATTGGATGGTGAACTATAATGAAGAATACACAAAATAATCTTATCTTTAAACTAAATTATAAAAAGGGTAACTGAATATTTTTCGTTGCCCTTTTCATACCACTTAAAAAAATACAATTATGGAACCTATTAAAATTGACATTACGATTTTAGCCTCTGTTCAGAAGATTTGGGATTATTACAATACCCCAAAACACATTACAAAATGGAATTTCGCCCATGAATCCTGGCAATGTCCTCGCTCTGAAAACGATTTAAAAGTTGGAGGAAAATTCAATAACAGAATGGAAGCAAAGGATGGAAGTTTTGGATTTGACTTTGTAGGAATTTATGATGAAGTTATTCCCAATGAGAGAATAAAATACCATATGGAGGATGGGAGAAATGTTGACGTTGTTTTTAATAAAATTGATGAAAATACAACGAATGTTAAGATAACTTTCGATCCTGAAAAACAAAACTCTGTAGAAATGCAGAGAGACGGTTGGTACGCAATCCTGAATAATTTTCATAAGTATGTAGAAAATCATTAAAAACTTTTAATCATCATGATAAACTTAATAATAATGGCGAAGTGTTTGAGCTCTGTTTGCATTGTTAGTCATGTTGTGGAAGGAGATTTTCTGAGAGGAATTATTGCAACACCTGCGAGAAGAGCTTTGAATAGAGAGAAAATAGATTCTTTGGAAAAACTTTCAGATTATTCCGAAAAAGAAATTATGCAGTTGCATGGTTTCGGAAAAAATGCAATGCAAAAACTGAAGGTTTATATGAGTGAGAATCATGTTTCTTTTAAAAATAATTAATATTTGAAACGTACAATTTGTCATTCTGACGCAGGAAGAATCTATTTAAAACTAAAGATTGCTTCATTATGTTTGCAATGACGATCTAAATTTAAAATTATGAATAACGATATTTTCCCTTGCCTTTGGTATGATGGGGATGCTAAAGAATCAGCAGAATTTTACTGTGAGGTATTCGCTGGAAAAATTACAGCAGATACCCCTGTTGTGATGAATATTGATCTTTTCGGACAAAAGTTAATGTTATTAAACGGAGGTCCGCAATTCAAAAAAAATGCTTCAGTTTCATTTATGGTCATTTGTGAAACGGAAGATGAGGTTCAAAGATATTGGGATCAGTTGTCGGAAGGAGGAATGGCTTTAATGCCTTTAGATTCTTATTCCTGGAGTAAAAAATACGGTTGGATTAAAGATAAATATAATGTCAGTTGGCAAATATTTTTAGGTGAAAAACAAAGTGACCAGAAAATTATTCCGACTTTGATGTTTATTCATGAAAATAATGGAAAAGCAAAAGAAGCAATGGAATTGTATACCAACACTTTCCCAAATTCTAAGATTGGAAATATTTTAAAATATGGCGATGGAAGCGAAGGTCATCCAATTACTGAACCGCCTGAAAATATTCAACATGCACATTTTGAACTTGATGGATATGATTTTTTCTGTATGGATAATTCTTACGATCATCAATTCGATTTTAATGAAGGAATTTCAATGGTTATTATGACTGATAATCAGGAGCAAACCGATAAATATTGGAATGCTTTAACAAGCGATGGAGGGAGAGAAAGTATGTGTGGTTGGCTGAAGGATAAATTTGGTTTCAGTTGGCAAATTGTTCCAAAAAGATTGATTCAATTAATGAGCGATCCGGATCAGGAAAAAGCAGGAAAAGTGGTTCAGGCAATGATGAGAATGCAGAAAATTATTATTCAGGATTTGGAAGATGCTTATAATTCTTGATATTTAGCTGGAAGATTGAAGCTGAATGTTTGGAATCTGCTAATTTGTTTTACGGATTAAAACTTCCAGCTTCAATCATCTAACTTTCAATCTTTCCCTTTTTCGGCTTGTTGTTTGATGTTTATTCATAAAAAGATTTGCTTATGAAGACACAGAACAAGTCAAGATCAAAATCAAAAGTGCCTAAAGATGGGCTTTTTCCAGAAATTATTAGAAAAGATTATTTAGGAAGCAAAAAACTTCTTAATAAAAAAGCTGTTATTTCAGGCGGAGACAGTGGAATAGGGCAAGCGGTTGCTGTTCATTTTGCAAGAGAAGGAGCGGATGTTGCAATCATTTATAAAGAAAGTGATAAAGATGCAAAAGAAACTCAAAAACTGGTAGAAAAAGAAGGACGGAAATGTATTTTGATGAAAGGTGATGTTTCCAAAAAAACCTTTAGAACCAAATGTTTAGACAAGATTAAAAAAGATTGGAAAACACTGGATATTTTGGTAAATAATGCCGGAATCCAATTTCCTAAAAATGATATTGAAAAGATTTCTGATGATCAGATTCAGGAAACTTTTAATACCAATATTATTTCGATGATTGCATTAACAAGAGATTTTCTGACATTATTGCAAAAAGGATCAAGAATTATTTGTACAACGTCGGTTACGGCATATCGTGGCAGCGACCATTTAATTGATTATTCGGCTACGAAAGGGGCAATTACAACTTTTGTCCGCTCTTTGGCAACCAATTTAGCAGAGAAAAAAATTCTTGTGAATGGCGTTGCTCCCGGCCCGATTTGGACTCCGCTTGTGAAAGAAACTTTCGATGATTTGTCAACTTTTGGAAAAGACAATCCTTTGAAAAGAGCTGGACAGCCTTCGGAAGTTGCTCCTGCTTATGTTTTTCTGGCTTCGGAGGACTCAAGTTTTATTACGGGTGAAATCATTCATATCAATGGAGGGGATTTTGTCGGAGGTTAGCTTAACTAAAAATCACACTAGTTTACATCATAAATATGGAAATTTTAAAATTTGAAATTGAAATTAATGCAGAGCCTGCAAAAGTATGGGATGTGCTTTGGAACGACATTTCTTACAGACAGTGGACAACAGCATTTGCCGAAGGTTCTTTTTATCTCGGAACTTTGGAAGAAGGAACAACCGTGAAATTTTTTGACTCCAAAAATAACGGAATGTACAGTCACGTTGAAAAGAATATTCCTCATGAAGAAATGAAATTTTTACATCTTGGTGAAATTTATGACGGAATTGAAACGCCTCAAGACTGGGGTGAAGCTACAGAAACCTGGCTATTGGAAGAAAATGAAGATGGGACTTTATTAAAAAGTGAAATTCAGACTCCTTCGGAATTTAAAAGTTTTTTTGAAGAAAAATTTCCTATTGCTTTGGGGATTATAAAGAATCTTTCAGAAAATCAACTTTAATTATCTTAAACACAAATTGCACTAATATTTTTCACTAATTTCACTATTAAGTAACTTATATAAATATTATTTATGCAAAATATTAGTGCAATTTGCATTTAAGAGTAAAAAACAAAAAAATATGGAAACTTTATCTTACGAAAAAATAATCGATGCTCCGAAACAGAAAGTCTGGAACATTCTCTGGGGATCTGAAACGTACAAAGAATGGACAAAATTCTTCAATCCAGCTTCTGAATCTTTTATGAAAACAGATTGGAAAGTCAATGGTAAAACATATTTTACGAATGCAGATGGTGAAGGAATGGTTTCAACAATTGACAGTATCGAAGAACCCAATCAAATCATTTTTAAACATTTGGGAATGGTGGATAAAGAGGGAAATGAAGATACGGAAAGCATGGAAGTAAAGCAGTGGAGCGGCTGTTTTGAAAAATATATTTTAATTGATTTTGACGGGAAAACCAAGCTTCATGCCGAAGTTCAGGTAGAAAAAGAATGGCAGGATCATATGAATTCCGGTTTTACAAAAGGTCTGGAAATTGTAAAAGAACTTGCTGAAAAATAATACTAAACACTAATGAACACAAATATTTTCACAAATTTCACAATCTAAAAAATAAATTAAAAGTAATAATTTTTGTTATTAGCGTAAAAATTATTGCTATTTGTGTTTAAATAAAACAAAAGCATGAAATTATTAACCATCCTTTTTACAACATTTATTTTGGCTTTGTTGGGAACAAAAATCTTCCAGGGAAGCTGGAATTTTTTATTTTCAGGGAATTTAGGAATGACGGTTTTCATCATATTTACAGGATTTGCACATTTCAAATTTCAGAAGGGAATGGCGATGATGATTCCGGATTTTATCTCCGCAAAAATGTTTTGGGTATATTTTACAGGAATTATTGAAATTGCTGCAGGAATCGGATTGATGATTCCTTCGATTCGAGAAACAACAGCGGTTTTATTGATAATTTTCTTGATTTTTGTTTTTCTGGCAAATATTAATTCATCAAGAAAAAAAGTTAATCTTTTTAAGGCAGATTATTCCGGTCCGGGAATGAGTTATTTATACAAAGAAAGAATTCCTATGCAGATTATTTTGATTGCTTGGACTTGGTATTTTGGAATTTATTTAAACTGAATTTAATTTATTATTTAAAATATAACGGGAAGTAGGCTTTCCGTTTTTTTGTTTAAACACAAACGGCACTAATTTTTGCACTAATAACACAAATTATTACTTTTAATTTATTTTTGGATTGTGATATCCATGAAAAATATTTGTGTCTTTTAGTGTTTTAAAAATCCGATAAATAAAAGAAAATATGAAATTCCCAAAAAATATTTTAAATTTATTAAAGTAAAACAAAATTTTCAATCGTCATAGCAATATGGAGGTTGTCGAAAAAATAACAATGCCACAGAAGGAGAAGGAAAATATCATCTCGCAAACCGTTTCAAAGTACGGAGGAAAACTGATGTCGTACATTCGCCCGAAAGTGAAAAATACGGAGGATGCGGAAGATATTCTGCAGGAGGTGTGGTATCAGTTCAGTAGTCTTACCAATTTATCTGAGATTGTGAATGTTGGCGGCTGGTTATACAGAGTCACGGCTAATAAAATCACAGATAAATACCGCAAAAAGAAAACCGAAAATTTAGAAGATTTCGTATACGAAGATGAAGACGGAGACTTTTCCATCAAAGATATTTTGTTGATGGATGAAAGCGCAGGGCCGGAAGTGAAAATGTTTCAGGATGAAATTTGGAAAAAACTGTTTGAAGCATTGGATGAATTACCCGAAAAGCAGCGATTAGTTTACGTAGAAAACGAGCTCAACGACAAAACACTCCAGGAAATTGCCGATGAACAGGGCGAAAACATTAAAACAATTATCAGTCGGAAAAACTATGCCGTAAAGCATTTGAGAAACAGATTGAGAAAATTATACGAAGATTTAATTAGTTAGTAAAAAAGAAAGATATGAATCATAAACATAAAAAAGGGTGGATTTTTTTAATTCTGTGTCCGCCATTGATTTTCTTAGGAGTTACATGGATTGTCATGTCACTTTGGAATTGTCTCCTTCCCGAAATTTTAGGTGTGAAATCGATAACATATTGGCAGGCAATGGGAATCCTGATCTTATGTAAAATTCTTTTCGGAGGTTTCCATTTCGGAAAAGGCATGAGAGATTTTAAAGAAAAGAAGATGATGAGAGAAAGAATGATGAACCTTACTCCCGAAGAAAGAGAAAGATTTAAAGAAGTCTGGAAAGACAAATGTTCAGGAGGCTTTTTCAGCCGTCACAACAACAGAACAAACGAATAATTAAATTTTAGAAGTAGTAAAGTAAAATTATAGTTCATTCGTCTATAAAAAAAAACAAAGTAGTAAAATTTAAAATTTTGAAAAAATGAAAAATTCAGTATTAAAAGGCGCTTTGGGTGCTTTAGCAATAGTAGGTGTAGCCGCAATAGTAAAAAAGGCAGCACAAAGAAAAAGATTTGTAAAAGGTATTTTTGATGAATACGGAATCAAAGAAAGATCTCCTTTCGGATTGGCAGATAAGATTAGAGAAATGAACGAAGAGCAATATGAGGAACTAAAAGGAAAATTCAAGAAAGAATTTGCTTCAAGATGCCACCACAGAGGTTTTGGTAAAAAAGAAAATATTGCAGAAGCATAATAAAAAGTAACTCAATTGAAATTGTTTAAATCGGCGCGGAAGGCTTTGCCTTCCGCGCCGATTTTTTTTTGCCGCAAATGCACGAATTTTAACAGATAAAATCATTTAGAATTACTGATTGAAAATATTAAAATAATACTTCGTGCATTCGTGGCTTATTTTATTTTTGCTCACAACGACAAATTCCCTATTTTTGTAGCTACTTGTATGAAAGATTACTACTATTTTCTCGGGATTTCTCACGATGCTTCAGAAGAAGACATCAAAAAAGCTTATAGAAAATTATCTTTAAAATATCACCCTGATAAAAATGAAAACGATGACTTCTTTGCAGACCGTTTCCGGGAAATTCAGGAAGCTTACGAAACGCTGAGCGATAAAAGCAGGAGATATTCTTATGATCAGAATTTAGAAAGTCATCAGAAAAGTTTTAGATACAATGTTCCACCTTCGATAAAGACTTTTACAGCGAATAAAATTCATGCAAAAAAAGGAGAGGAGATCATCATCAACTGGCAGACGCAGAATGCTGATGTTGTGAAAGTTTTACCTTTCGGACTGGAAAAACCTTATGGAGAAAGGATCTTTAAAATAACAGAATTCAAAGACGGGAAATTCCAGATTCTGCTCCATGCGACGAACTCGCTGCTGCACAAAACGGCTGTTCAGGGAATCACTATTACCGAAGTTTTCGAAAACAATACGGAGAAATTCAAAGATAAAGCGGAAGAATTATTCAAGTCGCAACCGAGAACAGTTGCAAATCCGCATGCTCAGCCAAAAATTGCGAGAATTATCGCAGGCGTTTTGCTGTTGATTTTGGCGATTTATTTTTTAATAAAAAGTTTTGGCAATTAAGCCATTTTCTTTCTTCCCGGACATTTTTTGCATCTTTTTCCTTTCTTGAATTTCTTGCAGCAAGATTTCTTATCGCCACAGTACATTTCTTCAGTATTTACAGAAAAAGCGGGTGTCAGAGCCGGAACTTTGAAAGGGATAATCATATTCATGATGCAAATATATTAATTTAGAATAAATATAGATAGTAAAATTTCATAAATTATTTAAAAGCTGATTTTTAACATTTTAAGCTGTTTAATTGAATAGAAACAGCACTAAAAATTTAGTGCTGTTGATGCCTGAAGTCGCCATGCATGAGCAGTCTGATCATTAAAATTCCGGACTTTTCCATAATTTCCTTCGACACCCATTCTGAGTTTTTTAAATGGCTGAAAAATCAAATTTAATCCAATATTTTGAAAATTTTTAGCCATATCTTTCTGGATAAAATCTTTCTGTCCCACTTTAGAATAGCTTATAAAAGCAACGGTTGACCATTGAGGATTCCACCAGTGTTCATACATTCCGACCATATTGAAAAGAGGTAAAGTTTCAAGTAAATTTCTATTGGCAGGATTCGGTACAGCATCATATTTTTCTCCATTCAGATCACTGTTGTTGGTGGCATAGCCTTTCCCGTATGAAGTCTGAAATCTAAAGCTGTTTCTGTCATTCACATATCGTCTTCCCGAAATTATTGCGCCCCAACCTAGCATAGTCTTGGTTTGGTATTCTTCCTGAGGAGTATATTTCATATCATAACTGATCGGTGAGATGAGCGCCCCTATTTTTATATAATCTTTTTCATTTCCGTAGCGGTACATGGCTGTAAAAGTTGGGATTACGGCTCTTTTTTTCCAGTTTAGAGAATCGATGGGAAGAGAAATACTGGGGGTGTTGGGATCTTCCAGTGAAAAAGACAGGTTTTTGTTCGGAGAAATCTTCTTAGAATATCGAACCTGCATTCTTCGGTTGAATAACAATCCGTCCGGACCGATAAAATCGAAAATATTAGGAAAAATTTCAGGATCTGTAAAGTTACTGTAGGTTTGTCCGGCCAGCCAGTTTTTCCATTTTATATAACCTTGCCGGAATCTCGGAGCCGTATTTCCATTGGGACCATACAGATCTATTTCTACATAGGCAGAAAAATTATCATCTCCTTTGGGATTTCGCTGCTTGATTCCCAATCCTATCTGCGACTGTTTTACACTGAAATTACTGCTCGCAATGTTTCTTTGAGGAATCGTGATAGACTGTGCGGCAAATCCTTCGATAGACTTCATATCCTGAAAATCTGTCGTGAAATCTGTCTGCACAAATCCTTTTAAATAAAGTTCCCATTCGTTCTGATCTTCTGCTTTACTTTTGGTAAGAGTAATTTGAGTGAAAGCGTTGATAGGGAAGAATAGTCCGATTATCAACAAGGCAGAAAGCCTTTTGTTTTGTTTTTTCATCGTATTTGTGTGTTTAAAATTATTTTATATTATTGTTTAGCTGTGTCTGAAAAATATTTTTGGTTTTAAGTTTCTGGATAAACGTTTCATCAATTTAAATCAATGCTTTTAATAAAATTTTAATTTTAAACTTAAATTTTAGTTTAAAAATTTACATTAAATTGAATTTCAATGATTTAATGATAAGGTGAAGCTACGGATTAATTTTTAAACGGGATTTGTGTAGGATTTTCATTATAATTTAAATGAAATAGAATTTTAATTAAATCGTTATTAGTTAATCAAGAAAAATATCCTTTGATTGGTTGAGTATTTATAATAAAATGTACAAATATGTTAAGAAAAATGAAATTGAATTTTAGGCAAGAAAATATTTAAAACTCATTAATTTTAAAACTGATATATCTCATTCTTTGCGTTTTCTGCAATTTTCGGATGTTGCATAATCTTGTAAATTATTGTAATTTTACCAATCTTTTTTACAAACAAAATCTAATAAATAAAAATGAATACAGAACAGTTTGTGAGCCGTCACATTTCCTTGAATGAAGCCGATAAACAGGCGATGTTGGAAAAAGTTGGCGTTTCAAGTATCGAAGAGCTAATCTCTCAAACCATCCCTTCTTCTATCCGTCTGGAGAAAGATCTTGAAATCTCAGAACCGCTTTCAGAATACGAAATGCTAAACCATTCTAAGGAATTGGCATCGAAAAATACTGATTATACAAGTTACATCGGTTTCGGATATCACAATACTTTGTTACCATCGGCTATTCAGAGAAATATTTTTGAAAACCCGAGTTGGTATACAGCTTACACACCTTACCAAGCGGAAATCGCGCAGGGAAGATTGGAAGCTCTTTTAAATTTCCAGACTGTTGTGTGTGATCTTACTGGTTTTGCATTGGCAAACGCTTCTTTGTTGGATGAATCTACGGCTGCTGCAGAAGCAATGCACATGTTCTTCAACAACAGAACGAAAGATCAGAAAAAATCGGGAGCGAATAAATTCTTCATTTCTGACTTGGTTATGCCTCAAACAGTTTCAGTTTTAAAAACAAAAGCTGAAGGTTTGGAAATCGAAATCGTAGAAGGAGATCATAAAACGCACGAGTTTGATGCTTCTTACTATGGAGTTTTATTGCAGTATCCTGGTAAAAACGGAATTGTTCTAGACTACACAGAAGATATTGTTGAATATAAAAAATTAGATCTTCAGGTTGCTGTAGCTTGTGATCCGATGGCTTTGGTTAAACTTAAATCTCCTGCTTCAATGGGCGCTGACTGTGCGGTTGGAACAACTCAGAGATTTGGTATTCCATTGGGGTATGGTGGTCCTCACGCAGCTTTTTTCTCTTGTAAGGAAGATTATAAGAGAGATATTCCGGGAAGAATCATTGGAGTTTCTCAGGATGCATACGGAAAACGTGCTTTGAGAATGGCTTTACAGACTAGAGAACAGCACATCAAAAGAGAAAAAGCGACTTCAAATATCTGTACAGCTCAGGTTCTTTTGGCGGTAATGGCAGGAATGTATGCTGTTTATCATGGTCCTAAAGGATTAAATTACATCGCAGATCAAATCCACTTTAAAGCTAATGCTTTGAAAGGTGGTCTTCAGGCTTTAGGATATCAAACTGTTGAAGAACCAATCTTCGATACAGTAAAAATCATAATGAATGAGGATGAAAAAGGAAGGTTGATGAGATTAATGCTGGATCACAGATTAAACTTAAACTATTTCACAGAAGGTATCGTAAGTGTAGCAATCAACGAAAGTACAACATTAGATAAATTAAACTATTTAATGGCTTCTTTTGCTCAGTTTAAAGACAAGCAGACTTTCAAATTAGAAATTAAAGAAGGATACAGCATTCCGGAAGAGAATTTAAGAAAAGACGAAATTCTTACGGAAGAAGTATTCAACAAATACCATACGGAAACAGAGTTGATGCGTTACATCAAGCGTTTGGAAAGAAAAGATTTATCGTTGACTCATTCAATGATTTCTTTAGGTTCTTGTACGATGAAATTGAATGCTGCAACTCAAATGTTACCGCTTTCTTGGGAAAATTGGGGAGCAATTCATCCATTTGTTCCAATCAATCAGGCTGAAGGGTATCAGGAAATGATCCGTGAATTGGAGAAAGATTTAGCAGAAATCACAGGTTTCGCAGGAACTTCTCTTCAACCAAACTCTGGAGCTCAGGGAGAATATGCAGGATTAATGGTGATCAGAGAATATCACATTTCAAGAGGTGAAGGTCACAGAAATGTTGTATTGATTCCTCAGTCTGCACACGGAACAAACCCAGCTTCTGCAGCGATGGCGGGAATGAAGATTGTTGTTGTTAAAAACCTTGAAAACGGAGAAATTGATTTCGATGATTTAAAGGCTAAAGCTGAACAGCATTCTGAAAATTTATCTGCGGTAATGATCACATATCCGTCAACTTACGGATTCTTCGATGCCAACATTAAAGAAATTACAGCATTGATCCACCAACACGGCGGACAAGTATATATGGACGGTGCCAACATGAATGCTCAGGTAGGATATACAAGTCCTGGAAACATCGGAGCAGACGTTTGTCACCTGAATCTTCACAAAACTTTCGCGATTCCTCACGGAGGAGGAGGTCCTGGAGTTGGTCCAATTTGTGTGGCTAAACATTTAGTTCCTTTCTTACCTTCAAACGCAAACATCAGAATCGGAGCTAAAGAAGCTATCGACGGTATTTCTGCTGCACCTTACGGTTCTGGTTTGATCTTGAATATTTCTTACGCCTATATCAAAATGTTAGGAAACTCAGGGCTGAAAAAAGCAACTGAGCACGCGATCTTAAATGCTAATTATTTAAAAGAAATTTTAGCTGAGCATTTCCCAATTTTATATTCAAATGAAAACGGAAAAGTGGCTCACGAATGTATCGTAGACTTCAGACAGTTCAAGTCTTTAGGAATTGAGGTTGCTGATGTTGCGAAGAGATTGATGGATTACGGATTCCACGCTCCAACAGTTTCTTTCCCGGTTGCAGGTACATTGATGATCGAACCAACCGAGTCTGAAAGCAAAGCAGAAATTGATCGTTTTGCAGAAGCTCTAATTTCAATTAAACAAGAAATTGATGAGATTGCAAACGGTGAAGCAGATGCTACAAACAACGTATTGAAAAATGCTCCTCACACAGAACAAGTGGTAATCTCTGATTCTTGGGATAAACCATACAGCAGAGAAAAAGCAGCTTATCCATTGGAGTGGGTAAGAGATCACAAATTTTTTGCTTCTGTTTCAAGAGTTGATGAAGCTTACGGAGACAGAAACTTGGTTTGTACTTGTGAGCCGATTGAAGCTTATATGTAATTAAAAGTTTTTTATATAATAAATCCCTTTCAGTGATGAGAGGGATTTTTTTTAGGTCATTGCGAGGAGCAAAGCGACGAAGCAATCTTTTTATTGGTTTATGCAAACGAGCTTAGAAGCTAACACGAGCGGAGAATAAAATATATAATTTTAGGGATTGTAATTTTTAAATTGTTTTGCATATCCATTGTTTTCTCCAATAGTTATTTTGTCTTTATCCAGTTTTATAAAATATCTTCTACCACTATCATCTACATAAAATTGAGTATAAACTAATAGAATATCATTTGTATATTTCTTAATAGTTTCATCACTCCATTTTAAATCAAAATGTTTTGAAAGTCTTTTTAAAACCATTTTAGCTTTCTCTTCTGAATTTAAAACAGACTTATAGTTAGAAAGAATTTCTAAGACATCTCGTATAAATTTATCTCTAATCTCTTTATTTTCAAATGCTTTTTTGATTTCTTTTCTAAGTTTATTAGGTACTTCGATTGTTTTTTTCTTATTTTCAATTTTAATGGGATTATCGGAATTTATCGGAATTCTTAATTTCAATTTTTGCCTTTTGCCATCTACTGGGAAATTTGTTTCTTTATCTATATGGACATCATTTTCGGTTTTGTCAAAATCTTTAACTTCACCAGAGCCACGTTTGTGATCGTCAATTATTATAGTTTGATCATTAATTAAATTTTTCAGAGCCATATAATTTATATTATTATCAATTAATAAATTAAAGTTTTGATTCAAACTAATTAAAATTTGTGTTTAATTTTTATTCGATAAAACATTAGATGTCATCTGTAAAATATTTTCAATATTTCTTCTGTTTTTACCCATATCAAAAGCACCTCCAAACATCATACCTGTTTTGGGTGATGAGGTTACAGATACTTTAGTTAAATTCTCCGAAATCATTGTAAGTTGAATTGGAATATTTTCTCCCCAACTAAATAAGCTCACTCCTGCTTTTACCAAAATTCTACCTAATAATTTGTCTGCATTGTCAATTTTAAGTCCATCAATATTTGGAATAGCCTCGCATAAAGCATTGTATACTTTTTCTTTACTAAATGGAAATTCACTTTCTCCATTATGATCTAATAATGCCATAAATTGTAATTTAAATATTTTTACAAAAATGATAATGAAATATTTAAATTCCTTACGGGAAACCTTAATGTAATTTTTATTATAGTTTATATAATATTAGTTAATGTTGAAAAAAAATTATAATCTAATAGTCTTTTAAAACATGACAATTTGACTTTTTTTACTGTCAAGCGAAATACTAACAGAGTCTTGCAATACTCTCAAAGAATATAATTTGATATAAAAAGAGTCTCGCAACACTCTCGAAGAATATAATTTAATGCAAAAGAAATCTCTATTGATATAAAAACTGTCACGCAAGATTATAAAAGAATCTACCTATACATTCAGAAAGTCTTCCTCCACTTTATCATTCCATAGGAATCTAAGCTATAATATTTAAAAGTGATATGAAAAAATTAGCACCTAGATTCCTACGGAATGACAAATTGGAGGAGAAAAATAATTAAAAACGATAAGATTTACCCTGTTTTAATATTTAACTCAAAGATTATAAAAGGGGAAACTTCAATTTTATGTTTAAAGATTTATCAAATTTTCAATAATTTATTTTTATGGTTTTCAGTGTATTGATCTCATTTTAACTTAGTGTAAAATCAATGATTTGGAATTGTAATTATTTGATTTTTAGTACGTAATCAGGATGCAGCAGGATGCTTCAGTTTACGTTTGTGTTTAGATTAGTTCACACAAAATTAATCTTATGAAAAAACCATTACTCACTAAGCAAACTCTTACGGCTTTGCTGTTTTGCGGGTTAACATTTTCTACCCTTGATCTTAATGCTCAAACGTTAGCCTTTCCCGAAGCTACCGGTTTTGGTAGATACACGACAGGAGCGAGGGGTGCTGCTAATCCTCAAATTTATCTGGTTACGAATTTAAATGACAGTGGTCCCGGTTCATTCCGTGATGCGGTGAGCCAGCCGGGGCGATTTGTAATCTTTAAGGTTGGTGGAATTATCAACTTACAATCAGTTGTTGCTGTAGCTGCGAATACAACAATCGCGGGACAAACTGCTCCCGGAGAAGGTATCGTATTTTTAGGACCAAGAGTTTCCTTTACTGGAGCTAATAACACGATTGCGAGATTTCTTCGTCTCCGTTATGGCGGAACTTCTCAAAATCAGGATGCATCGGGAATTGCGAATGGAGCCAATATCATTTTGGATCACATGACGTTTACCTGGGGAACCGATGAGGTTTTCTCTGTAAACTGGGATGGAAACGGAACAAGTCCGGATAATATTACGATTCAGAATTCTATTATCGGACAGGGAATGCATCGTCACAACCATTCTGCAGGAGGTCTAATGCAGCCACCTGCGGGAGGGAAAATCAGCTTAATCGGAAATTTATACATTTGTAATAAAACCCGAAATAATAAGATAAAAGGAATCAACGAGTTTGTCAACAATGTGGTTTACAACTGGGGAAATTACGGAAACACTTATGGGCACACGCAATCCGGTGAAGCCTATATCATGGGTGGAGATTCCGCAGGAGCTTCTTACGCGAATATCATCAACAATTATTTTATTGGAGGTCCGAATACAAACAGTGCGGTTACTACACCTTTTAGTGTAGGAAATGCTAATTTCAATTTGTATGGCTCTGGAAATTATTTTGATAATAATAAAAACGGAACTCTCGACGGAACTTTAGTTCCACAGAATTTAACGGGATATCCTGTCGGAGATGCTGCTACAATACAATCGACAGCGTATGATTATCCGATGAAAAATACGACGGTGACAGCTCAGTCAGCTTTCGACAAAATTATTGCGAGTGGGGGAGCATCGTATCCAAGAAGAGATCAGGTGGATCAATTAATGATTTCAGATTTGCAATCAAAGGGAACGACAGCGACTTATGTGTATGTTCAGACAGATTTAACAACTCAATTTGGATTTTCAAATGGTGGTGCAGGTCATGTTTACGGTGCTCCGGCTCCTTTAGATTCGGATAATGACGGAATGCCCGATGCTTGGGAAACTGCAAATGGGTTGAATCCTAATGTTTTTGATGCTTTAGCAGTAAGTGCAACGAATGCACCATATCTGAATATTGAGGTTTACATTAATGGTTTACCAAATACAGCTCCGCCAGATTTTATAATTCCGCCAACGAATTTAAATTTCACAAATGCAACAACAGCAGGAAATCCGGCTGCAAGTTCTTTAACTGTTAATTGGAATGATAATGCAGTAAACGAAACAAATTATATTTTAGAAAAATCAATTGACGGAACTAATTTCTCAGTTTTGGCAACGCTTCCTGCGAATACGACAAGTTATAATGAGACAGGTTTAACGCCAAATACTCAATATTATTACAGAGTTAAAGCCATAAATGCAACTGAATCTTCGGTTTATACTTCAAATACATCGGTAACGACACCACCAGTTCCGTCAGCTCCGACAAAACCGGTAACTCCGACTCCGACAAATGAAAATAATGCAGTAGAATTGAGCAGTGGAAATTTATTGTTAAAATGGACAGGTAGCGCAAATACAACAAATTACACGGTTTATTTCGGGACAAATCCGCAAAATTTAACCAATCTTGGAAATGTTGCTTATAGTGCGACGCCATCTTATCAGCTTAATAATTTAAATACAGGAACAGATTATTATTGGAGAATAGATGCTTCTAATGCTCTTGGAAGTGTAACGGGAGATGTTTGGAGTTTCCGTGCGATTACTCCAAGTCTTGTCGGAAACTGGCCATTTGCAGAAGCTCCGCTATCGGGTGAACAGATTACTGATGTAACATCTTTTGCTAATCATGGAACATTAAATGTGGCCTACGATAATGCCAATGTGAGAGTTCCTGGAAAAGAAAACAACGCGCTTGACTTAGCCACTGCACCAAATACTTATATTGCAAGTATTCCTCATCAGGATCAGATATTTTTTAATAATAATTCGTTTACGGTTTCTTATTGGATGAAAGCTCCGACAAGCATGATTCCATCGTCTTCGGCGACAAGTCTGTACGTTTTGTGTAAAGGATCTTTTACTAAAAATACTACTACAGGTGCGACAGGTAAACGTTTTAATGTTGAAATTAAAGGAGGTCAATTAAGATACGCAATCGATGATGACGTGACGAAGAAAGAAATCACTTCCCCAATAGCCAATTATTTCACAGGAAATTGGGTTCACGTTGTGATTATGAGAGACATTACAGCGCATAAAATGAGAATTTATACAAACGGTGCTTTAAGTGCTGAAGGCGACGAAACTGCAGTAACAGGCATCGGTGAAACCAGTGATTTAATCATAGGAAACATAGGTGAGCTTGAATTTTTGTCAACGGCAAATGCTCCAGCTCCGTATAAAGGTGCTATTGATGAGCTTAAAATGTACAACTATGCTTTATCTTCAACGGAAGTTTCCAACTTGTACAATCAGGCGGTGCTGAGCAATGATGAATTCAGCATCAGCAAAAATGTGGGAACGGTGTATCCGAATCCTGTGAAGGATCAAATTTTCATTAAACTTCCTGAATATAAAAAATCTAATCTGACGGCAACTTTGCTTGATATGACCGGAAAAATTGTTGTTAAGGAAAAATTGAATTCAGATGGAAACGGTACTTTTAAATTAAATATGACCGACAAAAAAGCACCCGGAAATTATATTTTGAATGTATCAGGAGAAAATCTGAACAGTAATTTTAAAGTTATTGTGAAATAAATTTAGAAAAATTTCATTAATTCATATAAGATTGTTTTAAAAGATCCCTTTCAGTAATGAGAGGGATTTTTGTTGTATTTACCTGTGTACCATTGTAAATTCAATTAGGATTATATGAGTATGAAAAAAATTATACAATTAAAATAGAAGATAGTATTTTACTAATTTTAAAACATTAAAAATCATGATTGAGTCTGATGTTGCGCCTCCAGTTTTTGAATTAAATTCCCCTTAACAACAGTAAAAATATAATCCTTCGCCTCTGCAAAAGAAATCTCATATTTTCGATCGATCTTTCTTAAATCTTCCGGGAATTTCGACAATACATTATCATAAAAAGTATCTAAAAACTCTTTCGAAGGCATTTCATAATTTATTTTCAGTTGAAAACGTCTGATTAAAGCTGTATCAATGATTTCGGGGTGGTTGGTAGCACACAGTAAAAGCGCGTTTTCAGGGTAATAATCGATCAACTGGATCAACGTGTTTACCAATCGTCTCATTTCGCCTACATCTTTGTCGTCGCTACCTCTCGCTTTCCCGATCTGGTCGAGCTCATCGAGAAAAAGAACGGATCTTTCACGCGCCGCTTTATCGAAGATCATTTTGATATTCTGAGAAGTTTCTCCGATCCTTGAAGAAACGATATTACTTAAATTTAAAATGATGATATTTTTACCCAAAGCATTGGCAATGGCCTTTGCAGTCATAGTTTTTCCACAACCCGAACTTCCCTGAAGAAGCACCTTATTGTTCACAGGAAGACCATATTCCTGCAATTCTTTAGCATAAGTATTTTCTTTAATAAGCTGTACAAACTGCTCCTTATTTCGGGGTTCAAGGAAAACATCATTTAGCGTCACTTCTTCTTTATCTTGAATAATAAGGTTGTACAGATTCATTTTTTTCTAAAATTAAATACAAAGATAATGCTTAAAAAAGTAAACCATAATGTATATGACTGTTTAAATCTTTTAATGTATTTGCAATAGTAGATAGAAAGGATTCAGAAAATAAAAAAGCCGAACACATAAAATTGTCCGGCTTTTTTGGCTTAATTATAATTTGTATGAAGAAATTCTATAAATAAGATCAATCCGAAGATTGAAATTTTAAAACAATCAATGTTTTATGAGTTTTCTGATTTGGTTTAGTTCTAATTTTTTTCGAAATTAATTTCTTTCTCTTCTAGTTGTTGCGAAATAAGAAGCGAATACGACTAAACATGTTGCAATTCCGATGTAAGTAATCATTTTGTTTTATTTTTAATTATTTGACTTTTTATTGCTGATTTTATACTTGCAATATTACAACTTTCAAATTACATGCCAAATGAAATAATCATGATGTTTATCAGTGTTTTACGGGTATTTATTTTAAATTTTATTGAAATTTTGTTTACAATAATTTAATGTAAAATCGAAAAAATATATGTACTTTTATTATCTTATCTGTAAATTTTTATTAATCTGTTAATAATTCTACATTTTCTATTTAAGAGTTGATAATACAAAAAAGAAAAAATGGTATGCATAATATCCTCATAAAGAATAAATTTAAATCACTTAATTTTGAACTTTAAAGATTTAAATATTGAAAAAATGTTGCTTTGTAGAAAATTATTTTAAGCTTTGATGAACTTAAATATAATATCGTATTACGTTTTAGTCAGAAATCTTTGTGTTAATTTTAATTCACATTAAAAATGCTTCCTGCAAATTGCGAAATCAATAGAAAGTTCTTTTTAAGTACATTTGTGATTAAAGTATTGAATATGGGGCGTAGTTATATTTTTTTGATTTTGGCTATTATATTAGAGATCATAGCAACCACTTTTTTGAAAAAGTCGGAACAGTTCACAAAATTGATACCCTCAATCATCACTGTGATAGGGTATGTCGCAACATTTTATTTCTTAAGTCTTACACTTCGCCAGATTCCGGTCGGTATTGCTTATGCGATTTGGTCGGGAGTTGGAATCGTTTTTATTACCATCATTGGTATAGTTGTTTTTAAACAAACTCCCGATTTACCTGCAATTCTAGGAATAGTATTAATCTTAATCGGAGTTATTGTGATTAATTTATTTTCGAAAATGGGAAGTCATTAGTTAAAATTATTCCTGAATAATTGCCTGGCGGAATTGTTTCTGTTTCCAGTGATCAGCTCTTTTTTCATAAAGGAAAAACTTTCCCAGTTTATATTTAAATTGTAAAAATCCACGGAATTCCACGCCATTAAATAAAGTATAAGGAATATTAGGATTTTCCTGTAATGCTTCTCTGATCCCTTTGCTAAAGACAGTTGGTCCCGTAGTCGCATGGATATTATTGGGGTAACGGTGAGTCTTTATGTTATCCAGCATAAGTTCTAGTGTCTTTTTTAGAAATGGATGTCCTTTTTCAAAAATCAGCGCCCACTGAACGTACAACCCTGGATGTCTCTCTACACTTATCACTGCTGAATCTTTCTCTTTAATAAGACTTCTCAAAGGTCTTGTCATGGCGCTGTCGATGTCTAAATAAATGCCTCCTTTTTTATATAAAATTGCGTATCGGAAAAAATCCGCTTTTGCAGCGCCAATGGTTAATTTATTGTAGTTTTCAATGTATTCTGGAGGAAATTCTTCAGTGATAAATTTTTGAATATCATTATCATCATAAAAGTAGTAACGATATTCGGGGTTGTTCCTTTTCATATTCCAGATGTAAAATTTTGTAAGCAAAGGGAGTTGTTTTGTCTTAAAAGTCTGAAATATCTGTTTAGGAATTGCCATAGTTTAATGTTTTAAAAGTCTATATTTGATTGAAAATAAGCTGAGATTAACTTCATTTGACTAAAAATATTTTAGTCATTTCCCTGGAATTCAGATGGAAAGGAATCCATAAAAGTCCCACAATGCCGGTAACGCTTATTTATTAATTAATCGTTTGATTAAAATTTTATTAAAAAGTTAAATCAATCATTTGATTAATTTTTTCTTTTTAAAGGTGAATATTAAAAACAGATATGATTTTAATAAGTATAGATTTTTAATTTAATTGAATATCAGTCTTATAGGTTCAATTTAAAACTAACTAGGGATATCTAGTTTAAACTTTAGAAAATTTAAATTTGATACTTTATTAAGTTATCAGGAAGTAATTAGAATATTTTAATATAATTTTTGATCTTTTGCGCAAAAAAAGCTTGTTCTTTTTCCTTTGCCGGTTTCTTTTTCAATAATCTCTAAACCACATTTTGGACAAATTTTTTGATGATAAATCTGAAAGTTCTTTTTTAAAACGTTGGCTTTTTTCCATTTTTTGAAATCAAAACTGTAGTTTCGGGCTTCAGCAATGAGTTCTTCGAGTTTTTTCTGAGGTAAATTTTCAATCAAACTTTCAGGATGAATCCCGATTCTGAAAAGTGCTTCATTCTTAATGATATTTCCAACTCCCGAAAAAATATCCTGATCCATGAGCGCATCACAAGCCATCATTTTTGGATTGGATTTTAACTTTTTCTCCGCTTTCGCAGGATTCCATTCGTCACTCATCACATCGGCTTCCCAGTCTATGTTTGCAAGAAAATCATCGTTTACAAGTTTAACGTTGCAGGTATAAAAATACATTCCGCCATTTTTAAAGACTAATCCTAAACGCAAATTGTCTTGCTGGTCTTTTTTTTCAAACAGGCTGTAAGAACCGAACATCAGAAGATGTATTCTTATGTTGACGGTGTCGAAAATCAGAAAAGTCTGTTTGCCAAAAGTTTTAATTTCTCTTAAAATATGATCCTTAACTCCATGATTATCCTGTAATGAATTTCCTTTAACATCAATAACTTTTTCACCTGCAAATTTTTGTAGATCTTCTTTCATTAACAAGATTGGTGGACCTTCTGGCATAATTGAATTTTTACTTTTTTAATTACAATTATGTTGCCATGATTTTACAGGGAAAAATAAAATTCGGTTTAAAATTTTCATCGATGCAATTCATTAAACATCTCAACATATTTTTCCTTAAACATTTTCTCCGCGTTTTCAGGAAAACGGAAATTATCTGGTCCTACATAAATTTGTTTTGTATTAAAATCTTTATTTACAATTCTTATTTGATTGTATTTTGTTAGCCAAACATCAAAATGTTCGATTAATTTTGTTGCTTCATCCAATAATTCCGGTGGTAAAAAATGTCCGTTATTAATCAGTAAATCGCGAATATGCTTATTAGATTTATAAATAATTTCATCTTCATAGAATGAATCATATTCTTTTAATTTCGAGTATTTATTTTTAAAGCTAAGCGAGAGGCGGTTGAGATGAATATATACTTGTCCAAGTAAATCCACTGTGTTTTTTCTCCATTCAAAATAAGAGAAATCCTTTTTAGACAAATGTTCAAATTCTCTTTTGATGATGGCATTCTGCCGTTCTGTTCTTTGGTGGAAAAAATACGCGATGATCGCTGTAAACAATGCAGTGACGATCGAACTTCCGAGTATTTGCTGTAATAATGCTGACATGATTCTGGTTATTAGTTATAACAAAGTTAGAGCTCATCTGTAAGAAGAGATTCAGGTATTTTACGGAAAAACAGAGGTGATAAATACGAGTTTTTTAGAAAAAATCATCCGATTAGTTCAAAAAAAATAAAATTTAAAGTAATTTTGAAAAATGATGAACTTAAACCAGATTTTCACCAATCAACGTACAGGAAACAATCCACACACCAAGGCTTCAAGAACGGATTTTCAACGAGATTTTGACAGAATTATTTTCTCTTCTGCTTTCAGAAGATTGCAGAATAAAACTCAGGTTTTTCCGCTTCCGGGAAGTGTTTTTGTACACAATAGATTGACGCATTCGTTAGAAGTTTCCTCTGTTGGTCGTAGTTTGGGAAGTGTTATTGGTGAGTTTATTCATGATAGTTTTTCGAGTGATCTTAATGAAGAAGCAAAAAGTTTCTACCTTCATAATTTAGGAAATGTTATTGCTGCGGCTTGTCTTTGTCACGACGTCGGAAATCCCGCATTTGGACATTCTGGAGAAGATGCGATCGCAAGTTATTTTGAAAGAAATGAAAAAGATTTAAAACCAAAATTCAATGAAAAAGAATGGGCAGATCTGGTTAATTTTGAAGGAAATGCAAATGCAATAAGAGTCTTGGCTCAACAGCAACAGGGTAAAGATGCAGGTGGAATTCAGTTGACTTTCGCAACGTTGGCAAGTATCGCGAAATATCCTTGTGAAGCGATTGCTAAAAAGAAAGGAATCATTCATAGGAAGAAATTCGGCTTTTTTCAAAATGAAAAGGACATTTTTCTTGAGATTGCAAAAGGAACAAATTTAATCTTAGAGAACGAAGAACCGTATATTTTTAAACGACATCCATTTGTTTGGTTAGTAGAAGCTGCAGACGATATTTGCTATAATATTATCGACATGGAAGATGCTCACCGATTGGGAATTGTTTCAACAGCAGACTGCAAAAACCTGTTTTTTGAGTTGGTAAAATCTGAAACGGATGATGTAAACAGAGTTGAGCAAAAGCTTAATTCTATCGGTAATGAAAACGAACAAATTTCTTATTTAAGAGCAAAAGTAATTAATGCATTAATTAATAAATCAATTTATCTTTATAAAAGTAATTTCAATACGATTCTTGAAGGAAATTTAGATAAAGGACTTTTGGATATTTATAAATCCGAAAACAAAGCTTTGCAGGATATCGAATCTTTCTCTATCGAAAAAATTTACAATCACAAAGCGGTTGTAGAAATTGAAAATGCGGGTTACAACGTAATGTACGAATTGTTGGATCATTTTATACCATCAATTCTAAAATCCTCCGACGATAGAAAATCTTACGACAAAAAAGCATTAAAATTATTACCAAAACAATTCGTTTACGATGAAGGAACGGATTATCAAAAAGTGTTAGGTGTCATCGACTTTGTATCCGGAATGACCGACAATTACGCAACCGACTTATACAGAAAAATCAAAGGGATTGATATCGGAATGACGGTTTAGATTTTGGTTGGAGGATGAAGATGGATGCCGGAGGTTTTTGATGTCTGAAAATTTAAATTTTTTATTTGAAGCCTTTTCCCGCTTTCCGTTGCAATCTTTTTTTTCAAAAAAGGATTTTCACTGCAATCGGGGCTATGGTGAAAGTCAATTATTTAAGATTTTGAAATAGGTACAAAGTTTGTCATCCTGTCAAGGATCTAAGCATAGTATTAGAAAATAGGATGGAAAAATTAGGGTCTAGATCCTTTACAGGATGACAAACTTTGTGCAAAATATTTGTTTAACTACAACAAAATTACCAATCCAATTGTAAACTTCCAGCATCCATCTTCCAACTTCCAACCAAACGTCACCCCATCAATTCATTCGCTTCTTCAATCAAAGATTTCATTAAAGTTGATGCGTTTTTATGCTTTAAAATCGGAGCAATCTGACCCGACCAAAAGAAAACCAATTCGTGTTTTTTCTGTTCCAATGCCGCTTTTCTCATCGATGCCATAAAGGTTGTCTGCAAAGGAAAAGGCAAAGTTTGGTCTGTTGCTGTCAACAATTTTCTTGTAATTTCTGTGGTAATTCCGCGTCCCAATCTTCCGGTGTAAGCTCTGGAAAGAGTAGTGAATTTGGCGGCTTCTGAGAACAAAAATTCTTTATGGATCGGCAATGCTCCGGATTCTTCGGTTGCCAAAAATGCAGTTCCTATTTGTACAGCTTCAGCTCCCAACGTCATTGCTGCTGAGATTCCGCGACCGTTTGCAATTCCTCCCGCGGCAACGAGCGGAGTTTTAACTTTATCTTTAACCAATTGAATTAAAGCAAAAGTTCCTGTTGTCGAAAGTTCGGCTTTGTCAAAAAACGAAGGTCTATGACCGCCGCTTTCGAAACCTGAAGCCGCAATGACATCTACACCAATATTCTCCAAAGCAATGGCTTCATCGACTGTTGTTGCATTTCCCACCACAATCGTTCCCTGATTTTTTAATCTTTCAATAATATTTGGATCCAAAAGCCCGAACATAAAGCTGAAAACTTTAGGTTTAATATCAAAAATAACCTGCAATTGATTTTGAAATCTTGATTCAAAAGAAGGAGGAAGTGGCGGAACTTCAATGCTTAAACTGTCATAGTAAGGCTTAAAAATTTCAACCGCTTTTTTATACTGATTTTCAGTGTGTTCCTGATCGATAATGTCGTGGTCATTTACCCAAAGATTCAGATTATAAGGTTTATCTGTGATGGATTTTATCTGTTGATGTACGTCATAAATTTCCTGAGGTGACAAAGTATAAGCTCCGTAACCTCCCAATCCACCAAGTTTGCTGACAGTTGTCGTCAATTCTACGGTTGATAATCCACCACCGAAAGGTCCCTGGAAAACTGGATATTCTATGCCGAGCAAATCGGTTATTCTGTTTTTATTCCACATGATTTTGATGATTTTGGTTGAAAAAATTTGTTTAAGTTCTACATCGGTTAATGTTTTATTTACGATAAGCCATTTACCATCAATTTTATGGAAAGTTATAAAATTATAGTAATTGAAATCGTACATTTTTACATTTAATTTTGCTGTAGCAATCGTATTGATCACATCAATCGAGATAATGGTTGGCTTAAAATCTTTCCCTGATTTTTCAGGACTTACGCGACTTCCGACACCTTCAATATATTGTGCCGCAGTTTTATAATACGGTACACCCTTGATGTCTCCGAAAAGTAGAGCATCTTTATGAAAAATTTTCCTTAGAAGTTCGATATTTCCTTCATAAATTCCTTTAAAATATAATTGCTCAATCGCATTTTTTATGGCTGTTTCTTCTGTTTTATCTATTTTCATGACATTGAATTTTTGAGCATAGCTGTTTATCGGTACAATAAACAGCCATGCAATGACAATTAAAACTTTCATTTTATAAACTATGACCAGCGCCCATTCCTCCGTCTACATTAATGATAGCGCCTGAAATAAACGAATTCTTAGCAATCGAGTGGATCATTTGTGCCACTTCTTCCGGTTTTCCAATGCGATTAATTAAGTGGATTCCCGCGTTATTGTCTATATTTTCATCGTGCATCGGAGTTCTGATTAATCCTGGTGCGACAGTATTTACTCTGATGTTATCTTTTCCAAATTCTGCCGCCAATTGTAATGTTAAAGCGTGAATTGCTCCTTTGCTAGAAATCGGTGCAGTGGAAGGAGACTGTGCAATCGCATGATAAACAAGCGGTGTCCCAACATTGATGACAACCCCATCTTTTTGCTTAATCATTTGCGGAAGAATTGCCTGTGTTGTAAAGAATGTTCCTTTTAAATTGGTTGCTAAAAATTTATCCAAATATTCTTCGGTTACATCTAAAAACGGTTTGTTATCGTAGATTCCGGCGTTATTTACAAGGACATCAATTGAGCCGAATTTTTCGAGAGCAATTTTTGCTAAAGCTTCTCCCGTCGATTTTTTTGAAATGTCTCCAGCAACCATTGCCAGATTTTCTCCTGCTCCCAATTGGTTGTAAGTATCTTTTAATTTTGATTCTGTTTGTGAGTTAATCACCACATTATCACCTCTGTCTAAGAAATATCGGGCAACTTCCAGACCAATTCCTGATGATGCTCCTGTTACAATTACTGTTTGTTTTTTCATTTTTAAATTACTTTTTTGGTGCTGTTGAAAACCCTTGTTCTTTCAATACGGAAACCTGTTCTCCGGCATATCCCCAGTTATCATCTTCGATTTCGTTAATCATAATGTGTGTCAAATGAGGATCTTTATTTAAAACTGTAGTAACAACTTCACTTATTTTTCTGATGAGTTCTTTTTTTGTTTCGCGGTTAATATCTTCGCGTAAAACATCTATTTTAATGAATGGCATGATGTTAAATTTTTAAATTGTTAGTTAAAATTTTATCACAAAAGAGACAAAAGACTGTCATTTTTTAATGATTAGAAAACAAAAATTTACAAGAGAAAAAATCTTTGATTTTTTTTAAACTTATATGTTCTTATTTGTGGTTCGATAATGAACTTAAATAATTAAAGCTTTTATCTTTTGTTTCTTTTGTGGTAGAAATAAATTGTTGATTAAATCGTTTCTGCAACCAAGTGTATGTTCAAATCGAAATTGTTGTAGATCAACGTGTCACCAAGGTTGGCAAAGAAATTAGCTGATCTGAATTTGATGTTGAATTTTGTTCTATCGATCACAATTTTAGCATCTAAAATCGCAGTGTTTTCTGTTTTTACAATTTGTAAAGTTGTTTCAATTGAATTGGTGATTCCTTTGATGGTGAGATTTCCTTTTACATGATAAAGATTGTTGTCGCTTGGTTCTGCATGGGTGATTTCAAAAATCGCTTCAGGATATTGATCTGAATTGAAAAAATCATCAGAAGCCAAGTGACTTGCAAATTGTGCGTTGGTATCTGCATCTTCCACATCAAGTATTGTGATTGATTTTGTGTTGATGATAAATTTTCCTGCCAGAAGATTATCGTTTTCAAAAGTGAAACTTCCTTCTTTTACTTCAATTGTACCGTTGTGGGCTCCGGTAACTTTTCTTCCGATCCATTCAACTAAACTTTTTTCACTGTTTACTTTAAAATTTTTTGTGTCCATTTTTAATTGGTTTTAAAATTATAGGACAAAGTTCAGCCGATTTGAAGAAAAAGTTATGTGAGGTACATCACGAAATGTGGGAGATTTTTGGTTGGTGGAAGTTGGGAGTTGGAAGATGGAGGTTTTACAATTGAAATGATTATTTTTTCTTGTAATTAAATAAATCTTTTTGCCCAAAGTTTGTCATCCTGTCAAGGATCTAGGCATACTTTTAGAAAATATAATGGAGAAACTTGTGTTGAGATTCCTACGGAATGACAAACGTTCTCAATATTTTCTAATACTTAAATGATTAGACACTCACTCTAGCCCCGATTGGAGCATTTGTTTGAGCTCATTTTTTGGGATTTGGCGCGGCAGCGAAGCTGCCGCGCCAAATCCCAAAAAATAGCGAGTGCGGAAAGCGGGAAATAGCTTCAAATAAAATGTATAGAAATTATTACTTTAGTAATAAACTCCTGTCATCCCTCTTCTCACTTCCATCCCAATTTATTGATGAAGTCTACTCAACGTCTCTCGTGTCACCCCTAAATAAGCCGCAATCAAATGCTTTGGAACCAAGTTATACAATTGCGGATACAATGCCAAAAGCTCTTCATATCTGAATTTCGCATCATTGTTCATGAAAGAAAGAAGGCGTTTCTGTGCGGCAACATAACCTTTATTTGTCCGCCATCTGAAAAAATGTTCTACTTCATGAATTTCACTGCAAATCTTTTCACGGTCTTCATTGGAAATAGATAAAATACTGGCTTTTGTGATACAATCCACGTTGATTGTCGCCCTGTTTTTGCTGTATAATGCATCAAAATCCGTCACCCACCAAGTCGGCATTGCAAATTGAAGGATAAACATTTTCATGTTATCATTAAGGTAAAATGCTTTTAGACAGCCGTCTAAAACAAAATATTCATGATTTACAAAATCACCTTCTGAGATCAGGCTTTGTCCCTTTTTTAGATTAATTAGATTAAAATGTCCAAAAACATAATCAAATTGCTCATCTGAAAGAGAAGCAAATTTTAAAACATGACCTTTCAATATTTCTTTTGCATCAACCATAATGGAGAATTTTATGAATCAAAATTAAGGATATTTGGTTTGAAGCGGGAAGTTTTTATTATGATAAAAAAATTCTTTTAGCTTCAATAACCTTCAGCTTCCTGCTTCCTCACTTCAAAAAAAATTGTATATTTAATGAAACACAGCATATTAAATTACGACATACAAATAAAATCAAAACACTATGAGTCTTTTTTTAGCACCCGTTATTTTTTTCGGATTAATTATTTTGTTTGCTTCGTTTTTTGTGGTAAAGCAGGAAACAGTGGCGATTATTGAGCGTTTCGGTAAATTTCAGGCAGTGAAACATTCCGGATTGCATCTTAAGCTTCCTATTATCGATCAGATTGCCAAGAGGTTGAACCTTAGAATTCAACAATTAGATGTAATTATTGATACAAAAACGTTGGACAATGTTTTTATTAAAATGAAGGTTTCTGTTCAGTATCAGGTGATCAGAACTCAGGCTGCTGATGCTTATTACCGTTTGGAAAATCCTGAAAATCAAATTACTTCATTTGTTTTTGATGTAGTAAGAGCAGAAGTTCGAAAATTGAAACTGGATGATGTTTTTGTAAGAAAAGATGATGTGGCTATCGCTGTAAAAGGCGAGCTTCAGGAAGCGATGAACAGTTACGGCTATGATATTATCAAAGCTTTGGTGACGGATATCGATCCGGATGAACAAGTGAAACATGCCATGAACAGAATTAACGCGGCAGAAAGAGAGAAAACAGCGGCAGAATACGAATCTGAAGCACAAAGAATCAGAATTGTAGCGGTTGCAAAGGCAGAAGCAGAATCAAAAAAATTGCAAGGGCAAGGTATTGCAGATCAAAGAAGAGAGATCGCAAAAGGTCTTGAGGAATCTGTAAGAATGTTGAATAATGTAGACATCAATTCTCATGAAGCATCTGCATTAATCGTAGTTACTCAACATTATGATACGCTTCATTCTGTGGGAGCAAGTAATAGAAGTAATTTGGTTTTATTGCCCAATTCACCAACGGCAGCGAGTGGAATGTTAAACGATTTAGTCGTTGCGATGACTACCGCAAATACAGTAGGAGAGGCTACTAAAGGAAATTATCCGAAACCTCCGAAAGACCACGAACATAATAATTAAAAATAAAAACCTCCGAAATTTTCGGAGGTTTTGTTTTATTTAGACTTCTTTTTCGAAATCGTTCTTACGTAAATATATTTTTCAGTGTTTCCTTCAAGACCTTCAAGATCTCTTTCCAGTTTCACTTCGATCACATATTCAAAACCGGGTTGATATTTAAAACCTTCTATTTTTTGAGAAAAATTCTCCCATTTTTTATCGGTTTTCTTAAATTTGACTTGATAACAATCTCCAGTTTGATTAATGCTCATGCATTTTATTCTCTTTGGTCCGATAATCATCGTTTGTTTAATTTCAGGAGTATCTGAAGGTGTATGCTGCTCTTTTACAATCTGCGTCGTAGGTGGCGGAGAATTTTGAGCTGATACAAATGCCGACGATAATGCTAAAATTCCTGTTAATAAAAAAGTTTTGTTCATCATTTTTTTGTTATTTTTTGTTTTTGAAGTTTGTTTAATTAATGAAGTTATTTTTTAGTTTTAGATACTTGTTTTACCAAGGTATATTTAATGGAAGAACCATCTGCAGGAGGATTCGCAATTTTTTCTGTTTTTACTTTTAAGACATATTCATAGCCTGGTTCATAAGTAAAACCTTCGATATTGCTGTAAAAGTTAGTCCAGTTTCCGGATGCATTTTCTTTTATCTGAAGACATTTCATGGGTGCAACACCTGTACAATCAGCGGTTTGTGATCCAACGATAAATGTTTTTTCATCACCATTTGATGCATTCGAAGCTGTTGTACACTGAGTTACTGCTAAAACTGCAATTATTGGAAATGCTCCTTTTAAAATTGTTATTAATTTATTCATGATCCCGATTTTTATTTTCTTGTGACAATTACTGTGCCGAAGTCTATTTGTGCAGGTTTCGCAGATCTTCTCTTGTTTTTTATTTTTTAATTAATTAATTTGACACTCCTTAATTTTTTAAACCAATCAGTCACAAATAGTAAAATAAAATATGAATAATCAATTAGAAACGGAAAATTATAAGATTGAAAAATATTCTTCATGGGCAGGAATTATTAATGATCATGAACTAATAGAGAAAATAAAAGACTCCGATTTTGCAAAGAGTCAGATCGACGAAGACCGAGATTATTGCTATTTTTTAGATCGAAAATATTACACGAGCAACCACAAAAACAGCGAATATACTTGCATGGCTTATACGCTGAATGAGCCTTCTAATTTGGAAAGGGCTTCTGTAATGGATATTGTAGTTGAAGAAAATGAAGTTTACAACATTCATAGAATCAGTGTGTTGAGAGATGGGGTTTTAATTGATAAACTTCAGGACATCAACGTGAAAGTTTTGGATAGTGAAAACCAAAGCAGTGGAGGAATTTTAAGCAGCAATAAAAAAATTAATATTACCATTAAAGATTTAAGGCTATATGATATTCTAATTTTGGAAGATTCCAGAGAGAAAAAATTTACAGATCGTGATTTTTTAAGAAAAGAATTCTCAAAATATGTTTGGGTAAGTCCCGACAATTATTGGGCGTATGGAAGTTATAAATTTACTTTTATTAATGATCGTGAGCAAACGATTGCTTATAAGAAAACATTTTTCAGAGATGATTTGGGAAATGTTACAAAATCTGAAATCGGGCATTTGCAGAAAGGAGAAAAATTTGTATTTGAAGAAAAAAATTATATTAACCCAGTTGATGCAAACCGCGAAATTTATCCCTATATAGATTTTGCCACGGAAAGTAACTGGAAAGACCTTTCTAATTATATTGCACCTATTTATCAGGAGATTTTTAACAAAGAAAAACTTCAGAATTTTGCTCCAAATTTGATTGAAAAACTAGATGCAATTCATAATATTGATGAAAAACTTCAATTTGCAATTGAATATGTTCAGAATAATATTTATTACATTTTCAATGCGAATGAAATGAACGGTCACAAACCTCAGGAACCTGCAATTACTTATGAAAATAAGCAGGGTGATTGTAAGGCGAAATCTGTTTTATTAAAGGTAATTTTAGATTATATTGGTGTTGAATCATCAATCGTTTTGGTGAATTTCCACACAGATTTTTACATTAAATATTATTTGCCTTCATTATTAACTTTCAATCATGTTATTGTTAAAATTAATCATAAAGGTGAAGAATATTTCGTAGATGCAACGATTCGCGATGAATTTGGTTTGCTTGAAAACCGTGGATTTATTTATTTTATGCATTATCTTGAGGTTAAAGAAAATCAAACTTTGGAAGAAAGAAAACCTCATACATTTTCCTATTTCTGCATCGACGAAAAAGTTGATTTAAACGTAAAAGATACCAGCGGAAAATTGGTTTTAACGACTACCTACAAAGGAAATCGTGCCAATGCCATGAGAAGATATTTCAAAAATACAAACAAGAGAGAATTGGTTGATGGATGGAATAATTTCCTGTTTTACAGCTTAAATTACTCCAACGACAGAAACGGAACGGATGTCCGAAATATCTTTAAAGATGCATCAATAGACATTATTTCTGACGATAAAAAATTGAATGAGTTTAAAATTCAATACAAATCTACTGTTGAGAATCCGTATTATACAGATCCTCAAAAGAATCGATTTTTAATGTATTTCGACCGAAATGTTGTGAAAGCAAGCGCACGTGATTTTATGCATAAAGATCTTCCGTTTTGGCATAATTTCGACAGTGAAAAGTATGAAATTAATCTTTATACAGATCAAAAAATTGATACTGGCGAAAAATATCCCGTTCAGGAAAGTACAATCAATAATCCTTATTTCAGTTTTACCAGCCGAAAAAAAATAGCCAAAAACGGTGCTTCGATAAATATTGAATATAAACCTCTCACCAACCTTGAAATTCCTCAGGATGATTTTGAAAAATTTAGAACAGATCATCACACGATTGCAGATAGCAATTTCGGATTGGGTATTGATATTATTGAACCCGGATTGATGAATATGTTGAAATTCAGCTTTAAGAAGAAGTTTAAATAATTGTGCTGGAAGCTTGAAGTTGGAGGCTTGAAGTTTTTAACTCGTAGTACTAGAAATACTAAAATTCCCCCTTCTATGGAGGGATGGATTTTTGCGAAAAGGAAAAACACGAGGTAGTTAAATAAATAATATTTAAAAGTTTAAAATATAGATCTTAATAAGGTTTCGGCGGGTTTGCAAAGCAAACCCGCCGAAACTGTTTTATAAATAATTTATAGCTTAATCAATGTATAAGTTTAAGCAGAAATTTAACTACAATTCAGAATTATTCCTCCCAAGGTTTTGGTTTCTTTTCTTGTGGAATTCCAGAAAACTTCTGTTTACCTATTAATAACTCAAAAAACAGTCGAAAATCCGAAATTAGAGACCATAAGGGATATTTAAAAGTTGCAGGTTTGTTTCTTTCTATCAGAGCATGACTAAACCACGCAAAACCATAACCGAAGATCGGAATATACCAAAGAAATCGTTCTTTTCCGGAACTTATGACGTAACCAATCACCACAAAAACCAATAAAGTTCCTATAAAATGGAAAATGCGAGTCCCCATTTTGCTGTGCTCAGTAAGGTAAAACTGATAAAATTCATTAAATGTTTTTATTCTTTCAGACATGGCATTTCTAGTTTAAAATTTAAAAATCTAAAGCAAGAAGTTCGCCAATCTGGAAACTAAATAAAAAAGGCAAAACTGTGATTAACAATTTTGCCTTTGATTATATTTTATTTAAAGTTAAGCATTTCTAAGCTTACTGTTTTTATGCCCGTAGAAGAAATAAATTACCAGTCCGATTGCGAACCACAGTCCGAACCAGAACCAGTTTTCGTGGCTCATTCCTGTTAAAAGATATAAACAAGAACTTAATCCAATTAATGGAATTAATGAAAGATTTTTCACAAAAGTCCAAACACAAAGAACTAAATTAATCAAAATAAAAAAGAAAATAGAAGCCCTGAATTCTCCTTCTTTGGGATCGCTCCAGTCTGTTAAACCTTTGAAAAATTCTGGCTGCCAAAGGTAAAATCCAATCAATCCACCGATAAAAATAACTGGGAAAATAATCTTTCCGTTCACATAAGGTAAGTGAAATCTTCCTTTGATTTTTTCTTTCGCAGGCAGCATTAAAACTCCTGCACAAACCAATACAAACGCGAAAATTGTTCCGATACTTGTAAAGTCTAAAATGAAAGTTTTGTCTGTAAATAAAATAGGAACTCCCACAACAATACCTGTTACAATCGTAGCAAATGAAGGTGTTTTATATTTTGGATGCACAGTCTGGAATTTTTGAGGCATCAATCCGTCACGACTCATTGCGTACCAAATTCTCGGTTGTCCCATCTGGAAAACCAAAAGTACAGTCGTGATTGCTACAATTGCAATAAATGAAACCGTAAGTTCCATCCAGGCAACATTGGCATTTCCTTTTTCAAAAATAAATGATAAAGGATCTCCAACACCGTCAAACTTTTTATAATCTACCATTCCGGTTAAAACCAAGGTTAACGCAATATAAATTACCGTACACAATACCAAGGAAATAATCATCCCTTTCGGTAAGGTTTTTTGTGGGTCTTTTGTTTCTTCTGAAAGTACGCTTAACGCATCAAAACCAATATAAGCAAAGAAAACTCCCGAAACAGCACTCATAACTCCCACAAAACCATTTGGCATAAAAGAAAGTGTTCCTGTTTCCGGGCTTATTGGCGTCCAGTTTTCTGTGTTGATATAAGCGAAGCCAACCAAAATTACAAGTACAATTACAGCTAATTTTAAGATTACTAATGAATTATTAAAGTTTTTACTTTCTTTAACTCCAACATAACATAACCAAGTAATTAACCCGTTGATAACCAAAGCAGGAACGTCGACGATAAATTTTAAACTTCCCAATAAAGGAGCTGTTTTCCAAGCATTAAGTAGTTCTTTATTTTCAGAACCGCTCATAAAAGCCTTTTTAGCTTCGGTGTAGCTGCAGGTTAAATAATCGGGGATATGCATTCCCAAACGTTCTAAAAAGCTGGTAAAGTAATCCGACCAAGAGAATGCAACGTAAATATTTCCAAAAGAATATTCCATGATTAAAGCCCAGCCAATGATCCAAGCGATTAATTCACCGAAACTTGCATAAGCGTACGTATAAGCAGAGCCCGCTGTTGGAATTCTACTTGCAAATTCTGCGTAGCAAAGTGCTGTAAATCCGCATGCAAAACCGCAGATCAAATATAGTAAAATAACGCCGGGACCTCCTCTGAAAACGGCTTCCCCTAAGCTGCTGAAGCTTCCTGCACCAATAATCGCCGCAATACCAAAAAATACGATGTCCCAAACACCCAAAACCCGTAAAAGATTGGTGGATGTATCTGTTTCTGAATAGATTTTTCTTCTAAAAAGTTGACTCATTCAATTCTATATTTGATTTGAAAAAAGCAAATGTAATATTTTCTCGGAAATAATTTTTGTTTTCTTAAAGTTTCTTATGAAAAAGTTAAGGACTCTTAAAAAAATATTGAGTTATTAACAATGTGTTAAAACGCTTGTTTATACAATATCTTTTCAATATTTTCGTTGATAAATTGTGGATAAATATTTCCCGTAATTTTAAATATTTAGTCCTGATTTTCAGGCTTACACGTTTTAAAATTTAAAATTAATGAAATCAAGAAAAATACTTTTAGCGGTTGCTGTAATGTATTTCGGAATCTCCGATGCGCAGCAGTCTCAGTACTTTACACAACAAGAAAATTACAGATTCAATCTAGCCGAAAATCTTTATCAGACAAAAATATACAACGCTTCTCAATACGAATATGCAAGACAATATTTCTATAATCAGAACTTGTCGAGGTCGAGGAAGGAAGCTGCGCAGTTTTTTGATAACGTGATTGGCGTAATTCTTCAGAAAAATCATGCAGAAGAAGGATTGACGGCTTTCATGAAAGAATATCCGAAATCTGCTTATTTTGCTCAGGCGAATTTACCTTTAGCTGATTATTATTTAGCTAAAAAAGATTTCCCAAAAGCATTGGAAACTTTGAAAAAAGTCAACCAATATCAACTTTCTAAAGAAGAAAATACGCAATACATTTTGAAGTTAGGTTATGCTAAATTCATGATGGGTGATTCTAAAGGAGCAACTGATGCATTGGAGGAAGCTTACAAAACAGCAGACAATACTCAAAAAGGAGATATTGCTTATATGTTAGGGCATCTGTATTATTCGAACAGACAAAATGACAAGGCTTTTCAGTATTTCGATTCTGTGAAGGATCAGCCTAAATATTCGAAATTGGTTCGTCCTTATTATGTTCAGATGTATTATAATGATAAGGATTATGATAAGGCGATTTCTGAGGGAACAGCTTTGCTTAACGAAGATATTTCGGATTCTTACAAAGCGGAAGTTCACAAGATTATCGGTGAAAGCTACTTTATGAAAGGTGATTATACATCTGCTTACCCTCACTTAAAAGATTATCTAAATGTTCAGCAAAATCCGTCTGAAAATGACCTTTATGAAATGGGATTTGTTGCTGCACAGCTTAAAAAATATGATGAAGCAGTTTCTTATTATAACCAATTGTTAAACAGCAATTCTGCTTTAGCTCAAAACGCTTATTATCAGCTTGGAAATGCATATTTGGCGGTCAATAAGAAGCAGGAAGCTTTATCAGCCTTCCGTTCGTCTTACCAAATGAATTATGATAAAAAGGTTAAAAAACTGGCACACGAACAATATGCAAAGTTAAGCTACGATATAGGAAACCCGTTTGAAAGTGCTTCGACGGTGATTCAAAATTATATTAATGAAAACCAAAATGATCCGAATGCACCTGAAATGAGGTCGCTTTTGGTCAAATCATATTTGTATTCAGGGAATTACAAAGAAACGCTGAACGCGATCGATAAACTTCAGAACTCAACCCCTGAAATTAATAAAGTAGATCAGGAAGTTTCTTATTTATTGGGAACGGAAGAATTCAACAAAGGAAATTATGATGCTGCGGAGCAGTATTTCCTGAGAAGTCTAGGATTTAACATTAATAAAGAATTCAACAGCAGAGCTTTATACTGGTTGGGGCAGGCGTATTATCAAAAAGGAAATTATCCTTCTGCGATTGTTCGTTATGAAAAACTGCTTAACGAAAACTTTCCTGAAAAACAGCAATTGCCTTACGATTTAGGATATGCTTATTTTAAATCTAAAAAATTCGATCAGGCAGAAACTTATTTTAAGCAGTATTTAACCAATCCAAAACCTGAGTTTAAAAATGATGCGGAACTTCGTTTAGCAGACATCAATTATGCCAATAATAATCTGAACGAAGCAATTGCAATTTATGATAAAAATGAAGACGCGACGGATTATACCTTATATCAGAAAGCAATGGCTTTAGGATTTAAAGGAGATACTCAGGCGAAAATTACCAACCTTAAAAATCTTTTATCTAAATATCCGGGTTCTGATTATTATGACGATGCTCAATACGAAATCGGAACAGCTTACGCGGCTCAGGATGATTTTGCCAACTCGAATGATTTCTTTAATAAAGTGATTAAAACTTCGTCTGATAAAGACTTAGTGGCGAATGCTTCAATTTACAGAGCGCAGAATTACATCGATCAAAATCAAAATGATAAGGCTTTATCCGAATTAAGGTCTTTGGGAGATCAGTATAAAAATACAGCGTACGCAGAGAAAATCGTTCAGGCGGCAAAACCGATTTTTACGAAGAATGGAGACGTTGCAGGATACGAAACTTTTGCTAAAAGTATCGGCGTAAATGTCGATGCTTCTGAAATTGATGAGATTAATCTGTCCACTGCAAAACAGTATTTCACGAAAAAAGATTATAAGAATGCAATTTCTTATTATGAGAAATATTTAACACAAAATCCAACAGGAGAGGGGCTTTACCAAGCAAAATACGAGTTGGGTGAAAGTTATTATCAGACTAAAAATACAACAAAAGCGCTTCTTGTTTTACAAGACGTTGCCAATGTTCCAAACGATTATCAGGATGATGCGCAAACTCGTTTAGCACAGATTTATATTGCTCAGGGAGATAATGCGGAGGCTAGAAAATATTTGGAAAACATCAAAAATTCTTCTAACGTAAATGTTAAAAATTACGCCAATGTAGAGTTGATGAAGTTGTATGCAGATGAAAAGAATTTTGCTCAGGCTGAAAAATTGGCGGATGCAGTTATTGCCAACAATAAAAACTCTGCTGCAGTGATTGAAACTGCCAAAGTAATTAAGGCGAGAAGTCTGATGAATTCTGGAAAAGATAAAGATGCGCAAACAGCTTATACTTCTCTTGAAAAGTCTTCCAATACAGAAGTGGCGGCAGAAGCTTTATATGCAAAAGCATTCTATCAAAACAAAGGAAAAGCCTTTAAATCTTCGAATGAAACAATCTTTAAACTAGCCAATAATTATGCTTCTGAGGAATATTGGGGTGCAAAAGCACTGGTTCTGATGGCGAAAAATTATATTGGCTTAAAAGATAATTATCAGGCAAGTTATACTTGTGACCAGATTATAGAAAACTATAAGGATTTCCCTGAGATTGTTGCTGAAGCAAAAGAGGTTAAAAAACAGATTAAAAAGTAAAAATATTTTTAAATGTATCAATTTATCAATGTAATGATTTGCCAATTCGAGACATTGTTATATTGCTAAACTGATACATTGATAAATTGATACATTATTAATACAAAAAGTAATGAATAGAAGAATTCAATTATTATCCATCATATTTTTAGGGTTTTCGTCGGTGGCGTTTTCCCAGATCAAAGAAGAGAAGCTGATTCTTAATAAAAAGAGAGAACCGGAAGTAAAAAAGATCGAAAAAAAGAAAACTTCGGTAGAGACAATTAAAAATTATCCGCCAGAAGAAAAATCGCAAAACCCTGTACAATACAATATTACAGATGTTCCTGCAGTTTCGGATTTCAAAACTTCCACCATTCAGGGGCAGGATGTGACGCCTAAATTCCAAGGCTCAACTCAAAATAACTACATTCAGTTTGGAATGGGTAATTATGGGAAGATTTTGGGAGATTTAAACATCTCAAAAACTCTTGAAAATAAACTTGAAGTTGGGGTTGATGCTCATTTTCTTTCAACCTTAGGTTTGAAAAAGGAATACGATTGGGATTCCAAACAAAGTGCAACTACAATCGGTGCTTTTCTTAATTCTTACGGAGAAAAAGGAAAGTTCAATTTAAATGCTGAATATGGTTTGAATAACAATAATTATTACGGTATTTATGCATTACAGCCAGGAGATGTAGATTTGGACCAGAGAGTTAACCAATTTAAAGTAAATGGTTATTACGATTTTTATTCTAATGAAATTTTAAATGATGTAAGGGTAAAATCTTCATTCTTAAAAGATCATTTTGATGCTCAGGAAAATCAGGTTTCCGTGTTGGCGAATTTGTCTAAACATGCTGTTGAAATTGGAAAATCCGGAATTAATTTAAATGCAGATTTAGGTGTTGGTTTAGAAGCAGTGAAGAGTGAATTTGCAATAGGAGATAAAAATACGTCTAATTTTGTAAATACAAGTTTATCTCCTAAAGTGACTTTCAGAAAAGGAGAGTCTTACTTAATGTTAGGGTCATCTTTTTCGTTTCTGAATTCAAAAAATCAGAACGATTTGATGGCTGAACAAATGAAGAATAACAAAACATATTGGTTTCCACAAGCAGAATTCCAGTATGCTGCAGCCAATGAATTTAAATTTTACGGAGGAGTTGACGGTGGTTTGAAATTGAATACATATGCAGATTTATTGCAACAAAACCCATTCATTATTTCTGACCAATATTTAAGACCAACAGAAACAAAATATCATTTTTATGTAGGTTTGAGAGGAGATATCGATGAAATGTTTAAGTATGATGTTTCTGCGGGTTATGGAAAAATGAAGGATATTATGTTCTTCAAAGCTAATAGTATTTTCGACAATAATTATACTTTAAACCGCTCTGCATATGATTATGCGAATACATTTTCTGCCATTTATGATGACGGAAATGTGGGTGACATCAAAGGAAGTCTGCAATATTTCCCATTGGCAAATTTAATTTTGGACACAGAAGTAAAATTCACAAAATTTGATCTTAAAAATTACGACAATATCTATAATGTTCCATTGCTTACTGCAAGTCTTGGAGCAAAATATACGATGTTGGATCAAAAATTATTGTTAGGTTTCAAAGGGATTTTTGCTAGTGACAGAACAACAAATTCATTTGCTATTGAAGGAGTTGGAAGTCCAATGATGTATCAATCAACCGAAAATACCAACGACAAAGTAGGTGGTTATGCAGATTTAAATCTTTCGGCAGAGTATAAAATTCACAAAAATTTCAGTATTTTCGCACTCGGAAATAATCTTCTGAGCTCAAAATACCAAACCTACAAAGGATATAAGGTTCTTGGTGCACAGATTTTGGGAGGTGTGAAGATTACATTCTAAAATATTAATAATGAGCAATCGGTAATGAGTAATATTTTCAATTACTTATTATTCATTACCCATTACTCATGAATTGGCTTCGTAGTTCAACTGGATAGAATATCGGATTTCGGCTCCGAGGGTTGGGGGTTCGAACCCCTCCGAAGTCACAAATTGCCAATTAGTGCCTAAAATTACCAAATAAAGAAAATTTATTTGGCGATTAAAAACAAAAAACACGTCATTGATTTGCGTGTTTTTTTGTTTTTTGTGTCAGTATGATAAAATTCACAAAAAAATGATATTTAAATACTCAATTTGAGTCAATAAAAGTATTAAATTCGGGAAAAATTTTTAATAAAAAAAAGAAACGAATAACCTTATGCGAAAACTCTACACGGGTGCACTATTTATGTGCCTTTCCTTGAGTGTACCTGCTCAGGATGTGGTTTGGCAAAAAGATATAAAATCTTCTACCCAGGATTTTTTGAGCCAGATCACGACAACGATCGACGGACAATATTTGATTTCGGGAAGTTCGATCCAATCCAAGAAATTATCTGCAGAAAGTAAACAAAACAACGGTTACGATTTCCATTTGGTTAAGCTTAATCAAATGGGAGAAGAAGTCTGGGAGAAGTATTTTTCTGGTCAAAACCATGATTTTTTGTCAGAGGCTGTTGCTACTCAGGAGGGAGGTTTTCTTGCAGCCGGAACTTCTTACAGCAACAAAGGCTTCGATAAGAAAGAAGATTGCAAAGGAGGTTCCGATATTTGGCTGATCCGAATTAATGAATTCGGAGATGAACTGTGGCAGAAAACCATTGGAGGAGCTTCTGATGAGGAGGCCAGAGCGGTGATCCAAACTACAGACCTGGGATTCTATGTTGCAGGAAACATTCAGAATTCAGCAAAAGGTTATGGATCTAAAGACGTTCTTATCATCAGACTTGACAAAAACGGGAAGGAATTATCTCAACTTATTTTAGGCGGAAAAGGATTGGATGAAGTTGAGAAGATGATTCCTACAAAAGATGGTGGCGCTTTACTGGGAGTGTATTCCCGAAGTAATTCAGGTGGAACAAAGAGGACAGAAAACTTCGGCGAAGGCGATTACTGGATCATCAAGCTTACCAAAGACGGCAAGGTGGAATGGGAAAAGAATTTCGGCGGAACAGGAGATGACCATTTAAGAACCTTGGCATTGACTTCCACAGGCTACTTAATCGGCGGAGAATCGAGATCGGAAAGATCAGGAAATAAAACTGCAGGTATTGAAGAAGGAACAGATTTATGGTTGGTTTCACTCAATGAAAGAGGAGAGGAGATCTGGCAGAAATCCTACAACTTCAAGAACCGGGATGTACTTATGGGAATGAGCGTGCTGCATGCATCAGATGATAAATCGTCAAAAGGAATTTTATTAGGCGGTTACACACAGGCAGAAGGACGTATTGAAAATGATGATGAGACGTTTTGGATGCTCTACCTGGATCAGAATGGTAATGAGCAGTGGAGAAAGCATGTGAAAGGGGAATCAAGAAAAAGGGAGGAGAGGCTTTCAGATATTAAGCTCAACAGAGATGGTTCGATTGTACTGGCCGGAACAAGTGCTGAGGAACTGGGAGAAGAGAACTGGAAGATTGTAAAGCTGGGTGACAAGCAGATTGACCAGTTGATCGAGAAGCAGGATATTAAGATTTATCCGAATCCGGTGAGTGATTATGCGTATGTTGAAATCGGCTTTGATTTCAAGGAGGCGGATATTGTGCTGTATGACATGGGGGAAGGCAGCTTCAGAGTTTGAAAACGAAGAATAAGGTAACGAAGATCAATACCCAGAATTTGATTCAGGGAGCGTATTTAATTACGATAAAAACGGATACCAATAAAACGGCTAACGCAAAACTAATAAAGAAATAAACAGAGATGAAAAAAATAACGATTGCAATAGTTTTATTAGCATCTTTCAACAATCTATTCGGCCAGGGAAACCAGAGCCAGTATGATCCTGGTATTAAAAATGTACCTACTTCTCCGGAGGTAGCCTTATTGGGAAGGTTTGGGGATATTCCGGTGGGTCATTACACAGGGACGGCAGAAGTATCGGTTCCTTTATATACATTGAAGGTAGACAATATTGAGATACCACTGGCCTTAAGCTATCACACCTCGGGCATCAAGGTAGCTGATGAAGCGACCTGGGTAGGCTTGGGCTGGAACTTTATGCCCGAGGGAACGATTACCCAGGAAATCAGAGGGAGAGAGGATAATCCTTATGGAGGAGATGGATTTAATACATTATCTGGATATACTGCTTTTAAAAATAATTTTACAACGACACTATACACTGAGACTCCCTATTATAGGCTAATGATGGGAGCTCAAGAAACGAATGATGGACTTTCGGCAATTAGTCCATAACCAACAGATGATGCTTATGATGTTATTATAGCCCTAAAGGCAAAAAAGGGCCAACCGGATATTTTCAATTATAATTTTTACGGTTATTCCGGTAAGTTTTTCTATAACCCGGAAAATAATAATGAAATTCTTTTTTTGGAAAGTAATCAAGATGTAAAATTTACCAGAAATTTTGATGGTTGGCTGGCAACTACCAATAAAGGTGATAAATATTTCTTTTATGTAGTTGAAAAATCTAGAACTAATCAAACAGATTATACAGACATTGGAATAACTTTTAAAGTTTCTAAGATTCAACTTGCTAGTGGAAAGATCATCAATTTTACCTATCAGGATGAAAGTACCTATCAGGAATATCCGACTGAAGTTGCTCATTTTCCTATATTTGGACAAGGTCAAAGTGTTACGACCACTTATAATGCAACAATTAATAATAAAAAGACATTAATTGGTATTGAAACGGAAGATACTCAAATCGATTTTAATTTAAATAATAGGGATGACATTAAACCATATTCTAATTCCATTCCCATTAAAAAATTGGCTTCTATTGATATCAGATCAAAGTATCCAGATAGAAAAATTAGGAGTTTTGTATTTAATACTACTTATTTTCCAACCTTTTCTTTTAGTGGTGTAGAGCAGGGATACAGAAATAAGAGATTAAAACTGAATTCCATTCAGGAGATTAATTATAATGAAGCTGGAACTGCTGTTCAAAATATTCCCCCATATACCTTTGAGTACGATACGACATATATAATGCCTTCAAAAATATCCAGTTCTGATTTTTACGGGTATAATAATGGATCAAACAGTACTTCTCTTCTTCCGGATCTTAATTACTTTGATTACCTTAATACTTCTCCATATAAAAATTATAATATTAATGTTACCTATCCCTACAGTCCGACAAGTAGATATACATCTCCTCAATATGTTACGACGAATATTTTAAAAAAGTTAACGTATCCTACCGGAGCACGTACGGAATTTGAGTATGAATCAAATACTTTTGTAAATCAATTCATTCCCACTCAGGCGCAGGTGAACGCATTACATACAGATGAAAGTGTAACTCACAGAGGTGCATCTACAATTCCTGGAGGCTATTACTTTATAAAAAGTCAACCCTTTAAACCATCACAAACTGTGACCATAAATTTCTCAAATACAATTTTTGATGGGTATATGGGGGCAACATCTCCGCAAACTCATTATCCTTATTCGGAAATGATTAAATGTAAAATTAAATTTTACAAAAGAAAAGGTGCTAATTCACAACAAACAGAAACATTGTTAAAAGAATGGAAGATTGATGTAGCCGGCAGTGTTTTTGAACAGACACATCAACAGAAATGGGATGAAAATGTTGTTGTACCTTTTGACAGTGATCCCACTACAGAATATTATGTATATGTAGAAAACGGGATACAATATAATCCCAATGATGGTATCCATTATGCTGTAGTATCAAGCAGATTTAAATATGATGATGACGGAGCAATTGATAAATCATTTTCTTACGGCGAAGGTGTTAGAGTCAAGTCGGTAAAAAACTATGATAATAATACTTTACAATCTCATAAAATTTATAGTTATGCAGGTGGAAGATTAATATATAGATTCGAACCGATAGGTCTTATAAGAGAGGCGACCTACAAGTCACAACCGACAATGCAGAACGGCGGATGTTTTATGGAATATAGTATATCCATCTTTAACGATTTATCTATAAATTCCAATGATTTTGGGATCAGCGGCAATAAACCTTTTGGATATGATGAAGTTACTGAAAAAGATGTGGATATATTTAATGGAGCATATAAAGGATTTACAAAATACAGGTTTAGCAATACCGAATCTCAAGGTTCATACATTGCATTTAAAGGAATACCTAAACGAGAAATTCCATCCAATGGAGAAAATGTATCTATAGAAAAATATGATCAGAATCAAAATATAGTGTTCAGCCAAAACTATTCCTATTCAAATCTTCCAAATACGTATGCAATTTATCCACAATTTTATATTACAGATACTTCAACAGGCCCTTATGATCCTACGTATGATGCTTATCCCGCTGTATTGCTAGGATGTACCGGAGGAGATTGGCCTGTTGGCATCTCTTATTCGGGAAGCACGATTGGCAATCCAAGTCCCGTTTCTAAATATCATTTTGTATTCAATCCGTTGATCACGGGTAAGCGAAGACTGATGAGAACGATTGACACGAGTTATCTGAATGGTAAGGCGATGGTTGAGCGTACAGATTTGAGCTATACTTCTTCGGGAGATTTGGATATCAGTACCACTACGACGAGTGAGGGTAAGATTCTGACCACGGATTACGATTATGCAGATGATGTGAACAACACGCGTTTGGTCAATAAGGGGATGACAGGTATTCCGCTGAGTATTGAGGTTAGTTCGGGAAGCACACCTGTCAGTCATGTAGAAACTAAGTATGATAATTTGGATAACTATTTACCGTCTTCTGTTGTATCGAGTACTATAGGTGTCAGCAATATGGATACTGAAGTTACATATGATAAATATGACGCAAAGGGTAATTTACTTCAGTATACGAGAAAAGACGGTATTCCGGTATCGTTAATTTGGGGTTATCATAATACGAAGCCCATTGCTAAGATTGAAGGGGTTGCGTATGATCAGGCTATTGGTTTGGCAGGTGTATCAGATATTATCACACAGTCTGAACTTGATGTTAATGCCGTTACGGAAACTACGTTTATCAATGCATTAGATACATTCCGAAAGAGCAGCAACCGATATCTAATCACCACTTACAGTTATGATCCTTTGATCGGAGTTACGAGCATTACTCCACCTTCCGGTATCCGCGAGATTTATAAATATGATTCAGCGAACCGACTCTATCAGGTTGTGGATGTTAATGGGAAGCTTTTAAAAGAATACACATATCATTATAAAAACTAATAAAGGATGAAAAAACTCATTATTCCTGTTGGGATGTTATTTGTGTCTGGATTTTACCAAGGACAGACGACTACTCCCAGTTCAGGAGAAAACTATATTTACAGCAAGATTATTTTAGATTACGATAGCAATAATCAGGTTTCTAAAACTTCAGAGAGCGTACAATATTTAGATGGTTTGGGAAGAGCCAAGCAGGTCGTCAATGTCAAGGCAGCCCCAAGTGGTAAGGATTTGGTTAGCACGATTCCATATGATGGTTTCGGTCGTGCTGTTGATTCGTGGCTTCCTGTTCCTATGTCTACGCTTAACGGGGGTATCCAGTCTGGTGTTAACTCAGCGGGTACTTCTTATTATGGGGACAGCACTCCGTTTGGTCACAGCAATCTGGAGAGTTCGCCATTAGACCGTGTTTTGTCTCAGGTTCAGCCGGGTTTGGACTGGCAGGGTCATGCCGTTCAGTTTGGGTATGATACGAATGATGGCAATGAGGTTTATAAGTTTATAACGACAACGAGTTTTCCTAATGGAGCGACGTCCAGTATTTTAAAAACATCGGGAGATTCAGATAATTCTTTATCGGGATTTTATAAAGCCAATAAGCTTTATAAGAATACAGTCACGGATGAAGATGGTAACAAGACGATTGAGTTTAAGAATGGTGAGGGACAGGTTTTACTGGTTCGTAAGGTTATCAGTGCCACAGAAAATGCAGATACGTATTATGTTTACAATGAATATAATTTATTGTCATTTGTGATCCCTCCCAAAGCTGTAGGATTATTGAAAAACAGCGGTCTTAGTGGAGGAACAGTTATTGACAATCCTATTTTGGGAGATCTTTGTTACCAGTATCATTATGATTCCAGAAGGAGACTAGTAGAGAAGAAGCTTCCCGGTAAAGAATGGGAATACATGGTGTATGATAAGCAGGATCGTTTGGTCATGACTCAGGATGCTAATATGGGGGCTTCCAAGCAGTGGCTTTTTACGAAGTATGACCAGTATGGCAGGGTTACCTACACGGGAATTTATACAAGTGGACAAAATTATGGAAGTCCGGGCAGATCCGTGGAGCAGGGTAATGTAGATGCCAGAGGGAGCAATAATACTTCGAGGCTTCCTACGGTGGGGCTTAATAGCAGCAATATGGATGTTTATTACGATAACGGTTCTGGAAGTTATCCTAATTCAATTACCAAGCTATTAAGTGTGAATTATTACGACACGTATCCTTATTATTTATTCAATCCGGACTTTCCTTTGAGTATTTTGAATGAGTCTACGCTGGGTGATGATTCATCTTCGGAATCTAGAAGTACCAAGAGCCTTCCTGTGGTGAGTTTAATTAAGAATATAGAGGATGACAACTGGACAAAGAGCTATACGTATTATGATAAGAAGGGAAGACCTATCGGTTCTTATTCGATTAATCATTTGGGAGGACGTACGGAGGTTTATTCCAAGCTTAATTTCTCTGGCGGTTTTGAACAGAGTATCACAAAACACAAAAGACTTGCGCTTGATACTGATAAAGTGATCACTGAGAATTTTACGTATGATTCTCAAAATAGATTATTGACACATACTCATCAGGTTGATGGAGGTGGTATAGAATATTTGACTCAGAATAAATACAACGATCTCTTACAGCTTGAGAATAAGAAGGTAGGAGGTACGGTTGCCGGTGTTGGTCTTCAGCAGGTTGACTATCAGTATAATATCAGAGGCTGGATGACCAGGATCAATGATCCTGGTAATTTAGGGAGTGATTTGTTTGGTTATGAAATGAAGTATACGAATCCAGTTTATTCCGGTGTTTCTTCTGGGAAATTTAACGGGAATATCTCAGAAATAGACTGGAAGTCTTCTGTGAATGGCGTATTAAAAAGATATAACTATCAGTACGATGTTTTGAACCGTTTGAGCGGAGGGATTTATTCGGAGCCTAATACGACTGTTCCTCAGAACAACTATTACAACGAAACAATGAGCTATGATCTGAATGGTAATATCATGACGCTTCAGAGGAACAGGTTTTTAAGCAATGTGGGTTTACAGCAGATGGATGATCTTACCTATATGTATGGTACGGGCAACAGGCTCAATACAATAACAGATACGACATTAAACTTTGGAGGTTATCCTGAGGTATCAGGTAATGTGATTCATTATGATCAGAATGGGAATATGACAGATCACCTTGATAAGGGAGTCTTGGGAATCAGTTACAACCATTTGAATTTGGTGGACTACGTTAAGTTTGACAGGACATATGTTCCAAGATTCCCAGATCTTAATGGTAATGTCAATGTCAATACGAAATATTTATATAGAGCAGACGGAGTAAAGCTGAGAAAGATTTATACCTATGGTTCGGGCAGGACAAGTTCGGAGGTTAGTACGATTACGGAATATTTGGATGGTTTTCAGTATGAAACAGAAGATGTAGGAGGAAGACCCAGTTTAACTATTGAACCGAATTTTGTACCGACATCTGAGGGTTATTATAATTTTGAAAATAATAAGTATATTTACCATTATACGGATCATTTAGGAAATATAAGGCTTAGCTACGTGAATAATGGTTCAGGAGCCGCGGCAATTGAAGAGAATAACTATTATCCGTTTGGATTAAAGCACGGCACGGGAGGAACTACAGGTAATCCAGCATATAAGTATCAGTACAACGGTAAGGAATATCAAAGTGAGACAGGGTGGAATGATTATGGAGCAAGGATGTATATGCCGGATTTAGCTAGATGGGGTGTGATTGATCCGCTCGCGGAGAAGTCTAGAAGATTTACTCCATATAATTATGCTGTGAATAATCCTGTGATGTTTACTGATCCCGATGGGAGAGAAATAATAATTTGGTATAATGACGGCAAAAAAGATCAATCAATTGCTTTAAAATCCTTAGATGATATTAATAAATTGAAAGGGATCAAAAATGATTATGTACAAGATATGTATAAAACTCTAAGCTATCTTTCAAAAGAAAGTGTTATTGATGAAGCATTGACGTCAGACTATAAAGTTAATGTTTATAATCCCGATAATGGTAAATCTGATGGAGCCAATGAATTTATACCGGATGGAGGTAAAGATGATCTAAAAATTGCTTATAATCCGAGATTAGCGACTTCATTGGTAAATGATGACCAAGCTGGATTTCCGATAGTCAATCAAAAAACAAATGGAAAGTTTCAAACTCCGGCATTAGGTTTTTTACATGAAATAGGACATTTCATGGGATGGACACTTGATGAAGGTGAAACTAATTTAAATTTAGTTGGTACTCCAGATCCTCTTTATAACAATGCAGCGGAGCGTTTTGTAGTTGATTTTTATGAAACCCCTTCTGCTAATCATCTTAAAGAATCAACACGAACTAATCATTTAGGTAAAAATTTTATTACAACTAGTCCAACTTCAATTAATTTTGTTAGAAATATTAATAATCCTATATTAAATCAAGCAGAAATGATTAAAGCAGAAATAGAAAAGAATACTAAATCAAGATGAAAATAATTATTGTTGTATTTTTAATATTAGTTTCATTCTTCGGAAACGCGCAAGTTTATGATTGTCCTTTAGATAAAGGAAGAATTGTTATTTCTTTAAAGAAAGAAAATTATGGTGTCAATGAATTAGGAACAACTATTACCTCTACTAAAAATGGAAAAGTAAGATCATTTATTTCGGGTAAGATTCTTAATGTTTTAAAAGATTCATTGTCAGGTTCTTATGTGGTAGTCGTCAATAATGAGAAGGAATATATATCTTTTAATGGCTTGTCTAAAGTAAATGTTAAAAAGGATGACATTATTAAAAAAGGTGAGAAAATAGGTAAAATAAAAATTACAGATAAAAAATATACACTTATTTTAATGAAGTTTATCGATAATAAGTTGATTCCCAAGCCCTTCGAAAATGATTTGAGATGTATAAAATAACTAATGTTTTTTTGAACTTTTAATAAAATAGAGTGCTAAATTTTGCACTCTATTTTCAATATCTAGCCTTGAACTTTTATTTAAATCTTCTATAAAAGGCTCGAAAACCTACAATGAATTTCGATTTTCTTTTTATCGTTTGAGTATAATTTTAGTTTAAGACCAATTATGATAATATATCTCTTGTTAATTTTTTATTTCAGGGGATAATTTTAATGGGTAATAATGATTGGGAGAGTTTTGTAATTTTGTTTAAATCTTCTAGAAAAGTGTTCGAAAATTGTACCTCTGCGGTCACAAATACCAAAACCCGCCCAACAATAACAAATTGTTTGGCGGTTTTTTTTATTATCCTAAAGCAACTTTACAATTTTGTAGTATTCTTTCTACGAACATTAGTTTTTTTTCTAAAAATCAGCCGGAATTTTTGTTGCGATTAAATTTATAGAATTAAATATGTTTTTATTAAAATTTTAATTAATCCCTAATTACAGTTTTATCATGATAAACCATCTCCGCAATCTCATCTTTTCGTTTAAAAGAAACACCTTTGTGAGCTTTCATATATTTTAATAAATCTGACGTAACCTTCACCATCTGCGGAGTTCCGCCGATACGATCATGAAAACTTATTGAGAATTGTCTTCTCTTCCTTTCACTTTCCGCATACAATTGGTCAAATTCCGCCTTTGCCTGATTCATAAACTGATCCACAGAAAAATTCTTACCTTCAATCAAGACAATATCATTGCAACGAATGGTGTAAGGAACAACCACAAAATCCTTATTATTAACATGAATAATAAAAGGTTCATCCCTACTGAGATCATCAATATGGTATGTAAAACCAAGCTCTTGTAAGATTTTCAAGGTGTTTTCACCTCTGCGAAGCCAGTTCGCATTATATCCGACAGGTGTAAAGCCTGTTGCTTTTTTTATAGCATCTGCCCCGTCTTTTATAAATTTCCTTTCGTCTTCGTAGGATAAATTATATTCCGGACTCCAACTCATTCCGTGAGCCGCTGCTTCATGACCACGGTCTACGATTTCCTTTGCCAAAGCCGGATTTTTTAAAACAGCTGTTCCGACCATGTGAGAGGTGACTTTAATGCCAAATTTATCCCAATTATCAAGCATTCTGGGAATCCCTTCTTTATAACCATATTCATACCAGGTCGAAGCGGGCAAATCGATGAAGCCTTTTTCCATATTGTTGGGAAACGGACTTTCAGCATTGTCAGGTTGTCCGCCTGCTTCAAACTGCATCGAAACGGAAACCACCAAGCGCGATCCATCTGCCCATTTACTGTTTTCTTGTTTTATCATTGTATTCTTTTTTGTTTCCATAAATGTTGTTGTAGATATTACAAGCCCACCAAATCCTAAACTACTTTGCTTAATAAAATCTCTTCTGGTACTCATAATTGATTAATTTTTGAAAGGTTAATTATTGAAATAACGGTGGAACGAGCGAGATCAATTAAAACTTGATTACTTTTTTTGAAGCTATTTCCCGCTTTCCACTATATCTTTTGTTTCGCTGTGCTACACAAAAGGATGCCGTTGCAATCGGGGCTATGGTTTCAGTCATATCATTAAACGTTAGGAAAATATCCATAGAGTTTGTCATTGAAAATAAAAAGTTTAAAAAGATTTAAAATAACTAAAGAGTAAATCTTTTGTGCTTTTTGTGGTTAAAAAAAATTAAAACCGTATCTGCGAAGTAATTCCTGTAAAGAAAATATTTTTACCAATCCCAGATGCTTTGATATAATCTTTAGCCTGAAACCAAGTCGCTTCCACTCTAAAATAAAGAAATGGATTCGGTTCCCAGATAATTTCCGTCTCCAACTGATTACCAATTTTCTTTTTCGTTGTACTGTTTGACGGATAAATCATTGTCGTATTTGGGGCATAAATTCCATCATTGCTGCTGTATCTCCAAAACATATCGTAATCAATGACCCAGTCGATGTTTTTAGTAATTTCAAAACTTAATGAAGGATGAACATCAATAAGATTCGAAGGACCAATTACAGAAGCCAATCCGAAATAAGCACCTCTCGGAAACAGCGGATTGAATGTCTGTAATTTTGAATCACCCTGCGTTTTGTCTCCGCTTATTAATTCTGTTTTAAAGCCAATTTCGGGATGAAATTTAATCGTATTAAAACGATACCCAGCATTAATGGAAGCTGTCCAGGCGTTGATGCTTTTTTTCGCAACATTACCGAACTGATAGACTGCTTCTCCGTCGTAGCGCCAGTTTTCAGTTTTACCCCAAATTCTTGTTCCTAATGAATGTCGGATTTCCTTTCCTGTTGCATCATCAAAATTGGCTTTTGCTCTTTTATAACCTAAATAATAAACATCAATATTCTTAAAAAACGGAATTTTATTCAGTACAAAATAACTTCCCCAAAACTGGCGATCCTGATTGGATTTATCATCAAAGATACCGTCTCGCGCAACCACATAATGCGTAAAGAAGAAATCTGCGGAAATATTGTCTTTTGCGGTTATCAATTTCAATCCATCAAAAGATTGTCGGTTATTCGGGCCGTCTCTTAATGCTACTAAACGCTGTGATCCGTAAGAAAGTTCCTGCCTTCCGGCTCTTAGAATGAGTTTCTTATTTTTTTCATTAATAAAATTAAAATCTGCAAAAACCTGATGCATTTCAAGCGGATTCCCGTCTACAGGACTCGGATCTATTCTTCCGTCTGCCAGACTGCTCTGCAACTGAATAAACGCCCTAAAATATTTTCCCGCATGAAAATCTGTATGAAACAAATATCTAGATAAAACATAACCATCTTTATCCTGTTCGCCATCGCCCCAGTTTTCATTTTTAGCATAGAAATATTGAAATCTGATATCACCGCCGAAACTGAAATAAGCACTTTTTGATTCATTAATGGGCAAAAATTTCATCGTTTTATACCAATTTTTGTTGATTGTATCATTTTTCAGAAAGCTGTAATCTTCGTCTTGTCGGGTAGATTTTAAGTTTGGAAATTCCTGCGCAAAACCTGAAAACGGAATCAATAAAGACAATGTTAAAAGTTTATTTTTCATGATCGAATTTTTAAAAATTAGCTATCATTGAATTATTTAACACCATTTTCTTTAATATCTTTATACGCGTTCGGAATATTGAAATTGAAATGAAGCCAGTTGAAAAGTTCGTACCCTTTATTAAATTCTTTCATGGTGACCGTTGCTTTGGTCTGTTCTAAAGTCAAACCTTTTTTTACGGCATTTTCAACATTGGTTTTCAGAGCAGTTACGTAATCAATGGTGTATTTAATTCCTGCTTTATTAGTAATTCTTCCATGTCCGGGAACAACAATATCTATATCGGAAATCATATTGTAAATTTTGTTGAGATTATTCACCGGTTCTAAAAAATAACCATCAAACAACCACGGAATAGCCGGACTTTCCGCAATGAAAGGATTTCCTGCCCACAAAACATTTCCAGAGGAAGATTTTAAATAGACAAAAAGATCAGCGGGAGATTGCGCCGTTCCAACGTTGATGATTTCCACGATATTTCCTTTTCCCATATCGATTTTCATAGTTTGATTTATCGCAATCGTAACATCTGCAGGACGATACACGCTTTCTTCAATTCCTCTTCCGGTACCGAAAAGTCCAATCATGAATTTTTTAATATTGTCATAGTTTTTAGCAAGATTTTCTTTACAGAATTCATTCTGAATGATAATTGTCTCTTTCGGCAACAGATAATTTCCAAAGCAATGATCTCCATGATCGCTTGTATTGATCGCATAAACAATAGGTTTATTCGTCACAGATCGGATCAGTTTATATAATTGATCGTACAATCCTTTGCTTAACATTGTTTCGATCAGCAAAACACCTTTATCGCCAACGATAAATCCCGCAGAAGTCGCTTGTGGAATACCTTTTGTGGTTTCTGTTTCGGTTGTACTTGGTGAAACAGCATAAACATTTTCTGAAATTTTATGGAGTTTTAAAGTTACTTTATTAGCGTCCCAAATCGGGATATGATTGGGCATCGCAAATTGGGCATAAGCTGTATTCGCCCAAAAAAGCAAAATCAATATTTTAATTATATTTTGAGTTTTCATAAGAGGTTTGTTTTGAGTTTTAATTGAACTTCTTTAAACTAATTTTAAGTTTAACCGCAAAAGATTCAAAAGATATCTGTAATGATTATCAGATAGCAAGAGCTTTTAAAAGATTAAAAATCAAAGATTTTTAAATACTTATGTGTTCTTTCCATAACCTTAATGATAAGTTTTTAAAATATTATCTAAATCTTTTGTGTCTTTTGTGGTTAAATAAAGAGCAGTAATAGTCTTACTGTTTTTTTTGAGTGTAACCGCCAAAATATTTCACAGGCGACCATTCCGGAATGACAGGATCAATTGCTGGATCCAGCGATTTAAAATCTCTTGCTGCATAAACAATTTTACCGTTTACGACCGTTAAATCAGATTCAATTTCCCGTACTTTATCATCGGAAATGGTGAAATAATCGTCTGAAAGAATAGAGAAATCCGCATACATTCCTTTGATCAGTTTTCCTTTAGCTTTTTCTTCACCGGAAAACCATGCGCTTCCCGAAGTATATAATTGAAGAGCTGTGAATTTATCCAAAATCTGATCTTTTGGCCAGAACTGCATTCCGCCCAGCGTTTTTCCCGTAATCAGCCAATGCATTGCCATCCAGGGATTGTAAGTTGAAATTCTTGTGGCATCGGTTCCCATTCCAACAGGAATTCCCATGGCCAGCATTTTTTTGATGGGTGGAAGTTGGGTTTTCGGTTTTCCGTACAGTTTTTCATACAATTCTCCCTGAAAATACATTCTGAACTGCACCGCAATTCCGCCATTCAATTTTTTAACTCTTTCTAATTCTGACGGAGTAATGGTTTCCGCGTGATCGAAAAACCAACGCAGTCCGTTGAAAGGCGTGTCTTTATTTACTTTTTCAAAAACATTCAGCATTCTGTCGATCGATTCTCCATACGTTGCGTGAAGTCGGAACGGCCATCTGTTTTTTACAAGAAGCCTGATAATCGGTTCCAAATCGTTTTCCATTTCATCGGAAAGAACAATTCTCGGTTCTAAAAAGTTTTCGAAATCAGCTGCCGAAGCGACAATATTTTCTCCTGCACCTTCTTCTGTATAACCGTTGGCAACCAAAAGATTATCATTTTTATTGATCACCGTTTCCGCAACCCATTTTTCGTAATCCTGAAGTTCTTTCCCTTTTTGCTGAGCGAATAAATAATATGAAATTCTAAGATTTAATTTGCCCTGTTTTGCCAGTTCCATTGAAGTTGAATAATCCCCAGGAAAATTTTGTGAACCTCCTGCTGCATCAATCACTGAAGTCAAACCAAATCGATTAAGTTCTCGGTTGAATTGCAATGAACTGTTAATTCTCTCTTCCGGAGACAGTTTTGTTGTTAATCCTAATGTTGAATAAATGGCTTTCGGCGTTTCTTTAGCGAACATCAAACCTGTTAAATTTCCGTTTTTATCGGTTTCAAGAACGCTTCCTTCGTAATGAGTATCTTTTGTGTAACCCAAAACTTCAATTCCTTTTTTATTTAAAAATGCTTTGCCGTACAAATACGTAATGAAAACAGGTTTGTCGGGAACAGCCGCATTGATTTCCTCGATTGTAGGTTGTCTTTTTTCCTCAAAACCGAACTCGTTCCAGCCACCGATTACTTTGATCCAGACTCCGGGAGGTGTTCTTGCAGCCTGTTCTTTCAAAATTTCCATGGCTCTTTTTAAAGTTTTCACGCCGTCCCAACGTAATTCAGAATTATAGTTTAATCCTTCACGAATCACATGGATATGACTGTCATTTAAGCCCGGAACAACCGTTTTTCCTTTAGCATCAATGGTTTGAGTGGTTGAAGTTTTATAAGTATCTAAAATATTTTTTGAAGTTCCTGTTGCCAGAATAAGTCCGTTTTTTGTGGCGATTGCCTGAACAAATTCACCGGGTTTTTGCATGGTTGCAATTTTTCCGTTGTAAACGATAAGATCTGCTTTTTCCTGAGCCTGTACAAACAGACCAAAGGAAAATAAAAATAGTAAAAATGTTCGTTTCATTTTTTTAGATTTAATTGGTCTTTTTAAACTTTTATTGAAAAAAGAATTGGTTATTTGTTGGTAATCACAAAGGCGCAAAGTATTTTTGATTCTTCTAAATGTTTTCAAGGCGCAAGAAAATCAAAGATTTTCGTAAAGATTTTTTTAAAAAAACAGTATAAATTTTATCGAAGATAAAATCTTTGCATCTTAAAGACAGCTTTTTAAAATTCAACTTGGAGTCTTTGCGATTATCAACAATAAAAGTTTAAAAAAGTTTGATTTAATATCTATTTAGCAAGAAAAAATGCCAATAAATCTTTCTGAACCTGAGCCGTATTTTCCTGAACCAGCCAATGTCCTGAACCTGCAATTTTAGATTCTGTTACATTTTCAGCGACCAATTTAGAATGATCTTTAAGGAACGCTGCAGCGAAATATTCTCCGCCCATTGCTAACAAAGGCATTTTCAGTTTTGTTTTAGCGAAGACCAAATTATCTTTTCCGTCCTGAGGAAAATTTGCAAACCATTTAAAGCTCGATTTAGCACCGTCTTTTACAGAATATGCTCTGATAAATTCAGCAGTTTCTTCAGGTGTGAAAGGATTTTTTACGTGTCCTACAACCGGCCAGAAATCAGTTAAAAATTCTTTTTCTTTTCCTGTTACAATGTCTCCTGAAGCTGGCCAAGCAAAGAATCCGAACCACCAGGCCGAAGCCGAAACCTGTGACCAAACAGGCTCTATTCCAGGAAGCAAAGCATCCATTAAAGCTACTTTTTTCACTTCGTTTCCGTATTGTGCGGCGTAAGCATAGGCAACCATCAATCCGATGTCGTGTCCCGCAAGATTGATTTTATTATAACCTAATTTTTTTACAAGTTCGTGAATATCTGTTGCCATCGTTTTTTTATCATAACCTCCTTCGGGTTTCTCAGATTCTCCGACACCTCTCAAATCCGGTGCAATTACAGTGAAATGTTTAGAAAGCTCTGGTAAAAGGCGATTCCACATATACCAGTTTTGTCCGAAACCATGAACCAAAACCAATGGCTCACCTTGTCCTCCGATTACGTAGTGAATATTTACTCCATTTACCAAAGCGGTTTGATGCTTGAAATTTGCAGGCGGATCCGCTGGTTTTGCATCAGAACTGGCACTGGTTTCTCCTGTTTTTTGAGCTTCAGATTTTGAATTTGTATCATTTTTTGTACATGCTGTAAGCGTTAAAAAGATAAATGTTAATAGGCTTAAAAAGTAGATTTTGCTTTTTTGCCCGACAGTTTTAAAGGTAGTTGTCATAGTTTTTTAATTTAAATATGTTAATGTTTCTATTAATTTTTCTGTTTTTGAATCCACTCTAAGATGTAAACCGCGACCTCTTGCCATCCCGGTTGTCCTAATACAAAATGGTTTCTTCCCGGAAAAAGTTTGTAATCCGTAACCGAATTTTTATCGCTGTATTTTTTATAATTATCATGATTGAGTTGATACGGAATCGTATGATCGCTTCCTCCTGCAATCAATAATAAAGGTTGATGAGGTGCGCTGAAATCTACTTTTGCAGCGGAAGTTATCGTGTCACGAACAACCAGTTTGGATTCGGGAATTGCGAGTTGATAACCTTTTTCCTGCCATTCGATCGGAAGTCCGTTGGTGAACGCATATTGCCATTGCGAAAAGCTCATTAAAAAAGTTTTTTTCGTTGAAGTAAAAAATCCGAGCGGACCCCATCCGGCTTTTAAAAAGGAAAATTTAAAAGTAATAATTCCTTGTGGAGGAACGGAATGAATGGCAACCGCAACAGAAGCCAATCCTCTCTGATTTAGGATTTGAGCAATTAAGCCACCTATAGAATGACCAATAATAATCGGTTTTTCAGGAAGTGATTTTGCAATTTTTTCGTAATGCTCAATCAATTGAGTTAAACGGATTGAAGCCACTTGCGGATCCGGATGTCTTTTTCTGAGCACTTCCGGTGAAGCATCTTTAAAAGGCCATGATGGAGCAATAGTTTGATAGCCTTTCGTATTATAAAAATCTTTCCATTCGTTCCAGCATTCATTGCTTACAAATGCTCCGGTTATGAAAAGAATCGTTTTTCGATAGTCTGTTTGCATGGGAATGTATTATCTTGTTTTGCAATGAATTACACAAAAATTGAACATTTTTAATAATATACTGTAAATCAGTTTTTTATGAAATTTTAAATTTTTTAAAGCCAACGATATTTCGTCGAAAAACGAAATAGGGTAGCGGTATTTCGTTTGATGAAAAAAAGCCTGTTAATGCTTGTTTTAGAGGGGATTATGTTGTACATTAGTACGGTTTTTATCCCTCAAAAATGCCCCTTAAAAAACCGATACCGCTGCGCTTATGTATAAGCCGATTTTTTCTTACGTTTATTTTCGTAATGATTTCCTTTTGTGGGTATTCTCAAAACAATTTAAAAAACAATGAAGACGCTGCTTCTGCGGAAAAAAGGCTGAAATCTCAAGACAGTGACGAGGAGAAAGTCGATTTATTATTGGCTTTAAGCAAATATTATTATGAAAGAGATAAGTACGATATTGAACCCGTTACGAGATCTATAATTTATACAAAACAAGCATTTACACTCAGCGAAAAACTTCAATACAAAAAAGGATTGGGAACTTCTTATCTGTGGCTTTCGATGTTGGAACAGCATGATAATCATTTTAATAGAAGTTATTCTTACGCCAATTCTGCGATTAATATTTTAAATAAAATCAACGAATACGATTTGTTAGGTGAAGCTTGGGTCATGATTTGGTCGAGCAAAACTTTGATGGGTTTGAAATATGAAGATCGTATTTTTTATCTTAAAAAAGCTGTAACGTATTTCATCAAATCAAATAACAAAAAGCGTCTCGGAGATTGTTACAGGGAAATGGGAGATATTTATCTTTTGCTTGGAAGAGGAAATGAATCATTGACATATTTGAAAAAAGCGTTAACTCTTTATCAGCAAAGTAATTATAAAAGGCTGGATAATCTTTATGATCTTATCGGAGCTGCGTATATTTTTTTAGGAGATTATAAGGAAGGATTAAAATATGAGTTTTTAGCTCTTGATACTGCCGAAAAACTCAATGAAAAGGAAGAGTTTTTTTATGTGGTTTACAACAGAATCGGATTGGCTTATGAAGAAATAAATGATTACAATAATGCTTTACTAAACTATGAAAAATCGCTGAAAACGGCAGAAGATTTTAGCACGGTTGATTTTAGCAGAGCCATTGAAGATATCCGAGCGATTGTAGGAAATATTTCCCGAACTTATCTTAAAGTCGGACAGTATGATAAAGCTTTGACATTCATTAATAATATAAAAAAGAAATATCCTACTATCGAAGAAAAAAACTCCTTCAAACTGGATTGTATCTTAATAAGAATTTACATTCGCAAAAAACAATACGAAAAGGCATTTCATTATCAATCCAAAATAATTTCAAAAATTAATAAGGTTCACGATTTTGATGTTTTGGCGTTGATTTATACAACTTTAATTGATTTAAATTTAGCCATAAAAGATTATGACAAAGCAAATTACTACAACAATCTTCATTTAAATGTTTGCGAAAAACTAAATAAAGACAGCTATTTTGCCGATTATAATTTTTGGGAATATAAAATCGATTCAGCAAAAGGAAATCTAAAACCGGCGTTGGAACATTACAAAGAATACGTAACATTCAGTAAAAAACATCTTGACGAAAAAACGTCCAATGAAATCAACAAGCTGAATGTTCTGTATCAAACTGAAAAGAAAGACAAATACATTACTAATCTGAAAAATGCTTCTCTTATTCAAAAAGGGAATCTCGAAAAAGCATCTTTGATCAGAAATATCATGTTTGCTGGTTTTGTTATTCTTCTGGCTTTCATCTATTTTCTGTACCGAGCTTATCAATCGAAACAGAGAAATAATTTAATGCTTAAAGAGCAACAGGACCAAATATGGGAAAGCAATGTTTCTTTGAAAAATGCAATCAATGAAAAAGAGTGGTTGTTGCGGGAAATTCATCACAGAGTCAAGAACAATTTGCATATGGTGGTCGGTTTATTGGCTAGTCAGACCGAATATTTGCAAGGAACTGAAGCAATTGATGCCAATCTGGAAAGTCAGAGAAGGGTAGAGTCTATGTCGATGATTCACGATAAATTGTATCAGTCGGAAAACCTTTCAATGATCGATATGCCGTCTTATATTTTGGACTTAACCTATTATTTATCAGATTCATTTGATGTGAGAAGGCAAATTCGCTTTGCTTTAGATATAGAAAAAGTAGATTTCCCGTTGTCGCATTCCGTTCCGATTGGTTTGATTTTAAATGAAGCCGTGACGAACTCCATAAAATATGCTTTTCCCGACAACAGACAAGGTGTTGTGACGATCATTTTGAAACAGGAAAACGGCAAATTTCGACTGACGGTTTGGGACGACGGAATCGGAATTTCAGACATGATAGATCCCGAAAATACACAATCTTTAGGTTTAAAACTAATGAAAGGACTGAGCGAAGATATTCTGGCAGATTTTAAAATTTCGAATGAATCCGGAACGAAAATCGAACTAATTTTTACAATGTAAAAGATGGACACAAGTACAAAAATCCTTATCGTTGAAGATAATTTTATTGAAGCCAATCATTTGAGATTGATGCTGAAAAATGCCGGATATTCTGTCTTGGGAATTGCCCGAAGTGTGCCCGATGCAAAGGAAAATATCCGTAAAGAAAAACCTGGTTTAGTTTTGCTTGATATTTTTTTGATGGGAAAAGAAACGGGGATTGATTTGGCTAAATTTTTAAAAGAAGAAAACATCGGTTTTATTTATCTGTCTGCAAACTCAGGTGAAGACATTCTGAGCGAGGCAAAAGCGTCTCATCCTTACGGTTTTTTGGTGAAACCTTTTCGTGAAAAAGATCTTCTGATTATGATGCAAATTGCTGGTTATCATCAGAAATATAATATCGAATCTTCCGTCAGAAAAGAACAGTTATTTCAGAGACAGCTTAAAAATTTAGTGTCAAATTTTGAAACTTGGGACGAATATTTGCAAAAGATTTGTACTTCATTGCAGCCATTAATTCCATTTGATTTGATGGTTTCTCTGTACATGACGGATGACCAAAGTAACAATATTCTTTTCGGATTTTTACGAACCGGCTTCAATGAATATCAGAAAATTACACTAAAAGGTTTTCAGGAATTAACAGATTTAAAGCTTCATGAATTGATTGATATTTTAAAAAATACAATCACGGAAGAAAATATCCGCATATACGACGGGAAAGATTTTCAGCAAGAGAAAATGCGGCCGGCACTTCATAAAATTACTGCCAATTTTTTAGGCATGAAATCGAATCTTACGTTGCCGATTCCTTTATCCATAAGCAAAAAGGGTAAGTTTATTTTTTCATTTTACAGTAAAAATCCATTGATTTTCGATGACGCGCACGTTGAGATTTGTAAAAGGTTGCAAGATAATTTTATTTATAATGTTGAAAATATCATTGCCCAGCAAAATGAAAATTCGAGAATAACAGAAACATTAAAAACATCAGACAACGGTTTCGAAGGAATTATCGGAAAAAGTCCCGTTTTATTAAGCGTTTTTGATTTCATAAGTCAGGTTGCACCGACAGATACAACGGTTTTAATCACCGGAGAAAGCGGAACCGGAAAGGAGAAAATTGCCAATGCGATTCATTCTTTATCATCAAGACAGCATCAATCTTTTATTAAAATAAATTGTGCGTCTTTGCCTGCAAGTTTAATCGAGTCCGAGCTTTTCGGGCATGAAAAAGGTTCTTTCACTGGTGCTCTAAGTCAGCATATCGGAAAATTTGAAAAGGCAAATAACGGAACTTTATTTTTAGATGAAATTGGAGAAATTCCATTAGAAATTCAGGTGAAATTATTGCGAGTTTTGCAGGAAAAAGAAATTGAAAGAGTGGGAAGCAATAAATCGATAAAAGTGGATATCAGAATTATCGCTGCAACCAACCGTAATTTGGAAAAAGAAGTTGCAGAAGGCAGATTCCGACTGGACCTATATTACAGATTGTGCGTTTTTCCATTGCAATTACCGGCTTTGAGAGAACGCAAAGAAGATATTGGAATTTTAGCTCAATATTTTATTAAAAAATTCTGTGAAAAATTGGGTAAAAACGAATTGCGTTTGTCACCCGATTCTTTAAAAAGTCTGTTAACTTACAATTGGCCCGGAAACATCAGAGAATTAGAAAATTTAATAGAACGAAGTGTGATTTTAACGAAAGGAGATGATTTAATCATTACCCCGTTACCTGCAACAATTACTTTAAAAAACAGCGACAATGACACCGAAATCTGGCAAGATAAAACCATTGAGGAAAATGAAAGAATCCACATTCTCAACGTTTTGAATAAATGCGATGGCAGAATACGAGGCGAACAAGGCGCTGCCAAAATTCTTGGAGTTCCGCCGACAACATTAGCTTCTAAGATGCTGAAATTGGGCATTAAAAGAAATCATTATTAGAATTATTGAGACTCTTTTAATATTTAAAATGTCTATAAAGTTTGTCATTCTGAAAGAATCTAGGCGCGAATTTTCCCTTTTATTCTCTATTACTAGGTTCAAATCCTTTCAGTAAGACAAGCAGAATTGATAAGTTATTAATAATTTAAACTTTAACGAAATTTTAACATTTATTAATTTGGAACGATCGTTCCGTTATTGTAATTTTGTCCCATCAAATTTTAATAACAACAATTTTAAACATTTTTAAAAATGAAAAATTTAGAAAACAAAGTAGCGATCGTAACAGGTGGAAACAGCGGTATCGGATTGGCTACAGCAGCAGAATTATCTTCAAAAGGTGCAAAAGTAATTATCACAGGAAGAGACAAAGAATCTCTTGCACAAGCAGAAGCAGATTTGAACGTAAAAGGAATTTTGGCAGACCAAACAGATTTGAAATCGATTGATAGTTTGGTAGAGCAGGTTTCTTCTCAATTTGGAAAAGTGGATATTCTGTTTTTAAATGCAGGTATTGCAGCTTTCGCTCCGGTAGATTCGGCTTCAGAAGAACATTTTGACAGCATCATGAATGTGAATGTAAAAGGAGTTTATTTCACTATTCAAAAATTATTACCAATTCTTAATGATGGGGCTTCAATTATTTTAAATACTTCGGTGAATGCTCATTTAGGAATGCCAAATTCAAGTGTTTATGCAGCAAGTAAAGCAGCGGTGTTATCTTTAAATAAAGTTTTTGCGGTAGAGTTGGCTTTAAGAAAAATCAGAGTAAATGCAGTTTCTCCCGGTCCTGTTGAAACTCCGCTGTATGGAAAATTAGGATTATCAAACGAAGAAGTAGAGGGGTTTGGAACTGTTTTAGGGGAAAAAATTTTATTGAAAAGATTTGCACAATCCAGCGAAATTGCAAAGACTGTAAGTTTCTTAGCTTCAGATGATTCTTCATTCATCACAGGAACAGAAATAATTGTAGACGGTGGTTTAACAGTGAATCCGGTAGTCTAAAATTTTTTTCTTATATTTCGGAATGATTGTTCCTGAATTTTCGTATCTTTGTAAAACAATTTAAAGTAGAAAAATCATGGCGAGAAATAAAGAATTCAATGAAGATCAGGTTTTAGACAAAGCGATTGAGATTTTTTGGCATAAAGGGTATAACGGAACTTCGGCGCAGGATCTGGTAACTCATCTTGGTTTGAGCCGTTCCAGCTTGTATGATACTTTTGGAGATAAGCAGAAATTGTTCGTTTCATCTTTAAAAAAATATCAGAAACAATCTCAGGATCAAATTATAGCACTGTTTGAGGCTTCTGAAAATATTAAAGAAACACTGCATAATATTTTTAAACAAGCAGTTACCGAAAGTCTGGAAAACCGCATTACAAAAGGATGTTTTATGGTCAATACTTCAATCGAACTGGCGATGCACGACCCCGAAATTGCCAAAATTGTACAAAATAATACCAGAATAATGGAAGATATTTTTACAAAAGCCTTGCAAAGAGGTCAGGATTTGGGACAGATTTCTAAGAACATGGATGCGAAAACTTTAGCGAGATTTATTTTTAATAATTATTCCGGGATTCGCGTTTTGGCTCGAACGGGCGAATCTGATAAGCAAATTTATGACGATATTGTGAAAGCAATTTTGTCGGTGTTATAAAACGAATACCTCATTATAAATTTTTTGATGTTTATGATGAGGTATTTTTTTTTGAAAATGTATTTACATTTAAAAATTATTTAACAACGCTGTTTATATAATTTTCCAGATTTGTATATCCTGTATTTGTAACGATGGATGCGTCTGCAGAATCATTTATTTTTAAATTATTTTTGATTTCCCAAGTATCCGGAATTCCATCCTTGTCTGTATCTTTTAGCTTTGATATTTCCTGCTTTACTTTAGGTTGTCCTCCTGCATCTGCTTCAGTTCTAAAGATCTGACTATTCTTGCCTAAACTTTTAAAATAACCGATAATTCTTTTGTCAACGTCATCTCGTTTTATTGATGAACCTGCTTCTGCCATTACTTTTTTCAATGCATCTGCGGCAGGATCGATGGTAAGATTACTTCTTGATAAAGCTGAAGGTTCCTGTACCAATGTTGCCGTTTGTTTCGTAAAATCAGCATCGGTAACCAATCGACCGTTTACTTTTCCGTCTTTGTTGAGATCTGCATAATTATCTTTGTGATAAACATGATCTGTAGGAGTAAACATACTTAAAAAATCATCGGTAGAACTTGGTCCCGCAATGAAATAATTGCCCACAATATCCTGATAATGTTCGGTCGCAGAATGACCTCCCACAAAAGCACTTTTACCCCAATTGTAAACTACATTATTTACATATTCTATTTTTGCTTTTGCTTTGGGATTTCGGCTTTGGTTTCCTGTCCACAGACAATGATGAACCGTCATATCTACAGGATTTTCCAGCAAAGCTCCAAAACGCTGCGGATCTATACCTTCACCGATAAGACAATATTGAAACGTAACATTAGTGCTGTTTTTCACATGTAAATTATCCCATCTTCCCCATTCAATGGAAACGTGGTCGAAAATAATATCCTTTAAATTATCCGCAATGACTGTACAGCCGCCTTTGGGCATATTAATACTTCCTCTGAACCTGATATATCTGATAATGGAATTGCCTCCAAAAGAAACACTGTTTCCATAAACAGTAATTCCCGTTCCCGGTGCGGTTTGTCCTGCAATCGTAATTCCTGATGCTGCTGTAATTTTTTCTTTAATTTTAATCACTCCTGCCACATCAAAAACAATAGTTCTACCGCTTTCACTCACCGCATCTCTAAATGAACCTTTACCTGTATCGTTGAGGTTGGTTACATGATAAACTGTTCCGCCACGTCCGCCGGATGCAAAACGTCCAAAACCTTCAGCATCGGGAAAAGCGATTTGCTGAGAATAAGCTAATTTAAAGCTTGAGCTTAATAAAAATAGGGATAAATATAATTTTCGTAACATAAAGTAACGGGCTTGATTATTTTAAGGTAATTTATTTAAGTTTTCCACTTTTACATTCCAGTTTCCATTTTGAGGAAATCCCGGTGCATTGTTTTTGGGTGCATTATCCCAACCGCCTGCCATTAAAGCAACTGCTGCAAGAAAAGCGCTGTTGGCGGGTAAATAAGCAGGGCAGGTTAGGGGTTCTTTGGAGCGTTGTACATGTCCGTTCTTTAAAAATACGGCTCCAAATTGAGTATTGCATAAAATATCAACTGCCTTTTCCTGTTCGCCCAATCGAGCCGCTGTCATAGCTCCTTTTCCCAGACTCCAGCTTACAAAACTTCTTAAACCATTACGTTCATAGATAGCATTAAAAGTATTGTGCATGATTTGAGGATCAATTAATGGTGTCTGCGGTAAATGTCCCAGACTCATCAACATTGCAGATGAAAATCCACCTTTTCGATTATACATTTCCGGATCTGTTTCCATTTCAAGATATTTTCCGTCTTTTATGGTTGGATAGGATAATTTTTTCAATACTTCGTCCCATTGTAGATTTCTTGTCAGACCCATACAAACACGCCATTCTTGTGCGACTTTCAGTCCGTAATACCATTGTGTCAGTTCAAAGGTTGGATTTTGTGTTGTGTTTTCATCTGTACTCTCATTCACGCTTTTCAATGGTGGACCTAGAATATAACGATCTGTTTTTTGATCATAAAAGGCGTAAGAAGCCAGAAATTCAGCGGATTCGAATACGATGTCACTATACTTTTTTAAGGTTTCTTCATTTGGATGTGCACGATAAATTAATTCAGCCAAATAAATCGGATTAGGCTGATTCCAGATGATAAAAGGATTGATTCCGCCGGGAGTTGTTCTGCCGTCCAAACCAGCCATTTTTGACCATCTTGCACCTTTAAAGCCTTCTCGCTGAGCTTCTTTCAAGGCAAGAGGAAGTACTTGTTTATACCAATTAAAGCTTTTTTCCAGTAAATCTGTGTGATTCCATTGATAAAACTGAGCTGCATGCCACCAATAAACCTCTGAATTATGTTTTCCGTACCAACTGATGTGTGTTAAACCTGTTTCCTGCGGAGGAAAAGAGCCTGCGTAATTGACTTTCATTAAATATTGCGAAAGGATAACTCTTCTTTCCAGTTCATCGGCACGTGGATCTTTACTGCCCGAAAAATCTACGGCACCGCCTTTCGTCCAATAATCTTTCCATGCAAGAGCACTTGATTTACGAACTTCTGTAAATGATAATGAAGTTTGCTCAATAGGTGTGGATGAAAATTGACAAACAATCTGCAAGCTGTCTGAACCTTTCGCATTTAGGGAGAAATGATGGGCTCCGTTCGTTTCAAATTTTGCCTTTCCTATCCATGATATTGATACATAGTAAGTTGTGGTGTCGATTATTCTTTTTAATAAAACGTTGTTGTTTTTTGATTTAATGATAATTGTTTGATGCGAATTAGGTTGAGACCAGTCAAAAGGAGGTTTATTTTTATTGGATAAATCATAAGAATAAGGAAAGCGAAAGGCAGGTTTCAATCTACCATCCTTTAATAAAGATGATTTAATATTAAAAGCGACAATACTTTTTTCAGGGCTGCTGACAGTTTCTACCGAAGTCTGCTTTCCAATCAATTGGTAAGAACTTGTAAGAAGTCCCTGCCAAAGATCAAGTTTTTGATTAATCTGACTTAAATCTGATAATTCAATAGGCTTACCATTTTCTTTTACCAGACTAATTTGCCCAAGAGGAACAGGATGAGGATTTTTTCTAAAATATACACCTGCTTCGCTTTTTTCTTCACTTGCATACATAATCTTACGCCCATGAAAATCAATTGGTTTCATAGCATCTTCTAGCTTAAGATTTTTTGTATTCGGAAAAGAATGCCAAGCCCAGGTAGCAAGTGTTTCGAGCGGAATTCCGTTTTTATAATAATATTGTTCCAGTGACTGCAGTCCCGTAACATCGGCTGTATAGGCAAAATCACCGTTGCCGACAGATAGTGGGGCCAAAGGATCAATCTCTTTTAAGATCACATTATGTCTGTTGACCAAGCTAAATCTGTCTATAGACTGCGCGTTAATTTTTAAATAAAAAATAAAAAATAAAACAGTAAAGAGAAACGAAACTCTCTTTGCTAAGGAAACAATTGGTGAAATTTTGTCAGCAAAAGTTGGTACAAAGTATTCAGGCTGATTCACATATTTGATTTACAGCTAAATTACCATGAACCGATTAATGGAGTATCCTGCACTTTAGGCTTTTATATTTTGCTTTAAATAATTAAAATTAGCGAAAAAAATAAAGCTCCTAAATTCAGGAGCTTTCATTATAGTTTCATCTGTTTTTTATAATTCGATGGTTGATCCTATTTCAGGTAAATGAAGTTGTAAACCGTTGTTTTTAAAGTCATTTAAAGCTTTTTCTTTGTCTAAAACAATAAATCCGAATGTGTCGTAATGAACGCCCATCACATGGCTTACTCCAATAAGCTTTGCCGCAGCAATCGCTTCTTCAACACCCATTGTCAAAAGATCTCCAATTGGGAATACGGCAAAATCTGGCTGGACAAAATCCACGACCAATTTCATATCAAGAGAAAGAGCTGCATCGCCGCTGTAATAGAAGTTTCCTTCTGAACTACTGATGACAAATCCACTTGCGATACCGCCATACGTGCCATCATCAAAACTGCTGGAATGCTGGGCAAAGACACATTTTACCGTTCCAAAATCAAAAGCAAATTTTCCTCCGGGATTCATTGGGAAAGCATTTTCAACGCCATTTTTTGTGAGCCAGAGATAAATTTCAAAGTTCCCGATTACTTTTGCTCCGGTATTTTTTGCAATTCTGATGGCATCAAAAATATGATCGTAATGTGCATGAGAAATAAAGATATAATCGGTCTTGATGTTGTCTACATCAATATGACTTGCCAAACTGTTTTGCGTAATGTAGGGATCAAAAAGGATGTTTTTTCCATTAATATTTGCCGAAAAACATGAATGTCCATAATAAGTTATTTTCATATTAAATAATTTTTTGGTTAATTTTTTTTCTAAAAAGCAAGATCCAGTTTTATCTCCAACCGACCTCCGTCTGTAGAATTGAAATAAGCGATGTTTGCTGTTGTAAGTCCCGCAATATTCAAAAATAATCCGCCACCTTGCGAAGTGTGCCATTTGTTGGATATTTCGTGATCGATCCAGACTCTTCCGTAGTCGAAACCTCCATAAATACCAAATGATAAAGGTAAAATTCCATTTTTAAACCTTCCTAAAGATAATCTTAAATCCGTAGTTTGATAATAAGAAGATTTCCCACTGAAACGCTCGGTTCTGAAACCTCTCAATCCTTCATTTCCTCCTAATGTAGCGGCTTGATAAAATTCAAAATTATTATTAAAAATATAATTGGCTTTTAGTTTTGTAGCGGCAACCATCGTTCCTTTTCTATTAATTTTTGTTGTTAAACGGAATTCGGGAGTGACAAATGCAAAACCTTTATCTTTAGAAAAATTGGCGGTGTAACCCGTTAAAATACCAAAACCAATTCCTTTTTTGGGGGAAGAGGAAGCATCAAAATTAGAATAAGAATATCCAATTTTAAGGCTGTAAAAATCCTGTCCGTTAAATAGATAAGGATTTACACCTGCAATGTTTACAAATCTTCCGGGAGTTTCTTCCAGCTCTATGTTTTCATACTTGATGGCAGCTTGCAACCTACTTCCGTAATAGTTTTTGTATATTAATAAAGGTGAAATCCAACGGTTTCTCATACGAACACGATTGTATTCCATGTCATCGTTGTCGTTCAACGTATTATTTCCTAAACCGAAAAAATTGTTGGTGTAATTGGGGGTGGTATAACCTGCATTTATACCAAGATTTAAGTTTTGAATAACGTGAGCAAATTCTCCTGAATATTGAATATTTAAGCCTCCCGTTGCTGTATAATAAAATGCAGAAAGACTGTGCAAAGCAGTGAAAGGATTTCTTACCAAATCGTTTTTTGTATAATTAAATGTAGCTCCTAATGCAACCCCATCATCCGGATTATAACCGATAAAAGGCAATATAGCATGCATATCTCTTCGTCCTTTCATGAAATCATAATTGTTGACATTGTAATTGTCAGTCAGTGTTTTAACGACTTTTGTTTCAAAGGTATTTGGTTTTGATTTTTGATCATAGACATGAATTCTGTGGCAATTTTCAATGCGATAAGTATCATTATTTTTTCCTCCAATTATTTTAATCGGGATTAAATTTTTTCCGTCGCCAGTTACTTCAAAAACATCTTGATCGTCTAACCCGTAAATCCAGATTTCTTTGGTGATTTTGCGATCATATTCTGCATCCCAAAACGGAGTAGATTTTATTCCGTTTTTTATTCTGTAACCTTTTACGCTTGTAATGCCGTTCGGAAATCTTGTAATGACAAACCAATCATCTTTTTCCGTTCCAGTGATGGTAACGAATGATCTTAAATAATGATATAAATTACGCGAATGTTCTTCTATTCCTGCGATTCTTTCGATTAATGCTTTTTTTACGTTCTCTTTCTTTTTAGCATCAACTCCGTCAGGAATTTTACTGAATGCTTTTTCTACAATATCATCAGAAAGATGTTCTTTAATATATTTTGCTTCACGCACCCAATCTTCCTCCGAATCGTGGCGCAGAACCATTCTGTCTAAATCGTCACCTGCATCATTAAACCATCGGATATGTTTATAATTTCCGTCATAGCGTTGCATAAAACGCATCGGAGGAGCAAGAGTTCTAATAAGACTTAAAATCGGACCATCAAAATCCGAATAAACCTGATCTCTGTCGCGAGGAATCGGGCTGTACATCAAAGTTCCGTCTTCGGATTTATCTTCTGCCCATCTCCATTGGTCTGAATGTCGATCGAAATCTCCCAAAATATTGTCTAGCAAGCGACTGCGAATGTAAAGAGATTCGTTGATGGATATTTTATCTTTTCGCTCCAATTTTTCTACCAAATCCGGAGTTCCGATAATTTTATCATGAGACCCGAAACCATCAGAAATTTGTTCTTCAATATAATAAATTTTATCACCATAATCATCATTATAACCATTCAATGCTTTTTGCTTGGGAATGTAGAATAATTCTGGTTTTGCGTGTATAATTCCAATAGCTTCTGAAATTTCGGGAACAGTTAAAGAAGCGTAAGGATTGGCGGTTGTCCAATAATCCTGCAAAAGTTGAAGGAAATAAGTATCCTCTAAATCCGGATCAAGATACTGTGTTTTAAAAAGAAAATATTGAATAAATCGAAGTGAACTTTTTTTCACATTTCGCATTGTGTATTCCTTGCCCGAACTATCTTTTAATCTTAAAGAATTGGTTTGATGACCGCCTCCTTTTCGCAAAACCTCCAAACCTCCATATAAAGTGTCTAGTAATGCAGTTTTTACCTTTATAGGAGTGGTGTAGTCTTTGCGATAATGGGCTCCCCAAAGAGACGTGTATAATTTCGAATGCTTGAGTTCTTCCGGTTCGTATATGGATTTGTAAACATATTCGGGAGTGGCTTTCTCATTGTATTCTTTGGTTTGTGGTTGAGCATCTGCAGCTACAATTTCGGTCTCAAATAAAGGAGTGGAGAATTGATTTTTTGAAGTATAAAAAGCCAGTTCAACCGAGCCATCTGTAAAGGAAGTAATTTTAGCAAAACCTTCATCATTAGAACTGAATTTAGAATTAAAACCATTTTTCACCTTACTTCCTGAATTTGCACTGCCGCTCACGATAATCGGAATTTCCCTGTCGTTGATATACTGAAGGTTGGGTTCGTGACCAGCTACAAAAACCACATTTTTAAAGCGTTGAGCAAGAGTTATCAGTTTATCACTAAATTCTTTATAATGTTGTTATTGATTTGCTGAGGATTAATACCAAACGAAAAGAAATTATTGTATTTACCATAAGATGCGGGAGGGTGGCATAAAGCGATAAGAACTGTCTTATTCTGACTTTTTACGATCTCGCTTTCTACTTCATTGTAAAATGCAGTTTTGTTTTTAATATCGCATTCGTCATTGATGTTTGGAAATTGATCCCAATTCATAAGTGCCCATTCAGAATCGATCATGAGAAGATCGATAGTATTATCAATGGTTATTTTTTTTACGGGGCATCCGTCTTTTGGCAGGAAAACTTTGTTGTTTCCAAGATTTTTACTGATGAAATCCTGTTCCTGCTTAATTCCGTTTACTCCTTTTTTCCATTCTGTAGATTCGGGAATAAAAAAAATATTTCCATTAAAATTTTTTAAAAAAGATAATTGATGATCGAGTCTTTCAAGAGATTCATTATTGTTTTTATCAAACCCGGAAGGCTGAACATTATTGCCTAGAAAAAGCACCGTTGTATTTTTCGATGACTGTGATAACTTTCCCAACATGCTAATGACCTCGCCATTATCCTTACCATATCCAAGATTACCCGTTGCATAGATAGTATGGGAAATACTCTTTTTATCCTGTGCCTGAGCCGTAATGGCAACCAGCAAGAGCAAGAATAGACTTGTTCTCATGATAATTAGTTTTAGTATTAATCTATAAAATTAATATATTTAACTCAGTAAATCAATAGGTTAGTAGTAAATAAATCAGGTATTTTTATGTTGAGTTTTAAATAACATATTCAATTGAAAATAAAACTTTTCGCCAAAAAATTGGAGTATGTATTTAAATTCAATTTAAAAAATATTAATATCAAATAAGGAAATTCGACTACAACAACCTGACATTCGGTTACAATCTTCCTTTGAATTTTGCAGAATTTTGTATCAACAAAGTAAAAGATAATAAAATGAAAGTATTTGTAACTGGAGCATCAGGATTTATCGGCTCTGCGGTAGTAAAAGAATTAATTGGTGCAGGACATGAAGTGATCGGATTGGCACGTTCAGAAGCATCAGCAAAAATAATCAGCGATGCAGGTGGAGAAGTTTTATTAGGCGATCTTGAAAACCTCGACATTCTCAAAAAAGGCGCTTCTTTGGCAGACGGAATTATTCATACGGCATTCATTCATGATTTCTCACAATATCAAAAGGCAGGACAGGTTGATGCGACTGCGATTAATGCTATGGGAGAGGTTTTACACGGTACAGATAAACCTTTGATTGTGACTTCAGGAATGCTGGGACTTCCTCCAATCGAAGGTTTTATCAGAGAAGAAAGTTCAGCCGAAAATTCACCGCGTACTTCCGAAGCTACAGCATTGGCTTTGGCAGAAAAAGGAATTAATACATCAATTATTCGCCTTCCGCCTTCCGTTCATGACAAAGAAGATAAAGGTTTTATACCTTTTATTATAGGTTTGGCGCGAAAATCAGGAGTTTCCGCATATCCTGAGAATGGAGAAAATCGCTGGTCTGCAGTTCATCGATTGGATGCGGCTCGTGCATTCAGATTGGCATTGGAAAAAGCTTCCAAAGGCACAATTTACAATGTTGTAGGAGATAATTCCATAGAAACGAAAAAAATTGCAGAAGTTATTGGCGAAAAATTAAATCTTCCGGTTCAGTCAGTTTCAGGAGATGCGATTGCACAGCATTTTGATTGGATGGGACGTTTTATTTCATTTCAGGGAGCGGCAATAGGAACAAAAACCGAAAAACAATTAGGCTGGAAACCGATTCATATCGGTCTTCTTGAAGATATGCAGGAAAATTATTTCTAGGGTGCTTATTCAATTTATTTGGAGCTTAATCCCGCTTTCCGCACTCGCTATTTTTTTGGTGTTTTGGCGCGGCAGCGAAGCTGCCGCGCCAAAACACCAAAAAAATGAGCTCAAACAAATGCTTCAATCGGGGCTAATAACTTACGAATGTGAAAAAGTGAATAGTCAATTTACGTCGTAAGTGAATTGTAAATTTTAGCACAAAAATTGACAAGCAAAGCGGATTGACGATTCATCATTCACAATAATATTGAAAAATCATTACATTAGATTATGGAAAACAAGAAGCCCATCAGATTAAAAACCATTAGCGAATTTCATGCATCCCGCGGTTTGCCTCCACCGGAGCATCCATTAATCAGCGTGATTGATTTTGGAAAGGTTCCCCGAGCGAAAAGTAATGACAGTTGGATATTCGATTTTTATCAGATTGCACTCAAAAGAGGAATCGATTTCAAAATGAAATACGGACAAAAAGAATACGATTTTGATGATGGAGTGATGGGTTTTATAGCTCCCAATCAGGTTTTTAAAATTGATATTGAAGTGAATGCGACAAATAACCGTTCAGGCTGGATGTTGCTTGTTCATCCGGATTTTTTGTGGAATACACAATTAGCCAAAACCATCAAACAATATGAATATTTTTCCTATTCTATCAACGAAGCCTTATTTTTATCCGAAAAAGAAGAAAAAATTCTGAATAATATTATTACAAATATTCAGCAGGAATATCATGCCAATATCGATCAGTTCAGCAAGCAGATTATTATTGCTCAGATCGAAGCGTTGCTTGCTTATGGTGAAAGATTTTATAATCGCCAGTTTATCACGAGAGAAAAATCAAACCACCAGATTCTTGAAAGTTTAGAAAAGTTATTAAGCAATTACTTTCAAAGTGACGATCTTATTTCCAAAGGTCTTCCAACGGTTCATGATATTGCAGGCAACTTGAATATTTCTCCAAAATATTTAAGCTCATTGCTAAAAATTCTTACCGGGCAAAGCACACAGCATCACATTCACAACAAATTAATAGAGGTTGCGAAAGAAAAATTATCGATCACTAATCTTTCAGTCAGTGAAATCGCCTATGAACTTGGTTTTGAGCATTCTCAGTCTTTCAGCAAGTTATTCAAGGAAAAAACTGGCCAAAGTCCATTGGAATTTCGATTAGGGTTTAATTAATTTAATGAAGAATCATAAAATAAAAAACTGTTTCATTGGTGAGACAGTTTTTTTTTGAGTTTAGTATTTCGAGATATGAGATTTTATCAAAACCATTTTAAATTATTAATCCTTGTTTTTTCTGTTTATTGACCAATACTTTATAAAAGCGAGTAGCGAAATCAGGATTAAGCTTCAAAAAAATTAACTTGATCCTTAATAGATCATGAAAATTGAAATTATACAAAAATTAAATAGACAATATTGTCTATTTAGATGTAGATTTGTCTCATGAAACAACGAGGACAAGTCGTGATCGACAAAATATTGGATACGGCTGACAGATTATTCTATTCGCAAGGCTACAGCAATACGGGAATCAATCAAATTATTGATGAAGCGGATATCGCCAAAGCATCTTTATACAAACACTTTGAGACGAAAACAGATCTTTTGGTCGCCTATATAGAGCGTACACACCAGCTTTGGTTTTCAAGACTGGAAGCTGCTGTCAATAACGTTTCAGATCCTAAAGAGAAAATTTTAGCGCTTTTCGATCATCACACGCAACGACAGGAAATCAGGCAATTTGGGGGATGTCCTTTTATTAAAGCCAATGATGAAGCCGGAACAGACGATCCTCGTTTTATCGCTGAAATTCAGGCAACAAAAATTCACAGCAAAGAATTCATCAAAATGTTGGTTGAAAACTCTGGACATAAGCAAGTACTGTCGGATGAAGAACTGGCGGAAACGATTTATGTAATGCTCGAAGGTTCAATCGTAACGGCTTCTGTTTTTAAAAAAGCCGATGAAATTCAATCAGCAAAAAATATTATTAAAAAGTTGATTTAAAATGAATGAAATTAAAAATAAATGGCTCGAGCTCATCATCGTATTATCTGCGCCATTACTTTCTGTAATTGATGTTTTTATCATTAATGTTGCTATTCCTACGATCAAAAAAGGAGTTCACGCAACTGATGGTGAAATGCAGCTTGTCATTGCAGGATACTTGCTTGGTTATGCCGCTTTTCTGATAACTGGAGGTAGAGCAGGCGATCATTTCGGAAGAAAAAAGGTTTTCTTTTGGGGAATGTTTGCGTTTACAGTAGCTTCATGTTTATGCGGATTGTCACAATCTGCTTTTCAACTGAATGTGACGAGATTTTTTCAAGGTTTAAGTGCTTCATTTATGGTTCCGCAGACGATTGCATTTATTCAAGTGTTATTTACTGACACAAAAGAACGTGCAAAAGCATTTGGTTTATACGGGATTACTTTAGGAACTGCTGCTGTAATCGGACAGGTTTTAGGAGGTTATCTTTCTGATATGCATTGGTTTATCGAAGGGTGGAGATTGGTTTTTTTCATTAATTTACCCATCGGAATTGTAACACTTTGGGCAACATATAAATACGTCACTGAAACCAAAAAACATCAAAGCACAAAATTCGATTATACAGGGATTTTAATCTTGACTCTGGCTTTATTTTCTCTTATTTATCCTTTAATACAGGGGCGTGAAGCGGGTTGGCCATTGTGGAGTTTTGGTTTGCTTATTTTGTCGGTTTTACTTTTTATTTTCTTTATTTATAATCAGAAAATTAAACTTTCTAAAGGTGAAAATCCCTTAATTGATGTAAGGTTATTTAAAATAAAAGACTTTAATATCGGTTTGGTTGCAGTATTATTTCACTTCATGTTACATACAGCTTATCTATTGTTGAGCGCGGTTTATCTGCAAAACGGATTGGGTATTTCGGCATTAGATTCAGGATTATACTTTATCGTTCCGGGAATTTTATTCATCGTTTCTTCCGTAATGGCTTCGAGATTAATTGTAAAATTCGGAAAAAGAGTATTACAGGTTGGGGTGGTTATTTTATTGATAGCATTTTCTCTTCAAATGATGCTCTGGAAGCCGGGAATCAGCAATTGGTTAATCATCGGATTGATGGGAATGTGGGGATTTGGAAACGGATTGGTACTTCCTTCATTATTAAATGTTGCCCTGAAAAACGTACCTTCACAATATGCAGGAGCGGCGGCAGGAATTTATTCAACTTTTCAGCAAACAGCTTCTGCATTGGGAGTCAGCATTATTGGAGGTGTATTTTTCTACTTTTCTAAAGATGGTTGGCAAACAGCTTATCATTTCGGAATTACTTGTTTATTAATTTGCGTTGTCATGGTAGGATTAATGCTTCAATTGCTTCCCAATATAAAAAAAGAAACATCGAAAATAGCATCAGAACAACATGGAAGAGCAGAAACAGTTGATGTATAAAGATATTCCGTCACCAGTCGGATTGATAAGAGTTATTGCTTCAGATCAAGGACTGGTAGCCATTATTTGGGAAGGTGAGAATTATAATAGAACCAAACTTCCCGAACCTGTAAAAGATGAAAATCATCCAATTTTGTTAGAAACCGAAAAGCAATTAAATGAATATTTTGAAAATAAAAGAACCGTTTTCGATATTCCTCTTGATTTTAAAGGCACAGAATTTCAGGTGAGAGTTTGGAAAGCGTTGTTGAAAATTCCTTATGGTGTTACAAAAACGTATGGCGAGTTGGCAAAAATTTTAGGATATATTAAAGCTGTTCGAGCTGTCGGTGGAGCTTTAAATAAAAATCCGATTTCTATTATTGTACCATGTCACAGAGTGATTGGAGCTTCGGGAAAATTAGTCGGTTTTGCAGGTGGTTTGAAGAATAAATCTATTTTGCTCGATCTGGAACAGGGATTTACAATGCCGAGTTTATTTTGAAAATATAATTTAAACAGCAAGTGTTTAAGCAGCAGTCACATTAGTTTTGAATTAAATATTAAAAAAGATCATATAAGCTAAATTAAAGATTTTTAAAGACTAAGTTTTTTTCTACACAGATTGATAATTAATCTTAAAAATTTTAATATGTTAAATTTTTGTTGCTAAATAAAAAATAAAGCAAAATTTAAATAATGAAGAAAAATATAAACATTCTGCAAGCCAAAACCTTCAATCTTCAAAACTTTCAGGAACTATGCGATCATCTGGCAAATAATGATTCAGATTTAAAATTAATTATAGAAAATCATGGTTATCCACCAATGTGGACGCGCGAAAATACTTTTGAAACGCTGGTTCATATTATTTTGGAACAACAGGTTTCTTTGGCTTCTGCTTTGGCAACTTTAAATAAATTAAAAGAAAAACTTACAACAATTACTCCTGAAAATATTCTCAAACTCAATGATGAGGAAATGCGGGAATGTTATGTAAGCCGACAGAAAAATATCTACATTAAAGGTTTGGCAAATGCGATTGTAAACGGTGAAATTGATCTTGAAAATCTTCCGAAATTATCTAATGATGAGGTTCGAAAAACATTGGTTAATTTAAAAGGAATCGGAAACTGGACGGTTGATGTTTATTTAATGTTTACCCTTCAAAGAACGGATATTTTCCCAATCGGAGATCTTGCTGCAGTAAATGCATTGAAACGTCTGAAAAATTTACATTTAAAAACAACAAAAGACGAAATTCTTATTGTTAGCGAAAAGTGGAAGCCTTTCAGATCGGTTGCCTCAATGCTGTTATGGCATTATTATTTGTCCAGTCCTATGAAAAAAAATAAATAATTATTGACACATCTGTTTGCATTATTTCCTGTTTTGAGTTTGTATCACAGCCGAATGAAACAGTATATTCGACAGATATTTCCATTCTAGATTTTTCAACAGATAATCTTACAAAACATGATAAAAATTCGCAGGAATCTTTTGTCTTTGTTAATTGTCATGAATCGAGTGGCTCATATAATGTAAGTCACACTCGTTACAATAAAATTCGCGCAGATTTTTTGGCTTCATTAGAATTGTTGGCGTTTTTCAGAGAAGTTTTTGGCATCTGATCTTGGATTTCGAAGTCGATTGATATTTCAAACAATCTCTTCAAATACGCAAGAGTCCATTATATGGAGGTTTTTGCTGACACAGCGAGATGTCTTTAGCTCCGTCAGAAATTATTAAAAAATAATTCATAACTAATTTTTTCTTAGAGGAAGTCTATGGAAAGGTAGAATTTCTTTTAATTTTAATTATTTCAATATCAGAACAGGTTGATTTACATTCTGATAAATTCCTTCCGAAATACTTCTGCTTGTCAAAAAATACAAAAAGCTATGTTTTCCGGGCAATGCAATAATGAGGTCGGTGTTGTTGGACGCAGCAAAATTCAAAATGCCATTAATGATATTTTTGTCATAAGAATAGTGAATGGTATTCGGTATTTCGGTCAAATTCTGCTGGATATATTCTTCGAGCTGTTTCTTTTTTTCATCACTGCTATCCGTATTTTCTTTGGTATGAATATTCAAAAGCATTAGCTGAACATCCTGCCGCTGAATGATAGATTTATGGTGAAATAACCGGTCTAGCTTTGCAATACTATTGATGTCGCAGGGAATAAGAATATCTTTAATTTTACTGTAATTGTAACCATTTGGAACGATTAAGGTTTTCACAGGACTTGTTCTTGTTATGCTGATAATGTTTTCGGAAACAAAACTATCACCTGAAACAGCCTGATCGTCGCTGCCCAAAACAATTAGTTCAACAGATGTATTATTTTTAATGATTTCATTAATACTTCTTGTGAGTGTCCAATTGCTGAATTCCTTTGTAACTGTTATTTCAGGAAATTTTTCAGTAATGATTTGGCTTAAATTATTTAATAGAGATTCTGTTTTTTTTAGTAAATTATTAATGCTTTCCTCATTTACAAACGAATGCCCTTCTGCCATATGAAGATAATCAAATTCAGATTCTTCGGAAGTTTTTAAAAGAATAATGTGTTGATATTCATATTGTTTTGCCCACTCTGCGGCTGTTCTTACCGCATTTTCTGTTGTGGATGTAAAATCTACAGGTATTAGTATTGTTCTCATATTCAATAATTTACTCAATTAATCCAGATTTGAAGTCATTTTTCTTACCAAAAGAAGAGCATTTTTAATCTCAGTTTCAGAAATATCATCGGCTGCTTTTCCGTAAAGTTCCAACGCCCATGGATAAACAGTTTCTACGATTTTTTTTCCTTTATCAGTAAGAAAAATTTGTTTATTTCTACGGTCGTTTTCATTCTCTATGCGCTTCACCAATTCACGTTTCACAAGACAATTGATAAGATAAGTTATGCTCGATTTGTCTTTGCTTACCTTATTTCCGATTTCCTGTTGATTGATGCCGTCTGTGCGAGAAAGAAGTCCCAGAATTTCTATCAGTTCAAAAGAAAGATCTGGCTCATATTCATTTATTTTTGCCTGAATCTTCTGACGCAAACGATTCTTCATTTCACCCATTGCCAAGCCTAATTCTAAAGCTAATTCTGAAATTGTATTTTGTTTTGATGGCATTTTGAGTGGATTTAAGCTTCTATCAAATATACTGAAATTAGTTTTAATTTAAACTAATTTTTAATGAAAAATATTCATTTAAAATTTTCCATTTCATTTGGAATAAATTTTTCATTGTATTGATTTTCACTTAAATTAATGCATTAATTATGAAAAAGTACAATAAAAAAACATTTCCAGTTGAAGAGGTAAGACGTTTTCTGGAACCTTCACCAACAGTTTTGTTAACATCAAAATACAAAGAAGAACAGAATGTAATGACAATGGGTTGGTACACGATTATGGAGTTTGTGCCCTCATTAATAGGTTGCATGATCTCTGGCGGAAATCATAGTTTTGAATTGATTAAAAAAAGTAAAGAATGTGTCATTAATATTCCAACAATTGAGCTTTCGAAAACAGTGGTTGAAATTGGAAATTGCAATGGTTCAGAAATAGATAAATTTGAAAAATTCGATCTCGAATATGAAAGTGGTAATATTGTAAAGGCTCCGTTGCTCACAAATTGTTATGCGAATTTTGAATGCAAATTATATGATGATAAATTAATAAAAAATTACAATTTTTTTATTTTTGAGATTGTAAAAGCGCGCGTTGCAACGTCTCCAAAATATCCTAAAACCATTCAATACAGAGGAGATAGTCATTTTGTTGAGTCTGGCAAGAATTTTATTATTCCATCTTTAAAATAGTGAAATACTCAACTAAAGAATCTTAATGATAATTGATACCATTTGAAATTAGAATTTAAAACTATCGTCAAACACACTTTACTGACTGGTCAATGGCAAAAATATGACACTATTTCTCATTCCAGACCAAGCAGTAGAGTGAGTGATGTTAAAATAAGGGATTATGCCCCAAACAACATTTCTTTTATTCCCGTCCTGAATTTTTCGTCTCCACCTTCAAGTCTTTGCGCATATAGTGATTTTGCATCTTCTCCACAAATATATCTTAGCTTATTGTTACCGTCTGTTACAGCTTCAAATACTACTTCTGCAATTTGCTCAGGGGAAGAAGCTTGAGCAGGATTATTGACAACGTTTAAAAATTTGCCTAATAATTCGTCATAATCGGGGTGAGATGTCAATACAGTTCTTTCGGCTCCGTTGGTTGCTACCAATCCCGGTTCAATATTTTTCATCATAATACCAAATTTTTCCAGCTCGAAGGATAAACTTTCGCTCCAGCCTTCCAATGCCCATTTACTCGCATCATACATAGAACTGAAAGGGAAAGCCATAATTCCTGCCGAAGAAGTCATGGTAATAAAAGTGCCAGCTCGCTTTTGTTTAAAATAAGGAATGAAAGCCTGTGTAACACGCACTGTACCAAAGAAATTAGTTTCCATTAATTGTACAAGCTGCTCATCGGTCGTAGTTTCCAAAGGACCCAGTAAGGCGTAACCGGCGTTGTTGAAAACCACATCGATATTTCCAAGACTTATAGCTTTTTGAACAGTTTCTTTTATCTGGTTAATATTAGTTACATCTAAAGGCAGTAATGTAATGTTCTCAAGTACAGTTAATTCTGTCTCGTTTTCGGGTTTGCGCATGGTGGCAATTACTTTCCATCCTTTTTCTGCAAAAAATTTAGCTGTTGCTTTACCGATTCCTGATGAAGCTCCGGTAATGAATATTGTTTTTGTCATTGTATGATATTTTTTTATCGGATCAAAAGTATCGGATATTAACTATATATTTGCTATGGATTACCTTTAGGAAAGTAACTATTATGCAAACATCAAATTGTAAAAAAACAGTACTCGATACTGAAAGAATATTGGCTCTAAGAGATGCCATCACCTTGCTGAGTGGAAAATGGAAATTCTGTATTTTGCTTAATTTATATAATTCCGGAACGATGCGCTTTAAAGATTTGCAGGAGTCTTCTAATGGAATTACTCCAAAAGTTTTATCTAAAGAATTGCAAGAATTGGAAGATAATTTACTGATTACAAGAACAGTTAATAATACAAAACCTGTTACGGTTTCATACGCCCTTACAGAACACGCCGTTGAAACACAGGCTATTATCGAATCATTAATTGAATTTGGCTTAAAGCACAGAAAAAAAATCAAAGAAAAATAAATAAATATGAAGACAGAAAATTTACTGAAGCAGATCACTTTTATTAAAGAGATTGATAAATTAAAATACATTCAAAGAAGAACCAAACTTTTCAATAGCGACAGACACGAAAATGATGCAGAACACAGTTGGCATTTGGCAATGATGACTTTGATTTTGGCTGAACATTCCGATAAGCTGATTGATGTTTTGAAAGTGGTAAAAATGGTTCTGATTCACGATTTGGTGGAAATCGATGCAGGCGATACTTTTATTTATGACACCACAAAAAATCATACCAATACAGAGGAAGAATTGTTGGCTGCAAAACGTATTTTCGGATTGTTGCCCGAATCTCAGGCTCAGGAATTTATCGCCGTTTGGGAAGAGTTTGAAGATGGAATTACGGATGAAGCCAAATTTGCCCGTACAATGGACAGATTCGAACCACTGCTTCAAAACACAAGCAATAATGGCGGAACGTGGGCAGAATTTGATGTCGATTATCAAACCGTTTACAACAAGAAAAAAGCTATCGCAAATGGTTCCTCTTCCATCTGGAAATACGCAGAAAACCTTTTAAATGAAAGTGTGGAGAAAGGTATTTTAAAGAAAAAATAAGCTTAATCTAATAAGTTTTTAAACTTCCTCAATTCGCCTACAAACATCTGCGGTTAGCCTACAAAACTATGTCTGAAGCATCCTACCTTTGCTATATAAAACAAAACATTTATTAAAATGACACAGCAAAATAGAGTATGGTTTATTACCGGAGCATCAAGAGGTTTCGGAAGAGTTTGGACAGAAGCTGCACTAGAACGCGGCGATAAGGTTGTTGCAACCGCAAGAAAATTAGAAAGCATTTCTGTGCTTAATGAAAAGTACGGAGACAATGTTCTTACTTTAGAATTAGACGTTACCAATCCTAATCAGGTGAAAGAAGTCGTGAAAAAAGCCCACCAACATTTCGGAAAGCTAGATATTGTACTAAATAACGCAGGATATTCTTTGGTTGGAACGATTGAAGAAGCCAATCCCGAAGAAATTCGCGCTTTGTATGAAACAAATATTTTAGGACCTGTAAGTGTGGTTCAGGCTGCGTTGCCGATTCTTCGTGAGCAGGGTTACGGACACATTTTGGGAACTTCCAGCAATTTGGGACACGTTACATTACCTGTTATCGGATATTACAGTTCGTCTAAATGGGCGTTTGAAGCGATTTATGAAAGTTTAGCCTTAGAAGTAAAACAATTTGGAATTAAAGTTACGATCATCGAACCTGGAGCTTATGCCACTGAATTTGGAAGTCAGGAATCTCTTAAATTTTCCGAAGGAATGGACGTTTATAATGATTTTAAAGCTGAATTTTTTCAGGGGCTTCAAAAATTGGAAAGAGGCAATCCGGAAGCTACTCCACAAGCACTTTTCAAAATGGTTGATTCTGAAAATCCACCGTTGAGATTTAACTTAGGAAGCAATAATCTTGAATGGACTAAATCTGTTTATGCCGAAAGAATCGCTCTTTGGGAAGAATGGGATGAAGTTTCAAAATCTGCACAAGGCGAATCTAAATAATTACAAACGAAAACCGGTTATCATTTTATAATCGGTTTTTCTTATCTTTATTAAGTCATTATGAAAAAAGAAGATAACACTCCACAAAGATTTGAATCACTTACTGATGCGCATCGGTTTTTTAATATGCCGCAGCCGAAGCATCCACTCATCAGTTTGTTGAACGGAGCCAATAATGCAACTGTTTTGGAAACGCTTCCCCACCGTCATGTTCTGAGTTTTTATAAAATTTCCTACAAACCCAAATTGGGAGGAAAAATAGAATACGGACAAGATTATTATGATTTTGATGAAGGTGGTTTGCTGTTTGCAGCTCCCGGTCAGATCATTGGAGGAAAGGGTGGAAGTGATACGGCATGTTCGCAGTATTCGCTGTTAATTCATCCGGATTTCTTTTTGGGATATCCGTTGGCAAAGAAAATTAAGCAGTATGGTTTTTTCTCATATTCGATTAAAGAAACTTTGCATTTGTCTGAGGAAGAGAAAGATACTATTCTGTCTATTTTTAATTTTATTGAATCTGAATTAAACGGAAGAATAGACGATTTCAGCCATGATGTAATGATTTCTCAGATAGAATTATTGTTGAATTACGCCAATCGTTTTTACAAGCGGCAGTTCATCACCCGAAAAGCATCCAACAACGATCTTCTGCAAAAATTTGAAACGATATTGAATGCTTATTTTGATGATGAAGTTTCGTTAAATAAAGGCATTCCAACCGTAAGTTATCTTGCCGAAAACCTGAATCTCTCCCCAAGTTATCTAAGCGATATGCTTCGTTCGTTAACAGGACAAAGTACACAACAACACATTCATGAAAGGCTGATAAATAAAGCTAAAGAAATGCTTTCCACAACCAATTTATCGGTGGGTGAAGTGGCTTATGCTTTGGGATTCGAACATTCACAGTCGTTTAGCCAATTATTCAAAACAAAGACCAATCTTTCTCCATTAGAATTTAGAAAATCTTTTAATTGATTAAATTTCTATATAAAATACAAACCGCACCTGAAAAAGATGCGGTTTTTTTATCTAAAATAATTTGAATTTTAATGGTTTAACGAATCATAGTCTTTATTTCAAGATATTCTTCCAAACCAATCGCTCCGTTTTCTCTTCCAATTCCCGAATTTTTATACCCTCCAAAAGGAGCCAAAGGATCGTGTTTTAAAGTATTAATTAAAACTCTTCCAGCTTTCAATTCTTTTGCAATTTCATTCGCATGATCAGGATTTTCTGAACTTACATAAGCCATCAAACCATATTCAGAATCGTTTGCCATTTCAGTTGCTTCTGCCTCATTACGATAAGAAATTACCGATAAAACAGGTCCAAAAATTTCCTCTCTTGCAATTCTCATATCATTTGTAACATTCATAAAAACAGTTGGTTTTACATAATATCCTTCATTTAAATTTTCCGGAAGTCCAAATCCGCCAACAATAAGTTCCGCGCCTTCATCCAAACCAATTTGAATGTATTGTTGAATACGATCGTACTGCTTTTTATTCGCCAAAGGACCTAATTTAAAATCACCTTCTCTCGGATCTCCAACCGTGAAATCTTCCGCAAATTTGATAAGTAATTTTTTCGCTTCCTCAATTTTTGATTCAGGAATAAAAAGTCTTGTTCCTGCAACACAAGCTTGTCCGCTATTCATAAATGCAGCCTGAAGTGCCATTGGAATAGCAGTCTGTAGATTTGCATCATCTAAAATAATATTGGCAGATTTTCCACCCAATTCAAGTGTTACTCTTTTCATCGTGTCAACCGCTTGTTTAGCCATAATTTTTCCGACTAAAGTTGAACCCGTAAAAGAAATTTTAGTCACTTCTTTACTTTTCATAATAGCCTCTGAAATTACATCACCACGACCATTCACCATATTGACAACCCCTTTTGGAAGACCTGCAGCATCGATACATTCCATGATAATTTCGGCTTGCCACGGACAAAATTCGCTCGGTTTTAAAACAATGGTACAACCTGCAGCCAGCGCAGCGGCAACTTTCAATGCGATTGCTCCTGCAGTCGCATTCCACGGAGTGAATAATGCGGAAACTCCGATTGGTTCCATTACTACTGTTGATTCATTGACTTTGAAAGTGAAATTGTAATCTTTAAGAACTTTAATTTCATCCAAAAATGTTGTGGCGGCAATCAAATTTGCCCATTTTGCGCGTTCTCTGGATGCACCATATTCCAAAATAGTTGCTTCCATTAAATCATCAATTCTTTTAAGAATTTCATCATGAATGGATTGAAGATAAACGCAACGTTGTTCCACTGTCGTTTTGCTGTAATCGATAAGAGCCTCGGAAGCTGCTTTTATGGCAAGTTCAGCATCTGTTTGATCTGCATAGATGATTTTTGCGATTGGTTTTTCATTTAACGGGCTGATAATTTCCTGTAATTCTGTTCCGTGAGGTTGGGTAAATTTCCCGTTGATATAAACACTTTGTATTGTTCTCATTTTTTTAACTTTTTGATACCACAAAGTAACAGCGAAAATGAGCCGATGTATTTTGTTTAAAAGTTCATTTTTACTTTGTAAAAAAGCTCATTTTATTGTGTGAAGTTTTAATATTTTTTCATGATTTTTAACATGAGAATATTTATGAATACCACGAAATAATAAGAAAAGAATTACGTTCGTTAGAGTAAATAATAAATTAAAATAAAGTAAATCAGTAGCTTTTATGGATGTTTTAATATGTTTTTTTTATTAAAATAAAATTCAATTATAATAATGGTTTTCATGATAATTGAATATTAAATCTTCATTTGATGAATTAATTATTGTCTTTAAAAGCCTTCTGATGCTTAAAAATTAATAACTTTACCCTGTAAATTATTCAAATGCAGATACAATCTTTAAAGCGTGCCGGTTCTATGGCCGCGATTTGTTTTAGTTCATTTCTTTTTGCACAACAAAAGTACGCAGTAAGCGGAACGGTAAAAGACCAAAAAAATGGAGAATTGCTGATTGGTGTGACGGTGAAAGTGGCCGAAGATCCCACCGTTTCAGTGGTTGCCAACGAATATGGTTTTTATTCTCTTTCGCTTCCGAAAGGTTCTTATACTTTGATTGTTTCCAATCCGGGATTTAAAGATTTTCAGCAAATCATCAATGTTGAAAATAATCTCAGGCAAGATCTACAGCTAAGTCAGCAAGACGATGAAAAGACGGCGAAAATTGAAGAAGTCGTTATTTCCGGAATCAAGAAAGATAAAAACCTGACTTCCGCTCAGATGGGAACGGAGACTTTAAGCATTAAAAACATAGAAAAACTTCCGGTTTTATTTGGTGAAAAAGATGTAATGAAAACAATCCAGCTTTTACCCGGAATTAAGAGTAACGGTGAAGGAAGTAGCGGATTCAGCGTGAGGGGAGGAGCAACCGACCAAAATCTGATTTTACTTGATGAGGCAGCGGTTTATAATGCATCGCATCTGCTTGGTTTTTTCAGTACTTTTAATAGCGATGCGCTGAAAGATGCAAGTATTATTAAAGGAAATAGTCCGGCTCAATACGGTGGAAGACTTTCTTCGGTTTTGGATGTGAAAATGAAAGACGGAAATAATAAAGACTACAACGTAAACGGAGGAATCGGTTTGATTAGCAGTAGATTGAGTGTTGAAGGTCCGATTCAAAAGGAAAAATCGTCGTTTATTGTGTCGGGAAGAAGGACGTATGCAGATTTATTTTTGAAAGCTACGGATGATTTTAAAGACAGTAAATTATATTTTTATGATTTAAATTTAAAAGCCAATTATCAGATTAATGACAATAACAGATTGTATTTATCCGGATATTTTGGAAGAGATGTTTTAGGATTGGGAGATACTTTTTCTACAGATTGGGGAAATACAACGGCTACTTTACGCTGGAATAGTATTATCAGTAGTAAATTATTCTCCAATACTTCATTAATTTACAGCAACTACAATTATAATGTAAGTTTAAGCAGCAACAATAATACCTTCGGACTCGATTCTCAGATTGAAGACTGGAATCTGAAACAGGATTTTTCTTGGTTTGCAGGAAATAAGCATTCTGTGAAGTTTGGTTTGCAGTCTGTTTATCATACGATTACGCCAAGTAGTGCTTCAGGAACAAGTGTGAGCAGTTTTCCGAGAAACCCGAGATATTCTTGGGAAAATGCTTTATATATGAATGATGATTTTAAAGCAACTGAAAAATTAACTATTAATTATGGTTTAAGACTTTCTCTCTTCAGCGTTTTGGGTGGAGATACTTTCAATATATATGAAAATGGTGTTCTTACCGATTCGGAATTTTTAGAAAAAGGAAAATTTGGAAAAACGTATGTGAATCTTGAACCGAGAATTACAGCCAATTATCGTTTAAATGAAGTTAGCAGCATCAAAGGAGGATATTCCAGAAACACACAGAATTTACATTTATTGAGCAACAGCGGAAGCGGGAATCCTACCGATCAGTGGATTGGAAGCAGCTATACCGTAAAGCCCGAAATTGCAGATCAGATAAGTTTGGGATACAGCCACAATTTTAGCAATAATAATTATGAATTGAATGCAGAGATTTATTACAAATCCATGCAAAATCAGATTGATTATAAAAACGGAGCGCAAATTTCTTTTGATACAGCCGCAGATGTGGAAAGCGAACTGTTATTTGGAAAAGGAAGAGCTTACGGTTTGGAATTAATCGCGAAAAAGAAAAGCGGAAAACTAACGGGTTGGATTTCTTATACTTTGTCTAAAACAGAGAGAAAAATCAACGGAATTAATGATAATGAATGGTATAATGCAAGACAGGATAAAACGCACGATCTTTCGATTGTTGCTACATATCAGTTGAATCCAAAATGGTCTTTTTCTGGATTATTCCTTTACAGTACAGGAAATGCAGTAACTTTCCCAACCGGAAAATATGAGCTGAACGGACAAACCATTTTCCAATACAGCAGCCGAAACGCTGACAGAATGCCTGCTTATCACAGAATGGATTTGAGTGCAACGTATGAACCGAGTATCAATTCAAATAAGCGTTTCAAGGGTTCTTGGTCATTCGGAATTTACAATGTTTATGGTCGTGAGAATGCCTACACAATTAATTTCGAAGACAATCCGGATAAGCCGGGAACAACACGAGCTGTGCAGACATCATTGTTTCGTTGGGTACCAAACATCACTTATAATTTCAAATTTTAATTCATGAAAAATTTATTTTTAATCATATTATCACTGTTTTTAGTCACTTCATGCGAAAAAGAAATAGATCTGGATTTGGCGGATGAAAGCGGGAAAATCGTCATCGAAGGAAATGTAACCGATCAAGCGGGACCTTACTATGTGAAAATCACAAAATCTGTTGCTTTTACGGAAGCCAATCAGTATCCCGCGATTGAAAATGCACAGGTTGTTTTAAGTGATAATACCGGACAGACTGAAACTTTGCAATATGTAGGAAACGGAACGTATAAAACCTCAACTTTTGTTGGACAGTCGGGGAGAACGTACACTTTGAAAATCAATGCAGATGGACAACAATATTCTGCACAGAGTACAATGCCAGAAGCTGTTTCTTTTGACGGACTGGATCAGGATTCCTTCATGGTTGGAGGCGAAACAAGTTACACACTCTTACCTGTTTTTAATGATCCTTCACCTCTGGGAAATCGCTATCTTTTTGTGTATACAGTGAACAATAATCCGAAGAAATTTTTCTCAGAATTTTCCGATAATGTAAACAATGGCTTACCAAACCAAAGACCTCTGTTGCTTCCAAATGACGATGGTGATGCGGACGATGTAAAAGTAGTTGTAGGAGATACCATTCATGTAGAAATGCAGTGTATCGACAACAATGTGTACACTTTTTATTCGGCTCTTTTACAGCTTTCGGATGGTGGTCCCGGAGGAGGAGTTACTCCGACGAATCCACCGAGTAACATCAGCAATGGAGCGTTGGGTTATTTCTCTGCGCACACGGTGAGAACGAAAAGTGTCGTTATTCAATAATATCGATTTTATATTAAAATACCCCTAAGAAGTTGATGCTTTTAGGGGTATTTTGTTTTTAAATTTAATTAAAATCAATTATTTTTTAATGATTTTTTCCTGATAATTTTTACCTTCTGAATTTATATTTAAAAAGTAAACTCCTGCCGGAAGTCCGGAGATATCAATCGATCCCGATTCACTCATTTTTGGATGAGAAATACTTTTACCACTTACATCCGATAATTCTATTTTTTCAATTTTTTGTTTTGAATTCAATTTTAGATGTACAAAATCTGAACTTGGATTTGGATATATTTTGATGAAATTATTCGCAACTTTTTGTTCGCCAGTAGATAATGTTTGAGCATTAAAAAATAACAGCATTCCGGCAACGCCCATGTTGGAATAAGGAACATTGATTGTTCCGTTCTCCGAAACCGTACTTCCTGTGAGAATAAAATTATTATTACCCATTTTTAGCAACGAATCATTGTATCCTGCATAGTCATTGCTGTTGCCGCCAATCATTCTTCCCCACCTTTTTTCTCCTGTTCCATCCAGACCGATGATCCAGATATCTACCCATCCTTCATTGGGACTAGGGTCTGTAAAATTAGTAGTTTGTGATTGCCCTGCAACAATATAATTGCCATCATCTGTCTGAATGATAGAAGTAGGCTCATCATCGTTACTTCCAATGTAAGTTTTGTCCCAAAGCAAATTTCCGTTTCCATCTGTTTTTACAACACGATAATTTGCTCCGGTAGAATTGCTTACGGCAAGAATTTCGTTGCTTCCGGCAAGAGCAAAACCTCCGTCTGAAGTTTTCGTCATACTTTTGGCAAAATTATATCTTGAGTTTGGAATATTGTAAGCCTTTTTCCAAATAGGATCTCCTGTATCATTTTGAAGTTTAAAAAGGAAAAACTGCTCAACTCCATTTCCGTTGGGAAGTAAATTCAGAAAATCACCATCATAGGAAGCAGTACTTCCAAAAGCCGCAATGTTTCCGTCGTCTGTTACTTTAATAGCCTGAATATAATCCGGTTTGTTGGTGTATCCTCCAAAAACCTTAGACCAGACAAGTATTCCCGAAGCATCAGTTTTAAAAATCCATGCATTTGCTCCGCCAAAAGTATGGGCGGGAACATCATCGTTGTTCGAGTTTGTTTGTCCTGCAGCAACGATGCTTCCATCTTGCAGTTCAACAATATCAAACATTTTTTCAGCACTTGTTCCGCCATAGTTTTTTCGCCAGATAAGATTTCCGCTTTGATCTACTTTAATAAGAATGGCTTCATTGCCTTTTGAAAATTCTTCAGTAACTGTTCCATAGCCCAGAATTACAAAATTATTATCCTGTGTCTGAATGATGGAAACCGGAGTATAACTTTGTCCATAATCTACCAGTTTTTTCCAAAGTAAATTGCCGGTAAGATCCCACTTTGTTAAAAGAGCACGATTGTTTCCCATATTGCTAGGTCTGTGCCAACTTAATGAGAGAAGGGAATTGTCATTTGTTTTAATAGTTTTATAAGCATAATTCACATAATTTTCTCCAAAATATTTGATTTGGGTCCAGGAGAAATTTTGAGATTTATAAAATATTCCTACTAATAATAAAAGTAAAAAAGTAGATTTCTTCTTCATGGTAATTTTTTTTGTCAAAAATATAAAAACATTTATAATTTTTTGTTTAAACGTTTATTAAGTAAAATATTTCTTTTGTTATTTAAAGGATGCTCAAAAAATAATAAGTTGCAATTATCTCTCTAAAATGAGAATAATAACAGGTTACTACAGGATAGCTGAATTTTTCTATAAGTATACTTTTATAAAACAAACACTTTTTAAAATTAATTTTTTAATAAAGTTTTGATTCGAAAAATGAAAGTATATAACGTAATGGTAATTTTTTTTAACAATTAATAACCGCTAAATGAAAAATAAAATATTAACGCTTGGTCTTCTAGCCGCCACCACAGGTTTTATTTTCGCACAGGAAAAACAGTCTGCCAAGGCAAAGGACAGTATAAAAAGTTCTAAGGATAAAACGAAAGATATTGAGGAAGTAGTGATTATCGCCTATGGAACTCAGAAAAAAGGGGAGGTTACAGGTGCTGTAGGAAGAGTAAGTGCAGAAAGTTTCAAAAGCCGTCCGATTGCAAGAGTAGATCAGGCTTTGACGGGACAGATTGCCGGTGTGAAAACTCGTTCTACAACAGGGAAACCAGGTGAGCCATTGGAAATTCGAGTTCGTGGAACGGCTTCTATTTCGGCAAGCAATTCTCCCGTTTATGTAGTCGACGGAATGGTTGTAGACGATATGGCAAATATTTCATCAGATGATGTGCAATCGATTGAAGTTCTGAAAGATGCAGCATCTACAGCGATGTATGGATCGAGAGGCTCTAATGGAGTTGTAATTGTAACGACAAAAAAAGGCGTTTCTGGAAAGCCGTCATTCAGTTTTTCACAATATTACGGAGTTCAGACGATTGAAAAAAAACTGGACATTATGAATAGTGCAGAATGGATTGACTATGCGACTGAAGCCATCAATAAGAAATGGGTAGCTTTAGCACCGGGAAATTCTGCCTCAGATAGTTATGCGGTGAGAGCAAATTATTTTGGTTTAGCAAATGCAACCGATTATAATTTAGCCAATATCAATTACATGATCGATCCGAGATGGGGAACAAATCAGGTGGCAAATATCGATTGGCAAGATCAGTTTTATCGTCCTGCTGCAATCCAAAGTTATCAGTTGGCGGTACGTGGCGGAAGTCAGAATGTAAAATATATGATTTCAGGTGCGTATTTTGATCAGGATGGCTTGGCGATTAATACAGGCTTTAACAGATTTAATTTGAGTGCGGTTATCGACGTTAATCTTTCCGATAAATGGAAAGCGGGAATTTCATTAAGACCAAGTTATTCTCAAAGTTATGGGGCGACTGTTGATGGAAAGGATAATTTAGCCCACAAAATGCTTTCGATGGTTCCCGTTGCGGAGGTGGGAGCTGGACTTTATACCAATTTCTGGAAAAATACACGATACAGATGGGCAGGTTCTACACAAAGTCCAATTGGTGTGATGGAAAATACAACAAACGACACCAATGAATTCAGACTATTGTCGAGTTTATACGTTTCTTACGACATTTTACCGAATTTAAATTTAAAACTTTCCGGAGGAGCAACGAATAATTTTAATATTAATAATGGGTATACGCCAACTTTTGATTTAATTACCAATATACCGGGACAAGTGAGTATCGCGAGCCGCAGAACGGTAAATTACAACAGATACTTGGGTGAAGGTTTATTGAGCTATAAAAAAACTTTCGGGGAATCTCACAGTGTAAATGCCATTGCAGGTTACAGTGCAGAGAATTACAGAACGACAACTCAATACAACCGAAATAAAGGCTTCCCAAATGATGATTTAAAAACATTCAATTTTACGCAGTCTGCATCGGTTCTGAATTCGGAATATACCGCTTCGGAATGGATGCTGGTTTCGATGTTTGGTCGTGTAAACTACGATTATCAAAAGAAATATATGTTGTCGGCGAGTATTCGTAGAGATGGTTCTTCAAGATTTGGATGGAACAATCTTTGGGGAACTTTTGCTGCATTTGGAGCAGGTTGGAAAGTCGATCAGGAAAATTTTTTGAAGGATGTAAAATGGCTGAACAATCTTAAATTGAGATATAGTTGGGGTGAAAATGGGAACAACTCAATCGGAGAATATAGAGCATTCGGAACACTTTCGGGCGGAAATTATTCTTTTGGAGGAAATTTATCGAATGGTTTAATACCCAACACAATTCCCAATCCGGATTTAACCTGGGAAAAAACTCGATCATCCGATTTTGGTTTGGAATTAGGCTTATTCAACAGAATAGATTTTACGGCAGATTATTACGTTAAAAAAACAAACGACCTGCTTTTAGAACAACCCATTGCTGCAGTAAGTGGCTATACAACAATGTGGAAAAATGTAGGGTCGGTTCAGAATAAAGGTTTGGAATTGGATTTAAGTACAAAAAATTTAGTCGGACAATTTAGATGGAATACTTCCGCGAATATTGCTTTTAATAAAAATAAAGTACTTCAATTAGGAGCGGATAATGCACCAATCTACACAGGTTTCAGCAGCAGCACGAATATTATTCAAGTCGGTCAGGAACTGAATTCATTCTATCTTTACGAAGCAATAGGCGTGTTGTCTTCGGCTGATATTGCTAACTCAAACGTAGCTAAAACCGTTGGTGCAATTGCAGGAGATGTAAAATACAGAGACGTAAATGGTGATGGTAAAATCGATGAAAATGACCGCCACATCATCGGAGGTCCGACTCCTGATTATTATTGGGGTTTCACCAATACTTTTTCTTATAAAAACTGGGATCTTTCGATCTTTTTTCAAGGGCAAAAAGGAGGTTACAGTTATGCTTTGCTAGGTCGCGCAATCGATCGCACAGGAATGGGAACAACAACAAACGTAATGGGAAATTGGGCAAACCGTTGGCGTTCGGATGAAGATCCGGGAGATGGAAAAACACCAAGACTGGACGGAACAACAGGAAGTTTATTGGATACTCGATGGTTATATGATGCAACGTATATTCAACTTAAAAATATAACATTGGGTTATAATTTTTCACAGGATATGGCAAGTAAACTTAAAATTTCTAATCTTAGAATTTACGTAAGCTTAGAAAATGTCTGGAGAAAAGACCATTACTATGGCGGTTACAATCCAGAATCTGTACAATCGGACGGAACAGATTACGGAGCTTATCCCAATGCAAAAGTATATATGATGGGCTTAAACTTTAATTTCTAAAAATTTAAAAATGAAAACAACCTACAATAAAAATATTAAAACCTTCGGAAAAACATTGGCTGTAGCAGCATTCTTATTTGTAATGGCGAGTTGTGAAAAAGATCTGATGCTTGAACCTGAAAATAATATTACCCAAACTTCTTTCTATACGACAGAATTGCAGATTCAACAGGCATTATCTGGTGTTTATTCGGGAATGATAAATTCATCTTCAAGAGGTGGTTTTGATGTCAATTTTTACCTATTGGCTTCCGAAGTCCGTTCCAATAATTTTAATGCTATTTCACAAAACGGAAACAGAGATTATTACGCGATCAACCGTTTTCAGGACACATCTTCCACCGAGGAAGTGGAGGTTCTTTGGGAAGACGCTTATCAGATGATTTCTTATGCGAATAATATTTTGGCAAGAATAGATGCAGTACCTTTCAATGATTCTGCGGTGAAAGAACAATACCGTTCAGAAACTCGTTTTTTAAGAGCTTACGCTTATTTCGAATTGATGCGAAACTTCGGGAAAGTTCCTCTGGTAGACCATCCTGTGAGTCCTGAAGAAGCTGCTTCGATTCAAAGAACGGATTTGGCAACACTTTATAATTTTATTACTTCTGAAATTGAAGCTTCTGTTGCAGGGTTAAAAGATACATACAATGCAGCCAATAAAGGCAGAATCACAAAATCAGCTGCTCATGCGATGTTGGGAAGAATTTATTTAACTGGTTTTGGATATCCACTTAATAACAGTTCGTATTTACAAAAGGCAAAAGATCATTTGTACGCTGTCATTCAGGTTGAGGGGCAGTATGTTACATTTGCTCCTAATTATGCAGATTTATTTAAAAGTGTAAATGATAATAAATACAATCTTTTTGAAATTCAACATATTAGCGGAGGTTTGTCGCAAGGTTCTTATTTGCCGAGCTATGTTTCGCCGACTTTTGGAACAGCCGATCCTTTGTACAATGCACAGGGAAGTTTGTTCAGTTCTAGTGAGCTGGGAGTTTCTCAATCTTTAATTAATTCTTATGAAACAGGAGATTTAAGAAAAGCAGTTACGCTTAAAACTCAATTTATTGCACAGAACGGACAACCGGATTTTGCTAATTATTTCATTAAATTCCGTGAAGCGGGAGTGGTTTTGACAAACCGTTACGATTGGCCGATCAACTTTCCAATCATTCGTTATGAAGATGTTTTGTTGATGTATGCTGAGGTTTTAAATTATCAGGGAAATACAAGTGGAGCGGTTCCGTATTTGAACAGAACTCGCCAAAGAGCAGGGTTAACTCCAATTTCTACATCAATTTCCAGCACAGATTTCACAACTGCACTTCGTAAAGAAAGAAGATCTGAGTTTGCAGGGGAAGGCGTTTACTGGCACGATCTGGTACGTTGGAATATTGCGGTATCTGTTATCAATCAGGCTGCTGCGGATCTTAATTATAATTATACGATCACTACAAATGATTACCTGTATCAAATTCCTTTGTCGCAGATTCAGGTGGCTGGATATGAGCAGAATCCTTAAGAATATTTTAAATTATTTTTATAAAATAGCTGTAAAATTTTACAGCTATTTTTTTATAATTATTTTTTCTTTCTCAATTTAAGTTTACTATTGGAAAAAGAAGAATTTTCCATTTTTCTTATAACTTCTTCTATAAATGTAAAAAATGTAGTTCTTGTTTTTTCATGAGGAAGCAATGCAGAATTTTGAATATACTTACTAAGGAAAATAGTAAAGTTGTATTTTTCCATAAATTCGGAACAACCTTCTTCCAATACAAAAGCCACTTTTCCGTCCTTCGAAATGATATTTTCATACAAATTATTGAATGATCTGAACTGCCCCGTCACAGAAAAAATTATGACTAAGTTGTTGTTGCTCAATAAGTCATTAATTGCCGTTTCGTGCGCAACTGCCCAAACCGGCACATCGGAAATGCTTCTTAGTTTGTACTCAAAATACTGCCCTACAATAAATGATGGACCATATCCAAATAAAATAATCTTCTCAAATTTTTGAAGATATTGGATAAAATGATCGATGATTTCTGGATTAAAATCTTCTAAAAACTTATTTAAACGCTCTTTTTCATCTGAAATTACAGTGAAGGCTTTCCCACTTATAAAAGCAGAATATTCTTTATAATTTTTGAATCCTAGCTTATGTACAAATTTCGAGATTTTAGAAGGAGAACAATTGCACAGCTCTGCAGCTTCGGTGATAGATAATGCATCGTTTTGCCTTATTTCCTGAAATAAAGTTGAATAAATATTTTTCTCCAGTGGATTGAGCAAATCTTTATTGATGATGTACATGTCTCTAAATAATTTTCCGTAAAAATATCACATTTCATTTAAATTAAAGTCTTTCATTTTTATCTATTTTTTCTTTTACTGAATTTTTCTGTTTTGTTGCTGTATTTTTTTAGAAAATTATCTTTTTATCCGTGCTTAAAGGTGTTTTTTGTTAATTGATTTTTGTTTTAAACTTATATTTTTTTGATTTTAACAGATTTTAAGTGTTTAAAATTTTAATCAATTATGCTTAAAAATATTTTTTTTATTCAGTATTTGGATTGTTATTATAAATTATTTTCCAAATTTAGTCTAATTTTTAAATTAAATGGAAAATTATTTTTATTAAAAGAAAATTTTATATAAGTTTGTTACATCACGGAAGTGAAAGATATTACTCTTGTATATTATAATAATCTGATATAGTATAAATTAATATAGTTAATGATGAAGAACGTACAACAGAAAAGCGGAATCAACGCTAAGGAAAATTTTGAAATTTTAAACGATTTACATAGGCTTCTACAAGAAGATCAGATCAATATCAATCCGGATGATCTTTATGAAGCTTCAGCGGATCGTTATAAAAAATATGCTAAAGCAAAAAAAGTGCTTGATGTTCCTCAGCCAATCGCGATTGTTTATCCGAAATTAGCAGATGAAGTTTCTGAAATTTTAAGATATAGTAATGCTTGTGGAATCAATATCATTCCTCGAAGTGGAAGAACAGCTACAGAAGGGGGACTTGAAAACTGGAAAGAGCAGACTTTGGTTGTTGATGGAAAAAACTTTAACAAAATCATTAAAGTTGATCCTTACAATTTACAGGTAACTGCACAATCGGGAGTTACTTTGCAGGAGCTTGAAGATGAGGTAAGAAAACATGGTTTTACTACAGGTCATTCTCCTCAGTCTAAGCCGGTTGCGCAAATGGGAGGTTTGGTTTCTACAAGAAGTATTGGGCAATTTTCTACGTTGTACGGAGCGATTGAAGATATGGTTGTAGGATTGGAATGTGTATTTCCAGACGGTCATGTTTCGAGGATTAAAAATGTACCGAGAAGAGCGGGAGGTCCAGATATCAGACATATTGCGATCGGAAATGAAGGAACTTTATGCTACATCACGGAAGTTACAGTGAAATTATTCAAGTTTTTCCCTGAAAACAATCGTTTCTTCGGATATTTAATAGAAGATGTAGATACCGGAATTAAGATTCTAAGAGAAGTGATGGCAAACGGATACAGACCTTCGGTCGCTCGTGTTTATTCTGAAGAAGATGCTGCACAACATTTTAGTCATTTTTACAAAAATAAATGTGTACTAATCTACATGGCAGAAGGAAATGAGCATATGGTAAAAGCAACCTGCGCAGGAATAGAAGAAGCCGTATCTAAATTTGAAACAGGAATTGTAGAAAAAGTAGATGATGCGTTAATCGAAAACTGGTTCAATCATCTTAACTGGACTCAGCAAAGAATTGATGATGAAATACAAGATATGGTGACTAAAAATTCTCACGACGGATTTACAACAGAAATTTCTGCAGATTGGGAAAATGTTACTGATATTTATTATAATGTAATCAACAGAATCAGAAAAGAATTCCCAAGAAGTCAGGATCTTACGATGCTTGGAGGGCACTCTTCTCACAGCTACATCAACGGTACCAATATGTATTTTGTTTACAATTACAACATCAACTGCGAGCCTGAAGATGAAATGAGACTTTACCATCACCCGATTCAGACGATTATCGTTGAAGAAACTTTAAAACTAGGAGGTTCTATGTGCCACCATCATGGTATAGGAAAGTACAGAAACGAATGGACTAAAGAAGAACACGGAAGCGCATACTATATGCTGGAAAAGCTGAAAACAGCATTCGATCCAAACGGAATTATGAATTTCGGAACCATTTTTCCTCAAGCTGAAGGAGAGAAATATCAAAAATAATAGTAATCTTTAAATCGGACGCATGAAACGATACATTCAGTTCTTCCTTATAGTTCTGGCTGCGGGAGCTATTTACCCAATGATTTATCTGAGAACCAATTATCAGGAAACAATTTTATCTGTTTTTAATATAGGTTTGGATGACCTAAATATTATTTACACCGTATTAGGATTTGTATACATTTTGGGGTATTTCCCAAGTGGAATATTAAGCGATAAATTTTCCGCTAAATATTTGCTTGTACTTTCCCTTCTGGGAACGTCGGCGGGTGGATTTTGGTTTGCACAGATCCCGAATTACGCGTCTGTTGTAACGATATTTTGTCTTTGGGGAATCTTTGCCGTTTTTACATTTTGGGGCGCTCACATGAAGATGGTAAAACTCCTCTCGACACCGGAAGAAGAAGGTCGTTTCTTTGGATTTTTGGATGGTGGACGTGGCGTAATGGAGGCTACTCTTGCCAGCATTGCTTTGGTAATTTTTTCTACAATTTTAGAAAAAGGTACATCTATTGAAGATAAAAAAGAAGCCATTCAATATGTAATTTACATGTATTCGGGGGTGCTTTTGGTTGTCGGAATTTTGATTGCTTTATTTGTTGAAAATGATTCGAAATCAAAGAAAACAGAACAAAAAATAATTAATCATAAACAAGAAAATAAAGAAAAAGGTTTCGATTTTAAAGATGTAGGTCTTGTTGTAAAAAACAAGTTTGTGTATCTTATGGGAGCGATTATCTTTTGCTCTTATGCCGTGACTTGGGTTGTTTATTATTTTGGTGGATTTATGGAAAAAAATCTTAAAATAAGTCCGGTTACAGTAAACAGCATTATGGTTGTGGTATTATGGATGCGACCTGTCGGCGGAATTTTAGGAGGTTTTTTGGCTGATAAACTCGGCAAAATTCAAACATTAATTGGAGCTTTGTGTGGTGCTGTTATTTGTTTGCTGGGAATTTCTTTCCTTCCCGGAAGTCAGGAAAATGATACATTATTTTATACCTTAATTATTGCTGGAGGAACATTCGTGTATGCCATCAGAGGAACGTACTGGTCATTGTTGGGAGACAGCAGGATCGATAACAAAATTATGGGAACAGCAGTTGGATTTATTTCGCTGTTGGGATATCTTCCGGATATTTTAATTCCTTATTTCAGTACGGAAATCTTTAAACAATCAGGTCCGGAACAAGGGTACAATTCTTATTTTATCATTACAGCAACATTGGGTGTTACCGCAATTATCCTTGTTGCGATATTTAAAAGACAGACTCAGAAAAATTAATTTAAAAAAACAAAAATACAATATGAATATTACAGATTTTAATATGGAATATTTTTCTCTAAAAGGGAAAAATGCAATTATAACAGGAGGAAATACAGGTTTAGGTCAGGCTTTTTCTTTAGCATTGGCAAAAGCTGGGGCAAATGTTTTCATGCCAAGCATTATGGCAGACGATGCAGAATTTAATGCATTGGTGGAAAAAGAAGGCGTAAAAGCTGTTTACATGGAAGCCGATATTACAAAAGATGGAATGCCCAAGAAAATTGTTGAAACATGTGTTGAGCAATTAGGCTCTGTTGATATTTTGGTAAACTGTGCAGGAATTTGTTTAATTGCGGATGTACTAAATTTTGGAAGAAAAGAGTGGGATCCGATGGTAAGCATCAATCTTACCGCTGCTTTTGAAATGACAGCCGAGGTAACTAAATTTATGATTCCTCAAAAAAGCGGGAAAATAATCAATATTTGTTCATTATTCTCATTCATGGGTGGACAATGGTCTCCTGCTTATGCCGCAACAAAGCACGGAATTGCAGGTTTAACGAAGGCTTATTGCGACGAATTAGCTCAATATAATATTCAGGTAAACGGAATTGCTCCGGGTTATTTTAAAACGAAAGTTGCTCAGGCTTCTATTGAAAATCCAGAAAGAAATAAATGGATTGTAGACCACACGCCGGAAGGACGTTGGGGAGATGTTCATGATTTGATGGGTTCAACAGTATTCTTAGCAAGTAATGCATCGCAGTTTGTGAATGGTCATATTCTGACAGTTGACGGAGGTTTCCTAACAAGATAATCGATGAGCATGAGCGAACAATATTTTATATCCATTGATAACGGCTCACAAAGCACAAAGGTATACATTATCAATCAGAAAGGGCAGATTATACATTCTGCTACAGAGACGTTACAGCCAATGATGTTCCGCCAGAAAGGATATGTGGAGCATCCTGATGACGATCTTTGGGAAAGTATTAAAATTGCTTTAAATCGTTTAATGCAGACTTTTAAAGGTGATTTAAATTTAATAAAAGGAATCGGACTTTGCACGATCCGTTGTTGCAGGGTTTTCATGAAAAAAGATGGAAATCTGGCTGCTCCGGTGATGAGTTGGATGGACGTAAGAGCCTATGAGCCTTTCGAAGACAATGAAGACATCGCGTATACTTGTCCTACAACAGGCTACATTACGCATCGTCTTACAGGTGAGTTGAAAGATACTGCTGCAAATGCTTTCCAATGGCAGTTTCCGGTAGATATGGATACATGGAACTGGTCTGAAAATAAAGAGCATTTTGATGGATTTAAAATTCCGAAAGAAAAACTTCTGGAATTACAAATGCCGGGAACCATTTTAGGAAAAGTAAGTAAAAAAGCTTCGGAAGAAACAGGTTTGCCAGAAGGACTTCCTGTTGTTGCGACTGCCAATGATAAGGCGGTTGAAGCTTTAGGAGCGGGGCTAATAGATTCTTCCAGAGGATTGTTTTCATTGGGAACGTACATCACTTCGATGGTTACAGGAAGCGAAAACAGACCTCCACATGATGATTATTTTACCAATTTATCATGCATCCCGAATCGTTATTTATTTGAAAGTGGCGGTGTAAGAAGAGGAATGTGGCTGATTTCTTGGTTCAGAGATCTTGTCGGAAATGAACTGAATGAAAAAGCCAAAGAAAAAGGCGTTTCCGCAGAGCAGATTTTAGAAGAAGAAGCTAGAAATGTTTCGGTCGGTTCGGATGGATTAATGATTATTCCGGATTGGTTGGCTCCGGCTTATCAGGCGTACAGAAAAGGCGTGATGATCGGTTTCGACGGTCGACAGGGAAGGGGGCATATTTATCGTGCAATCATGGAAGGTATTGCTCTTACGCTTAACAATCATTATCAGGCGATGATTAAAACTTTAGGAAATGCTCCTGAAAAGATCATCATTTCCGGAGGTGGTTCAAACAGCGATTTGTTTATGCAGATATTTGCAGACATTACCGGAACTACTGTTGTCCGTAACGAAATGAATGGTTCTGCAGCTCTCGGGGCAGCAATTTGTGCCGCAATTGCAACAGATTGTTATCCTGATTTTGAAACTGCCGTGAAGAATATGGTTACGGAAAAAGATGAATTTATACCTAATGCTGAAGCGCATGAAAAATATAAAAACATCAATAATAAAGTTTACCATAAGCTTCCTGAATTGTTGGAAGATACATTGAAGCAGATACACAGTCTGCAAGATTAATTTATTTTTTTTAAAAAAACACATTCAAATACATTTTACAGAATAGATAAGCGCCATTTCGGTTGCTTGTCTTCTGTAAGATGGATGGAAAAAAAACACGGTTTACTTTAGGCTTTACCTTCTTTACTGAATTCCACACACACTTTCGAATTTTCATTTTGTTGATCATTTTCTAGGTCAATACGGTTTATTTATAATTTTTACACATATGATATCTCGTTTAAACAAAACATTCTATTTACTATTTATTCCATTAAGTGGCTTTTTCTCTGCTCAAAATATTCCGTCGGATTCTGTAGTAGTTGAAGATACGGAAAAACCGAAAATAAGTTTTGGCGGAGCGCTCAGAATTCATTACAAAAATGAATTTTATAATGAAAAAAATAAAAGAGAGGGAGGTGAATTTGCATACGATCTTTTTGGAATCACAATGAATGGTTCTTACAAAAAATTCAAGATGTATGCGGATATGAGATTCATGGCGGCATCTTATGGCGGAGCAATGCTGAGAGAAGGTTGGGTAGGATATGATTTTGATAACGGCGACGATCTTCAGGTTGGTTTGGTGGAAGATCCTTTCGGAAATTTGCAGTATAATTCGTACAGCTGGTTTTTGGGAATCGGGTATGGCTTAGGATTCGAAGGAAAATATAGCTTAGGTGTAAAATACCACCACAAAGGTTCAAAATGGGATTGGCAGCTTGCTTTTATGAAAAACGCGATGGAAACATTTAGCAATGATCCCGACTTACGAGACAATCAATAGTCGGCGAGTGTTTTAGGAAATAATAAGGAAATCAATCAGTTATCGGGACAGATTTTATATAAAATTAAAACAGAATCTGCACAACACAAAATTGGAGCTTCTGCAAAAGTAGGGCAGCTATATAATTTTGCTGAAAATAGAATGGGTGACCGAAATGCATTTGCCATACATTATAATTTAGAATATAAAGGTTTCGGATTAAAGGCTGAAGCTTATAAATATCAGTTCAATTCCAAAACGGAAAATCCTGATTTTGTAGATGTTGGTGCTTTCAACTATACATATCAGGTTGCTTCTAAAGGTAAAGTGTTATCTGTTGCGGCGAAATACAGTATTCCTTTTAAACATAAAATTCTTAATGAAATCATGTTTTACAGCGAATATGGACATTTGCAAAAGAAAAACGATCTTAAACCTTCAAAAATGTTGACAAATGGCATTTTGTTCAGGTCTTTCAACAGTCTTTATATTTATATGGAGTATGTTGCGGGATACAATCATCCTTATTTGGGTGGTGCGCAAAACAGTTTATACAATACTTACGATGGGCAATGGCATGGGCGTTTACAATGTAACTTTGGATACTATTTTTAGTTTAAATGTATTGATCTGAAATTCAATCAAAAAACTCTCATTGGCAATTTTATATCGGGTTGAAATGGAATAATAACACCAGAATTTCTATTGATTTAAGATCAGCAAATTCCAAGGAGTGCCTTTACATTAAGAACAAAAAGGGCAAATCCGAAGATCTGCCCTTAATGATTAATATTAAATTGAGAAGGTTTTAATTGCCCGTTGTAGAGATGTGTAATGATTTTTGACTATTGTGTTCCACAATCTTTCCATCGGCAATTATTTCGCTGTAAATATTGATTTTGGGATCATCAAACTTGTATCCGTCAATAAAAACAATGGTATTTTTAGGCAACCCGTATTGTTCGTTCAGCATTTCAAGAGGCATCATATCGGGACTTGCTGCATTTTTCTTTAATTTGATTTCTGTTAAACCGTTATCTGCCAGAAAATCGAATTTCTTTAGATTGGAAGGTAAGTTTGATTTAGACTTGAAAATATTGGACTTTTCAATTTGATGTTGATCAAATATTCTCATCATTCCAACGGCATCATTGCAAATAATCAGTTTTGAATAAGCTGTTTGCGCAGATAACATTCCAGAAATAAAAATTAAAAATATATATAACGCTTTTTTCATAATAGATTTAAATATTTTATTGTTTTTGAATCTTAATTGAATTTTATTAATCTCTGTTTTTGACTAAGATCCAACCGGAATATTTTATCGGTGTTTTTTTGCTGTTGGGTTCATTCCAGCTGATGTCGAACCAATAGCTGCCCGTAGAAACTTTTTTGCCACCAATTGTTCCGTCCCATTTGTAACCGTTTATTTTGTTTCCTTCATGCATTTTCGTTCCGTATCTATCGTAAATGTTGAATACAAAATTCGGTTTATGAGCCAGTGCAGAATAATCGAGAATATCGTTCACTCCATCTTCATTTGGAGTAATAACATTAATTAAATTCGGAACGGTGATTTCAACATCATTTGGATTACAATCGTAAGAATCTTTCACATAAATGGTGCTGTTTCCTCTCGGAACATTTTCGAAAACATTCGAATCCTGCCAGTTAATATTATCGATTGAATATTGATAAGGCGATTTTCCGCCAACAACACTCACTGTTATTTTATTGTTTGAAATATCAATATTTGAAATGACTGGCTGCTCCGAAGCGTAAACTTTTACATTTTGTCTGGTAATACAGTCTCCTGTTTTTAAATCTACCCAATACGAACCCACCGAAACATTATTGATGGATTGAGTTGTTTCTCCGGTACTCCATTTGTAAGATGTAAAATCTGCACCTGCATCCAAAGTTGTTGTATCTTCCATACAAATAATTTTGTCTTCTAAAACATCGGAGTAAGTAGGAGGAAAAACCGTCAATGTAACTTCCGCAATTCTGTAACAACCATTTGCGTTGCTTACTTTGATATAAACAAATCCGTTGGGTGCAATATAATTTGAGAAGTTGGTAATTTCATTAGTTCCGTTTTCTGCATCGGTTGGTGACGGATAATATTGTTTGATAACTCCTCCTGTTCCTGTTACCGGAGCCAATGTTAAATCAAATAATCCTGTCGATGGGTTTGATGGAATGAAACATGTTCTTAATGATGCATTGGTTACCGTCGGACTTTCAGAAACGGTCAATGTTAGAGTTACCTCTTCACAATCGATAAATTCAGGATCATTTCCGCAAAATTTATAAACAATCGTGTCAGTTCCTGTAAATCCAAAGTTTGGAGTATATCCTATAACACCGTTGGGATCGATAATTACAGATCCATTTGCTGGAGGTGTAACAATGGTAACTGTACTTGGAACGTAAGTCTGACTAGAATTGGTAAATTCAGGAATAATAGCTTTGTAACCTTCGCAAACGGTAAGAGCCTTTGTAGATTTTTGAAGGCAGGTAAAAACTTTATAAATCGGAGTAACTGCCGGAACGCAAGATCCGACCGTAATTCTCACCGTATAATTTCCTGAAGCAATAGGGGTATAAGAATTTGCAGTAGCTCCTGCAATTGGATTTCCATTTAAATACCATTGATAGGTGTCGTAGCTATCATCAACTTCCAAGACAATTCCCGGAATACATTCTCCTGTTTGTTTGGCAATTAAAGGAATAGAAGAGAATCCAGCAAAATAACCTCCGTATCCTGACGTGCTGTAACCTCCGTTAATTCCTGCAGTTACCGCTTTATCAGAAACAATTGAAACATTTCCGGTGATGGAAGGGACGGAGTAGGTAACCCAATTGGTATTTCCCGTTAAAGGAAATGGACCCTGAGTGGCTGGTAATGGGGCACCATTAACCAGAACGTTGGCTCCGGCTTCTGTTAAAATATTTAATTTTACAATAGTGTTGGTCGGAACTACACTTGCTCCTCCTGTTCCTGTCGGCATTTCGTTGATTTTTCCGATTTCATTGATTTTTCTTGGTAAGAAACAGTTTAATGGAGGAATATAATTAAATCCACACGTAGCACTGCTGTCATTCACAGAAACCAATTGATACAGATAAACATTTTTTGAGGTTGAAATAAACATATTGTAATGCCCCGAAGTTCCCTGCTGAACGTAGTTACTTCCCATAATTCTGTAATATTCTCCTCTGTCAATTGTCGCAATTGGAGTTGTAGAACCGTTGATGAAGATTTGCGTATTATCCTCTGTGGCAACGACGATACCTCCTTCCAGATCGGTTGTTGTCGATCTGCTTCTCACCATGGCAAAGGTATTTCCGAGTCTTTCCGTCGGTACAGATTGATCCATAATCGCATCAGATCCGGCTGCGGTACTGGCTCCGAAATTCCCGTTTACATTTCCATTGGTTAAGGTAATCGGTTTATCAGAAACAATTTTAGCTCCGATAAAAGAAGAAAGATTCAGTCCTCCGGTTCCCGGAAGACCTGCAAAAATAAATGACTGTCCTTTATTTAAAGTAAATGTATGTGTATTAATTCCTGTCGGACCATTAATAAAAGTCACATTACCATTCCATGTTGCGGTAACGGTTGTGTTGTCTTCCGTTGCCAAAACTCCGGCGGTAAAATTATACCCTGAAAGTGTTGAAGTAGAAGGCGTTCCTGCAACATAAAATTCTTTACCAATTCCGGCTTTTCCTTTACTGGTAATAATTTCTGCGTGAGTGGTACTACTTACCATTCTCAAGCTGCAGTAAAAAGGTTTTTCTCCTTTAATGTATAATCCTTTATTGATAACATTAAAAGCATCCGCCGTTACATTTGCCGCAATATTATTAACCGGAATGGTGAAAATTTGGGGTGCACCATTACTGATCGTAACTGTACCAATAGCAACATTGTTGCTATTGATGGTCACGGTAAAAGGTGTTGTAGAATCTGTTGATAAATATAATGCTTGTGTATAAGCTGTGGATGCATAATACGGTGCAACCCAATGCTCTGTATCTCTTTGTGCAAAGAGAAAATTGATAGTAAGGCAAAATAATAAGATCCTGAATAATATTTTTTTCATGAATAATTAAATTAAAGTTAAATTCATACTGAATATCTTTATTCTTTGATGAATTTTTTTGTTACAGTTCCTTTTACATCCTCAATTTCAATCATATAAACTCCATTGATGAGGTTGCTTACGTTGATTGAATTATTAAGGATAATTCCTGATGTTACCAATCTTCCTTCTGCGCTGTAGATTTTGTAATTTCCTTTAGCACTGATGTTTTTTACAAACAAAGTTGTTTTTACAGGATTAGGATAAATCAAAATATCTGTTTGATTGATAGAGTTTGGAACTTTCTGTTTAGAAATTCTTACGGTATAATCTTCAACCTCGCCATCTGTGAAGTTGGTGCAATTTGTCGGAATTCCGTCTTTTTGCATTGCAACTCTCATCACGACATATTGGAAATCTGTTAAACTTACATACGCGCTCGCCGGAACACTAAATGTCGCATGGGCTTCTGTATTGGTGTTTGGCCCGTCTGCCAAAATTCTTTCATCTATATCAAACTCACCATTTCTATTGAAATCAATCCAGATGGCAACACCTGTTTTTGTAGATGAACCTGCTTTTTTCTCAATCGTAATCTGATTTCCTGTTGATCCTTGAATCAATTCAATAAATTTTGTTGAATCTCCTGTATAATCAGAATAATTTGTAGCTGGTGAAACATTAATCATTTCCGGCTTTTCAGTAGGTTTTGCATGAACTTTCGAAATAAATTCTGTCGCAGAATTAGCCGATGACATCTGACAATACACAATCGTAGGTGTCGTGAAATAATAAAGATTTGTAAAATTGCCCGGCGTTCCGTTACAAACATTCGCTACCTGCATTTCGTATTGATTTAATTCCAATAGACCTGTTATTGTATAAGTGTTTGTATTCACAGCAACCGTTGTCCAGCTCGGAATTCCCACTTTTCTGTATCTTAAAATATAAGTTGCACCCGCAAAAGCATCCCAGACAACTTCTGCCGTTGTCGGAGTTAAGTGGGTAATCGTTAATCCCGGAGGAGCAATTTCACACACCCGGATTGTAGTAAATACTTGTGGATTCGACCACGTATTCGGAGTTGTTTCTCCCACGCAAATATTTGCTACCTGAACTTCATATGTTTTAAATGAATCTAAATTCTGAATTGTATAAGAATTCGCCGGTGGTTGAGGAACAGTTGGCTGATTCCACGGAATTGTTCCCACTTCTCTCCATCTTAATACATAATTCGCACTAGGAACAATCGGGTTCCAAGTCACCAATGCCGAGTTTGAAGTAATATTACTGATCGTAACAGCCGGCGGAGTAGGATCGCATCTCGTTGTAAATGTTTGAATTGGCGTGAAAATACCGATTCCCGAACTTCCACAAACGGCTGCCACCCTTACTTCATAGGTTGTTGCAGGTGTTAAACCATTCAATACTACAGGCGGATTTCCTGCAATTGCTGAATAATTTAAAGAAACCCAAGCAGAAGCAGGAGTCGTTACAGGTCTGTATTCTAAAACAAATGCATTATTATTTGCCACAGTTGTCCAGTTTATTGAAACCGAATTATGTGTAATTAATGAAAACGTAGGATTTCCTGGTGTTGCATTATTACAAGGTCTTAATCTTACTGCATAATCTTCAACTTCTCCGTTTGCAGGATTTACGCACAATACAGGTGCACTTGTACGTTTCAAAACTACTCTCATGGTTGTCGTTAAATTACCTGTATAAATTCCTGTCGTTGGAACGTTAAAAGTAGCCGTAACAGGACTTGTTGTACTCGCTGCAGAAGTCATAATTCTTTCTGCATCTGAGAAAACACCGTCTCTGTTCCAGTCGATCCAGGCATAAACTGCTTCAGAATAAGTTGATCCAGCCCAACCTTTAGAAACAGACAATTGATTCCCTACTGATCCTATTTCTAAATTAATTAATGTTGCCGGTGTCGTATAATTGGTATAGTTATTCTGAACCGATGTATTATCCATCACAGGAAAATTTACTGGGGTAACTTTTACATTGGAAATATAATCATCTGTTCCTGTTCCGATCATTGTACAATACGTCAAAGGAGTTGTTGTAAAGTTTACATTTGCCGAAAATGCGCCCTGCGTTCCGCCACAAATTGTCGCTACCTGAACCTGATAAGCTGTTTGCTCAGTCAATCCGGTAATCGTATGATAACTTTGTCCGGCAGGAAGGGTAAGACCAGCCGCAGTTGGCAGCCAAGCTCCTGTTGTTCCCTGTCTCCATCTGATAACGTAGGTTGCACCTGAAGCAGGTAACCAAGAAACATAAGCCGAATTGTGATTGATGTTATTCACGGCAATTGGCGTTGGAGCAGCCGTAGTACAAGGTTGTAGATCAATAAATTTAATATAATAATCTTCAACTTCGCCATTTCCCGTTAATGCTGTACAAGCACTCGCGGGAGTTGTTGAAGAAACAATCACACGCATTTTAACCTTACTATTTCCAAGATATGCGTTGGCAGGAACATCAAAATTAGCCGTAACAGGAGTTGTGCTTGTAAAACCTAAATTCATGATTCTCTCTCCACCAGCTATTGTAGAAGGATTATTATCAAAAATTCCATCTCCGTTAAAATCAATCCAGGCGTTTGTTGTATACGTTCCTGTTGCGATAGATCTTCCTACAGATAGGGTATTATTCGTTGTATTTCTTAATAATGTAATCGTTTTTGTTGCATCTAAAGAATAATCTGTATACGTAGTCGGTCCGGAATCATTACTCGTTAAAGGTACATTCGTTCCAATCATCGTTACATTGCTGATGTAGCCATTTGTAACCGTAGGTGGAGCAACATTACAATACGTTAAAGCCGGAGTAGTAAAATTTAATGTACTTGAAAAAACTCCCTGCGTTCCGCAAATTGTAGCAACCTGAACCTCATATTGAGTGCTTTCCGTAAGTCCTGTTAAAGTTATATTATTTATTAAAGGTGTACTCGTTGTAACAGTCTGCCAAGTTCCACCGGGTAAAGATCTGTATCTGATGACATATGTTGCATTGGCTGTGGCTGTCCATGAAACATTGGCTGTTGTCGGAGTAATATTATTAACAACAATATTCGATGGTGGAACATTTGTACAAGCGACTAAAACCGTTCCTGTAAGCTGAATTCTCGGCAATACAGAATATCTGCTTATTCCGGTTGGCGGATTCGCAGGATCGGGATTGGTTGTTGTGTTGTAATACAGCATTCCTCGGTTGGTTCCCGCTGTATAACTTCCCCAGTTGGCTGTACATGATGTTCCTGTTGAATTTTCATCCACTCCAATCACAAGATTGCTCGTTCCATCCCATAAATAAGGTGTTGTTAAAGGAATTTCAACCCAAGTTCCGGCTGTCATTGCAGGCAATGTTCCCGAATAAACCTGCGTTAAAGATGTAGAAGGAACCCAGCTTGTTGTCGTCGCAAAATCAAGCTGAGACGTATTTCCCATGTACACAACCCATTGATTGTAATTGGCTTGTGTCGCAGTTGTTGTCGATACAAAGAATTTAAGAGAAGTAATTAAGTTATTATTTCCAACCGCTCCTGAAACTTCTGCTGCTGTATAAATTTGCTGAGAATAATTAAATCCTGAACAAGAATAAATCGGTAAAAATGCATGAGTTGCCGTTCCTCCACCGATTTGTCCCGGTGTAAAAGGCGCTCCCGCAACCCATAAAGATTTGTCACCTGCCGAACAGACCGATCTTACCCACCAATAATAGGTTGTTCCCGGAGCTAATGGGCTTAAATTGGCGGTCATACCTGGAATAATTGTTCCGTTTGTTGTTGCTACAGGCGGAATATTGGTGGTATTGTAATAATATTCGTAACCTCCTGCCGGAGCGGGTGCAGGAGCAAGTGGTGTTCCCCAGTTTATCGTCCCGGAATTTGGTAAAACATTGGTAACAGGTAAAGCAACAGGCTCAAAACAAGTGGGAGCTTCGATCACCTGAACTTCATCTAATAATACATCATCATAGAAATATCCATTCGATGCAACATCTTTGTCCACGGTGAATTTCAATTGAATTGTAGTTCCCACATAGCTTGCTGCCAAAGGAATGCCTACTGTTCTCCATTCCGGATCGTTGGTGTTGTTTGCCCAGATTTGAACCCAACCGCTTCCATTGTTGACTTCCAGTTTTAATTGGTTGTGTTCGTAAGGTGGAACCGTTCCGTTTAATGCAGTTAAATGATCTTTAAGCCATTCAAATTTCACATAAGGATGGGCTAATCCTGTTAAGTTAATTTGTGGACTGAGAAGTTCAACATTATGCTCTCCTGTGTAAGGCGAAGACGCATCTACCCAAGCAAAAGTTCCGGATGTTTTTCCTCCGTTTCCGGTTACTCCATATCCGGCTGCTCCGGTGAATTTCCACTTTACATTCGCGTTGGTTGAGGTTGTAGTGGGATTTTGACTTGTCCAGCAATTGGGCAAAACTCCCGTACTGAAGGATTGTAAAAAAGGTACAGGTACAGGTGTACAGGTCTGCCCGGAAACAGACGTGACAAATGTCCATAATAAAGTGATAATTAGTAGAAATTTTCTCATATATTATATATTTAGAAATAGATTTGAAAATATATAAGTATTTGTATATTAAATACTTATTAATATGCTTTAAAAAAATCATTTTTAAAGCTTTGATATTATATCTATAGTAAAATAAGCCAATTAGGAATCTAATAGCTGAGAGTAAAGTGGGGAAGTGGTGATTCAATTACAGGGACATAGGCATTTGTCCTGTAATTATAGATAATATATCAATAAAGTAGCAACAGGTGGTATAGTTAAAATACTATAATCTGATGTGGTGTATTGGTTTGTTTTGGAATTTTTTCATTTGGAATAGGATTTTTTAAATAATTAATATAAATTTTAATAGGTTCGTAAAAATAATTTAATACAATTTGGATATGACTATACTTTGGTATAGTTTTGTAGTTAATATATCTGTTGTGTAAAATAAATTCACTATAATTATCTTTTAATTTTAAATATAACAGTAAACATTTTTCACCGTCTTGTGTAATTTGTTAAAAATTCCTTTTTTAAAAGAATACTTTCACTTTTGTCTTGCAAATATTTCTGCCGGCATCGCGCAACGCAAACCGTAAAGTTTTAAAGGGAATAGAAGTGGTCATCTTTCTCAATTGAATGAAATCAATTTTAAGGATGAGGTTATGCTAAATATGTTTAAAAATCGTGTGGTATGTCGATTAATGATTAAACACAAGTATTAATATGAGTGTAAATATAATTTAATAATATTTTAATATTACTATACTTTTGTATAGTTTTGAAAGAATACAACTATCAAATCAAAAATATGAGTTATTTTTCAAATTCAATACGAAGCTCAGTCGAAGGGCGGCACGAAAAAAAATCAGATGAGAAATATTACAATGCGCTCAAAGCCTTAAGCAGAACAAGTTTCGGATGCATTTATATTTTGGATCTTAAAACCGAAAAGATGGAGTTTATTTCACAAAATCCATTTCTGTTTGCAGGGTTATCGTCCAAAGAGGTGGAGAAAATTGGGTATAAATTCTTCCGCAAATACGCAAAAGAAGAAGATATTAAAATTTTAAAAGAGGTAAATAGCGCAGGATTCAGGTTTTTTGAATGCCTTACTCACGAGGAGAAAAAATCCCATACGATCAGCTATGATTTTCACATTAAAAACGAAAATAATACGGATATTTTAATCAATCATAAAATTACACCAATCGAAATATGCGACGAAGGAAAAATCTCTAAAATTGTGTGCAAAGTTTCGTACTCACTTAATAAAACAGCAGGAAATATTTCTGTATCATCAACCAGTTCAGATATTTTTTGGAAATACAATTTGTCCACTGGCAAATGGTCTGAAGAATCCAAAATCACCTTAAAATCAAGGGAAGTCGAAATTATCAGGCTGTACCTTCAAGGATTAAAAATCGAAGAAATTGCCCAACATCTTTTCGTTTCACCTACCACCATAAAATTCCACAGAAGCAAACTTTTTGAAAAAATTGGCGTGAATAATATCACAGAAGCAATATCGTATGTGGTTTCAAATAATTTGATTTAAAATAAATATATCGAAGAAAATTTTATTCCCTTTTAATTTTTTTTGTCATTTTAAATACCATTCAACCAAGAATGTGAGAAAAATTTTGCCGGTAAATCAGAATTAAGGCAAACTGATCTTCTTTCCCTGCTCAGGAAAAATATAGTTAATTTTCAATGGATTATAACTTAATAATTCTTCTCTAATTATTTCAGGATTGTTACCCGTCGGTTTTCTGTGCGTAACAACAATATTTAATTTTTCAAGATTTTTCAGTCCTGTTTTTTCTTTTAATTTTTGCATTTCTTCAATCAATAAATTGGGTTTTAAGTGCCCAAATAATGACTTTTCCGGCTGACTGTTCGGGAAAGAAACTTCAATCATAATGGTATTCAATTGTCCTTTTTTAATCAATGGAGCAATGTCGTTCCAAATAGAATTCAGCTTATCCGATTTTTCAATTCTGTCCGCTCCTGTATCCCCGAAATAAAGCAAATAATGATTGTCTTTCCTCACCAGAACTGCACTGCTTTTATAAGGATTTACATGACTCAGCTCGAAAGGTTTCAAATAAAACTGTGTATTCTGTGCAGGTATTTCCACACCTTCTTTAAGTTCATTGTAATGGTACTTTCCCAAAGTCGGTTTTTGCCCCTGATCCGCAAAATTGATCCAAGTATCATTGATAAAATAATGGTTCTGCAAAATCTGAATCACCGGATTGATTGCATAAATATCCTTCTTAGCATCCGCCGGAGAATTGATAATCAACCCCGACAAATGATCCAAATGACCATGAGAAATAAAATATCCTTTAATCTGTTCTTTCAAAACCGTTTCTGAAGTTCCGTTAAGGCTTTTCAGTTCGATTGCCTTTCGGATTCCTGCGTTCACAGTTCCGGCATCAAGACAAAGAAAAGCTTTGTCATTGGGCGCTCTAACCAAGTAAGCAGATAAATTATCTTCCTCTTCACCACCATAAATTCCCAACGGAATTACATCAAAATTTTGCGCCTGAGAAGCAATCGACAACAAAATAGCAAATAGAGAAAATTTCATCTTTTTCATTATAATTAAAATTTAAAAACCGAATTTTCATGGTAATTCAGGACAAATTTACGGTATTTTTTTGTGGATACAGTCTACCGTCATTGCGAGAAGTGAAACGACGAAGCAATCTCAAAATATAGAATGACAAGGTTTATAAAGGCAATTCACAACAAAATTTTCTCACAGACAAAATCCTTGTGTCAAAAAAAAATAAAAAAACTTCGCGCCTTTGCGATCAGCCAGAAACCACAAACCAACAACAAAAAAACAATCAACCAGCAACCAAAAATTCCCACATGAAAGAACAGGATGCCATGAGAACCTAAAATGTATATTTTTATTTTTGTTAATTCGTTTAATTAAAATAAATTCAGCATTTACTGAAAAAGATTATGAAATTTCACAATATATCCAAGCTTTTCTTTACATCATGCATATTTTTTTTCTCTTCGGCGGAATTTAAAAGTCAGGATAAATTCCCGGACGGAACAGCGATTCCGAGATGGTTTAAAGAAAACAAACCTACGGATATCAATAAATTAGGGAAAAAATACATTCTTACAGAAAATGGATTAAAGAATGATAGCACGGTTCTTCAGACCAAACAAATTCAGGCAGTTATAGATAATGCTGCGAAAAATGGAGGTGGAGTAATTGTAGTACCAAAGGGAACATTTTTAATCAGTTCACTTTTCTTTAAACAGGGAACACATTTATATTTAGAAAACGGAGCAAAATTAAAAGGAAGCGATGACATCAATGATTTTCCGGTGGTTATAACACGAATGGAAGGTCAAACTGTGAAATATTTTCCGGCTTTAATTAATGCAGACGGATTGGATGGTTTCACCATTTCAGGAAAAGGAACGCTCGACGGAAACGGACTAAGATATTGGAAATCTTTCTGGAAAAGACGCGAATGGAATCCTAAATGCACCAATATGGATGAAATGCGACCTAGAATTATCTATGTTTCCAATTCAAAAAACATTCAGATTGAAGGAATTACCGTGAAAAATTCACCCTTCTGGAGCACACATTATTATAAAAGTGAATTCGTAAAATTATTAAACCTAACAATTTTAGCACCCAAAGAACCAGTAAAAGCGCCAAGCACAGACGCAATAGACATCGATGCCTGTTCAAATTTCTTGGTTAAAAATTGTTATTTGTCAGTAAACGATGATGCTATCGCTTTAAAAGGAGGAAAAGGTCCAAAAGCCGACAAAGCCACTGAAAATGGAGAAAACAGGAACATCATCATCGAAGACAACAATTTCGGATTTTGCCATTCTGCACTCACTTGCGGAAGTGAATCGATCCATAATTACAACATCATTTTCAGAAACTCAACAGTGAATGATGCTTCTAGATTATTGCACCTGAAAATGCGTCCCGACACGCCTCAACATTACGAATACATTACGCTCGACAACATCACAGGAAATGTAAAAACGTTTTTATATATAAAAGGCTGGAATCAGTTTTTTGATCTGAAAGGTGAAGAAAAACCTAAAACAAGATTAGCGAATAATATTATATTAAAAAATATCGACATCAGTTGTCAAACAGCTTTTGATATTGAGAAATCAGATTTATACGAGTTGAAGGATTTCACTTTTGAAAACTTAAAAATTAAAGCTGTAAAGCCTGAAGAACAGAATTTAAATGCTATTCAAAATTTAAAACAAACTAAAGTTGATGTTATAAAAGTAGCATCTCTAAGCCAGAATTACGATAAAAAAGACGATTCCGACATTGCTGCAAAATAATGAATTTTTCTTCTAAAATATTTGCTCTACTGTGTGTCTTCTCACAACTTTTATTTTCTCAGTCTAAAGAAATTCAATTCTTAACTGGGAAAGATTCCGAATACACCAAAGAATGGGATTTTTGGATAAACTCCGGTAGAAAATCAGGAAGCTGGAGCAAAATAAACGTGCCTTCTCATTGGGAACAACAAGGTTTTGGTTCTTACAACTACGGCCGGGATTATGTGACTTATGGTAAAAACTTCAAGTTTCACGACGAAACAGGTTTGTACAAACACAAATTCACCGTTCCCAATTCATGGAAAGGAAAAACCATCAACATAGTTTTTGAAGGTTCAATGACGGACACGGAAGTGAAAATCAACGGAAAATCAGCCGGAGTAATTCATCAGGGTGCTTTTTATGAATTTAAATATAATATTTCGGATAAAATTCAGTTCGGAAAAGAAAATATTTTAGAAGTAAAAGTTTCCAAAATGTCGGCTGATAAATCGGTCAATAACGCAGAACGTCTCGCAGATTATTGGATTTTGGGCGGAATTTTCCGACCAGTTTATTTGGAAGCCAATCCGAAAGAATATATTTCATCAACAGCCATTGAGGCTAAAGCAGATGGAACTTTTCGTTCGAATATTGAGTTAAATGAAATTAATTCTGCCAACAATATAAAAGTAGAGTTATTTGATGTTAAAAATAATTTGGTTGGCGAATCTCAGGTTCAAATTCAAAAAGGAGATACTTTAAAGCATATTCAATTTTCCATTAAAAACCCAAAACTTTGGACGGCAGAAACTCCGAATTTATACAAAGCAAAATTTACTTTAAATAAAAACAAAAAAACAATCAGTCAAACCGAAGAAAAATTCGGTTTTAGAACAATCGAAATCAGAAAAGGTGACGGAATTTTCATCAACGGAACAAAAGTGAAAATGAAAGGCATCAACCGTCACGTTTGGTGGCCGGAAACAGGAAGAGCGGTTACGGAAAACATAGATTTAATGGACGTTCAGCTCATCAAAGAAATGAATATGAATGCCGTTCGCTGTTCTCATTATCCACCAAACAAATCGTTTCTAAAAATTTGCGATTCGCTTGGTTTATACGTTTTGGATGAATTGGCGGGTTGGCAAAAAAAATACAGCACAGAAGTCGGGAAAAAGCTTGTGAAAGAAATGGTTATGAGAGATGCAAATCATCCATCGATTATTTTCTGGAGCAACGGAAATGAAGGCGGACATAATTTTGATTTGGACAATGAATTTGCAAAATATGACTTGTCAAACCGTCCCGTGATTCACGCCCATCACAAGCCAGGGAATGCCTTCAATGGCATCGACTGCAATCATTACGAAGATTATTACAGTACAAAAAACATTCTCGAAGGCGAAAATATTTATATGCCGACCGAGTTTTTACACGCACAAGATGACGGTGGTGGCGGAACTTCTCTAGCCGATTATTGGGAACTGCACTGGAATTCCAAAAAAGGAGCGGGCGGTTTTCTTTGGGCTTTTGTAGATGAAGGTTTGGCACGGACAGATTTCAACAATCAGATTGATGTGAATGCAATCAACGCTCCCGACGGAGTTTTAGGGCCACATCGAGAAAAGGAAGGGAGTTTTTATGCTATCCGTGAAATTTACAGCCCGGTAAAAATTGATTTGAAAACGCTTCCAAATGATTTTAACGGAAGGATTCCTGTGGAAAACCGCTATCATTTTACGAATTTAAAGGACTGTCAGTTTGAATGGAAATTAATTAAGTTTAAAACACCATTTTCTTCTGAATCTGGTTTTGATATTATTAAAACAGGAAAAGTAGAATCACCCAATATTCAACCTACCGAAAAAGGAAATATTAATTTAAATCTTCCTTCAAACTGGCAAGAAAATGAAGCTTTATTATTAACCGCAACCGATGCTTTTGGAAAAGAAATTTACACCTGGACTTGGAAAGTTAAGTCTAATAATGAGATTTCGAAGCAATTTTCTAAATCTTTAATTAAAGAATTTCCGGTTTCTGTGGCAGAAAATGATGCTGAATTTATTTTAAAATCAGACGAAAAAGAATTTATCATTGGGAAAAACGACGGTTTATTAAAATCAGTTATTGTCGATAAAAAAGGCAAAAAAATGACCTTCAAAAACGGCCCAGTTTTCGTTAACGGGACAATGGAATTATCATCCATAAGATCTTTTGCAGAAGGAAAAAATCAACTGATTGAAGTTAATTACAAAAACGGAAATAAAATCATCTGGAAACTGAATCCAAACGGAGTTTTAGAATTAAATTATGAATATTCTTTGTCGGGAGATTACCAGTTTTCAGGTGTAAGTTTCGACTATCCTGAAAATTACGTCATCAATGCAAAATGGCTCGGAAAAGGGCCTTATCACGTTTGGAAAAACCGTTTGCAGGGACAGACTTATAATGTTTGGCAGAATTTAAAAAATTCAACAAGAACCGGACAATCACCTTGGATTTACCCTGAATTTAAAGGCTATTTTGATGATGTTTCGTGGTTGCAATTGAATACTGCGGAAGGGAAAATAACGGTCGGAACCAAAGAAGAAAAAATGTTCGTCAGACTTTTCGATTTTTATGGAATTTATGGAGCGGAAGGATATCCAAAATTGCCAAGCGGAAATATTTCATTTTTAGATGCCATTCCACCTTTAGGAACTGTTTTGGCTTTTAACATTAACGATAAAACCGAATCTTTAGGACCGGAAAGCGAACCGAATCATCTGAACGGAATGTTTAAAAGAACCTTATATTTCTATTTCGGATTGCCGGATTTAGGTGATGAAAACAAACAGTTTACAATGCCGAAAGAAAATATTTTAACAGATTAATTATGAGTAAAATAGTTCCGTTTTTAGTGCTATGCATCTGTTCATTTTATTTTGGACAGCAAACCAGTTTCAAATTTGATTTTGGTGGAAATAGAGTGGAAAAGGGTTTTATTCCCATTACTTCGACTTCAAAATTTGATAGAAAGGTAGGTTACGGATTTATGGATGTTTCCGGCTTAAAATCTGTTGACAACGGCGGGAATGCTTTAACGGGAGATTTCATCACGAGCGACAAACCTTTCTATTTTTCGGTCACGATTCCTGAAGGAAATTATGATATTAAACTGAATTTAGGTGATACAAAAGGAAGTTCGGAAACAACAGTTCGTGTAGAAAACCGCCGATTGATGTTGAATGATATCAAAACAAAACAGGGCGAAATTGTTGAAAAACAAATTTCTGTTCACGTAAAAGACAGCATCATCCGAAATCAAAACGGCGAAAAAATCGGAATTGTAAAATTAAAACCAAGAGAAACAAAATATTTACATTGGGATAATTTGCTGACGATTGAATTCAATGATAAAACTCCGAAAGTAGGCTCAATAATTATTCAACCCAACACAACGGCGAAAACCATTTATTTAACAGGAGATTCAACGGTTGTTGATGCGCAATACGAGCCGTGGGCTTCTTGGGGACAGATGTTACCGTATTTTTTCGTTCCGAATGAAGTGGTGATTGCTAATTATGCCGAGAGCGGTGAAACCTTAAAAGCATTCGAAGACCGCCACCGAATCGATAAAATCTGGACTCAAATAAAACCTGGAGATTATTTATTCATCCAATTCGGTCACAACGACCAAAAATCAGGAAACAGTACAAAATCAGGTTATCGAAAAAGATTAAAAGAATGGATTCAAAAAGCAAAACAATTGGGCGCAATTCCTGTTTTGGTCACTTCTATGAATCGCAGAGTTTTTGACGAAAACAATAAAATTGTCAACACTTTAGACGATTTTCCTGATGCTATGCGGGAAACTGCAAAAGAAGAAAAAGTGGATTTGATTGATTTAAATGCATCAAGCAAAACATTGTTCGAAGCGATGGGACCGGAAGCGGCGAAGAAAGCATTTGTGTATTATCCCGCAAACGTTTATCCCAATCAACCGAATGCTTTGGCAGACGATACGCATTTCAATCCTTACGGAGCTTATGAATTGGCAAAATGTGTCGTAAAATCCATCGTTGACCAAAATTTACCGTTGAAGAAATACATTTCAAAGAATTATAGAAATTTTAACCCCAACAAACCCGATGATGTAGAAAAATTCCACTGGCCGGAATCTGTTTTTATGGAATCTTTAAAACCTGATGGAAATTAAATTGCTCTAAGTAATAATTTGTTGTTTGTCACTCTGAATGAAACGAAGTGAAATGAAGAATCTTGCAGTAGTAGATTTCTCATTCCTCGAAATGACAAAACTTAAAAAAATTAATAATGAATATTAGAAACATCATAAAACTAAGTGTCATCTGTTTTGCCTTCGGAAATCTTTCCGCACAGAATCCATGGTCAAAAGCGACCAATACCGCTCAACCTTGGACGCGTTGGTGGTGGATGGGAAATGCCGTTGACGAAAAAGGTTTAGACAAGCAATTGACAACCCTTTCCAAGGCAGGTTTCGGTGGAGTAGAAATTGTCCCGATTTACGGTGCAAAAGGGTTTGAGAATAAATACATCAATTATCTTTCTCCGGAATGGATGAAAATGCTTCAATTCACGACAGCTAAAGCCAAAAGTCTGAATATGGGCGTTGATATGGCAGTAGGAACAGGTTGGCCAATTGGCGGACCTCAAGTTGATGAACAGGATGCTGCGACAAAAATGATTGTTCAAACTTATGACATTCAACCCAATGAAAAATTCTCTGAAAAGATTGTTTTAAAAGACGAAAAGCAGAAGAATTTAAAAAACACAAAATTGGATATCGTTACCGCTTACAACGAGAAAAATGAAGCGGTTGTTTTAACAGATAAAGTGACTCAGGACGGAACTTTAAACTGGAAACCAACCTCTGGAAAATGGACAATCTACGCAGTTTTTGTTGGTAAAACTTTACAGAAAGTAAAACGTGCCGCTCCGGGTGGCGATGGCTATACGTTAGACCATTTTTCTCCCGATGCGACGAAAGATTATCTGGAAACTTTTGATAAAGCTTTTGGAAATTCAAACTATGGAATCCGTTCGTTTTTCAATGACAGTTATGAAGTTTACGGTGCAGATTGGACTGCCGATTTTAAAGAAGAATTTAAGAAAAGAAGAGGTTACGATTTAAGTCAGTATATCAAATATTTGGTGAGCGATGAGGAAAGCGAATTGGCAGGAAGAATAAAATCCGATTACCGTGAAACGATGAGCGAGTTGATTCTTCATAATTTCACAGAAAACTTTACGAATTGGGCACATTCAAAAAACTCAAAAAATACCAATCAGGCACACGGTTCTCCGGGAAATTTGCTCGATTTATACGCTGCAGTAGATATTCCCGAATCTGAAACTTTCGGAAGTACAAAATTTGATATTCAGGGTCTGAGAAGAAATCTGGAAGATATTAATACGAAGGAAGTTCCCGACATTAATATGTTGAAATTCGCTTCTTCGGCAGCAAATATTACCGGAAAACCTTTGATTTCAAACGAATCTTTCACTTGGTTGACGGAGCATTTCAAAACGTCTTGGTCACAGGTAAAACCTGAAGCAGAACAGATTTTTTTATCTGGAATCAACCATATTTTTTATCACGGAACAACTTACACGCCCGCTGATGTGCAGTTTCCAGGCTTGTTGTTTTATGCTTCGACGAATTTCGTTCCTGAAAATTCCTTATGGCCAAATATTAAAGGTTTAAATTCTTATATTGAAAGAACGCAATCTGTTTTACAAAGCGGAAAATCCGATAACGAAATCCTGATGTATTGGCCGGTTTATGACCAATGGGCAAATCCGAAAGGAAAGGATATGGCATTCAAAATTCATAATATTGAAAAGTGGCTGCATCCGACTGTCTTTTATGAAAATCTTGAGAAATTAGGAAAATCAGGCTATTCTCTGGATATGATTTCGGACAAAATGATTGGTGAGGCGAAGTCGGTAAATCAAAATATTCAGGTTTCGGAGAACGGAGGTTCTTATAAAGTTTTAATTATTCCTCAACTGAATTATTTCTCAGAATCAACCTTGAAAAATATTTTAAATCTGGCTCAAAACGGAACTTCTGTAATTTTTCAAAGCGAGCCAAAAGACGTTCCGGGATTTTTTGAATTTGAAAAAAGAAGAAACGAATTACAATCTTTATGGGCTAAAATTTCTTTTCAGCAAGATGGAAATGTAAAATCAGCAACATTCGGAAAAGGAAAAATTGTGTTGAGTTCTGATGTTGAAAAAGGGTTGGAATATTTAAAAATCGAAAGAGAAAAATTGACGGATACAGGATTGAAATTCGTCAGAAGAAAATTCGACGGTGGAAAATATTATTACATAGTCAATCACACGTCAAAAGAAATCAATCAAAATATTCCATTGAATTTTATTGGAAAACAGGTTACTCTGATGAATCCTGAAAACGGAGAATTCGGAATTGCTGAAACGAAGAATAATTCGGTAAAAGTTCAATTAAAATCAGGAGAATCATTAATAATAAAAACTTCTGAAAATATTGATTCATCAATTTCAAAATGGAAATATATTGAAAAAACAGAAGCTCCAATTGTTTTAAATCAACCTTGGCAGCTTACTTTCAAAGAAGGCGGTCCCGAACTTCCGAAATCCAAAACTTTAGATAAACTTCGACCTTGGACGAATTTTACAGAAGACACTTCGACACAGAGTTTTTCAGGAACCGGAGTTTACACCACTTCATTTAAATTAAATAAAAAAGCCGACGATTTTGTACTGAAATTCGATAAATTATATGAAAGTGCAAAAGTAATTGTCAACGGTCAGAATGCAGGAATTGTCTGGAGCATTCCGTTTGAAATCAACATCGGAAAATATCTTAAAAGAGGAAAAAATACCATTCAGATTGAGGTTTGTAATTTGATGGCGAACAGAATTCGATATATGGATCAAAATAAAATTCAGTGGCGAAATTATCATGAAATCAATTTTGTAAACATCGATTATAAACCATTCGACGCTTCAAATTGGAAAGTTCAACCTTCAGGTTTAGATGGCGAAATTCAATTAATTCCAATTCATTATTCAAAATAAAATTATTTAAAAAGAAAAATAGTTTAAAATTATACAAGTTTAAAAACTCTGCGATCTTAGTTAAGTGAAACGCCTTTGCGAACTTAAAAACGAATAGTAGTAAAAGAAAATCTTTGCGTACTTTGCGTTAAATAAAATATTCAAGAAATGAAACAAAACATATTAAAAATTTTCACATTAGGAAGTCTAATAACATTTGGACTTTCCAATGCCCAAAACAAGCCAAAAGTAGTTTTAGACAACTTTTTCAATAACGAAAAAAAGGAAAATAAAGAAACTAAAGTCTTGGAATCTTGGCACTACACATGGAACGATACAACCAACGGCGGTTTTTCTTTATTGGGCGAAATTTTTAAAAAGCAAGGCGCAGAAATCGCTACACTTACGACTGCTCCAACTAAAAGTGATTTAAAAAAAGCCAATATCTACATCATTGTGGACGCGGATATCGATAAAGAAGCTTACGGTGGAAAAGCTAATTTAATAGATCCAACAACCATTAAAAACTTGGAAGAATGGGTGAAAAAGGGCGGAGTTCTGGTCTTGATGAGCAACGACAACGGAAATTCAGAATTTGTACATTTCAACCAATTGGCAGAAAAATTCGGAATTCATTTCAATGATGACAGTATCAATCGAGTGAAAGGAAGGGAATTCGAACAGGGAAAAGTGATTGTGGAGGAAGGAAATCCAGTGTTTTCTGCTCAAAAATTATACATGAAAGAAGTGAGCACGATAGAAGTAAAAGTACCTGCGAAAGCCTTTCTATCGGCAGAAGGTAAGAATATTGCAGCGATTGCAAAAGTTGGAAAAGGAACTGTTTTCGCATTGGGCGACCCGTGGTGCTACAACGAATATATAGACGGAAAAAAGTTACCTGCCGATTTTACCAACTATCAAGGAACTGAAGAATGGGTAAAATGGTTATTGAAACAAGTTAAATAGATTTAGTTTGCGCAATCGATTGAATATTAATTTTGGGGCAGCTTAATCCGCCTTCCGCTCCCAATCTTTTTGTTCCGCTTTGCTACACAAAAAGGATTTCCGCTCAAGTCGGGCTGCGAGCAATTCAACGCAAAAAATCGAAGAAACAAATGGTATTTCGAAAAGCAGACATTTTTGGGTAAAAAAGTAAAGTGATTATTCTTGTGAATAAAAAATTGAAATACAATTTACAGGTCGCTCTTCTAGAGCTTTAATTAATTAAATGATTATATCCCTATTAACAGTCCGTTCCTAACGGAACTTTTAAAATCCCAGCGGGATTTACTGTTAATAGATAAAATGAAGATCATACAAACAAGCTCCGAAGGAGCAACCTGTTGCTTCATCTTTTTTACAGAAAAAAATGAAAAATAATGTACAATTATGAAAATCAAATACATATTCATTACATCCGCCCTATTTCTTTCGCAAACATTCTTTGCCCAAAGACAAATGGAATACCTGAAAAGAGGAATTGTCGCGATTTCTGCCGAATCAGGAGTCTTCGTAAGTTGGCGATTGTTGGGAACTGAAGCGCAAAACACTCATTTTGATGTCTACCGAACGGAAAATAATTCAACCATAAAATTAAATTCCAAGCCTTTGGTAAACGAAACCAATTTCTTGGATAAAACTGCAAATAAAGGGAAAAACTACACCTATTTTGTTAAATCAAATACACAAGATAAGGAAGTTGATGCAGACTTTGCAAAATATACCGCAAATCAAAAACCATATTTTTCAATTCCGTTAAAAACACCTACAGGATACACTCCAAACGATATTTCTGTTGCAGATTTGGATGGAGATGGAGAATTCGAAATCATCCTTCATCAAACAGGAAGGTCGCACGACAACAGTCAGAAAGGTGAGACGGATCCACCGATTATTCAGGCTTATAAAATGAACGGAACATTTTTGTGGGAAATTAATTTAGGCAAAAATATCAGAGAAGGAGCGCATTACACGCAATTTTTGGTGTACGATTTAGATCAGGACGGAAAAGCAGAAATTGTAATGAAAACCGCAGATGGAAGCAAAGATGGAAAAGGAAAATTTATCGGAGATCCGACAAAAAATTACGTCAACGAAAATGGAATGATTCTTTCCGGACCCGAATTTCTGACGGTGTTCGACGGACAAACCGGAGCAGAAATTAATACCGTAAACTACCAAGTTCCAAGATCTGCAGGAAGTTTAAATCCAACTAATGAAGAAATGACTGAAACTTGGGGCGATGCAAAAGGAAATCGCATCGACCGATTTTTGGGAGCGGTAGCTTATTTAGACGGAAAAACACCAAGTATTGTGATGTCGAGAGGTTATTATACAAGAACAGCGATCGCAGCTTGGGATTATAAAGATAAAAAATTGAGTCTTCGTTGGTTATTTGATACCGAAAGTTCAGAAGAAAACAAAAAATATCGCGGACAAGGAAATCATAACTTAAGCATTGCAGATGTCGATAATGACGGAAAAGACGAAATTATTTACGGAGCAATGACGGTTGATGACGATGGAAAAGTCTTGAACAGTACGGGCTACGGTCATGGTGATGCGTTACATGTAGGTGATCTAGATCCATCAAATCCGGGACTGGAAATTTTTGATATTCAGGAAAGATTTGATGATGCAGGAGCGCATTTTAGGGATGGAAAAACCGGAAAAGTTTTATGGAAATTACCTTCTTTGGAGTACAGTGCAAAAAGCAAATTTCAAGGACCTGGAAGAGGATTGTCATTAAATATTGATCCTCGTTATGCAGGTTCAGAATGCTGGGCTGCAGGAGCGGGAGTGAAAGGGCTTTATGATGCGAAAGGAAATAAAATTGCCGAAAAAAATCCTGCCGTTAACATGGGAATTTATTGGGATGGGGATTTTTTAAGCGAAATTTTAGACGGAACTGTTGTTTCAAAATGGGACTGGAAAAATTCAAAATCAAATGTCATTTTTGATGCTAAAAATTTTCAATGTGAATCGAATAACGGAACAAAGAAAAACCCGTCTTTGGTCGCCGATTTATTCGGAGACTGGCGCGAGGAATTGATTTACAGAACCGCTGATAATCAGGAATTACGAATTTTCAGTTCAACAATTCCGACGAAGCATCGTTTGTATACTTTAATGCACAATCCGCAGTATCGACTGAGTATCGTCTGGCAAAATGTGGGTTATAATCAACCGCCGCATACAGATTATTATTTGGATGAGTCGGTGAAAGAAATTCCAAAGCCGAATATTTACACCAAAAAAGATTAAGGATAAATATTTATTTGCCAGGAATGCACGAATATTTATGATTTAATTAAACTTATAAGCGTTAGCGGCTTTGTGAAACTAAAAGAAATAAATAATTGAATAAAACTTAGTGAGCTTAGTGTTCGAGATTCACCATTAAAATAAAAAACTCATGAAAATTAAAATCATTCTTCCATTGGTTCTGTTGGTCGCATTTTTAGGCGCTTCATTTCAAAAGCTTCAGGAAAAACCGGTGCTTTATATTATCGGAGATTCAACAGTACAAAACGGTTCTGGAAAAGGAGCAGATTCACTTTGGGGTTGGGGAAGTTTTATGGATTTATATTTAAATTCTAATAAAATCGAAATTCAAAATCATGCAAAGGGCGGAAGAAGCAGCCGAACCTTTATAACGGAAGGACGTTGGGATTCGATTATGAAAACGATTAAAAAAGGAGATTATGTTTTAATGCAGTTCGGTCATAATGATGGCGGAGAATTGGCGGATACATTAAGAGCAAGAGGTTCAATAAAAGGAATTGGAGAGGAATCAAAAGATATTTACAACCCGATCCGAAAAGTGAATGAGACCGTTTATACATATGGTCATTACATGAGAAAATATGCCAATGAAGCAAAGGCTAAAGGTGCCATTCCGATTATTCTTTCACCTGTTCCGAGAAATAATTTTGATAAAAACGGTAAAATTGAAAAAGATAAATATGGAGTTTGGGCACATGAAGTCGCAAAACAAACGGGAGCTTATTTTATTGATCTAAATGAAATGGTTATTGAAAAATATCAAGAAATGGGTGAAGAAAAAGTGAAAGCATTTTTTCCAAAAGACCATACTCACACAAATAAAGAAGGAGCAATTCTAAACGCAGAATTGGTAACCAAAGGAATCAAGCAATTGAAAGGTTGTGAAATAAAAAAATATATAAAATAAGAATCTAATTATAATGAATTGAGTTAAGATTTTTTGCGGTCTTTGTTAAGTGAAACGCCTTTTCGAATTTAAAAACAAATAGTAGTTAAAAAAAATCTTTGCGCCTTTTGCGTTAAACCAACAACTAACAATTTAATTAAAATAAAAAAATAAATATTTACATATGAAAAAATTACTAACAGCAAGTTTTTTTGCACTGATGATCGGAGGGGTTACCTCCTTGTCGGCTCAAAAACAAAAAACAACTCTTCCCAATAAAAAGGAAGTTTTGGAAGTCGCGGAAAGGGCAAACAAATATTTTATGGATAAATGGCAGGATCCCGGAAAAGAAATTGTCGGGAAAAAAGTCTGGCCAAGTAATCTTTGGACTCGCGCTGTTTATTACGAAGGGCTTATTGCTCTTTACAAAGTAGATCCGAAAAAAGAATATTACAATTATGCGATCGACTGGTCACAAAAACACAATTGGGATCTTATGCGTGGAACATACACCCGAAATGCCGATCATCAAGCTTGCGGACAGACTTATCTTGATCTTTACGAGATTGATGGTAAAAAAAATCCTGAAAGAATAAAAGCCGTGAAAGCTTCTATGGACAGCATGATTGCAACCAAACAAGTCGACGATTGGTGGTGGATTGATGCTTTACAAATGTCGATGCCGATTTTTACGAAATTGGGAAGAATTACGGGTGACAAAAAGTATTTTGACAGAAATTACGAAATGTACGCTTACACAAAATACAAACATGGCGGAAACGGTTTGTACAACGCAAAAGATAAGCTTTGGTGGAGAGATAAAAGCTTCGTTCCGCCTTATAAAGAACCGAATGGCGAAGATTGCTACTGGAGCCGTGGAAACGGTTGGGTAGTGACTGCATTGGCGCGTACCCTGGAAGATACTCCAAAATCTGATCCGCATTATAAAGAATATTTGCAGGATTATAAAGATCTATTATCGGCATTGCTTCCAATCCAAAGGGAGGATGGTTTTTGGAATGTAAGCCTTCATGATCCAACAAATTTTGGCGGAAAAGAAACAACAGGAACAGCTCTTTTCGTATACGGAATGGCTTACGGAATCAACAAAGGTTTGATTGATAAAAAAACATATTTACCCGTTGTTATCAAAGCTTGGAACGCGATTGTAAAAGATTCTGTTCAGCCAAACGGATTTTTAGGTTGGGTTCAGGGAACAGGAAAAGAGCCAAAAGATGGACAACCACTTTCTGTAAGCAAAGAACCAGATTTTGAAGATTACGGATTGGGTTGTGTATTGCTTGCCGCGAGTGAGGTTTATAAATTGAAATAACTTTTTTGCCACGAATGCACGAATTTTCAGGAATTACTTTTTAGTTTTTTATTGTTAAAAGTCAAATAATCATACATAAAAATTCGTGTATTTGTGGCAAAAAGTAATCAATAGAGTCGGGTTTTAGTCCGATTGATAAAATTAGGTTTTCAATAAGGCTTTAACTAAAATTTAGTTAAAGCCTTATTTTTTGCAAGCGATTTATATCTCTGAAATTCAATTTTAATAATCTAAGTTTAAAAAATGGTGAAATTTTTTCTAAAGTGGTCATTTAAAAAACGAATTTATTCCTTCTCTTTTTTACTAAAATAGAATTATATTGAATTGAAAATCTTTACGTTAAAGGGATTAATGTTTCGCAAATATTTCGAAAATCAATCAATATTACCAAAATTCAGAAAAAATCTTAGATTTATTACCGAAAAGGAAGCAATAAAATCATGTGCATGACACTACAAGATGCGCAATCGATTCCATAGTATTAATTTTCAAATTCAATCCATAAGATAAAAGTATGAACGCATTATTAGGAGTTTTTTTTCATTTTTTGGGAGGCTTTTCTTCCGGAAGTTTTTATTTACCCTATAAAAAAGTAAAAGGATGGTCGTGGGAAACCTATTGGTTAATCGGGGGAATTGTCTCATGGATTATTGTTCCGCCATTGGCTGCTTTTATGACGATCCCGAATTTCTGGGAAATCATCCAAAATGAAAGTTCATCAATATTAGGATTAACGTTTTTATTTGGTGCTTTATGGGGAATTGGCGGATTTACCTATGGTTTGGGCGTTCGATATTTGGGCGTGGCTTTGGGAAGCAGCATTATTTTGGGACTTTGCATGATTTTCGGATCGCTTGTTCCTTCCATTTATTATGAATTTTCACCTGAAACGGGAAAAGATAATATTGGTTTAATGTTTTCAAGTTCTTGGGGACAGTTTGTTTTGCTGGGACTTCTGGTCTGCGTTGTCGGAATCATCATCAGCGGAAAAGCAGGAATGATGAAGGAAAAAGAATTGAAGACAGACTCTTTAGATCCACATGGAACGGAAGTGAAAACAGAATATAAATTCGGTTTAGGTTTGTTGGTTTCCATTATTTCAGGTGTTTTGAGTGCTTGTTTTAATTTCGGTTTAGAAGCAGGAAAACCAATGGCAGTCGTAGCCAACGAAGCATGGAAGTTGGCAAATCCGGGACAGGGAGAATTTCTTTTTCAAAATAACGTCACTTATGTTGTTGTGCTTTGGGGAGGAATGGCGACTAATTTAATCGGCTGTCTTTATCTTTCATTTAAAAATAAATCTTATACCGATTATAAAAAGAAAAATGTACCTGTTGTAGCCAACATTATTTTCTGCGCTCTTGCCGGAACGATGTGGTTTTTGCAGTTTTTCTTCTACGGAATGGGAGAAAGTAAAATGGGAAATGGCCCAAGCTCTTGGATTTTACACATGGCTTTCATTATCTTGATTGCCAATTTGTGGGGAGTCATTATTAAAGAATGGAAAGGAGTTTCCAAGAAAACGATTTCCACGATTGTTGTAGGCATGATCGTAATGTTTATTTCTATTTTGATTGTTGGATACGGAAATTCTTTACGATAATATAAAGATTGGATTAAACAAAATTTAGCATTTTCAAGTTTTTTGCTTTATATCATATACAGTTTCATGTTTAATCCCATCTAGTAAGAAGACACTGATTTTTCGGTGTCTTTTTTTGTTCTATATTTTAAGTAAAATTGAGCTGATTGATAAGCGGTTATGTTTTTTCTGTAAAATGAATTTTAAAGAATGTAAATCTTATTTTGAATTTTTCAATTAAATTACTGTGTTTTTTTAAATTTAAATTAAATATTTGCACTTAATTAAGATAAATTATGAAAAAAACAATGCAGGATATGGCAGGATGCCAGAATTTTTGTAACAATGTACATTGGCTAAATAAAATGAATGTTACTAAAACTTAATATATGTCTTTAAAAAATACTAACAAGAATTTAAAGCCATTAATTGCACCTTTATTTCTGCTTGCGTCTGGTTTTGTCTTTGGGCAAACAACAATTAAGGATTCTGCAAAAACGAAAGAAATTGAGGAGGTTGTGGTTATTGGCTATGGAAAAGTAAAAAAATCTGATCTTACAGGATCTGTAGCATCGGTTTCTGCTAAAGAATTGGCTGCGACACCGGCAATGAATGCTCTTCAAGCACTACAAGGAAGAGCAGCAGGTCTTAATATTGTGACAGCAGGTGGTGCTCCCGGAGCTGGTGCAAACGTTACTCTTCGTGGTGGAGCATCTATTACTCAAGGTACAGAACCACTTTACATTGTAGATGGCTTCCAATTGGACAATGCACTAAATGTTATCAACCCAAACGATATCGAAAGTGTTGATGTATTAAAGGGCGCTTCTGCAATTGCGATCTATGGAGCGCGTGGTTCCAACGGTATTATTGTTATTAAAACAAAAACAGGTAAGAAGGGAAGAACGACTGTTAATTATAACTCTTTCATGTCATTCGATATGCTTTCGAAGAAGCTGGATATGATTTCCAATTCGGAAGACTATGTGAAATATCAATACGAACTGGCACAACTTTCAGGAAAGACAACTCAATGGAGTAATGTTTTCGATAATAGTTTGGGAACCGATACTCCGGGATTTTATACAGGAGTTTATGGTAGAATCAGCAACAGATATGCAACGGCTCCCGCGCTGGATTGGCAGGATAAAATGCTTGGTGGTACAGGGACAACCCAAAATCAAAATGTTAACGTTTCTGTAGGAAATGACAAAACTCAGGCATACATTAGTTACAATTATAATAAGCAGGATGGTTTGTTAGCCAATTACAGTGAGACTAGAAATTCATTGCGTGCCAATGTAAATTCAGAATTGTATAAAGGAATAAGAGTAGACTTCAGTTCTATGTTCAATTCCAATTCTACGAACGGAGGAGGAGCTTATTCAGGAATGAAAAAAATCCTTCTTCAGCCAATTACGGGTGGAACAAAATTTACACAGGATGAATTATTCAACACTCAAACATATGGTGATTATTCAGGATTAGATTCCAGTTTTGATACAGAAAATCCATATATAGAAACTCAAGCATCACAATCCAACAGACGTTTCAGATCATTTGTTGCCAATGCGGGGATCGAATTCGATTTCTTAAAGAATTTCACATTCAGAACTGCGGGATCTTACAATTGGAATAACAGTAAATCTACTTCATTTTCAGATGAAAATTCCAGAGCATATTTAACGGATCCTGTCAACACCGGGATTAATGGAAGCATTGGAAATGCAGAATCATTTCGTTATCAGATTACCAATACTTTAACGTTTAATAAAACATTTGCAGAAAAGCACAAAGTTAATGTTTTGGTAGGGCAGGAAGCTGTTTATCAACAAGCCGAGAGTAATAGCATGACATTAATCAAATTTCCGTTTTTTAATTATGGATTATATGATATTGACAATGCAACAGTATCTAATAAAAATGTAGATAATTCAAGATACGCAATAAGTTCTTACTTTGGACGTGTAAACTATAGCTATGATGATCGATACTTATTAACAGCTACTTTTCGTAGAGATGGATCTTCAAAATTTGGTTCGAATAAAAAGTGGGGAAACTTCCCTTCAGTAGCAGCGGCTTGGCGTGTTTCTCAGGAAAATTTCTGGCAAGACAGCAAGGTTAATAAGATTGTTAATGATTTTAAATTAAGATTTGAGTACGGTATTACCGGGAACAATGATATTGGAAATAGTTTATACACCACAAACCTGGTTCTTACTACTTATCCTTCCGATAATAATGCTACAAATCCGGCATTTACGACAAGTTCTACTGTTGGTAATCCAAATTTACAATGGGAGGAGATGAAAGCAACGAATATTGGAGTAGACTTGGCCTTTTTAAATAATAGAATAAAATTAACTTCAGAATTTTACAATAATGATGTAAATAAAATGTTGTTGCCGGTTGGACTTCCAGTATCTACAGGATATTCAACAAGATATGAAAATATTGCAGTGATGAGAAACCGCGGTATGGAATTTACGCTTAACACTATTAACGTAAAATCAGGAGCTTTCAGATGGTCGACGGATGCTAATATTGGTTTTAATAAGTCTAAAGTTCTTGCTTTGGATGGAAGAGACAACAGACCATTTAGCGTAGGTGGAAGCAGATCGGGAATGGTAACGTATTATGCTAAAGTAGGGGAGCAACTAGGAGATATGTACGGATATGTTTATCAAGGTGTTTATACGACTGATGATTTTATTCAGGCTGCAAACGGTACATTGACGCTGAAACCAGGTGTTGTAAAGCCAGCTACCGGAACTCCGAAACCTGGAGATATGAAATTTGCTGCAGATAATGATGCAGGAGATCAATTTACAAGAAAATTAGTGAAAATCGGAAACGGGACACCTGACTTTATTGGAGGGATTAGCAACAATTTTTCTTACAAAGGATTTGATCTGGCTGTATTCATGAAGTTCAGTGTGGGTGGAGACATTTATAATGCAACCAAACAGAGTTTAAGCCCTTATGCCATGTTCCAGAACGTACCTACGGAATTTGGAAACAATTATTATCGTTTAATCGATCCAAATACAGGACAGGCAACAACAAATTTAGCGAGATTAAAGGAACTTAATCCAGATGAAAACTCAAGACTTTGGAGTTTAAGCAATACCAATACGGCAAATATTGCTTATCCATCATCATATTACGTGGAAGATGGATCTTATTTGAGAATTGCTCAATTAACAGTTGGTTATAGCTTAAACAGAGAATTCTTAAATAAAATTTCAGTAACGAATGCACGTATTTATGTTACAGTGAATAACCTAGCGACTATTACAGGTTACTCTGGTTATGACCCTGAAGTTTCAGCAGCGAGCGGAGTGGCAATTACACCTGGATATGACACTTCATCTTACCCACGTTCAAGAAGTTATGTTCTTGGTATTAATTTAACTTTTTAATATTTAATCATGAAAAATATAATTAATAATAAATCAATTTTTGTGAAAAAATTAGTGGTAATTCCTTCTCTTGTAATTGCCGGACTTTTTTTCAATTCTTGTAGCGCAGATTTTTTGGATCAGCCTGCTTATAATATTACCGATACCAATACGGTTTTTGAAAGCTTAGATACTGCAGATCTTTTTGTTCAGGGTTGTTACAGAGGACTAGTTCCTACAGAAATGTATTATCAGCTTGGAGCGGGAGATACAGTAACACACTCGTCTGAGGACGGATCTACTAATAATTCTAAGTATAACATTTGTAATTATAAATACGATGCATATACTCCTAACACAGTAACAGGGATTTATGCTGCAATGTATTCCAGTATAGAAAAAACCAATATTGCAATCACAAGATTAGCCAAAATGGAGCCAAGTGCAAAGCGTAATTCTTTGCTGGCAGAAGTAAAAGCTATTCGTGCATTTTGCTATTACAATCTGATCCGTGTTTATGGAGACGTTCCTGCAGTTTGGATCCCTTTGGAAGATGCAGACCCCAACGATCCGAATACTTTATATCCAAAACGTACTTCCCGCGATGTAATCTATGATCGTGTAATTGCAGATATGCAGGAATCGGTAAATGATTTACCTGCTGCGGGAACATCAACAGAACGTTTAACGAAAGCAGCCGGTAATGGTCTTTTAGCAAGAATTGCTTTGTATGCGGCAGGGTATTCTTTACGATGGGATCTTAATACAGGCGCTGCCGGTACAATGTCGAGAAGAAGTGATAATGCAAGAGTTCAGCAGCTTTATCAAATTGCGGATAATGCAGCTGCAGCGGTTATTAATGGAGGTACAGCTAGCTTAGTACAGGCTCAGGGTGGTAAAAGCGGTTTTGAAGCGTTGTGGTATAATTTTGATCAGAGAAAATTTTCTGTATCAAATCCGGAAATGCTTTGGCATATCGCTGAATACGGAGCCAATACCAACTCAGCTTTTGGAGTTTATGCAATGGAAGGTTCTCGCGGAGGAACTTACGGATCAAGAAAAGCATTACAGTTTATTCTTCCGAGTTATTATTTGTCATTTAATCCGGGAGATACACGTAGAGATGTTTCTTGTACTTCTTACAGTATTTATTTCTTAAATGCAGGTGCGGCAACAGATACTTGGGTAAATGTTGGAACGACTTTCTCTTGCATCATGTCCGGTAAATTCAGAATGGGATGGTGCGTTGCTCCACAGGCTGCTGATGCACGTAATTTAAATATTCCTATTTTAAGATACGCAGATGTTTTACTAATGTATGCCGAAACTCAAAATTACTTAAATGGTGGACCAACTGCTGCTGGAACTGCTGCTCTTATGCAGGTAAGAAACCGTGCAGGAATCGGAAATATACCGGCTCCAACTGGTCAGCAGGCTTTTGAATCTGCTATTGTTCAGGAGCGTAAATGGGAATTTGCAGGAGAGTTTAATCTTCGTACAGATTTAATAAGAATGAATCGTTTGGCAAGTGAAATTGAGGCTACAAAACAGGCGATGAAAAACCTTTCAAACAAAACCGGAGCATATGCGAATACACCTGCTTTACGTCTTTATAAATTTGAAAAAAATGCACAGGTTTATGGAGATACTTTCTTAGCACTTAAGTATATAGAAATAACGAATCCTGCTGAAATTGCAATCGTTCAGAATGTTCCTACAGCTTCGACAGGGTATGCTGCTTATCAGACTGCTTTGGCTAGTATTGTAACTGCACATGGACAAACTGTTGTAGCTGGAGACAAATGGTATCCTACAAGAATGTTTGAAGCCTATACAAGTACTTTCAACGGAAACGCAAGAAAAGCAGTAGGATTTACCAGCGGATTTAATGCTCTTCAAATCGGAAATATTATTTATACAAAACCAACAGGTTCTGCTGAAAACGGGGGAACCTATCCAAACTGGATCGAAGGTGGAGGGGACGGACTCTTCTACGGATTTGTACCAAACAAAACAGAATTGCTTCCTTTTGCAGCAGCTACTGCCGGGCATCCGTTAGTTGATAATCCGAACTTGACGCAGCTTCCGGGGTATTAATTTGATAACCATTTAAATCTAATTTAAACTGTTGAGAAATAAGATTCTAAATGAGGAAAATTTATAATTAAATGAGGGCTTTGCTCTTTTTTCAATGAGTTTTATCATATCATGTTTTTCAATGGTTTAAATTAAACAACACTTCATCACAGAATATTAATTATAAACGACCTGAAACTAGATTGTTGTAAAGTTAAATTAATCGAAGTAAAGTGAAAATTAATTTATCCTTAAATTCAGCATTTAGCAGTATAGTACGGGATGCTGTAACAAATTTTACCATCTATTTTTGGGTTACAATTTAGAAATATAAGACAAACAATGGAAAAAGTAAAAACATTCAAATATGTAGACTATCTATGGGACGAAAATAAGGCAGCGGCTTTAGGAGACGATCAGGTTGCTTTATTTTTGTATCGTTCGAACATTTTGGGGGCAGATCTTAGAATCACAAACTATGGAGGAGGAAATACAAGTTGCAAAACCATCGAAAAAGACCCGTTAACCAACGAAGAAGTTGAGGTAATGTGGGTAAAAGGTTCAGGTGGAGACATCGGAACTTTAACGAGAAAAGGAATCGCAGGTTTGTATACAGAAAGACTTCGTAACCTTAAAAATGTTTATCAAGGTCTTGCGGATGAAGATAGAATGGTAGGTTTGTTCAATCACTGTATTTTCGATTTAGACAGCAAAGCACCTTCTATTGATACACCTCTTCACGGACTTCTTCCATTCAAACATATCGATCATCTTCATCCGGATGCTCTTATTGCGGTTGCTGCTGCAAAAGACAGTGAAACGATCACAAAAGAGATTTGGGGAGATACAATGGGTTGGATTCCATGGCAGCGTCCTGGCTTCGACTTAGGATTACAATTAGAAAAGTGTTTAAACGATAATCCAGGCATCAGAGGGATTGTTCTAGGTAGTCACGGACTATTCACCTGGGGCGATACTTCTTATGAATGTTATATCAACAGTCTTGAGGTTATCGAGATGGCTTCTGAATATATTGCTAAAAAAATCGAGGAAAAAGGACAGGTTTTCGGAGGACAAAAAGTAGAATCTCTTCCTGCTGAAGAAAGAAAAAATAAAGCGGCTCAGATTATGCCTTTGTTAAGAGGTTTAGCGTCTTCTGAAAGCAGAATGGTTGGTCATTTCACAGACAGCGATGTCGTGTTGGAATACATCAACAGTAACGATTTGGAAAGATTAGCTCCTCTTGGAACTTCTTGTCCGGATCACTTTTTAAGAACTAAAATTCAACCTTTGGTGTTGACTTTAGATAAAAATGAAGATTTATCTAATGCTAAAGTTATCCTTGAAAAATTAACGCCACTTTTCGAGCAATACAGACAAGAATACAAAGAATACTACGAAACTTGTAAGCATCCGAACAGCCCTGCAATGCGTGATCCGAACCCGGTAATCATCATTTATCCGGGAGTGGGAATGTTCAGTTTCTCAAAAGATAAGCAGACAACACGTGTTGCAAGCGAATTTTATGTAAACGCGATCAACGTAATGCGTGGTGCAGAAGCTATTTCCGAGTACACTTCGTTACCAAGACAGGAAGCATTCGATATCGAATATTGGTTATTGGAAGAAGCAAAACTTCAAAGAATGCCAAAAGAAAAACCTCTTTCAAGAAAAATTGCTGTCGTAACCGGAGCCGGAGGCGGAATCGGACAGGCAATTGCTGATAAAATGGTTGCTGAAGGTGCCGTTGTAGTTTTCACAGACCTTAATCAGGAAGCTCTGGATGCCGTAACTTCAAAATATAATAAAGATCAGGCTGTTGGCGTTCCATGTGATGTAACGAGTGAAGAAGCGATTGCAAATGCTTTCAAAGAAACTGTTTTAGCTTTCGGTGGAGTAGATATTATTGTTCATTCTGCAGGTTTGGCGATTTCTAAATCTTTGGAAGATACAACAACAAAAGACTGGGATTTACTGGAGAATGTTTTGGTGAAAGGTCAGTTTTTAATGTCTAAAAATGGTGTTGAAATCATCAAAAAACAAGGTTTAGGCGGAGATATCGTAAACATCGCAAGTAAAAACGGATTGGTTGCAGGACCAAACAACGTTGCTTACGGAACTGCAAAAGCAGCTCAACAGCACATGACAAGATTATTGGCTGCTGAATTGGCATCAGATAAAATCAGAGTGAATGTTGTAAATCCGGACGGAGTTATCGTCGGAAGCAAAATCTGGGAAGGTTCTTGGGCGGAAGGCCGTGCAAAAGCCAACGGAATTTCTGTTGAAGAATTACCGGCATTCTACGCAAAAAGAAATTTATTAAACGAAATTATCCTTCCTGAAGACATCGCCAACGGAGTTTTCGCTTGTGTTGCTATTCTGGATAAAAGTACAGGAAATATCATCAATGTAGATGGCGGAATGGCCAATGCGTTCCCAAGATAAAATTTCAACGCTGAAAAAGAATTATGATTAAATTGAAGGCTTACAATGATGCTAAGCCTTCAATTAATTAAAACTAAAATAAAAATAGAGCCACGAAGTGGCGACATAAAACAGCACAGGGTGAAGTCCTGTTGCAACATAACAATAGTACAGGATGCAATCCTGTGAAGACATAAAATAACACGGTGTGAAATCTGTGAATAATTATAGATAAAGATCAAAAATCAAATCATGATTATAGAAAAAGATATACTTGAACAGTACAATAAAAATGAAGTTGAAAATTTTAATATAGATTTTGATTTTCTACAAAATAAACTAACAAAATCAGGCGCAAATGTTGCTGAAATAGTCAACAAAATTGCCGATTTTCAGGTAGCCATTCCAAGTTGGGCTTTAGGAGCGGGAGGAACTCGTTTCGGAAGATTTTCTTACGGTGGCGAACCTTCTTCTTTAGAACAAAAATTAGATGATGTTGGATTGATTCACGCTTTAACGCACTCTGCGGGAGCTGTTTCTTTACATATTCCATGGGATATTCCGAGTGATGTGAAGGCGATTAAAGAAAAAGCAGCCTCTCACGGATTGGTTTTTGATGCTATGAATTCAAATACTTTCCAAGATCAGCCGAATGCAAAACATTCCTATAAATTTGGTTCTTTAAATTCAATTAATGAAGATTCAAGAGCGTACGCAGTTGAACACAACAAAGAAGTAATCAGAATCGGAAAAGAATTAGATTCAAAAAGCTTAACCGTTTGGTTAGCGGACGGAGCAAGTTTTCCGGGACAGTTGAATTTCCAGAATGCTTTGTCAAAAACAGAACAAAGTTTAAAGGAAATATACGCAGGAATGCCGGAAGACTGGAAATTATTCATCGAATATAAACCTTACGAACCGAATTTCTATTCAACAACAATTCAGGATTGGGGAACTTCATTTATGTTAGCAAATGCTTGCGGAGATAGAGCGTATACTTTGGTAGATTTAGGTCACCATTTACCGAATTCAAACATCGAACAAATCGTTGCAACCTTGATGTACAAAGGAAAATTGGGAGGTTTCCACTTCAACGACAGTAAATATGGAGACGACGATTTAACGGTAGGATCAATCAAACCTTACGCTTTGTTCTTGATTTTCAATGAATTGGTGTACGGAATTGAAAACAATCCTCAAAACCCTTATCCGGCTTGGATGATCGATGCGAGTCACAACATCAAAGATCCGTTGGAAGATTTAATCCAATCTTTGGAAGCGATCTTAATTGCTTATGCTCAGGCACTTTTGGTAGATCAGAAAGCATTGAAAGATGCACAACAAAATAACGATGTCGTTCATGCACAGGAAATTTTACAGAATGCCTACAGAACCGATGTTCGTCCATTATTGATAGCTGCAAGATTACAGACAGGTGCAGCATTGGATCCGATTGCGGCTTACAGAAATCTTAAAGTAAGAGAAAACTTAATCTCAGAAAGAGGTCTGAATGTAAAAGCAACAGGATTATAAACCTGTTTTAAATTGGTAATTTGAACTTTCAGGTGCAATCGAAAGTTCGTAATTATATGTATCCTTATTTTTTTAATCATTAAGGTTGAAAGTGTTTAGATCGTTAGAATTTTAGGCTTTACCGCCTCAGAAATTAGTGGATTTTTTTCTATATAAATTTTAATATCTGAACACTCCTTAATGGTGTTAGAAAAATAACTAAATTTAAATTGAATATTCAATAAACATAATTATCATTTGCTGAGTGAAACGCCCTTGCGAACTTAAAAAACGCATGATAGTCAAAAAAAAATCTTTGCGAACTTTGCGTTTAAATAAATCATCAGCAAAAATTAGTGTCATTAGTGAAAACTATTAGTGCTATTAAAAAATTCATCCCAAGAATGTCTAAAAAAAAGGTAACCATCGTATTTGATATTGGAAAGACCAATAAAAAATTCTTTTTATTTAATAAAAATTATAAAGAAATCGTCCGTGAGTATACAGAATTGCCGCTCACAACGGATGAAGACGGTTATCCGACAGAAGACCTTGCCGCATTGCAAAACTGGATTAAAGATAATTTTAATTCCATTTTGGATGATGAAAATTTTGATGTAAAAGCTATTAATTTCTCCACTTACGGAGCGAGTTTTGTACATTTAGATCAGAAAGGAAATGTCCTCACTCCTTTGTACAATTACACCAAACCGATGGATGATGAAATCCTTGATTTATTCTACGAAAAACACGGAAGCAAACTGAAAATCGCCCGTGAAACCGCTTCACCACAAGCAGGAATGCTGAACTCAGGATTACAATTATTTTGGTTAAAATATAAACATCCGGAAGTATTCAAAAAGATTCGTTACAGTCTTCATTTGCCTCAGTATTTATCGTATTTGTTTACCGGAATTTGTGTGTCGGAATTTACTTCAATAGGCTGCCACACCAATTTGTGGGATTATGACAAAGCCGATTATCACGACTGGGTTTATGAAGAAGAAATCGACGCTTTATTGCCTCCGATTGTACCGACTTCTGCGAGTATCAACACTTCTTACAGAAACAAAAAAATCAAAATCGGCGTTGGAATTCACGACAGTTCTTCTGCGCTTTTACCTTATATTTTAAGTAAAAAAGAACCGTTTTTGTTGCTTTCAACAGGAACGTGGAGTATTTCTCTGAATCCTTTTAATGATGAAAGTTTAACGGATGAAGACATCGAAAACAACTGCCTGAATTATATGCGAATCGATGGCAAACGTGTGAAAGCATCCCGTTTTTTTATGGGTAATGAATACAAAATTCAGGTTGAAAAATTGTGTAATCATTATGGTAAAGAATATGGTTATCATAGAGAAGTTCATTTTGATCAGGATTTATACCTTCGTTTGATGAAACACAAAGCGGTATATTTTCGTTTTGAAGGTATTATTTTAAAAAGAAAAATGATCAGTGCGACAGATTTAAATTCTTTTGCTACATTTGAAGAAGCCTATCATCAATTAATGATCGAACTGATGGATTTACAGATTCATACCATTAAAAATGCAATCGGAAATTCAGAAATTAAAACCATTTATATCGATGGCGGATTCACCGATAATGATGTATTTATGAAGCTGATGTCTCACCATTTTCAAGATTATCACGTAATGTCGACGCATTCTCCATTAGGTTCTGCGTTGGGAGCTTCGATGGTGATTTCGAACAAGGAAATCGATGAAACGTTTTTACAGCAGCATTATCAGATGAAAGTGCTTCAACCATTAATTTTAAATTTATAATATAATAATATATTTGATTGTTGGCTAATTGTTATCAGTTAACAGACAGCAAAATATTAAACCAACAACTATCAACCAATATCCAACAACAAATTATGTCATTTCCATTTGATACCCGTTACGCTTCCCTTGAACTTTTGATTGAAAGAGCCAAAAAAAGAATGCCTCGTTTTGCCTTCGAATATTTGGATGGAGGTTGCAACGAAAATATCAACAGAGACCGAAATACAAATGAACTTCGAGAAGTTTTGCTTCGTCCGCGTTATTTGAATAATACGTATGCAGAAGCGAATATGGAAACCGAATTATTTGGCGTAAAATATTCTGCACCTTTCGGAATTTCACCTGTTGGTTTACAGGGTTTGATGTGGCCAAATGCTCCGGAAATTTTAGCAAAAGCAGCTTTTAAACATAATATCCCTTTCATTTTAAGTACCGTTACGACAAGCAGTATCGAAAGAATTGCGGAACTAACGGAAGGAAAAGCTTGGTATCAATTATATCATCCAAGAGAAGAGTGGTTACGAGACGATATTCTCGACCGTTGTGAGGCTTCCGGTTATGATGTTTTGTGCGTTTTGTCTGACGTTCCGACTTTCGGTTACAGAGCAAAAGAAATCCGAAATGGTTTAGCAATGCCTCCACAACTGAATTTCAGAAATGTTTCTCAGGCTTTGGCAAAACCGGAATGGTGTCTGGAAATCCTGAAACATGGTGTTCCAAGTTTTAAAACAATGGAAAAATACATGGATAAAAACATGAACGTGAAACAGTTGGGACAGTTCATGAATTCTACATTTTCTGGGAGATTAAATTCAGACAGAATCAAAGCGATTCGAGATAAATGGAAAGGAAAATTGGTCATTAAAGGCGTTGCTTCAGACGAAGACGCAGAAGAAGCGGTACGTTTAGGATTTGACGGAATGATTATTTCCAATCACGGCGGAAGACAATTGGACGCGGGAGAATCTACGATTGCAGTGGTAAAAGAAATCAGCGAAAAATATAAAGGTCAGATCAAAATCATGATGGACAGTGGCGTAAGAACCGGCCCGGATGTTGCCCGCGCATTGAGTTGCGGTGCGGAATTTACCTTTATGGGAAGGACTTTCATGTATGCAGTCGGAGCTTTAGGCGATAAAGGTGGAGATCACATTATTGAAATGCTGAAAATGCAGTTCAGACAGGTAATGGAACAGGTTTGCTGCGAAAAACCGGAGGACTTGCAGAACTTTAGAGTGAAGTAGTTTCCTTAGGTAAGGAAGCTTGAAGAGGGAAGCTGGAAGTTAGTGAATTACGCGTTCAACAACCTCCAGCTTCCCTCTTCCAACTTCCAGCCAATTTATTATTTCTTTTTCTCAGATTTTACCGCCTGTCTTGCCAACAATTTCCAGTCATTTTTCACTTTAGCCCAAACCAATAAAATATCCAGCGTCACATCTCCCGGAGCTTTTCCTGCATCGGCTGTCGTTGCATAAAAATGTTGACGAACAATCGCCGTATTTCCTACAATATTTACGGTTTGATTCGTAATATCAATCTTTACAAAATCCGATTTTTTGCTAACCAGTTTCTCAACAAATTCTGTTGCATCATCGATATGACCACCAGAATGACCGTAAGTCAGTTCAGGTAAAATCAAAGATTCTAACGCCAATTTTTCTCCGCTTTCCATTGCTAATCTCAATTTCTCCGCAGAAGCTGTTACAGCATCTTTATCAGATATTTTCTGTGCGGAAACAGTAATTGCCGCTATGAAACTCATGGTAAAAATTATTTTTTTAATCATAATTAATTTTTATAATATTTTTCTTAATTGTATAAACTGATGCAATCGATTGCGCTTTTAAAATATTTATATCAACAAAAATTTACAAAGAATCCCTTTGAATAAATTTAAACACATTATTCACAGATTCCTTTTTATTCTTCAAAATCATGTACGCTGCAGATTCTCCCATTGCTTTAAAATCCGTTGTAATTACTGTAATTCCAAGCAATTCTTTCAAAGGTGTTTCGTTGTAGGAAATAATTCCGATGTCTTCGCCTAGTTTTAGATTGTTTTGTCTCACTTGTTTTACCAAATTCACCAAATCGCGTTCGCGAATCGTGATGAAAATATCCTTTTGCAATTCCATGTCGGGATAAATTTCATCCAAAATTTCGTAATCTAGTTTAAAATCTTTACAAAATTTTTCGAAACCCCTTACAATACGGAAAGGGTAGGGATGAATTGACTTATCCGGATACACCAAAATTATTTTTTCGTACTTCTTAATTTTGTCTAAACCTTCCTCTAATGCATCATAAATATCATGTTCAAAATCCTGAAAAATAGAGCCATATTCCCCTGAAATATTGGGTTTTGTATTATCAAGCATCAGCAATTTGTTCTTCGGGATTTTTTCGATCATTTCAAGAACTTCTTTTGTTGAACTTGTGTGTTTGGATTGTTCGTCCCGGAAGTGGGGCATAATCACGTAATAATCAAACCCGCCTAGATTCTTTTTTAAGGCATTAATAAAAAGTGTTTCATCACAATGATAAATGTACATTTCAACATTGCCTTTGGTACCGATTGCATTCACAAAATAATTGTAAATCATCATTTTGTAAGTGCTTGGTTTATTGATTAAAAAGAAAATGTTGATGCTGTCATTTTTATTAATGCGCGAAATATAATAGCCTTTGCCTTTCACAGATTCGATAATTTGCCTTTTTCGAAGCTCTTTGTAAGCTTTCTCCACAGTATCTCTCGAAAGAAAGCATGATTCACTAAGTTCATTAATAGAAGGAATTTTTTCTCCGATTTTAATCTCTCCACCATCAATTCCGTTTAGGATAGAATCTACGATCTGTTTGTATTTGGGAACTCTGGAGTTTTCATTGATGTTTATTTCAAACGTTTCTGCCATGGCTTTCGGTACAAAAAATTATGATTAGCTTATTAAAAAACTAATTTATAAAAGGGGTTAACGGTTCAGAAAAGATACAAAAAAATAGAATAACTGATATCCGTCATGTTTAATTCTAAAAAATAATTTAAATATTTGATTTTTAGTGAGTTGTGTTTTTGGTCAAATTAAAGTTTAAATTAATAAAATCACCAAAAATTACAGCTTAAGTTAAAATAATAGTAAATTTTGATCTACAATCATAAAATTTTAAACAAAAAAGCCTGCCCCTTTCGGAACAGACTTCGAACTATATGAATGTGAAAAAAATTAAGGCATTTTCTTGAAACCTTCAGCTTTTATTTTCCAGGTTCCGTCTTTTGGAAAGCCCGGAAATTCTCCTGTTGAGTTGTCCCAACCTTCCAACATCATGGCAACGGTTGTTAAAACACCACCATTTCCCGGAAGATAAATTCGCAATCTTCCATCCTGAAAATTATGACCGTTTTTCAAATAAGTATTGGTCTGAATATTCATGAAAAGCGCATCCAAAGCTTTGTTTGGAAGGCCTAATCTTGCAGCCGTCATTGCCGTCATCGGAAAATCCCAACCCCAGGTGTGTTCCCAGTTCCATCTTTCCCAAACGATATCTAAGGTATTTTTCATGATTTTTTTATCCAGTTTCGGAGATTCAGGAACCATTCCCAAAGCGCCCAAAACTGCAGGATGATCCGTCATCCATTTTGGAAATGTGAAAGAATCTTTCGCCGATTCTGTCGATAAATAAACTCCATCCTGAACCGGAAGCGGAGCCAATTTAGAAATAACATCATCCCATTTTTTGTCTCTTTTTTCACCCAGTCTTTCCTTCCATTGCTGAGCCACTTTCAGCGCCCAATCCCAGTATGCAACCTCATAAGTCGGGTTATAAGTGTCTTTTGCAGGGAAAACTTCTTGTGCAGGAATCAATCCTTTTCCTAAATTATAACGGTTCTTCTCTTTGTCATAAGTCGCAAAATCAGCCATAAATTCCGCCGTTGCAAAAACCAGATCTTTATATTTTTCCAAAACTTTTTTATCCTTGTTATTTCGATATAAAAGTTCGGTCATGTAAATCAAATGTGGTTGTTCCCAAATCAAAAATGCAGCGACGGAAGATGGACTTTCATTGCCTTCATTGTCCGACATTTTAATCCAACGAACGCCTTTGTAACCCTGTCTTTCCGCTAATTTTTTTGCTTTATCGAATGATCGAAAATAATAATCCAATTGTTTTTCCAAAATTTCCGGTCTTCCCCACAAAGCGTAGTGAACGCCGTGCCACCAATGCATTTCTGTGTGCGGTTTTCCGTACCAGCTGTTGAATGTCAAACCTGTTTCCTGCGGCGGATTGCTTCCTCCACACTGAACTTTCGTTAAGTATTCCGACAAAACAACTCTGCGTTCCAGTTCGTTTGCTCTTTTGTCTGTACTTCCTTCGAAATCAACGGCTGCACCGCTTTCCCAGAAGTTTTTCCAGCCTGTTGTACTTTCTTTTTCTGCGTCAACAAACAGACTTTTAGAAGTTTTCTGATTTTTAGCTGAAAATTCAACACTTAATTCAACAGTTTTGTTTTTTGTAGATGGTTCGTAAATGAAATAATGTTTTCCCGCCTCACTTAATTTTCCATCAGTAAAATACAATTGTGTGAAATAATCAGCCGTTTGTAATTTATGCTCAATCAATCCCTGAGTTGAACTTGATGAAATAATTTTTGTAGAATGATCGTTTTCATTTCCGTAAAAAGCTGCGTCATCCAAAAACTGTCCGGTCGGAGAAGGATAGTGCGCGAATACTTTTAATCTTTTTTGAGAAATTAAATCCGATTCAATTTTAACTCCAATTTTATCTGAATTTTGAAAAGAAGCCGTCCAAACCTTTACAGGAATTCCTTCCACAGTAAATTCACTCGTAATAATTCCCGTCCACAAATCAATTTTCTGATTGATGTTTTGTAAATCTGAAATTTTGGCTTTCTGACCGTCCTTTTTATACATTTCAATTCCAACATTTCCGAGTTGCAAACGATGTTGATTCACACGGAAATATTCAACTGCTTTTTTGTTACGTTCCGGCTCTTTTAACTGAACGCTGTACAATGCCTTTCTTCCGTCATTATTGAAATCATAAGCTTTTAAAGTTTCATCGAATGTGAAATTTTCAGTATTCGGAAAACTGTTCCAGCCCCATTCAGACTGCGCTCCCAAAGAAACTCCGTTTTTATAATATTCAGGAAACGACTGCATTCCGGTAATGTCGACAGTGTAGGCAAATTTTCCGTTTCCCACCGTTAAAGACGATAAAGTATCTGCTTTTACATTGATAATATTATGTCGCTGAACGACTTTTTTACGGTCGATTTTCTGAGCATTAAGAGGAGAAAATCCAATGCAAAAAAGGCTTAGATATATGACTAATTTCTTCATTTTAGATCATTTATTTTTTAATTTTTTCAGCCACGAATACACGAATTGATGATTATCTAAAAAAAAACATTCGTGCATTCATGGCATTAAATTTATTTCAAAACAGTAACACTCATCATCCCAATGACAACATCATTGCTTACTGCCGTTAATTGTATATTTTTTAATTCTTTGTTCGGATCAATCGGTAAATCCAGAATCGTTGCAGCACCGCCTTCAACAGCACGGTCTGTAAATCCTTTGATCCCTGAATACTTACTTAAATTTCCACCTTTGTATAATTCTCCAGTTTTCAATTTTACGCGATACGGAATTTTATCATCCGGAATTTCAAAAGCAAAATTATCATCCAACAAATCTTGTTCGATTGGCCACCAATTGATAGGATTTTTCAGTTCCAATTCGGTTTTCGAATCATCAACATATTGAACTGTAATTTTTCCATTCATAATCTGTGACTGCATCGGGTTTGTAGAACCAGCCATAAGAAAATAGATTTTCTTTCCTTTGCCTGAAACAGGAATTTCAACCGATTTCGGATAATTATCCCACTGACTTATAAAGACAATATTTTTCTCCGAATTATCGATCAGGAAAGGAATTTCAAGGAAATCAACTTTGCCGTTTTTCCTTTTATTCATTAATCCTGAATCATCAATTTGAGAGGTGATTAACGGATAACACCAATTCCCGATTCCCTGCCATGGAAGCTGTAATGTCGGAACATTTAACCTTGGCGAAAGATATTTTTGATTGAATATTTCTGTTACTTTTTCATTGTATTTTGAACTTAATGAAACGTTATTAAATTCACCCTGATTTTCAATTTCCCAATCTGTGATTTCAAGATTTTGTTTAATTCCATTGTATTCAAACTCAATGAAATTGGTTCCTTTAGTTAAATAATTTGCAGGGATTTCAATCAATGCTTTTTGATTCTTCTGAACTGAAAAAGTTTTATTTAAACTATTAATAATGAGCTTTCCATTAATCAAATTTGCAGATTTTGACTGAATTTGTAATTTTTTATTCACCCATTTTGCCTCCAAAGGAAAACGAATATCTACATTCACAGGTTGCCACCAAGTAGTCCCGTTTTGCTCAACCTGAACGAAAAATGTTCCTTTTCTTTCTTCTTGAATTAATTCAAATTGATTGTCTTTTCGGGATTTAATTAATTCCTGAGGATCAAAAATCTGTTTAATTTTCTTTTTTGAATCAAAATTTAACTGAAGATTTTCGGAAATATAATTTACAAAATCCGTTTGTTCGTTTTTTAATTCTTCGTCAGAATAAGCAATTTCAATATTAAATTCTTTTCCAACAGGAGTTTCCAACTGTACAAAAGGCTGTGAAATAGAGTTGGGTTTAATTTTCCAATCTACTTTTTTACCATTTACTATTACAGATTTTATTTGAGAATGATTCACCGGAATTTGCATTTCCAGAGCAACCGATTTCGAATAATTTGATTTGAAAAAATATTCCGTTTTTTTTGGATTTCTGTTAAATTTAAATTCCCAATCCGAAAGCTTTAATTCTGCAAAATTCCAGTCTTTTGGAAAACCGGGTTTTATTTCAATTTTATTATCTAATAATTTTGGATAAACTCCAAAAAGTCCTTCCGTTAAAGTTCGTGCTGCAACACCGATGGGATCGGCAAAATCACGATATAATTCACCACGAAAAGCATCATAATGAGACAACTGTTCAAAATTCCCCGGACTAATTCCGTAATACATGCTTTCCGCAAGATTTCCCTTCCAAAGTTTGTAGGCATCTTCGGTTCTTCCGGCTTGCCAATAGGCTAAAGAAGTTTGTAAATTTTCCGCCAAAGCTACATTGTTGATCGACCAATCGTATGGCTGCCAATTGGTTGTAGAAAGTGTGAAATAGTCTTTATTTACAGTACCTTTCACCGTCACCGGAATTTTCGGAGTGTAATTATTAATGTATTGTAAGTTCTGATAATCCTCAAATTCATTCAAAATATAAGCATCCGAAACGTGATAAATCGACCAGATTCCCGGCTTATCATGAACGATTTGATTGCCCAAAGAATCTTTATATTCAGCAAAATAACCTTTATTTTTGATCCAAAGCTGGGTTTTCATTGCATTTAAAATAGATTCAGCTTCTTTTTCGTAAGGTTGAGGATTTTCACCAATAATATTCGCTAGTTTTGCCATTTCACGGTTGGCTCTGTAATTATAAGCCGAAGTATGTGTAACTTTTCCACCTGAATATTGAAGGGCATCACTCGCCCAAATCGCAGCATAAGCATCGTATAAATCACCACGTTTGAAATTTCGTTTTTCCCAATCCATGTGACGAACCATTGTTGACCACATTTTCTTTAAAAATTCAAGATCTCCGGTGTAATTGAAATGTGTAAACATTTGGTCAAAAAACACCAGATTCATATCATAATGATGCGGTTTTGTATTGTCATTCGGGTTTCTCGAAATATATCCGCTTGAAAATACGGAATTGCCCATTTTTTCAGTGTGTCTCGCCAAATGAAGATTTGTATCCATTTCAACAGGTGCAAAATCGGGCTGCAAAACCTGTGAATTGGCATAACTTTCAAAATGTTCTTTCGCGCGATCGTGCCAACTGAGAACATCTGCGACATACGCTCCGCGCCAAGCATTTAATCTCATTCTCCAAGCAACAGCGCCGTGTAAATAAGTCGGACTTTCCCAAATTCCGTCGGCAGCAACAGCTAAATTTGCTCCGAAATTATTTAAATCTGAATCGGGAGTTTTAAGCTGAACCCGGTTTGTTAAATTTAAACGAAATTGTTCAGATTCATTAAAAATATTCTTTAACTCTTCATCCGAAAATTTTTTATCTGATTTTCCTTTGGCAATTTGAATATAAACCGGATTTTTTTGAGCAGAATAAGTTGCGTAAATAATCGGCGATTTATCTATTTTATTTTGAGTAAAAGCAGAAAGGTTTTCCAATGTTTTTGCATCGGTCATCTGCAAAAAAGGAACATTTGAAAAGCTTCCATTAACGATTTGAGTTTCTTTTTTCTTGTTTAAATAATTCAACTGAAACTGGTTCTTTAATGCCTGAAATTGATTGTTCAAAGAATATTCAGGCAACAGATAAAATCCGGATTCCGGATCGGCGCCAATGTCGCCATTTCTGCTGAAAGTTGTTCCGCTCGCGCCACCATAAACTGCATAAATCTTTGTTGAAGAATCAACATTTTCCGTTTCCATTTTCAGAACCAAACCTTCTTCTTTGGTTTGTGCTAAAACGGTCAGTTTTAAACTTCCAGATCCAAGAATAGGATCTTTAATATTGTACAGCATAGAGCCGGGACGATAGCGCGTTTCAATCTTGTCTGCATTAATCAGTTTTTTAATAGAAGTTCCTTTTTGAATTACGAACTGAAGATTTCCGCCCATTCCCGGAAGATACAATGCAAATTCCGGTAAATCTCCGGCTTCGACTCTTGAAGCTAAATTATTTCCATACAACGCACGGTTGAAACGGTATTTTCCATTCACCAACAAAAAATCACCTTTATCTTCTTTATAATGTAATTCGCGTTCATTATTCTGCCAATGTTTTGATTGGGAAAACGAATGAGAGACGGCAGATAAAACAATCAGTCCTGCAAAAATGGTTTTTCTTCGCATTTTATGGCTTTAATTCGGTTAATGGTTTCCCGTTAACAGTTACGTTTTTCAACGTTACATTTTTCAGATAATCAACTTTATAAGGAGTTTCAATGCCATTCATTTTAGCATTAATCATTGTGAAATCTGTCACAGGTGAAGACTCGTAAGCATCGGAAAAAACAGCATATTTTCCGCCCTTTTCTACGGTTAAATTTTCAACCCAAATATTTCTGATTGTCGGAATAAAATTCCCGGGTTTTTCATAATGCATATTGAAACGTACCGCAGCTTCTTGATAAGCGCCCACTTTTGTATTATAGAAAAATACATTTTCGATGATTCCGCCACGGCTTGAGCTTGTTTTTATTCTTAAAGCTCTGTCAAGATTTTTACTGTCCATTACATTTCCGATAGCGTAGATATTTTTTGCACCACCCGCAATTTCACTTCCGATCACGACACCACCGTGTCCATCCTTCATTTCGCAATTTTCGATGATATGGTTTTCAGCAGGTTTTCCAATGTCTCTTCCATCTTCGTCTCTTCCTGATTTTATAGCGATACAGTCGTCTCCTGTGTCGAAATAACAATCTTTAATCCAAACATTTTTACATGCTTCAGGATCGCAGCCGTCGTTATTTGGACCATGACTGATGACTTTTACTCTTTCAATTAAAACATTTTCGCAAAGCACAGGATTCAGATTCCACATCGGTGAATTTTTAACCAAAACATCTGCCATGTAGAAATTTTTACATCTATAAGGTTGAACGAAATTCGGTCTTAAATAATATCCATCTCCAAAAATTCTTTCTCTTGCAGGTTTTCTCTGCGCCATATATTCATGAAGTTTCGCACGTGCCGGATTTTGTCTTCCCGGACGAGATTCGTTGTAACCATATTTTGTTGCACCACACCAAAACCACCAATTGTCATTGTTTGCATTTCCGTCCAGAGTTCCTTCACCGGTTACAGCGATATTTTTTTCTTCGTAAGCGTAAATCAATGATGAATAATTCATGCATTCCATTCCTTCCCAACGTGTGAAAACGATAGGATAGTCGTTGCTGTCCTGACTAAATAAAATTGTACCCTCTTTATTTATATGAAGGTTTACATTACTTTTTAAATAAATTGCTCCAGTCAAAAAAATACCTTTTGGAACAACAACTCTTCCTCCGCCTTCTTTATTACAAGTTTCAATCGCTTTTTTGAATGCTTCCGTATTTTTTGTTTTTCCATCGCCAATTGCCCCAAAATCTGTAACGAGATAGTCCTTTTTTCTGAAATTGGGTTTTACAATTTGTTTTTTTAAAGCTTTAATTTCTTTTAAAGGCTGTTGTGATGAAGTCCATGGTTTATATTGAGCCGAAAATGGTATTGATATTAATAGAATTAAAAAGAATAGAGCAAGTTTTTTCATAATGTCTAATTTAAAGAAGATAATATTCTCTTTATATATCGCAATCTAAAATAATTATGGATACAAATTATCCTGCACTGTCGGGATTCCAAAATTTATTTGCCAAATTTTGCAATCGATTGCATTATTTCAAAGATAAACCAAAATTGTTTATCAGACTCTTTTACAGAATAAATTAGAAAGAAATTATAAACTGAAAAAAATCACGTGGCAGATTCATTCTGTTATTTATAAAGTGTTCAATTCGAATAGAGTAGGAGGTTACAGCAACGGAATTGCTCCACAAATCAGCATAAATGAATATAGTTTGTCACTTCAACCTTTAGGAAATGAGAATGAAATTCTACTTTCAGCAGTTTTAAGTAAAATTTATTCTAAACAAATAAGCGACGGAATTCAACCCCAAAAAGCCAAAGTTTTATTTTAAAGTGATGATCCTTATTTAGGCGTTTCAAAATTAAAATTTAAATAAAAAACACAAGAAAATGTAGGGAATAGAGTCAAAATTTCACACTAATCTTGTTGAAAGAATGAAGTACTATCGCAATCTTTTGAATGAAACAGAAGATTCTTTTCTTCATTCAATCGATGCATTAACCCGAATTTCTCAACTCACAGAGTTTTTGAAGATTATTTGAATAATAAGAAAAAATTGGAAAGCAGTATCAAAAAATACAAAGATTATCATCAAAGCCTGCAAAAAATTTTTACTCCAAAAATTCGAGAAGGAGGATGAAGCAATATTGATATTAGTTTAAATTTTGAATAAAATTATCGGTTTTGTAAAAAAAGAAATCCCCGACTTTCGACGGGGATAAAAACTAATAACCATGAAAACTCAAATTAAACATGAGAAATTCGTTGCAAATATATAAACTAAAAACGAAACCCCTGCTATAAGCAGGGGTAAAAATTTAAAAATATGTGAAAGTGAATAAGTGTTGCTACCTCTGTATTCAAACACTGTGCCGTGAATAATTGCAGTAAATTAAAATTTTAACTGAAAACATTGTATTTGATTAAAAATTTAATGCTAATGTGTTGAATTGTAGAAATAAATGTTTTTCGTGTCTCTATTGAATATTTTTCTGGAAAAATAATTAATCTCTTTATAAATGTGGTATGTAGGCGGATATTGGTTAAAAAATAACTGTTTTTTGAAATATTGTGAGTATTTTTGGAACTACAGTAAATATAACTAATTATTGATTCCACTTTTTCTATGATCTTAATTGTTGATGATAACCATAGTAATCTTTATTCGTTAAAAAAATTATTAGAATCTAAAGATTTTCAGGTAGATACGGCCGATTCCGGGGAGCAGGCATTGGGAAAAGCATTAAAGAATGATTATGCCCTCATTATTTTGGATGTTCAGATGCCGGATATGGATGGCTTCGAAGTTGCAGAAACACTTGCTGGTTACAGCAAAACCAAGGAAGTTCCTATCATATTTCTTTCTGCTGTAAACACCGAAAAAAAATTCATAACGAAAGGCTATGCGTCGGGAGGAAAAGATTATGTCACAAAACCTGTAGACCCGGAAATCCTTTTGTTAAAAGTAAAGACTTTCTATAATCTCCAAGAGCAGAATATTGCGATGAAAAAAACGCAGCAGAGCCTTGAGCTGGAGGTGAAAGGAAGAAGAGAATCACAGGGAATTATGAAATCCCAGATCGATCATTTTCATCTGATGCTGGAGTCTTTGCCGCAAATTGCCTTTACTTTAAATGCAGAAGGCATTGTAGATTTTGTTAACGGAAAATGGTATCAATATTCAGATTCCGAGCAGGAATTTCCAGAAACTCATCCGGATGATCACCACATTAAAGAGGAGTTTGAACGCTGCAAAAAGAAAGGAAAAGCTTTGGAAATGGAAGTAAGAATCAAAAATATTGGAACAGGAGACTTCCGATACCATTTGCTTCGTATAACGCCCGTTTATGAAGAAAATATCGTGAAAAACTGGGTTGGAACCTTCACAGACATCGATGATCAGAAGAAGGTTGAAAAAGAAAAAGACGAATTTCTTAGTATTGCAAGTCATGAGCTTAAAACTCCTTTAACAAGCATTAAAGCGTATGTGCAGCTATTAGAAAGAAAATTAAAACTCGATAAAGACACTGCTGAGGCCGGTTTCGTAACCAAAGTTCAGGATCAGATCGAAAAGCTAAACACGTTGATTACCGATTTGCTTGATGTTTCTAAAATCGAAAACGGGAAGCTTAAAATTAATAAAAAACCTACAAATCTTGAAAGTGTCATTAGCAACGCAATCGATACAATTTTACAGACTCATGATGAGAATAAGGTAAAAATAAAGCGCGACGGAACAAAACCGGATATTTTAATTCCTCTGGATGAAATCCGTATCGAACAGGTTCTAATTAATTTCTTGACCAACGCGATTAAATATTCTCCTCAGAATAATCAAATTATTGTAACAACTTTCGTAGACAAAGAAGAACAGGAAGTAAAGGTAAACGTTACAGATTTCGGGATCGGAATTCCGGATTTTAAGCAGGAAGCAGTTTTTAATAAATTCTATCGTGTTGAAGAGTCTTCTCTGCAGTTTCAGGGAATGGGAATAGGACTTTTCATTTGCTCTGAGATCATCAAACAACACCACGGAACCATCGGAGTTTCCAGTATCGTGAACGAAGGTTCAACATTTTATTTCACCTTACCATTAAATTAATTTCCATGCCGAAAAAAATTATACGAAATCTTCAGTTTGGAGTAGGACTTTCACTTTTAATTTTAATTGTGAGCTCAGTCGCTTCATATTTAAGTATTCAAAACCAAATGAACCATCGCGAAAGTGTTGGAAAAAGCAGACGTGCAGTTACGGCAGTAAAAGATGTTCTGGTTGCTCTTTTGGATGCTGAAACCGGTAACAGAGGATACCAGCTGACAGGAAGGGAAAGTTTTTTGGAGCCTTACAACCGAAGCCTTGCAGAATATTCCAAAACGTTTGAATATGTAAAAACATTGGATATTAAAGATCCTCGTCAGCAGAAGCTTCTGAACCAGCTTGAGAAAAATGTTGAGACTAATCTGTCCAACATGAAGTTTTTCGTTGAGAACCGACGAAAAGGTCATCTGATGACACAACAGCAGATTACTGAGAGTAAAGTCTATATGGATAAATGCAGGCAGATTGTAAAAGATTTTTCGCAATATGAAGAAAATCAGCTTGCTACAAAGACAAAAGCACTCAATGAATCGTCGAATATGACGGTTTTATTCATTCTTTTTTCTGCGATTGCAGCGATTGTTGTGACGACTTTTTTCTATATTAAATTAAGATCAGATTTAATCCGAAGAGACAAACTGGAGAAAATGCTTAAAGCAAAAGATCTGGAAACATCAAGACGCGTAAGCGCTATTCAGAAGATTGCGAACAGAGTTGCCAATGGTGATTATAGCCAGAAAGTTGACGAAAATTACGAGGATGATCTCGGAGATCTTGTAGAGTCGCTAAATCATATGACAGAATCTCTTAAAATGTCTTTTGATACCATTAATAAAAGTGATTGGAGACAAAAAGGTCTTGCCATTCTGAATGAATCGCTTGTAGGAAACAAGTCGGTGAAAGAAGTTTCAGAAGAGTCTTTAAATCAGTTGGTTGAATATGGAAGATGCATCAACGGATCATTATATCTTTATGATGAGGGCTTATTAAAATTAACCACAGCTTTCGGTCTGGAAGGCAATATGAAAAAGACTTTCGAGCCTGGAGAAGGAATGGTAGGACAGGTTTTTTTAAATGGGAAACCGCAAGTTTACAATAATCTCCATACAGACGATTTTGTAGTAACTTTTGCAAGCAGCAAGATTCAGATTTACGGAATCGCACTCATTCCTGTTTTCTCTGATGGACACTGTATCGGAGTAATGGAATTGGGGTCAACTTTAAATTTTGAAGAAGAAAGAATCGATTACTTCATCGAGTGCAGCCGAAACATCGGAATAGCCTTAAGTGCCGCAAAAGGTCGTGAAAAGGAGCAGCAATTGTTGGAAGAAACTCAGGCGCAGTCGGAGGAATTGCAGGTTCAGCATTCTGAATTGGAGAATTTGAATACAGAATTGGAAGCTCAGACTCAGAAATTACAGGCTTCCGAAGAAGAGCTGAAGGTTCAGCAGGAAGAACTGATGCAGGCCAATGCCGAACTGGAGGAACGTTCAAGATTATTGGAAGAAAAAAACCACCTGATTGCGGAACGAAATAATGAGATTCAGAAAAAGGTTGAAGAATTGGCTCTAAGCACAAAATACAAATCGGAATTCCTGGCCAATATGTCTCATGAATTGCGTACTCCATTGAATTCTATCCTTCTTCTTTCGAGGCTGATGGCGGAAAATCCTGAGGAAAATTTAAATGAAGATCAGGTAGAATCTGCAAAAGTGATCCAAAGCTCGGGAAGCAGTTTGCTGACTTTAATTGATGAAATTTTAGATCTGGCAAAAATCGAATCCGGAAAAATGACGCTGGAATATCAGGATGTAGTGATTGAGGATATTGTGAAGGATCTGAAAAGTCTTTTCACTCCGGTTATTCAAGAGAAAAAGCTTCAGTTTAATATTGAAATTGAGGAAGATGTAAAAAAATCAATCGAAACAGACAGACTTCGTGTGGATCAGGTATTGAGAAATTTATTGTCGAACTCAATTAAATTTACAGAAGTAGGAAGCGTTGATTTGCACATCAAAAAAGATCCGAAAAGATCAGATTTTATTATATTTTCAGTAAAAGATACAGGAATAGGAATTGCTGAGGACAAGCAGAAAATTATTTTCGAAGCGTTCCAGCAGGCGGATGGTTCAACACGAAGAAAATTTGGAGGTACAGGTCTTGGACTATCAATCAGTAGAGAAATTGCAAGATTATTAGGAGGAGAATTGACTTTGAAGAGTAAATTAAATGAAGGAAGTGAATTTAGTTTAAATATTCCTATAAAAGCTGTTTCTGAGATCGAAAAACTTGAAACAGATCAAAATCTGGTTGAAATTATTCGTGAAGATGTTGAGGAAATTCAGCATATTCTGGGAGATGGAGAAATCGATATAAAAGAGTCGATCATTACTTTGGAAATCCCTGAAAATGTTGCCGATGACAGAAATGATATTCAAAAAAACGATAAGGTTATCCTTATCATCGAGGATGATACCAATTTTGCCAAAGCATTGATAAAGTATGCTCATTTACAGAACTATAAAGCTGTTGTGGAAGTGAGAGGGGATCGCGGCTTGCCGGCTGCGCTGCAATATCATCCGCATGCAATTTTGCTGGACGTTCAGCTGCCTGTAAAAGATGGTTGGCAAGTGATGGATGAGCTGAAATCCAATCCTGAAACGAAACACATTCCGGTTCATATGATGTCTGTTTTGCATGTGAAAAAGGAAAGTCTGATGAAAGGAGCGATCGATTTCATCAACAAACCGGTGGCATTGGATCAGATGACAGACGTTTTCAGAAAAATTGAAGAAGCATTGAGAAAAGGTCCGCAAAAAGTTTTAATTGTCGAAGAAAATGCAAAGCATGCAAGTGCATTGTCTTATTTCCTGAGCAATTTTAATATTTCTTTAGCGGTTGAAAATAATGTTGAAGACAGCGTAAAAGCATTAACGACAGATCATGTAGACTGCGTTATTTTAGACATCGGAACTTCAAAAGGAAATGAATACCAGATTATTGAATCGATAAAAAGTTACGACGGCCTGGAAAACCTTCCGATCATTATCTTTACAGAAAGAAACTTATCCAAATCAGAGGAGCTTAAAATAAAGCAGTATGCGGATTCTATTGTCGTAAAAACAGCTCATTCTTACCAGAGAATACTGGACGAAGTGGGTCTGTTCCTGCATTTGGTGGAGGAAAAAAATAATCCGATTGAGACTGTAAGAAGCAGAACTTTGGGATCTTTAACGGAAGTTTTAAGCGGTAAAAAAATCTTGATTACCGATGATGACGTTCGCAATATTTTCTCTTTAACGAAAGCTTTAGAAAAATATAAAATAGAGGTTGTGGTTGCAATGGACGGCAAGCATGCGCTTCAGCAGTTGAAAGAAAATCCTGATACAGATGTTATTTTAATGGATATGATGATGCCGGAAATGGATGGCTACGAATCTATTAAAGAAATTAGAAAAATGCCAAAATATAAGAGGCTTCCGATTATTGCCATCACCGCAAAATCGATGATTGGTGAACGTGAGAAATGTATCACGGCGGGCGCTTCAGATTATATTTCGAAGCCGGTGGATATCGATCAGTTATTGTCCCTGCTTAGAGTTTGGTTATATGAAAGTTAAACAGCTAAATTTCTGATGAAAAAGAAAATTTTAATTGTGGACGACGATCCACGAAATATATTTGCCCTGAAACTCACTTTGAAAGCACGCGGCTATCAGATCGAAAGCAGCACGATGGCTCAGGAAGCAATCGAGATTTTGAAAAGAGATGCCGATTTTCATGTGGTTTTGATGGATATGATGATGCCGGAAATGGATGGCTATGAAGCGATCAGGATTATAAGAAATACACCGTCTGTCAGCCATATTCCGGTGATTGCGGTGACGGCTCAGGCGATGCCTGAAGATCGGCAGAAATGTCTGGATGCGGGAGCGCAGGACTATGTCTCGAAACCTATAGATGTGGATCTATTGATAACCGCTATTGAAAAACTGTTGTAAATGCTGGAACCAAGTATCGTAAAAGATGAAGAGGTAGAATTCCTGATTAAAGATGTTTATGACATGTATGGCTACGATTTTTCGGAATATAGCCGTGCATCGTTTAAACGTAGGGTAAATCGTATCTGCTTGATAGACAGATTTACAAGTTTTGCCGAATTAAGATATACCATACTTAATGATCAGGAATATTTAAAACGTTTTATAGAAGAAATTACGGTGAATGTAACAGAAATGTTTCGCGATCCCCAATTTTTTAAGACTATAAGAGAAAAAATTTTACCGCAATTAGGAACTTATCCTCTAATCCGGATCTGGGTTGCGGGTTGCTCCACGGGTGAAGAAGCGTATTCGATGGCTATTTTGCTGAAAGAAGCGAATCTTTATCATAAATGTTTGATTTACGGAACAGATTTAAATCCATCAGTGTTGGAAACCGCAAGAGCCGGAGTTTTTCCTTTGCAACAGATGAAGCTGTATTCTGAAAATTATATGTTGTCCGGCGGTAAAAAAGATTTTTCGGATTATTATACCGCCAATTATGACAGTGTAAGATTTGATAAAAGTTTGCAGGAAAAGTTAATTTTATCAACCCATAATCTCGTTTCAGACAGCTCTTTCAATAGTTTTCAATTGATAATCTGTAGAAATGTTTTAATTTATTTCGATCGTGGTTTGCAGGAAAGAGTTTTCCGTCTTTTTGATAATAGTTTAGAAAATTTAGGTTTTTTAGCTTTAGGTGCGAAAGAAACACTAAGATTTTCTAAATTAGATAAAAATTATAATCAGATAGACGATCAGAAAATCTGGAAGAAAGTAGATCATCATTAAATCTGTATTAAACCATGGACACGACACGCACAAATATAGAGTTAATTGTAATCGGCGGCTCGGCGGGAAGTCTGCAGGTTATTTTGGAAATGATCAAAAAATTAAATGAAAATCTGAATTTTGCAATACTTTTGGTAGTGCACAGAAAAGCAAATTCAACCAATATCCTGCAGACGCTTCTTCAGCAGTTTTCACCGATGGAAGTAGTTGAAATTGAAGATAAAGCAGAAATTGTAAAGAATAAATTGTATATCACTCCTGCAGATTATCATGTATTGTTTGAAGATAAAAAAACGTTGTCTCTCGACAGTTCGGAAAAAATGAATTATTCTCGCCCGTCGATTGATGTTACCTTTAAATCCGCTGCGGAAATTTATGGTGAAAATATGATTGGTGTCCTTTTATCCGGCGCAAATGCCGATGGAGTGGAAGGTTTATGCTACATCAAAAGAAATAAAGGAAAGGTATGGATTCAGGATCCGGAAACAGCAGAAGTGAATTATATGCCAAAGCATGCGATGGATGAAATAGATTATGATTTAATCATTAAACCCAATAATTTGGCGAATTTTATTAATCAATTATAGTAAAAAAGAACCCCTAACTAAAGTTAAATATAACGAGATGAGTAAAAAGAAAATTTTGATTTTTGATGATGATAAAACCATTTTGGAAGTGATCACCATCATTTTTGAAGAGAATGGTTATCAGGTCGAAATTTCGGAAACTTCGCACGACATTTTGGAAAAGGTAGAGCAATATCAGCCTGATGTTATTCTAATGGATAACTGGATTCCGAAAATCGGTGGAGTGGAGGCGACAAAGCTTCTGAAAAATCATGAGGAATTTAAGAATATTCCGGTGATTTATGTGACGGCAAATAATGACATAGTGGCTTTGGCAGAACAGGCCCAGGCGGATGATTACGTGGCAAAACCATTTAATCTTGAGGATCTTGAGGACAAAGTTGCCAAGTATTTGCAGGAAGCTTAAAGGTTAAAATTATTCTTTTAATAAGCTAGAAATCCTTACAAATTAACTGTAAGGATTTTTTTTATATAATTTTTTTCGTTCCCCTGGATTCAGATTCCTGAATATATTGTAATCTGTCTTTTATGAAATAAGGATTGCATTTTTCGTTATTAAGCTCAGTAATTAATGAACATAAAAACATTTTTAAATCGGGCTCTGCTAATATTTTTTCAGAAAAAGTAGTAGCAATAATAGGTTTTTTCGACACCAGATTTTCTGCGAAGACATATTCACCTTCCAAATCTACCTTTATATTGAATTGTTGTTGGATACTTAATGTTAAATAGCTGTTGATCAAGTTTATATTTTCTGAAATATTTTCCATCTTTTGGGTGTTTCTATGTATACAATAATAATTGTGCCAAGTTGGAATTCCGATAAGAAAAATAAGGAACTATTTTACAAAGTTATTTGATAATATCGTTTGCTACTACTTTTGAAAAGATATCCATGGATGAGGGTTCTAAATGTACCTCATCTGTCCATTGATAGTTTGCTGAGATATTGTTATAATTTATATAAATAAGATTTTCTTTAGCACAAATATCTTCCATTCTTTGATCAAAATCTGGGAAAACTCTATTTTCAATTGAATATGGAACGTGATTGATAGGCATTCTCAGAACAATTACTTTTCCATGTTTTTTAAGAAATTCTATTGTTTTTACAAGATAAGAAATTCTGTTTTCGGATATTTTGAGACCTTCCATTTTTTTTGCAAGCTCCACCATTTTGATTTTATTGATTTCGGCTTGTTTTTCCGGAGAATTGGGCTTTATAATTTTACCGTCTACTTTACCATTATCTAAAACATGAACCTCAACGATCACATTTTTTTCAGGTTTGATTTTTCTATTAAGTTCGTTAGTTATTGAAAAATCATAACTTTCAATTAAATATTCAATATTTGGATTGATAGAAACCATTGATGTTTTTGCAACTGATTTATTATTTTCAACATAATATTCAGGGCTGTCGGGCAGATTTTTATCAACCATTAAAGCGGTCGGTTCTACAGTAACTATGAAAACTCCATCTTTTGTATCTGGTTTCAATTTTTTTCGGATAGATTCCAAATATTTTGGACCATATGGTGAATGTGCCCAAGTGAAGGAATAATTATACATTTCTGCATTGGCAAACTTCTTATTGATAATTTCATCAATAAGCTGAGGATTCATAGAAGCAGCTCTGGAACTACCCAATATCAAAGAGTTTTGGGTAGGAGAGGTAAATCTTTTGTAAAAATTGTCCGTACTTTTTCCAGTGATATAAATTGCGTAACAAATTACCAAAAATGGAAGTATTGAAAATGCAATTAATCTTAAAATTGACTTTTTCATCTTAAAATTGTGCATAAATAAACCCTTTTGGGGCAATGTAAAATAAGAATACTAAAAACACCAGGACATAATAAAATCCCCATCTCAAAACAACGTTTTTTCCTACCAGTACTTCTTTTATTGCATATTCTTTACCTCTATTTGCCCATTCAATAAGGAGCATGAATAGGATAAGCAAGATGATCTCTTTCTGGATTGGGAAATTTGGAAGTTGGAAAAAAGAGAATGAAAAAATTCCTTTATAATAATTTACAGCCATTTCCATATCTTTTACGAAGAAAAGAATCATTAATAAAGAAAAAAGTGTAAAAGTTATAGGGATATTGATTAACTCTTCTTTTGATGGAATAATCTTATTTTCAGATTTTATTTTTTTATTCATTTTTCCTTTTAATATTAAAGGAATAAACATAATTCCACTTACCAAACCATGGAAAATGTAATGCCATTCTGCACCATGCCAAAAGCCAACTACTAAAAAGTTGATCATAATAGCCATGATTAGACCATATTTATCATAATCTCTAAAGTTGATAGATAGAGGAGTAAAGACATATTCTGTAAGCCATGAAGTAAGAGAAATATGCCATCTTCTCCAATAATCGGCTACATTTTGCGCAAAAAGAGGATAATTAAAATTGGGCTGAATTTTTATACCCAATATTTTAGAAATCCCAATTGCCATATCAGTATATCCGGAAAAATCTGAATATAACTGGATAAAGTATAAGACTGCTCCTATAAAAAGCGTACTTCCGTTTAAAGTGTGGTAAGATTCAAACAGAGGAGTTGTAATGGTAGCAATATTGTCTGCTACAACAAGTTTTTTGAATAGTCCCCACAAGATTTGCTTCAATCCATCAGTAAACTGAGTAGAAGAAAATTCTCTTTTTATTTTAAGATTATTCAGGAAAGGTGTGGCTCTGTCAATTGGTCCTGCAATAATACAAGGAAAAAAGGCTACAAATATTGAATAATCTAATAAATTAGGAATTTCTTTAAGTTTATTATTTTTAATATCTAAAAGATATCCAATCATTCTAAAGGAATAAAAACTAATTCCGATAGGGAAAATAATCTTCAAAAGCTTTAGTTCATTCTTTAATCCGAATATTTTTAAAAGATCATTAAAGTTTTCAATGAAAAAATTAAAATATTTAAAGTATAAAAGTTGTATCAGAACTAAGAAAACGCCTAATCTTAGCCATCTTACTTTTGTTTTTCCTTCGGACGATTTTATTTTATTACCTATAAAAAAGGTAACAACAGTGGAGAGAATTAATAAAGATAAAAATTCCCAGCTCCAACTAGAATAGAAAATATAACTTCCGATCAGGAGAATTATATTTTGAATTTTTGTATTTTTTCCTAATAGGTAATAGCAAAAAAATAAAACAATAAAGAATGCGATAAAGCTGTATGAATTAAGAAGCATGCGGAAAGAATCTATTTAGATTTTATAGATTCTACCATTTCTCCTACATTATTCCAGCTCTGAATTTCCGAAGAAGTAAAACGAATTCCAAAAGCTTTTTCCACAGCAACTATCAATTGAATATGAGAAAGAGAATCCCATTCTTCAATATCTTCTGCAGTTGTTTCTTCGGTAAGCGTAATATCGTCGTTGTCTAATTCTTCACGAAAAATACCGCTAAGTTTTGCTAAAATTTCATCTTGATTCATAATTTATTTGTCTATTATTTGTTTACTATATATACTTGTTTACCTTGATATTCATTTGCATTTAGTACCCATTTATCTTCCTGAGCGGTAAATCCAAGTCTTTCATAATGATCTTTTACCATTTGATTTTTTGCAGTCGGAATATATTCTCCTAAAACATATTTAAAACCATTTTTCTTAGCTGTTTCAACAATTGTATTTAAGGTAAAATCCTCCATTCCTCTTTTCAGAACACGACAACTCATCAACCAAGTATTAATGAAGAGCGTTTCCTCGTCCTGTTTTTCAAGAACAATTACGCAAATCAAGCCATTATCGCCATATTTATCTTCTAATGTAAAGGAAATTGTATGATGATTTTCAGAGCTCATCAGATTTTCTATTTCTTGTTCAGTATATCTTACGGTTCTAAGATTAAACTGATTCGAACGCTGTGTCAACTGAGAAACCCTAGGTTTCGAAAAATTATTAAAAACCTGAACGTCCGAAACCATATTCATGCTTTTCAGGAAATCTTCCACATTCGTAAAACTATCCAAAGCAATTCCTCTTTGAGCTTCAACTTGATATTGCTTCGTTCTTTCCGCATCATTTTCAGAAAAACTTGCAGTTTCGAAAAGATTTAAGCTATATAAATATTCAAGATATTCAGCAGGATCTTCCGGCAATTCGGGAACACAAACATCAGGAAGATTTTCGCGAACGATATTCCTTTCAAAAGGATTGTCATCCAAAAATACCATAGAATCGAATCCAATATTTAAAATATTTTGAATTTTTCTTATGTTGTCTGCTTTATTTTCCCAATTGGCAACAAAAACAGCAACATCATCCAGTTTTATTACCATATCCGGATGCTTCTCGAAAGGTTCTTTCGCTTTATCTTCATCATTCTTACTACAAACCGCCAAGATAATTCCTCTTTTTTGTAAGGCTTTAATCCAATATTGAAATTCTGTGAAAGCTTTTCCGATTCCTAAACTTCCGATTTGAATTTTTTCTAAACCATCATCACCTATAATTCCACCCCAAGTTGTATTGTCAAGATCGAGAATCAGACATTTTTTGAATTTCCCTTCAACAGATGCGATAATTCCAACCATGTTGCTGGCAACAATTGGAAGTACGTCCAAAGACAAAACCATCTCCGTGTTCACATAAATATTGGGCGAAAACATAAAATTTCTTCCCAATTTATTCTGAATAGAAAGTAAGTCGGCAATGAAAAGATTGCTTTTTTTGATTGCTAATTCAGAAAGAAGATAATTTAATTTGTTCTGTTGAAAAACAAAAGAAGATTCTACTTTATTGGCAAAATTTCCAAAAACCTGATTGTTGATTGTCGGAAAATTGCAATAAATAACTTTACTTCTTGTTCGGTTCTGAATGGTATCGTAAAGTTCTTCTAGATAATTGATTTTATTTTGAGCAAAGCCAATCTGTGAATCGTAAGATTTATAATACTGATTTAAAAGTTTATGTGAAGACTCAAAAATGATTGTATAATCTGCCTCAAACTCATAATATTCTGATGTAGGATCAAGAATTTGACGGGAAATCTGCCCAAAGTCTGCTTCAAAAATCTCAAATTCAAAACCTTCATCAATGGCAGTTCCTTTTAAGGCGACATTTAAAAACTGAGTGGCAGTATCGCCAAGCAAAGCAACTTTTACTTTTTTTAGTCTTGTGTTATATAGGATTTTGTTCTTTTTTAATTCCGAAAATGTTTTATACATATTTATGTAATTTACAGAATATTTTAGCTTATATATTGTTTTAAAGCAAAAAAATCTAATTTTTTAGATTAAGTTTATTGATTTGTATGTCTAAAGATGCTATTTAAAAATAATATTCGATAGCCTTGTTTGTGTTTAAAAGAATTGTCTGCTTTTCATCATAAGATATAATTGTGTTTATTATATTTAATACCTACAAAAATATTGTTTTTTTGCTAATTACCAAATTTCTCGAGCCATTAAACAGCAATCATGTATTAATATATTGTTAAACTTCTAAATATTACCAATAACTAATAAATTATCTTGTAATATTTCCACTTTCTTGAATTTTACTCTTAAAAAAACTAAAAAATCAACAATTATTTTAGATTAAAAAAAATTAATTATAATTCTCATAATTTTTTTCGTCACCATTAGGCTGGAATCACCATAAAACCTATATTTGCAGCCTAAATTTTAAATATAATGAAAGAACTAATTGAAAAAATCAACGCGGAATTTGAAGCATTCGCTACTGAAGCAAACCAACAAGCAGAAAAAGGTAACAAAGCAGCTGGAACTAGAGCTCGTAAATCAGCTTTGGAACTAAGCAAATTGTTCAAAGAATTCAGAAAAGTTTCTGTTGAGGAATCAAAAAAATAATTGTTCCGGACCGGCTGACAAGTCGGTCTTTTTTTTGCCTTAAAATGGAAATAGTTAGTTTTGCTTGCATGTGTTTTGGTTGTCATTGCGAGAAACGAAGTGACGAAGCAATATCCTCATCTAAACACGAATAACGCTAATTTCTATTATTTTTAAAATTAATTTTTTAATAGGATTGTATCCTATCCTGATGTAAGTTGTCTCTTAGTACTCCTCATATTTAAATATGACAAGACTTTCTGTGGTGGCTGAGGAAACTCGAAGCCACCAGTCCTAAAAACCCTAGCCCCGCTTTCCATTACAATCCTTTTTTGAAAAAAAAGATTGTAATGGAAAGCGGGAAAAAGCTCCCAAAAAATAAGATTGAAACGAATTGACAATTCACGATTCACATTTTATCTTTTCTCCCAAAATCTCTTTATCTTTAAGCCAATCAATAAAAATTATGAAGATAAACAGATTTTTTGTTTTGCCGGCGGTTGTTTTGGCAACACAATTTTCTTTGGCTCAGGAGAAATTGAATCCAACTGTACAAAATTTCATTAATGAAGTAAATACAAATTCTCAACTTGAAAACATGGCTTTCGAGCTTTTGGACGGAATCGGGCCGCGTTTGGTGGGAACTCCCGAAATGCTGAAAGCAAATGAATGGACAGCAAACAAGCTTCGTTCGTGGGATATTGATGCAAATTTGCAGCAATTCGGAACATGGAAAGGCTGGCAAAGAGGCATTACGCATGTTGATATGATATATCCGCGCGTGAAAACGCTTTCTGCAACACAACTGGCATGGAGTCCGGCAACCAAAAAAGCAGTCGAAGCTGAAGTGGTGATTCTTCCGAAAGTTTCTTCTAAAGCTGAATTTGGCAAATGGTTACCCTCTGCAAAAGGTAAAATTGTTTTGATTGCACAATATCAGAAGATTGGTCGTTCCGATGAGCAGATCAAGGAGTTTGCCACGACTGAATTATATGAAAAATTGAAAGCAGAAAAAGAACAGGCTACGAAAGATTTTCAAAATTATGTAAAGAGTATCGGTTACGACAATACAACGCTTCCTGAAGCTTTGGAAAAGGCAGGAGCAGCCGGAATTTCTATTTCCAATTGGACCGGAATTATGGGAGCTAACAGAATTTTTGGTGCAAAAACAACAAAAATTCCGATGATTGATATTGATGTTGAAGATTACGGAATGTTGTACAGAATGGCTGAAAATGGACAAAAACCGAGAATTAAAGTAGAAACCCAATCAAAAATACTTCCTGAAGCGAAAACTTTTAACACAATCGGAATGATTAAAGGAAAAGAAAAACCTAATGAATATGTAATTCTTTCTGCTCATTTGGATTCGTGGGACGGTGCTCAAGGTGCGACTGACAATGGAACAGGCGTTCTTACCATGCTAGAAACGATGAGAATTCTGAAAAAATATTATCCAAATAATAAACGAACAATTGTTGTTGGACTTTGGGGAAGCGAAGAACAAGGTCTGAACGGTTCGAGAGGTTTTGTAGCAGATAATCCTGAAATTATGAAAGGTACGCAAGCTGTTTTCAATCAAGATAATGGAACGGGTAGAGTGGTGAATATCAGTGGACAAGGTTTTGTGAATGCATATGACTATATCGGGAAATGGCTAAATGCTGCTCCGAAAAAAGTGAAAGATCAGATTAAAACAGATTTTCCGGGGATGCCTGGTGGCGGAGGTTCGGATCACGCCTCATTTGTTGCGGCGGGAGTTCCAGGATTTTCTTTAGGCTCTCTGAACTGGGGATATTTTGGCTATACTTGGCACACAACGAAGGATACGTATGATAAAATTGTTTTTGATGAAGTTAAAAATAATGTAATTCTTACTGCAACTTTGGCGTATATGGCTTCGGAAGATCCTGAATTTACAAATAGAGAAAAAAGAGCGATGCCTCTTGATGATAAAGGACAGGTTACAAAATGGCCGGAAGTGAAGGAACCAAGGAGAGATTCTAAAGGATTTTAAAATGAAATTTTTAAGTTAAAATAAAATAAACCTTCAAGGTTTCAAAAACCTTGAAGGTTTGATTTTGTTAAGTATAAAACTTACAAAATCATACTCAACTGTATTCTTTTTCTTGCTTCATCCACTTCAGTTACACGCACCTGAACGTGTTGATGCAGCTTTACAACTTCATTCACATCCGATACAAAACCGTCTTTCAATTGAGAAATATGAACCAATCCGCTTTCTTTAATTCCTAAATCCACAAAACATCCGAAAGCTGTAATATTATTCACGATTCCAGGTAAAATCATTCCTATTTTTAAGTCTGTGATCTTTTTTACGTTAGGATCAAATTCGAAAACTTTGGCTGCTTTTCTTGGATCTAATCCGGGCTTTTCAAGTTCTTTTAAAATATCTTTGATCGTTAAAATTCCAATATCTTCGGTAATATATTTTTCCGGATTAATTTGAGCAATTTTTTCTTTATTAGCAATCAATTCATTGGTTTTAATACCTAAATCTTTTGCCATTTTTTCAACAATTCCATATGCTTCAGGGTGAACCGCAGAATTATCTAACGGATTTTTACTATTATTAATTCTAATGAATGCAGCCGCCTGTTGGAAAGCCTTTTCTCCTAATCTCGGAACTTTTTTCAATTGTTTTCTGTCTTCAAAAGCTCCGTTTTCGGCACGGTAATTTACGATGTTTTCTGCCATCTTTTCGCCGATTCCAGAAACATAGCTTAACAGAGATTTACTCGCTGTATTTAAATTAATTCCAACAGAATTCACGCATTTCATCACGGTAGAATCCAGTTCATTTTTCAATTGAGTTTGATCGACATCGTGTTGATATTGACCAACTCCAATCGATTTGGCATCAATTTTCACCAGTTCAGCCAGAGGATCTGCCAATCTTCTTCCAATAGAAACTGCTCCACGAACCGTCACATCATAACTTGGGAATTCATCTCTCGCAATTTTACTTGCTGAATAAACCGATGCTCCCGCTTCTGAAACCACAAAAACCTGCAACGGTTTATCAAACGCAATTTTTTTTATGAAAAATTCGGTTTCACGACTTGCGGTTCCGTTTCCGATGGAAATTGCTTCAATATTATAAGCATTTACCATCGATCTGATTTTTTTCATTGCCATTCCGCTTTCGTTTTGAGGAGCGTGAGGATAGATCGTTTCGTTATGTAATAAATCACCTTTTTCATCCAGACAAACGACTTTACAACCGCTTCTGTAACCCGGATCAATCGCCAAAATTCTTTTTTCTCCCAAAGGCGGAGCTAATAATAACTGACTTAAATTTTCCGAAAATATTTCAATTGCTTTTTTGTCTGCTTTTTCTTTGGCTTCCTGTAAAGTTTCATTTGAAATTGCAGGTTCAAGTAATCGTTTGTAGCTGTCTTTTATGGCTAATGAAATTTGTTCTGCTGTTTCGTTGTTTGATTTAATAATGGCATTTTCAATAAAATCAATCGCTTCTTCTTTATCGATATCCACGCTTGTTTTTACAAAGCCTTCTGCTTCAGCTCTCAACATGGCTAAAAGCCGGTGAGAAGGTGTTCTGTTCAGGCTTTCTTCCCATTCGAAATATTGAGAGAATTTCTGTGCGTCTTCTTCATCTTTTTTTGCCTTCACAACCTTTGAAGTTATAACAGCTTTTCTTTGAAATAATCGACGTAGATTTTTTCTCACATACATATTTTCATTGATCCATTCTGCCATGATGTCTCGTGCGCCTTGTAGAGCTTCGTCTTCATTGGAAACTTGATCGTTCAAATATTTTGAAGCTAAAAACTGCAAATCCTGAGCTCTTTGACTCATAATGATTTTCGCTAAAGGTTCTAATCCTTTTTCTTTTGCAGCATCAGCTTTGGTTTTCTTTCTTTTTTTGAACGGTAAATATAAATCTTCAAGCTCTTGAATATCAAAACTTTCTTCAATTCTTTGTTTGAATTCGGGAGTTAAGGCGTTTTGTTCCTCAACAGATTTTAAAATGGTTTCTTTTCTCTTTACGATTTCTTCGAATTGTTTGTTCAGTTTTGAAATTTGTTCGATTTGCGTTTCGTCCAGATTTCCGGTTTTGTCCTTTCTGTAACGGGAAATGAAAGGGATTGTGCAGTCTTCACTTAATAATTGAAGCGTTGCATTAATGCTTTTTTCGGATATATCGAGAGTTTGTTTGATGTACGTAACTGTGTTCATTCGAAATTTTTGAATGGCTAAAATACTGACTTTTTTATTAAAGAATTTTGATTTTTTCTTCAGTAAATTTATTTGCGTAAAATTTGTCATGCTGAAAGCATCTAGACGAGAATCTACCCATAATTATTTCTAATACTATGTTTTTAGGTCCTTTACAGACTGACAAACTTTGTGAATATTTTTTCGAATGTTTAAAATGATGACTTCCGCCATAGCCCCGATTGCAGCGACATCCTTTTGTGTAGTGAAGCGGAACAAAAGATACAGCGGAAAGCGGGAAAAAGCTCTTTAAAAATAAAATTATTTCACGATCTCATCATAATAAATCGGAACATATTCCTTCTCATCGTACCCCATAATGATGATTCTGAAGTCTTTGGCATCATCATTATTAAAGAACTGAATTTTTGCAGAATCTTTGGGTTGCACCTGAAAATAAGGATTCCAATAGAGAACATTACGGAAATCCTGCGAAATATTTTTAAAATTTTCGTCGTCGTAGAGCGGACTTACAAATGGAGTTTCTTTGTCGAAACCATTCAGAGTTATCTGTTTTAGTTTAGTTGGAGCAGAAGAGTTATTTGCTGAACCCGTAATTCCACCGCGTTTTGTATAGATTGCGATTCCACCTCCTCCGCCACCGCCAAAACCGCCTGCGAAAAAGCCTTTCATTACTTTTACCATTGCAATATCGGATGTCGAAATAGAGGAAACCATGGAAGGTTCGACTTTCATTTCGTCGAGATAAATGTTGATCGTGCTTCCTCTCAATTTTGGAACAAAATCTCCCATGCTAGATTCGATCGTCAATCCGGCAACTCGTCCTTGTAGCCATTGAAGAATGTTCATAGAACCCATCGCAGAATTATTATCGTTCACCAAATCGAAAATAATGTCGTTGGCACTGTTGAATAATGGACTGCTTAGTTTCTCGTTTAATTCTTTTGTTCGGTCTTTTTTCTCACCTTTTAACTTAATTTCCTCGATTAATGTTGCTTTTTCATTGATGGAGCTTTGGGCATTCTTATCTGCAATATATCTTTGAATTTGTTCGGTGGGCTTGTCGTCGTTTGAACGTTGAGTTAAAATATAATTGCTTTTCGGCAAATCCTTTTTAGACGGAACAAAAGCGTAATTAGGCTGAAAAATAACCTGAACCTGTTCTTTTGGAATTTTAGGATCATTTAATTGATATGAAAATTTAATGGCATCTTCAAAGAACAATCCGTTTAAAGCAAAAAATCCGTTGGCATCGGTTTTTACCTGATAGAATCTTGTGCCGTGATTGGGGATTTCGAATAGCAAATTCATTTCCGTATTAGGCGCTGGTTTCCCTTGAATAGAGACTTTTCCTTTGTAAGAAATATAAGGTTGCGGTCTGTTGCTGATCGTCGGAAAAACTCCAGCCATGATAGTTTTCCAGTCGAATCTTTTCCATTTTTCTGAGATTAAAAGGGCATCCAAAGCCTCAGAATTATGATTTTTTGTAAAATATTGCGACGGATTATAAATTTTAGAAGTGATATCGCCGGTAAGCCATAACGTGCTTAATAAACTGTTTTCATCTTCCGAACTATCAGATTTTCCATCAAGAACGAGAACTGTGTAAGGCCTGTCGTCGGAAGTTTGAGGAAGTCCGAAAGAATTTGAAGCTCTTGGGGATTCGTTCAACGATAATGATTGAATAGATGGTTTCTTGATTTTTAATAATTCAGGTTGAACAAAGCAAAGTCTCTGAGCGACAATGTTTTCATTTTCATCAAAAACAGTAAGCTGTAAAACTCCATTGATTAATTTGTCTGTTGGAATCGTATAAGTTTGTTCTAAAATTTTGTTTGATTTTGCCTTAAAAACCAATTGATTGCTAATTGTTCCGATTACTTTATACAAAGTTTCAGGAGCTATGTTTTTCGATTTTAATGCAAATTTTACGGCTTCATTTGTGCTTTTAACTTGAAGATTTATTCCTGAATTTGAAACGTTCGGTAAATCGATGGTCTGTTTATTCCCTTTTGAATCGTCAACGATTAATTGATATTTTGTTCCAACTTTTGGAGTCAATGAAAAAGAACCGATATTTTGATCAAAGCCTTTGAATGAAATTATTTTTACATCAGGTTTTGCGGTATCGATTACATAACCATTCCAATCGGTTGGAGTTATACCTGTTGATTGTAAACGAACTGCAAATTTTGTATTAATTCCATCAACGAAAGTTCCGCTTTCCGGAAAAACAGAAGCTGTCCATTTAGATTCATTATTAATGATAAGTTTTTGTGAAGAGTTTGGATTATAAACCGTAATGGATCTTAGCGCTTGAAAGTCTTCATTAAAATTGGTCATCCAAGTCGTGTAAGCTCTGATATAATAAATGTCTTCTTTTAAATTTTCAGGTAATGAAAAACTTCCGCTGCCTTCTCCATGAATTAAAGGAATTAATTTTTTACTGATCTGAGTTTTGTTGCTGTCGTAAAGCTCAACAAACAACGAGGTAGAAATTGTTGAAGGGCTATAACCATCAAAAACAAAAGATTTAAACCAAAGATTTTCACCCGCGATGTAACTGTTTTTATTGAAGATTAAATGTACTTTTTCCTGAGGATATTTATCGGTAAATATTTCAATGGCTTTCTCAGCTTTATCCTGAGCTTGGAAATTACCGAATGCACTTAAAATCAATAATAAAGGTAATAAATTTTTTGACATAAACCTGAAATTGTTTGTGTTTGAATTAAGTGTTAAAATTACATATTTAGAATCTTAATATGGTTGTAGTTTAATTCTTGTTTATTAAAATATTATTAAATTATCTAGGATAAATAATTAAAGGTTTAAAGTTTTAGTGTATTTTTAATAAGATCATTTCTTGATCTATGTTAAGCTAGTAGACTATTGTTTTTTTCTATTTTTGGACTACCGAAATTTTAGATGTAAAAATATTTATTAAAAATTTCAGTTATATTAGCTATAATTAATAAACTTTTTTAACAATTAATAATATGAAAAAACTTAGTGTAATTGCATTGGTTGCAATCGGTCTTTTTGCGACGTCTTGTAATAAAGAAAAATCTGCAGACAGTGCAGCAACAGCTACAGAGCAAAAGGTTGCAGAAAGCAAAGGTGAAGTGTTGAATGTAGATATTGCAACATCTGTTGTAAGCTGGAAAGCGACTCACAAAGGAGGTATGGCTCCACGTTGGGGAACTCTTAATGTAAAATCAGGAGATTTAAGCGTTGATAACGGACAGCTTACGGCAGGAAATTTCGTGATCGATATGGCTTCTATTAAAGTAGATCCGGCTTCTGTAACTGAAAAAGATAAAAAACCGGCTGATCTTGAAACTCACTTAAAAAGCCCGGATTTCTTTGATGTAACTAAAAATCCAACTTCAGAATTCAAAATTACAAGCGTAACAGATTTAGCTGAAGCACCAAAAGAAGGCGCAATTGCTGGAGCAAACAAAACAGTAAGCGGAAACCTTACATTATCCGGAAAAACAGTAAACGTAACTTTCCCTGCAAAAGTTGATGTTGCTGAAGGCACGGCTGCAATCCAAGCTAAATTTACAGTAAACAGAGCAGATTGGGGAATAAAATTCGGTACGTCTGAAACAGACCCTGCAGAGTGGGCAATCAGCAAAGACATCGAAATTTCTGTTGACGTAAAGGCAAAAAAATAATTAATTGCTAGATACAAAATCTTAAAGCTGCCTCTTTTTGGGGTGGCTTTTTTGTTTTAATTCAAAACCTTTGAATTCTCAATTCTCACACAATATTCGCTTCCAAGATACAACGGATTTCCATGTTTCTCAGACCAAAAACCATCCAAAATATCTTTATTAAGACAACGATAAACAGCAACTCCTTTATAAATTTCCTGATTATCACCTTTGTAATTAAAATTAATCACTAAAATCTGATCTTTGTAAAATCCTGTTCCATTTTGAATATGATCGCCAATCATCCATTGGGCGATGATACGATTGTTTTCGTCCAGAGACAACGTTAATATTCCATGATAAGAAATATAGTCAGTTTCTTCCTGATTGCTGCCTTGAACCGAATAACTTCCCGCAAGATCCTGTACTGTCATTGATTTTTATTTATTGAATTTGCAAAGTTATTGAATCTTGTTTTAGATTTGTTCATATGTTTTATTTATTAATTTTAATCAATCTTATCAGCTTTATAATTTTTGGATTAGATAAGAAAAAATCAATTAAACACCAGAGAAGAATTTCTGAAAATACTTTATTGGGTGTTTCATTTATTGGCGGGACTGCTGGGGCGATTGCAGGAATGCTTATTTTCAGACATAAAATTTCTAAAGGATCTTTTTTGTTAAAATTTGGATTTGTTGTGATGCTTCAGGTTGTTTTAATTTTGCTTTTTCAAAAGCATTTTAAATAAAAAAGACAACCTTAAAAAAGGCTGCCTTCGTCTTAAGATAATTTAATTGTTAATAACACCAAAAGGCTTCCATGTATTGATTCCATCGGTCGTGTTTACCCAACCAATTGGATTGGTTACAGAAGGTTCTGTATTTAAAATAATATCGCCGCGTCTCCATTCGGAAGAAGAAGTTGTAGGATAGGAAGCTGCATAACTTACTTTTATTTTCCCCAAGTTGAAAAAGTCGTTTACATTTTGATAATATACGATTCCTAAATTATCATTTGTAATGAAATTACTAATTATGTTGAATTCAACATCTGACAAGCATTTGTTATTGCTAATTGTTGTTTTCAATCCTTCATTAGCCTTAATATCGTAAACTTTAAAATTTTTAACTGAATTTCCTCTTACATCATCGTAAAGAGAACCTTCCCCGACAATATTTATTCCAATGGAAATTTCATTATCAATGACACCGTTGTAACTTAGAATATCATTATCAACAATTTTATTTCCACGAACTGCTAAAGGATTTACAGTGTTATTTGCTAAGTACAATCCATATCCAGGTTCATCCAGAGCAATATAATTACTGTTAATATTCCAATTGTAACAATCATCTAATAAAACAATGCCGATGTGATGACAAAAATCGATCATACTATTCATAATGTTTACATGTGATGTTTTTTCTGCATATATAGCATCATAATAATTATTTATTAATGTGTCAATGATTCGCCAGCCTTCTTTTACTATTCCATCGTTATTAAACCAAATTCCCTTACTATTAGGAATTTTTACATTATCGGCAAGAGAAATAGATGTATTATTAGAAATTTCATTATTTACTGATCTTCCATTAATTAAAATACCTGTTTTACAATTTAATATTTTTAAAGATTGGATTTGAGAAGACCACATATAACTAATTTCTAATCCAGTTTCGTAACCATTTATAAAAATATCTCTTATAATAATACTACTAAGTTCACCTTCTGTAATATTTGTCCCATTTACTTTTATACCTATGTTTGTATTTGGTTCATTCACATAAGAATTTCCACTTCCGATTGCAAAACCATCTAAAACGACTCCAGATGAATTAATAATAATTCCATTATTGTTTAAAGTAAGAATATAAGACGGTAATATATTATTATATCCTTTATTGCCAATTGTAGAAGATCCTTTTATTTTAATTGCTTTATTAATTTGCAATGGAGAATAAAGCATATATCTTCGTTCATCTAAACTTAGTATATGTCCAGCATCCATTTCATCAATAAGTTTTTGAATTTTAGAATAATCATCAGTATTTCCATCTCCAACTGCACCGGAAATTCTCACCGAAACATCACCAGTAATCATTCTCCGATATTTTGCGATACTATTGTCTGAATTTGATTTTGTAAAATATAAATACTTTCCATTGGTTGGAATGGTGTTGTCATTTTTGAAATTAACAAGCTCTCCGGTAAAATCATCAATTAAAGTTACTATCTCTCTATCTAAAGTAGAGTCCTGAGTAATAATGAATTCCGAAATCGTCAATAAATTTAAGTTGTTTGTCATTTTGTAATTTAAAAGTGTTAATAATAATATAACCTTGCAAGAATTATAATCCAAAAATACAGGCTTGAAGCGTCAAAACTTGACGTGTTTTTATTTATTAATTTTAAATTTTTAACGAATTTTAAATACCACATTTTTCTTATCGGCATCATATTTTCACTTCACCATCCTACAAACACCAAAATATTAATATTATGTCAAAAAAAATCGCCATTTTGGCAACACACGGATTTGAGGAAAGCGAATTAGCATCACCGAAAGAATATTTGGAGCAACAAGGATGGACTGCACACATCATCAGTCCAGAATCTGGAAGTATAAAAGCATGGGCAGAAAAAGACTGGGGAAAAGAATATCCTGTCGATAAGACTTTGAATGAAGCATCCGCTTCAGATTATGATGCCTTGGTTTTACCAGGCGGTGTTATCAATCCTGATCAATTGAGAACAAATGAAAAGGCTTTAAGTTTTGTTAAAGATTTTTTCCAACAGCATAAACCAGTCGCTGCAATTTGTCATGGACCTCAGATTTTAATTAATGCAGAGGTTGTAGAAGGACGAAATTTAACTTCTGTAAATTCAATTAGTAAAGATCTAAAAAACGCAGGTGCCAATTGGGAAGATAGTGAAGTTGTTGTAGATAATGGGTTGGTTACCAGTAGAACACCGAAAGATTTGCCTGCTTTTAATGCCAAAATGGTGGAAGAAATCAAAGAGGGAAAGCATGAAGAGCAAACTTTGTAATTTTTAAGTTTATAAAATAATGAAGGGTTTAAGTCAAAAGATTTAAACCTTTTTTAATGATTTTAGCTTTTAAAATAAGAAGGATTTATCGCTTAATATTCAACATTTAAGGATTATTTTAAATAAATCTCTCATTATGAATTTGTTAATTAACTAAACTTATTGTTTATTTTTTCATTAAAAATCACTATTTTTGCACCCGTAAAAATCTTATATGCAAAACATTAGAAATATTGCGATTATCGCACACGTTGACCACGGTAAGACTACTTTGGTTGACAAGATCATCCACGCTACCAATATTTTCAGAGAAAATCAGGAGAGTGGGGAGTTAATTATGGATAACAATGATCTTGAAAGAGAAAGAGGGATCACGATCTTATCCAAGAATATTTCTGTTACTTATAAAGACACGAAAATTAACGTAATTGATACACCTGGTCACGCCGATTTTGGAGGAGAAGTAGAAAGAGTATTGAAAATGGCAGACGGAGTTATTTTGTTGGTGGATGCGTTTGAAGGACCAATGCCACAAACGAGATTCGTACTTCAGAAGGCTTTGGAATTAGGATTAAGACCATTGGTTGTTATCAATAAAGTAGATAAGCCAAACTGTCGTCCGGACGAGGTTCACGATCAGGTGTTTGATTTATTCTTCAACTTAGAAGCTACAGAAGAGCAATTGGATTTCCCAACGTTCTATGGTTCTTCTAAACAAGGATGGTTCAACACTTCATTAGAGCAGACTGACAATATTATGCCATTGTTGGATGGTATTTTAGAATATGTTCCAGCTCCGAAAGTAACTGAAGGTAACCTTCAGATGCAGATTACTTCTCTAGATTTCTCTTCTTTCTTAGGAAGAATTGCGATCGGAAAAGTAACAAGAGGTGAGATCAAAGAATCTCAGTGGATCGGTCTTGCTCAGGCAGATGGAAAAGTTGTGAAAGGAAAAGTAAAAGAATTATACGTTTTCGAAGGTTTAGGAAAGAAAAAAGTAACTGAAGTACAGGCAGGTGATATCTGTGCTGTTGTAGGTTTCGACGCTTTCCAGATCGGAGATTCTTTCGTAGATCTTGAAAATCCTGAACCATTGGAAAGAACGGCTATTGATGAGCCTACGTTGAACATGACATTCTCTATCAACAATTCACCTTTCTTTGGTAAGGATGGTAAGTATGTGACTTCTAATCACCTGAAAGAAAGATTGACAAAAGAATTAGAGAAAAACTTAGCATTAAGAGTTCAACAAACTGATGATGCAAACACTTTCCTAGTTTTCGGTAGAGGTATTCTTCACTTGTCAGTTCTTATTGAAACAATGAGAAGAGAAGGGTATGAAATGACGATCGGTCAGCCACAGGTTATCTTAAGAGAAGATGAAGATGGTCAGAAATTAGAGCCTTATGAATCTTTGGTTGTAGACGTTCCTGAAGAATATGCTTCTAGAGTAATCGACTTGGCAACTCAGAGAAAAGGAGATCTTCACATTATGGAAACTAAGGGTGAAATGCAGCATATGGAATTCGAAATTCCTTCAAGAGGTTTGATCGGATTGCGTTCTCAGATGTTGACAGCTACTGCAGGTGAAGCTATTATGGCTCACCGTTTCACAGAATACAAGCCTTTCAAAGGTGCTATTCCTGGAAGAAACAATGGGGTATTAATCAGCAAAACTCAAGGTCCTGCAACTGAATATTCTATTGCTAAATTACAGGATAGAGGTAAGTTCTTCGTTGATCCGGGTGAGGAAATTTACGCAGGAATGATCATCGGTGAGCAAAACAAACCGGGTGACTTAGTTGTAAATATCGTTGAAGCAAAACAGTTGAACAACATGAGAGCTTCAGGTAAAGATAAAGATACAGGTGTTGCTCCAAAAATCTTATTCTCTCTTGAAGAATGCATGGAATATATCCAAGGTGACGAAGCAATCGAGGTAACTCCAAACTTCATCCGTATGAGAAAGAAATTACTTTCTGAAGAAGAAAGAAAAAGAGTGGAAAGATCTGCGAAAGCGTAATCTAAAACTTATAAATATACTAAAGCCTCGATTTTTCGGGGCTTTTTTTGTTTTAATGATTAGGCATAAATTTTCTAAACGTAAATTAGTATTCAATAGGAGCGGACTTTAGTCCGCTTTCAATTTTGAATCTAAATTGGCTTTAGCCAAAATTTAATAAAGAATATCTTTGAGAGCTTATTTAAGTGAAACGCCTTTGCGAACTTAAAAACAATTAGTAGTCAAAAAAACCTTTGCGCACTTTGCGTTAAAATATTTATAATTTAAAACAATATCAATTAAATAATTCATTTTATTATCGTAATTTTTAAAATCAAAAAAAATAATTTAATGTAGTTTTGTAGACTATGAAAATGAATACACTAAAGCTAATCGTTTTATCAGGAATTCTAGCATCTTTTACAGCATGTTCTACTCAGAATAACGCAGTGAAAGCTACAACTCCAACAAAAAATACGACAAAGCCGAATAACAATATATCGACTCCCAAACCGCCTGTTGCAAACACAAAACCAGCAATTCCGCCAACAGAAGAAGTTTTCAGAACCAATCTTCCTGAAATCAAAAGAGAATTTCGTGGAGCATGGATCGCAAGTGTGGCAAACATCAACTGGCCTTCAAGAAATAATTTAACAGTTGACCAACAAAAAGCAGAAGCAATTTCCATGTTGGACATGTTGAAAGATAACAATTTCAACGCGGTAATTTTTCAAGTAAGACCTTCCGCAGATGCTTTGTATACAAGTAATATCGAACCTTGGTCATACTTTTTGACAGGTGAAACAGGAAGGGCGCCTTATCCGAATTACGATCCGTTGCAGTTTTGGATCGACGAAGCGCATAAAAGAGGGTTGGAACTGCATGTTTGGTTAAATCCTTACCGTGCTCATCACACAAACGGAGGAACACCAAATAGTTTATCTATGGCGAACAAACTTTCGGATATTGTCGTAAGATTAAAAAACGGAATGTATTGGTTTGATCCCGCAAATCCGAAAACGCAGGGGCATGTTTCTAATGTCGTGAAAGATATCGTGAAAAGATATGACATTGATGCAGTTCATTTTGATGATTATTTTTATCCTTATGCAACCTACAACAAAGGTGCAGATTTTCCTGATAATGCAACCTGGAACGAATATCTGAGAAATGGCGGAACATTGACCAGAGCAGACTGGAGAAGGGATAATGTGAATAAATTTGTAGAAAGAATTTACAAGGAAATTCATGCTGAGAAAAACTATGTGAGATTTGGGATCAGTCCGTTTGGGATTTGGAAACCCGGATATCCGGAAGGAATTGTCGGTTCTTCTCAGTACGACGAATTATATGCCGATGCCAAATTATGGTTAAATAAAGGCTGGGTAGACTATTTTTCCCCGCAATTATATTGGCCGATCGATTCTAAAGGTCAGGCTTTTGAATCATTATTAAACTGGTGGGAATCCGAAAATACAATGAAACGCCATCTTTGGCCTGGCTTAAATACAGTTGAAATAAAAGTTTCCGATCGTCCGACTGAGATTAAAAATCAGATTGAAATTTCGAGACAGGTTTTAGGAAAAGATGCCGGTGAAATTCATTGGAGTATTGCGGGTTTAACGAAAAATTCAAACATGCTTCCAACATTGAAAAGCGGACCTTACAAAGAAAAAGCTTTGGTGCCAAAAACACCTTGGCTAAAAGCTGTTCCGCTACAAATACCGACTTTGTTTGCTAATGATAACGGAAGTTTTGTTCAGACAAGTTGGAGCAGTAAAAATTTAAAAGAAGTTTTCCAATGGGTTTTATTTACTCAATACAACGGAGTTTGGGAAATGGAAATTTTAACGTTGGATCAACTTTCAAAAGACATTCTTAAATTTAAAGATGGAAAAAAATTGGAAGCTATCGCAATAAAAGCGATTGACAGACTCGGAAATGAAAGTGATTATTTAGCTAAAAAAGTGAAATAATTTACCAAGATTTTTAAACTTAACCGAAATTCCTATCCTCTAAAAGGGTGCAAAGATTCAAAAAAATTTTGACGGGGTGGTTTAAAAATAAATAATTATAAAAAATAAAAACCAGTTCAAAGAGCTGGTTTTTCGTTTGTTGTGAAATTTGTAAATCTATTTCTGCAAGTTAAAACAATCCAAATCCGGACATAAAAACGTTTGAATATCAGTCAAATTCAAAATTCCGGAATCTGCAAGTGAACAAAGAAGTTTGCATACAGGATCCAATAATGCACCTCCTGAAATGGTCTTAAGCTCATTTCTTTCTAGTTTTTTTAGATTTCTCATGGTAATAATTTTTGTTTGGTTAATTCAATTCTAAAATATAAAATTTTTAGTTTTTATTTTAGAATAACTATAAATTATTAATTTAAATTAAAGTAAATCAATGAATTATAAAGTGCGGTTGCTAGTTTTTATGAAAATAAGTACTTCCTCGGAATCATTTTTGTATAACTAATTGTATAACCACACAAAAAATATTTTATTATGAATACTAAAAGACTTTCCGAGGCAATGGAAAACGCATTAAGTAATCAAATGAACAAAGAAATTCATGCTTCTCACGTTTTCCTTTCGTACGGAATTTGGGCAGATGACAAAGGATATCAGGGAATTGCAAATTTCCTTTACAGACATGCGCAGGAGGAAAGAAATCACTCAATAAAATTCATGGAATACGTTCTCAATAGAGGAGGAAAACCGAAAGTTGATGCGATTCCTGCTCCACCACAAGATCCGGAATCTTTATCTGCTTGCTTCGACGGTGTTTTTAAACATGAAGTAGACAATACAACATCAATTTATCGACTTGTAGATCAGGCTTTGGAAGAAAAAGACTGGGCAACTTGGAATTTCATGCAGTGGTTTGTACAAGAGCAGATTGAAGAAGAAACTTTAGCGCAAAACCTAATCGACAAATTAAAAATTGCCGGTGGCGATCGAGCTACAGACGAGTCTCTATTTACTCTAGATAAAGCATTACAGGAAGCACCAAACGACGTTCCGTTGGCGCAGGACGCTACTGGTGCGAATCCTTAAAAACCATTTGGTGAAACAAAAATTATTTTAAAATCTGTCAAAATTTGGCAGATTTTTTTATTATGAAACTCCCTTTAAATTCACTATCTTTGCACGCTGAAAGTTCAAGGTTTTTAATTCAAAAAAATTAAATTGAATTTACTTTAAACCTGAATATTAAAATAAATTTAGAATTTACAATATGAAACCGAAAGGTTACATAACATTATAAATAAAATAAAAATTTCGTTATGAAATGTGGAATCGTAGGCTTACCAAACGTAGGTAAATCAACTCTTTTTAACTGTCTGAGTAACGCAAAAGCTCAGTCAGCAAACTATCCTTTCTGTACAATCGAACCGAACTTGGGAACAGTTTCTGTACCGGATCACAGATTGTTTGAATTGGAAAAATTAGTAAAACCAGAGAGAGTTTTACCTGCTGTTGTTGAGATCGTAGATATTGCTGGTCTTGTGAAAGGAGCGAGCAAAGGAGAAGGTCTTGGAAACCAGTTCTTGGCAAATATCCGTGAGTGTGAGGCGATTATCCATGTTTTAAGATGTTTTGATAACGGAAATATCGTTCACGTTGAAGGTTCGGTTGATCCTTTAAGAGATAAAGAAATTATCGATATCGAACTTCAGTTAAAAGATTTGGAAACTGTTGGAAAAGCAGTTGAAAAGGCAAAAAAATTCATCAAATCCGGAAAGAAAGAAGATATTTTGACGTACGAAACGCTTCAAAATCTTCAAAAATTCTTAGAAGACGGGAAAAATGCAAGAGAATTTGCAACTGATGATTTCACAAAATCGATTATTGGTGAAGTTCAATTGTTAACAAATAAACCAGTTCTTTACGTTTGTAATGTTGATGAAAATTCAATTAAAAACGGAAACGACTGGATTGGTAAGATTGAAGAAATGGCTAAAAATGAAGGCGCAGAAGTTGTGGTTTTAGCTGCTCAAATCGAAGCTGATATCAATGAACTGGAAACTTATGAAGAAAGAGAGATTTTCCTTGAAGAACTTGGTCTTACAGAACCTGGAGTGAACCGTTTGATTAGAAAAGCCTATGATCTGTTGAAGCTTCAAACGTATTTTACAGCGGGTGTAAAGGAAGTTAGAGCCTGGACTATCGGACAAGGTTGGACTGCTCCTCAAGCTGCAGGTGTAATTCACACAGACTTCGAAAAAGGTTTTATCCGTGCGGAAGTTATCAAGTTTGATGATTATATGACATATGGTTCTGAGGTGAAAATCAAAGAAGCAGGAAAACTTTCTGTAGAAGGTAAAGAATATATCGTGAAGGATGGCGACATCATGCACTTTAGATTCAACGTATAAGAAAATATTAAAGTTAGTTATAATTGAAAAGCGCTCCCGATATATTTTGGGAGCGCTTTTTGCGTTATTTAAAATTTATTATTTAATCAAATGGAAGCAGTTGACACTGAAGTTCGGCACATCCGATTCCAAATTTTTTGCACTGTCCGGTCATTGGATCAATACATTGTTCTTTACCGCCCATAACTGAGCGTAACTCTTTTTTGTTCAGTTTTTTTAAATTTTTCATTATTATTGATTTTTAGTGAGTTAGTAACACTAAGATAAGGAAAATATTAATAGTAAATCACTTTTTGATGACAAATTTAAGCTTTACAGTTTACTGCTTTTTTTCCTCATTTAAATTTAAAAATATTATTTCGTACATTTGATTTTTACAAATTTCTAGTCATGGAAAAAACAGCACACACTTCATATACATCGCTGGAAGATTTTTATCAAGAGATGACAGAAAAGCTGGGAAAAGATGTTGAAAGTATTTTCCCAAAAGGTCTTCATAAAGATATCGGTCATTTCAATGTTTTTGATATTGCTCAAACCCTAGAAAGATCTAGGCTGACTTCTGAAATGCCTTACAATAGGAGAAAATATTACAAAATAAGCTTGATAAGAGGTAGAAACAGAGCTGAATATGCAGACAAAATTATCCGAATTCAGAAAAATGCTTTGTTATTTGCAACACCTAAAGTTCCTTATCATTGGATTCCGGAAGATCCGCAACAATCCGGGAGTTTCTGTGTTTTTACAGAAGATTTTTTCATAAAAGATAAATCCCACAATACTCTTGAAGATTTACCCATTTTTCAGCCGGGAAATATTCCTTTGTTTGAAATTGATGATGAGCTAGCGGATGAGATTGAACAGTTGTTTTCTAAGATTAAAAAAGAGATTGATTCCGATTATATTTTCAAATATGATTTAATCAGAAACTATGTATTAGAACTTATTCATTATGGGCAAAAATTGCAGCCTGCTTCAAAATTATCAACCTCAAATGATGCTTCGCTACGCGTAGTTTCCTTGTTTATTGAGTTGCTGGAGAGACAGTTTCCTATTGAAAGTTCTGACCAGAGACTGCAACTAAAAACAGCAAAAGACTATGCGGATCGCTTGGCTGTTCATGTGAATTATTTAAATAAAAAATTAAAGGAAAGTACAGGAAAAACGACTACTGAAATTATTGCAGAAAGGGTAATTCAGGAAGCTAAAATTTTATTAAAACAAACAAAATGGAATGTTTCAGAAATAGCTTATGCTTTAGGTTTTGAGGAAATAGCCCATTTCTCAAATTTCTTTAAAAAGAAAACTTCTTTGGCTCCGTTGGAATTTCGCTCATGATTTGAATTTTGCAAATTTCAGTTTGATTAAAGCAAACACTTTCCCTTAAAATTGTCTGAACTTTGTCTCATCAAAAACAAACAAAAAAAATGGAAACAAGAACAAAAATCGCATTAGTTACAGGAGGAAGTCGTGGATTAGGAAGAAATTCTGCTCTTAAAATTGCTCAGAAAGGGCTAGATGTGATCTTAACTTATAAAAGCAATAAAGAAGAAGCCGATAAGGTTGTTGAAGAAATTCAATCTTTTGGAAGAAAAGCAATTGCTTATCAATTGGATACAAAAGATACAAAGAGTTTTGATGCTTTTGTAAAAACAGTTGGAGATCATTTAGAAGAAAATACGGGAAGCAGAAATATTGATTTTTTAATCAATAATGCAGGAACTTCTTTGCATGCTTCGATTACGGATGTTACAGAAGAGCAATTGGATGATATTGTAGATATTCATTTCAAAGGGGTATTTTTCCTGACTCAGAAATTTTTGCCGTTCATCAACGAAAATGGAGGAATTGTAAATATTTCTTCCGGATTGGCACGATTCGCAACGCCTGGATATTCAGTTTATGGTGGAATTAAGGCTGGAATCGAGATGCTGACAAAATATATGGCAAAAGAATTGGGCGCAAGAAAAATTAAAGCCAATGTTGTTGCTCCAGGTGCTATAGAAACAGATTTCGGTGGAGGATTGGTAAGAGATACAAAAGAAATAAATGATATGGTTGCAGGTGCTACAGCTTTAGGTAGAGTAGGCGTTCCGGATGATATCGGTGGAGTTGTAGCGTTCTTGTGTACGGAAGATGCGCGTTGGATTACAGGACAAAGAATCGAAGCTTCCGGAGGAATGTTTTTATAATATCTAAAATAAATGTGGTGACTTCGATAGCCTCAATCACCCATGAGGGTAAGAATCAATTATTCAATTAATAATTATATTGATACCACAAAAAAACTGGTGACTAAGGTTCTCAAAGTCACCAGTTTTTTTATTTAAAATTTAAAAAATATATGCAATCATCTGCATAATCTGCCAAATCCGTGAGAGATTAAATTTTAAGAATTAAATTACAATTTAGCCAAATTCTCAATAGCCTTTTCCAAAGTTTCCTGTTTTTTCGCGAAGCATAGACGAATTACATTTTCATTCAATTTATTTTTATAGAAAGAAGAAAACGGAACGCTTGCCACTTTATGATTGATCGTCAGTTCTCTGGCAAAATCAAAATCGTTTTTATCGGATATTTTATCGTATTTCAAAGCCTGAAAATAGGTTCCTTCACAATCTAGAAGTTCAAAAGAAGTTGTAGCCAAACCTTGTCTTAAGAAATCTCTTTTTTCCTGAAAAAATTGATTCAAATAATTGTAATGATCCTCATTTTTCATATACTCAGCCAAAGCCATTTGAATTGGAGTATTTACAGAAAATACATTGAATTGATGAATCTTTCTAAATTCATCCGTCAAATATTTTGGAGCCGCACAATATCCTACCTTCCAGCCTGTCACGTGGAATAGCTTTCCGAAAGAAGCCACCAAAAGACTTCTGTTTTTCAGTTCTGGATATTTACAGATGCTTAAATGTTGTTTTCCATCAAAAACGATATTTTCATACACTTCATCGCTTAAAATTAAAATAGAAGTTCCTTCAACGATTTTTATTAATTCCTGAAGATCATTTTCTTTTAAAATTTTTCCGGAAGGGTTGTTTGGATTGTTTAAAATAATCATTTTCGTTTTATCTGAAACTAGATTTCTCACTTCGTTCCAATCGATTTCATAATCCGGAGCTTTCATTTCAAAACGCTTTACAATTCCTCCGAAAAGCTCTACAGTTGGTTCATAGCAATCATAAGCCGGTTCAAAAATGATCACCTCATCATCTTTTTTTACAAAAGTGGCAATGGTTGTAAAAATTGCCTGAGTTCCACCTGCAGTCACGGTAATTTCAGAATCGGGATGATAAATTGCCTGGTGCGAATTCTCTATTTTTCTTGCAATTTCTTCCTTTAAGCCAATCATTCCGCCCATCGGAGCGTATTGATTAAAGCCTTTTTTAATAAAGTTGTCTACGAGATCCAACAATTCGGAATCTGGCATAAAATCGGGAAAGCCTTGGGATAAGTTGATGGCTTCATTTTCATTGGCAAGTTGCGTCATCTGGCTGAAAATCGTAGTTCCGACATTGGAAAGTTTTGATAAAGGAAGTTGTATCATTAAAACGAAATTTTATTGATATCGAATTTATTTATTTTTTTCAAGAAAAAGGTAATGAAACCTTAATAATATTAAATAAAAAAGACTGTCTTCACAATAAAGACAGCCTCCCTTTTGAATTCATATCAACTTATTTGGAAATCAAAAGTTTTTGAGAAGAAGTTTTTATTTAATCCACTCAAATATTTTTGTGGTTTTATCTGAACCCTCAAAACCATCCACAGGAAAATAAATAAGGGAATCTTTTCTTAACATTTGGCTTGCAAATCCGACTACTTTTTTCTTGTGGTCTTGCATTATTTGGATATCATTTTTTCTAAGTGCTCTTACCACAAACTCAGAACAATAATATTTTTCATTATTTTCATCAAAATCGAAATCGAATATGATGTTTTCTTTTTCAGAAGAAATTAATGTGTTTTTAATGCTTTCAAATTTTTCAGTATTTATGTTATTTAATTTCCATACAGATACATAATTCAGATCTTCAGGTTTTGTGAAATCTTCGATGGTTTCGATAAAAAGATTGTTTTTATGAGCATTCTTTTTTACATAAATATGGTAAATATTGAGTTCACCATCTTTTATAAATCCAATTCCTAAATGAGATGCGTATTTGTTTTTAAGATTGAAATCTTTGGCAAGATTTCCAAGTTTTCCGGTTGTTCCCCTTTGTATCAAATAAATAGCCTGAGTTTCTAGTTTTAAATTTTTTATTCTAAAATCTAAAGAAGGTCGTTTATAAAAAGAAAAAACTACTATTATGAGCAAAATACCCATAATAGTAATTAAAAATTTGAAGAATATATTATTCTTAGTTTTCATAAGGTTTTATTTATTGTCCAAGGCAACGCCTACAAACCATCCGATTGTACCGCCAATGAATGCTCCCGGGGGCCCTGCTACTGCGAATCCTATTCCAAGACCTATTGCTCCGCCGATAAATCCGCCCCCATCTTTGCTCATTACACCTCCGCCAATAATAGCTCCCTGTTCATAATTGAGTCTGTATTTATTAAGATTTCGTAAGAATTCTTTTTCGTTTTGAGGAAGATTGTTTATCGCTAGTTTGTTTTCAAGATCAGGCATATAGCTGTTAGAAATAGCAACAGCAAGATCTTTAGCCGGATTAGAATATCCCAAATTTGTAAGGGCTTCATAGAAAGTAAGCTGAGAGTACGCTGTTGTTTGCCCGATCAATTGGTTTACTGTGTCTAGAGGCAATCGGTCTGCATCTGGAATTTGGGTAATCTGGTAAAATTCATTAAGATCATTCTGGGTAAGCACATATCCAGGTCCGTTTTGTGCAACTTTTGCTTTGATAAAATTTACACCCTGATTAAAAATATCAGGATTATCAAAATAATTTTGACCGTCGAGATTACTCACCGATATATCAGAACTTTTAGAAGCAACAGTTTCTGTCTGCATATCTACACTGTCCTGATTACAAGAGTTTAAAAATGTTTGTGAAAATACCAAGCCGATTACAGCTAAAGCGATTTTTGTTTTTTTCATGATATACTATTTTGTAAAGTTTTGATAAAAGTATTCATGAATAAAATATCTCACTATTGGGAATAAGTAACTGTTGGTGTATTTTGATTAAGTGTAAATTTTTTATCAACAAATGTTTAAAATAAAAAAGACCGCCAAAAGGCAGTCTTAATTTCTTTTAAATAGCTATTCAACTGTCACATATTCAGGCAACTTTTTGCAAAAAATCATTTTTTCTGCGAATGGAAACATCCAGAACAGAATTGTCTACCATCACCACTTGCCCGCCTTTTCCTTTTATATATTCTTTTAAATGTTCAAGATTAATAAGGTGCTTATGATGGATTCTGAAAAAATTGTGTCCTGAAAGGTTTTTTTCAAAATCACATAATGTTTTAGAAACTACTACTTTAGATTTGTCTGACAAATAAATAAATGTATAGTTGGAATCTGCTTCACAACGAATAATTTCATCAATATTTACTCTTTTAAAACCTTGAAGTGTAGGAAGATTAATCTTATTTTGAACAATATTAAAACTAGAAACTTTATTTTTATTGTTTTCTATGACCTTGTTCACGGTGATTACGAAGTCGAGATTGGTGACAGGTTTTAATAAATAATTTGTAATTCCTGTTTTGATGGCCTGAATAATAAATTGTTCACAATCCGACATGAAAATAATCTGAGAATGATTCCGCCTGAATGATAAAAGTCGTTCTACAGCCAAATCGTCTCCTAACGGAATATCGATAAATAAAAGATCAGGAGTTTTTTTGCTCAAATAACTGGCAGCAAATTCAAGTTTATTGGCTTGGAAATCAATTTCGCATTCAGGAAACTCTGCATTTAATAAGAGGGAAATGCATTCACTATCGTCTTGTTCGTCGATAATGCACGTTTGTAATGTATTTTTCATGGTGTGGAATAGGTTTTTAGTTTTTATTGTATCAGTTTCTCTTAAATCATTTTATATTTTTTAAAGATTAATATTTTAATTTATTATCAAATTTGGTTGATAAATTTCAAATAATTAATGAATTTTGTTTTTCACTTATGCTTGAATAATGTAAATATAGTATTTTATTAACAATTATCCAATACTTGCAGATAAATAATGATAAAAAATGAATTAAAAGTTTAGCTTAATTTTCGCCAAATTCGTATTTTTGTATGTTTGCTGAAATTACGTATGTCACAAGAAATAAACCCAATCTATTCCGAAGATAATATCAGAACCCTCGATTGGCAGGAACACATCCGTTTGCGTCCCGGAATGTATATCGGGAAGCTGGGAGACGGTTCTTCTGCTGATGATGGTATTTATATTTTGCTAAAAGAAATTCTAGACAACTCAATCGACGAGTTTAGAATGAAAGCAGGCAAAAGAATTGAAATAAAAGTCGATGACGGTAAAGTTATGATCCGCGACTTTGGACGTGGAATCCCTCTTGGAAAAGTGGTTGATGCCGTTTCGAAAATGAATACCGGAGGGAAGTACGACAGCAAAGCCTTCAAAAAATCTGTAGGTTTGAATGGTGTCGGTACAAAGGCGGTAAATGCGCTTTCAGAGTACTTCCGAGTTCGCTCTTTCCGTGATGGAAAGATGAAAATGGCGGAATTTTCGAGAGGCTTAATTAAAGAAAATTTTGACGAAAAAGATACTTCAGACAGAAACGGTACAGAGATCTCTTTCGTTCCCGATGGTGAAATTTTTCTTCATTTTAAATTCAGAAAAGAGTATATCGAAAGAATGCTCCGCAATTATGCATACCTGAATCCAGGATTGAAAATTATCTTTAATGGTGAAACTTTCTATTCGGAAAATGGTCTTAAAGACTTGTTGGATGAAGAACTTGAAAATGAAACTTTATATCCTATCGTTCACCTGAAAGATAATGATATTGAAGTGGCAATTACACACACCGATAAATCTCAGACGGAAACATATTTTTCTTTTGTAAACGGACAAAATACAACGCAGGGAGGTACGCATTTGAATGCTTTCCGTGAAGCATATGTAAAGACAATTCGTGAATTTTTTAATAAAAACTTCGATGCGTCGGATGTTAGAAAATCTATTGTTGCAGCGGTTTCCATTAATGTAGAAGAGCCTGTTTTCGAATCTCAGACGAAGACAAAATTAGGTTCCAACGATATAGGACCCAACGGGCCAACGGTAAGAACATTTATCATTGATTTCTTAAAGAGCAAACTAGATAACTTCTTACACAAAAACCCTGAAATTGCAGAAGCGATTCAGAGAAAAATTTTAATTTCAGAAAGAGAAAGAAAAGAGCTTTCCGGAATCCAAAAATTGGCTAGAGAGAGAGCGAAAAAAGTTTCTCTTCACAATAAAAAACTTCGTGATTGCAGACAACATTACAACGATCAGAAAAACGAAAGAAAAGGAGAAACTCAAATCTTCATTACCGAGGGAGATTCTGCATCCGGATCGATCACAAAATCGAGAGATGTTGAAACGCAGGCTGTATTTTCTTTAAAAGGTAAGCCGTTGAATTGCTATGGCTTAACAAAGAAAGTTGTGTACGAAAATGAAGAATTTAACCTTCTTCAGGCAGCACTAAATATTGAGGAAAGTTTAGAAGATCTAAGGTACAATCAGGTTATTATCGCAACCGATGCCGATGTCGACGGAATGCACATTCGTCTGTTGATGATCACGTTCTTCTTGCAGTTTTTCCCTGATTTAATTAAGAATAATCACCTTTATATTCTTCAAACTCCATTATTTAGGGTAAGAAATAAAAAGGAAACAAGATATTGCTACTCAGAAGCTGAGAGAATCAAGGCTTTGAATGAGTTGGGAAAGAATCCGGAAATTACCCGATTCAAGGGATTGGGAGAGATTTCTCCGGATGAATTCAAGCATTTCATAGGTAAAGACATTCGTCTGGAACCGGTGGTAGTAGGTAAAGATCAGACAATCGACCAATTGCTGGAGTTTTATATGGGGAAAAATACTCCGGACAGGCAGACTTTCATTCTTGAAAATCTAGTGGTTGAAGATCCTGATATCGATAAAAAAGAAATATTGAGTGAAGTCATAGATGAAAATTAATTTTAAATTTTATTTTTAAAAAACACAAAACACTAAACACAACAAAAATGAGACTAAGTAACCGTAATAAAACCTCGGTTTACAGCTTCGTAAATACACTCTTAATCATGTTTTTGATAGGAGGAATCGGAGCTTATCTGTTGGAAGAATACAGATTTAATATTTTAGGAAGAGAAAGTTTACTATTGATCATTGTTCCAATCATATTGATAGTATTTTTTTATCTTAACGGAAGACAGATTTTTGAGTATGACAGCGACGGAGAGGCGCTTCATTTCAGAAATAGGAACATCATTCCTTTTTTGGATAAACCATTAAGTGATGAATTTCCCAAGTACAAACTGTTGAAATATGAAGTAATTGATATCTTTTTTATGAAAAGACTGTATATTACAATTTCAAGTAAAAACAGTGGTTCTACTATGTTGAAATACGAGATTTCATATCTCACAAGAAAAGAAATTAATGATTTAAAACTCTCCTTAGCTAAAGTAGTAAAGACTAATAACGAGAATAAGTATTAATTGTAAATGATGACAGAAGAATACTCGCATGAAGGTGAGAGCTTAAAAAAAGTATCGGGACTTTATAAAGACTGGTTTTTGGATTATGCTTCTTATGTAATTTTAGACAGGGCGATTCCGTCAGTTTTTGATGGTTTCAAGCCTGTTCAGCGAAGAATCATGCATTCCATGCGAGAGCTGGAAGACGGACGTTATAACAAAGTTGCCAATATTGTTGGAAACACCATGAAATATCACCCTCATGGTGATGCTTCTATTACGGATGCAATGGTGGGAATCGGGCAAAAAGAGCTCTTGATCGATACTCAGGGAAACTGGGGGAACATCTACACAGGGGATTCTGCGGCTGCGGCGAGATATATTGAAGCAAGATTAACACCCTTTGCTTTGGAAGTGGTTTTTAACCCGAAAACTACCGATTGGGCAAAATCTTATGACGGCAGAAACAACGAGCCGATCGACCTTCCCGTAAAATTTCCGTTGCTTTTGGCACAGGGTGTTGAAGGAATCGGGGTCGGACTTTCTACGAAGATTCTTCCGCACAATTTTAATGAATTAATTAATGCTTCTGTTGCTTATCTTAAAGGCAAAAAGTTTGAATTATTTCCAGATTTTCTTACAGCCGGATTTCTCGATGTCTCCGAATATAATGACGGTCACAGGGGTGGAAAAGTAAGAGCCAGAGCGAGAATCAATCAGGTAGATAAGCATACTTTGATGATTACCGAGCTGCCTTATTCTAAAACTACAAGTGATTTAATTGATTCGATCTTAAAGGCCAATGAAAAAGGTAAGATTAAAATCAAAAAAATTGAAGATAATACATCGGATAAGGTTGAAATTTTAATTCACCTTCCTAATGATGCTTCGCCGGATAAAACTATCGATGCATTGTACGCATTTACCGATTGTCAGGTTACAATTTCTCCGAATGCGTGTGTAATTGTTGGCGACAAACCAATGTTCCTGAACGTTTCTGAAATTCTAAGAAGAAACACAGATCATACCGTTTCTTTACTTAAAAAAGAACTGGAAATCGAGCTTCATGAATTGCAGGAAAGCTGGCATTTCTCTTCATTGGAAAGGATTTTTATTGAAAACAGAATTTATCACGAGATTGAAGAAGTAAAGACTTGGGAAGATGTTATAAAGACTATTGATGCAGGATTAAAACCTCACACCGGACATCTTTTGAGAGCAGTGACGGAAGAGGATATTTTAAAATTAACGGAAATCAGAATTAAGAGAATTTCGAGATTCGATTTAGATAAATTTAAAGAAAATATAGCCGCGCTTGAGGGAAAAATAGAGCAGGTAAAACATCATTTGGCAAATCTTATTCAGTATGCAATTGATTATTATTTAAATATTCAAAAGAAATACGGAAAAGATAGGCAAAGAAAAACTGAGCTTAGAATTTTTGATACCATTGATGCAACAAAAGTTGCGGTGGCAAATGAGAAATTCTACGCCAATTTCGAAGAAGGTTTCATCGGAACTTCCTTGAAAAAAGACCAATATCTGTTTGATTGTTCGGATATTGATGATATCATTACATTCAGAAAAGACGGAAGTATGAAAGTCGTAAAAGTGGAAGCCAAAACTTTCATCGGAAAAGATATTCTTCACGTTGCGATCTGGAAGAAAAATGATAAAAGAACCGTTTACAACATGATTTATCGTGAGGGAACAAACGGTCCTTATTATATGAAACGTTTTTCGGTGACAGGAGTTACGAGAAATACGGATTATCCTTTAGCTTCGGACAAAAAAGGCTCGGAAACGCTTTATTTCTCAGCAAATCCGAATGGTGAAGCGGAAACAGTAAGTGTTCTTTTAAAACCAAATCCGAGAATCAGAAAAAATAAAATGGATATTGATTTCTCCGAATTGGCGATTAAAGGTCGTGATTCTAAAGGAAATCTGGTTACAAAATATGCGGTGAAAAAAGTAGATCTGAAAGAAGAAGGTGTTTCTACTTTGGCGCCAAGAAGAATCTGGTTCGATGATACGGTGAGAAGATTGAATGCAGACGCAAGAGGAACATTATTGGGAAGTTTTAAAGGTGATGATAAGATTCTGACAATCAATACGAACGGTGAAGCGAAATTAGTTTCGTTTGATCTTGGAAATCGTTTTGATGATGAATATTTAGTCCTTGAAAAATGGAGACCGGAACAGCCTGTAACGTGCATTTATTTTGATGGCGAAAAAGATATCTACTTCATTAAGAGATTCTTATTCGAAAATAATACGAATGTACAGACCTTTATGCCATCGGAACATAGTAAATCTTTCATCGAAAATGTGATCGTTGCAAATGGTGCAACTGCAGAAATTATTTTCGCGAAAGATAAAGGTAAAGAGCGTGATCCTGAAACAATTGATATCGACGAATTTATTTCTGTAAAAGGCATAAAAGCAATTGGGAATCAATTCACTAAATTTAAGGTTAAAACAATAAATATTACAATTCCTGAACCTGAAGAAGAGGAACCAGAAGTCTATGAAGAACCGGAAAGAGTTGAAGGTGAGGAAGATGGAGGAACGATCGGTGATTTGTTTCAGGGTGATGAAAATTAAAACACAGAAAATTAGATAAAATTATGAGCCCAATTGTTTTAGTTATTATTGCAGTTACATGTATCGTTAGTTACATGGGACTGAATAATGTGGCAATGTTTGAAAAATACAAATTCAGTGTAAGTGCCATTAACAATAGGAAAGAATATTTCAGATTAATAACTTCGGCATTTCTTCATGCAGATTTTATGCATTTGTTTTTCAATATGCTTTCGTTGTATTTTTTTCAAGGCGTGGTAATGGTTTTCTTTGGAAATATAGGATTTTTAATTATTTATTTTGGATCCTTAATTCTTGGGAATTTGTTCAGTTTAATGATTTATAAAAATCAGCCTTGGTATTCTGCGATTGGAGCTTCAGGAGCCGTTTCAGGGATTATTTTTGCTTCAATAGCCATGGCTCCGAATGAGATAAGTGTAAACTTTTTACCAGGATGGATCTTCGGAACATTATATTTTGGATATTCAGTTTATATGATGCTGAATCCTAAACAGTGGGATAATTTAGGTCATTCTGCGCATTTGGGAGGTGCTTTTTTCGGATTGGTTTATTCAATCGTAATGCATCCTCAATTGGCATTGAGTAATCTTTATTACTTAGGTGTAATGTCGCTTCCTTTGATTTATTTAGGATATCAGATTTTTGTTAAAAAGAAGATTAGATAGAAAATATATTTAATTAAAAAATATAAACCAATGAATGATTATTCATTGGTTTTTTTATTTCAAGTTGTTTTGAACTTATTAAATTTATTTTACTCCAAAAACAAATCTGTCATTCTCAGACAAATCTTTTATCAACAGAGCTTCTGAGAAATCATTAATATATAATTCCAAAGTTTCCGGGCCTAATTTCTGATTAATTTCTAAAAATAATAATCCGTTTTCGTTCAAATATTTTTTAGAATCTTCGGCTATTTTTCTATAAAAAATCAAGGCATCGGGAGTGGGAGAGAAAAGTGCCATTGCTGGCTCAAATCCTTTTACAGAATGCTCAATTTCCTGTTCTTCATCAATTCCTATGTAAGGTGGATTTGAAATAATGATGTCAAAATTTTTCTTCAAATCAAAATTTAGATAATCTGCATGAATAAAATTAACTTCAAGTTGATGAAATTCTGCATTTTTTTTCGCTGTTTCCAATGCTTTTTCAGAAAAATCAATTGAAGTGATTTCTGCTTGTGGAAAATGTTTTTTTAAAACCAAAGGAATAATTCCGCTTCCCGTGCCGATATCGAGAATTTTTAATCGGTCGATTATCAAAGCTGAATTGTGAATTTTTTTTATGGCAAACTCAAGCAATTCCTCAGTTTCAGGACGTGGAATTAGTACATTTTTATTCACGAAAAAAGTCATTCCATAGAATTCTGTTTCACCTAGAATATGTTGATAGGGTTTGTTGGTTTTTAATTCAAAAATGATATTTAATAATTTTTTTTCATCTTCAATCAGCAGCTCCTGATCAGAAAATCTTCGTTGATGAAAAGAATCGAAACCGACAATTTTTTCAATGAAAATTGAACTTAGAAAACTACTTTCCGAATCTGTATACAACTCGGAAAGCTCTGTTTTAAGATATTTTTTAAACTCTGAAATAGTCATTATCTCGTAAAAACAAGTTTTGTATCGGTCGATTTTTCCTCATCTATTCTGTAACCTTCGTAGTTGAAAGCTTTTACATCATCTAAAGTCTGAGCATTGGTTTCTGCACAAAATCTTACCACCAAACCTCTTGCATGTTTTGTGTATACAACGATGGTTTTTAGTTTTCCTTCTTTTAATTCATAGAAATCAAAATCGATAATTTTATGGTTTAATTTCTTACGATCGACAGCTTTAAAATATTCATTGCTTCCCAAGTTTAAAAGAATTTCGTTCTTTTTCATTTCAGAATTAAGCTGTTCTGTGATTTTTTCTCTCCAGAATTCATACAGATTTTTGTATTCATCGAACTCGAAGGGTCTTCCCATTTCCAATCTATAAAGCATTACCTTATCGGAAGGTTTCAACAAGCCGTATAAACCGGAAAGTATCCTGTAATTTTTTTGTAGATAATCTACTGCGCTTTTATCTAAAGTTTTCGCATCTAAGCCTCTGTAAACTTCACCAGTAAAAGCAAACATTGCAGGAGCAGATTCTTTTGCTGTTGGCTTTGCTTTCCATTTTTGGTTTCTTTCCCAGTTTTCGTCTGCCAATTTTGGGGAGATTTCCATTAGCTCGGAAAGATATTTTGGAGATTTTTGTTTTAAATAAGAGTATATAAATTCCGCTTGTTCAATGAATTTTGGGGTAGTCGTTTTCAACAAATCTGTTGTATTTTCTACGTTCATTAATTTGGCTGGAGATGTTACTATTTTCATACTATTAAAATACAGATAAATGTTTGAGATCCATAAGATTCATCACCATTAATGATACAAAATCATATATAAAGTGACAAAGAATCAGGATCTTAATGTTTGAATAAATTTTATAAAAAACTGCAAAAACGACACCGATAAAGAAAGGTACGACAACCTGACCAATTGTTCCGTAAGTGCTGTGAAGAATCCCAAAAAGAATAGCGGAAATGATGATTCCAAAATATTGATTATTGTAAATTTTTTCAATTCTTGGCTGCATATAACCGCGCATAAGAAGCTCTTCGACAACACCCGCCGTTAAGCAGGTAAAGATAATTAATAAATAATTGTTTTTAAAAATGGAAGAAAGCTGAACAAGTTTCTCACTAAACTTCTCCTGAGTTAAAATTTTAATTAAAACATTTAAGAAAGCTCCACCAAACGAACAAATAAAGTAAAGCGCACTAATTGCTACAATATAAAATCCGAATGAATATTTTTTGTCTTTCCAAAGTAAAAGCGAATTTTTTTCAATAAAAAGACTGTAAAGAAATGTAATAATTAAAACAAACCAAAAAACAATTCTCGTATAAAAAAACTTTTCTGCAGTAATGTCCGTTATTCCCAAAATTGTATTAATTAAAGGAAAAATGTACATCATGACTATAGCCAATAATACAAAAGTAAGTAAAATTCCGAGAGAATATTTTCCGTTCAGACTCATAAAATCAACGTAAAAAATTAATGTTTAAAGATTTTCTGTTGATTTTTTAAATATCACCTTTTCCCTGTCTGATAACTTCCGGTTCGCCCGAAGTAAGGTCCACAATCGTAGAAGCCATATTGTCTCCGTAACCGGAATCGATAACGATGTCAACCAAATGATCATATTTTTCTGCAATCAATTCAGGATCAGTGGAGTATTCTAGAACTTCATCATCATCTTTAATAGAAGTTGAAGCAATCGGATGCCCCAATTTTTCAACAATTAATTGTGGAATCGAATGGTCTGGAACACGAATACCAATTGTTTTGTGACCTTTATATGCTAAAGGAAGACTTTTATTGGCATCAAGAATAAATGTAAAAGGTCCCGGAAGATGGCTTTTCAAAAACCTGAAAGTCGATGTATCGATAGGTCTTGTGAAATCGGAAAGATGGCTTAAATCATTACAAATAATGGAAAATTGAGCCTTCTCCAATTTAATTTTTTTGATCTGAGCCAGTTTTTCCATGGCTTTTATGTCAAAAATATTACAGCCTAATGCATAGACAGTATCGGAAGGATAAATAATTAATCCTCCATTATTTAAAGTTTTAATGACCTCATTGATAAGGTTTTCCTGTGGATTATCTGGATATATTTTCAATATTTTTGCCATAGCTCAAAGATACGAATATTAAAATAGTTTTCATAAAAGTCCTTTATTTAAAAGAAAAATTAGGAGTTTTAAAAAATATTCGTATATTTGCAATCCAATATCGCGGGATGGAGCAGTAGGTAGCTCGTCGGGCTCATAACCCGAAGGTCATCGGTTCGAGTCCGGTTCCCGCTACTAAGTAAGTGTTTTCGGTAAACACTCTAAAAATACACCGCGGGATGGAGCAGTAGGTAGCTCGTCGGGCTCATAACCCGAAGGTCATCGGTTCGAGTCCGGTTCCCGCTACTAAGCAAGTGTTTTCGGTAAACACTCTAAAAATACACCGCGGGATGGAGCAGTAGGTAGCTCGTCGGGCTCATAACCCGAAGGTCATCGGTTCGAGTCCGGTTCCCGCTACTAAGCAAGCGTTTTCGGTAAACGCTCTAAAAATATACCGCGGGATGGAGCAGTAGGTAGCTCGTCGGGCTCATAACCCGAAGGTCATCGGTTCGAGTCCGGTTCCCGCTACTAAACCAAGAGTATTACAATTTTTGTGATACTCTTTTTTATTTCTCTTTGTAGTGATTTAATTTAATGGCTTAATTTATGTACATATTTCGATACACCATTAAATCAAAATATCATGTACAAAAAAATTCTCGCAGGTCTGGGAGGAGCAATTGCCCTCAATCTGCTGCACGAAACAATCAGGAAAAACTTTGATAATGTTCCTCAAATTAATAAAGTGGGAGAAGAGGCTTTAAATAAAGCTTTGGATAAAGTCGATATGAAAATTACAGACAAAGATCAGCTGTACGCTGCGACATTGGCCGGAGATGTGATAGGAAACGGAATGTATTATGCAACTACCGCAACAACAGGTTTTAATATGATTTCAGGGATCATGATGGGGTTAGGTGCTGTCGCGCTTCCTAAGAAAATGGGACTCAATGATGATCCCGTTGCGGAAACAACTGAGAAAAAAGTGATGACCGTTGCTTATTATCTTTTTGGAGCTATCGTTACAAAGCTCATTTATGATAAAATAAAATAGAAGTTCATCTTTAAAATATTTGCCACAACTAATTGTTTGTGGCAATTTTTTTATATTTTTTTCAATGCTGAAGCTTTATGAACGGCAGATTTTCCTGTCTTTTCACTCATTACTTCATATTGCGGATTTTCTTCTGAGGCTCGACGTTGTCTGCTCATGAAAATGAAATCTTTTGTATGAATTTTAGTAATGATCCCGTGAGTTTCTCCGTTGCTGAATCTCCACTTTACCATATCTCCTTTTTTTAATGTGCTCATTTTGTTTGATTTAATGAATGTTAATCATTTATTATGCCATAAAATTTTAAATTTATATTCAATAAAAAAGAGAACCAAAATTTGATTCTCTTTGTATTAAATTCATTCTAAATTCGAAAGATATTATCCGAACATTCCCACTTTGTAATCACCGGGAACTTGTTGGAAAGCGATGTTGAACCTGTTCCACATATTGATTGCATTCACGACCAAAGTAAGATCAATGATTTCTTCTTCGGAAAACTGTGATTTTGCCTGTGCATAGACTTCATCTGAAACGTGAAGGTTATTTACGGCCTCAGCATATTCCAAAGCTGCTCTTTCTCTTTCTGTGTAATAAGGAGTTTCTCTCCACGCGCTCAATCCGTAAAGACGTTGCTCGGTTTCGCCCATTGCACGAAGCTCTTTGGAATGCATATCCAGACAATAGGCGCATTTATTGATCTGTGAAATTCTGAAATCTACCAGTTCCATCAGTTGTTTGTCGATCGACGAATTTTTTAAATACTGAGTAATTCCAAATAATGGTGTGATTGCTTTTTTTCCTTTTTCGAATAAATTGATTCTTGGTTCCATAAGATTTTAAAATTTGTTGTTTATATCTTAATGACAATCGAATTTTTGTTTTTGGACAAACATTGTTTTTTTTAAACACAAAAAGTGAGAAAAGATTTTAAAACCTATTAATAAGCTTAAAAAAAGAATACATAAGCTTTAAAAATCTTTGATTCTTACTTTTTGAAATTCTTTAAGTAATTAAGTTTTAATCAACTATAAATCTTTTGCATCTTTGTGGTTAAAATTTAAACAAAATAAAAATCCCGCTTATAAAAAGCAGGATTTAAGGTATCATTTAATTAAAAAAAATAATTATTGTTGCGCAGCTAAATCGTTGTAAGGTGCCAGTTTATAATCATCAGCCATGGTCTGAGTTACAAATTCTGTTCTCTGAGCCCCTTTCATTCTTCCTGCAGCATCAAGAGCGTTGAAGTATGATTCGCTCAATTTTGTTCCGATTTCAGCAGGTTTAAAATCAAATTTAGTATCACCTTCTACACCAAGATATCCGTTCTTTCTTGTAAGGTTTGTGATATAATTGTTGTAATTGATCATCGTACCAACAAACATTTTGTTGTGATATTCCATACACTTCTTCGCTTTCTTTGAAGAGTTGTTTAGGATACAATTGTTCATATTTCCTCTGTAAAGTTTCCACTCCAGATCTATTTTTCCGTATTCTTTTCCGATAGCCGTTTTACCGTTTGCAAAGATATTCGGATCGTTTTCTTTATCGCTGATTTCCTTTAAATGTTTGATAGCTAAAGGAATTGTATTTTCGATTTTAGTTTTAGCTTCTCTTACTGCACTGAAATCCGCAGCCGGAGAACCTTTCTTTTGAGCGGTAGTAATGTTAAAAACAAGTAGTAATAGTACAATCAGTAAATTATATCTTTTCATGCGAAATTTTTAAAGCACTAAAATAAATATAATTTCTCGTTTTAAACAAATAGATTTTAATTTTATTTAATAAATTTTAACAATTCTTTAATATTAATTGTTCATTGTTGCCAAAATGATGGTTTTCGTACTTTTATGAGAGGCATTTTCGTAGGTGAATTGCTATTTATTTTTCAAATACAATCACCTGATCGGTACTTCCCATTATGACTTTTTGAGTAAGATTGATAAACAAGCCATGTCCTACAACTCCTTCAATTTCATTTAAAGCAATTGATAATTCTGAAGGATTTGTGATAAAACCAAAATCTGCATCTATAATATAATTTCCTTGATCCGTTAAAAATGTTTGATTATTAATATGACGAATTTCTCCTTTGCCTTGTAATTCTTTAATTTTAGAATGAACATATGTTGAAGCAAAAGGAACGACCTCAATCGGAAGTTTGAATTTGCCTAATTTTTCAACCAGTTTAGACGAATCTGCAATAATAATTTCTTGAATTGTCATGGATGCAACAATTTTTTCCCGAAGTAAAGCTCCGCCGCCACCTTTTATTAAGGTTAAATCTTTTGTAAACTCATCTGCACCATCAATTGTAATATCAATTTTATCGACTGTATTGATGTCAATCAATGGAATTCCCAAAGAAATTGCAAGTTCCTGAGTTTTAATTGATGTCGGAACAGCTTTAATTTTAAGCCCGTTTTTTACAAGTTCTGCAATTTCTTTAATAACATAATATATAGTTGAACCCGTTCCTAAGCCGATAATTGTATTATCTTTTAAATATTTTACAGCTTCTTTTGCAGCAAGTTCTTTTTCTTTTTCTAAATCTTTTTTCATTGCGATGATGATAACAATGTTTTGCTGTTTCAATTTAAGAATTTCAGAAAGAATAATACTTTTTTCAACAGATTAAATAGTGAATAATTCTGAGAGTTAAAAATTTAACAAATTTTAATAAAATTTATATAATTGATTTTCAGTTGATTATACTTATTTGGTTTTTATCACTAAAAAAATAGTTGTTTGAATCAGTTTTATTTCTACATTTGTATAACTAATTTCTTAGTGATATAGAATTCCGTGAAAATTTTATATCATAATTAATGATTAAATGAAAGGGATATGAAAATTCAGACTTTAACAAAAGCAGAAGAGCAAGTGATGCAATATTTATGGAAACTGGAAAAAGGATTTTTGAAAGATGTCCTGGATCTTTTCCCTGAACCAAAGCCTCACACCAATACCGTTTCTACTATTTTGAAAGTGTTGAAAGACAAAGAATTCGTAGACTATAATGTATACGGAAGACAACATGAGTATTTTCCAATGGTTTCTCAGGAGCAATATTCCGGAAAAACAATGAAAAGTCTTGTGAAAAATTATTTTAAAGGTTCTTACAAAAGTGCCGTTTCTTTCCTTGTAGAAAAGAATGAGATGACTGTGGAAGATCTTGAAATGCTATTAGACGAACTCAAAAATAAATAACCATGGAAACTGTACTTCTATACTTAGGAAAAGTTATTTTATGTTCAGGTGTAACGTTTTTGTATTATCAGTTGTCTTTAAAGGACAAGACGTTTCATCACTACAACAGATTTTATCTTTTGTCTGCGATGCTCATATCGTTGTTGCTTCCTTTAATAAAGGTTGAAGACTTTACCATTGAAGTAAGCAATGATATATATAAGTTAATAGATACGGTACAGAATTTTAACTCAACTAAAAATTTAAACAATGACCACATTTATCTTAGAATTATTTTTTCAGCTTTGGGATTGGTTTCTTTCTATTTTTTAGGAAGGTTTATCTACGGAATTTTTAGAATCCAACAGCTTAAAAATCAATTTCAAAAGGAGAGTTTTGATGGAATTAATTTCTATCATACCAACCTGACCGAGGCACCGTTTTCATACTTTAGAAATCTTTTCTGGAAGAATTCTATCTTGCTGAATTCCGAAGTAGGAGAGCAAATTTTAAAGCACGAAATGGTACATATTGAGCAGAAACACTCATTCGATAAGATATTTATTGAGATCAGCACGTCTGTGTTCTGGTTCAATCCATTCTTTCATATCATTAAAAAAGAAATCAGTTTAATTCACGAATATCTGGCTGATAAAAAAGCCGTAAAACAATCGGACACAAAAGCATTTGCGCAGATGCTTTTAGCAAGCCACTTTTCCGGAAACCAGTTGCCTGCGACCAGTCCGTTCTTAAGTTCAAATCTAAAAAAACGACTAAAAATGTTACAAAAACCTCAAACCAAATTCGGGTATGCGCGTAGAATTTTTGCATTGCCGGTAGTGTTTTCAGTTGCATTTGCCTATTTGGTAAATGCTAAGAATCAAGAAATTAAAGCAACAAATATAGAAATTGAGAAAGCGGTTTCTCAAATTAAAAAAGACGATAAAATCTCAATTAAAAAAGATACAATTACTCCAAATTCTAAAAATGATGTTGTTGTAGCTCCGAAAGTGTACATTAGAACCAATGATGACAAGAAAATTTCGGATTTAAGCAAAAAAATTGGTGAGAAAAGTAAAAATTTAAAAGGTTTAGAACCTGACAGTAAAGAATTTCAAAAAAATATAGAAGAAATTAATGCTCTTTCTGACGACATTAATAAAATTGTAAATTCACCAGACTTTCAAAAAAATATCGGTGATTTTAAAATAATTGCTAATAAAAACAGATCATTAGATTGGGAAACTACTGTTAGTGATGTAAAAATTGCTGATCTTGGAGATATGCATTTTGATTTTGACTTTCCAGATGCACCACCACCTCCGCCGAATGCACCAAACGCTCCAAAAGTAAAAATCTACACTTTCAAAGACATGAAAGATATGAAATGGACTCCGGAAGCTAATATGGCTTTCAAATCTGCAGAGAGAGCAAAAGAATCTGCTTCTACAGCCAGAAGAAGAGCAAAATTGGAGAAGGAGAGAGCAAGACTTGACGAAAAAAGAGCAAAGCTTGAGGGCGAAAGGGCAAAGCTTGAAGCAGAAAGAAGAGTTTTAGACGGAAATAAGCGAGTATATGTTTATGCCAACACTTTTAAAACATTCCCTGATGAAAAAACTTTCAGAATAAATGCGGACAATATTACTTTGAAAAGAAATGGACAGTCTTTGATTGCTTCAGGGATTAAAAATATAAACGGAGATGGGGATATAAAAATTTACATCGACGGAAAAGAGTCTACCAATGCAGAAATGCAGGCTCTGGATCCTAAAAATATATCGAGAATGGACGTTAATAAAAGAAATGTCGACGGGGGAAAAACAACCGGAGAAATCAGAATTGAAACGAAGAAGAAATAATAAAGTTCCAATCGGCTCTGTTGATACTTAATTTAAAAAATATTGACAGAGCTTTTTTATTGATATTATTTTAAAGAGTTAAAATATTTTATTAAAACATAAAGTTGAAAAAATATGGAGACGTTATTTTCATATTTAATTAAAATTGTTATCTGTACAGCGGTTTTATTGGGATATTATTATCTGTTTTTAAAGGATAAAACATTCCATCATTACAACAGGTTTTATTTGTTGTCTGCCTTGCCGCTTTCTTTACTGATTCCTTTGATAAAAGTTGAAAATTTTACCATTGAAGTCAGCAGAAACATATATTTTTTTATCGAAAGAATGCAAACCTTTAGTTTCTATAAAAATGCTGATAACCATGAAAATATTTATTTAAGCATTGTATTTTTAGCTTTGGGATTCATTTCGCTTTTCTTTCTATTAAAATTTTTATTAGGGATTTTTAAAATTGAAAAATTAAAAAAGCAGTTTCAGAAAGAACAAATCCAAAATATTAATTTTTACAGGACAGATCTCACAAACGCACCATTTTCTTATTTTAAAAATCTTTTCTGGAAAAATTCAATTGAATTGAATTCAGAAGTAGGAAGGCAGATTTTAAAACACGAAATGGTTCATATTGAACAAAAACATACGGTGGACAAGATGATTGTCGAAATTATCGCATCTAGCTTTTGGTTCAATCCTTTCTATCACATTATTAAAAAAGAACTGAGTTTGATTCATGAATATCTGGCGGATAACAAATCTGTACAGCAATCGGATACTAAAATGTTTGCACAAATGCTTTTAACAAGCCATTTTTCAGGTAATGAGCTGCCTGCAACGAACCCGTTTCTGAGTTCAAATTTAAAAAAACGATTAACTATGCTACAAAAACCTAAAACGAAATTTGGATATACCCGAAGAATTTTCGCGCTGCCGCTTGTTTGCACTATGATATTTGCATATATGGTAAATGCGAAAAATAAGGAAATTAGAGAAATCAATATCAAAATAGACCAGGCTGTTTCTCAAATGAAAAAGGATACGATCACCCCTCAGAAAAATCAAGATAAAGGTGAGATTAAAACAACAAAAAACCGTCTGGCTACAGAAAAGTCAGAAAATGAATATGCTCGGTTTTACAGGGATACAGAAAAAAGAAGATTGGAATTGATAAAGCAAAACGAAAAATCTAAACAGGAATTAATAAAGACTATAGAATCCCACAGAGAAGAGCTGGCTTTTGACGAAAAATTTCCTAAAAATAGAGATTACGATAAAAAACCTCTGACTGAAGAGGAAAAAAATGAGCTTAAGGAAGATGCAGAACAAATCGAAAAATTAAGCAAAGCTAGAGTGACACAGGTAAATTCTAATTCAGGTTATGGATTTTTTAAATTTGATAAAACAACAACAAAAGTTTTTGATATCAACGGAAATGAAATTAAAAATGATGCTAAATCTCCGGTCGGAAATCCAAATATGATGACGATCTTCATTGATGGAGCAGAACTTTTTGTCAACGGAAATAAAGTTTCCAAAGATGAATTTTTACAGTATCAGGCCAATTTCAAAGGCGCATCGGATGCTCCTGCCAATATTAAACTTTTTAAAATAGAAAGGGTAGGAGATCTTAAGAGGTCTTATGCCAAAAGAATGGAAATTATTACGAATTAAAAAAAACAAATTATGAAGAAAATTTTAGCTTTAGGTTTAATCGTCTTGGGACTGATTGCTCATGCGCAGGTCAACAGATTTTACTACGATTACAAATACATTTCAGACTCAACCAATAAAGCAGATGTGAAAAGTGATATGATGCTTTTAGACATTGATAAAAATGGTTCGAAATATTACAGCCGCGAGAAATTTGTATCAGATTCTACAATGAAGGCGGATATTACGAAGCAGATGAAAGGCGGATTCGGCGGAAGTATCAATATTAAAAGGAATATGAAGCCGGGAATGATTTATACAAGTGTTACAAAGACTTATCCGGATTATAAAGTTTCGCTTTCGGAAAAAATAGGTCAAACCAATTATAAAATTGAAGAAGATCAAAAGCCGGAATGGAAAATTCTTCCAGATAAGCAAAAAATTGGAGATTACAATGCTCAAAAGGCAACGACAACTTTCGGTGGAAGAGAGTGGATTGCATGGTTTAGTACAGATATTCCTTTTCAGGATGGACCTTACAAATTCTATGGTTTACCAGGTTTAATCGTGAAACTGGAAGATAAAACAGGTTCTCACATCATGACTTTAGTCGGTAACAAAAAAACAGAAGCAAGTACAGATGAAGAGCTTAAATTGCAGGGCGTGATGACTTTTGGGATAAATGATAAAGATATCGAAGTCAGCAAAAAGCAGTTCAGAAAAGCATGGAAAGATTATCAGGCAGATCCTACTAAAGATATGAAGCAGAGAATGAGTACTCTTCCTGCAGGTGCAGTTGTAAAAATGAAAAATGCAGACGGAAAGGATATCGATATGAATGAAATGTACAGAAACATGGAAAAAAGTGCGAAACTGGAAATTCAAAAAAATAATAACAGAATAGAACCTGAATTATTTAAATAAAAAAATAAAGCAAACCGTAACTTTTTAATTTTAAGCAGGGTGGATTTTTAAAATTCATCCTGCTTTCTTTTTATTATCTTTAAATTTTAAACATTAAATCTCAATTATGACAGAAAAGGAAAAATGCGCAAAAGGACTTTTGTATAATGCCAATTATGATCAGGAATTGATAAGTGAAAGAATTGCCGTAAAGGATCTTTGTCAGGAATATAATCAGCTTAAAAATTCGGATGCTGAAGGTCGGATTCAATTAATTAAAAAGATTTTAGGAAAAACCAAAGAAAATATATGTATTGAACCCAATTTCTGGTGCGATTACGGCTATAATATCGAAGTTGGAGAGAATTTTTACGCCAATCATAATCTTGTGATCTTAGACTGTGCTCAGGTTATTTTTGGGGATAATGTTTTCATAGGTCCGAACTGTAGTTTTTATACGGCGAATCACCCTCTTGACGTAAAACGCAGAAATGAAGGTTTAGAATCTGCACATCGCATTAAGATCGGAAGCAATGTTTGGCTGGGTGGAAATGTCGTGGTTTTGCCTGGAGTTTCCATCGGTGATAATGCTGTAATTGGAGCGGGAAGCGTTGTTACTAAAAATATTCCTGATAATGTTGTGGCAGTCGGGAATCCTTGTAAGGTTGTGAAAAATATTGATAATTAAATTGATTTTGAGATTATAATTTAAAACATAAACATTATCAAAATCAGCGAGAGATTATAAAAATATACAAATAAAAAAGTTCGGCGCGGAAACGAAGTTTCCGCGCCGAACTGTATCTAAAATATCATCTGATTAAGACAATTTCTGAGAGTCTGCAACAAATTGTGCCAAACCACTATCCGTAAGAGGATGCTTCAACAAGCTCAAGATCGGAGGAAGTGGTGAAGTAATAACATCTGCACCAATCTTCGCACAGTCGATAATGTGCATTGAGTGACGGATAGAAGCTGCTAAAATTTCAGTTTCATACATGTAGTTATCAAAAATCAATCTGATTTCCTGAATTAAATTTAGTCCGTCAGTTGAAATATCATCAAGTCTTCCTAAGAAAGGAGAAACGTAAGTTGCACCAGCTTTTGCAGCCAAAAGTGCCTGTCCCGGAGAGAAAATTAAAGTGCAGTTTGTTCTGATTCCTTTGTCAGAAAAATATTTTAAAGCTTTCACACCATCCTTAATCATTGGGATTTTTACCACAATATTCGGGTGGATTGCTGCCAATTCTTCTCCTTCTTTAATCATTTCGTCATACGTAGTAGAAAGAACTTCCGCAGAAATATCTCCGTCTACAATTTCGCAAATTGCTTTGTAGTGATTCTTGATCGCCTCAGCTCCCTGAATTCCTTCCTTCGCCATCAAAGATGGGTTTGTCGTTACTCCATCAAGGATTCCAAGATCTTTCGCTTCTTTTATTTGCTCTAAATTAGCAGTGTCAATAAAAAATTTCATTTGTTTTCTGATTTATTACACAAATATAATCATTCCATTTCGAGTAGGGAATTTAATTTTGTATGGAATTAATTAAAAGAATAAGTATTAAATTAGCCTATAGCATATTGCTTAAAGCCAAATCATGAAAAACCAATTCACAACAAAACTCGAAATTATCGGCATCAATCCTTTTGTTTTTCTTCCAGAGGAAATTTTAAATGAAATTTTCGAAAAATCAGGAAAAAATAAAAGCCCGATTCCTGTAAAAGGAATGGTAAACAATAAAGAGTTTAAACAAAATCTAATGAAATATTTAGGAGAATGGCGCTTGTATATTAATTTAACAATGCTAAAAGACTCTCCCAAAAGAATTGGTGAAATGATAGAAGTTTCAGTTGAATTTGATGATTCAGACCGAACGATTTCCATTCATCCAAACTTAGAAAAAGCAATCAACGAAAATTCTGTTGCTTTACAAAACTTTGAAAATTTGATTCCATCAAGAAGATTAGAACTGGTTCGCTACATCAATAATTTGAAAACCGAAGCCAGCATCCAAAGAAATATTGAGAAAATAATCAAACATTTAACAGGCGAAACCGATTTCTTTGGGAAGAAAATTAATTAAAAATTTACGAATTCAAACAACTTCAAGATTTTGAAAACCTTGAAGGTTTAGTTTTTATAAAAAATAAGATCCAAAGAAAAATTCCTTGGATCTTATCTTCACTATGAATTTAAAGCTTGACTAAGTTTTACAGCATCCTGATTGGTTGGGTCATACTGTATCGACTTGGCAATATGTTCTTTAGCTTTTGCCGGATCTGATTTTTGTTCGGAGAAAGCAACATAAAAATAAGCATATGCTAGATTTTTCTTATTGGCTTCAACTTCTTCCGGTTTTACAGTTGCAATATACTTTTCGTAAGCAGTTTTTGCATTCGCATCATCCTTATTTGCTTGATAGGCATAGGCTTGGCTGTAATAAGATGGTGCCCAATCTGGCAATAAAGCTGATATTTTTTTCCATGTTTCAATAGCATTTGGCCAATCCGATCCTTCCTGATAAGCTCCCGCCAGTTTTGCTAAGGCTTCTGTATCTTTTGGATTTGTCTCAATTTGTTTTTTAAGTCCGTCAATCGTAGGGTTTGTTTGTGTTTGAGCTGTTGCTGTCGCATCTGTTTGAGTGGTTTGTGCATGCATAAAACTCGCTCCTCCTAAAAATATTAATCCTAAAAAAAGGTTTTTAATATCAATTTTAATCATTTTCATAATCTTATATTTTTCAAATTGTATAGTTTAAAATTCAATAATAATTCCATAAAAGTTTAAATTTTAGAACCATTAAGTTTTTTTAGAGAATATTAAGAAGATCAACTATTTTTTTATCTAAATTTTTGATTCGATCTGGTTTGAGTATCTTTGTATTTCAACAATTTTTAGTCAAAAACAATCGTATGAACATTATATTAGCTTCAACTTCCACACTTTTTGGGGGAGAATATCTGGAATATTTAAGAGAAGAACTAATTCAACTATATGCAGGAATTGATGAAATAATTTTTGTTCCATTTGCAAGACCAAGCGGAATTTCTCACGAAGATTACACCGCAAAAGCCCGTTCTTTTTTCGAAACCATTGAAATTAAAGTAAAAGGACTTCACGAATTTGAAAATAAAATTGAAGCCGTAAACAGCGCAAAAGGATTTTTTACAGGAGGTGGAAATACATTTTTATTGGTTAAAACTTTACATGAAGAGGGTTTAATGTCTATTTTAAAGAAAAATGTAGAAAGCGGAAAACCGTATCTTGGATGCAGTGCCGGAAGTAATATTGGAGGAGAAAATATGAAAACAACGAACGATATGCCGATCGTTTACCCTTCAAGTTTCGATTGTATGGGATTGGTACCGTTTAATTTAAATCCACATTATCTCGATCCAAATCCGAAATTGAAGCATAATGGAGAAACCAGAGAAACAAGAATCAAAGAATTTTTGACTCAAAATGATTTGAAAGTTGTCGGACTTCGCGAAGGAAACTGGATCAGAAGAATCGGAAATAAAATTACCGTTGAAGGGCAAGAGCTAACAAGAATTTTTGAAAAAGATAAAGAACCTTACGAGATCGAAGCGGGTTCTGAATTGTAAATTTTATTTTAATTATATTTGAATTAAAGTCCAAGCATCTCAATAAAATCATTCTGAAAATAAAGAAACAGATTTTTCGTTTCTCAGAATGACAATATGAGTGTAGAAAAACAAAAAACGCAATGAAAAACACATTTGCAGTTCTTACTTTAACAACGCAAATTATTTTTGCTCAAAATATATCTGAAAAACTGGATGCAGCTACGAAAGGTCTTATGAATTCTTCGGGAGCTATTTCTTCAAATTTATCGTTCTATGTTTCCGACGAAAACGGAAATTTTATTTATGAATATCAGGGAAATAAGGGGCTTTCTACGGCTTCTACTCAAAAGATATTTACGGCAGGTGCGGCTTTGGAGGTTTTAGGCAAAAATTATACATACACAACATCTTCAAGTTATTCAGGAAATATTTCTGAGGGAACTTTGAACGGAAATCTTTTCATCAGTTCAAATGGCGATCCAACGTTGGGAAGCTGGAGATATGATTCCTACAAACCTGAAAATTTTAAACAAAAATTAATTGAAAGCATAAAAAAATCCGGAATTAAAAAAATTTCAGGTGATTTGGTTGTTGATGATTCTTATTTCGATCACCAGACAATTCCCGGAGGTTGGCCTTGGAATGATTTAGGAAATTATTACGGAGCAGGAGTTTGGGGAGTCAATTGGCGTGAAAATCAGTTTGATATCAATATTAATGGAAGCGAATTTAAAAGTTTTTCTTATCCGTTGGAAGGCGTAAACTGGCTGAATGATTTAAAAGTTGGAGGAAACTCAGATCAAAGTTTGATTTTCACTGCACCACATTCAAATGTTGCCTTAATTAACGGGACTTTACCTTCAAAAACAGTTACGGTTTCAGGCTCTACACCCAATCCTCCATTGCAATTAGGAGTTGAAGTAAAACAATGGTTAAAAGACTCTGGAATTGATTTTTCAGGAAAAGTTGTGACCAATTCCCAGCTTGAAATCGAAGGGAAAAAAGCATTGGAAGTTCCGAAAAGTAATGTAATTTTTACGTATCAATCGCCGACTTTAGATAAAATTATTTATTGGTTTTTAAGAAAAAGTATCAATCTTTATGGTGAAACTTTAATTAAAACACTTGGAAAAGAGAAAAAAGGAAACCCAAGTTTTAAAAGTGGAGTGGCTTATTTAAAGGAATTTTGGAAATCAAAAGGAATAAATCCGAATATGATTAATTTTGCTGATGGAAGCGGACTTTCACCACAGAATTACGTTGCGGCAAAAGCTGAAGTTCAGGCTTTATTGTATGCTAAAAAACAACCGTGGTTTGAGTCTTATTACGATGGTTTTCCGACACAGGATAACGGTATGAAAATGAAAAGCGGAACGATGAGCGACACGAAATCTTTTGCAGGATATCACACTTCAAAAGATGGGAAAAAGTATGTTTTTTCAATTATCATCAACAATTACGAAGGAAGCGGAAGCGCAGAATTGCAGAAAATCCTGAACGTTTTAAAATAAATTACTTTGAGAAAATCCATTTTTGCAAGATTTAATAACTGGATTATTTTTACCTTAATGACGATTGTTGTTTTAACCATCGTTATTGCTTCCACTATGGTGATTAATTTCCTTCGTAGAGAGGAAGTGAAGAGGGTTGATATTTTGGTAAGTGCTTTGAAATTTCAACAGGAAATACAAACTCCAAGCCTTGAAATTCAGGGATTGCTTCTTCAAATTTATAGTTCTAATACAACAATTCCGGTGATTATTCTAGATAAAGATGATCAAATTATCGAGCACAAAAATATTCCTCAAGATATTGAAAATAATCCAGAAAAAATAAAAGCTTTAGCTCAAAAAATGGCAAAAAGCTATTCTCCAATTGAGATTGAAATCGTAAAAGGAAACAAGCAAATTGTTTACTATGATAACTCTGAAATGTTGAATAATTTACGGTATTCACCCTATATTTTAGGACTTTTTATTCTTTCTTATTTTGGCTTTTCATTTTGGTTTTTCAGAACAATTAAAAAAACTGATGAAGGGTATCTTTGGGCTGGTTTGGCGAAAGAAACTGCACATCAAATTGGAACTCCGCTTTCCTCAATGATCGGCTGGATGGAAATTATGAAGCTAGATACTCCCGATTCTGAAGGTGTTCACGAAATTGAAAAAGACATTGAAAGACTGCGAACCATTTCTGAAAGATTTTCAAAAATAGGTTCTATTCCCGAGTTGAATGATACAGACTTTGAAGCCACGATTCAGGAGAATTATGATTATTTAAAGACAAGGATTTCGCGAAAAATAAATTTTGGATTACACCTTCCGAATTATAATATTTCAGTTCCACACAACAAAATTCTGATGAGCTGGGTGATCGAAAATTTGGTTAAGAACGCTGTGGATGCTATGAAAGGAGAAGGTTCGATTGCTATGTCTGTCTTTGAAAGAAATAAAAATATCGTGGTAGAAGTTCAGGATACCGGAAGCGGAATGACAAAACAGCAAGCGAGAAATGCTTTTAAACCGGGATATTCAACAAAGAAAAGAGGTTGGGGATTGGGATTATCTTTGGCAAAAAGGGTAGTTCAGGAATATCACAATGGGGATATCAAAATTGCACAAACAGAGGTAGGAAAAGGGACGACTTTTAGAATTACAATTAAAAAAACTTAAAATTTCCGACATTAATTAACCCATGTAGTTTGTCATTCCGTAGAAATCTAGGCATATTTTGTAAAGGTTTAATTTAAAAAAGCAGCTTGAATTCCTACGGAATGACAAACCAGATGGTAGATACTGAATAATTTAATCCATATTTATTGAGATTGCTTCGTTACTACGTTCCTCGCAATGACGAAAAAAGCGGAGAAAAATTCCCCGCTCAATTATTAATTTTTCATTAAAAACTACTTTTTTCCTGTCAACCACTGATCCTGTAATTTTTGTTCTGCCGGAGTCGGATTTGCCTTAAACTGAAGAGATTCTACACTCATTTTATCCAAAATAGCTTTTCCTTTAAGATCTATTTTATCGGTTTTGTCGCCATTCTTTCTTAGAACAGTTACAGTTACATTTTGACCTTCCTTAACAGTTTTAGCATAATTTACAAACTCCTGAATATTTTGAATATTCAGCGTTTTCCCATCTAAAGCCACAATTTTATCAGTAATTTTAAACCCGATGCTCTTTGAGAATGGTGATAAAGCGGAATTTTCATCAAAAACAAATGCATTGTCTTTTTGGTCATAACCCGTCTGTTGCGGGTCTTTAATAAACCAGAAAATCGGAGGTGTTTCCTGTTTTTTAGTTTCTACACCTACCATGTTCAGGTATTGTGCATAAGGCGTTGGCTGATCTCCTGCAATATATTTGTTATAGAAATCTTTTACCTGAGGGTATCCTGTAACGGTCACCAATTCGTCGATCAGTTTGTCATCTTTAAATGGTTTGTTTTCACCGAATCTTTGAGACAGTTTTCTGATCATATCGCGGTAACCCATTTCACCGTTCGACAGTTTTCTCAGTTCAATATCAAGACACATTGCCAGAAGCGCTCCTTTTTCATAAACGTTTCTGTACTGATCTTTATATTCATCCTTAAGAACATTTTTACTCATTACCGTGAACGGCATTGTATCGTTATAATTCTTGGAATTGGTGATTTTTTCTGTAATTCTCTGCAGGAATTCATCCTTCGTAATCAATCCTTCCTGGATCTGGAATAAATTGGCAAAGTATTCAGTTCCACCTTCATACATCCAAAGATGCTGAGACATTTTCGGGTCTGCATAATCGAAATAATGAATCTCCTCAGAATGTGTTTTCAAAGGATTCACCGTGTGGAAAAATTCGTGCGAAACAACATCTGTAATTGTCTTGTCGATGGCGTCTTTCGGCATCATTTCAGGCAAAACAACACTTGTCGATTCGTGGTGTTCCAAAGCTCCGAAACCTTTAATTTGCGGTCCGTCTCCCCCGGAAAGATACAACATGATCGCATATTTTTTATTGGTATTCATGTCACCCAAAAATTTCTTTTGAGCCCCCACCATTTTTTCTAAGTTTTCTTTAAAATCTGCAGCTTTATACTTTCCTGTCGGAGAATAAACTCCCAAAACCAAATCCATTCCTCCTGCGTTGAATGTGATGTAATCCGGTTTTGTGTACATCAGGGGCGAATCGGTTACTTTAGCATAATTGGCCAGTGTAAAAGTATCTGTCGATTCAGATTTATCTTGGTCAACCAAAGCTGTCGTTCCGTAGAAATCTGTAGGTTTTTGGATGACAAGCTGATACGGAACATCCTGCATATTGTCGATATATCCTATGAATCCATGAGTATTGATTAAATAAATTTTTCCCGCTTCAATATCTGTTCCTGAAGGCGAAAACACAGCTTTATGTTTAGAATCATCCAGTTCGTCATCAAAACTGTCATTCACGAGGTATGTAATTTTGCTTAAATTCTGAGCGTTTTTTAACGAATAGGTATTGTCATTTACTTTCGTAAAAGCGATTTCTTTTCCTTTATTATCTAAAAACTTGATGCCTTCTACAAATCTTCCGTAGTCGTCTACAGAATACGTTCCGGGAACAGTTTTTGGAAAATGAAATTTCACGTCGCCGGATTTCATTTTTGGGAATTCCATCGTTACAGCCACTTTGTCATCTTTTACATTCACAAGATCGATGGTGGTTTTGATGGATTGAGCATTAACTAAAAAGGCAGTTAAGACTCCTAAACTTAGTGCTATTTTTTTCATTGAGTTCAAATTATAATTAAGTAGTTGTTGAAAAAACGATTTTGTTACGCAGATTTTATTAAACTTTTCTTAAATTTTTCAGAATATAATCATAAATGCGTTTCATATAGTGTTTTGCTGTCAATTAAATAAAAAAGACAGAACCATATTAAGATGATTCTGTCCCAGATTTTATTTTGACAATAAACTATTGCACTTTTTTGTAATGAACATAATAATTCTGATTAAAATTCACCGGAGTTCCTTTCTTCAGCTTTATCGTCTGCCATTGTTCGGTTGGATTTATCGTTTGCTCACCATCAATTCTAATCGGAAGCTTAAGATTTTTTACAATGTCTGTGTATCTAAATTTAAGCTCTTCTCCTTTTTGAGAATATTCAAGTGTTGGTACTTTTGTCGATCTTAAATATTGATTGAAAACTGTTGAAAAATCAACTCCCGATTTCTTGGAAATATAATCTTCAATTTGTTGTGTAGTAACCGTCTGATGATAAAAATCTTTATTCAAACCTCTTAAGATCTGTCTGAATTTATCATCATTATTAATGACCTGGCGAATCGTATGAAGCATACTTGCTCCTTTCGGATACATATCGCCGCTTCCTTCATTTCTCACACCATATTTTCCGATAATTGGAACGTCATTTTCAATACCAGATCTAATTCCTACAGCGTATTGATCAGCAGATTTTTTATCCATATATTTTTCGGTAAATAATACCTCAGAATAATTGGTAAAACTCTCATGAATCCACATATCGGCCTGATCTTTGGCTGTGATATTATTCGCAAACCACTCATGACCACTTTCGTGGATGATGATAAAATCCCAATTTAATCCTACACCTGTCCCGGAAAGATCTCTTCCAAGATATCCATTCTGATATCCGTTTCCGTAAGCAACATTGCTCTGATGTTCCATTCCTAAATAAGGCGAATCAACCAGCTTATAAGAATCTTCGTAGAAAGGATAAGGTCCAAACCAATATTCAAATGCTGAAAGCATCGGTTTTACTTGTTGGAACTGTTTTTTTGCTTTGTCTAAATTATAATCGATCACCCAATAATCAAGATCCAGTTTTCCTTTTTCTCCATTAAAAGTGTCTTTAAAATTCACATATTTTCCGATATTAGGAATAATAGAGTAGCCATTAATTGGATTTTTAACTTCCCAAGTGTATATCGTCTTATCACCTTGAGGCTTTTTATCAATAAGCCTTCCGTTTCCAACTCCCACTAAATCTTTTGGTGTAATAATTTTCATGACGATTCCATTATCTGGTTCATCGCTCCAAATATCTTTTGTTGGCAGCCATAGCGAAACTCCGATTCCTTCATCGGCAACGCTCATCCATGGATTTCCTTTTTCGTCGGTCGTAAAAACCCAGCCTCCGTCCCACGGTGCACGTTTTGCAATCGTCGGATTTCCGGAATAAGTAACATCGATAGTATATTTTTCGCCTTTTTTGAAGCTTTTATTGCTTTTGATCCAGATAAAGTCACCGTCCTGCTTATATTCTGCAATTGGGAAACTCGCTTCCACTTTATCAGCTTTCATCGGTTGCTGCAAATCGATCTGGAAAGTCGGATTTGTAACATCTTTTATGATCTCGAAACTGATTTTATTGTTTCCCTTAATACTTTTCTGTGCAAAATCAGGTTCTACGGACAGGTCGTATTTTTTTACATCCCAAAAATTTCGGAATTCTGTATTGGAACCTTTCAGAGTATCTTGTTTTGTAAAAACTTTATCTTTTTCGAAGAACTGTCCGAAAACAAGTCCTGATGCAAATAAAAGTGTATACGACAGCTTTTTCATTTGAATTAAAATTAATCTACCAAAAATAAAAAATTAATTGATTGTAAAATTTAGAAAGTATAAATTATTACATCTATTTCATTAGACGAGAGAATTGAGATTTTGTTACAATATCTAAATTCCTCTCCTTTGCCGGGGCGGTTAGAATGTGAATAGTCAATTCGCTTTGCTTGTTAATTTTTTAGATGCCAAAGTTTACCGTTCACTTTTTCACGTTCGCAAGTTACTAGCCCCGATTGCAGCGACATCCTTTTGGGTTGCGCTCGGAACGAAGTGGAGAACGTAACCCAAAAGATACAGCGGAAAGCGGGAAATAGCTTCTAAATAGTTGATGGTTGATGGTTTTTAGCTGATTAATTGTTCGTAATGACTATAAAAAATCCCGCAGAAAAAATTCTACGGGAATATATTTTTAATTAAAATTTTAGATAAAAGTTACTTCTGAACTGCCGGTAAATTTTCTGCTGCTTTCTGTACTTTTTTATAAGTATAAGCACACATCAAAATACTGAATTCATATAATAAAACCAATGGGAAGGCTGCCATCAACATACTTAAAACATCTGCCGGAGTGATGATTGCGGCAACAACCATAATCAAAACAATCGCATGACGACGGTATGTTCTCATAAATATTGGCGTTAAAATCCCGATTGAGGTAAGGAAATAAATAAGTACCGGGAAAAGAAAAATTACCCCCATCCCCAAAATTACCTGCAAAAACAAAGTCGTATAATCGCTCAAATCATAAAGCGGTACAATGATATCTGAGATTTTAAATATAACCCCAAAATTGATCGCAAAGGGAAGAATTAAAAAATATCCGCATAAAACTCCAGTTATGAATAAAATCCAAACCGAATTAATAATAAATATTGAATTTTTTCTCTCTTTTGGATGCAAAGCCGGACTAATAAATCTCCAAAGTTCCCAGACAATATAAGGAAAAGCCCCCACAATCCCACCAAAAATAGAAACCGCCATCATCACATTAAATTGCTGATACAATTTACTCGCACGAACCGGAAAATCTTTGGGAAGGTGAATGCTGTCTTCTCCTAAAATCATTCTGGAAAAGTGATTTACAATTTTAAAAGTAGGAAAATCATTTCTCGTAGGACCAAAAAAGATGTGATCCATGATCCAGTTGATATTAAAGCCGACAATCACCGCCGCAACAATAATAGCAAGAATCGAGCGTACAAGATGACCTCTTAGTTCTCCAATATGTCCAAGGAAGGACATGTCTTTAGCTTCGCTCACAGAATAATATTTTTTTACGGCTTCAAATTTATGAAAAAAGTTTCAGTAATGTAGGAAGTTGGGCGATGGAAGATGTAAGTTTAAAATATTGTAATTATTTTTGTTTTTAATTACGAGTTTTCACGTGCAATTAAACGGTTCAAAAATAAACTTCCAGCCTCCAGTTTCAAGACTTCCAGCTTAATTTATTCCTTCATCCAACAACTTATGAAGATCTATAATTCCGAAATACTTTCCGTTTTCGGTTACGATTAGCTGTCCGATGTTGTTTTCCTTTAAAATTTTCATGGCTTCTTTTGCCAAAGCTGTTCTTTCGATCGATTTTGGGTTTAAAGACATAATATCTTTCGCCAAAACTTTAGAAATATCATCACCTTTTAAAAGCATCCTTCTTAAATCTCCGTCGGTGATGACGCCAATAATTTCATTGTCATTCGTTACAACCGTGATTCCGTGTCGTGAACTGCTGATGGAAATAATAACATCTTTAACGGTTTCGTTTTCTGTTACTTGTGGTTTTTGTGAAGAAAGAAAATCATCCACTTTGGAAATTAAATTTTTCCCTAAACTTCCACCCGGATGGAATTTAGCAAAATCATTCGCTTGAAAATCATTCATTTCCATTAATGCAATCGCCAAAGCATCTCCCAGAGCCATTTGTAACGTTGTTGAACTTGTTGGAGCCAGTTTGTTTGGACAGGCTTCCATATCAACATGAGTATCTAGAATAATTTCGGAAAATTCTGCCAGTTTGCTTGATTTATTTCCGGTCATTCCAATTAAAGCAGAAGAATAATCTTTCAGATAAGGAACAAGGTTTACAATTTCAGGAGAATTCCCTGAATTTGAGATGCATAAAACGACATCCTGTTTTTGAATAACTCCTAAATCTCCATGAATGGCTTCCGAAGCATGTAGGAATTGAGAAGGAGTCCCTGTCGAATTCAACGTTGCAACGATCTTATTTCCAACATGTGCAGACTTTCCAATTCCTACAACAATTAACTTTCCTTTTGCAGAATGAATAATTTCGACTGCTTTTGCAAAATCTTCATCGAGTCTGTTTTTAAGTTTTTCAAGTTCCGAAATTTCTATTTCTAAAGTGCTTTTCGCTATTGAAATGATGTTGCTTTTTTCCATTTTACGCTGATAGGTATATAAAAAATCTCTTAAAAAATGTTATATTTTAAAAAGGATATTTAATATAAATTTTATTTTTAATAAATTCGTTCACTTTTATTTTAAGCGAAAAATTCATAACTTTGGGTTAAATGCAAATTTAGCAATAGAAAATTAGATGAGCGCAAAAAAAGCCAATTTATCAGGCGAATTGAAAAAATATTTCGGGTTTTCTACTTTTAAAGGACAACAAGAACAAATTATAGAAAACCTGTTGAATGGGAAGGATATATTTGTGTTGATGCCTACTGGAGGAGGAAAATCCTTATGTTATCAGCTTCCGGCACTTATTTCGGAGGGTACGGCAATAGTAGTTTCGCCATTAATAGCGTTAATGAAAAATCAGGTGGACGCGGTAAACGGACTTTCATCTGATGACGGAGTAGCACACGTTTTAAATTCATCATTAAATAAGACACAGACCAAACAGGTTTTTGATGACATCACAAGTGGCAAGACAAAACTTCTGTATGTGGCTCCGGAATCCTTAATTAAGGAAGATTATTTAGAGTTTTTAAAAGATGTAAAGATTTCTTTCTTTGCTATCGACGAGGCGCACTGTATTTCGGAATGGGGGCACGATTTCCGACCGGAATACAGAAATTTAAAATCAATTATAGATAAAATTGCGGATGTTCCAGTGATTGCTTTAACGGCGACTGCAACACCGAAAGTGCAGGATGATATCCAAAAAACTTTGGGAATGAGCAGTGCAATGGTTTTCAAGGAAAGTTTCAACAGGCCCAATCTTTATTATGAAGTACAGCCAAAAGTAAATGTTGATAGAGAGATTGTGAAATTTATCAATCAACACAAAGGAAAATCGGGAATTGTTTACTGTTTAAGCCGTAGAAAGGTTGAAGAATTTGCACAGCTTTTGCAGGTAAACGGAATTAATGCTTTGCCTTATCACGCAGGCCTTGACCAAAAAGTGAGAGTGGCAAATCAGGATAAATTTCTGATGGAAGAGGTTGATGTAATTGTCGCAACGATTGCATTTGGAATGGGAATCGACAAGCCGGATGTACGATTTGTGATTCACTATGATTTTCCAAAATCTTTAGAAAGTTATTATCAGGAAACCGGTCGTGCAGGTCGAGATGGAGGAGAAGGTCATTGTTTGGCGTTCTATGATCCGAAAGATATTGAAAAGCTGGAGAAATTCTTAGCTCAAAAACCTGTTTCTGAAAGAGAAATCGGATTGCAGTTGTTGAATGAAGTTGTTGGTTATGCCGAAACTTCCATGAGCAGAAGACAATATATTCTGTATTATTTTGGCGAAAATTTCGATCCGATCCACGGTGATGGAGCAAAAATGTGTGATAATTCCTCAAACCCGCCAAAACTGAAAGATGCAACGGATGATTTAAAAAAAGTCCTTGAATTAATCAATGAAACAGGTGAAAAATTTAAATCCAAAGATTTAATTTCTGTGATTGTAGGTAAAGAAACTGCAGTAACGAAGTCTTATAAACTAGAGCAGGCTTCCTATTTCGGTTTCGGAAAAGAGGAAAAAGACAACCACTGGAAAACCATTTTGAGACAGGCAACGGTTCAGAATTTCTTGCAAAAAGACATTGAAACGTATGGAGTTTTAAAGATTGCTGAAAGAGGAAAATTGGTTTTAGAAGGAAAACTAGAACATTCTTTCTTAATTGCTGAAGATCGAGAATTTGATTTGAGTCAAACCAAAGCAGAAAGCGATCAGATTCAGCAACAGTCTGCGGGTGGTTTGGATCAAAATCTCTTTACTTTGCTGAAAGATTTACAAAAAAAAGTAGCAAAAAAACATGGAATTCCGCCTTACACAGTTTTCATGGAGCCTAGTTTGGAGGATATGACAGTTCAGTATCCGATTACTGTTGAAGAAATTGCGAAAATTTATGGAGTTGGCGAAGGAAAAGCTAAAAAATTCGGTAAAGAATTCGCAGATTTCATCAGCAAATATGTAGAGGAGAATAACATCGAACGTACTCAGGATATGGTGCTGAAACAGGTTGCGAACAAATCCAGCCATAAAGTTTTCATCATCCAAAGTACCGATAAAAAGATCGATCTTGAAGATATTGCAAGAGCCAAAAATCTTTCAATGGATGAACTGTTGAAGGAAATGGAAAGTATTGTTTATCAAGGAACTAAGTTGAATATTGATTATTATATCGAAGACAATTTTGATGAAGATATTGTAGATGGTTTTATGGAATTCATGACGGAATCTGAAAGTGACAGCATGAAAGTTCTATTAGATGAATTCGGAGACGAACTTTCAGATGAAGAAGTAAGAATGTTGAGAATAAAATTCATCAGCGATGTTGCCAATTAAATGATTTTAAACGATAACGAAATGATATTAAAAGAAATTCTTTCCCAAAAGAGTTTCTTTTTTATTTAAAATGAGTAAGAATTTTAACGTTTAGCTTGTCATTCCCATTTCTATGACAAACTTGGATGATAGAAAATTTTAAAGATAATTTAAATTTTAAGTTAAAAATCATTAATTACGAGTTGGGATTAAACGTTACCAAAACTTTTTACTAATTTTACAGTGATGAAAAAGATTTCTGTAATTTTTATTCTGCCGGATTTGGAAACCGGAGGCGCAGAAAGGATTGTTACCACCATTGCGAATCACCTCTCTCGAGATCGATTTGAACCCAAGATTTTGCTTTTACGTAAAAAAGGTGGCTACCTTAAAATTTTAAAAGATGATGTTGAAATAATCGACGTAGATACTGAAAGAATCCGACATTCTTTAAAACCAATTTTAAGGGAAATTTACCGTAGAAAACCAGATATTGTTTTTTCCGGTTTTGGGGAGGTAAACGCTTATTTATCACTCTTTATAAAGCTATTTCCAAAAACGAAATTTATTGCGAGAGAAACTAATGTTGTTACACAGCACGTTACAAGAAAAGAGATAAAATTTTTCTATAATTTCTATAATAATTATGATAAGATCATTGCACAAAGCGATGATATGATGAACGATCTCACAGGCAATTTCAAGATAAAATCCAATAAAATTATTAAAATCAATAATCCTGTAGATTTTGATTTTATTGACCAGAAATTAGCCGTTTCTTCCAAACCTGAATGTTATAAGTACAACTATAAGAACGTTGTAGCCATCGGAAATTTATCGGCAAGAAAAGGGTTTGATAATTTGCTCAAAGTTTTTTCAAGACTTAAAAATGAAAATATTCTACTTCATATTTTAGGTGACGGACAGGATCGGGAAGTTTTACATCAAATGAAAGATTTTTTAGGACTGGAAAATGTTATTTTTCATGGAAGACAGGAAAATCCGTATCAGTTTTTGAAGTATGCGGATCTGTTTATTCTTTCTTCAAGATATGAAGGTTTTCCGAATGTTTTACTGGAAGCCGGAGCATGCGGAACGTATTCTTTGGCCAATAACTGTCCTGGAGGAATCAACGAAATTATTCAGGATAATACCAACGGCGAAATTTCAGACATAGAAAACCACGAAGATTTTTCACAGATTATCATGAGAATTCTTCATGGAAGTTATGATAAAGATTCTATAAAAAATTCTATAAAATCCCGCTTTTCAAAGAATATTATTTTAGATAAATATGAAAAGGTTTTATTGGATTTGATGAAATAATATTTCTTACTTTTGATGCCTTTAATTTTTATCTAAAATCAGTTTCAGAAATGAATAAAATCCCAAAAATTGGATGCGCCTGCGAAAAACCTACTTCAACTTATACTGAGTACAGAACTTCAGAAATAGGAATAGATCACACCAACGGAAGAGACGCAAAAGTTGCGATTCAACAGTGCAAACTTTGTCAGAGAATTTGGATTTATTATTTTATGAAGTCTGAAAATCCTCAATCAGACAGATGGTACAAAGGAATTGTCACTAAAAAAGACCGTCCGAACATTACTCCTGAAAACGCAGTGGAATTTTTGGAAAGCCTTGAATGGTATGTTTATGGAGGTTCTTATTTTGAAGATAAGATAGAATTTGGAGAAGGGAAATTGAATTTAGATTTGTAGACGTGCTGGAGGCTAGATGCTAGAAGACCATATATAGCGATTGCTTTCAAAAAATATACGCAATACTTTAAACTTCCATCACTCATCCTCCAACTTTGAAAATTTGACAAATCTCACTTTCTCACGTGGTAATTAATCGTTAAATTTGTAAGAATTAAAGAGATAATAATAAACAAATTCATATAATAACATGAGTCAATTCGATGTTACCGTAATCGGTTCTGGTCCTGGTGGTTATGTTGCTGCAATTCGTGCTGCACAATTAGGTTTCACAACAGCAATTATCGAAAAATATCCAACTTTGGGAGGAACTTGTCTGAATGTAGGATGTATTCCGTCAAAAGCACTTCTAGACAGCTCTGAGCATTTTGAGAACGCGAAACACAATTTTGCAGGTCACGGAATCATTATCAATGAGCCGCAGGCTGATATCGCAAGAATGATCGAGCGTAAAAATGAGGTGGTAAAACAAAATACAGACGGAATCAATTACCTGATGAACAAAAACAAAATCACTGTTTTTGAAGGCGTTGGAAGCTTCGAATCTGCTACTCAGATCAAAGTAACGAAAAACGACGGTTCTACTGAAACGATCGATTCTAAATATACAATCATTGCAACGGGTTCTAAACCATCTTCTTTACCTTTCATTACTTTAGATAAAGAAAGAGTGATTACTTCTACAGAAGCTTTAAATCTTAAGGAAATTCCTAAGCATCTAGTAGTTATCGGTGGGGGAGTTATCGGTCTTGAATTAGGTTCTGTTTATTTAAGATTAGGCGCTCAGGTAACTGTGGTTGAGTTCATGGATAAAATTATTCCTACGATGGATGGAGCTTTAAGTAAGGAATTAACTAAAGTTCTTAAAAAACAAGGAATGAAGTTCATGCTTTCTACAGCGGTTTCTGCAGTGGAAAGAAATGGAGATACGGTAAAAATTACGGCTAAAGATAAAAAAGGAGAAGAGGTAGTTGTTGAAGGAGATTACTGTTTAGTTTCTGTAGGGAGAAAACCTTACACAGACGGACTAGGACTGGAGAAAGCTGGTGTTGAGCTAGACGAAAGAGGAAGAGTAAAAACAAACGATCACTTACAGACAAACGTTGCAAACATCTACGCAATCGGGGATGTTATTAAAGGGGCAATGTTGGCTCATAAAGCTGAAGAAGAAGGAGTTTTCGTTGCTGAAACGTTGGCTGGACAAAAACCTCACGTTAACTATAACCTGATTCCTGGTGTTGTTTACACTTGGCCGGAAGTTGCCGGAGTTGGTAAAACTGAAGAGCAATTGAAGGAAGAAGGTGTTGCTTATAAAGTAGGATCTTTCCCAATGAGAGCCTTAGGAAGAAGCCGTGCGAGTGGTGATGTTGATGGTTTGGTTAAAATTATCACAGACGAAAAAACGGATGAAGTTTTAGGAATGCACATTGTAGGAGCAAGGGCTGCCGATTTGATTGCAGAAGGAGTAATTGCAATGGAATTCCGTGCAAGTGCTGAAGATATTGCAAGAAGTTCTCACGCTCACCCAACGTATGCAGAAGCTATTAAAGAAGCGGCTTTGGATGCTACAGCAAAAAGACCTATTCACATGTAATATTTGATTAGAAATCAATCATTTTAATAATAAAAGAGAGACTTTTGTCTCTCTTTTTTGTTTTATCAATATGGTAGCAGTGCTTCATTCAAGGCAATTATAAATAATCTCATAAAAAAGAAGATTATTTTATTTTACTGCATCTTGAGGATAATCTTCCGGAATAAAGAGTTGCAGACCGTATTTTTGATTTAAATACTTTTTAATATCAGGACTTGAATTGATAACCCATTCAATCATATAAATTTTACTGGTATCAATATCTAATTTTTTATAATAATCATTATGTGATTGTGCTGTGATCTTATGCAGATATTCAAAATCTTCCGGGGTATGTTCATTATAAACAAAATGTTCAGGCTCATATTTAGCGGCTAAAACTTTGTCACAAGAGTCCTGAATATCCCGATGGGTTTTGATATAATAATCTCCAAAAGCTTTATTTTTCGAATCCAGATGATCTAAAAACTGATTAAAAACCTGCAGCGTATCCTTATGAAGATTCATTTTTGAAATTACAGTATCCCTGAATTCATCATTGATTTTTGGTGTTTTTGAGCAGGAAATTATTCCGGATACTATAAAAAGAGTGTAAGTGATTGGTTTTCTTAGAGACATATATATATGTTTTTATAAAACTATGATTATTTTTTTGATAAATGAACTTTTTAAAATTTATTTAAAAGAGAATGATCAGAAGCTTAATATGATCTTTTTTTGGCATAGAAATGGACATCGAGATTAAAAAAATATTTATGAAAAATATATTGACGGGTGTGTTGTTTCTTATCTCAGTTTATTCTTTTGGGCAGGAAGCAGGAAAAGCAGGTGAACTGTTAAGAAATGAAGCCTCAAAAACCGAAATGGGAAATGTGAGTTCCAATAAAAATTTAGGTTCAAAAAATAATAATAATTCGGGATTTAGAAATCCAAATAGTACAGGATCAAGAAATAAAAAGCCGATCTATCAATGGAATCAGAATGACGGATATTCTGAGGTTTTTCTGAGAATTCCTGAGCAGGGGTTTTTCAGTGTAGAAGTGGGCGATCAGTTTATATCAAATAATTCGGGGAAATTCCGTTTTTTCGATTTGCCTTCGGGAAGAATTCCGGTTTCTATTTATGATAATGGATATTTGTTGTACAGAACGACTTTAAATGTCAGAAATAACAGCAGATTGGTACTGGATTTTTTTACAAATGAAGGTCTGTTTTTATTGGATTCCTATCCCGTGAAAAATCTGTCGTATGAGTTTGATAATTGGAATGATGTCTGGAATAATCCTTACGGAAATTCAGGAAACAATGGAAGCCTAAATTACCCAAATGTGATGGATAACCAGACTTTTCAGCAGTTTTTTACAACGATGAAGAAAGACGCATGGTTTGATGATAAGAAAATAGCATTTATTAATCAGCAAGGACGTCATGCAATGTTTACTTCGGAACAGATTGGGATTTTAGTGAAAGATTTAAGCTTTGATAAGAATAGGATTACATTAGCCAAATCGTTATTTTCCAAATGTGTAGACAAGCAGAAATATTTTATAGTGTATGATGCTTTAGATTTTGAAAGCAGTAGAAGAGAAGTTATGGATTTTGTTTCAGCATATTAAATTATTGAAATTTCAGGCTGTTGATGAAAATGGATACATTAAAACTCCTCAAAAAATTAATGAAGCAAGATATTATTATCAAAATAAAAAGCTGATAAAAACTCTTGGAGAGCCGAATAATAGGGAAGAAAATATAGACTATTGGCAGGAAACTGAATCCTTGAAAAAAGATTTAAAAGAATATCAATAGGTTGAAATCTTCAAATTTCCGTACCTTTGTCGACTAATTTATCATACATGCAACCCGGAAAAACTCAAACTTTACAAATTTCAGACAAAAACAATTCAGGATGGATTTTATCAGACGAATCTGGTGAAAAAGCTTTTTTACCTAAAATTTTCATTCAGGATGAAAAAGAAATTGGTGAAGATATGGAGGTTTTTGTGTATCAGGATGATCATAAACTGAAAGCAACAACCGAAATTCCTTTGGCAGAAGTAGGAGAGTTTGCGGTTATGAGTGCAGTTCAGAGCCTTCCAAGTGGAGCTTTTATGGATTGGGGAATCATCAAAGATTTATTTATCCCTTATAAACAGCAGAAAACTAAAATTATTGAAGGAAAAAGATATTTAGTCCATATTTATATTGATGAAACTTTAGATTTAATTACAGGAACAACCAAGTTTAAAAGAAATCCTCAATATGAGAATCTGCCTTTCCAAAAAGGGGATAAAGTAGATTTAATCATGATGAATGAAAGCGAATTAGGCTGGAATGTGGTAATCAATAAAAAATATATCGGATTGATCTATGCTTCCGATGTTTTTAAGAAATTATATCCTTTATCAGAAGAATCGGGTTACATTAAAGAAATTCGTGAAGATGGTAAAATAGATGTTTCTCTTCAACCTCAAGGCTTCGAAAACATTGATGAATTCAAGCAAAAAATCTTAAATAAACTAGAAGAAAATTACGGATTGCTTCACCTTTCAGATAAATCTTCTCCGGAAGAAATTAAAGATGAAGTTCAGATGAGTAAAAAGAACTTCAAGAAAGCGATTGGCGGACTTTATAAAGATAAAATTATCGATATTTTAGAAGATAAAATCAAATTATTATAACATAAAAAACGAGCAGAAATTTCTGCTCGTTTTTGTTTATTCTCTATTTTTAATCAGTAACCAACCCGTATAAGCTCTACCGTCGGAAACTTTTATTGTGTACCAGTAATTTCCTGTCGGGATCGGGCTTCCGTTCAGTTTTCCGTCCCATTCCAGAGGTTTTTTCGTCATCACTTCCTTGAAAACCGGAAGACCTCTTCTATCATAAACATTCACCTCTGTACCTGGATAATTTTCCAGTCCTGAAATTTTCCATTTATCGTTGTAACCATCTCCGTTTGGTGTAAATGCATTCGGAATATTAAAGATTGAAAAAGGTTTTTGGCCAATAACACAACCTCCCTTTGTTCTTACATAAACGATATAATCTCCAATATTTAAATTCGTGAAAACATTAGAATCCTGCCAGGCAAAATTATCTAGTGAATACTCAAAACTACCTGTTGCTGAAAGAATAATTGTTGCGGAATTATTGCTAATATTAACAGCCGTAATCTCCGGCAAAACCGTATAACTTACCTGAATATTGTCTGTATTCTGGCAGCCAAAACTATTCGTAACTGTTACAGAATAATTCCCCGGGGTAGAAACCGTGATCGATTGAGTTGTTGCTCCTGTACTCCATAAATAGGTTGAATAACCGCTTCCTGCATCCAGTGTAATCGTTTTTCCTTTACAAAAATCTATTCTCTCAGGAAGACTGAATTCTGGTTTTGGATTTAATGTTAAACTTAATCTAACGATTTTAAAACAACCATCCGGTGTAGAAACTTTTACATTAATAACAATCGGACCAACATTTAAAGTATAATTTGATGGGTTCGAAATCACATTTCCAGCAGTATCAGAATAAATAAATGTATAACCAGCTGGATTTGCAATAAGATTTGCTTGATAGGAAGTTAAATTCACAACCATAGAATTTCCTGTTGTATTATTACATAAAACTGTATTATAATCGTTAGCAGGAACATTATTTGTTGAGAGTGTAACAGCGATTGCTGATTTTTCCGATTCGCAATTATTCAAAGTTTGTGTTACAAAATACGTTGCACCATGAACAAGCAGTGTTGTTAATGGAAGTACATTTCCTGCCGCATCATAAAATTTTAAAGCTGTTCCGGTCACTACGAGATTCGCTAAAGTCGGACTTGCAGAAGCACAGAAATCTTGCGTTAAATTTCCTGTAGGTTTTGGGGTTTCATTTACGGTAACTTGAATCGAAATTTTATTACTTTCGCACCCATTTATAGTTTGAGAAGCATAATATGTTTGTCCGCTAACCAAAATTGTTGTCGGTGCTAAAATATTTCCCGCAGCATCATACCATTTTATATTTTGTCCTGTAATCTGAATGTCAGAAATTTTCGGATTGTTTGTTTTACAGAATATTTGTTGAGTATTTGTTGTTGTTGGTAGAGCAGGAGCTGTAACAATAACGTTTTGATTTTGTGTAGCTGTATTTCCGTTTCCATCATTGAAAATCCAGTGAATAATGTAAGTTCCTGGAAGAGAATAGGAAAGCGGATCTGTCGTTGTTGCATTAATTATTCCGGCACAATTATCTGTTGCTGTCGGAATATTTGAAACAAGGGTATGGCAATCTCCTGTAACGTCCGGAAGAGTTGTTGCATTGGGAACGGGAGCGACATTGTCTCCCACAACTACGTTTACCGTAAAACTTCCATCACAAGCTCCTGAACCCGTAACTTGACAAGTATACGTTCCTGCATTTGCTGCTGTAGCATTTGGAATTGTTGGATTTTGCTGGTTTGATGTAAATCCATTCGGTCCTGTCCAATTGTAAGTTGTTCCACCGGCTGCATTTAATTGAAGGGTTGAATTGATGCAGACCGGAGAGTTTGATGAAACTACAGCAGAAGAAGTACAATCTTGGAATTTAGCAATAAACATATCATTTGAGGGATGACCTCCTTGTTGTTGAAATGTTCCGGGAGTAGCAATTCCTGTAGTATTATTGCTGGACATACCTGTAAAATAGATAGAACCCTCATTATCTTTTGTAACATATCCGAGCTGTGTGCCTCCGTTGCCTCCATAAAAAGTTCCCCATTGTTTTACAATATTAGAATCATACTTTATCATAAATGTTTTTATGTATGGTCCGGTATCTTCCATGTAAGCGTTGGGTGTTGCAATATCTGTTTGATGGAGATGATGACATAATCCTGCAAAAAATACATTACCCGTATTATCAATATGCGCTGTAAGTTGAAGCTGATATTGGAAAGGTAAATTAGTTTTAGTCACAATATTTGTATTCAGATCTATTTTCCAAATTCCGGCAGGTCCATAGACGGGGCCTGTAAGATCAGGAAATTCTCCTGCAAGTATTAACGTATTGTTTACAATTCTCGCTTCCCATACATAATCCTGAATAGAATTTCCAAAATAGCTGGACCTAAGCAAAGTACCTGTAGTTTTTGAAAATTTTAAATACAATCCATCAGTTACTCCTGCAAAAGTAGACTGAAAAGGATTTATCATCGGAACATTTGGAGATCGTGTTGCTCCAATAACTTCCAGGTCACCTGTTGAAGAAAAAATATTAAAAATTGAAGTTGAGTGATCTGATGCTCCAAAAAATGTTGATCGTAAAGTATTACCAGTTACAGCATCTACAGTAGTAATAAAACCATCTGTATACCCGTTCGGACTAAGTTTAGTAGGTTGAGGAGCATTTAAACTTGGAAAATCCGCACTCATTGTTTGTCCGCCAAGAAAAACCTGATTGTTGTTATATGAAATTGTATAGAAATCTTCCGGAGAGTTTCCTATAAAATCTTTTTGATAAATAAGCATACCATTGGTGTCAAATTTTACCAGCACAACATCTTGGTTAGTTGCCTGTCTTAAAATCTCACCTCCTGCATAAATATTAAAATTTTCATCAAATACAACATCAATAAATGAATCATCTTTTATTGTTCCAAAATAAGTACTCCATAACTTTTGTCCATTTTTTGTAATTTTCATTAGGAAGGCATCAAAACCTCCATTGAGATTTTGTTGATAAGCTCCTGAAGTAGAAATGTTTGTTGGACTTGCTGTAGTACCAAAAATATATCCTGTACTTTGAGAATCCGTTTTTATTTTTCCATAATCTTCTCCAAAACCACCGGCATAGCTACCCCAAATTCTCGTTGGAACCGGATCTATTACAATAGTTTTATCAGAAGAATTAATAGGAGCATTAAATCCAAAAGTTTGATCACCTAAATCTTTAAAAGCAACATCAATATTTTCCTTTTTGCTTCCTAAAATCCAACTGTTTGGAATATTTTCATACATCTCTCCAAAGCGAACTTTCATTAAAAGTTTAGCTTCTTTGATAGAAGTTGAAACTCCATTAAATTTCATTTTAATATCTGAAATTTTTCCGCCTGGATTAATGATAAAATTATATTCAATTGGTTTTAAAGTGTCATTAGGTTTAAAAAATACCAAATCAATATTTGGATAAATATTTTTATACAAAACTTTTTGATAACGATAAACATTCGTTACACCTTTCGGTTTATGGGGAATGTTGAAGTAATTATCATAATCTGGAGACTTGCCTTCTGCAACAATTTTCGCTGTTTTATTAGAATTAATTAATTCAATATCAATTCTATGAAACAGATTTTCATAATTAAATTCATCATGATAGTACGTTTGTCCTTTAATAGATTCATCTTTTCTAAACTTTGAGGAATTAGGATTTATCGTTTTCTTTGTTTCATAAAGATCATAAGAAAATCCATTGGAACGAAGCTGTACATTCAAGCCTGCAGAGTGGAAAAGGTATTTTACTGCAGGGTTTTCCTTTCCATCCTGATCTACGATTTGCCCTTTGTTTTCGTAAAAATAATAATCATTGTTTTTTGAAATTTTGTTTTGAGAAAACAAAAATCCACAGCAGAAAACTGTGAAGAGAAACAATATTTTTCGCATCGGTTACTAATTTTTGCGCAAAGATAAAAAATAGTCCTGTTTATCAAAGATTAAGAAATAGTAATACAACGGAATTATGCAAAACCTGACGCAAGTCATACAATTTTGTTTAATTTTTTTGTTTAACAATTTTGTCAAAAATGTTTTTTGATTTACATTTGCACAAATATGTTTAACAAAAATGTCAAATCAAGCAAAAAAAGACCAAACACAAGAATTAATCAAAGAGACAGCAAAGAATTTATTCTTTGTGAAGGGTAAATTCGATGCTACAACGCAGGAGATTGCTGATGCTGCAGGAGTAAACAGAACGCTTATCAATTATTATTTTCGTTCGAGAGATAATTTGATCCAAATTGTCTTCAATGAAGCGCAGAAAGTAGAACAGGAAAAATCTAAAGTAATTCAGAATTCAGATCTTCCTTTCAAAGAAAAAATGGCACAGTTTATTGAACATAGCTTAACGACAAGTCTGCAATATCCATACCTTGAAACCTACATTGTTTCACAGATCAATAAAGGGAACTGTCATCAAAAAGACATCGAAGAAGATGAATTGAATAAACTTTACGTAGATATCAAAAAAGAAATGGAACTAGGAAACATCGAAAAAATGGAGCCTATTCAGTTTGTTTTGAATATGATTTCATTATTGGTTTTTCCAAGTGCGGTAAGACCTTTGCTGATGGAAAATCTAATGATATCCGAAGAAGAGTTTGACCGAATTATTTCGGAACGAAAGGAAATTATTTTAAATATTTTATTTAAAAATTAATATTTGTTAAAGTATTTTAAGAAATGATTCGTCCTTTAGAAATAAAAACACCGAAGACAAAGAATTACATTAAAAAAATAAACGAAGTATAAGATTATGAAAAGAAAACGTATAACTGCAAAAAAGCTAAAAATAGGAATAGCGGCTGCATTTATGATTTTCGGTTTTTCATCAGTGTCTGCGCAACAGCAGGTTTCTTTACAGGAAGCCATCAAACAGGCACTTCAAAACAAAGCAGAAGCTAAAAAGGCAGCTTTACAGATCAAAAAAGCCGAATACAAAATTGATGAAGCTAGAGCCGGAGCTTTGCCACAGATAAGTGCAACAGCGGGTGTTACCTACAATCCTGTTATCCAGGAATCATTACTGGAGTTTGGAGGAGAGAAGATCAGAGCGCAATTGGGACAGCCTTGGAGCTCTACAGCTTCTGTTCAGCTTCAACAGGCGATTTTTGACCAAAGAGTTTTTACAGGTCTGAAAGCTGCAAAATCAACTAGAGAATTTTATATTCTGAATGCTCAGCTAACTAACGAACAAATCATTGAAAACGTTGCAACAGCTTACTATCAGGTTTTTGTACAGGAAGAAAATTTAAAGACGGTGGAAGCAAGCTACGCCAATACCGAAAGAGTAAGAAATGTAATTAAAAGTCTGGTGGATAATGGTTTGGCTAAAGCGATTGATCTGGACAGAACCAATGTTCAGCTTACCAATATCGGTTCGAATAAGCAGACATTAATCAACTCGGTTGAGCTTTCAAAAAATGCTTTGAAGTTCTACATGGGAATTCCAATCAGTACAGATATCGAGCTCGAAGAAAAAAGCATTGAGCCAAAACCTGAGCTGATTGCCAGTAATGTTAACCTTGACAACCGCACGGAAATCAAAGTTTTAAATAAAAACAGAGAACTTTTGGTCTTTAATAAAAAAGCAACGGAAGCTTATCTTTATCCTACGGTAAACTTGGTAGCCAACTACGGATGGGGCGCAACCGGAGCAAAGTTTCCTTTAACGAACGGACTTAAAAACGGAGTGCTTTGGAGCGATTATTCTGCTATTGGTTTGAATGTAAATATTCCGATTTTTACGGGTGGAGCTACAAAAGCAAAGATCAATCAAGCGGAAGTCGATATTCAGGATTTGGATCAGGATATTCAGAATACGCAACTTAGTTTAAGCTTAGATTATAAAAATGCAATCACCAATATGGAAAATGCATTAATCAATATAGAAAGTATGAAAGACAATGTAGGTTTGGCAGAAAGAGTTCAGAAAAACACTCAATCCAACTACCAGTATGGTTTGGCTACACTTACAGAAGTTTTGGATGCTGAAAATGCTTTAACGCAGGCTAAACAGAACTATGCAAATGCTTTATTAGATTATAAACAGGCTGAAATTAAATTAATAAAAGCAAAAGGAGAGTTAAACACATTACAAAACCCATAATAAACTATAATGAAAAGAACTTTAATATATATCATCGTAGCCGCTGTCCTGATCGGTTTAGCAGCTTACAAGATTGCCGGCAACAAAGAAAAACAGACGCAGGAGGTAAAAGAGGTTGCTAAGCAGGTAGATAAAATCAATGTGAATATTGTAACAGTATCAAGAGAAAATATTGATACAGATTACTCTGCCAACGGAACTTTCCTTCCAAAGCAGGAAATGAATCAGTCTTCTGAAATTTCAGGACGTATCGTAAGCGTTTTGGTAAAAGAAGGTTCAAGAGTTTCTGCAGGGCAGACTTTAGCAACAATTAAAAAAGATGCGATCGAGGTTGATATTTCTCAGGCGCAGAATAACTTACAGAATGCCGTGATTGATAACCAACGTTACGAAAACGCATTCAAAACAGGAGGTGTAACCAAACAGCAACTAGATAATTCAAGACTACAATTGAAGAACGCTCAAGCAGCAGTGAGAGCGCAAGGTGTTAAAATTAACGATACAAGCATTCGTGCAGGGATCAGCGGAACGATCAATAAAAAGATGGTTGAGCCGGGAACTGTGGTTTCTCCGGGAACAGCGATGTTTGAAATCGTTAATATTAACAGCTTGAAACTTTCAGTTTTAGTGGATGAAAGCCAGATTGGAAAAATCCAACTGGGTCAGGAGGTTCCGATTAAAGTAAATGTTTTACCTGAAGATTCTTTTGTAGGGAGAATTACATTTATCGCTCCTAAAAGTGATGCTTCTTTAAACTTCCCTGTTGAAATTGAAGTTCAGAACAGAGGAAATCTAAAAGCTGGTATGTACGCAACAGCAACATTTAAAACTAATAATGGTGCAGAAACTCAGAATATGTTGACAGTTCCTGCAGAAGCCTTTGTAAATGGAGTAAGTTCAGGGCAGTTATTCGTTGTTCAGAATGGTGTTGCTAAATTGATTAAAGTTACCATCGGAAAAGTTTATGGAGATAAAGTTCAGGTTTTAAGTGGATTGAATGGAGGAGAACAAGTGGTAACAAGCGGACAGATCAACCTGGACAACGGATCTAAAGTGAACATTATAAAGTAGAAGGTTTATGAAGTTAGCAGAAATATCGATTAAAAGACCATCGTTGGTGATCGTATTATTTACGATTCTTACGTTGGGAGGTATCCTGAGTTATACGCTCATGGGATACGAATTGATTCCGAAGTTTGAAACCAACATGGTAACGATTTCTACAGTGTATCCGGGAGCATCGCCTGCAGAGGTGGAAACTTCCGTTACCCGAAAGATTGAGGATGCTGTTGGTTCTTTGGAAAACGTAAAAAAAGTAGAGTCTTCTTCATACGAAAGCTTATCCGTAATCATGGTTCAGTTGAATGATGGAGCAGATGTGAATTATGCTTTAAATGATGCTCAGAGAAAGGTAAATGCCGTTTTGGGAGATCTTCCGGATGATGTAGATGCACCGTCTCTAAATAAGTTCTCTTTGGATGATTTACCGATTATCACGATGAGTGTTTCGTCGGATAAATTGAACAGTAAAGATCTTTATGACCTTTTAGATAAAAAAATCGAACCTATTTTCTCTCGTGTAAATGGTGTGGCACAAGTTGATCTTGTGGGTGGACAGGAAAGAGAAATTCAAGTGAATCTTGATGAGAAAAAATTGCAGGGTTACGGACTTTCAATCGGGGACGTACAACAGGCGATTCTTTCATCAAACCTAGACTTTCCTACAGGTAGTTTGAAAACAAGAACAACAAAATCTACGATCAGATTATCTGGAAAATATAAGTCGGTTGCTGAAATGAACAATCTTGTCGTTTCCAATAAAAATGGAGCGCAGGTTCGTTTGTCTGATATTGCAACGGTTTTCGACTCTCAGAAAGATACAGAAAAAGTAGCGAGATTCAATCAGTTTCCGACGATCCTGATGCAGGTGAAAAAGCAGTCTGATGCAAATGCAGTTACAGTATCTGAAAGTGTTCAGAAAACAATTGCAACAGTAGAAGCAGCTTACAAAACTCAGGGTGTAAAAGTAAAGGTTGTAAATGATACAACAGACTTTACCCTAGAATCTGCAAACCACGTTATCTTCGATTTATTCCTTGCGATTATTTTGGTGGCAATTGTGATGTTATTATTCCTTCACAGTATCAGAAATGCATTTATTGTAATGGTTTCTATCCCGGCTTCATTGGTGGCAACGTTCATCGGGATGAATTTAATGGGGTATACTTTGAACTTAATGAGTTTACTTGGTCTATCGCTTGTGGTAGGTATTCTGGTGGATGACGCGATTGTTGTTTTGGAAAATATTTACCGTCACATGGAAATGGGTAAAAGTAAAATCAGAGCAGCATATGACGGAGCTTCGGAAATCGGATTTACGGTAGCAGCGATTACTTTGGTAATTGTGGTGGTATTCTTACCGATTGCGATGAGTTCAGGGCTTGTAGCGAACATCTTGGGGCAGTTCTGCGTCACGGTGGTTATTGCAACAATGCTTTCATTGTTGGCTTCATTTACGATTATTCCTTGGTTGTCATCAAGATTTGGTAAGCTTGAACATTTAACGGGAAAAAATTTCTTCGAAAAATTCATCCTTTGGTTTGAAGGTTTAATTGATAAATTCACGCACTGGATTACAGGAATTCTTGAATGGTGTTTAAAAACAACTTTAAGAAGAATTTCAACAGTTATTATCACATTCGTTGTTTTAATTTCTTCATTTATGTTGGTTGCATTCGGTTTCATCGGAGGAGAATTCTTCCCGCCAATCGACCGTGGACAGTTCCTTGTTCAGATGGAATTATCTAAAGATGCAACAGTTGAAAAAACAAACCAGCTTACATTAGATGTTGAGAAGTTTTTAAGAAACGATAAAGATGTTGTGGATTTGATCACGACAGTAGGACAGCAGTCAACAGGTTTTGGTGGCGCTCAGGCTACAACTTACCAATCGGAAGTTCAGGTAAATTTAACGGATAAATCTGAGCGTTCTGAAAGTACAAACATCAAAGCTGCAAAAATAAAAAGACTTTTAGAAGAGAAATTTACAGGAGTTGAATTCAAAACTGCTCCAATCGGTATTCTAGGTGCTGAAAATGCTCCGATCGAGATGGTGGTAACAGCTCCGGATAATGCAACAGCTGTAAAAGAAGCGACAAGAATTTTAGAATTACTGAAAAAAGTTCCGGGAGCAGTGGATGCAGAGTTATCGACAGATACAGGAAATCCTGAAGTTCAGGTAAATATCGACAGAGATAAAATGGCTTCTTTAGGTTTAAATCTTTCAAGTGTAGGACAGACGATGCAGACTGCATTCAACGGAAATACAGACGGGAAATTCAGAGCCGGAGAATATGAATATGACATCAATATTCGTTTCGGAGATGCCAACAGACAATCTATTGATGATGTTAAAAACTTAATGTTTACAAATCCTCAAGGACAACAAATTCGTTTAAGCCAGTTTGCTGATGTAAATATGGGCTCCGGACCAAGTTTGCTTGAACGTAGAGATAAATCACCTTCTGTAAAAGTAAGAGCAAAAGCAGTAGGTAGACCTGTGGGAGACGTTGCCAATGAATGGGCTGCACAGTTTAAAGACAACAAAAATAAACCTGTAGGTGTAGATTACATCTGGAGTGGTGATATGGAGAATCAGGAAGAAGGTTTCGGTACTTTAGGTATTGCTTTATTAGCGGCTATTGTATTGGTTTATCTGGTAATGGTTTCATTGTATGATAGTTTTGTATATCCGTTTGTGGTATTGTTCTCTATTCCGTTGGCGATGATCGGAGTAATGTTAATTCTTGCCTTAACAGCCAATTCATTGAACATTTTCACCATGTTGGGGATGATCATGTTGATTGGTTTGGTAGCGAAGAATGCGATCCTAATTGTGGACTTTACAAATGCCAGAAAAGCAGCAGGAGCAAATACACACGACGCTTTGGTACAGGCCAACCATGCACGTCTTCGTCCGATTTTGATGACGACCATTGCGATGATCTTCGGTATGTTACCGATTGCGTTGGCAAGTGGTGCAGGAGCCGAGTTTAATAAAGGTTTGGCTTGGGTAGTTATCGGTGGTTTAACATCGTCTCTATTCCTTACCTTGATTATTGTACCGGTAGTTTACTCACTTTTTGAATCAACAATTAATAAATTCAGAAAATGGTTTAAAGCAGGTGATAAAGTAGACTATGAAGCCGAAATGAAAGCCGATTACGAACACAGAGAACTAAGTGATGATGGTTTCACACCGAAACATTTAGATTAAAATAACAACTTATAATTAACCGAAAAAGCGTATCAGAAATGATGCGCTTTTTTTATTTTTGGATATGTTTAGAACGAAATTAATTGTTTAGATTCCTATATCCAGATTATTCTTTTTCGTAGATATAAGCTCCAAACTCTGCAGGAATCCATTTTCCTTTTTTACTGTTTTTATCTTTTAATTTTTTAAATAAGGTGAATGGTCCTTCGATTGTCATTGTGTACTGATCCTGGTTTTTTAAATTGAATTCGGTTGCTGAGTAAGAGATACTGAATTCTTTGCTGCCAACTATTTTTTCTACCTCTGGCTTTAAATAATCATAAATAGCTTTGGGGTGAATGAATTTTTCATTTTTTGGAAACTGCAGTTCAAAAGAACCTTCATAAATAAAAATAGGTTTATTCACATATAAAGTTTTTTCATCTTTTATTATTTCTGAATTGAATTGATTGAATTCCTTTTCATTTTTGAATTCCATTTTATACCATTTGTATTGGAAATGATACTTTTTTGAAAGATTCTCCAGAATCGAAATATCGAATTGATGACTGTATCCCTTGATATTAATGTTTTTAAATTTAGGACTCACACTCCATCTGTCGATTACTTTATTTCCATTTGTAAGAATAATATTAAAATCACGACCAGATATATTTTCGCCTCGTTCACCATATTCAACCGATGCAATTAAAGAATCAATAACTTTTTTGTCAGTAATTAAAAAATTATATTTTTCATAAGTTTTATGTTTGTCCCATTCATTATACATTCCTATTATTTTAACAGAATCTGTAACTGTAAATTTATCAGATTTGAAGAGCTTGTTTTGGCTGTAAATATTTTGACTTGCTGCTAAAATAATAAGTATGATCGTTTTTTTCATTTTTATTGTAACTATTAAATGTCAAAATTATTTATTCCCATAAAGATGTTAATGAACCTAATCTTAATTCTTTTTAAAATTAAATTTAGGCAGGATTTTTTATTTGAAGAATAACAATATTTTACTCTTTGATCATAAAAAAAGCTTCCGAAATCAATCGAAAGCTTTCATTTATTTTTAATTACAAAATTAGTCTGCCATCATCGCCTCACCGGACTTTCTGTAGACAAAACTTCCATAAATATGTCTTCTAGCAAAACGGCTTGGAGAATCGGAATTTACCATTTTGATGTACGTATTTTTCGGTACACCGATGTATTCGTACATATTTCCGTTCAAGTGCTGAACCGTAAGAACAGATTTCTCCAGATAAAAATCCTGAATATTAGATTTTGTAATGGTTTCTGTGTATTCTTCTTTATATTTTTCCTGCGTTTCAGGATTGATGCTTACCAAAAAATGATAGGCTTCAATCACAGATTTACTTTTTTCTTCTGCTTCCAGCTTTCCCACTTCGTCATTGATAAATTTATCAGGATGTGTATCTTTCATCGTATTCCTGTAAATTGTTTTCAGTTCCTTTAAAGTTACATTTTTATCAACTTCAAGAAGCTTTCTGTATTCGCCTAATTTTTTCATAATGGATGATCCTTATTTCGGGGTGCAAAATTACGGTTTTTAATTGAGAAAGTGTAAGTTATTCGTTATTAATGTGAAAACAAATTTTATTTAATATATTTTTTTGTTTCGTCTAATAATATTTTCACGATTTTAAAATCTGAATTATCATCATTATTTTCTTTTAAATTAAATAATTTGTTTTTACTTGTTACCAAAGAATCGTAGATATAAGTTTTAGAGATGTATTTTGCTAAGTCAGGTTGTTGAGAATCATTAAAATAAATAGTAATTTCGTTAATAATACTTTTTTCAGGTTTTCCGTCAAACTTCTCATAATGGTTAGTTTCAGATTTTAAAATACGAACTATTTTGTCATTTGTATTTTTTGTTATTTCAGTTGAATAACCAATTGAACCAATATTTTTATTATAACGATTTCTAATAAACCCAGAACCTTCGATAAGTTGAGTAGGATATTCTTTTGAATAGATATTAATACTATCCAAATAACTATAATTTTTAAGTTTTATTTGATTTTGTAAATCATTATTTGACTGAGCAGATAATGATGATGAAATTAAAAGTAAAAAGAATAAAAGTCTCATATTATTTATTTTCATGAAAATATTCATAGGCTAATCCTTCTAAATCTCCACTTTCAGAAATTAAATTATCATCTTCATCAAATATTTTAAAGCTTTCCTGTGAATCTCCAATACTTCCAGCTCCATCCAAGCCAAGTAAAATAGTGTAAAAAGTATCCGTCAAAAGATCAGAAACTATTTCCTTTAATTTCTCAGTTTGAATTTTATTTAGACTTAATTCTTCAATTTTTGTTGAAACAAGAGTTCTATGTTCCGATTGATTGTCAAAACTTGAATGGAGAATATGTTGTTTTTCTTGGTAGAAGTTTTTTACGAATTGTTCGGTGGTCATTTGTTTTAATTAAAAATATTTTCATAATGATGTTGAAGTGATGCCTTATTGGGATAGTCTTCAATTCTCTGTGGTAAATTAATCTTTTTATTATTCAAATCAGCATAATATTTATCAGTCATAATTTTATGACTTACTTTAAGAAAATAGTTTTCAGGATTTATGCTAATTAATCCTAAATCAAATAGTGTATGGATGTCGGAACGTAATAAAATACCATTAGGAATTTTGTCTGTATCGGAGCCCTTGAAATTATAAATATGCGCCGCTTCTAACATTTCAACAATTTCACATTTTGTTACAGCACATTTGCTATTATAAGCATCCAGAAGTTTTTGTCTAAATTTTTTTTGGCCTCTTCTTGCATTAATTTGTACAGCTATTCTTTTTCTATCATCTTTAATATTTTCTATATTAAAATATTCTATTTCGTGTTCATTAATTGTTGAATTTAAGTAATCGTTTGTTTGTAAGTATTTGGAATCTGTGATTAACTTTAGGTTATATAGACATAAACTTAAAGACTTTTCTATATGATTTTCTAACTCTGAATCTTCTACTATTTGATAATAAAAATCTTTCGGATTTTCAAAAACATTGTTGTATTTAGTATTTGAACTGCCACCATCGACATCTATTTCTGGAATATGTTTTCCTCGTTTTCTGATTTGTATATTCAATCCTTTAGGATTAGTTTTTGATTCTGCACATCCAATAACAGCTCCTTTTCCTGATTTATCAAAACAAATTGCCACATAAATTCCATTTGAAACTTTTTGATTAGGAGGAAGAAGACAGACGTGAGCTACATTAGGGAAATTAGCTGCACCCTTTGAAACTTCTATTTTTAAATCAATACCTTCAAATTTTAGATATTTTTTTTCAAGTTCTATTTTAAAATTATTAAGTGCATTTTTAACGTTGTTTAGAATAGGATTGTCAGTTCTTATAGCATTGTTTGAAATTATAGGATGATTTTGTCTAAATTCACAAATTTGGTTAAAATAATTAGTCATTAGATTTTTGAATCTAAACTAAAATATTTTTTATAAAATCACAAATAATATGAATTTTATTAACTAAAAAATGGGAGCCTTTCAGCTCCCATAATCTAATATTTCAATTTCTCCTCCTTTAAAAATGCTTCACTCGCTTCCCTCGAAGCCGCCACCATCGCAATCAACGCTTTTTCCGTTTCATCCCAATGACGGGTTTTCAAACCACAATCAGGATTTACCCAAAGTTGCTGTACAGGAATTACGGCTTGTGCTTTTTTCAGCAATTCTACCATTTCCTCTTTCGACGGAACTCTCGGCGAGTGAATATCATAAACTCCCGGTCCTATCTCATTCGGATATTTGAAATCTGCAAAAGCATTCAACAATTCCATCTGACTTCTGGAGCATTCAATCGTAATTACATCTGCATCCATATCGGCGATATTTTGGATGATGTCATTAAATTCAGAATAACACATATGCGTGTGAATTTGCGTCGCATCTTCCACTCCGCTTGCCGAAATTCTAAAGGCTTCAACTGCCCATTTCAAATAATTTTGCCAGTCGGATTTTCTTAATGGAAGACCTTCACGAATGGCAGGCTCATCAATCTGAATAATTCTGATTCCCGCTTTTTCCAAATCATTCACCTCATCACGAATCGCCAATGCAATCTGTTTACAAGTCGTTGAACGAGGTTGGTCATCACGCACAAAAGACCATTGAAGAATCGTTACAGGTCCCGTCAACATTCCTTTTACCCATTTTTGAGTTAAAGATTGCGCGTATTCCGACCAATAAACCGTCATCGGATTCGGTCTGTGAACATCTCCGAAAATTACTGGAGGTTTCACGCAACGGCTTCCATAACTTTGAACCCAACCGTTTTGTGTAAACGCAAACCCAGCCAATTGTTCCCCGAAATATTCCACCATATCGTTTCGCTCAAATTCTCCGTGAACCAACACATCGATCTGGATTTCTTCCTGCCAACGAATCGTTCTTTCAGTTTCCTTTTTCAGTAAAGTATCATATTGTTCGGCATTTAATTCACCTTTTTTGAATTTTGCGCGCCAATTTCTCACCTCTTTCGTCTGCGGAAACGAACCGATCGTAGTGGTAGGAAACAAAGGAAGCTTAAGAACATCATGCTGAATTTCTTTTCGGATATTGAATGGAGAATTTCTCTTCGCATCATCTTCAGTCATGACATCAACACGGTTTTTTACGTCCTGATTGTGAATTAATGTAGAAATTTTACGGTTTTCAATCGCTTTTTTATTTTCAGCTAAAGCTTGTAAAGCTGTATAATCCGGATTTTCGGATGATAATTTTTTTAAATTAACAATTTCAGTCACTTTCTGTTTTGCAAAAGCCAGCCATTGTTTGATTTCAGGAGATAAAATATCTTCGTTTTTCTCGGAGTCAAGGTCGAAAGGAGAATGTAGCAATGAACAGGACGGAGCGATAAAAATTCTTTCTGAGCCAATTTTTTCAACAGCAGTTTTAATACTATTTAATGATTTTTGGAAGTCGTTTTTCCAGATATTTCTTCCATCAACAATTCCTAAAGACAGGCTTAATGTTTCTGGAATTGTATTTAAAACCTGATCCAATTGTTCAGGACAACGAACCAGATCAATATGCAAAACATCGATCGGAAGGTAAGTTGCCAATGAAAAATTGTCTTTTAATCCTTCAAAATAAGTCGCAACAATGAACTTTAATTTCGGGAATTGTTTTCTGATTTCGGCATAAATAAACTGATAGACTTCTCTCGCTTTTTCAGTTAAATCTAAAGCTAAGAACGGCTCATCAAACTGAATATATTCCGCACCGTGATTTTCAAGTTCTTTTAAAATTTGAATATAAACTGGAAGTAAGTTTTGCGCTAAATCTAATTTGTCAAAACCTTCTTCTTTTTCTTTTCCTAATAATAAATACGTCAGCAAACCGATAATCACGGGTTTTGCATTGATTCCTGCCTGTTTTGCGCTGATGAATTCTTTGATGATTTTATTGGAAAATAATTTAAACTCCTGATTTTTCTGAAATTCAGGGACGATATAATGGTAATTGGTATCGAACCATTTCGTCATTTCCATCGCGGTGATGTCCAATCCATCTTTCTGGAAACCTCTCGCCATTGCAAAATAAAGATCCAGTTCAGACTTTTTGAAGGCAATTTCCTGATACCGTTCCGGAATTGCTCCAACCGTTAAAGTCATGTCAAGAACCTGGTCATAAAACGAAAAATCGTTGCAGGGAATAAGGTCGATTCCTGCTTCCTGCTGCAGTTTCCAGTTGTTTTGAGTGATAGTTTTTCCGACTTCCAAAAGGTCGTTTGCTTCGATTTTGCCCGTCCAATATTGCTCGCAGGCTTTTTTGAGTTCTCTGTTGCTACCAATTCGCGGATAGCCAAGAATGTGCGTTTGCATTTTCTTAAAAACTTTTAAATTAAACAATGATTTTAAAAGCTCTTCAGATGCTTCGCAATGCTATCTTAGAAAGAAATTTTGTGGAATAGAGGAGATACAGTGAGGACGTAATTTTTCCTTAGAAGATTAAAATTTTAACCATTACGAAAAATTAAGTGGTTAAGACTTATTAAGGAAACATCAAAGATGTTCTAAGCGCTATGCCTAACTTAAAATATCTTTAAACTTAAAATTCTCAAATATTTAATGTTAAATTTTTTGACGCAAAGTTTTAATCAAACTTTCTATATTATTTAAGCGGACAAAGAAGAATCAATACATTGATTTTAAGAAGCGGACATGTAAAATATAAACTTCATCAGCGACAAAGTCGCAATTCTTTGCTCCTTAAAAAATAAGAGGCTATAAAAAAATCTTTACGTTTAAAAAAATTAAATCAAGTTAAAATTTTAAACCAAAATACGTTCAAAAGTATCATCTGTCTGACCAAAAAACTCCAAACCGCGAGAGCATTGTCAATTCGGAACAGGCAGGTCTCCTGACTTGTAACAGCTTTTGTCATCCTTCCCGTTTGCACAGTGGATATACGCGGACAAAAACTTTTGGTGTGTTACTTACAGTTGCGCGACAGCTCGTGATTCTCACACGATTCCCTATTAATCTACCTTAAGTAAAACCTTTTCCGTTTGATGAAGTATGTAAAAGAACTGTTTTCGAGGCAAATGTAGGGAATATTTGTTTGAGTTTTTAGAAAAATTAAATAAATGCAGCTCCGGTTGCCCAATCAATAGTATTTAAAATGTTATAAATCTCATTAGGGCACTTTTTGCAAATAGTTATAAATCTAAAATCTTTTTCTTTAATTAAAGTATCGAAAGTCTCAAGCTTTGTATTGCAAACAGTGCAGTTTCCATCTTCGCTACTTATATTAATAGCTTCTAATTTGTCGATTTCTACGTTTAAATCATTTACCGACTTAGAAATACTATTTAGATTTTCTTTGAAATGAAGTTCTGAAAATTCCAACAATAACAAAGCTTCAATTTTCATATCCTGAAAAGTGATTTTTCGCTCTTCGAATGATTCTAAAATATATTTTCTACAGTAATTTTTAATTCTATCTGTGAATGCTCCTGCCCGAAATATAAATTCAGAATCTGGATGGCTTATATCTATCATATTAGTGTTTAATCAATTCTTTCAAAAGGAATAATTCTATCTTCAATCAATCTATTTTTTAACTGATTTGCGTATTTATGTGCAAATTTTTCTTTTTCAACTTTAGGAATACTAAAATAAAAATCACCGCGAGCTTCTTTTTCGTCGTAATCCTCATCTTCATTTTCAGGTCTTTCTACAACTTCCAAATAATGAACATAATGTCCAAATTCGTGTAATAAAGTTCTGTAAAGCTGAGTGTTTCTGCAAGATTCTAATCTTAACTCAGCAATAAAATCTCTTTTATTTTCTTCAAAAATATGACCATCTTCTTTTAGTCTTTCAAATTCTTTTTGATCTTCAATTGTTTGTTTTTTAGGCCAAATTAATTTTTTGTCAAGGTCAATTGCATCTAAAATGATGGCTGGAAAATATTCTCCATCAAAATCAAAACTATAAATTAATCTGCCCCACACTGATGAAATTATTTCTTCCTTTCGCTTAGGCTGACGAAGAATAATAAATTTTAAATCTCCATAATCTTCTTTTGGAATAGATTGAATGATTTTAACTAAATCATCAACGGAACAAGAGTGAAAAGAATGCTCTCTTGTTTCTTCAATAATGAATAAAAATTCATGACCGTTGATTGTTCTTGCTTCTTTCTTATGTTTTCCTATTCTTTCGTAGAAAGATTTTAATGTTCCGTATGGTGTTGAAATTTTAAGTTTATTATTTTGTCCAAAACCTTGATTTTCGGTTCCAATATTCCGGTTTCTTCGTGTGGGATTGTACATAAATTAGTTTCACTTATTCCGTTTTCTGATAAATATACGTCAGTTTAGAATTCTTAATAAAATCCTCCAAAGAAGTATTTTGTTCAGCGTTTTTATTCGTCAATTCAAAATAGTAGATGATATTATTTGGGAATTTTGGATCTTTACATGTGATTCTAAACCTTTTTACTTTTGGGTCTGAACTTAAAAAAGTTAATTCAGTTCCGTTGCTTAACTTAATATTATTCACATCGAAAGAATCTTTCCAGTTTTTCTGTAGGCGGACAAATCTTTTCTGTGTTCTGTCATTATCTTCGTTTTCGAATTTATCGATCTGAAAATCAGTTAAAAGTTGAGGGTAAACCAAACCTTGTTTAAGAATGTTTTGAGTGATTTTATCCGATTTATCATAAAAAGCAATCTTGCTGTCAAACATCACCTGATTATCTTTAGCTGTCACAATATTCCCTGAAAATTTTTTGTAATTTTTCTTTTTATAATCGGTTTTAAAATGCTCAACAACAGCTTTGTCTCTAGGACTTAATTTTTCAGTTTTCTGACCAAAAATATTAGCAGACAAAAATAAAGAAAGGCTGATGGTATATAGTATTTTCATTGTGTGTGATTTAAATTAACTTGTTTTCAGGATTTATAAAATATTTTTCAGTCTCAAATGTTGAAGCAACATGATGGTTTTTGCATCTTTAATTTCTCCTGAATCAATCATTTTTAATGTTTCTTCGAAAGAAAGTTCCAAAACTTCTATATTTTCTCCTTCATCTTCCAATCCGCCACCATCTGTAATTTTCATATCTGTAGAGTATTCTGCAATAAAAAAGTAAAGGATTTCTGTCACCGAACCAGGCGACATATAGGCTTCAAAAATCTTCTCTACATGTGAAATTTTATAGCCTGTTTCCTCCTCAGTTTCCCTTTTGATGCACTCTTCAGGATTGTCATTATCCAGTAATCCTGCACAAGCCTCGATTAACATTCCGGTAGAATTTCCATTAATATAGGTAGGAAGTCGGAATTGTCTCGTCAAAATTACCGTCTTCGCATCTTTATTATAAAGCAAAATAACCGCACCATTTCCTCTGTCATAGGCTTCTCTGCTTTGTTGTTCTACCGTTCCGTCCTTTTTCTGAATATTGAAAGTCACTTTTTTTAAAGTGTACCAGTTGTCTGATAAAATTTCTGTTTTTTCAATATTTACGTTTGTATTTTGCATAGATTTTACAATCTTGATTGAGTTTTTTATTTTAAATTAATTTTTAAGCAAATCTTCTAAAGCTATTTTTAAATCAGGAAATTCGAATGTGAAACCTGCATTTTGAATTTTATCAGAAGATGCTCTTGAACCTTCCAGCAAAGCACTTGCCAATTCACCAAAAACCAGCTTTAAAATAAAGCTTTGAACATTCGGCATAAATAAAGGCTTTTTTAATACTTCAGCAATTTTTTTAGTAAAATTTTCATTTGTGGTGTGTTGAGGCGATGTTGCATTATAAGCTCCGTCCAGTGCTGAATTTTTTAAAGCAAATTCGTAGATTGAACAAATATCGTTAATGTGAATCCAAGGCATGTATTGTTTTCCCGATCCGAGTGGTGACCCTATTCCCAATTTTATAGTTGGAATCATCTTTTTCAATGCACCGTCTTTTTCAGAAAGTACAACTGCAGTTCGGATTTTAACCACTCTTTCTGCTAAATTCTGTTCTTTAAAATCGTCTGCAGCTCTTTCCCAAAGGACGACAACTTCACTTAAAAAATCATTTCCCGGATCATCTTTTTCATTGAAAATTTTATCTGTTGTTTTTGTTCCGTAGTAATTTATTCCTGATGCTGAAACGAAAGATTTTAATTTAATATTCTTTTTTCGTAAAGTATTTAAAATCAATTTTGCAGAATCTACACGACTCGAAATCAATTCTTTTTTTCTTTCATTCGTCCATCGTTTTTCGGAGATATTCGCTCCCGCCAAATGAATGACATGTTCAATATTTTCAAATGCGGATTCATCGATTGTCTGCGCTTTAATGTCCCATTCAAACTGATTTTCATTCTGCTTTTTTCGAGTTAAAAATCTGACAGTGAAATCTTTTTCAAGCTTTTTCGAGAGTTCATGGGCAATAAGACCATTCGCTCCTGTGATTAGGACAACTTCTTTCATGTTAATAAATTTAAGTTTGGTGTTTATTTATGCTTGGTTTTTTACTATTAAAATAAAATCATCTTCTAAAACTTTATAGCCATAATCGTAGATGAATTTATATTCAGAACCGTTTTTATAAACTTTTAAATTGGTAAAATATTCAAAATCAAAACCTAAACCGTCGAGCTTTGATTTTAAAACTTTCGTTTTGCCGTCCGTATTTATTTCTACGAGAATCCTGTAATTTTTTCGAAGTTTATTGTTTACATTCCGCATCAGATTGCTGGAATCTTTATTTTGCTTGTTGTTATAGGCATTTCTACAGGCATCATTGCAGAATTTTTTATCGGATCTTCCAATAATTTTTTCGCCACATTCGAGACAATTCATAATTTTTTACTTTTTCATTTTGTGTGTATGTTCGTGTTTTTTCTTCAATAGTTTCTTGAACCTTGTATGTGTCGGATAACTTCTATGTGAGGTAATATTATTAAAAAATAAAGCTACAATTAATAAAATAATGCAGCCGGATAAAACAGGAGAAATGGCATACCAATAGCCCAATTCAGGAATTTTCCCTGTTGAACTTACAGCGATCAATGCAGTTGCGCCGCCAGGAGGGTGTAAAGTTTTCGTGTATTGCATCAAAATAATAGAAAAAGCTACAGCTAAAGGTGCAGAAAGCCAAATAATATCCGGAACAATTTTGTAAACAGTAACACCAACAAGTGCCGAAAGAACATGACCTCCCACCAAATTTCGAGGTTGAGCCAACGGACTTTGAATCGCCCCGTAAATCAGCACACTTGAAGCTCCGAAAGAACCGATCAAAAAGATATTTTCAGTTGAAGAAAGTGTATGAGATTGAATAAACGCGATGATTCCAATCCCAAAAAAAGCTCCCAAAAATGACCAGAAATGTTCTTTATAATCGACCAAAGTTTCTTTATAAATTACATATTTTGAAACTCTGAATGTTCTTTTAATCGTCTTCTTCATATTATAATCAAAGATACGTAATTATCCGTTTGCAAACGACTGTAAGATATTTAAAATAAATTTTTTGCCGAAAACCGATTAAAAATTTTAAAATTTTTAATTTATAACTAATTGATTTTTAATATAAAATTCGTTTACAAACGACTACAAATGAATTTAAATAGTTTTCTCCCGATTACAATTTTCCAATTCAGCAAACTTTGCAACAGAGATTTGAGAAAACAGTGAGCGTCTCTTATCTGAGTATTAATCATAAAATTTATTAATTATGTCACTTAGAAATAAAACGTCCTTAATTGGGCATACAGGTCGAGAAGTAGAAGTTGTAAACTTTGAAGGCGGAAATTCAAAAGCAACGGTATCTTTAGCTACAAAAGATTATTACACCAATGCAAAAGGTGAGAAAATTGAGGAAACACAATGGCACAATTTGGTTGCATTCGGGAAAACAGCGGAGATTTTTCAAAAGTATGTTACGAAAGGGAAAGAAATTGCCATTGAAGGGAAATTAACGTACAGGTCTTACGATGACAAAGAAGGGGTAAAAAGATATATTACGGAAGTTCGAGTAGATGAAATCGTACTTTTAGGAAGTAAATAAAGGCAAAAACGCAAAACGATGAATGTAAAAATTTTTAAAATAAGATTGCCCGAAGAATTTCTGTATGAAGATCAGAAAACATTGGATGCATTTTTGGAATCGCACGACATTGTAAAAGTAGAAACAGCTTTTGTAAATGATGAAAATTATTGGTCTGTGGTTTTGTATTTCGATGAATTAAAAATCACTAAAAATACGGTGAAAGATTCAAAAGAAACAAAATATTCTCTTGAAGATGATACCTTGAATTATGATGAAGAAAAAATATTGGAAGCCTTAAAACTGTGGAGATCGGAAAAAGCGAAGGAACAAAATTTACCTTCTTATTTCATCGCAACCAACAAAGAATTGATGTCTGTGGCAAAATACAAACCAGCGAGAAAAGAAGAACTTCGTGATATCAAAGGTTTTGGAAAGCATAAAATTGAAAATTATGGCGAAGAAATTCTTGAAATTTTAGAAAGTATTTGAGTTTAAGTATATCTGCTAATCTTTGTGACTTTTGTGGTTAAAATTATAAGATTCAGGATTTTGATAGAATACAAATGATCTATATATACTTATAAAGTCGGAGAAATTGCTTCTTCGGCTTTTGTATAGTGGCAAAAGTCTTTTCAATTCCCTATTTTTGCAATACTTATAAATATTAATCATCATTTATCTATTATAAAATGAAACCAAGTTTAGCAAAAGGGACGAGAGATTTTACAGCGTTGGAGGTTGCAAGAAGAAGATTTATTATCAATACTTTACAGAAAAACTTCGAATTATTCGGATTCCAGCCATTGGAAACTCCTAGCTTTGAAAATCTTTCGACATTGACGGGGAAATACGGAGAAGAAGGAGATCGTTTGATTTTTAAGATTTTAAATTCAGGGGATTATACTTCAAAAGTGAATCAGGAAGATTGGGAAAATAAAAGTCATCAGAAGCTGACTGCCCAAATTTCAGATAAAGCCCTTCGTTACGACCTTACCGTACCTTTTGCAAGATTCGTGGCGATGAATCATAATCAACTGACTTTTCCTTTCAAGCGTTACCAAATTCAACCGGTTTGGAGAGCAGATCGTCCTCAGAAAGGAAGATTTAGAGAGTTTTATCAGTGTGATGCAGATGTTGTAGGAAGCGAAAGTTTGTTGCAGGAAGTGGATTTGGTTCAGTTATATTTAAAATCATTTTCACAACTCGGTGTTTCTGTAACGATTCATATCAACAATAGAAAAATACTTTCCGGTTTGGCAGATTATGCAGGAATTACAGATAAACTAATTGACTTCACAGTTGCCCTGGATAAATTAGACAAAATCGGAAAAGATGGTGTTGTAAAAGAATTACTGGAAAGAGGAATTTCTCAGGAATCTATTGATAAACTGGATTTCTTGTTCACTCAATCTGATGATGCTTTGGAAAATCTTCTTCAATTAAAAGAAAAATTTGTAGGAAATGAAGTTGGCTTAAAAGGTGTTGAAGAACTAGAATTTGTGATTACTCAATCTTTAAATTTGGGTGTTGATATTCAGAATCTTGTGTTTGATATTACATTGGCAAGAGGTTTAGATTATTATACAGGTGCTATTTTTGAGGTAAAAGCTGATGAAGTTCAAATGGGATCCATCGGTGGTGGTGGAAGATACGATAACCTTACGGAAGTTTTCGGAGTGAAAAATATTCCGGGAATTGGTATTTCTTTCGGTTTGGATAGAATTTATCTTGTGATGGAAGAACTTGGACTTTTCCCTGAAGAAGCAACTTCAAAAGTGGAGTATTTATTTGCTAATTTCGGTCTTAATGAATCTTTGGAAGCATTAAAATTAATCCGACAATTAAGAGAAAAAGGAATTTCTGCAGAGATGTATCCCGAAGCTGCAAAAATCGGAAAACAGTTTACTTACGCCGAAAAGAAAGGAATTAAAAATCTTGTCTTTTTAGGAGAAGAAGAACTTAAAAACGGAAATGTTACCTATAAAGACCTTGAAGCTGGAGAACAGAAAACGGTTTCTTTGGAGGAATTTTTAGGGTAAAATATGTTTCATATAACTGATGGAAAATATACAATATCAAATTAGAAAAATTAATCCAGAATTATTTCTTGGACAGAATCAGAGATTACTGCATTTTCAGATTTTTTAATGGAAATGAAAAGATCATTCACATTCTTGACGGAATGTATGATGACAAAGCGATCTTTCTTCTTTCAACAGATAAAAGAATAATATTTAAAGGTATCGGAATTGATTTTATGGAAGTCATTCCTCATGATAGAATTAGCCTCATTAATCTTCAACCTCAAAATATGATTTCGGTTTCCACAGACGAAAAAATTTACGGAATTGCGAAAGTGGATGAAACGATGGCTGTCAACTTTGTAGAAATAGTGAATGCTTTTATATTTGGAAGTAAAGCTCACTCTCAAAATAAAGATGAAGAGTCTTCAAAATCGGTTCTTATTCTTTTGGAACAATTGGGAGGCCTGAGAGAGAATGGAATTTTAACTGAAGAAGAATTTTCGATACAAAAGAAGAAATTGCTTGAAAAATTGTAATTATTATTTTTCATTTAAACGCAAATTCGTAATTTGGATTAATGCAAAAATTTTTAGCATTAATTAAAAAACTATTAAACATAAAACCAGATGAGTACCATTTGTGCATTATGCGGGAATCCGTTAACGTCTATGGATACGCTTTTAGGAGAGAACAAGCTTTCCGATGGGCAAATCCTTTGCAATAAATGTCTTAATGAGGCAACTAACGTCAATAAAGAGCTTGTAAATAATCTTGCGACTTATAATTTGGCCGAAATCAGAGGAATTCTTTTGCAGGGGAAATTGGGAATTTATGAAGAACCTGAACTTCCTCAAGTTACAGGGTTTCAGCAAAATATAAATTTAAGCTCCAATTCAGGTGAAAGCAGCTATCAATATAGAGCGGATGCGCCTTCAAGATTGGACGAAATAAAAGACCAAATCGTTGCATTAAATGCAAGACTGAGTATTTTCGTGAATATGGAAGTCAACGAATTGGAGAAAATTTTAGATAAAGACGAAAGATTGATTGCCATTGCAGAAGGAAAATATTTGTATAATAATCAAGAAGGTATTGTGATTTCTACTCAGAAAAGGGTTGTTTTCTTCGATAAAAAATTCTTTGGCGGAGTCGATAAAAACGAGTTTCTTCTTGAAAAAATTTCGTCAATCGATTACGATACAGGACTTTTAACTTCTGAACTTAAAATCAGAACAGCAGCTGGAACAGCAGAATTTAAATTATACAATAAAACTGCGGCACAAATATTTTGCGACGCAGTGAAAAACTATCTTGGTCGCCCTGCAAATCAAGTTCAGCAAACACAATCTTTTCAAAGCAAAGCTCCTGAACCACAATCATCATTCAATAATTTATATAATACAAAACGTCCTGAAACACAATCTTACCAGCAAAGTGTTCCTCAACAAAAAGTTCAACCAACTTCTAATGTTCCAAAAGAATCTGCAGAAGTGATTTTCCAGCAATTAGAAAAGCTTGGAAAATTAAGGGAAATGGGAGTTTTGACGGAAGAAGAATTTGCCGAACAGAAAAAGAAACTGTTGGAAAGACTTTAATTTAACATTAAAATGATGGAAAAATATTGTGCATTGTGTGAAACCGAATTCAAAATTCCGGATGGAGGTGAAGAAAATAAACTTTCTGACGGCGGTGTTTTGTGTAATAATTGTTTGGAAAGAGTAAGTAATATTAATGAATATATTCCATATCAACTAGAATGGTATAGTCTTTCTCATATTCAGGAAACCATCAAATATAATTTGAGATCAAAAAGCTCAGAGGAAGAAGAAGTTCCGATTGTAAAGGAAGAAGAAAAACCTATAGAAGATATTCCTGCGGAGCCTACGAAAGATGATTTAATTTTTAAAGATTATAAAAAAAATAAAGAAACATTCAAGCAACAAATAGAGGAGTCAGGAGCTAAGCTTTCTATGACTATGAGAGGAGAGCTGAAGCAATTACCGCATGTTTTAGATGATGACGAAAGGATAGTTGCCGCTACGGAATGTAAAATTGGAGATACAGGAGAAGGACTTTTGGTTGTTACCCAAAAAAGAATGTTGCATGTTGAGAAATTTATACTATCTAAAGCCAGTTTTAAAGAAGTTCTTAATGAAGATATTAAATCTGTTACATGGAATGTCAGTCAATCTATTTCGGTGCTAAGTGTTTCAACGAATAAAGGTGCTGTTCCGTTTTTCTTTCAACCTTACCAAATAACCGAAGGATCGGCTTTCTATGCTAAAATAGGAATAATCTATAATAAACCCAAGCCCAAACCACAGCCTAAACTTGATTTTAATCCAAACCCATTAAAAAAAGATAATTCCCAACAAATTTTTGGCTGGCTGGAAAGGCTTAATGTTTTATATGAAAGGGGGATTTTAACCGAAGAAGAATTTTCGAAACAAAAGGCAAAATTCCTGAATGAAATTTAATTTTAATAAAACAAAATGATAGAAAAATTATCCAGGGCAGATAAAATAAAGAAAAAAATAAACGAGCTAAATTCAAATCTAGCTTTCAATACACAAAGCGAAATAAATGCTCTTCCATCCATTCTTTTAGAAGATGAGGAAATTTTGGCGGTTACTGATGCTACATATTTAAGTGAACACTTAATGAGAATGATTGTAGCGACAGAGCATCGACTTTTTTTTGTGAAAAAAGCAATTCTTTCAAATATTATTAGATAATAATATACTAGTTAATACCAAATTAATTAAACAACATTTCAATACGTAAACAGCATCAACCTTTTGATGCTGTTTTATTATTAAAAGTTTGTATTTAATTAAAAAAATTAAATTGCAATATTTGTAAATTGCAAAAAACTTATTACATGATTACGACAAATGAGATATTGTTACTCTTCGGTGGAGGTACTGTTATTGCTCCTGCAATTGTTGCCTTCTTAGCACAACGATTAGCTGATGCACAAAATAATAAATGGCGAGCAAAGACTGATGAAAAATTGGAAGTAATTAAAACTGATCTAACAAATAAAAATAATGTTCTTTCAAATTTAATGGACGTTCAAAAATCTAATTATGATGTTAGTCAGCAAAGAAGAATTGATGCTATAGAAAAAATATGGGTATTATTAAATGATTTTAGAATGGCAATTCCACATACATACTCTTATATATTAAATTTTATAAATGAAAATGAAATTTCAGAGTTTTCAAATTATATGGAAAATCTCAGTAAAGAAGTTGATTTAGAAATTGATTATCATGTAGATGATTTTTTAATACTATATGAAGAGTTAGAAAAAACACTAAGAAATGAAAGACCATTTCTTAGTTTTGAAGTTTGGGAAAAAATCTATCTATTTAAGAACTTTATAATGAATAGTATTTCATTTGTTATAAAAAATATAGAAAAAAATATTTTTAAGCACTGGCAGAATAATGATAATTTAGTTGATTTATTAAAATATTCTTTAAGCATTGAAACAGTAAACTATATATGCAGATACAAGGAAGAATCATTTATTTCAGCTTTAGTTATCTTGGAATCAAATATTATAGAAAGTATTAATGATGTTTTATCTGGCAAGATAGCAAGTCATAATACTCTCGAATATATTAAGACCTTAGACTCTATTAAAGATCATAATAAATTTAGTTAATAGATATAAATGGAAAAAGAGACTCATATATACCAGCATTATATTCCAGAATGCTATTTAAAAAATTTCACATTAGATGATAAAGGTCTTTTTGTTTATAGAAAAGGTAATAATGGTAAAGTTTTTCCTCAGTCAATATCTAATATTGCAGGCAGTAAACGATTATATGATGTAGATGATAAATTTTTACAAGAAGAATTTAAAGGCAAAAATAAATTTATAGAAACAGAAGTATTTGCAAATAGTTTCGAGCCGATTTTAAATTATATACTTCAAAAAATAATTGAATCATGTGAAAATTGGGATAAGAAAAATATTTACAATGATGTTTTAAATGACGTTGACAGAGATTATTTTGCAGAATCAATTGCTGTACAATATATTAGACATCCAAATTTCATTTATAAATTTTGGAATCTTCATAAAGATATGCATACTAAAAGGTGTGATATAATTATATCTTTTTTGCGAATAACTAATCCTGATCTCAAAAAAGCTACAAATGCAAAATTAGAATTTGACGAAAAATCATCTTCAGCATTACATTCAAATTTTATATTAGATAATGAGTGGAGATATACTATTCAAGAACAATTATCAAGGAAAATATGGATTTTCTATTATACTCAAGATAATGTATTGTCATCTGATAACCCAATCTTATTAAAACCTCATATTAAAGCCGAAACTTCTTTCGTCGACGGCTTTGGTAAAAAGGGTGTCGAAATAATATTTCCTATAAGTAAAAATCTAATTTTAACTATTTGGGACGATGAATATTTTTCCAATAAAAAAGACTTAGATAATAGTATTCAATTTTTAAATTCTAAACAATTAAGGGAATATAATCTATATCAATATTGTTTTTCAAATTATGAGATTTATTCAGCTATAAACGATTTTGATATTATTAATAAATTTGTAGAATTAAATAATGGTGTGGATTATTTCTCTTCAAAACCAAAAATCAATGTTCATTAATTTAGATGTTTACATAAACGTAAAGCTTTTAAAAGTTAGCTATTGACAACAGTTTATATATATTCTAAATTCAATTATTATGAAATCATTAAAAGAATTCATCGCAGAAAATTTAGAAAATCCAATTGTTCCAGTTGTTCAAGAAAATGTTGAACAAACTAAAGAGAATAAAGCTGAAGATATTCAAGTTGATGAAAATCTTGTCAGCCAAGAAACTATTGAAGATTAAATTTTAATACGTCGAGTTTTGACGCACTTCTTCTCTAAATTTGATAAAACATCTGGTTATTAAGTGTTTATTTATAAATTTATATATTTGCAAACTAAACTAATAACCAAAACAAAATGTCATTCAGAGGACTTAACTTAAATAGAGAAAAAATTCATGATGCAATTAAAGATTATAACAACAATTATACTATAGATATTAATGGTAATGATAGTTGTCAAAAATATCATATATCAGAAAATGGAAGTATTGTTAGTAAATTAAATGTATATCCTTTAAAAAATGGAAAAACAACGGTTTCATGGCAAGAATGTAAAAACCCAACTCTTAGTCAGAGTATTTCTGAGCATATAATTAATTGCTGTAAATATCCTGAACAATTAAATACACCTATTTACATAAAAAGACTAGAGGATGACGACCTTAAAAGCTTGATAGATTTTCTTGAAAACTTTTGTGATGCAACGTTAGAAAAAACAGTTAATTTAACTAATGGCAAACAATATAAGGTTAAAAGTATCTATGGAGATCAGGTATCAATAAACCATTATACAAATGGTGCATTTAATATTCAAGGTACAAGTGGTTTAATGAAATCTCAGGTTATTGAAGGTTTATCTTCATATCTAACATACAACGATATTGTAGAAGCTACATTAGATAGCGTGAAAATTGATGAATTAAATAAGACAGAAATTGAAAAATTATTTGAAGCAAGATTTCCTGTTGCTCACTCTATGATTACTGATACAACCAAATGTATTATTATGCCAGTATTTTTAACCGAAAGACTTGATGTTGCTGATAAAGGTATTGGAGATTTTTCATTTATGGTTTTTCCAATACTAAGGGGATTAGAGGGTTGTATCAAAGAATTATTTATAAATAATGGCATTAATATTGGTAATAATATAGGAAGTCAATTCAGTCAATCAACAACTGGCGGAACTTTTGAACTACTCCAAAGGCATAAAGATTCTATTGCTAACAATAAAATAGTAGATTCATTGGAAAAAATGTATAACTTTCATAAAAATAATAGACATGCATTATTCCATGTAGATGATACTATTATTTCGACAAGATTGATTAGTGATATTGAAATCGCAAAATCATCAATAAATGAAACAGCAGAGTTAATAGAACGCTGTTATGTAGCCATTAGTAACAATTAATATAAACAAATGAAATCTGAATTTAAAATAGTTATCGTTAATGATAATGCGGTAGTCTTTATAAATTCAAATAAAAGATTACCAGAGATTATTACAAAAATCGAAACTAATTTTAAGAAAAAGAAATATTCTGGCTTAGTTATTTTTGATTTGTTAATCTCGAATGGATTGAATAATAGATTTTTGGAAGTACCCTTTTTATCTGGAAGTTTCATATTAAAGGAGCTTAAAAAGATAGAAAGTATTGAAAATTCTATTTTAGATACTGCGAATGATTATTTTCGCAGCAATAAAGAATATATCCAAAATTCGTTTATTACAAGGCTTGAAAAAAATAGAATAATGAATGAATTGGAACTGACTTCCTAAATAATTAATTAAATGAAAAACGCAAAACCCTCTAAAATAGAGGGTTTTGCGTTTTTCAGCCTTAAATCTTTTTTATATATTTGTATTATTAAAAATAAAATCATTCCGAAAGGGGTGTAAAATAAATCGTGCTGTTTGCATTATTGTCAACCTAAAATTACCACAACGAAGTAATTTTTACTTCAGCCATAGAAAAGACAAATAATGTATATAAGGTACGCCAGTTTTGGCGTGGCTTGTATCATTGTTTTTTAGGGTGTGGTAATCCTAAGGTTGACGTGGTACAATGTCCACGCTTTATTTTTTATGTTAAACCTTAAATTACCACACAATGAAATTTGAATTCTCTACATTCATAACAGTAGCATCATGTTCTATTTTGATGCTAACAAATCTCTCTTTATCAGGACAAACAAAATTTTCTTTTGATGATGAAACACTAAAAAAGTTTGACTACCAGACTTTAACTCCTGTTAAATACAAACAAATAACCGATGGTTCAGAAAAAAGAAATGCTTACATGATTTCAATTGATGAACAAATTCCCATTTCCTCAGATGAATTAAAAGGTTCTTTTACTGTTGTTTCAGATAAAATGGGTTTTCATGATCAAGATGTTTCGGGACATTTTCTTAAATATGAACTAAGTGAAGAAGTCATAAAATATTATGACATTCCTGAAAGTAATGTATTGTTGGTAGAAAATGAAAATACCAAGAAACTTTATATAATGGAATCAAGTTTTCTTAAAAACATAAATAAGGAAAAAGAAGAAAAACAAAAAGATGAAGCTGATAGAGAAACTTTAAATCAATTTATGCAATCACTCGGCTATAAACCTTATCAAATAGGTGAAAATCTGTATGTGAAGACCAAATATTATCGAATATGGTGTAATACACCTACACTTGAAGTTTTACAAAAAGATAAGAACTATTTGAAGAAAATGGATTCTTGGTATGAACAAAGACAATCTATTAGAAAACAATTAATACTATTGTCACCAAAATTAAAACACTACATTCAATTATATAATGTACAACGAAATAGGATGTCTAAATCTGATATTTTAGCTTGGTCATCATTAACAAAATCAGCAATTGCTTTAAATGATAAAGAAGTTGATTATCTTGTCAATAAGCTTTTCGGTTTTTCTGATATAAATGGTATAGAAGAAAAACAAAATAAAGCAATATCAGAAATTAGTGAATATATAGCTGCTTCAAGAGGAGTTTTAGGGTTGTAAGACGTAAATAAATCCGGCATAGCCGGATTTATTTTTCTTTATATTCGATAGTTTTACCTTCAAGCTCAGAAAAATGTTTGTTGAAATTAAATAATAGTTCTTGGTGTGAAGAGGATAATTCCATATCCATGTGTTTATAATTAGGCTTAATAGTCTCTATTACTTTTCCTTTACAGTAGACAAATACGTTAAAATAAGGTGTGTCATTACTATTGCCATCATTATTTTGTATCTTATAATTTATACTATGCTTAATTTTACTATAATTATTAGAAGAAACATTTAATGGTAATGTTGCATCATTTATTACAAATAATTTTATACCATTAAATTTTTCAAAATGTTCATGTACAATTTTATTAAGATCACTAATTAATTTTTCTTTATCTAAACTCATATTTTCAAGATATGGAATAAATTTACACAAAAAGTTTATTACATAAAATTTAAAATAAGAACATCGACATTTTATAAGGATTTTTGTTTGTTTACAAAACAATAAAAATTTAGACATTGATTATAAATTTAAAATTGTTTAATTAAACTCCAACAAGTTTAAGAATATCTCGTAAAACAAATGTTAAGCAATCAGTTCCTCATAAGTAAGTCGTTCCTCAAATGCACAGTATAAAGCAAAATTAAATCGATTACCTTCATCAAAATCTTTGGTATTATATCTAAAAGAAAATTCATCGCAGTAAAGTTGTAAATGTTTTGGACTAACCGAATGGTAAATACCAAGAATTCCGCGTTTCAGTAAACTCCAAAATCCTTCAATACTATTAGTATGGTAATTATCTTTAACATATTGACCTTTAGTATGAGGTATACTTTTATGTTCGTAATGTTTGTGTACTTGTGAATAACCTTTCCAACCATCACTAACCACAATAGAACCTCTTTTGACCATGTTTTTAATAATCGTTGTGAGGGTTTTTCCTTTTGTGTTAGGAACAATTTCTGTGGATACTTTTCCATTGCTTAGAAGACCAAATACAACAGCTTTTGTTTTAGTACTTCGACCCTGGGTATTTTCTACTCTTTTTTGCCATGATTTTTTATGATTTTTACCACCTATATAAGTCTCATCTACTTGAGTGTCACCATCAAAACTTTTAACTTTTTCAGAACGTAATGAATGTCTTATCCTCGAAAGCATGAACCATGCAGTTTTTTGAGTTACGCTAATATCTTTTGCAAGTTGATGGCTGCTAATACCTTTTTTGTGCGATGTAAAAATGTAGATTGCATAGAACCATTTTCTAAGCGGAATTGCTGAATTTTCGAACATCGTTCCAATTTTCACATTAAAATTTATTCTACAATCTTTGCATTTATAGATACCATTGAATTCACCATTCTTTTTTAATTTGTAATGGTCAGGTCGTTCACTTAAACAATTGGTACATATCGGATCATGTGTCCAAATTAAGTCTTCAAGATATTCTCTACATTTCTGTTCTGTATTAAATGATTCCATCATATTCATTATAGAATCTGTAGGATCATTAAATCCAAGATTGAAAAGCTTTGTTACTCTGTGAATTATCATATTTTATTAGTATATATAAATTTAATAAAAAAGATCGAGGCAGAACAATGCAGGGAAACAAATTTTTATGATTTTTATCTTGTTTTATATTTGATTTCCAGCTCATTGTGACTTGTTATTTGACAATTTCAGGAATAAAAAACAGCATCAAAAGATTGATGCTGTTTAGGTTTTGAAATGTTGTTTAATTAATTTGGTATTAACTAGTATATTATTATCTATTATTATTAAGAATTATTTTAATGAAACAGTATCTTCGATGGAATATTTTCCACAGAAATATAATCCGGAATTGCGTTTTGTAATTAATGGTAAAAATGTTGATTTTCAGTCTTCAAATGGAGCTAATTTTTATAATAAAATGAAAGATTTCTACAATACAACCAAACCTGAATCTAAACAAGAAATTCCAATAGAAAAGGAATCGCCCGATAAAGTTTTCGATCAGCTAGAAAAACTAGGCAATCTCCACGAAAACGGAATCCTCACCAATGAAGAATTCACAGAACAAAAGAAAAAACTACTGGAAAAATTATGATAAAATCATTTATTGTCAGAATATTCAACGGAAAATGGTATTCTTTGCCTTTATTTGTGTCCATATTCAGTATATTTTGCTGGTTTTTGTTGATCATTCTTCCGATAAATAAGGTAACTTGGAGTCTGCTGATTACTTTACCAATTACAGGATATTTTGTATGCTTTATTTTAGGATTTTCTAAAATTTTCAAGAAACAATTTAAAGAAGCCATCAAACAGTGCATTTTCACAGTGCTTATGTCTACTGTTGCCGCTGTTTTTCTGACTGTTTTTCTTCCCAAAGATCAATATAAAGAATATAAAGGAGATGCGAAAAATCCAAATAATGTAAAACTGGAAATGCCTTTAAAATTAACTTTTTCAGGAGAAAAACCATTATTTGAGGTTAAAAACCAGAACGTTTTCTTGTACGATTATCAATTTCCCGGTCACTATAAATATGAAGTTTTCCTTAATAAAATTGAAAAAGGAAAAGTATATTTAAAAATGTTTGATCTTGTAACAAACAGAATTCTTTCAGCTGATGAAATTAAGAAAAGTTCTCAAATGGAAGTGTTTAATTTAACGGATGAATTAAGAGAATTTGGATTGAGTAAAGAATTCGAAGTTACAGAAGGAGATTGGGGCGATTATTATGGAAGTAAGGTAGAAGTGTGGTTTCAGCCAGACGATGAAAGCCAGCCGGAAAGAAAATTAATGACGAAATATTATGTGATTCAGGGTTGGTAGAATTTTTTTTTGAAGCTTTATCCCGCTTTCCACTGTATCTTTTTGGTTACGGGTTTCGCTTCACTCCACCCGCAACCAAAAAGGATGTCGTTTCAATCGGGGCTAGGAGAGGGTTGCTGTTGAAAACCACCCCGTCAACAACTCTTTGAATTTTCGCCACTCCTCCAAAGGAGGGGAATTCACGTTTCCCGTTATATAAAATCTTTGAGTTTTTATTTAAGTTAAGCTTCTTTGCGAACTTAAAAAAGTTTAGTAGTTAAAAAAAATCTTTGTGATCTTTGCGTTAAAAACAGTGGTAAAAGGACTATTTAGTAATTAAAAAGAACTTAAGAGTAATTAAAAAACCTTCGTGATCTTAGTTAAGTGAAACGCCTTTGCGAACTTAAAAAAGTATAGTAGTTAAAAAAATCTTTGCGACCTTTGCGTTAAAAATTAAAACTAAACATCAAACCAATGGAAAACTATCTTGAAATCAACAAAAACTCCTGGAACGCAAAAGTAGAACCCCACCTAAAATCAGATTTCTATTTTGTTGATGAGTTTTTAAAGGGCAGAACATCTCTCAACTCCATTGAACTCGAACTTTTAGGTGAAGTAAAAGATAAAACAATTCTGCATTTGCAATGTCATTTCGGGCAAGATTCCATTTCGTTATCGAGAATGGGCGCGAAAGTGACCGGAATCGATTTATCAGATAAAGCCATTGAAGCAGCGAAAGATTTAGCTCAAAAAGCAGGAAAAAATACAGAATTTATTTGTACAGATTTGTATAATCTTCCGAACGTTTTAGATCAAAAATTTGACATTGTTTTTACAAGTTACGGAACGATCGGTTGGCTTCCTGATTTAGGAAAATGGGCGAAAATTATTAATCATTTTCTTAAAGATGGAGGAAAATTCATCATGGCAGAATTTCATCCTGTAGTTTGGATGTTCGATGATGATTTTAAGGAAGTGAAGTACAATTATTTCAATGAAAAGCCAATTGTAGAAACCTATGAGGGCACCTACGCTGATCAATCAGCAGATATTATACAAGATAATGTAATGTGGAATCATTCTTTGGCAGATGTACTTCAAAATTTAATTCAAAATGATATTAAAATAGAAAATTTTAAAGAATACGATTGGTCGCCATATCCATGTTTCAAGCACGTAGAAGAATTTGAAAAAGGAAAATGGAGAATTCCACAATTTGGAAACAAAATACCCTTGGTTTTTGCCATCGAAGCGCAAAAAAAGAGTCATCGCAACTAAAAACTGTGATGACTCTTTCTTTGTATATATGAATGTTAAATAAACTATTCTTAATTAAGGGATTCTTGTGCTTTATTTTTCACTTCATCCACTTTATCCTGCACCTGTGAAGCAACATTATCGGCTTTATCTTTCAGATCATTTCCCCATTTATTAAGGTTATCTTTTGCATTATTGATCTTATCTTTTACCATTTGTTTTTCCTCTTCAGAAGAATTTTTGTATTTCCAATATGCTAATGCTCCTAAACCCAGTAAAGCTAATAAGCCTTTTGCTTTATTTCCCATGATTTCTATTTTTTTAAGTGATTAATATTAAAGTTTGATGTTAGTTATCATGTAAAATGTGTGCCAAAAAAATAATATGTGGTATAAAATAATGTTAAAATTAATTAAAGACTTCAAAATTTTCTCCATCAAAACTTGCGAAAACCATTGTAGGATAAGAATCCTGATGGTAAATATTTCCGTCTTTATCTATTGCGATAGCTCCTGCAAATCCGTCGATGGTTTTTAGTTCGTCAAAAGTTTTTGTGAAGGCATTTTCTAAAGTCATTCCGTCTGTAACTCTGGTTACAATTTTCGTTGCAGTAGCATTACTTACAATATCTTCACCTACTCCTGTACAGCTTACAGCGCAAAAAGAATTGGCATAATTTCCTGCAACCGTCGCAGAATCCGAAATTCTTCCGGGAATTTCAAAACCTTTTCCTCCGGTTGAAGTGGCAACGGCTAACTTTCCGTTTTTATCAATGGCAACGCAGCCAACAGTTCCTTTTCCGCCGTTATTCAATTTGGCTTCATATTCTTTTCTTCTTTGAGGAATTTCAGTTGAAAAATTTTCGAATCCGTGTTCTGTAGCATAATTTTTTGCGCCATTTCCTCCTAAAACTCGATCGTCTTCTTTCATTAATTCCTTAGCAACGAAAATTGGATTTTTTACATCCTGAATATTAATGACACCGCTTAGCTTTTGAGTTTCACCATCCATGATTGCAGCGCTCATTCGGATTACTCCATCACTTTGAATTTGCGAACCGATTCCTGCATTGTACAATTCATCATCTTCCAATAAAGAAACAGCATACGCAACTGTATCAAATGCAGAATTAGATTGTAGATATTCAAATGCCTTTTGAGCAATGTTTTTTAAAGAATTTTGTTTGGCAATTTTTACTTCGTGGCTTTGGTCGCTTTCGGAGAAAAATCCGCCGTGGATGATTATTTTCATGTGTATAAAGTTATAAGTTATGAATTATTAGTTATGAGTTCTTTGTTATGAAAATTTTAGATTTAATTTAAATATTATCCCAAACTCATAACTAATAATTCATAACTTATGACTCAAATTTATCTGTCTTGTGGTATTGGATTAAATTGCGAATTTTCAATTGTTAATGTCTTCGTTGTCAAGTCATAATGATCATTCATCGACATGACATGAACAGTTAAATTATCAATAGAAATCGGTTCGCCCAAGTTGATATTTGTAAGGTTAGTGTCTTTAATAAATCTTCCGTCTACCAAAATCACCAATCCGGAACCGACAGCCGTCATTACATCATTATGAATGAAAAGTCCGGTGTCTTCTCCCAAACCAATTCCCAACGTTCTCGGATTGTTCACAACAGCTTGGAAAAGTCTTCCGATTCTTCCTCTTTGTACGAAATGAGTATCGATAATTACGTTATCAATTAATCCCAAACCTTGAGTGGTTTTAATTTCACCTTTCAACAAAGCTTCCGAACTGCTTCCCTGATAAATCATATTTTCAGAAGCGGCAGCAGCTCCTGCAGAAGTTCCGGAATAGATAAAATCCTGTTCCTGATATTTCAATAAAATAGTGTCATGAAATCTTGTTCCTCCAAGAATTGACGTAAGTCTCAACTGATCTCCACCTGTGAACATCACCACATCTGCAGCGTTGGCTCTTGCCACCATGGCATCGGAATTAGCTTCTTCGCGATTGTGGATATCAAGGATATTCACGTTTTTAGCACCTAAAAATTCAAATGCTTTTTTATATTCTGTACCTACAATTTGCGGAATTTGCGACGCTGTGGTCACAATTTCGATAACGGAATCTTCCTTATGTTTAGATTCGTTAATGATTTTTCGAAGAATTCCTCTTTCAAAAAAGTTTAGGTTTTTTTCAATATTTTGGTCAAAATCGGTTTCTGCAAAGCTTCCTTTGTTTACAGCGCCTCCGATTACAATTAATTTTCCAACGGGTTTCATCATAGTGTGCAAATTTAAAAAATATTTAACATTTAGCGAAATTCATACCATATTTAGATTGATTCTGAGTATTTTAGAATTGTTAATAAATTTTCTGAATTTTTTGATAAATGTTTAACTGTGGTATAGTTTCGTTTAGGGTTTTGCATTATCTTTGATTTTAAATGGAGTTATTGTTAACTATTAAAAATGCAAATAGGCTATGAAAATTGAGAAGATACAAGCATTACGCGGTCCCAACATCTGGAGCATAAGACGAAAGAAGCTGATACAGATGAGATTGGATCTCGAAGAAATGGAAAATTTCCCTACTAATAAGATTGAAGGCTTTAGAGAAAGAATCGAAAAATTACTTCCTTCTTTGTATACGCACAGATGTTCTGAAGGTGTTGAAGGCGGATTTTTCCACCGTGTAGAAACGGGAACTTGGATGGGACATGTTATTGAACATATCGCTTTAGAAATCCAGACTTTAGCAGGAATGGATGTTGGTTTCGGAAGAACACGCGAGACAAAAACTCCGGGAGTTTATAATGTTGTTTTTAATTATATTGAAGAAAATGCGGGGATTTATGCAGCTGAAGAAGCCGTAAAAATCGCAGAAGCTTTGATTGAAGGTAAAGAATATGATTTAAATGCTTGTATTCACAGGTTAAAAGAAATTAGAGAAAGAGTTCGTTTAGGGCCTTCTACAGGAAGTATTGTTGAGGAAGCCGTTTCTAGGAAAATCCCTTGGATTCGTTTGGGTACGAATTCTTTAGTTCAATTGGGGTATGGCGTTAATCAACAAAGATTTCAGGCGACGATTACCGGAAAAACGAGTTCGATTGCTGTAGATATTGCCTGTAACAAAGAGTTAACAAAAAGAATGCTTCATGATGCTGCCATTCCGGTTCCGGTTGGTGATCTGATAACGAACGATGAAGAATTGGATGCTGTCGTTCGAAAAATTGGTTATCCTCTGGTGATAAAACCACTCGACGGTAATCACGGAAAAGGTTCTTCCATTAATGTAAATGATTGGGAAGCTGCAAAAATTGGTCTTGAACATGCTCAAAAATATTCAAGAAAAGTTATTGTTGAAAAATATATTACAGGATACGATTTTCGCGTTTTGGTCATCAATAATAAAATGATTGCCGCAGCAAGAAGGGTTCCTGCTCATGTGGTTGGAGATGGTGAACTTAATCTTCAGCAATTGATTGATAAAGAGAATAAAGATCCGAGAAGAGGATACGGGCATGAAAACGTTTTAACCGAAATTTTAATTGATAAAGACACTACCGAACTTCTTGAAAAGCTTAACTATACTCTAGAAACTATTCCGCAGAAAGGTGAAATTGTTTATTTAAAATCAACTGCGAATCTCTCAACTGGTGGAACTTCGATTGACGTTACAGATATGGTTTATCCCGAAAATATCACAATGGCGGAAAGGATTTCAAAGATAATCGGTCTTGATGTTTGCGGAATTGATATTATGGCTGAAAATTTAACTCAACCATTAAAAGAAAGTGGTGGAGCAATCATTGAAGTGAATGCTGCTCCAGGTTTCAGAATGCACCTTGCTCCAAGTGAAGGATTGCCGAGAAACGTTGCTGCGCCGGTTGTAGATATGCTGTATCCGCAGGGAAAACCGTTTACGATTCCAATTATTGCGGTAACGGGAACGAATGGAAAAACGACTACGACAAGGTTAATTTCTCATATCGTTAAAAGCAATGGTTACAGAGTTGGTTTTACGACTTCGGACGGAATTTATATTCAAAATACAATGCTGTCGAAAGGGGATACAACAGGACCTCTTTCTGCTGAGTTTATTTTGAAAGATCCAACGGTGGAATTTGCCGTTCTGGAGACTGCAAGAGGTGGGATTCTTCGTTCCGGACTTGGCTTTTCTCAATGTGATATTGGTGTTTTGACCAATATTGAAGAAGATCACTTGGGGATGAACGATATTCATAACCTGAAAGATTTAACAAGAGTAAAACGTGTTGTTCTTGACAGTGTAAAGAAAAGTGGGTGGAGTATTTTAAATGCTGATAATGAGTATTCTATGAAAATCGTAAATGATCTTGACTGCAATGTTGCGATTTTCAGTATGAATGAAAATAATCCTCATATTCAGAAGTTTGCGAAAGATGGAAAAATCACTTGCGTGTATGAAGAAGGTTTTGTGACCATCAAAAAAGGTGATTGGAAAATCAGGATCGGAAAAGCGAAAGATTTCCCGATTACGATGGAAGGAAAGGCTAGATTTATGATTGAAAATGTTCTGGCAGCGAGTTTGGCTTGTTATCTTTACGGCTTCGGAATTGAAGATATTTCAAACTCATTGAGAACTTTCATTCCAAGTGCACAATTGACTCCGGGAAGATTGAATGTTTTTAAATTTAAAAGTTTTAAAGTCTTGATTGATTTTGCCCACAATCCATCGGGGTATGAAGCGATTGAGGATTATCTTAAAAATGTCGAAGCAACGAAAAAAATCGGAATTATTTCGGGTGTTGGAGATAGGAGAGACAGCGATATCAGAGAATGCGGAAAAATCGCAGGAAGAATGTTTGATCACATCATCATCCGAAACGAAAAGCACCTTCGAGGAAGAACCGAAGAGGAAATCAATGGGTTGATTATTGAAGGTATGCAGTCTTCCGGAAGAGATGTAAGTTATGAGATTATTCCTAAAGAAATCGAAGCCCTTAAACACGCCATGGGAATGGCTGAAGAAGGAACTTTTATCACTGCCCTTAGTGACGTGATTTCTAATGCAATTGATCTTGTTCAGGAGTATCAGGCGAGGGAATTGCTGGAGGATGATAAGATTTAACGTATTTTTATCTATATAAAAAGTTTCGGCGGCATCGAAGATGCCGCCGAAATTTTTCAAAATTATTCCTCCACAAAAAACGCATTCGAACTCCCGATCCAAATCGCATCCTTCTTGTTAAAATCTACGTTTACCATTGCGGCTTTCGTCATTCTTCCAAGATTTTCCAATAGAATAGGGCGTTCATCGTTTTCGCGCCAAATATACAACAAACGGATTTCTGCTTTAGAAAATTCTCCGTTAATATCTTCAAAAATCGGTTCGTAATTTACCTTTCTTTGCAAAATATAGTTTTCTTTATCTTCAATAGCGTCGGTAACTTCCTTTGTCGGATTTAAATTAACGCCACTTCCGGCGAAAGAAAATAAAGGTTTTAAAACAAAGTTTTCAAGATTTTCACTTTCAGGAAATTCATGTAAAAAATAACTTTTCGGAACAAACTGATGTTGCAAAAGCGGCAGTAAAAATTTGGAAACTTTAAAGAACCAATTCGGGTGTGTAACCCAAGTTACATCAATATCTTCACGGAAATCAAATTCAGTTTTAAGATCCGGAATTCTGTCTAATTCATCGAAAATAACACGATTGTAGATTCTCTTAATCTCCGTTAATTTTCCATTATTTTCGTAGTATAATTTTTTACCCTCTTTTTTGATTTTAGTCAGGCAAACAGTTTTTATTCCCAACAATTTTTCAGTTAAAACAAAATCAATAGCTGTCTTTTGTTTTTCAGGATAAATTTCAAGAAGAATCACGTTTTCAGGGTTTTCATTACCAAGAATTAAATCTTTTAAATAATTTTTAAACTCTTTGTGCGGCATTTTATTTCTAATCTCCGAAAGAAAAGGATAAACTTCACAAAATGTGTCTTCAAAGACTTTCTGAAAAGCATATAACGAAGGGAAGGCTTGAAGTTCAATTAATTGTGGTTCAATTTCTCCATTTTCGCTTTTACAGATTCCAAAATCTATGGTGAAAAAGTGTGGTTGTTTTGTGTCATTTGGAACTCTGCAATTATCGGGGATCGCCTTTTGTAACGTTTCTTCGGGTAAACTTTTTATCTGATCAATAATGCTTTCGCTGGCATCAATTAATTTAGATTCAAATTCTTTAGTTAAGAAAAGTGGACTTTCAGAAATTCTGAATCCGGGCTCGATACCGCTCTTTTCTTTTAAAATATCTTTAAATTGTTGATATTTTTCCTGTGAAAATTCCTGATTAAATTGCTTTCTGTATTTTGAAATCATATTCTTTTTCTTTTGTGATTTTAAAAAATCGGACAATTGTTGCCCGATTTCTTTATTAATTTTTTATTGTTAAATTCAATTTAAACCATTGCTTCCGCCTGCTTCAAAATGTTTTTTTTTGCTAAATCCAAAAATCTTGGCAAAATCTGAGCCTGCGTAAGAATAATTTTATCTTCATCATTCATTCTGTCAACGGTTTCAAGATATTTTTCCATTCCGAAATTCTCGATCATGGCTTCCTTATTTTTTTCGTCTTTCAGGTTTTCGATCATCCCTTCAGGATTGGCTTCGGGGTGGAATTGTGTTCCGAAAATTTCCTCAGAAAAACGAACCGCCATTACTGCTCTTTCCAGATTAATATGAGGTCTGAATTTTTCAATCGCAACGATTTTCATTCCTAATTCCTCAAAACGCTCATGATCGGGTTCAATAAACTGAAAAGCTCTTGAATCAACAGCATAGAAAGGATCGGGAAGGTTTTTAAACAAAAATTCCTGTTCGCCTTCTTCTGTCTTGTGTACCGGCATCACTCCAAAAGAATAGGATTTTCTCTTATTGATATTTCCCAGCTTCCAGTGAATACTCGCCAATTGGAACGAATGACAGATTAAAAACAAATATTTTTTATCTTCATGATGTTGATTATATTCAAAAATATGATCTAAAAAATTTGCAAATCTGTCTTCCCATTCAAGTCCTTCTCTGTGCGGATTTCCGGGACCTCCCGACGAAATGAAAATATCAAAATCTTCTATATTAGGCATTTCATTTTTATGTCTCACATCAAAAGTTTTGATGCTTACATTTTCCTCAGAATTTTTCTGAAATGCCTCTGAAATTTCTCTTATATTTTTAAAGCCCTGATTTACCTGATTGTTGTTCATGTCCAGCAAAGCCATTCGAATATCTCTCATACTACTTCATATTTTCTGCAAAGTTACCAAAAAAATTACGAAGCAGGTTCGCCGTGAGTGATGCCATATTCTGTTTCGGAGATCATATAATCAACAACTTTTGTTAAATCTCCTGTTTCTTTGAAAATTTGTAATTGGCGATCTGCACCAGTTCCGTTTTCTAAAATTTTCCAGGCATATTCTACTTCTTCCCGGCATCCTAATTCGTCTACAACGTCGTCGATAAACTCCAACAATTCTTTCAACAAATCAGGATAAGGAACAGATTCTTCCTTACCAAAATCAATCAAATGAGCTTCGATTCCGCTTTTGGAAGCACGCCATTTGTTTTCATTTAATAATAATCTTCTGTAGCTTCTGAAACTTAAATTCTGCTGATGAAGCTTGTAAATTTTTGCTACTAAACTTTGCATAATTGCCGCTAAACAAACCGTTTCTTCTATTCTTAAAGGCATATCGCAAATTCTGAATTCAATCGTAGGGTAGAACGGGTGAACTCTCAAATCCCACCAGATTTTTTTGGCATTGTCGATCGTTCCTGTTTTTACCAAAAGATCAACATAACTGTCAAATTCAGCCAAAGAATTAAAGAAACTCGGAATCCCTGTTCTTGGGAATTTCACGAAAATTTCCTGTCTGTAAGATTTAAAACCGGTGTTTCTTCCTATCCAAAACGGTGAATTGGTGGACAATGCGTAAACGTGCGGCAAGAAATAACGCATCACATTTTGGATTCTCACGCCTTCTTCACGATTCGGAATTCCGATGTGAACGTGTAGTCCGAAAATTAAATTTCCACGCGCAACATCGCCCATATCGTCAACGATTTTGTTGTAACGCTCACCGTTTGTAATCGTATTATGCTCCCAGTTTGAAAAAGGGTGAGTTCCGCCTCCTGAAACGCGAAGTCCCTGTTCGTGGGCTGTTTTAATTAAATGTCTTCTAAGATTCGTTAATTCAGCTTTTGCTTCCTGAATGTTTTGGCAGATTCCCGTTTCCATTTCAATCATGGATTCGTGCATTTCGTGCTTTAAATTTTCACTTAAAACCGCTTTTCCGCCTTCAATAATTTTCGAAACATGAGATATCAGATCTCTGCTCTCAACATCTATAATTTGGTATTCTTCTTCGATACCAATAGTAAACTGATGATGCATTTTTTTTCGGTGTTTTTTATTAGCCTATTATTTTACTGAATCTTTTACGAAAGTTCCCCAAGAAATATTTGGTTTTCCCGGAACATATTCTTTAGCTTTTTCGATTGCTAATTTTGCAGCGTGTTCTACGATCCAAGCAAAATTTTCTTCACCTACAGAATTTCTGTCAGCGTCCGGAGCTGGGTTGCAGAAGTCGATCGCGTAAGGAATTCCGTCTCTTACAGCAAATTCTACCGTATTGAAATCATATCCTAAAGCTTCATTCATTTTAATGGTATAATCGTGAATTGTTTTTAATAATTTTTCCAATTCTTCACCTTTTGTCTGATGTGTTGTTGCATATCTCAAATGGTGCGCATTTCTCGGTTCGTAAGGCATGATATGAACATATTTTTGCCCTAAACAATATACTCTGTAATAATCATCAAAAACAATTTCCTCCTGAACCATCATCACCAATTGCTCTGTTTCGCTTAGTTTATTCCAAAGATCTTCCGGATTTTCAACTCTATAAACGCTTTTCCAACCACCTCCGTCGTGAGGTTTCATATAAGCCGGAAAACCAACATATTCGAAAATATATTCCCAATCGTGAGGAAATTTTAGATTTCTGAAAGATGTTTCAGACGTATCTGTCGGTCTTTCATGCGAAGGAAGCAAAACCGTTTTAGGAAGAGGAATTCCCAGTTTAGACATTAATGCATTATTGAAAAATTTTTCATCTGCACTCCACCAAAAAGGGTTATTGATGACGTAAGTTCCGTTCAGTGCTGCATTTTTTAGATAAGCTCTGTAGAAAGGTACATCTTGCGAAATTCTGTCGATAATCACTGCATATCCATAATCTGCTCCTTGTTCCAATTTGTCGATCATAACGGGTTCTGCGATAATTTCTCCGCCACCCAATTCGTTTACTTTATCGATAAATGCCCAAGGAAACGTGTCTTCCATACCGAAAAGAATTCCAACTTTTTTTGCCATAATTGTATTTTTTAATGTTTTTTATTTAAATAATTTGATTTTAAACTGAATTAAATTTTAAGAAAAGAAAGCTCCGATAAACGTCGGGAAAACCATTCTCCAAAGTGGCCAGTCGTGATTGATCCACTTTCTTTCGTCATACCAGAAATCAATCCCTTTTGCATTTAAAATATCTGCCATTTCAAGGTTTTTATCTTTACAAATATCCTGATCGGAAGTGCTTAAAACAATGTGCATATGTTTATATTTCCAGGCTTCATCGTTTTTTACAAATTCTCTGGGACAGTTAAAATAAACCAATTCGTCAGAATATCCATCCATAAAATTTCTAATACTAAAAGCTCCTGAAAGACAGAACAAATGCGAAACTACATCCGGAAATCTGAAAGCAAAATTCGCGGCATGATAACCTCCGAAACTTGCTCCTGCAAGAGCAACGCGATGCACTTTATGAATTTTCTGGATATAAGGAATAAACTCCTGAATCAAAAACTGAACATATCTTTCGTAATTTTTAATTCTTTGCTGTGGCGAAATTTTTTCATCATAAAAACTCCACGAATCAATGGTCTGAATATTATAAAGTTTAACTTTTCCCTGTTCAATAAACCAATTGATGCTTCCATTCAAATGAAAATCATGGTTTTGGGTGTATTGTCCTTGCGAAGTCGGAAACATAATGATCGGATATCCATAATGTCCAGTTACTTCAACTTTAAGGCTTGTTCCTAAAATATGCGAATAATAATCTGTATGCTCTATTTGTGGCATTTTTCTTCTTATTTGGTTTTTAAATTGATAATTTTAACTTGTAGGTTTACTCTTTGGAGGAAGGATATTCAGCATTTCTGCATAAATTTTCTCTGCTGCATGATCCAACTTCTCCTGAACAATGGTAGAATCATTCGATTTATAAACAATTCCAACGTGGTAGTCGATCGGTAAAAATTTCACCACTTCTTCACATTCGAATTGATTATAATCCGGTTCTTTATCTTTAATTAAAGCAATGATTAATCCTGAATAATATCCTGTAGGCTTTGAAATTTCATAATGATTTCCTCTCAGCAAAGCATCTTCGATTTTCGCCCATTCTCTCCAAATATTGATGTTGCTTGAAGCCTCGACCAAATCAGGAATATGTGCGCCTCCAACTCGTGAAGAAGTTTCTAAAAAATAGTATTTTCCGTTTTCTTTACTTCTGATAAATTCAGTGTGTGTTGCACCGTTCATCAAACCAAAATTTGACAAAACTTTAGCATTAGCTTCATCCAAAGCTTTGAATTCATCAGAATATCTCCCCAAAGTTTTTGTTCTGAAAACCCCACCTTCATGCGAAACCTGCATCGGCGGAGCGAGATATTTTGAAGCTGAAGTGAAAACGATTTCTTTATTAAATGTCAAACTGTCAACGTGATAAACATCTCCGGGTTTGAAGCTTTCCAATAAAAACAGATGGCGTTCTTCTCCTAGTGCATTCAGAGCATCCCAAAGTTCGTCTTTCGATTGAAGTTTTTTAATCCCCGATGCTGATGCTTCCGACCGTGGCTTTAAAACCCATGGAGCAGGAACTTTTTCAACGAAACGATTAACCTCATCATTATTAAAAACCGCTGTAAACTCTGGGACATTGATTCCCGAATCCTTAGCTTTTTGGCGCATAGCCAGTTTATCTCTGAAATACCGATGTGTCGTTTGTCCCATTCCCGGAATTCGGAAAGTTTCACGGATGAGGGCAGCCTTTTCCACGTCGTAATCGTCTAAAGCGATTACAGCATCTACTTTTCTGGTTTGCATTAAATATGAAAATCCTTGAATCAGGTGTTCCAAATCCCAGACAGAAGGCTTCACTTCGGGCATGTAGAATACCTCGTTGATGGCGTGCCATGGCCAGTTTTTCTCTTTAAGATTCTCGGATGTAACTAAGATTATTTTATTACCGAGCTTTTTCATTTCATCCATGAAATCATAGCCCTTGTAATAGCACGAAATACATACTATTGTTTTCTCCTCCATATAATGTTTTTTAAATATTGGTGAATTATCAAAAATAAAACTTTATTAATATTAATTAAATAATACTAAAATTCGAAATAATATGTGTTTTTGAAAATTCCTATATCAATTATACTGAGAATTTTTGTAATAAACTAATTTTTAGTGATAATTTTCGATTAAATCTGCTAATAATTGTACCCCAAAGCCTGTTGCTGCTTTTTCTCTGGCATATCCAACGCTTCCGAAGGCAACGCCGGCAATATCAAGATGTGCCCATTTTGGGTGGTTTTCGATGAATTGTTCCAGGAATTTTGCCGCAACAATACAGTCACCGATCGGCTTCATGGAAATATTCTTCAAATCGGCAACATCAGATTGAATATCGTCTTTCCAAACATCCCAAAGCGGTAAGTTCCAAAGTCTTTGGTTAGTTTTATCGCCTGTTTTTATCAAAAGATTTTTCAATTCTTCATTATTGGAAAACATTGCGCCACAAGTATCTCCGAACATTCGCACTGAGCTTCCCGTCAATGTCGCAAGGTCGATCATAAAATCTGTTTTGAAATTTTTTGCCATGTAAGAAAGTCCATCTGCAAGGATCATTCTGCCTTCTGCATCGGTGTTTAAAACTTCAATTGTTTTCCCGTTATAAGCCGTAATGACATCACTCGGAAGGAAAGCTTTTTCTGAAATCGCGTTATCTGTGATCGGTAAAATCGCAACAATATTCACCGGAAGCTGCATTTCTGCCGCATAAATTAAAGTTCCCAAAACCGCAGTTGCTCCACCCATATCCGATTTCATATAATGCATATTGTCTGGATTTTTTAATGAAATTCCGCCTGTATCGAACAAAACGCATTTTCCGACTAAGCCGAAAGTTTTAGCATTTTTTACCGTTGTTTTATATTCTAAAATGGTAAAAGCTGCATCATAAGCACTCCCTTGATTCACGGAAAGATATGCTCCCAGACTTAGTTCTTCACATTTTTTTCTGTTGAAAGATGTGTATTTTAAGTCGTACTTTTTGGCTAAATTTTTAAGATATAAACTAAAAATATCTGGCTTTTTAAGGTTTGCAGGCTTATTTAGCCAGTCTTGGCAGGCAGTTTGTCCGTTGCATAAAGCCAAAGCTCGTTGGCTTATGGCGTCTAATTTTTTCTGACTTGCATTCTCAAAATGAATTTCGAATTTTACATTCCAAAAAGGATGCGTTTTTTCGAAAGGATAATTGTAAGTTCCCAGCAATAGACCTTTTACAAACTCTTCAAATTGTTTTTCATTTAAAAAATCTGCAAAAACCAATGTTGGAACAGCTTGTAAATTTTTCTTCTGAGTTTGAGAAAATTTAATGGCAACCTGCTGAATTTCGAAATTTTGTAAAGTAGATTTTCCTAAACCGATAAAATAAGCAATGCCTTCTTCCTGAGCATTAATGTAAATTTCTTGTTTTTTTCCTGTGAAAAAAGTAGAAATATTCTTATTGAAATTTTTTCCTGTTTTTGCCCATTCTTCTTCAGTAAATAAATGGAAAATCTGAGTATAGTTTTTATTTTTTTTGTTGATTAATTTCATACTTTAATTTTTAATGCTTTTTTGTTGTGGCTTTACTTCTACAGGGTTTTCTGTGTTGTCGTAATACAGCCATTCAATTGCTCTTGGGAACTCCTGCGACCAGTAAAATTCGCTGTGTGTTCCTTCGGGATTAATATTGGTTTTAAATTCAAAATCAAATAAATTTTTCTTTTCCCAGCGTTTTAAATATTCTTCAAAAATGTGAATTCTTTTCACCATTTTCGACCCTTCCTGTCCGCCTCCGTAAAGATAAATTTTTGTCTTAAACGGAACCCTGAAATTCATCATCGGGAAATTATTATTAGGTTCAACCCAAAGTGACGGAGAAAAAATCAATAATTTAGAGTAGACTTCAGGATAAAGGAAGCCACTGTAAATGCTAATCAAAGCGCCCAAAGAGCTTCCCCCGATTCCTGTGTTGTCGCGATCCCTTTTTGTGCGGTAATTTTGATCTACATAAGGTTTTAAGGTGTCGGTAATGAAACGAATATATTTTTTGCCTTCCGAACCATTGGCAACATTATCATTATCAAAAATATATTCCTTAATTCTTTCTTCGCTTCCGTGTTCAACGGCAATTACGATCACATCACCACGACCGTACTCCGATAGAATAGAAAGTTTTTTGTCGATTTCCCAATTTCCGTATCCGCTTCCTTCGTTGAATAAATTTTGGGCATCCTGAAGATACAAAACAGGATAACTTTTATCGGAAACGTAATAATCATAAGGAAGTAAAGCCCAGACTTTACGATAACGGTCGAGCTGCGGAATATAAAATTCTTCCGAAATAATTTCAGCGATCGGAAAATATTCATCTTTAAAAGGTCCCCAATTAAATCTCCATTTTTCTACGCTGTCAGAAGTTTTTTCTGCAGCTTTTGAAGCTTTTCTGTTGGGCGTAATATTTCCATATTTGTCCAGCTCAACATTTTCCCATCCTCCTTTTGTGAATTTGTACTCAACAATATCGGGGAGGATCTCATCTTCTATCTCAATGAAATAATTGTTCTTATCGAGTTGTTTAAGGGTAAATCTGTAATCTTTCGGATTCCAGCTGTTGAAATTTCCTGTGATGTATATTGTTCTGTCATCACTCTCTTCCGTATAAAGTTCAAACCTCATCATGTGTGCGTAAATAAATTATAACGGCTAAATTTATAAAAAATCTTTTTAAATAGATTTATTTTTAAAATTCAATACGAGGTGAAAGAAATTTATATATATTTGATAAAAGCAAGTGTTGGAAAGAGATTGGCATGATAATTATTTCAATTATAATTAACGTTTCTTGTTAATTTTTTTCGTAGTTTCAAACAAAATATAAAATTAAATTAAAACCGTGATGAATTCGGTTAAAACTTATACGCTTTTTACGGACCAAGATATCTACCTTTTTAAGGAAGGCAGACATTATAAGCTATATGATAAATTTGGTGCACATTCTGTCGAAAAAGATGGAATAAAAGGTGTTTATTTCTCAGTTTGGGCTCCAAATGCGGAAAAAGTTTCAATAATAGGAAACTTCAATAACTGGAATCATAAAGATCATATTTTGTTCCCAAGATGGGACGGATCGGGAATTTGGGAAGGTTTTGTGGCGGGACTTACTTGGGGAACGCTGTATAAATATGCTGTTGAAACTCCCCGTGGAGAAATTTTAGAAAAAAGTGACCCTTATGCTTTAAGCTGGGAACAGAATATTCAGGCTGCCTCACTGGTTTCGACAACTTGGTACGAATGGAACGATAAAAATTGGCTTAAAAACCGATGGGAAAAAAATAGTTTAGATGCTCCGATTTCCGTATATGAAATACATTTGGGATCGTGGATGAGAAATAGTGAGGATCCCGATAGGTTTTTAAATTACCGAGATATTGGTCAAAAGCTGATTCCTTATATTAAAGAGATGGGGTTTACGCATGTTGAATTTATGCCTGTTATGGAATATCCATATGATCCGAGCTGGGGTTATCAGATTACGGGATTTTTTGCTGCGAATTCGCGTTTTGGGTCTCCTCAGGATTTAATGTTTTTGATTAATGAACTTCACAACAATGATATCGGTGTTATCTTGGATTGGGTTCCCTCTCATTTTCCGGGGGATGCAAATGGTTTGTACCGTTTCGACGGTTCTCATTTGTATGAGCACGAGGATCCGCGCAAAGGTTTTCATCCTGATTGGAAATCGCATATTTTTAATTATGGAAGAAATGAAGTTAAATCTTTTTTAATTTCTAATGCAATGTTTTGGTTTGAACGATATCATGTTGACGGATTGCGGGTGGATGCGGTAACGTCTATGCTTCATCTCGATTATTCAAGGAATGAAGGGGAGTGGGAACCGAATATTTATGGCGAAAATGTAAATCTTGAAGCGAAAGCTTTCTTACAGGAATTTAATACCGCTGTTTATAAAGAATTTGGAAACAATATTCTCACCATAGCAGAAGAAAGCTCAGATTTTCCTTTGTTGACCAAACCTGTCCATGATGGGGGAGTCGGTTTTGGAATGAAATGGATGATGGGTTGGATGCACGATACGCTGGATTATTTTAAAGAAGAGTACGATAACAGAAAATATCACCATCATAAACTGACTTTTGCTTCTATGTATATGTATAATGAAAATTATATAATGCCCTTATCTCACGACGAAGTGGTGCATGGAAAAGCAAGCATGATCTATAAAATGAAAGGTGATGAATGGCAAAAGTTTGCGAATCTTCGGGCATTGTATGTGTATATGTTTACTCATCCGGGTGCGAAGCTTTTATTTATGGGTGATGAATTTGGGCAAACAAACGAGTGGAACTTTAAACAAAGTCTGGATTGGCATTTGTTGAAATATCCTGTTCATAAAGGTTTGCAGACATTGGTGAAAGATTTAAATCATATTTATCGATATGAATCTGCCTTTTACGAAAATCAGTTTAATAAAAATGGTTTTGAATGGGTACAGGCAGATGATCTCGAAAATTCTGTCTATGTCTATTTAAGAAAAGGAAAAAGGAGGGATGATGTCTGTATGGTCGTTTTAAATTTAACCCCAAAAGCTTTAGACTACAAAATTGGAGTAAATGCAGGAACGCATTGGGAAATTATTTTTAATTCTGATGATGAGAGATATGCAGGAAGTGGCGTAAAACCTAATATTTTTAAAGAACAAAATGAAGACTGGATGCGGCATTCAAAATCAATAAGTCTCAATTTACCTCCGCTTTGCGGCATTATTTTAAAACAGAAAAAAGACAAAAAATATAAATTACAAAGGATAAAACAACACAAAAGATAAAAGTAAAATGGTAGTTTATCATCTAAGTACGGAATGTTATCCGATAGCAAAAGTAGGCGGTCTGGCAGATGTAGTGGGAGCTTTGCCGAAATATCAGAACAAAATTAAAGGTGTTGATGCTAAAGTCGTTATGCCCTGGTACAACAAACCTTTTGTTCACCAACATGAGTTTGACATAGTTTTTGATGGCTTTATTCACCAGGGACCGAATATGCTTCAGGTTCTGGTGATGAAGGAAAAAACAGATGTTTTGGGATTCGAACTATATATGGTAAAAATTCCCGGACTTTTAGATCGCGACAATCCATACGGTTATCAGGATGAAAGTTTCCAGTTTTTGGCTTTTCAACATGGGGTTTTGCATTGGCTGAGTGCAATGCAGATTCGTCCTGATGTCTTACACTGCCACGATTATCACACAGGATTGGTTCCTTTCATGATAGAACACTGCGATGAATTTAATTTTTTAAAAGGTGTAAAAACTGTCGGAACCATTCATAACGGTGAATATCAGGGAATGATGAGCTGGGATATGGCGAATTACATGCCGTCTTTCGATTCCTATAAATGGGGCTTGATCGATTGGAACGGCTACATGAATCCTTTGGCAAGTATGATTAAATGTGCAACGGCTTTTACAACAGTTTCGCAGGGATATTTGGAAGAACTTTTTGTAAGTTTCAGAGGTTTGGAAAGTCTGGTTCGTGATGAATTTGGAAAAGCTTATGGAATCATCAACGGAATTGATACGGAAGTCTGGAATCCTGAGACAGATCCGATGTTGGATTTTAATTTTAATAGTAAAAATGCCATCGCTCAGAAAAAGAAAAATAAAGATAAGTTGTGTAAAGAATATGGCTTAAAACCCGAACTTCCACTGTTTGCATTTATTGGAAGATTTGCAACGGAAAAAGGAGCGGATTTTCTTCCTGATGTAGTTTGGAGAAGCATTAAGCAAAGCTACGGAGCCTTAAATATTATGATTTTAGGTTCAGGAAATTCTTACATTGAAAATAAGTTAAAAGAATATGATTATGTCTACAGCAATTTCGCTTTAGATTTAGGATATAAAGAACATCTTTCGCATAAGATATATGCTTCGGCGGATTTTTTACTGATGCCTTCGCGAGTTGAACCTTGTGGTTTAAATCAAATGTATTCTATGAGATACGGTACAGTTCCGATTGTGCGATATACAGGTGGTTTGAGAGATACAGTTGAAGATATTTCGACAGGTGGAGCGGGAATTAATTTTACCTATCCCGGAGTTGATGATATTATCCATGCGATGAACAGAGCATTAAGTATTTACAGCGAAAAAGACACAATGGAGAATCTTATTCATGCAAATATGAATTTTGATTTTGCATGGGAGAAATCTGCAGAGAAATACATAGCTTTATATAATAATTAAAAATGTTGAAGAGGCTTTTTTTTCTGTTTTTATTAATGTTGATTTTTTCTTGTAAGAAAGAAGAGGGAACTTATGTAGGCGGTTATTACTGGATTTATGGTTATGGATTAAAAAACATGGAAGGAGAAGAAGCAACGGAAGGTATTTCTGAAAAATGGAAAATAAAATATGCCGATGTAGGTGGTTGTACAATTGGCTATGACATACAGAAAAAAGCAGATGCTTTGAATAAGAAGACTTACGCAGCTATTGCAAAAAGATATGGAAAGGATTGGGAAAAAAAATACGACAAAGACCTCGAAAATTTCATGATGAAAAAGGTCGATGTTATGGATGTTTTGACTACCAATAAATTATTCAGAGACGAGCTTAAAAAATATTATATAGAAATTGATGATGTAGATAAAAATGTAAAGGAATTAAATAACGATCTGTATAAAGTTGTAGTTTATAATCAGAAGCTAAAAGCGGAAAACAAAGAATGCTTTGCAGTAAAAGCGAACACTAAAGATAGAACAGTAAATTTAATAGATAAAAACGCAAGATAATTATGAATCGCAATGTAATTTCCATTGTTTTGGGAGGAGGTAGAGGAACAAGATTGTTCCCACTTACGTATTCAAGATCAAAACCTGCTGTACCAATCGCGGGAAAATACAGATTGGTAGATATTCCTATTTCAAATTGTTTAAACTCGGGATTGAATAAAATCTTGGTTTTAACGCAATTCAATTCTGCATCACTGAATTCTCACATCAAGAATTCATATCATTTCGATATTTTCAGCAAAGGTTTTGTTGATATTCTGGCTGCGGAACAGAATGTGGAAAACGAAAGTTGGTATCAGGGAACTGCGGATGCGGTTCGTCAGTCGATGAAGCATCTTGAAAAGTATGATTACGATTATATTTTAATTCTTTCAGGTGATCAGCTTTATCAGATGGATTTCAGGGAAATGCTGGATTTTCACATTGAAAAGGGTGGAGATGTAACGATCGCAACGATTCCTGTCAATGCAAAAGATGCGACAGGTTTCGGAATTTTAAGTTCGGATGATGAAGGAAACATAACCTCTTTCGTTGAAAAGCCGGGTTATGATCTTTTAGATGATTTAAAATCTGAAGTTTCCGAGGAAAATAAACATGCTGGAAAAGAATATTTAGCTTCGATGGGAATTTATATTTTCACAAAAAGCATCCTTAAAAAAATGTTTGAAGAAGGAGCCGGAGACGATTTCGGAAAAGACATCATTCCAAATTCTATCGGGAAATACACAACTTTGAGCTATCAATATGAAGGTTACTGGACAGACATCGGAACTATAGAATCGTTTTACGAGGCAAACTTAGATCTTTGTCAGGATTTTCCTCAATTTAATTTATTCTCATCATCACCGATTTATACAAGAGCGAGAATGCTTCCACCGTCAAAAATTAATGGTTCTTATGTAAGTAAAGCTGTTTTCGGAGACGGATGCATCATCATGGCAGATAAAATTGAGAATTCCGTGATTGGAAACCGAACGAGAATCGACAAAGGCAGTACGATTGTAAATTCTTACGTCATGGGTGCAGATTTCTATCAAAACACCACTGAAATTGTGATGAATGACAGAAAAGGTCGACCAAACATGGGAATCGGAAAGTATTGTTACATTGAAAAAGCTATTTTGGATAAAAACTGCTACATCGGAGATAACGTAAGAATTATCGGCGGAAAACATTTAGCAGACGGCGATTACGGAACACACTCTGTTCAGGACGGAATTGTGGTTGTGAAGAAAGGTGCGATTTTGGCGCCGGGAACTCATATTGGGTAAGAAGTTGGATGTTTGAATCTGGAAGAGAAAATTTTTTGAAGTTTAATTAAAATTAATTCAATTAAAAAAATCAACGGTAAAATAGAAAAATTTTTATCATCCTTCCTCCATCTTCCATCCCAAAAATAATTAAAATCAAAGTGATCAACATATTGGTCACTTTTGTTATTTTCAATACATTTGTGCGATGCGTTTTTTTAAGATCATAGCGGTAATTATAGTGTTGTTGGTTGGGGCATATGCTGCTTCCATGTATTATTTTGTGGACGAAAGCAAAGATTTCAAGATCGAAAAAGAGATCGACTATCCTTTAGAAAAAGTCTTTTCACAGTTCAATAACCTGCAGAATTTTACCCGTTGGAATAATTTCTTTACGAGCTCTCAATCGATTGATATTGATTACTATTCGCCGTACGAAGGGCAGGGAAGTTCGATCAGTTATGTTGACCCGAAAAACGATACAGACGGAGAAATGTTTATCCGTTATCAAAATCCGAATGGATCATCTTTAAGATACCAGCTTTTTGAAGACAGAAATGAAAATCCTACGGTAGTTGATGTTAAATTTAAAGCAGTTTCTGCAGAAAGAACAAAAATAACTTGGGTCGTTCATACTCCAAAATTGTCAGTTTTAAGAAGAGTTGAAAATTTTTGGACAGAAGATCGTTTTGCTGAAAATATTAATAAGAGTATGACCAATCTTAAAAATGTTTTAGGCAATAAGGTGGAAAAAGACAATCAGATGGCGGCGATAAAATACGACAGCCTGATGGTAGAAAATGAAGAACAAAAACTTTTATTGGGAATAAATGTAAGCACATCCAACAAAAAAGATGCGCTTTACAAAAATATTGTGATGAATTATAATAAAATTTATAATTACACCACGATGGATTTGGGCAAAAAAGACGACGAATTTGGTTTTCCAATGCTAATCACTGATGCCGACAATTATAAGGATAAAGAAGTGTCGTATTTTCTTGGAATTCCTTTATCTAAAAAGTTCGGAGTTACGGATAATAATTTCAGTTTCAGAACGATAAATGCTTCGCAGAATTATGTGATGTATTACAAAGGAAATTACGAAGGTAGAGTGAAGGCTATACAACAATTAATCCAGAAGGCAAAGAAAGATGAGATGCGTTTTAATGATATTCGTCAGACTTTTATCGAGCGCCCGATGGACGATCAGGATGTGAATATGAAGTTGTCTTTATCTGTCTTTAAGTAAATTAATTATATTTATTTCTTTTATAGTTTTTTTAATAGTTTAGAGGTCTCCCGAATCGGTTTTTTTTATTAAATTTGAGGATTAATTCTACAAACAAAATTTAATAATAGATAAACTGTAATAATGGACAGATTTTCATTCCTAAACGCAGCTCATTCTCAGTTAATTGAGGATTTATACCAACAGTACTTAAAATACCCGGATTCTTTAGAACCATCATGGAAAGCCTTCTTTCAAGGCTTCGATTTTGCTTTGGAGAACTATGGTGACGAAGAAAACATCCAATATATCCAGGCTCCGGCCAATTCTGCACCTGCTGTACAGCAAGCGACTCAGGCTGCATCGAATGGTGAGGTTCCTGAGCACATCAAGAAGGAGTTTAAGGTAGTAAACCTTATTGAGGCATATAGAACGAGAGGGCATTTGTTTACGAAAACAAACCCAGTTAGAGAAAGAAGACATTATACACCTACTTTAGACATCGAAAACTTCGGTCTTAGTAGCGCGGATTTAAATACAAAATTCAACAGTGCAATAGAAATCGGTTTCAAAGAACCTGTGACTTTGCAGGAGATCGTGAAACGTCTGGAAACAATCTATTGCGATTCTATCGGTGTTGAATATATGCACATCAACAATGTTGAAGAAAAAGATTTCATCAAAAGATGGCTTCAGGTAAACGAAAATCACCCGAATCTTTCTGCTAATGAAAAAACTGAGATTTTATTAAAATTAAATCAGGCAGTTGCTTTTGAAAATTATCTTCACACAAAATTTGTTGGTCAAAAAAGATTCTCATTAGAAGGTGGTGAAACTTTGATCCCTGCTTTGGATCAGTTAATTACCAGATCTTCTCAATTGGGTGTTGATGAGGTTGTGTTAGGAATGGCACACAGAGGTAGATTGAACGTGTTGACAAACATTTTCGGTAAATCTTACAAACAGATTTTCTCAGAATTTGAAGGAAAAGAATTTGAAGAAGATGTATTCTCTGGTGACGTTAAATATCACTTAGGTTCGTCTAAAAAAATTAAAACTGCTTCTGGAGAAGAAGTTTGCATTAATTTAACACCAAACCCGTCTCACCTTGAAACGGTGGCGGCTCTTGTAGAAGGGATCTGCCGTGCAAAGGTTGATGATAAATATAAAGATTATTCTAAAGTTTTACCGATCATTATTCACGGTGATGGTGCTCTTGCTGGACAAGGTATTGCTTATGAAGTTGCTCAGATGATGACTTTGGAAGGGTACAGAACAGGAGGTACAGTTCATATCGTTGTAAACAATCAGGTTTCGTTTACGACAAACTATATGGATGCAAGATCTTCAACTTATTGTACAGACATTGCGAAAGTTACAGAATCTCCTGTAATGCACGTAAATGCAGATGATGCAGAAGCTGTAGTTCATGCTATTCACTTTGCTGCAGATTTCAGAGCGAAGTTTGGTAAAGATGTTTATATTGATTTATTAGGATACAGAAAGTATGGTCATAACGAAGGTGATGAACCAAGATTTACTCAACCTAATTTATACAAAACAATTTCTAAACACCCGAATCCAAGAGAAATTTATAAAGATAAATTATTGAAAGACAGCGTTACTTCAAACGAAGTTATTGCTAAGATGGAAACGGAATTCAAAGCACTTCTGGATAAAGACTTTGATGCTTCTAAAGAAATTGAGAAAAACGTAATGGACGTTTTCATGGCAGATGACTGGACAAACTATCCGATTGGAAAAAGAGGTGCAGTTCAAGATGCTGTTGATACAAAATATGACTTAGAAAAGTTGAAAGAATTGGCTATTAAAATGTCAACGCTTCCTGCTGATAAAAAGTTCTTAAATAAAATCACAAGACTTTTCGAAAACAGACTGAAAACAATTGAAGGAAACTCTTTGGATTGGGCATTAGGTGAGTGGTTGGCTTATGCTACGTTGCTTACTGAAGGTCACAACGTAAGAATTTCCGGAGAAGATGTGGAAAGAGGAACGTTCTCTCACAGACACGCAGTTGTAAAAACTGAAGATACTGAAGAAGAATATATCCCATTAAGACATATTTCTGAAAACAGATTTGATGTATTTAACTCTCATCTTTCAGAATATGGAGTTCTTGGTTTTGATTACGGTTATGCAATGGCTTCTCCTAATACTTTAACGATTTGGGAAGCTCAGTTCGGAGATTTCGTAAACGGTGCTCAAATCATCGTTGACCAATATTTGGCAGCGGCAGAAGAAAAATGGAAAATTCAGGATGGTTTAGTAATGTTGTTGCCGCACGGTTCGGAAGGACAGGGTGCAGAACACTCTTCAGCAAGATTAGAGAGATTCTTAACGCTTTGTGCTAACGAAAATATGGTAGTTGCAAACATTACATCTCCTGCTAACTATTTCCACTTGTTGAGAAGACAATTAAAATGGTCTTTCAGAAAACCATTAATTGTAATGAGTCCAAAATCATTGTTAAGACATCCAAGAGTGGTTTCTCCACTTGAAGATTTTTCAAATAAAGGATTCCAACCAATCTTAGACGATCCAACTGCTGATCCTAAAAAAGTAGAAAAGTTAGTTCTTTGTTCAGGTAAATTATACTTTGAATTATTGGCTAAAAAAGAAGAATTAAATGCTGAAAATATCGCATTGGTAAGATTCGAACAATTGTATCCGTTACAAACAGATGCAATTGAGGCGATCTTCGAAAAATATTCAAACAGAAAAGAATTGATATGGGCTCAGGAAGAACCAGAAAACATGGGAGCTTGGTCTTATATCTTAAGAAACTTCAGAGATACAGGAATTCAGGTAGTTTCTCCTGTTCCAAGTGGTGCTCCGGCTCCAGGAAGTCACAAAATGTTTGAGAAAAACCAGAATGCAGTAATCAACAGAGTATTCGACAGAAACGATGCTCCTGTAAAAAGACCTGTAACAGCTTAATTAAAATAATAATCATTTAAAAAATAAAAAATACGATATGTCAGTTTTAGAAATGAAAGTTCCTTCACCGGGCGAATCAATTACAGAAGTTGAAATTGCAACTTGGCTTGTAAAAGATGGTGATTATGTAGAAAAAGATCAACCAATCGCTGAAGTAGATTCAGATAAAGCGACTCTAGAATTGCCTGCAGAACAAAGTGGAGTTATTACTTTAAAAGCAGAAGAAGGTGACGTTGTACAGGTGGGACAAGTGGTTTGTTTAATCGATATGGATGCTGCAAAACCTGCGGGAAGTACTACTCCTGCTGCTGAAGCTCCAAAACAAGAAGAGGCTCCGAAAGCTGCTGAACCGGCTAAACAAGAAGCTCCAAAACCTGCTGCTCAACCGGTAGCTGCTGCAACTCAGACTTATGCAACAGGTGCTCCGTCTCCGGCTGCTAAAAAAATTCTTGACGAAAAAGGTATCGATGCTTCTCAAGTGACAGGTTCCGGAAGAGATGGAAGAATCTCTAAATCTGATGCTGAATTGGCAGCTGTTCCTGCATTTGGAGGAAACCCAATCACAGCTACAGGTTCTAGATCTACAACAACAACTAAACTTTCAGTTCTTAGAAGAAAAATCGCTCAGAGATTAGTTTCTGTAAAAAATGAAACAGCGATGTTAACTACTTTCAACGAAGTTGACATGTCTGAGATCTTTAGACTAAGAAAACAATATAAAGAAGAATTTGCTCAAAAACACGGAGTAGGGCTTGGTTTCATGTCTTTCTTCACAAAAGCAGTTACAAGAGCATTACAAATGTATCCGGATGTAAATGCATCTATCGACGGAGATTTCAAAGTAAACTATGATTTTTGCGATATTTCAATTGCGGTTTCAGGTCCTAAAGGATTAATGGTTCCGGTATTGAGAAACGCTGAAAATATGTCTTTTGCTAGCGTTGAAGCAAACATTAAAGATTTGGCAATCAAAGTAAGAGACGGAAAAATCACTGTTGATGAAATGACTGGTGGTACTTTCACTATTACAAATGGTGGTACTTTCGGATCTATGATGTCTACGCCGATCATTAACCCTCCTCAATCTGCAATCTTGGGTATGCACAATATTATCCAAAGACCAGTTGCGGTTGACGGACAAGTTGTAATTCGTCCAATGATGTATGTTGCAATGTCTTACGATCACAGAATTATCGACGGTAAAGAGTCTGTAGGATTCCTTGTTGCGGTAAAAGAAGCGATCGACAACCCGGTGAGTATCCTAATGGGTGGAGACGAAAGAAAAGGTCTTGGATTATAAGATTTTAAGAAAATTATAATATAAATTTTTAATCTCGCCTCAAAAAGGCGAGATTTTTGTATTTAATATAGTAAATACTATAATGATGTTCTCAAAAATGACCTCTAATATCAAAGTTTCAGTAATACCTGAATATGATAGTAAAAACAGTTATCCATCTGAAAACCGTTACGTTTTCAAATACAACATTACCATCGAAAATGATGGAAATTTTCCTATAAAAATTCTTAAAAGAAAATGGTTAATTTTCGATGTTGGTTTCGGATACACAGAAATTATCGGTGATGGAGTGATCGGTTTAACACCGGAAATTCCAATGGGTGAAAATTTTGCTTATTTCTCCAATGTAATGCTTCGTTCCGGAGTTGGCAATATGAGCGGAAAATACCTCGTAAGAAACATGGAGACACAGGAAAGTTTTGAAATAGATATTCCGAAATTTAATCTTTTGTCTGAAGTTTTGAGCAATTAATTTAAAACAAGAAAAGCTAAATATTATTTTAAATTAAAAAATATCCTCAAACATCTGCGCAATCTGCAAATCAGCGAGAAAATAGACATTTTACTCAATCAAAATCAGTTGGGAAAAACCACAAATCACAATTTTTTAATTTTCAGTTTCATATACTCAGAAACCTCTTCATTGCTTGTGAGAAATAGTTTTTCAAAGGCTAGGAGAGAGATTTTAGCACAAACTTCCGCATCGTCACCTGCTCTGTGATGGTTGAATTTGATTTGATGATATTCTGCCAGATGTTTCAGACCATATTTAGGTAAATAATTCCATGATTTTTTTGCCAACTGAATGCTACATAAATAATCAATTTTTGGAGTAAACATTCCGTAATGATTCAGACAGCCACGCAAAACCCCTGCATCAAAAGAAGCATTGTGAGCAATCATCAGCGTTCCATACATTGCCTCTTCAATTTCATACCAAATTTCGTCAAAAGTAGGAGAGTCCTTAACATCTTGGGGCAAAATTCCGTGAACATCAATATTATACTGACTGAAATAAGGAAAACTAGGTGGTTTTATCAACCATGTTTTTGTTTCTTTAATCTGAGAATTTTCAACAATACAGATTCCGACCTCACAAGCTGAGCTTCTGTCGTTGGTCGCGGTTTCGAAATCTATTGCACAAAAATCCATGAATTGTAGTTATTAAATTGAGAGTTATAAGTTATGAATTATTCTAATATTTTGGGCAGCTTTTTTCCGCCTTCCGTTCCCGCAATTTTGTAGTTTTTAAAACTACAAAATGTGCTCCACTCAAGTCGGGCTGAACCTTTCAACACATTTTAAATTTTAAGGTGATCATGAAGCTAATCCCCTAAAACAAATCCCGCAATCTAATTATAAGAAATGTTTAAAAATCAACCATTTAGATTGATAAAATTTATCTTTCTGATATTTTTGCCTAAGTTTCCAAGTTCCAAAAGCTTGACCATAAAATCCAAAATGAGCTCTTAAAACTGCCCAAAAATGTGAAACCCCATTTTTATAGGCAAAATAAAATGAGGCAGCTCCGTCTAGACATAACCTAAAAAATATCAGCCAAATCAACCGTGGAAATGGCAAATTCTTTAATAGCATTGAAAAATTATTTCTAATGTTTAAATATGTCTTCTGAGGACTTTGCTTGTTTAAAGTCCCCCCTCCAACATGATAAACTTTTGATTTTCCGGTGTAAAAAATTTTCTTTCCTGAGTTAATTAATCTCCAGCAAAGATCGATTTCTTCCTGATGCGCAAAAAATCTTTCATCAAAACCTTTCTGTTCCCAAAAATCTTTTGAACGGATAAATAAGCAACATCCTGAAGCCCAGAAAATCTCTGTTTCATCATCATACTGTCCTTTATCTTCTTCTATATCATCAAAAACTCGTCCTCTGCAATATGGATAACCAAGATTGTCAATTAAACCACCTCCTGCTCCGGCAAATTCAAAATAATTTTTATTGTTAAATGATAAAATTTTAGGCTGAATGGCAGAAACTGATGAATCTTTTTCAAATAAATTCAAAATAGGTCCGATCCAGTTTTCTGTAACTTCTACATCAGAATTAAGAAGGCAGTAAAATTCGTTTTTAATTTCTTTTAAGCCTTCATTGTAGCCTCCTGCAAAACCGTAGTTTTTATCGTTTTTGATAATTTTTACATTGGGAAATTGAGACTGTAAAAATGATATAGAATCGTCTGTTGAAAGGTTATCAATAACATAAATATCTGCATCCTGAGAAAACTGAACAACACTTGGAAGAAACTTTTCCAGCCAATTTTTTCCGTTCCAGTTTAAGATCGCAACTGCTAATTTTTTCGACATGTGAATCTATATTTTTTCAGAATCAAAATTTTTAATAGAATCCTGATATTTCCATTTTCTATGTGACCAAAGATAATTATCTGGACGCTTGTGTAAAGTGTTTTCCAATAATTTATGAAATTTTTTCACAACTTCATGTTCAACAAACTTTTCTCCATCGGGATAAATTCTGTGATAATTCACTTGATAAAATCCACGCTTTACTTTCTTCATTTCACAATAAATGAACGCAAGATCCATCCTTGTTGCCAATCTGTCGTAACCCGTAAATACAGGAGTTCTTTGATTTAAAAATTCTAATCCGTACGTAATATGTGCAAAATGCGGAGTCTGATCTGCCACAAACATATAAGCAGAACTTCCGTCATTTTTTGATCTGAAAATATTGAGAATCACTTCATTGGCTTCCAAAGCTTCGTTTCCGAATTTATTTCGGACTTTTTTCATTTGATTTTCCCAAAAGTCACTATTTACTTTTCTGTAAACGGGATGGCAATGATCTTGTGGAATAATCCTAGCTAAAGCATTGATCCACTCCCAGTTGAAAACGTGTCCCGCCAACATTATAATATTTTTTCCTTCCGCTTTTGCCTCATGAAAAACTTCCTGATTAATGTGTTGCATTCTAACTCTCGATTCTGTCTCCGAAATACTGAATGATTTTACAGTTTCAACCAGATAATCGGAAAAGTTACGATAGAATTTTTTTCTAATTTCTGCGATTTCTTCATCGGTTTTTTGAGGAAATGAATTCTGAAGATTTTGGGTAATTACATTTTTTCTATATCCAACAATATAGAAGTTCAAAAAGAAAATAATATCCGAAAAAATATATAAAATTTTCAGGGGAAGCTTAGATATTAAAAATAATATTTTGATCAGGAAATTCATAAAACATGCAAATTTACGGATAATAAAATTATGGTTCTATTTTTGCTTGCAATAAGTATTATTTTTTTATTTTTATATTATGAAAAAATTATTGTTAACAGCTTTCTTGGGATTAGGTTTTTTAGGATTTTCCCAGGAGTTAAAAGATAAACCCGAAGCGAGAGAGACGGAAAAGGCTTTGTTGGTAAAAACCGACCATGCAGAGCTGGATGCAAAGAAAAAAGCTGCTGAAGAAAAGGCAAAATTACCGAAGCCTTACAATCCAAAAGCTGATGCGGAAAAAGATATACAGGCTTTAATTGCAAAAGCGAAAAAGGAAAAGAAGAATATCATAATTCAGGCGGGTGGAAACTGGTGTATCTGGTGTTTGAGATTCAATCAATTTGTGCAGACAACTCCTGAATTGAAAAATATTGTGGATAAAAACTATGAATATTATCATTTAAATTATTCTCCAGATAATAAAAATGAAAAGATTTTTGCTAAATATGGAAATCCAGGTGATAAATTTGGTTATCCTGTTTTCATCATTTTAGATCAAAATGGCAAAATGATTCATGTTCAGCAAAGTGATGTTTTGGAACAGGATAAAGGATATAGTTTAGAAAAAACGAAGGAGTTTTTCAAACAATGGGCTCCAAAAAAATCATAAAAATAAAACCGGGAAATTTTTCTCGGTTTTTTATTTTAAATTAAAATTCAACAATCTTTTAATCCAGCTTAATTTTTTCTCGGAATAAGGTGGAAATTTAATATTTGGTTCGCCCCAAGTCGCTTTTTCAAGAATAGATTTTTGATGCGAAAAAGTTTCAAAACCAAATTTTCCGCGATAATTACCAATTCCTGAATTTCCGACTCCGCCAAAAGGTAGATTTTCATTTCCAAGATGCATTATTACATCATTAATACAACCTCCGCCAAAAGATAGTTTCTGCTTAAAAAAATCCTTTTCTTCAGGATTATTGGTGAATAAATAAGCAGCTAAAGGTTTTTCCTGTTCTAAAATTTCATTTAAAATTAGATTAAAATTACTGAAAGAAATGACCGGCAAAATCGGTCCGAAAATTTCTTCCTGCATGACTTCATCATTCCAAGTAATATTCGTTAAAATTGTTGGCTCTATGTATAATTTTTCTTTGTTGAAGTTTCCTCCAAAGTAAATTTTATTCTTATCAATTAGTTGAATTAAACGTTCAAAATTCTTTTGATTAATAATTTTGGTGTAATGCTCAGAATCAGGTTGATAATTAAATTCTTTAAGATATTTTCTCAATATTTCTAAAAACTGTTCCTGAACAGATTCTTCAACTAATAAATAATCGGGAGCAACACAGGTTTGACCTGCATTTAAAAATTTACCCCAAACAATTCTTTTTGCAGCTACTTCAAGATTGGCCTCTTTCGTAATAATTGCAGGAGATTTACCACCTAATTCTAAAGTAACCGGAGTTAAGTTCTCTGCAGCAGCTTTATAAATAATTTTTCCGACTTTTGTACTTCCTGTGAAAAATATTTTATCGAATTTCAATTTTAAAAGTTCTGTCGTTTCATCAATTCCGCCTTCGTAAGCATATAAATATTCTGGTGGAAAATTTTCATTAATGATTTTTGCCATTGTTTTCATGGTATTTTCTGCAATTTCGCTTGGCTTTAAAATACAACAATTTCCTGCTGCCAAAGCCGCAATTATAGGAGAGAGCGATAACTGATAAAGATAATTCCATGCTCCGATGACCAAAATATTTCCTAATGGTTCGGAATAAATTCGGCTTTTCCCGATTTGGTTGACGAGATTAGTTCTTACCTTTTTAGGTTTAGACAAAGACTTTAAATTTTTAAGATAAAAATCAATATCATTTAAAATAAAAGAAATTTCTGTGGTGAAAGTATCAAATTTAGACTTACCAAAATCTTTGTAGATAGCTTCGTATAAAAGATTTTCGTTTTTAACAATTAAATCTTTTAGTTTTTCAAGATACATTTTACGAAACTTACTATTTTTCGTTTGCTGTGTTTTGAAAAAATCTTTCTGTCTAGATACAATTTCCTGAATTTCCATAAAGCGAATTTCAGAAAATATATCAAATTTTTTGCCTAAATTTTACATTATATTTCTCACGGCAATTTTTACAGGATGATACAGTAAAATTATAAATGCTGTAATTAAGGCCAGCCAAAACAATCCTGTAAAAATTTCCATGTTTGACAGTAAAATTGCCTGTGCATTTATTTTTGCTTTAAATGCTCCCGCCGTCATTGATAATGATTCATTCACAGGAAGTTTTGCCATATTTGAACCGAAAATCTGATTCCATTGCGAATAAAAAATAGGATTGGTATCTGTAAAGTTTGAACTTAATGTATCTGAGTGCTTTAAAGTTAAAAATAACATTAGATTTTGCATTAAGGCATATCCGATTGCAGTTGTCCAGAACCTGGTTGCTGTTCCCACTGCTGATGCATTAGCAACATAGTCTTCAGGCATTCCCGCAATTAAAAAAAATACTAAAGGTGTGAAAAGTAATCCTTGTCCGACTCCCTGCAAAAATAATGGCGGACAAATGGTCTGAAGCGTTGTGTCGGGGTAAAAAGTGTAGGTAAACCAAGCACAATCAATCGCTAAAATTAGAAATCCAGCGAAAAAAATTAACTTTGATGAAGCTCCTTTTGTAATACACAAAGCTGAAAGGAAAACGCCCAAAAGGCTTCCCGCAACATTCCAATATTGAATTTCTACAATGTAATCCCATGGCCATTTCCAGACGGTTGCCATGATGCTGTATACATTATTAATAGAAGCTCTTAAAATATAAAAAATGAAAAAAAGGATAACTCCCGCAATTAAGTTTTTTGAACTAAAAACTTCAAAGTGAAAAAAAAGGACGAGGCTGATTTCTCTGTTTTAACATAAATAATCCTCCGAAAATCAAGAAAATTAAAAAACAAAGAATGATGATATCGGATTCAAACCACATCAGTCTTTTTCCATAAATTAAAGCATAACCTCCGGCTTGAAGACAAACCCAAAGCAAAAACCAGCTTGTGATATCTAGTTGATACAGAGGTTTTTTAGGGAAGAATCTGTTTTTATTAAAAATGGCAAAGGCGATAATTAATACAAAAACATGGAAATAAACCATCATCAAAATCATATGCTTGAAATCGTAGTCTTCAATGCTTGATTTTAACAAAGAAGTTGTAATCGTTCCACCCGTAAGAATAATGGTGTACATGAAGGTGTATGCAATTTCTTTGGCGTGTTTCGTTTTGAGTTCGGCGACAATTAATGGCAAAAAAATAGCACCTTCCATCACTCCAAAAATTCCTTCCAGAAAGCGAATTACTAAAATAATATGATAATCGTTGGTAATCGAAAGTCCGTAAAGGATAAGAATGGAAACGGAAGACATCAGAAGGGTGTAATATTTTACGCTGAAATACGCCATAAATCGCTGTATAACTAAAAGGGTAACCACAAATGTCCCATACATCAAAATCATTAAGTATTGAATGTCGTCCGAATCAACATCCATAAAAGAAGACGTGAAGGCGCTATTGGAGTGCAAAAGCGACAACAACATCAGGTGGGGAAACAGCGCCAGAATAAGAAGCGGCAGTTTCAGCCATTGTGGTACCCATTTATGATAAACTGTATTGTGTTGCATGATTTTATTTAAGCAAAATCATAAAATTGATGAATTTTAATTTTTGCCTGATTTGTTTAATGTAAATGCGAAAAGACAAAATAGCAAGGTGTAAAAGTAAAGATAAGATGGCAAAATTGCAGTTCTGTCTTTTCGCTAAAAAAATAATTTAATTGTTTAATTTAAAATTTGAGAAGAGGAATTTGAAAATTTAATCGAATACACTTAAACACTTCCACATACAACTCTAAAAACGTTCAAACCCTCTCACTCTCAAACTTTATATTTTCTTCGCACTCACCAAAACATTCATTCCGGAAAGTAATTTTTCGTTATTTTGATGATTATCAAGAATAATTTTTACAGGAAATCTTTGTTCTATCTTTACGAAATTTCCTGTTGCATTGTCAGGTTTTACCAATGAAAACTGTGAGCCTGAAGCCGGAGAAACAGAAACAATTTTTCCTTTAAATTCTACATCGGGATAAGCATCTGCTGTGATGATAACTTCTTTATTCTGATCGATCTGTCCCAATTGTGTTTCTTTGTAATTGGCAATAATCCATTTTTCTTTACTCACGATCTGCACCAAGGCCTGACCTTCTTTAATCAACTGACCTTCCTGAATCGTTTTCTTACCAACCCAACCATCGTAAGGTGCGGTAACGACAGTGTAGGAAAGGAAAAGTTTAGCATTATTCAGACTCGCCGAACTTTGCTGGATCTGACTTTTAACGGGAGCAACTCTTGTTTCTTGTTCGTTTACGCTTGCTCTCACTGCATTTTTTTGCTGTTCTAATGCTAAAAGATTGGCTTTTGCCTGTTCGTAAGAAGCTTTTACGTTTTCGAATTGTTGTTCAGTCGCAGCATCTTCGGAAACCAGATTTTTATATCTCTTAAAATCTTGTTCGGTTCTCCAAATATCGATTTTGGCGGAAGCTATTTTTGCATCGATGATTTTTGTGTCACTTTCTTTCGTATTTACGCCACTTTCAATCGTATTGATGTTTTCTGAATTAGCATGGAGATTGGCTTCAGCCATTTTCACTTGGTTTACGAATTCACGATTATCAATCACAATCAAAGTATCACCTTTATGTACAAACTGATTTTCGTTAAACTTAATATTTTTAATGAAACCTGAAACTTTGCTTGAAACGGGTGTGATATATTGTTCGATCTGCGCATCGTTGGTCGTCACATTTTTTCTGGAGAAAAGATAAAAACTCACCATTCCCGTAATCCCACTGATAATGAGAATCCATGCCAATAAAGTGATCGTTTTATTGATTCTTTTTTCTTTTCGTGTCAATTGTTTTTGTGCCATAGTTTTTATAAGTTTCCAATAGTATATTGGAGTTGATAATATTTAAGTTGTCTGTTGATTTTTACGGAAATAAGATTGGATTGTGCCTCCAGATATGCGTTGTCAGCATCGATTAATTCAGTGATTAAGCTTAATTTATTCGCATATTTTGTTCGTACAATTCTGTAATTTTCCTTTGCCTGATTGATCGCTTCTTCTGCTATTTTTACCTTTTGGTCGGTTTCTTCAAACTTTTTGTAGGCTTCATAAACATTATGTCTGATATTTTCTTCATTTTCTTCAACCTGCAATTTGGCAAGGTTGATATTTTCATTTGCTTCCTGCATTTTGTATTTGTTTTTATACAGACTTTCAATAGGATAGGTAAGATTTACACCAATCATTCCTAACCGGTAAGCATAAGGTTCAGGAGGAAAAAACATCATATTGGGATATTTTAAAAAATATTCTCCACCGGCCGTAATTTTCGGTAAATAATTCGCTTTTGTAATTTTTTGGTCTAATTCCTTTATCGAAAGGTTTTTGGTTGCCATTTCTACAGATTCATTTTTGTGTAAAGCAGTTTCTGTTAGTTCATTTATGTAAGGAATTTCTGCTTTTTCTGAAATCAAATCTTCTGTATCTACATGCATTTTCTGATTTTCAGGCAGTGACAAAATGGTTTTTAATTTATGTTCTGCAATCTGAATATCGTTATCTAATTCAGTCCAGCTCATTTTATGATTGGAAAGCTGTAGAGAAGTTCTCAAAACTTCGTTTACGGTTACAACACCGTTTGCTTTTAAGGCTTTAACCTGTTTAATGTTTACAGAATCTTCTTTCATTTTATCATTAATCAAACTTTGCTGTTCTTTTAAATGATGAATCTGAAGGAAGCCAGTAATGATTTCCATTTTCAATTGTCTTTCATCTAAATGCGTTTTTAATGAAGAAATTTCAGTATCAATGGCTGCTTTTTTCTCTGTATTTTTAATTTTTCCGCCCATATAAATCGGAATTGAGGCAGAAAGCGTAAAGTCATACATACCGTTGATGATATCATATTTTGTTGCTTTTCCGAATACGCCATTTTCGTGCTGAAAAAGATTGGTCACCTGATTATAGCTGGTATGAAATTCAATGTCTGGAAGTTTTTCCATTTTAAGGTCTTTTTCCCTTGTTTGGAATATTTCATTTTTTAAATGACTTATCTGAATATTTTTGTTATTCTTAAGTCCGATCTCAACTGCATTGTGAAGGCTGAGATGTTGATAGTCGATCATTTGTGATTGTAAAAAACTGCTTATCAATAATAAGCACAACGCAATACAGCGATATCTGCGTGCGTCAAATATCATTTTCATAAATTTATTAAAGGTTTTTTGCTAAATTGATTTTGATGTTGCAAAGTTACGTGATGAAGCCTCGGGCGTGATTTGTGAAAACAGAAAAAGATTTGTTCATTTACGCCAAATTAAAATTTTCTGCATATCTTTATTTTATGAATGATAGTCATTTTGGAGCCGTTGAAGAAGTTGATGCTGAGTTTTACGTTTATCATGTACTTAAAGGAGATGTAAAGACAGATATTCACCATCACAGTTCTGCACAATTGGTATATGCTGAAGGAGGTATTGTGCATATTTTTACAGATTTGAAACACTGGTATTTACCGGCTAGATGTTTTATGTGGATTCCTGCAGGAACTCCTCATTATATTTTTTCCACCAGCCCGAAAGTGGATTTGTATAATTTTTATTTTAAAAAAGAAGAAAATGAAAGTGGCTTTTTTGATGAAATTAATATTTATTCTGTCAGCCATTTGCTTCGTGAGATGATTTTATATACAAAAGAATGGAATGGAAAAATCACAAAAAATGATGAAGCTAAATATTATTTCCTCAAAGCCTTAAAAGGAATTTTACCCGAAAAAAGAGATAAAAAATTAGCATTTCCCGTTCAACATCCTTTTCCGAATGATGAAACTTTATTAAAAGTTGCTCAATATATTCACGCCAATCTTGAAAAGCCTTTAACCATCGAATCTACAGCAAAAGAATTTGGAATGAGCACAAGAACGCTTTCAAGGAAATTTAAAGAGATTTTGGGTATGAATTACGTTCGTTTTCTACGTGCTTTGAGAATTACCCGTTCATTGGAATTAATGTTGGAAGGGAAATATAATATGTACGAAATTGCAATGATGGTAGGGTATAACAGTCTATCATCTTTCAGTAATATTTTTAAAAAAGTAATTGGAATTCCGCCGACGGAGTATCAGCAGAAGTTGAAAGGAACTTGAGTTTGAGAGTGGGAGAGTTTTTGTGTTTGAGATTTATAACGTGGCTTCGAGAGTATCAACAATCGTACTTTCTACAAATATTGATCCTCTTTTATAATTGCGACATTTCTTGGTGACTGAGGTTATCAAAGTAACCAGTATGTATAAAAAAAACCACTTCAAAAGAAGTGGTCTTATATTTTGAGAAAAATCTCGTCTTATTAATAATAAGATTAAGCTTCTTCAGAAGGAGCTTCTTCTTTCTTAGCAGGAGCAGCTTTTGGAGCTTCAACCGGAGCGTCAGATACGATATCGAATTCGTAGTTGTACTCAACGTTTCTGTGAAGTCTAACAAGAGCAGTAAATTTTCCTGTTCTTTTGATAGTATTTCCAGGGATTTTGATGTATTTTTTATCTACAGATACACCAGCTTTTCCTAGAGCTTCAGCTAAATCAGCATTGTTGATAGAACCGAATAATTTGTCACCAGCACCTACTTTTGCAGGAATAGTGATAGAAGTTTTCTTCAATTGCTCAACTACAGCGTTTGCAGCAGCCACTAATTTAGCTTCTTCTTCTTTTCTAGCCTCCAAAGTAGCTTCTAGAGCTGCAATGTTTTTAGGAGTAGCTAAAAGTGCAAATCCTTGAGGGATCAAGAAGTTTCTTGCATAACCAGGCTTTACGCTTACTGTGTCGAATTCAAGACCTAAGTTTTCTACGTCTTTTTTTAGGATAATGTTCATTGTTGTTGTCCTTTTTTAGATGTTAGAAGTTAGAAATTAGAAGTTAGACATAGTCTGTATCTGAAATCTATTATCTAAAATCAAGTTAGAATTTAATTATTTATTCAGCAACAAAAAGCCAAAAGCTATAAGCTAATGGCTAATTGCAATTTTTTTATTTCAATAAGTCAGCTACGTATGGTAGTAACGCCAAGTGTCTTGCTCTTTTGATAGCAGCAGAAACTTTTCTTTGGTATTTCAAAGAAGTTCCAGTGTATCTTCTTGGTAAGATTTTACCTTGCTCGTTTACGAACTGTAATAAGAAATCAGCATCTTTGTAATCAACGTGCTTAATTCCGAATTTTTTAAATCTACAATATTTCTTTTCAGATTTTGTATTGATATCAAGCGGAGTAAGGAATTTTACTTCTGATTCTCCTCCAGCTGAGGCTTGTTTAGCCATTTCGTCTATTGCCATGTCTTGTCTTTTTTAAAAAATAGGGTTAATAATTAAGCTTTAGCTGCTTTTACTTTTGCTCTTCTTGTTACAGCGTAGTCAACAGCGTGTTTGTCTAGTTTTGTAGTAAGGTAACGGATCACTCTCTCGTCACGTTTGAATGCTAATTCTAAATCAGCAACTACAGAACCTTCACCTTTAAATTCAATTAAAGTGTAGAATCCGTTCTTTTTCAATTGGATTGGGTAAGCTAATTTTTTTAATCCCCAGTTTTCTTTAGCAACGATTTCGCAGTTCTTTTCTTTAATAAGATCTACATACTTGTTCACTGCTTCCTCCACCTGAGCTTCAGATAGAACGGGAGTTAAAATGAAAACAGTTTCGTAATTGTTCATAATGTTAAAAAATTTGTTAATTATTTCGAGGTGCAAAAGTAGTGTAATTTTATAAACTATACAACTTTTTGTTGTGTTTTAATGTATTAGATTGTATTTTCGTGTATCTATTTATTTTGAAAAACTAGTGCCATGAAAAACAAAATTTATATTTTACCATTATTGTGTTTTAGCACACTTTACTTTTGTCAGGACAAAATTATTAAGAAAAATGGTGATCATTTTGATGCTAAAATCATCGAAGTGGGTTCTTCAAATATCATTTACAAAGAACCGGATAATCTCGATGGACCAACACGATCTCTCGGAAAAGCGGATATTTTTCAGATAACATATAGTAATGGAAAAAGTGAAGTTTTAGGAAAATATTCAAATATTAATGATGCTAAAAATTTTATTGTTAGTAAAATAAATGAATTTGGAATTGATAGAGATGACGATAACAAAATGCTTCAGGCTGAATTTGATGGAGATCAGATTAAAATAAGTTCGATCAATAAAAAAGGAAAAATTATAAATGATAATGTTCTTTGGGATTTAAGCCGGGTTATTAAATTTCATAATATTTCGGCAAGAAAAAACAATGTTTTTTATTTGAATATTGTTACTTATAAAACCGAAAAATCTAAAACAGAATTAGATAAGCTTGTTATTAAATTAACTGATTATGAAGCTGCTGTTGAAGTTTTAGAAGCAATGAAAGATCTGGAAATTATGCTTAAAAAAGATTAATTTATAGGAGCTATTTCCCGCTTTCCACTATATCTTTTGTTTCGCTTTGCTACACAAAAGGATGCCGTTGCAATCGGGGCTAAAGTTGCAGTCATTCATATAAACATTCGAAAAAATATCCACGAAGTTTGTCATCCTGAAAGTATCTAAGTTCGAATTTTTCCATTTTCTAATAATATGTCTAGATTCCTACGGAATGACAAACTTTGAAAATAAAAAGTTTAAACAGATTTTTGTATTAATTTTTCAGTTACAAAATTCAAAACTATTTATTTTTCCTTTCTAATTTCCGCCAAGAAACTCACCTTAATAATATCATATAAAGAATGCCTGCTTACCAAAATTGAAGCAATGGACGAAACCATTCCGGCTAACATAAGATGGAAAATCAACGAATGTCTGTCGGTCATTTCCAAAACAATAATGGCGGATGTAAATGGTGCTCTCGTAATTCCCGTTAAAAAAGCGACCATTCCACCAAGAACCACAACATTTATTTCGTTTGGTGTTAAATGAATAACCCCCGAAATTACCGAACCAATACTTGCACCTGCCGTCAAAGCTGGAGCGAAAATTCCACCAGCTCCTCCAGAAGTAAAAGATAGAGCAGGCCCCAACATTCTTAAAATAGGAACATACCAATCTTCATGTTTGTCTTTCGTAAAAAGTACACGCTCCATGATTTCCTTCCCTGATCCTAAAACTTCTCTATTAATAAAGAAAGCAATGGAAGCAATAATTAAAGCACAGATCACCAAAAATGCAACATTTGCTCTGTCTGTTTTTAAATTTTTCTTTTTCCACTCATTCATTTTCAGCATAATTACGGATAATTGACTGGCTAAAATTCCTGCAATTCCACCAACTAAAATAATGGGAAACATCATTTGTTTTAGGATAACCTAAATATAAATAAGAACCCGCAAAAGTCTGAGCGGTCAAACCTGCAATAATAACCGCCGTAAATAAAGCTGTTTTAAAATAATTAATATGTGTTTTAGACAATTCTTCAACGGCAAATACGATTCCACCAAGCGGTGTGTTAAATGCGGCTGCAAGACCAGCTGCTGCACCCGTCATGATCATATTTTTCTTCGAAATTTTAGGCCACCATTCAGGAAGATATTCGTTCACTTTTCGGAAAACGGAACCGGAAATCTGAATGGTAGGACCTTCTCGACCGACCGCGCCACCGCCAATGACCAATATGACAGAGGAAAGAATTTTAAAAATGATAATTTTTAAGCTTAAAAGGCTTCTAATTTTTCTGTGTTCCTTAGGATTTGCCAATTCAACGGCGGCCATTACTTGTGGAATTCCGCTTCCTCGCGCGCTTGGCGCAAACTCTTTTACCAACCACCACGAAAGCACAAAACCAATAGGAGCAATGATAAAGATCGTCCAGGAATGCCAATTCATAATAAAATGAAGCAAGTTTTCACCCCAGGCAAATATTTTAGCGTACATTACTGCAAAGAAGCCAGTAATCACAGAACCAATCCAAAAAGGAATTGCCTGAAGTAAGTTATATTTCAGTTGTTCGTTTCGGATATTGTCAAAAGATTTTTTTAAAGATCTTCGAATGAGGGTGAAAATTTTCAGCATTTGTTAATTTTGAGATGCAAAAATACATGTTTTTTGCGGAATTTATATTTTTGAAACAATCTTAAATCTTATAAAACTTATATTAAACAGGTTGTTATAAATTTAATACTAATAAATTAAACTTCAAAAAAATAATTATAATGTAAAATGAGTTTTGTTTAATTATTAATTTGATAAATAAATATCTATTTGTTTGAATAATTTAAATTTATTAAAGGTGAAAATTAATCTTTTGAATTTTAATTGCAAACAAAAAAACCTTCGAAAAAATCGAAGGTTTTATATTTAAAATCGGCAAGAAAATTACTCATTGCCCATTATTTATTGCTTATATTTCCGTGTTCAGATCCCAGTTTTGCAGGTAATCGTGAACGTGCTTCAACATCATTCCACCTAGAGAACCGTCTACCACTCTGTGATCGTAAGAGTGCGACATGAACATCAACTGACGGATTGCGATGACATCACCATCCTTAGTTTCAAGAACTGCAGGCTTTTTAACGATCGCTCCAATTGCAAGAATAGCAACCTGAGGTTGAGGAATAATCGGAGTTCCCATCAAGTTTCCAAAGCTTCCAACATTAGAAATTGTATATGTTGCGCCTTGAGTATCTTCTGGTCTTAATTTTTTGTTTCTTGCTCTGTAAGCCAAATCATTGATTGCTTTTGCAAGACCTGAAAGAGATAATTGATCTGCATTTTTAATAACAGGAACAATCAAGTTTCCGTCTGGTAAAGCAGTTGCCATACCTATATTGATGTTTTTCTTTTTGATGATATTATCACCGTTTACAGAAACGTTAATCATTGGGAAATCCTGAATAGCTTTCACTACAGCTTTCACGAAAATCGGCATGAAAGTAAGTTTTTCACCTTCACGTTTTTCGAAGATATCTTTGTGTTTATTTCTCCATTTCACAACGTTTGTTACGTCTGTTTCGATGAAAGAAGTTACGTGTGGAGCAATTTGTTTTGCTTTCACCATGTTTTCAGCAATGATTTTTCTCATTCTGTCCATCGGAATGATCTCATCACCTGCAGCAGCCGTAATGGTAGCAGCAGGAGCAGAAGTTGCAACCGGCTGTGGAGTAGAAGTTACTTGTTGAACCGGAGCAGCTTGTGGAGCTGGCTGATTTCCTCTGTTTTTAACGTATGCTAAAATATCTTCTTTTGTAATTCTTCCTTCCAAACCGCTTCCTTTGATAGATTTTAGTTCAGTTTCAGAAATATTTTCCTGTTGTGCGATAGATTTTACAAGTGGAGACAGGTAAAGATCTCCCGAAAATTCTGTTGAAGCAGCTACTTGCAGAGGCTGTTCAATTGTTTTTAAAGTTTCAGCATCTGGAGTTGCAACCGGAGTTTCAGTTTTTACTTCTTCAGTAGCTGTGTTTCCGCCTTCTCCTTCAATCTCTAAAATAGCAATGGCTTCACCTACTTTTGCAACTTCGTCTTTCTGTTTCAAAATCTTTACGATTTTCCCCGAAACTGGTGTCGGAACGTCTGAATCTACTTTGTCTGTTGCAATTTCTACTACGGAATCATCCTCTTTCACAGTATCACCTTCGTTGAATAACCAAGTGATAATTGTCGCTTCCATAACACCTTCTCCCATGGAAGGAAGCAATAATTTGTATTCTGCCATTTTTAATTTTTAGATTTTGACAAATATATAAAAAAAATCGATTTTTTTATGAAATATTAAATTTTAGAAAAATTCAATGTAAATATTTTCTCCGACATTCAGTCCAAACAAAGATTTTGCACCGTTTTTCTTGCTTCCTTTATAGATCGTTAACTCTAAAAGCTGACTGTCATTGAAAATTGCCGCAGACTGACCGTGAAATTCTGTTTCTCTTGCCCAGTCGGAAACCACTTCCGTATGGCTTGAAAATATCCTCGAAAGACTTAAATTCCTGAATTTGATAGTAAAACTTTCCGTTCCGCGACCTGTACTTTCGAAGAAATCTTTGCTGATATTTGAAATTATATTTCCGAAATTATCAATGTAAGTTACCTCGCCGATAATCATCTTTTCAGACTCATTGTAAACTGGCTTTGGGAACATTAATTCCTTGGCGTGTTTTATCTTTCTACCGATCACTTCCGGAAGTCCGCCATTCGCCAAATGTACGGCTGCAGGAACAAAAACATCGGTTGACGTAAAATTTACGATATCATCGAAACGGTTATTTAATGTAATTTCATAAATCGCTTCAGGTTTAATATCAAAAAAAACTAAACTTAAAAGTCCGTTATCGGCCGCTAAAAAATAATGCCCGTCTGCTTTATAGAGAATATTTTTCCTCGATTTATGATGAAAACTGTCTACGGAAAGGATATGAATTGTGCCTTTTGGAAAATATTTATATGCGTTTCTTACGATGTAAGAAGTTTGTATCAGATTGAAAGCCTGGATCTCATGAGAAATATCAATCACATTTGCTTCAGGTTTTAGCGACAGAATTCTGCCTTTTACAGCGGCAACTCTGTAATCTAAATTTCCGAAATCTGAAGTTAGGGTTATAATTGACATTGAATCGTTATAGAAATAATCGTACCGCAAATTTATCTAAAAATAAAGGAAAGGCCGAAGATTGTGGAAAAGAATTTGATATAAATTTAAAAAAAAGGTTTAAATTTAAAATCTAAAATAAATAAAAATACTGCATGTTTGAATTAACATATGATTTGGAAGATGTAGACGTAAAAATCTTCTACGGAGTTAATAACCAATTTTTCAATTTAATAAAATCCAGCTTCCCAACTCTTAAAATTAATGGGCGAGATCATTTCATCTTCGCGATGGGTAATCAGGAAGCTCTTGATATATTTAAGCAAAAACTTGATGATATTGTAAATTATATTTCGAAAAATAATTCCATCACTTTAAAAGACGTTGAAAATATTCTAAATATTAAAGACGAAAACGAAAAACAATTAGTCTTCGATCAGGATATTATCGTAAAAGGTGTAAATGGTAAAATAATTAAAGCTAAAACCACAAATCTTAAAAAATTAGTAAAAGAAACTGAGAAAAAAGATATGGTTTTTGCAATCGGTCCTGCCGGAACGGGGAAAACTTACACAAGTGTCGCCTTGGCTGCGAAAGCTTTAAAAGATAAACAGGTTAAAAGAATTGTTTTAACAAGACCTGCCGTTGAAGCAGGGGAGAGCTTAGGTTTTTTACCGGGAGATCTTAAAGAAAAACTGGATCCGTATTTACAACCTTTGTATGATGCGCTCCGCGACATGATTCCTCATGAGAAACTGGAAGGTTTTATCGAGAAAAAAGTAATTGAAGTTGCGCCGTTGGCTTTCATGAGAGGTAGAACTTTGGATGATGCTTTTGTAATTTTGGACGAAGCTCAGAATACAACCCACTCTCAGATGAAAATGTTTTTAACCAGAATGGGGATGAATGCGAAATTTATTATCACAGGAGATCCAACACAGATCGATTTGCCACCAAAACAACAATCCGGGTTAAAAGAAGCCATGAGAATTTTGAGTGATGTAAAGGAAATCGGATTTGTTCATTTAACAGAGGAAGATGTTGTACGACATCCAGTCGTTAAGAAGATTATTCTTGCCTACAATGCAGAGGATAAGAGATTGAGAAACGATTAAATTTAATTTTAATTGAAAATATTTAGCAGGATGGTGGAAACTATCCTGTTTTTTTGTTTAAATAAATGTAATAAGTCTAAAATTTTGATATTCAAAATAAATTGCTATTTTTGCCGTCGAATTAATAAGATAAAACTAATAACATGAAGAAAATTTTACTTCTTGCAGCAGTCGCTGTAATGGGTTTGAGCGCAAACGCTCAGGAATTTCGATTTGGTCCTAAAGTAGGTTTTGCAATGTCAACGCTTAAGATTGATGAAAAGCAAGACGATCTAAATGCCAGAAAAATGAGTCCCAAATATACTTTCTACATTGGAGGTATGGCAGAATACAAAATCAATGATAATTTCGGATTTCAGGCAGAAGTTTTATACTCGCCACTTGGAGCTAAAGAAAAAATCGATGGTGTGAATGCTGGAGTTGTATTTGTAGGTGAACAAACTAAAGTGGATTTAGGAACGCTTTTGATACCGGTTTCTGCAAAATATTTCATCACTGAAGGTTTTTCAGTTGCTGCAGGTGCTAACTTTGGAGTAATTCTTTCTGCTAAACAAAAAAGTGTAGTTGGTTCAGACTTCTTTGATATTGAAGTTGAAGGAGAGGGTGGTGAAGTAGATATTAAAGATGATATCAAAAAACTGAATATTGCTCCGTTTGTAGGGGTAGAATATATGTTTGAAAACGGATTCTTCATCGATGGAAGATATAGTTTGGGAGTATCTAACCTTTCTAACGACGGAAGTGGCGGAAAAGTAACAAATAGCTTCGCACAAGTAGGTGTAGGATTTAAATTTGGAGGAAATTAATTTTTGATTTTTTTCATTAAAAATAAAAAGCGGTACAAAATTTGTACCGCTTTTTTCTTGTATTAAATGATGTTATTCATTAATACCTTACTTGTAGAGAAAATTTTAAAATTAAATTGAAAATGAAAAAACTATTATTACTAGGTGCTTTTGCATTATTAGGAGGTGTTGCACAGGCACAGGAAGGATTTAGATTAGGAGCTCACGTAGGTGCTCCGCTGGGAGACGCTTCTGATGCAGCAAGTGTTACATTAGGTATTGACGCAGCCTATATGTGGAATATTACTAAGGGATTAGACATTGGTGTTACAACAGGATATTCACATTTTTTTGGAAAAGATCATGTAGATGATTTTGGGTTTGTTCCTATTGCTGCTTCTGGGAAATATAGATTTTCTAAAGTTCCTTTGTTTGTAGGATTGGATTTGGGAGCAGCTATTTCTACGAGAGATTATATCAATAGTGGATTGTATGTTGCGCCAAGAGTCGGTTATCAATTGAAAAATACAGAATTGTATTTAGGTTTCCAGACAATCAGCAGCAAATATAAGGATCATGGTCCTTATTGGTATGATGACAGCAGACACAATTTCGGAGCGATTAACTTCGGTGTAAATTTCTTCTTGAAATAAGAAAAATTAAAAAAATCAAATAATTTGAACTCCAGTTGCAAAATTGGAGTTTTTTTATTCAAAAATTTGTGAAAAAGTTAAAAGCCTTTATTTAATACGTTTTATTATCGAAAATTGCTAATATTTTTAAATGATATTAATCACATTAAGAAATTGTAATACTACCATAACATCACTGTAAATTTGCCCTCAGAAAGTATTAAAATTTTAAAAAAATGAAAAAAGTATTATTAGCTGGTGCTATTGCACTTTTCGGTTTATCTAATGCTCAAATCGCTAAAGGAACAACTTATTTGTCAGGTTCTGTAGGATATTCTCAAGTAGAAACTAACAACGGTAACAATAAAACAGAAAACTTCAACGTATTGCCAACTGTTGGATATTTTGTAGCTCCAAACTTAGCAATTGGTTTAGGTGTTGGTTACCAAACTCAAAAAGAAACTAACATTACTACTGCAGTATTCCCAACTACTACAGTTGTTACTACAAACGAAGTGAAAGAACCAGCATTCGTTGTTGCTCCTTTCGTAAGAAAATACTGGACTTTAGGAGATAAATTATACATATTCGGTCAGTTAGCAGTGCCAATGCAGTTTGGAAAAACTGAAGTTGAAAACACTTCTGTAGCTACTTCAGGTTCTACAACGACTACAACTTCAACTTCTACAGAAGCTAAATACACTCAAGTTGGTGTTACAGTAAAACCAGGTTTAGATTATTTCCTAAACAAAAACTGGTCTATTGAAGCTACTATCGGTGAATTCGGTTACAACAACTACAAACCAAAAGATGGTGATGCTACCAATAACTACACATTTGGTTTAAACTTATCTTCTGTAACTTTCGGAGTTAAGTATGTTTTCGCTAAATAATTTTGAGCTAAAAAACATTTAAAATAGAGCCCTGAGTTTTCTTAGGGCTTTTTTCACATAAAACTATACCATGAAAAAACTATTATTAATGGGCGCGATCGCGCTTTTTGGGTTTTCGAACGCCCAGATCAAAAAAGGGGCTATCTATCTTTCAGGACAGATAAATTATTCTAAAAACGAAACTTCAATCACTAATTTTAATTCTACTGAAAAAGATTTTAAAATCATTCCTAAAGTAGGTGTTTTTGTAGCGGAAAACCTGGCAGTAGGAGCAGGTTTTGGTTCTACAAATAATAAGTTTGATTATAACGAGATCATTTCCAGTGGATCATTCGCTACATTTATCGATTATAAAGGAAAAACAAATGCTGTTGTTATAGCACCTTTCGTAAGAAAATACTGGACTTTATCAGACAAATTATACTTTTTCGGACAGTTGGAAGTTCCAATGGAATTTGGAAAGATGAATCAGGATGCATTGGTGACAGGATTAGACGGCATGTCTGGCTTTATCTATCAGCAGACTTATTCTGATGAACAAAAATATACTTCCATCGGTGTAAATGTAAAACCGGGTCTTGATTATTTCCTAAATAAAAACTGGTCTATTGAAGCCACAATAGGAGAGTTTGGATATAAAAATAAGAAGTATAAAGATGCTGAATACAGAAACGAAAAGAATTCTAATTTCGGATTGAATCTATCATCGGTTTCTTTCGGAGTGAAGTATGTTTTCGGAGGTAAATAAATCAACTTTAAATATAAATTATAATTTTTTAAATTAAATATCATGAAAAAACTATTACTAGCTGGTGCAGTTGCACTTTTCGGACTTTCTAACGCACAAATGACTAAAGGTGACTGGGTGATCAGTGGAGATACAGGTCTTGGTTTCAACAATGTTTCAACGACTATTAAAGTTGGAGATCAGTCTGTAGACGGACCAAAAGTAAACACATTCTCTATTTCTCCTTCAGTTGGATATTTCGTAATCGATAAATTAGCTGTTGGTATTGAACTAGGATATATGAATACTACTACAAAATACCAAGGTCTTAAGTCTACTACAAGTAGCTTCTCTGGAATGCCGACTGCAACTTATTATTTTGCAAACTCTACTAAATTTGTTCCTTTCTTAGGTGCTGGAATTGGGTATGCTTCTGTAAAAAATACAGATGAAGCAAACGTAATGGGTACAGTTGTTAAAAACGAAACAACTACAGATGGTCTTGCTTGGAAAGTAAAAGGAGGTGTTACTTACATGGCTACTCAGTCTTTAGGTTTAAACTTAGGTATTTCTTACGATCAGTTCTCAAACAAAGAAACGATCATGAATACAGATGTTAAAACTAATGTTAAAACTTTCGGGGTAAACGTTGGTTTCTCTTATTTCATCAAAGCTAAAGCTCAAAAATCTGATAAATAATCAATTTATTTTAAAGATAAAAATAAAAAAATCCGACTCAATTTTGAGTCGGATTTTATATTTTAAATGAATTTAAGCTAAATTATTTTCCAAACATTCCGCCCATTCCAGGCATATTTGGCATTTTGCTCATCATCTGCATCATTTGCTTACCTTGAGGGCCTTGCATCATCTTCATCATTTTACCCATTTGGTCGAATTGCTTCATCAATTGGTTTACATCTTCCACTTTTCTACCTGCACCTTTTGCAATTCTGCTTTTTCTTTGAGTGTTGATAATTGAAGGTCTTCTTCTTTCTTCCGGAGTCATAGAATAAATGATCGCTTCGATGTGTTTAAACGCATCATCGCTGATTTCAACATCCTTGATCGCTTTTCCAACTCCCGGAATCATCCCCATCAAATCCTTCATGTTACCCATTTTCTTGATCTGATTGATTTGCTTTAAGAAATCATCAAAACCAAACTCGTTTTTAGCGATTTTCTTGTGAAGCTTTTTCGCTTCCTCTTCATCAAACTGCTCCTGAGCTCTTTCTACCAAGGAAACAACGTCTCCCATTCCCAAGATTCTGTCCGCCATTCTTTCAGGGTAGAAAAGGTCTAAAGCCTCCATTTTCTCACCTGTAGAAATGAATTTGATTGGTTTTTCAACTACAGAACGGATCGTCAATGCAGCTCCACCACGCGTATCACCATCTAATTTCGTTAAAACAACCCCGTCAAAATTCAAAGTATCATTGAATGCTTTTGCCGTATTCACAGCATCCTGACCTGTCATTGAGTCAACAACGAACAAAGTTTCGTTTGGTGTAATCGTAGAATGAACGGTTTTAATTTCCTTCATCATCTGCTCATCAATCGCCAAACGACCTGCTGTATCCACGATTACAACATCGTGACCGTTAGATTTAGCAAAATTAATAGCGTTTTGAGATATGCTTGAAGGATCCATAGAACCTTCCTCAGTGAAAACGGGAACCCCGATTTGTCCGCCTAAAACTTTAAGCTGATCGATCGCAGCCGGGCGATACACGTCACACGCTACCAAAAGAGGTTTTTTATTTCTTTTTGTTTTTAAATAATTCGCTAATTTTCCAGAGAAAGTCGTCTTACCAGAACCCTGAAGACCTGCAATAAGAATCACAGAAGGTTTTCCTGAAAGATTGATTCCCTCCTGAGAACCTCCCATAAGATCTACCAATTCGTCGTGAACGATTTTCGTCATCAACTGTCCCGGCGTAAGCGAAGTAAGCACGTTTTGTCCTAATGCCTTATCCTGAACTCTTTTTGTAAGATCTTTTGCAACTTTATAATTAACATCGGCGTCCACCAATGCTCTACGAATCTCTTTTACGGTTTCCGCGACATTGATTTCCGTGATTTTTCCTCTTCCGGAAATATTATGAAGCGCTTTGTCTAATTTATCCTGTAAACTATTAAACATATGTATTGTAAATTATAGGTTTGCAAAAATAAGGAATTTTTGGTATATCCAAAGTGTTCTGCACGTAATATTATATATGTATAAATTAATCTTGCTTTTATTTGTAGCTTTCTCCCGCTTTCCACTGTATCTTTTTCGCCAACGCTTTTTTTTAAAGCCCATTCAGAAAAAGGATGTCGTTGCAATCGGGGCTATGGTGGTAGTCACCTATTTAAAAAGCAGAAAATATCAACAAAGTTTGTCATCCTGAAAGGATCTACATACGAATCTTTCCATATTGTTTTCTAATACTATGTTTATATCCTTTCAGGATGACAAACTAAATGTTAATCGATCTAAGAATGAAAAAAAAGCAAAAAAAATAAATCAACTCCATCAATTGAGATGATAAAAATCAAATCATGAGGAAATACGATAGAAAAAGTCTATTTTTGTGATCAAATAAAATTAACCTAACCAATGTTAGGTAAAATAAATTTGATAATGAAGGCTAATCCAAATATTCTGGTTACGGTATTATTTTTTTTAACATTTTTGATTCATTTCTCCTTATGGAAGTTTGTTTTCCATTTAGATGAAATTATAATTGTGAAATTTTATTTATTCTTAAGTGTAATGTTTATGATGATGATTACGCTTATCATATTAATTAATAGAGTCGCACCGGAATTTTTAGGTTTGTCTGTGATTGGTTTAATCCTTTTAAAATTCGGTTTAATGTATTTAATTAGAAAAAAATTAAACTTTGAAGCGATTCCAGGGTATAAATTTCACTTTATCATGCCATATTTTGTCCTGACAACGCTACTTACGTACTATGCGATTAAGCTTATTAATCATGACAAAAAACAGTAAAATTATTTATTGAAACTAGAAAAATTATTATATTTTTGCACAACGAAAAAAACCTATCAATGTTTAAGAAATTCGCAGTTTTATTCTACAGTATTTTTGTATTAAACTTAGTGTCTGCACAGCACGGTGAAGCCACTGCTGAGGCAGGGTCTGCTACTACAGAGCTTTCAGAGAAAGACAAAGTAAGTAAAGAAAACAAAGAGTACATCGATCATCACTTGTTAGATGCACACGACTTTACATTGATGGTGGATAAAGATGGTCACCACATCGGTTTCCCTCTTCCTGTTATTTTTTATGACAACGGTTTCCACGCTTTCATGAGTAACAGTAAAGAAGGATTCATGCACGGAGAAACTACAGAAGTTGACGGATCTTATTACAAATTACACCACGAAAAAATTTACAAGACTGATGCAGCCGGAAAATTAACAGAAGATGAAGAAGGTCATGTAACTTCAGAAAAAGTTTTAGACTTATCAATTACAAAAAGTGTACTTATCATCTTGCTAACATCAGTTTTCATGTTGGTATTATTTACAGGAATGGCTAGGTCTTACAAAAAATCAGCAGTTCCTACAGGAGCGGCAAGATTCTTAGAGCCTTTAGTAATCTTCGTAAGAGATGAAGTAGCTATCCCGAATATCGGACATAAGTATAAGAGATTTATGGGTTATTTATTAACTGTATTCTTCTTTATCTTATTCCTTAACGTTTTAGGATTGATGCCTTTCGGAATCAATGTTACAGGTAATATTACAATGACATTCTTCTTGGCTATCCTTACTTATTTAATTACTACATTCTCTGCTAATAAAGATTATTGGAAACACATCTTCTGGATGCCGGGAGTTCCTGTACCAATGAAATTGATCATGTTGCCAATCGAATTGTTAGGAACAATCACTAAGCCTTTCGCATTGATGATCCGTCTTTTTGCAAACATGACTGCAGGACACATCGTAGTAATGAGTTTGATCGGATTGATCTATGTATTTAAGAATTTTATAGCAGGTGTTGCTTTCCCTTTCTTAACATTAGTGATCTATCTATTGGAAGTATTAGTGGCATTCTTACAGGCTTATATCTTTACAATGTTATCAGCTTTGTTCATCGGAATGGCAGTGGAGGAGCACGAGCATGGACACGGACACGATCATGCAACTCACCACTAATAGTTTGGCGTTGAAGTATTAAAATTATTTAGAAACAAATTTTTTAAAATTATATATTATGGAAATCCCTAAAATTGTAGGTGCTGGTATCGTAGTACTAGGTGTAGGTATCGGTCTTGGTAAAATCGGAGCTGCTGCTCTTGAAGCTATCGCTAGACAACCTGAACAATCTGGAAAAATCCAAACAGCTATGCTTATCGCTGCTGCCCTTGTAGAAGGTGTTGCGTTTGCTGCTCTATTCGCAGTAAACTAATTAAAACTAAAACCACTATCCGTAACGGTTGGTTACAGATAGTGGTTATTTAAGAAAAAAGTAATAATTATTTATACATTAATATAATGGAATTAATTCATCAGTTTTCATCAGGATTATTTATTATCCAGTCTGTTATTTTTCTGGCACTTTTGTTTTTGCTAGGTAAATTTGCTTGGAAACCTATTTTAAAATCTATTAACGACAGAGAAACTTCTATTGTTGACGCTCTTAATCAAGCTACATTGGCTAGAAAAGAAATGGAAACTTTAAAAGAGGATAACGAAAGAATCATTCGTGAAGCTAAAATCGAAAGAGATGCTATCCTTAAAGAAGCTAGAGAAATTAAAGATAGAATCGTAGGTGAGGCTAAAGATGCTGCTAAATCTGAAGGAGACAAATTGATCGAAGCTGCTAAACAAACTATCAACGCTGAGAAAAATGCTGCAATGGCAGATATTAAAACTCAGATTGGTACTTTATCAGTAAACATCGCAGAGTCTATCTTGAAGCAAAAGCTTGACAACAGCGAAGCTCAAAACGAATTAGTTCAAAATTATTTAAACAAATCTAACCTTAACTAATAATGCTTACATCTAAAGTAGCTAAAAGATACGCACAAGGTTTACTTGATTTTACTAATGAATCAGGGCAAACGGCTACTGTATTTTCTGAAATGAAAGATGTGGTAAAAATTATGGGTGAATCTCAGGATTTAAACAAATTTTTTCTTACACCATACATCGATTCTAAAAAGAAAGTAGAAGTAGCAAAAGAAATTTTCAAAAGTTTATCAGCTTCTTCTCAAAATCTAATTACTCTGGTAATCAGACATGGAAGAGAAAACCAGTTGAAAAATATCGCTCAGGAATTCATCAATAAAGTTGAAGATATCAACGGTGTACAGAGAATTACTCTTACAACGGCGACTCAGCTTTCAAAAGAAAACCTTGATCAGATATTAAGATCTACAAACTTGGTAAAAGCAGACTCTAATTTTGACATAAAATTAAATGTAAAGCCTGAAATTTTAGGAGGATACATTTTAAGAGTAGGAGACCAGCAGGTAGACGCGTCTGTGAAGACGAAACTAAATCAAGTTAAAAAAGATTTCCAATTAAATTAAAGAAAGAAAAACAACCATACAATGGCAGAAATAAATCCGGCAGAAGTATCTGCGATCTTAAAACAGCAATTGGCCAACTTCGACACTCAATCAAACGTTGAGGAAGTAGGTACAGTTTTAACCATCGGTGATGGTATTGCTCGTGTATACGGGTTAGAAAACGTACAATACGGAGAGTTGGTGAAATTTTCTAGTGATGTAGAAGGTATTGTACTAAACCTTGAAGAAGACAACGTAGGTGTTGCTTTATTAGGTGAAAGTAAATTAGTAAAAGAAGGAGACACAGTAAGAAGAACAAACAGAATCTCTTCTATTAAAGTAGGAGAAGGTATGTTAGGAAGAGTAGTAGATACTCTTGGTAACCCTATCGATGGTAAAGGTCCTATTACTGGGGATTTATACGAAATGCCATTGGAAAGAAAAGCTCCCGGAGTTATCTTCAGACAGCCGGTAACTGAGCCTTTACAGTCTGGTATCGTTGCAATTGATGCGATGATTCCTGTAGGAAGAGGACAGAGAGAGCTTATCATTGGTGACAGACAGACAGGTAAAACTACTGTTGCGATCGATACGATCATCAACCAAAAAGAATTCTTTGATGCTGGTAAACCAGTATATTGTATATATGTTGCTATCGGTCAGAAAGCTTCTACTGTAGCACAAATCGTTAAAACTCTTTCTGATAAAGGAGCTTTAGCATACACTGTAATCGTTGCAGCTAACGCATCAGATCCAGTTCCAATGCAGGTATATTCTGCAATGGCAGGAGCATCTATCGGTGAATTCTTCAGAGACACTGGTAGACCAGCTTTGATCGTTTATGATGATTTATCTAAACAAGCGGTAGCTTACCGTGAGCTTTCTCTACTATTGAGAAGACCACCGGGACGTGAGGCTTATCCTGGAGACGTTTTCTATCTTCACTCAAGATTATTGGAAAGAGCGGCTAAAGTTATCGCTGATGATAAAATCGCTAGCCAAATGAACGATTTACCTGAATCTTTGAAGCCAATCGTAAAAGGTGGTGGTTCATTAACAGCACTTCCAATTATCGAAACTCAGGCGGGTGACGTTTCTGCGTATATTCCAACAAACGTAATCTCTATTACAGACGGACAGATCTTCTTGGAGTCTGATCTATTTAACTCTGGGGTTCGTCCGGCGATCAACGTAGGTATCTCTGTATCTCGTGTTGGAGGTAACGCTCAGATCAAATCAATGAAAAAAGTTTCTGGTACTCTTAAATTAGACCAGGCTCAATATAAAGAACTAGAAGCATTCGCGAAATTCGGTTCAGACCTAGATGCTTCTACTTTAGCAGTAATCTCTAAAGGAGAAAGAAATGTAGAAATCCTTAAGCAGCCGGTAAATGCACCACTTCCTGTAGACAGTCAGGTAGCGATCGTATACGCTGGAACAGAAAACTTAATGAGAAACGTTCCTATCAGAAAAATTAAAGAATTCCAACATGAATATATCGAATTCCTAAGATCTAAACACCCAGATACAATGGCTGCGATCAAAGCTGGAAAAATCGATGATTCAATTACTAGCGTTCTTAAGCAGGCTGCTAATGATTTAGCTGCAAAATATAACTAAAAATTAGTTGATGATTGTTGGTTGATAGTTGACAGAAATATCTAAAAACTAGCAACCAACAACCGACAACCAACAACTAACCCAATATGGCAAACTTAAAAGAAATACGAGGCAGAATTAGTTCAATTTCATCTACGATGCAAATTACACGTGCTATGAAAATGGTTTCCGCTGCGAAACTGAAGAAAGCACAGGATGCAATCGTAATGTTAAGACCTTATTCTGAGAAATTACAGGAACTTATCCAGAATGTAAATTCTAGTTCAGATCCTGATCAGATTTCTGTTTACGCTCAAAAAAGAGAAGTAAAAAGAATCCTTTTCATCGCTGTTACTTCAAACAGAGGTCTTGCAGGAGCTTTTAACTCATCTATCGTTAAAGAGCTTAACGCACAGTTTCAGAACAAATCTCAATATGAGGTTGAAGTTCTTTCTATCGGTAAAAAGGCTTTCGATGCTGTAAGAAAAACTCGTACAGTATACTCAAACGAAAGTGCTGTTTATGATAATCTGAACTTCGATGCTGTTGCTCACGTTGCTGAAGCGGTAATGAGCAGCTTTACAGAGGGTAAATTTGATGAAGTTTATTTAATTTATAATAAATTCGTTAATGCTGCTACTCAGGAAGTGACTACGGAACAACTTCTTCCGATCTCTATGCCTGAAAATACAGAGCCTCAAGTAGAAACAGATTATATTTTCGAGCCAAATAGAGCAGAAATCTTAGATAATTTGATTCCTAAATCTATTAAAACTCAGGTTTTTAAAGCAATCCTAGATTCAGTTGCATCTGAACACGGAGCGAGAATGACTGCAATGCACAAAGCAACAGATAACGCACAGGCTTTGAAGAACGACTTAGTAATCTTCTACAACAAAGCAAGACAGGCTGCTATTACAAACGAAATCCTAGAGATCGTTTCAGGAGCAGAAGCCTTGAAAAATTCGTAAGAATTATCTTATTTAAAAATACTAAAGCATCGGTTTTTATCGGTGCTTTTTGTTTTGGCTGGAAGATGGGGATGTTGGGAGCTTGAAGTTTCTCATTATTCCGTTTTTTTGTTTTTAAGTTTAATTAAAAATTAATTTTCAGCATAAATTTCCACTCCAAAACCTCCAGTATCTGTCTTCCTGCTTCCTTTCCGAACGAAAATATACCACCAACCTCTCAGGTTATTTTTTTTTATATATCTTTGTATTAATAAATTTATATAATTTCTAAATGGATTCGGACATAGTCAGGCTTTTGCTAGCCTTATTACTTGTTTTACTTAATGGCTTTTTCGTAGCCGCAGAATTTTCAATTGTCAAAGTTCGTTATTCACAAATACAGCTAAAAGCCGCAGAAGGAAACTCTATGGCAAAGCAGGCAGAACACATTATCAAACATCTTGATGAGTATCTTTCTGCAACACAACTTGGGATTACATTAGCTTCTCTAGCCCTTGGTTGGGTAGGAGAAAGTGCCTTACACCACGTTGTGGAGGGAATTTTTCATTCATTAAATATTGACATGAGCCAAGCTACAGTTACTACAGTTTCAGTAGCGACCAGCTTTGTACTCATCACTGTAATGCACATTGTATTTGGTGAGCTTATACCTAAATCGATTGCGATCAGAAAATCAGAATCAACGACAATGGCAACTGCGGTTCCGTTGAGAGTTTTTTATACCGTTTTCAAACCATTTATTTGGTTGATGAATTTAATGTCGAATACTTTTTTAAGATTAATTAAAATTCATCCGGCTTCTGAACAGGAAATTCACTCTACGGAAGAATTGCAGCTTTTGGTAAAACAAAGTGCAGACAGTGGAGAAATTGAAGAAGAGAATTATGAGATCATTAAAAATGCATTTGATTTTACAGATCATTCTGCAAAACAGATCATGGTTCCTCGCCAAAACATCACATCAATTGATTTTGAGGAAGATATCAACGAAATTATCAATAAAATCATGGACAGTGGATATTCACGTATTCCTGTGTATGTAGATTCAATTGATAATGTGATTGGTATACTCTATACAAAAGAAATTATAAGAGAATTCGTTAAAAGAAAAGGAGAGCTTAATCACGAAGATCTTAAAGAATTAATGCGTGATGCATTCTTTGTTGTTGGAAGTAAGAAAATTTCAGATTTATTGAAGATTTTCCAGCAAAAAAAGCAACACTTAGCAATTGTGATCGACGAATTTGGTGGTACGGAAGGTATCATCACGCTTGAAGATATTTTGGAGGAGTTGGTTGGAGAAATTCAGGATGAAGAGGATGATGAAGAGAAAATCGTTGATAAAATGGGGGAAAATACCTACTGGGTTCAGGCAACACAGCCTTTGGACGAAATCAATGAGTTTTTACCTAAAAGATTATCGCTTTCAGAAGAGAGTGAATACAATACTTTGGCAGGATTTATTCTTCATGCTTTAGAAGATATTCCGGAAGAAAATCAGGAGTTTGATCTCGAAAATTATCATTTCAAAATTTTGAAAATGAATAATAAAAGCGTAGAGCTTGTAGAATTGGTTTACGAAGGACCGAATACAATCAATGATCTGGCAGAAAAAATAGGAGAAGTTTAAATGAATTTTTATAATAGTATTAAAGATTATGATAATCCGAAACGACAGTACGAAGAGGAAGTACTGGTTTTGGACGAAACGGATGATGTTTATAAATTGATCTTGCATAACGATGATATTCATACATTTGATTATGTAATCGATTCTTTAATTGAAATTTGTAAGCATACTTTGGAACAGGCCGAGCAATGTACAATTCTTGTACATTTTAAAGGCAAATGCACGGTAAAAACAGGATCAATGGATTTGTTGAAGCCAATGCACGAAAAACTTATTTCAAGGGAATTAACAAGCGAAATAGTATAATAAAATCCGACAGAGATGTCGGATTTTTATTTTTATAATTATTGATTTGTTCTATTCATGGGCTTTATCCAATGCTATTTTATATTGCCACTTCGTGGCTCTTTCTTTTTCTTAAAATCTATAAAATATTTTCAACGAAAAACTTCCATCTTCCCGCATCCTTCGTCCAACATTTAAATAAAATAGTATATTTGTAAAAACTATAAAGAAAAAATAAAGAATGCTTGTAATAGGAATTGCAGGAGGTACAGGATCCGGCAAAACTACGGTTGTTGACAAGATTTTGCAGCAGCTAGATGTTGAGGGAATGAATATCCTTTCACAGGATAATTATTATCATGATAATCATAATCTTACGCTTACGGAAAGAGAAGCTTTAAACTACGATCACCCGAAATCCATCGATTTTGATTTGCTGATAAAACACGTAAAAGCTTTAAAAAACAACGAGCCTATCGAACAGCCGATTTATAGCTTTGTAACGCATTCCAGAACCGGAGATCATGTAACTGTAGAGCCTAGAAACGTATTGGTGGTAGAAGGAATTTTAGTTCTTACCAATAAGGAATTGCTAAAGGAATTTGATTTAAAAGTGTTTGTACATGCAGATTCAGACGAAAGATTGATTCGAAGGATCAGAAGGGATACGCAGGATAGAGGAAGAGATTTGGGAGAAGTTTTGCACCGTTATCAGACGACTTTAAAGCCTATGCATCAGGAATTTATTGAGCCTTCAAAAAACGAGGCGGACCTCATTATTCCGAATATGCGACAAAATTCTGTAGCGATAGATTTTTTAACTACTGTTATTAAAAACTCGTTGAGAAAACATTAAAATGGAAGAAAATAAACTTATTAAAGACATTCAGCCGAAGTCCGAGACTTTAAAAATGCTTCAGAAATATATTTTGAACAAGTATACCATTACGATCGTTCTGTTTCTGGTCTGGATGATTTTCTTTGATAAAACTTCGTTTTTGGTAATAAACGAACTGAATGGCGAAATCAACAAATACGAAGACCAGCTTCAATATTATAAAACCGAGTACGAAAAAAATGACGCGTTTTATAAGAAATTGATGAATAATAAATCTGAAAAAGAAAAATACGCAAGAGAAAACTATTTCATGAAAAAACCAAATGAAGAGATCTTTATTTTGGTTGTAGATAGCACAAATATTGCGAAAAAATAATTCTAAAAGTGAAATGTCAATGGTGAATTTTGCCTAGTAAGTGAATTTTTATAATTAACAAGCAAAGGGAATTGACTATTACAATTCACACTCAAAACAAAACTATGTCAACAGCCTGGGAAAATTTAGTAAAGAAACAGCTTAAAACAGACGATATTTTTTCAATTCTTAAAAAAGAAAATTTAGAAGAAATTGATGTAAGACCTTTTTATGATACAGTTCAGAAGCCTTTGGTAAACCTGCCAAAAATCGAAGAAAGTACTCATCTGGTGGCAAAATATCACGAAAGTTTAGAAGAGGATGTATTTGCCTTTATTTTGGATGAAAATGTAGAAAATCTTGAACAGAAGACCATTTTTGTCAATAATAAAGAATTGGCAGGACATATCAGTCCGAAAGAAGAGGATCAATATTTTTCGTTAATTGATGTCTTTGACGAAAAAGAAGCTGCAATTAATGATCAATTAGTTAAAGAATTATTAGCAAAACAATTCAGAAGAAATATTTGTGTAGATATTTCTCTTCATCAAAACGCCGGAGCTGCGATTTACCAACAATTGGGAATTGCTCTCGCAAAGACTAAAGAACTGATCGAAGTTTATGGTGTTGAAATCATTGATAAATTAATTTTCAGAATTGCAATCGGCGGAAGTTATTTCTTTGAAATGGCAAAATTGAGAGCTTTTAAAATGGTTTTCAATCAATTATCAAAAGAATATGGTTTAGATGAAATTCCATATATTTTTGCTGAAACATCATTAAGAAATAAAGCTGTTTCTGATAACGAAAATAACCTGATTCGTTCGACTTTAGAGCTTGCTTCTGCAATGATTGGCGGAGCAGACGCAGTTTTCAGTAACAACTATTTGGTGGACAGAAGTACGGATAATTCGGAAGAAATTTCATTTAAGCAACAAATCGTTTTAGCTTACGAAAGTATCATTAATGTTTTTGAAGATGCTTCAAACGGAAGTTACTACGTAGAAGATATTACGCAGCAAATTGCTGAAAAATCTTGGACTTTATTTGTTGAAATCGAAGAAGCAGGAGGTTATCTTGAGCTTTTAAAGCAGGGAATTATTCAAAAGAAAATCTACGATCACGCCATTGAAGAACAAAAATGGGTGGAAGAAGGAAAAATAAAGTTAATCGGAGTAAATTTATATCCAAAATTAGACGTTAAAAAGTCGATCGAGGAGTTGTATAATGAAAATGTGATTAAGGCAGTTCGTTGGGCTGAAATGTTTGAGTAATTGATAATATTTAATGCCACGAATGCACGAATATATTTATTAAATTTGTATTCAAGCACAAGTGAGTCATTATATGAGTATTATTTATAAAGAAGAGTCGTACAAGATTATTGGAATTTGTATGGACATTCACAATTATTTAGGTCATGGGTTTTCTGAAATTGTTTATAAAGATGCATTGGAATTAGAATTTCGAAAAGTAGGAATATTCTATGAAAGAGAAAAAGAATATGAAGTGGTTTATAAAGGAATTGTTCTTCCTCATAAATTTTATGCAGATTTTGTCGTTGACGAAAAAATCATTTTAGAAATAAAAGGCAGAAATCAAATTGCAGATACCGATCTTGCACAAGCAATCAATTATTTAAAAGTTTCTGATAATAAATTAGCATTGATTGTTAATTTTGGCGAATCAAAATTGAATTATAGAAGAATCATTTTATAATTAATAACCGTTTAATAAATATATTCGTGCATTCGTGGCATTCAAACACCGAAGTTCAAAAATACATCAACGCAAATCTAAACCAAGACTTGCACATTTTACTATTAAAAAAATCCCCATTTCCTGAAGTCTCCATGCAGGAAATCGTACAACAGATTAAAGGAAAACAGGTTGCACAAAAGAAATTTCCGTTTTTATTAAAAGAAGGAATTATTTTTCCTCCACAGCTTAATTTAGAGCAATCTTCCTCGGAAAAAACAGCGTTTTACAAATCAGAAATTTTAAAAGGTAAACATTTTATTGATTTAACGAGCGGTTTTGGGATTGATGCCTATTATTTGTCTCAAAATTTTAAAGAAATAACTTTAGTCGAACAAAACTCTGAATTACTGGGAATTGTTGAAAATAACTGGAGTGTTTTAGGTAAAAAAGCAAAATTTATCAATCAAAAATTAGAAGATTTTTTAAATGAAAATCAGGAAATTTTTGATGTCATTTACCTTGATCCGGCGCGAAGAGACAATAATAAAAATAAAGTTTTTTTATTAGAAGACCTATCGCCAAATATTCTCGAAATTCAGGAAAAATTATTATCAATTTCAAATGAAGTTGTTATAAAATTGTCGCCTTTAATAGATCTTAAATACCTAATTTCCGTCCTTCCTAATATTTTCAGAATTGAGATTATCGCGGTAAAAAATGATGTAAAAGAAGCTGTTGTCTTTTTATCTAAAGAAAAACCTTCGCAGATCATTTGCAATTGTGTGAATTTAGAAAGCGGTGAAACCTCTTTTGAGTTTCAGTTTGGAGAAGAAGAAAATGCCCATGCAAACTACGACGAACCTGAAAAATTCATTTATATTCCGAATAATACTATTTTAAAGGCTGGAGTTTTCAATTTAATTTCAGAAAAATTTAATCTAAAGAAGCTTCATCCCAATTCACATTTTTACACTTCGGTAGAAAAAATAGATAATTTTCCGGGAAGAGTTTTCGAAATGGAAGTTATTGATGCTAAACATATTAAAAAGAAAAGTCAGTTCAATATTATCTCCAAAAATTATCCTCTGAAACCAGAAGAAATCAAGAAAAAATATGGTTTAAAAGACGGAGGAGAAGATTACCTTATTTTTACACAATCCAAAAAAGGAAAAATAATATTAAAATCAGTATAAAAATGTTGCCGAAAAAAATAGGAATCCTTAATTTTGGGCAAACAAAAATTAAAGCATGAAATTGCGGCTGTAAAAACGATCAGAATGATCGAAAAAACAGAGCAGTTTCATATGACCTTAAAAAAATAAATTTTACATATGAAAAAATTAGTTGTATGTTTAGCTGTTGCAAGTTTGGCTGTTGTAAGCTGTAAGAAAGTGGCTGCTGGAGGAAATAAGAATATTATTAAGCTTGAAGAAGGCGCAGACAGATATTCTGAAGACGTACAAGGTGGCGGTGAAGCTCACGGTCATGGTCACGAAGCTGCTGCAGAGCACAAAGAAGAGGCTACAGCTGAAAAACACGGAACTGAAGCTCCGAAAGCAGACAGTGCCGCAACTACTGCAAAGCCTGCTGAAGCGGAAAAAGCACCAAAAGCTGAACACTAATTATTAGTACAAAATATAAAAAATGTCTCGCAGATTTTGTGAGACATTTTTTTTGGAGCTTAATCCCGCTTTCCGTTGTATCTTTTTGGTTACGGGCTCCAGAACTTCGTTCGTAAACCTGCAGTTTATGCTCCGCCCGCAACCAAAAAGGATGTCACTTCAATCGGGGCTATGTTGCAGTCTTTTCATCTAGAAATTACATCAAAATCAACATTTTTTATAAATTAAAAGTAATTTTCCTAGTTGATGATTACGTAGTATAAAAATTCCCCTCTTGTTGAGGGGTGGCAAAAATTCAAAAAATTTTTGACGGGTGGTTTATAAATTAAACACAAGTTTCAAAATTAAAACTAGCATAATCACAAACCTGAGGAAAATTATATCTTTTTGTTTGCTCCAGCGGGGCAAATTTTTTACTTTTAGCAAAACAAAATTTACAATGCAAGAGACATTAAATTACATTAACGAAAACAAGCAGCGTTTCGTAGATGAATTATTTGAGTTACTGAGAATTCCTTCTATTTCTGCAGATCCGGCTTATAAAGACGACGTTTTGAAATGTGCAGATGTAGTAGCGACACACCTTAAAAATGCAGGAGCGGACAACGTAGAAGTGTGCCAGACAAAAGGATACCCTATCGTTTTTGGAGAAAAAATTTTAGATACAAATTTACCAACGGTTTTAGTTTACGGACACTATGATGTTCAACCGGCAGATCCATTGGAATTATGGACAAAACCGCCTTTCGAACCGTATATTGAGAAAACAGAACTTCATCCGGATGGAGCAATCTTTGCGAGAGGTTCTGCAGATGATAAAGGACAGTTCTTTATGCATTTAAAAGCTTTTGAAGCGATGATGAAGACAAATTCTCTTCCTTGCAATGTTAAATTTATCTTAGAAGGAGAAGAAGAAGTAGGTTCTGTAAGCTTAGGTGACTGGGTAAATGAAAATAAAGAGAAATTAGCTTGTGACTGTATTTTAATTTCCGATACACATATTTACAGCAACGAACAGCCGACTGTCACAACAGGTTTAAGAGGTTTAAGCTATGTAGAGGTAGAAGTGGAAGGTCCAAACAGAGATCTACATTCAGGACTTTATGGGGGTGCAGTTCCAAACCCGATTCATGTACTTTCAAGAATGATTGCAAAATTGATCGATGAAGACGGGCAGATCACAATTGATGGATTCTATGATAATGTAGAAGATGTTTCGGACGAAGAAAGAGCTGAAATGAATAAATTAAAAGACAATCCGGAAGAATTCAAAAAATCAATTGGATTGAGCAATGTAGAAGGGGAAGAAGGTTACACGACTTTGGAAAGAACATCTATTCGCCCTACTTTAGACTGCAACGGAATTTGGGGTGGCTACACGGGAGAAGGCGCAAAAACGGTGATCCCTTCGAAGGCTTTCGCCAAAATTTCAATGCGTTTGGTTCCTTATCAGACTCCCGAAGAAATTACTGAAAAATTCACAACTTACTTTAAAAAAATCGCTCCGGATACTGTAAAAGTGAAAGTTACACCGCACCATGGAGGTATGCCTTATGTTTTACCAACTGATACAAAAGAGTTTTTGGCAGCAAAACAGGCAATGGAATCTTCATTTGGTAAGGAAGTTTTGCCTTACAGAGGTGGTGGAAGCATCCCAATTACGGCAATGTTTGAGAAAATATTAGGTGCAAAATCTGTATTGATGGGCTTTGGATTAGATTCAGATGCCATACATTCTCCTAATGAGCATTATGGATTATTCAATTTTTATAAAGGAATTGAAAGCATTCCGTTGTTTTTTGATAATTATGCTAAATAAAATATTTAGAATCACAAATAATGATCCTCAAGAATTTTTCTTGGGGATTTTTTTCTTGAATTTTAGGCAGCTTATAGAAGGTTTTATCTAGATAAGATTGTGAATTATTTAATGTAAATAAAAATATAGATAATAGTTTATATTGTTTTGGTAAATTCAATAAATAGTGAATAAAAGGAAAATATTTACTCTTAAGTGTAGTTTTTTAGTTTTTTTTAAACTTTTAAGTTAAATTTATTTTGTAATTGCCTTAAAATCTTTACTTTTAACGAATAAACTAAAAATATTTTACCATGAGAAAATTTTATCTATTTGCATTTTCTTTAATTTCAATTTTATCTTTCTCCCAGAGCACAATCTCTTTTGAAAGCTCAGAAGGATTCACTGCAGGAAGCATACACGGACAAGGAACGTGGGTAACAACAGGAACAGGAGGCACACCGGCAAATGTGGCTAATCAGATTATTAATAGTGAAGACAAGACTGCCGGATTAAACTCCTTGAAAATTACAAAAGAATCTGCCTTTAGTGGACAGTCAAGCACTATTGTTGGAGCTTTTGATAATTTAGCGGCAACTTTGCCTTATAACAACTTTACAATATCTTTTGATATTAAAATTACAGAAAAATCAAGTACTTCATCAGATTTTGCTTTTGCTACAGTTAATACGACTGCAGGAAGTTATGTAACATGGTTAAGATGTCAGTTCGACGGAAAAATAATGGTTGCAACTACTGCCTGGAACGATTCAGGAGCAACATGGAATGCCAATACTTGGTATAGATTCAAAGTGGTTGGTGGGGCTACAAGTGTGAGTTATTATTTAAATAATACTCTAATCTATACAGGAGCACCGATGACTACAAACGCAATCAATCAACTTCGTTTTGTTCACGATAATTACAGTGGAAGTGCTTATGTCGATAATATTAGAATTAATAATGAAATTACATTAGGAACTGATGAAATTTCAGCCAAAGAAAATAATATATCAATTTATCCAAATCCAACAACGGAGTTTGTAAATATTAAGTCTTCTAAAAAAATTAAAAACGTTGAAGTTTTTGATATTTCAGGAAGAAAAATAAATGTAAAACTAGATGGAGATAGAGTAGATGTAAGAAGCCTTTCAGCTGGTTCTTATTTATTAAATGTAGAAACAGAAGGTAAAAACATTACAGAGAAATTCATCAAAAAATAAATTTTCAAAAAATAATTACTTAACGCTCCCAAATCGGAGCGTTTTTTTATTGAAAAAAAACATTAATGATATTGTTTTGTATATAAAATATTCTTTGAAACAAGGAAATTTGTGTGATTTTCATTTAAAATGAATCTTTTTTTTATCTAAAGTTGATTTTTATTCAAAATAAAAATAATTTTACACAGTCAATAATCAATGACAATTTTATTTCAGTAATGAATTGATGAATGTTGACAGTAGAAACACAACAATTTTTAATAAAAATAAGATGAAAAAAGCTATATTTTTCGCTACACTATTTGGTGTATCGCAATTATGCGCACAGACAACAACCATTTTTTACGAAGATTTCGGATCAACTGCATCTGCTGATTTATTACCCAATAACTGGACGGCCCAAGACTTAGATGGGGATGAATCAACTTGGATTGCGAACGTGTCCGGGCCCATGTTTGATGCTATGGGATATTCAGGCCAGTTTTGTTATTCTTATGGAGATGATCCGGATAATTTATTGATATCGCCTGCAATTACTCTGCCCGCTGGTAATCCTTTAGCTTTAACTTTCCTTATCGGAACCTATACTGGAAATGGGTTATTAACTGCAAATGGACACTATGCGGTTTATGTATTACCTTCAAACATAGCTTTTACAGGAACACCCACTCCATTATTAGAGGAAAGTATAGGAACTGGTGATACGGCTCTTCAAAAAACAATTAATTTATCAAGTTTTGCGGGACAAACAGTTAGACTATATTTTAAGCACTTTAACAGTCCTTCAACCTTCTTGCTGCTTGATAGTGTGAAAATTGCTCAAACTTCAACATTAGGAACTTCTGAAGTAAAGAGTAATGCACAAGTTGGTATTTATCCGAATCCCACAACAGATTATTTAAATATAAAATCAAATTATAAAATATTAAATGCGGTAATTTTTGACGCTGCAGGAAGAAAAATAAATGCCCAATTAAGTGATAATAAAATAAATGTCCAGAATCTTCAAACAGGAAGTTATATTATTGAAATTGAAACAAAAGAAGGGATAAGCTCTCAAAAATTTATCAAAAAATAACTTTTATCAAAATGTGTTTTTAGGGCTCCTACGGGAGCTTTTTTTATTGACTTTATTCTAAGATGGAAACTTTAATTTTTTTGAATTAAGCTTTTTAATTTTAAAAATAAAAAAATGATAAATCTTAGCTATTATAAAATGCTCCAATTGGGGCGTTTTTGTTATTTTTAGGGGATTAAAAAATCAGTGTTATGTTAGAGAATAAAGTTGCTTATATAACAGGCGGAACCAAAGGTATTGGTTTCGGGATCGCAAAAATTTTGCTGGAAAACGGTATCTCGGTGGCATTTTCGGGAAGAAAAAGAGATGATGTTGAAAAAGTGGAGCTGGAGCTTAGGCAATATTCAAACAATGTGTTGGGAATTGTTTCAGACGTCAGAAATCTTGAAAGTGAAGAAGAAGCCGTAAAATATACTTTAGAAAAATTCGGAAGACTGGATTTTGTGATTGCAAATGCGGGATTGGGAATTTTCAAGCCTGTGGATGAACTTTCCGCCGAAGAGTGGAATGATATGATTGAAACAAATTTAACGGGTGTTTTCTATACTTTAAAAGCTTCAGTTGAAGAACTAAAAAAGAGCGAAGGATATTACATCACCATTTCCAGTTTGGCCGGTGCCAATTTCTTTGAAAACGGAACAGGCTACAACGCTTCAAAATTCGGTGTTGTAGGCTTTACTCAGGCTGCAATGATCGATTTGAGGAAATATAATATAAAATCAACAGTAATTATGCCTGGTTCCGTGGCAACCAATTTCAACGGAAATGTTCCTTCCGAAAAAGACGAATGGAAAATTCAGCCGGAAGATATGGGAAATCTGGTTTTGGATATTTTGAAAATGAATCCTCGTGTTTTGCCCAGCAAGATCGAGTTTAGGGCATCGAAACCTGCAAGGTAGGGACTTTAATGCATTGAATAGTAAAAAAATAAGTACTATGCATGCATAATATATTTTTTATTTATATTAGCAAAAATTAATCAAAACAAAATCTTCATATAAAATCCCTGATTTTTATACATAAGAGAACAATAAATCGTACACATGAAACCGTAAGGTTCCATATGACAAATAAAAAAATTAAGACAACATATGAAAATATTAGTTTGTATCAGTAGTGTTCCGGATACTACTTCTAAAATTAACTTTACAGCGGATAAGTCTGCATTCGACAAAAACGGAATTCAGTGGGTAATTAACCCGCTAGATGAATTTGCGTTAACAAAAGCTATCAAATTACAAGAATCTCAGGGTGCAACGGTAACAGTAATCAACATTGGTGATGCTTCTACAGAACCTGTTGTGAGAAAAGCTTTGGCAATCGGAGCAAACGATGCGGTAAGAGTAAATCTTGATCCAAAAGACAGCTATTCAACGGCTAAAGAAATCGCTGCTGTTGCTCAGAACGGAGGTTATGATTTAATTCTTTGCGGTAAAGAATCTATCGATTATAATGGTGGTTCTGTTCCGGGAATGGTGGCTCAGTTATTGAATCAGCCTTTCGTAAACGCATCTGTAGGTTTGGACGTAAACGGAGCTGAAGCTACTGCGGTAAGAGAAATTGAAGGAGGTAAAGAAACTATTTCTGTGAAATTACCGGCTGTAATCGCTGGTCAGAAAGGTTTGGTAGATGAGAAAGATTTGATCATTCCAAACATGAGAGGAATTATGTCTGCAAGAACTAAGCCTTTGCAGGTTGTAGAGCCTACTTCTTCTGAGGTAAAAGTTCAGGGAGTTTCTTACGACAGTGTTCCTCCAAGAGCTGCTGTGAAATTGGTTTCTCCAGATAATTTGGATGAATTGGTAAGATTACTTCACGAAGAAGCTAAAGTTATCTAATATTGAAGCTAAGGCTGAGTTTGAGATTTAATTTTCTAAATCTTAGCCTAAATCTAAACCTTTAATTTTTAAAATTTAAAAAAATGGCAGTATTCGTATACGCAGAAAATATAAACGGAGTTTACAAAAAAGCGGCTTTTGAGGCAGTTTCTTACGCTAAAGCAGTTGCAGATCAGGCTGGAGACACAGTTACAGCGATCTCTGTAAACCCAACAGATTCTTCAGATTTATTATACAAATATGGAGCATCAAATGTTATCAATATCAAAGACGAAGGTCTTAAAAGTTTTTCAGCTAAAGCTTATGCTCAGGCTGTAAGTGAAGTGGCAAACGGAAATATCATTGTTTTCCCTCACACAACAGATGCTTCTTCAGTAGCTCCAATGTTGGCAGTAATGAACGGACATTCTTTAATTACGAATGTTTTGGAAGCTCCGGAAAGCCTTTCTCCGTTCCAGGTGAAAAGAAAAGCTTTCTCTGGAAAAGGTTTCATGCACGCAAAATCTGAAGCAGCTGGAGTGATCCTAACAGTTTCTCAAAACGCTTTCGGTGTTAAAGAAAATGCAGTTTCAGGTTCAGAAGAAGTGAAAAACTTATCTGTTGCTAATGAAGATACTAAAGTAATTTCTCACGAACAAAGCTCAGGAAAATTAGACCTAAAAGAAGCTGAAATCGTAGTTTCTGCGGGTAGAGGATTGAAAGGCCCTGAAAACTGGGGAATGGTAGAAGAATTGGCAAATGTTTTGGGTGCTGCTACAGCTTGTTCTAAGCCGGTTTCAGATATCGGTTGGAGACCTCACACAGAACACGTAGGGCAGACTGGTAAGGCGATTTCTCCAAATCTTTATATTGCAATAGGTATTTCTGGTGCAATCCAGCATTTGGCGGGAGTTAACTCTTCTAAAACGATTGTAGTAATCAACAGCGATGCTGAAGCTCCGTTCTTCAAATCAGCTGACTACGGTGTTGTAGGAGATGCTTTCCAGATTATTCCTGCATTGACAGAGAAAATTAAAGCTCTTAAAGGATAAAAAAGGTCAATTGTGAATCGTCAATTCGCTTCGCTTGTTAATTTTAGTATTGTTTAAATTAAAAAATTCACTTGCAAAGTAAAATTGACTTATAAAATAAAATTCACAATTTACCAATCATACAATTCATATAAAAGCCCAGTTTCGGGCTTTTATTTTTGTCTAAAAAGTAAAAAAAAACTTGAAAAATTAATCTATATTTGTAGCTATGGATTATAAACAGTTAATTATTCGCGGAATATCGTACAGCCAGACACAATCCGGGGCGTACGCATTGTTATTGGAACATGAAGAAACACATATTAAATTACCTGTTGTTATAGGGAATTTCGAGGCACAATCCATTTCTCTAGGTCTTGAGAAAGACATTCATCCGCCTCGTCCGCTTACACACGACTTATTCACAAAATTTATAGTTTCTGCCAATTATGAGTTGATCTCAGTTATTATTTATCAGATAGTAGATGGAGTCTTCTTCTCAAATATTAATTTTAAAAATAAAAGCACAGAAGAAGAATTGATTCTTGATGCAAGAACTTCTGATGCTGTAGCAATGGCCGTAAGATTTGATGCTCCTATTTTTACGACACAGCAAGTGCTGAACGAAGCAGGAATTCTTTTGGAGCTTGAAGATGTAGCGAAAGAAGAGCAATCTTTTTCAGAAACAGTTTCTTCGGAAGATAATTTAAGATCAGTTTCTATGGAAGAACTTCAAAAATTGCTTGAAGAAGCGGTAAAAGAAGAAGATTACGATACTGCTTTGGAGATTCAGGAAGAAATTAAAAGAAGGAAAAAGAAAATAGATTAAAAGAGATATTTTATACTAACTTATGAATTTAAAATTACGTCTGACCATCCTCAGCTTTCTGCAGTTCTTCGTTTGGGGAGCTTGGCTGATTACGATGGCTAACTTTTGGTTTGGCACAAAACATTGGGATGGAGCACAGTTTGGAGCTGTTTTCGGAACAATGGGTATTGCATCCATTTTTATGCCGACCATTACCGGAATTATTGCCGACCGTTGGGTAAATGCAGAGAGAATTTTCGCGGCTTTACATATTCTTTATGGGATCGTTCTTTTTATATTACCAAATTCAGCAGATCCGTCGTCTTTCTTTTCTGTAATGCTGATTGCGATGTGCTGTTATATGCCGACAATCGCACTTGCCAATTCAATATCCTATACAATTCTTAAAAACAGCAATCTGGATGTGGTGAAAGATTTTCCGCCGATCCGTGTTTGGGGAACGGTAGGTTTCATTGTAGCAATGTGGATTACCAATCTTACGGGAAATAAAGCAACAGAAGGTCAGTTTTATATTGCCGGAGCCGTAGCTGTTTTCCTAGGAATTTATGCTTTAACATTACCAAAATGTCCTCCACAGAAATTAATCGATAAAAATGCGCCTTTATCCGAACAATTAGGATTAAATGCTTTTAAATTATTTAAAGATTATAAAACAGCATTGTTTTTCTTATTCTCCATGTTATTGGGGGCTGCATTGCAGTTAACCAACGCTTACGGAGACGTTTTCTTAAGCGAATTCGAGCATTTTCCGAAGTATGCAGATTCTTTTGTAGTACAGAGATCAACAATTATCATGTCTATTTCTCAGGTTTCTGAGACATTATTTATTTTGGCAATTCCGTTTTTCCTAAAGAAATTTGGTATTAAAAAAGTAATGCTGATGTCTATGATTGCATGGGTGTTGAGGTTTGCTTTCTTTGCCTATGGAATTCCGGAAGGATTTGGGTTGAGCTTAATTATCCTTTCATGTATCGTCTACGGAATGGCATTCGATTTCTTCAATATTTCGGGATCTCTTTTCGTGGAAACAACAACAGACAAGAAGATCCGCTCTTCTGCACAAGGTTTGTTCATGATGATGACAAACGGTTTCGGAGCTGTTTTCGGAAGTTATGCCGCAGGTTGGGCGATTGATAAATTCTTTACCCACCAATTTACAACGGCTTCATCTTTAGCAACCTATCTACAGACAACACCGGAAAATCAGACATTTATTAATATTCTTAAAAAGAGCTTTAATGCTGCAATCAATCCAGACGGAACATTGTCACAAATCGTAATGGTAAAAGACTGGCAGAATATTTGGCTTTCTTTCGCTGCTTATGCTCTAATTTTAGCTGTTTTGTTTGCCGTTTTATTCAGACACAAGCATAACCCTGAAGAGCTTTCAGATGTAAAGCATTAACATTTAGTCTAATAAAATATCAAAGATAATTTCTTAATTAAACTCAACTCTTTAATGGTTTAAATGTAAAATAATTACTAAATTATAACATTGATAATTAATATATTAAATTGCACTTTCAAAAAAAGTGCAATTTTTTTTGTCTTTCAGGCAACCATTTGAAAAATTTTCCGTCTTATAGATAGAAACAGATACATGAAGAATTTAGAAGAGAATTTTAAACTGGCAAAAAAGCAGGATCGGAGAGGGCAGAAAGCACTTTACGAAATGTTTTCCGCGAAAATGCTTGCCATCGCAAATTCTTACGTGAATAATCTTCATGATGCGGAAGATATTCTAATGAACTCTTTTTTTACCTGTTTTTCGAAAATTGATGAATGCAGAGAATGGAAAAGCTTTCAGTTTTGGCTGAGGAAAATTGTGGTGAATAATTCCATCAATTTTATTAGGAAGCATAAAAATCTTCTCTATGCAGATGTTGAATTGACAGAGGATTATTCTGATGATGATTTTAACGAAAATTTTGAAGAAATCAACCTTGAAGAAATTTTTTCTAAAATGCCCGATGGTTATCGACTGATTTTTAACTTGTATGTCTTTGAAGAAAAAAAACATTATGAAATTGCGGAAATTTTAAACATTTCTGAAGGCACAAGTAAAAGCCAGTTGAGCAAATCGAAAAAATGGATCGCCGATTTTTTAAAACAAAAGAAAGATGAAAGACAGTATGCTAAATAAATTAAAATCCGACTACGAAGAGCTTGAAATAAAGCCTTCTTCTGATCTTTGGGATAGATTGGATCAGAAGTTGGATATAACGCCCGAAATTGTGTTAAAAAGATCTTTTCAATGGTGGAAATGTGCGGCGGTTCTTTTATTGCTGATTTCTGTGGGAATGATTATTTACATTAATTCAAATAAAAGGAAATTCGATTACAAAAATGCAGATTATGTCGTTAAAAAAAGATTAGAAAAAACGATCAATCCAATCAATCCGGAATTTGAAAATCAGAATGTAGTTTCAGATAAATATTTAATTGAAAAAGAAGAAGTTAGATTAGCTGTTGAAAATAAAAATAGTAAATTAAAAGAAGTTGTAAAAGAAGAGAAAAAGGAAATTATTCAACCTCAGATTTCAGAATTTAAAACACAAGAAATTGCCATTCAGCAACCTGAAAATATTGAAGTTAAACCTATCAAAATAGAGAATAATATTCCCAACTCTCCTGTAATTGCAGAAGTGAAAAAAACAAAAGCAACTTACATCAACGCCAACGAGCTTCTTTTGGGGCGGGAATTTGATAAAACAAGAGAAAATTCTTATAAAAACGATGTAAAATTCGGCGTCTTCAATTTTAACAAACCTAAAATAGAGAATGTGACGGTTTTGGGCGTAACCATTGTTGATTCTAAGTAAAATCTTAAACTTTTAAATAAAAAATTACTGTTCGTAAAATATGAACAGAGCTAAAAAATTGCTATAAATAATCTAATATACATGAAAACTCAAATTATTTTAATAACGGCTATAATGGCATTTTCTTACAGTTCAGCCCAACAAAATCCTTCAGAATCTATGATGAAAAATTATTCAAAAAAGATTGATAGCATTGTTGTGCATGAAAAATTAAAAATGAATAAGGAGCTTGATCTCATAGATAAAAATTTTAATGATAAAAAAATCAATATCGATGAAAAACAAAAGCAGAGAGCCGAAATTGCTTCAAAATATGAACAGTCAATCAATGAGAAAGTAGACGCTCAAAAATCGGAGTTTGAAGAAGCTACAAGAGAAATAGTAAAAGATGCCGTTTTGAGACCAAGAGATACCTTAAAAGCAGGTAAAAATCAATTGCTTTTTGGACTCGGAGGAATCAAGATGCGTATGGATACAGACAAAAAAACACCGAAAGATTATCTTAGTTCTTGGGAATATTCTGTCGCTTTGGTTGGAACGAGCTATACTTTGAAAGACAAACCTTTTACATTTTACGATAAAAATTCTGACATTAAAAATGTAGTTTTCAATTCATCCAGTTTCGCTGTACGCTACGAAAATCAGTTGTGTGGATTTACAAGTCCGGTTTTTTATCGTTTGGGAGTTGCTTATCGATGGGATCAGGTGAAACCAAAATACGGACAGGTTTTTACTCAGGATAATAATGCATTGGGAATCAAAGATTTTACCAAGGGTAATTTAAAAGAAACACATCTGGATAATCATTATATTTTCGTTCCGGTAGATTTCAGATTTGTGTTAAATCCTAAATATATTGAATATGACGGTGTAAAATATCTGGATAACAAAAAAAGCCAGTTCAGTATTATTGCAGGCGTTTATGGAGGCGTAAGAGTAGCGAGCAATATTTATAATAAATATTCTAATGAATTCAGCAACAGGATTGTAGAGCGAGAAAGATTAACGCATGGCGTGAACGATTTCGTTGTAGGAGGGAAATTAGGAATCGGTTATGCAGGTTTTAATATCTTTGTTCAAAAAGATTTTACACCAACATTTAATAATAATGCGAATCTTACACACAAATACGGACTTCAGATTGGCATCGAATTATTGAATGTTAATTTTTAAATTAATAATAATGTTTGTTATTTTTTATAAATTATTAAATATTATTTTGAAATTTTTAATATTAATAATTAGTTAACGAAAAATTACTGTTTTTAAAACACACTCAATTTAAGTGTGTTTTTTTTTGTATTTTGGCACTTTAAGAATTATGAAAAATATTCAGTTATTAGGATTGCTGTTGGTGGTTGTGGGAAGTTTCCTGCCATTGGTACATGTGCCGATTATCGGGAACTGGAACTACTGGAAACTCGACCATAATTTAGCCATTGCATGTTGGATTTTTTCTGCCGGCGCTCTGTTTGGGATTGTGAATAACAGTGCTAAAATGGCAAGAATTTTTGCGATTTTGCTAATCGTCTTATTTGCATTTACTTTATTCGCTATAAAAATGCAGTCGATGGATTATTTCAGCTTTATGCCGATTAAATCTTTTCAGGAAAAACTGGCAGGTATCGTAAAATTAAGATGGGGCTGGATTGTAGAATTTCTGGGTGCTTTCGTCATTCTTATAGCTTCAAAAAATAATAATAAATAAAAACCAACACAGATATGAATTTTTTAAAGGTATTTTCAGTTGCAGTATTGTTTTTAGGTGTTTCCAACATCAATGCACAGAAAAAAGATACAAAAACGGCAGCTCCAAAAGAAACTCCAAAGCAAAAGCCTGTAGATAATCCTACGAAATGTGCAAATATCAAAGAAGGAACATTCCTGAGAACCAATTACCCTAAAAATCTTTGGTACATGACGGTAAAAGATAATGTGCAGACAGAATTTTACAATGACGGAAAAGATCACATCAAATCAAGCATGGTTTTTGTGGATGACTGCAATTACAAACTTATCGTTCTGGAAAAAACAGAAAAAGATAATCCTATAGCAATAGGAGATGTTTTCAGTAATAAAATTGTGGCAACTCAAGACAATTATATCAAAATTCAATCTGAATTAAAAGGAGAGAATTATGATATTATTTTAATGAAAGCCAAAGAAGTCAAAAAATAAAATCAAAAGATTTATACAAATAAAAATTAAATAGAAATTATAAAAATGAAAGAAGTATTCATCGTTTCCGCAGTAAGAACTCCGATGGGAAGTTTTTTGGGAAGTTTATCAACTGTTCCTGCAACTAAGCTGGGTTCTGTTGCTGTAAAAGGAGCATTAGACAAAATCGGTCTGGATCCGAAATTGGTCCAGGAAATCTACATGGGGAACGTTTTACAGGCAGGAGAAGGACAGGCCCCGGCTCGTCAGGTTGCTTTAGGAGCGGGTCTTTCAAACGAAACGCCTTCTACTACGGTAAACAAAGTTTGTGCTTCGGGAATGAAGGCTGTAACGATGGCAGCGCAGGCTATCAAAGCTGGTGATGTAGACGTTATCGTTGCAGGAGGTATGGAAAATATGTCTTCAGTTCCTCACTATTATAACGCTAGAAATGCGACTAAATTAGGTGATGTAAAAATGTTGGACGGAATGGTTCTAGACGGACTTACAGACGTTTACAACAAAGTTCACATGGGAGTTTGTGCAGAGAAATGTGCGACAGATTACAATATTACAAGAGAAGAACAAGATAATTTCGCAATCGAATCTTACAAAAGAGCTGCAAAGGCTTGGGGTGAGGGTAAATTCGCAGAAGAAGTTGTACCGGTATCAATTCCTCAAAGAAAAGGAGATCCTATCGTTTTCGCTGAAGATGAAGAATACAAAGCAGTAAACTTCGACAGAATCCCGACTCTTCCTACAGTTTTCAAAAAAGAAGAAGGAACTGTAACAGCTGCCAATGCTTCTACATTAAATGATGGAGCTTCTGCGTTAATCCTTGTTTCAAAAGAAAAAATGGAAGAATTAGGTCTTAAGCCATTGGCAAGAATCGTTTCTTACGCTGATGCTGCTCAAGCGCCGGAAGATTTCACGACTGCTCCTTCAAAAGCGTTGCCGATTGCTCTTAAAAAAGCTGGTTTAGAGATCTCAGACATCGATTTCTTCGAATTCAACGAGGCGTTTTCTGTGGTAGGTTTAGCCAATAACAAGATCTTAGGATTAGATGCTGCTAAAGTGAACGTAAACGGTGGAGCAGTGGCTATCGGTCACCCACTTGGAAGTTCAGGTTCAAGAATTATCGTTACTTTGATTAATGTATTGAAGCAAAATGGCGGTAAATATGGAGCTGCAGCCATCTGTAATGGTGGAGGCGGCGCTTCTGCTATCGTTATCGAAAATATGTAATCATTATTTTTAAATAATATTAAAATCCGGAAGTTTAGGCTTTCGGATTTTTTGTTTTAAATTTTTTAGGAGCTTAATCCCGCTTTCCGTTATATCTTTTTTGTTACGGGCTCCGCTTGGCTCCGCCCGCAACAAAAAAGGATGTCACTTCAATCGGGGCTAATGATAACTTTCCGTTTAAAATAAACCTTCAAGGTTTTAATCCACAACAAGATACTTTATTCCGCCAAAAAACAGTTTCAACCCATCGGAAAACCCGACGCTCCCAATCAAAACCGTTTTGTTCCATCGGAAAACCCGACAAAGAGAATCAAAACAAATTCAAGCTGTCGGAACTTCCGACGAAGAGAAATAAGTTAAGTTTAAGCTTTCGGAAGTCCCGACAATGCAAACCTGTATTTTGGAGCGATATTGTAGTTTTTAGACTTTAATTGTCATTATTTAAAAATATTTCTACAAAGTTTGTCATCCTACAAGGATCCAAATATAGTATTGAAACAAGATGGAAAGATTCGCGCATAGATGCTTTCAGCATGACAAACATTCCGAGTATATTCCAAACATTTATATAGTATTACTTTAATTAAGTTTACGCCTTTGTTTACCTTTTAAAAAGAATAGTTTATATAATTCTTTGTTTAGCCTTGCGATAAAATTTAGAACAATTCATAAGTTTTGGTTAAAACCAAATTGGATATTCTATTTTGGTAAATGGGCTAAAGCCCATTCCTATTGAATGAACTTTATTAAAAAACACTCACACAGTCTTTGCTGAGTGAAATGCCTTTGCGAACGAAAAATCAACAGAAAAATGAGCAAAAAAATCATTGCATTCTTTGCGTTAAAAAAGATCTGTGCAATCAGCAAAATCAGCGATAAAAAAATAAAAACAAAGAATCAAACTTTAACCAAATAATAAAATTTCTCCGAAACAAAATAAAAACAGCCGAATATTCAATGGTTTTTTTATTTTTGTGCTACTAATATTTATTTGAAATGTCTGAAATTGAGAATCAACAACCTCAAATTATAAAGAATAATCCGAAGATCATGAAGGCTTGGGCAGTTTACGACTGGGCAAACTCTGTGTATTCTTTAGTGATTACGTCTACCATTTTTCCGATTTACTATTCCATTCTTACAACAGCTTACGAAAAGAAGGAATATGTAGAAGAAACAAAATCCTGGATCGATGTCCCTGTGAGGCATATGATCAAGATTTTCGGAGAAGAATATCAACCCGATGCAGTTTATGGATATTCCTTAACGATCTCATTCTTTATCGTGGTTTTATTATCACCATTTTTATCATCATTAGCCGATACAATCGGAAACAAAAAGTCCTTCTTGCAGTTTTTCTGTTACTTGGGAGCAACTTCTTGTATGGGACTGGCGATGTTTACAGGAATGCACAACGTCTTTTTAGGATTACTTTTCAGTATTACAGCAAGTGTCGGATTCTGGGGAAGTTTGGTTTTTTATAACTCCTTCTTACCTGATATTGCAACAAGGGATAAGCAGGATGCCCTTTCTGCAAAAGGGTATGTTTATGGATATGTTGGTTCAGTAGTTTTAGTAATCATCTGTTTATTATTGATTCAGGTTTTTGCCAAAGGTGCGGCGCAGCAGTTATTGTTTACAAGAATCAGTTTCCTTTTGACGGGGGCATGGTGGTTTGGTTTCTCACAATATACTTTCAAACACTTGCCGCAATTTGGTGATGTTAAAGAAAAATTGCCGAAAGATTTAGTGTTATTAAACTATAAAAACATCTTCAAAAAACACGAAGAACAGGGAGGTTTCTTCGAGGTTTTAAAAGATAACATCAGTTTTTATATAGACATTGCAAAAGAAAGTTTCCACGAATTATTTAAAGTTGGGAAAGAGCTTTTCAAAGATAAAAATCTTAAATTTTTCCTTTCCAGTTTCTTCTTTTACAGTGTCGGGATGCAGACTATTTTCCTAATGGCAACATTATTCGGAAAAAGCGAAATCAACCTTCCTCAGGATAAACTTATCGGAACACTTCTGGTGATTCAGATCGAAGCGATTATCGGAGCTGTAATTTTCTCAAAGTTATCAAAGAAAATCGGCAACAAAAACGTTATTACCATTGCGATCTTTTTATGGATTGTAGCTTGTATTTGGGCATATTTCCTTAACAAAGAAAACCCGACAGTAGAATATCAGTTCTACGGAGTTGCAGCGGTTGTTGGTTTGGTAATGGGAGGTCTTCAGGCAATGTCGAGATCAACTTATTCAAAGCTTCTACCGGAAAATTCTATGGAAAATACAACTTTCTTCAGTTTCTATGACGTATTGGAGAAAATCGCGATTATCGTAGGAACATTTGTTTTTGCTTTATTTATTGATAAATATGATTCTTTAAGAGATATTTTTGCTAAAATAGATGTTGTTCTTCCATCTGCTTCTGGGATGAGGTTTGCTGCATTTTCTATGGCATTATTTTTCTTTGTTGGCTTAATTTTAATTCGATTCTTAAAGCTGAACAATCAAAACAAATAATCGAAAATACTTTATAAAATTTAAGACGCTATTTTGTAGCGTCTTTTTTATTTTCATTCGTAAAATGAATTAAAATAATATTATAAATTTTATAGTATTATTTTAATTTAAATATGCTTTTTAATCGTAAATTCTGTGAAAACTATGCTGTTTATTCACTGTGTTTGGATTTTTTTTGTTTATTTGCAAATTGTAAATAATTAATAAAAATGATTAAAAAACTTCTACTCCTCTCAATTTTGCAATGCTCTGTTTGGGGTTTTGCACAAAACGTACGACCCGTTGCTCAAAAGGTTTCGGAATTTCATACACAAAAGAAAAACTTTGAAAAGTATGATCTGTTCACAGTAAACAAAACCTCCGAAAAATTAGCAGAATATAAAAGAGCAGCGACTGACATTTCAGTTCTTAATGTGGATACTAAACAGCTAAAAAAACTTGTTCACGACAAACCCGAATATCTTGAAGTTTCTTTCCCTTTTGATGGGAAGATTATTACAATGGAGTTGTTTAAAAATCAGATTTTTACAAACGATTTTAAAGTAACAACGAACAAAGGTGAAATTGTAAATTATACTCCCGGAGCTTATTATCAAGGAATTGTAAAAGGTGATAATCAGTCGGTTGTGGCGTTCAGTTTCTTCGATGATGATATCGTTGGAGTAGCTTCTACACTGGAATTAGGAAACGTAGTTGTTGGAAAAGTAAAAAATTCAACGGATTTTGTAAGCTATTCAGATTCAAAACTAACAGGTTTAAATCCTTTCATTTGCGGTGTTGATGAGTTAGCTGATAATCAAAAACAACAAGTTTCTTTTGACCCAAACGCTAAGAAAACAACAGGGAAAGTTTTAACCCAAAACTGTGTTAGAATTTATTACGAAGTTTGCTACACCCCTTATGTAAACAATGGTTCAAGCACGACGACAACAACAAACTGGTTGACTGCAATTCACAATAATATTTCTACATTATACAACAATGACGACATCAGAGTTGCTTTGAACGAAATTTATATCTGGACAACTCAGGATCCTTATACAGGAACTCCGAACGCAAATTTGGCGAGTTTCAGAACAAACAGACAGACATTTAACGGAGATTTGGCTCACTTGGTAAATCAGCCATCTACAACGAGCGTGGCTTATGTAAACTCACTTTGTACAACAAGCAGACATGCCTATTCAGGAGCTTCACAGACCTATAATAATGTCCCTGTTTATTCATGGACGATCGAAGCAATGACTCACGAAATGGGACATAGTTTAGGTTCTCCTCACACCCACGCTTGTGCATGGAACGGAAATTCTACGGCAATCGATGGATGTGGAGCTCAAGCTGGTTATCCGGAAGGAAGCTGTCCAACAGGGCCAATTCCTTCTTCGACAACGAAAGGAACAATTATGAGTTACTGTCATTTGATTTCTGGCGTTGGAATCAATTTTGCGAACGGTTTCGGTCCTCAACCGGGAGCTTTGATCAGGGCTACTGTAGATTCTAAGGCTTGTCTTGGAACAAACTGTACAACAGCTTGTGCAACTACAATAACAGGTATGACGGTTTCGAATATTACGCAAAACTCTGCAAGTGCTACATTTACAGATGCAACTTCAACAAACTGGAAATACAAATTAACGAAATTCGACGGAACACCTGTAACGACGGGAACTACAACGACTCAATCGTTTAATTTCTCAAATCTTCAGCCTGCGACATATTATCTTTTATCAGTAGGAACAGATTGTTCAGCAGCTTACCAAAGAACACAATTTTTCTTAACAGATGCAGATTGGTGCAACGGATTCCAGTTTACCGATACAGGAGGAACAACAGGAAATTACGGTGATAACCAAACAATTGTAAAAACGTTCTATCCAAGTTCTGGTGCTTTGACGATGAATTTTACTGAATTTGCTTTAGAACAAGATTATGACTATATGTACATTTATAATGGACCTTCAACAAGCTCCCCAATGTTTACTAATGGAAATGCTTTAACGGGTACAACACTTCCCGGAACTTTCACATCTACACACCCCTCAGGAGCAATTACGGTAAGATTTGTTTCAGATCCTGCAGTAAATGATTTAGGTTGGAAAGCTAATTTCTCTTGTGCAGTTTTGGCGGTAGAAGATGTTAATACGAAAGACAATTCAGTAAATATCTATCCAAACCCGGCTAGAAATATCATCACAATTTCTTCAAAAGATGCTTTAAAATCATTTAAAATTTATGATGAAGCAGGAAGATTAATCAAATCTGAATCTTCTCTAAAAGGCTCTAAATTGGATGTGAATATTTCTTCAATGCAGACAGGAAATTATGTTGTAACTGTAGAAACAGAAAAACAAAAGGTTACAAAGAAATTGATTAAGCAGTAATTAAATTTTAGAAAATACTATAGAAAGGCGCTTTTTAAGCGTCTTTTTTTGTTTTTTAGGAGCTTATTCCCGCTTTCTGCTATATCTTTTTTTGCCCTCGCCTTTTCCATTACAAAAAAAGGATGCCGCGTCAATCGGGGCTAGGGTTGCAGTCATTCTTTAAACATCAGACAAAATATCTACAAACATCTGCGCAATCTGCAAATCAGCAAGATATTTAAGGCAAAAAAATGAAGAAAAAAAGAAATTAAACATGTTCTATAAATTAATAAAAATCATTAAAATTATCCTCAAATATTCAGGATTTTTTAGTAAATTTAGTATAAGAAACACAGATTTTAAGATTTAATATCAAATTTGGATTTATATTTGTGTTAAAATTTGTTAGAATTCGGCTCGAATTTTGATTATATTCAGCGGAATAATTTTAAATTTGCAAAAAAATTTATTTAATATAAAATGACAAACCCTTTATTTTACGCAAAAATCATTTTGTTTGGAGAATACGGCATGATCGAAGATTCTCAAGGGCTTGTAGTTCCCTACAGTTTCTATAAAGGAACTTTAAAGTTTTCAGACCTGGATTCTGAATTCGAAAAAAAATCAAACCAACATCTTCAAAAATATTCAGATTTCCTTTCAGCATTGGATTTATCAGATGATTTTAAACTTGATATCCAAAGTTTTAAAAATGATATTGAAAGCGGACTTTTCTTTGATTCCAACATTCCGCAAGGATACGGAGTTGGAAGTTCGGGAGCTTTGGTAGCTGCAATTTTCGAAAAATATTCAGTAAAGAAACAGAATCCGGAAAACATTTCTAAAGATAATTTAAAGCAATTAAAAGCTGTTTTCGGAGAAATGGAAAGCTATTTCCACGGAAAAAGTTCAGGAATGGATCCGTTAATCTGCTACATGAATCTTCCGATTCTTATTGAAAATAAAGAAAATTTAGACAAAGTTTCTATTCCAGACGGAGAAGAAGGCAAAGGTGCAATTTTCTTAATTGATTCAGGAATTACAGGCGAAACCGGACCAATGATTCAGATTTTTTTCGAAAAAATGAAAACCGAAGGTTTCCGCAAAACGTTGAAAGAAGAATTTATCCGTTACAACAACGCTTGTATTGATTCTTTCCTTAAAAAAGATATGAATCCATTTTTCCGAAACCTGAAAAAGCTTTCACATTGGGCATACGAACATTTCCGTCCTATGATTCCGGAAAGTATTTTCAACATCTGGAAAAAAGGTTTGGATTCTAATGCTTATTATCTAAAACTCTGCGGAAGCGGTGGAGGTGGTTATATTTTGGGTTTCACTAAAGACTACGAAAAAGCAGAAAAAATGCTTGACGGCTTCCATAAAGAAGTGATTTACAGATTCTAAAAATGTTGTGAATGAATTCTGAAAAAGAAACTTTCCAACAGAAAAATTATATTCAAAAATCTTTATTTTACAGATTTTCACAATTCGTGGGCTTTCTTTTGGGAGCTCGCTTTTTTGTTGCTATTTTGCTCACTTTTGCGTTATATGTTTCAACATTTTTCCTCTTCAATCAAGATGAAACATTTAGAAAATTTGTCTTCGATTTCAAGGTTCACGGCATTATTTTTTGCACAGTTCTTACGATTTTAGCGGGGGGAATTATCAATCAATTTTATGATTTTGAAAAAGATCATGTTGTAAAACCTTTCAGAACAAGAATTCAAAGCTTTATCAAACAGAAATATTTCCTTTATGTTTATCTGTTTTTATGTATAATTTCTTTGACGATTGCCTGGTTGATTTCTCATAAAGTTTTTTTATTTTTTGTTGTTTATCAGTTCTTTATGTGGTTTTACAGTCATAAATTAAGCCGAATTTTAATATTAAATAATTTAACTTTTATAAGCCTTACTTTATACCCATTTTTTGGAATGATGGTGTATTATGAAACCTTTTCCAAAAAAGTTTTATTAATGGCAATTTTCCTGTTCTTAATTCTTTTATGTATTGATATTGTGAAAGATACATTAACGAAAAGTGTTGATAAAGCTTTCGGTTACACTACAATTCCAAATTATTTTAAAAGTAAAACAACAATAGGAATTATCATTTCACTATTGATAATTACAATGGCGGTTTCCATGAAACTCATCATGAAAACAGGTATCTCTGGATTTATGTCTTATTATTTTTCTGGAGGATTATTTGTCTTCATACTTTGTATTTATTTGCTTTTAAACAATTCTAGAAGAAGCAAATTTGTGACACTCAATATTTTAAGATTCTGGGTTTTTGTCGGAATCATTGCGATGCTTTTAAACGGACTGGAAGGTAAATTATAGAAAATTTTCTTTAAAAGAGATTACATTTTCTTACCTTTGCAGAACCTTAAATTTATATAAAAGTAATGCCCATTTTTAACGATACTAAAGTTGCATTCGCAGACAAGTCTGATGCACAGTTAAAGAAAGCGTACTGGATGTTCAAAATGATTGAGCAGCCTACTCTTACAAGTCTTGGAACTTCTGTTCTTAATTTCTCTATTCACAACAATTTTCCTTTCGTTACCGGAATTGTAAAAAACACTTTGTTTGAGCAGTTTTGTGGCGGTGAAACGCGTGAAGAAAGTATGAAAGTTGTGAAGCAATTATTCAAAAGAGGAGTTGGAAGTATTTTCGACTATTCGATTGAAGGTAAAGAAGATGAGGCTACTTTTGATGCGGTTTGTAAAGAAATTAAAGATATTGTAAGATTTTCAGTAGGAAATCCGGCCATTCCTTTTATCGTTTTTAAACCAACTGCTTTCGGTAGAATCGATTTGTATGAAGCTGTTGGAAAGAATGCAGAACTGACTTCAAGCCAAAAAGAAGAGTGGGAAAGAGTTGTAAAAAGATTCGATGAAGTTTGTAAACTTTGCCATGAAAATGACAAAAAAGTAATGGTAGATGCAGAAGAAACTTGGATGCAGGATGCTGCAGATCAGCTTTGTGAGGAGATGATGGAGAAATACAATCAGGAAAAACCAATTGTTTGGAATACAATCCAAATGTACAGAACCGGTAGATTGGAATATATGGAATCTCATCTTCAAAGAGCTAGAGAAAAAGGTTATTTCATTGGTTATAAGATCGTTCGTGGTGCTTATATGGAAAAGGAAAGAGCAAGAGCTGCCGAAAGGGGGTATGCGGATCCGATTCAGCCCAACAAAGAGTCTTCAGATAAAAACTACAATGCAGGAATCGATTTTGTGATGAATCATTTGGATAAAGTTTCGGCTTTCTTCGGGACTCACAACGAAATTTCTTCTGAATTAGTGATGGATAAAATGAAGGCTGTGTCATTGGAAAATGGAAATCCTCATGTATATTTCGGACAGCTTTACGGGATGAGCGACAATATCACATTCTATCTTTCTGATAAAGGCTATAACGTGGCAAAATACCTTCCTTATGGACCTGTAAAAGACGTTGTTCCATATCTTACAAGAAGAGCTCAGGAAAATACTTCTGTAGCCGGACAAACGGGCAGAGAGTTAGGATTAATTAAGAAAGAACTTGACAGAAGAAGAGGAAAATAATTAACTTTTCCATCTTAAAAATATAAAGTCTTACATCTGGTAAGGCTTTTTTTATTGAAAAATATTGTCAAATTAATTAAAATGCTTTCCATAATTATTTTTATTAATAATACTTTAAAAATTAAAACTTTTTTTTGTTAATTTAATTGTAATTTATTATATTTGATAATAATAAGTAAAACTAAGTCTGTGAAATAAACTTTATTCTATACTCATGTACAGAAGATAATTCTTCGTCATAAAAATCACTATTAACTTTTCCGAATTTTAAATAAGATAACTTTCAAAAAAAGAAAGTTGTACGATATAAGTAACCCAAAAAGTTACTCCACAAAAATAAAGCAATAGCTTTAGTTTTCTTCTTCAAATATTTTTGGCCTGATCATTTTTCTTGATCAGGTTTTTTTATGGCTCAAAACTTTCGAATTTTCCGTTTTCGTAGAAGATAACAATACGTTTTATCTTATTGTTTTGATTCTCAGTTGGTTGACTGTTGCTTTGAGGAATAAAATTCTCTAATCGCTGAGAATCCGATATTTTTTCCTGAGCCGTACTTTGTTGCGGTATAAACGATTCTTGAGAAGACATTTTTGGAGTCTCTATTTCGCTTTCATCAGCTCCAAAATCTTCATCATCATTCATCATCGTAAAAAGATCGGGTAGAGAAGTAGTCTTCGTTTTTTCTTCCTCGTAAATTTCCTCTGGTTTCAATTCCGGAACTTTCGTTTCCTCAAGATCCGACTTTAACATTTCACCTTCACCTGTTACAAGCCAATCCCAAAGAATCTCCGGAAAGCGCGATTTTATTTTTATGATAAATTCAAGAGATGGTTTGTTCCTTCCGGAAGTAATGTGCGAAATAGAAGATCGCTGCACATCTATCTCATCCGCAAATTCGGAAGAGGTAAGATTAGAATACTCTATGACTTTTGAAATTCTCTCGTTTAAGCTCATAAAATAGTTTTTAATGATGTTACAAATGTAAATAAATAAATTTACAAATGCAAATCTGTATAATGAACAAATGTAAACTAAATAGTGCTACAAATGTAAACCATATAAAGAGCTATAAATCAATAAATTATTATTTACATAAAGTTTTCTACTAAATTTTACAAAAGTTTATTAACAACTAAACATTAAAAAATCAATATTCTTTCTCTATAAATGTAGATAACTTATTTATAAGTTACTTTTGAATAAATGCCAATGTATATAAGATAAAGTTATTTTTGTACTGCTATATTTTGTCGATTTACTAATAAATATTAGAATAGGGTAATAACATATAATAAACCTCTGAAATATGCATAAATAGGCGATTTAAGGTTGTAAATTAGGATAATTTAGATCCTTAAAACAATATTTTCGAAGGTTTGTGTGCACAATTTAGAATGGTAAATTCTAATCTATAAAATGCTGTTTACATTATTAAATTTATATAGATAAGTAAAAATTATTTTTAAAAGTAAATCAAAAATTAGCTCTATTTACATTTGTATACAGTGAATATTTACAAAGTTTTCCACACATCTAGTGTTTAGTAATATTACCCATAAATACACATTAACAGTAATTTCCAAACTTAAAGTATATTTAAAATAAACATTTAGATAAATATCATAAATATCTGATTTTAAATATATTAAATAATATAAATTAAATTATTATCAATCCACAATTCTATCAACAGACATTTTGGCAGACTCATATGTTTAGTTGAATTACAAATGTAAATTTTATTTTTTCATGAAAAATAGTTAAATTTGACTATTGTAAACTATTTCATAATGAACTTTGAACAGATTTATTCACCAAATCCTAATTTCCCAAATCGCTATATTTCCCCAGAAAAATTATTTTCTTACTTACAGACAAATCTCAGCGATCATATTCAGGAGATTGGAAAATCATATTTAGGAAAATCTATTTACAAATTGACAGTCGGAACTGGAGACGTTAATGTACTTGCTTGGTCGCAAATGCACGGAAACGAATCTAATGCGACACATGCGATGCTCGACTTGTTGATGAACTTAGATAAAGCTTCGGAATTGAAGGAGGATTTATTTAGCAAAATCAAATTGGATTTTATTTTTATGTTAAATCCAGACGGCTCTGAAAGATGGACAAGATTGAATGCAGCAGATATTGATCTGAATAGAGACTTTCACAACGAAGCAAGTACAGAAATTAAATTTCTAAAAAATGCAGTCGCTTCCAAAAAATACGATTACGCTCTGAATCTTCACGAGCAGAGAACAATTTTTACAACAGACGGAATTCATCCTGCGACGTTATCGTTTTTGGCGCCTTCTGAAAATGTTGAAAGAACTGTTACTGAAAACAGAAAAAAATGTATGGCTGTTATCGCGGAAGTTTATAATCATTTAAAAGAATTAATCCCAAATCAAATTGGCAGATATTCCGATGAGTTTTATCCGACTTCCACAGGCGACAATTTCATCAAAGCAGGAATGCCGACGATTTTGTTTGAAGGCGGGCATTTCGTAGACGATTACATAAGAAAAGGAACAAGAAAATATTATACGATAGCTTTATATTATACATTAAAATCGATTTCTGAATTAAATTCAAAAATCGATGGTTGGGAAATTTATAATGAAATTCCTGAAAACAGGGAAACGCATTACGATATCATCTACCGAAATGTAAAGTTGAATACCGATCACGAATGTATTTTAGACGTGGCCGTTCAGTATAGAGAAATTATGGAAGAAGGAAAAGACGAGATTTCTTTTATCCCTTTTGTAATGGAAGTAGGAGACGTAAAGCAAAGAAAAGGCTGGCTCGAAATCGACTGTACCGGAAAGAAATTTGTTTCTGCAACAAAATATCCAAAACTAGATGCCGAAGTCAATTTTACAATAGAAGACTAAAAAATAAAAAGCGGAACAAAATAATTATTGTTCCGCTTTTGTTTTATACAGATCACCATTGCGAACCGAAGGTAAAGCCATCACATTAAAATAAGAGACAGATTCTTCACTTCACTTTTTCTGTTCTGAATGACGATGAAAAATCTTAGTTCACAACTTTAATTCCGTTCGCTACAAATCTGATTTCTTCTTTCGGAGTTGTAATCGCATCGATTTCAGATTGAGGTTTCTTTGCGTCTTCCGCATAGTGCTTTTGCTCGTCGATAGAAGTTACTTTTCTTTCAGCAGTTCCGTCTAGAACAACAGTTTTACCCTTCAAAGCAGTCGGAACAAAGAAAGCATAATCTTTCATTTTTACGAAAAACTGAGAATTATCTTCAGTCTGGATTGTTAACCAGCATCCTTTTTTCTCACAAACGTCTGTAACTTTTCCTTTTACAGCTACGTTTTCTACTTTTTTATTCTCTTTTTTAAGCTTTTTGCTTAATTTATCTACAGAAATAGCTTTAGATTCTACGTTAGAAGCAACTCCGCCTCCGTAAACATCGCCCACCAATGCGTTTCCTGCAGGAGGTCCGAATTTTTTAGTCTCTTGTGCAAAAGCCAAAGTAGAAACACTTACAGCCGCTGCGAATAATATTGCTTTGAATTTCATTTTTAATATTTTTTCCAAAAGTACTAATAAAATTTGAATCAGAAATCGTGAAAAACTTAATAAAAAAAAGGTTGTGTTTTCGGGTGTTTAAACTCATTTTAAATAAATCTGATCAATAAATTTTGTATTACTAATATAAACGAAGTGCCTTTGTATATCTTAAAACACAAATTGATTAAAGAAAAAACTTAGTTTATCCTTGCGATAAAATTAAACGCAAAGCGAAACAAAGATTTGGAAAACAATTATTAATAATAAAGTTAAACAAAGCCGTTTCACTTATTTTCGAAAAACAAGGTTTTAAAAATGAAGATTTATTACTATCATTTGCTGAGTGAAACGCTCTTGCGATCAAAAAATAAAAATCAATTAATCACAAAAAACATAGCGATCATTGCAATAAAAACATCAAAAATACTTTTCAATCTAATTTCAAACAAAATAAAAAACAAAACCTATATTTATTTATATTTGAAGCCTATACTCAACTATGCAAAAAAAACTAAAACTTTGGGACGCCATTATGCTCGTAATGGGTTCCATGATCGGAAGCGGAATCTTCATCGTAAGCGCTGATATGATGCGAAATCTCGGCTCAGGATTCTGGATGATAGCCGTTTGGGTGATTACAGGAATCATGACAGTTGCGGCTGCGATCAGCTATGGAGAACTTTCGGCTTTGTTTCCAAAAGCGGGAGGACAGTACACTTATCTAAAAGAAATTTTCGGAAAAAAGATGGGCTTTTTGTACGGTTGGGGATTGTTTACGGTGATTCAAACCGGAACAATTGCGGCAGTTGCAATGGCTTTCGGTAAGTTTACGGCTTATTTAGTTCCGGCTTTAAATGATGCAGCTCCGATTATCCAAAGTGGAGAATTCAAAATTACATGGATCCAGATTTTGGCGATCGGAACTATTATTTTATTAACTTATTTAAATACAAGAGGAGTAGAAAGCGGAAAAATATTGCAAAACCTATTTACAGGTTCTAAAATCATTGCATTATTAGGTTTAATAACTGCTGGATTTATTTTAGTTGATTTTTCTCATTTGGCGGAAAATTTCAACTTTGGATATGATTCATTTAATAACCTTAAAAAAGATAATCTTGGAAACTTTCTGAAAGAAGGTTGGGAGCCTATCGGTGGAATGACTTTACTGGGCGGAATTGCAGCAGCAATGGTAGGTTCAGTATTCAGTTCTGTGGCTTGGGAAAGCGTGACTTTCGTTTCAGGAGAAATTGAAAATCCTAAGAAAAACGTCGTAAAATCGATGATTTACGGAACAACTGCCGTAATGATTTTATATATCGCAGTGAATTATGTATATCTAAATGCCTTAGACAGGGACTCTATCGCGTTTGCAGAAAACGACAGAGTAGCCGTTGCAGCTTCACATCTTATTTTCGGAAGTGCAGGAACTGTGATTATTGCGGTACTAGTAATGATCTCAACTTTCGGTTGTAACAACGGATTGATTTTAGCCGGAGCAAGAGTCTTCCAGACGATGGCAAAAGACGGAATGTTTTTTAAGCAAGCGGAAAAAAATAATAAAAATGAAGTTCCGGCAAATGCACTTTGGATGCAGGGAATTTGGGCTTCTCTGTTGTGTCTGAGCGGACAATACGGAAACCTTTTGGATATGATTTCTTTCGTGATCGTACTATTTTATATGATTACCGTTTTTGGAGTTATCTATCTAAGAATCAAGCAACCGAATTTAGAAAGACCTTATAAAACATGGTTGTATCCAATTACGCCAATCATTTATTTATTGATCGGAACAGGATTTTGTATTTTGTTATTAATCTACAAACAACAATACACCTGGCCAGGATTCCTGATGGTTTTAATTGGACTTCCCGTCTATTATTTTATTAATCGAAATAAGAAAATTGCAGAATAAATTTCAAAAGCTGTTTGACTAAGTCGAGCAGCTTTTTTATTTCTTTAGATCTAAAATGATGAAGAAATCTTCTTTCTTTAAAAACGAATTGACTATTCACCATTTACAATAGAAATAATATTATCCAACAAATTTAAAATCTTATAATATTCTATTTCGTGAAAAATGATTAATTTGGTATTTCCTTTCAAGTAAACGAGAAGTATGGAGTAAAAAATAAAGAAGTTGATATCATGGACACACCAAATTACAGAATGCCTTTTGTACCATCAACATTAATGACGGAAGGGGGAAGTATCGACACCTGCGACATGGGTGAAAGTATTGCCCACAACATTATGCTGCTGATAACGACTAAAAAAGGCGAAAACAGATATGATGAAAATTACGGAAACGACGTTTGGAATCTGGAATTCGATAATGGAGTTACAAGTGCCGTCTGGGAAGCCGTTTTCATAAAAAGCCTGAAAAGACAAATACAGGAATACGAACCCCGAATCGTACAGCCACAAATAGACGCACACATCCAAATTGTGGAGCACAGCTACGATACTAAAGAACACACCGAAATCAAAAAGAAAGTAAAAATCGCCATCAATGCAAAAATGGAACATTCAGGAGAACGTTTCAGCTTTTCTACAGAGCTTTTCCTAAGTCCGATGTCGATCGATTAATTCTTTTAAACTGTAACCAAAACTTATGAATTTAGACCAGAATATATATTCCAAGGAATCTGTAAAAGCGAGAATGCTTCAGAACGCGACCAAAGTTTGGGGATTGAAAAGTCCGCAATCGTTGGATCCGTTTGTTAAATTACTAATTGATGCATTCAGCACAGAGGTTTTCAAAGCGAATAATGAGATACAAACCGTCAATGCCCGAATTTTAGAAAAACTGGCGAAATTGTTGACCCCATCTATTTATACACACCCGATTCCGTCTCATGCGATTGCATTCACGCAACCTTACGAATCTTCGGAGATTTTGTTGGAACATACCGAATTTTTCTTTAAAAAACAGATGACTTCCACGATAAAATCGGAGTCTGATAAGCAGGTGAATATTCCTTTTACGCCTGTCGGGAATGTGAGAATCAATAAATTACAATCAGCGATCATGTTTGTAGGAAACACTTGTTACAGCATCGACGATCGTTTGAATAAAATTCCGATTGCAAGATTTCAGGGAAAGCCGGAGGATTACAGAAAAGTAACGATCGGAGTAGATGTTTCTAAATATTCAAACGAAACTTTTCCGAAAAGCTTAAGCATTTACTGCTCAAATCCAGCTTTTGAACATTTGGATTTTACGTATAAGCTGTTGCCTTACATTACAGTTTCAAGCAACGGAAATCCTTTGTTTGTAAAGGAAGGCTTATCTTATTATAAAAACAATCATGCAGACGGATACGAGCAAATGTTTCGTGAACAGTCTATTCAGAACAAAATTATTGAAGATATAAAAAGTATTTATCATCATAAATTTATTGAGATTTCAGGACTTTCGAATTCATTATTTTCTGAACATGGGAAACTTCCAGAAAATTTAAGTTATGTTGATTATAAAGAAGAAATCACGAAATATATTGATGGAAAACGTTATTTATGGCTAACTTTCGAGTTTCCGCCACAGTTTTCTGCGGAAATTTTAGATAATTTCTCTTTTGTATTAAATGCTTTTCCCATTTATAACCGTGGCTGGAAGAAAACGGAATATAGTTTAGATATTATGGGAAATAATATTCCGCTTGTAACGGATGAAGGTGAACATTTTTTATATGTAGATGAGGTTCAGGACGGAGAAGGAAGAAGATATACTGAAATTCCTTTCACGCCTAATGACGATCTTCGAAAAGGTTTATACACCGTAAGAAAAGGAGGAATGGAAAGATTCACGAACAGAAATGCAGTCGATATGATTGCAAATGTTTTGGAATTAACAAGAGACGAGATTGCAGCATTTTCTTTATTAAACCGTGATAATGTAAAAGGTGTTTTGAGCGAAATGTCAGACAAAATGAAATCAATGGTTCAAAAAGTGAATAATGCGAAGAGAAGCATTAAACAAGAACTGAACTACGTTATCATGGAACCTGTAGAGAAAACAGATCATACATATGCTGCATTTTGGATCACACATTCTACATTAGCCAATCATATGCGTCCGGGAACGGAACTTTCGAATCAATTGAAATCGCAGAATTTGATTTTATTAACGGAAACTATAGGAGGTGCGGAAGAACAAAAAGGAACAGATAGCATTCAGGCTTACAAATACGCTTTGACGACAAGAGATAAAATTATTTCTTTGGAAGATGTAAAAAACTATTGCAGAATGGTTCTGAAAGATGAATTAAAAGATGTAAGAGTCACACGTGGAACAATGATCAGCAATAAGCCAAAAGAAGGTTTTGTAAGAACGGTTGAGGTGGAAATTATTCCGCAAAATTATTCTTTCTACGGAAGAGCGTATTGGGAAAATATGGCGAATATTCTTAGAAATCAAATTATTTCCAAAGCCATCGACGGAATCGAATATGTCGTGAAAGTAACGAATGAGGATTCGGATTTTTCTGAGAATTAAAATTTAAACTGAATAAAAAAGATTTCGGGCGAATCTTTGGTTCGCCCGAAACTATTTAAAAACACATTATTAAAATAACCGATTCATAAGAATCACCTCTCTATTTTCCAGTAAAGGAACAACCTGCTCCACAACGATATTTTTAAAATGATCGGAATTTCGGTGTGTTTCCACAGCATTTGCATCAACATAGCCTTCATACAAAATAATCGTATTGGGCTCTTCCTGACTTTGATGCAGTTTGTAGAATAAATTTCCCTCTTCCTGAGTACTTTTTTCGGCAGCTTCCTTCATTAATTGAAGAACAGCATCCAATTTTCCTTCTTTTACCTGCCATTTGGCATGAACAAATACATTATTTTGATCCATTTTTTTAATTTTATGATTAAAATTACGCTTTTTTAGCTTCCAAAAGTGCTACAATTTTTTCACCCACACCTTTTGCAGAAGCAGGATTCTGTCCTGTTACAAGATTTCCGTCCGCAATACTGTTGGCAGACCAAGGTTCTGCAGCGTGGAAAATTGCGCCTTGCTCAGTCAAAGCCGTTTGTAAATCGAAAGGAACGTCCTGTCTTGCATAATTGTCTTCTTCCTGAGTAGTGAAAGACGTAATATTTTTACCGTTTACGATGTAATTTCCATCGCTCAATTTTACATTTAACAGAGAAACCGGACCATGACAAACAGCTCCTACAACACGACCAGTGTCGTAAAATCTTGCTAGAACTTTCTTCAATTCAGGAGCTTCCGGCATATCTGCCATTGGAGCGATTCCTCCCGGAACGAAAACAGCATCGTAATCATCAATATTTACATCTGATAATTTTCCGGCGTTGTGCATATCTTGCCAACCTTTTCCGGTTAAGAATTTTAAATTATCAGGATCATCAGCCAAATTTAAAGCATCTAAAAACGGAGATTCACCTGTTAAACTTGCAAAATCAATTTGATAACCTGCTTTTTCAAATTCTGCGTAAGGATGCGCAACTTCAGATAAGAAAGTTCCTGTTCTTCTGTGATTTGGACCGATTGAGTTGGCATTGGATACAATGATTAATACTTTTGGATTCATGACGTTAAATTTTTTAGTTAATTAATATTTTTTAGTTTTGATCTTTGAAATTGATTTAAATTTCTATAGCAAATGTATGTCTATCGGAGGTCTCAACAGAAGGAGCGAAGTCACAAAAAAAGTGTGATCCAAATCACACTTCAATTTTTTATTTATAAATAAGATTTTTTAAATTTTTATATGAAGCTATTTCCCGCTTTCCACTGTATCTTTTGTTCCGCTTCGCTACACAAAAGGATGCCGTTTCAATCGGGGCTAGGGCGGAAGTTATTCATTCGAATACGGGAAAATATCCATCACGTTTGTCATCCTGAAAGGATCAAAACATAGTATTAGAAATAAGTTTAGGTCATTGCGAGGAATGAAATGACGAAGCAATCTCTAAGAATGAACGCAAAAATTAGTGCCAAAAAGAAACAGATTGCTTCGTTCTTCGCAATGACACACCACGAGAAACAATCACTTATTAGTATTCGAATACAATCTGCTCAAAGTTTCACGGCTCACGCCAAGGTATTCTGCTACATACTTCTTAGGAACTTCCGAAATAAGATCAGGATACAATCTTACAAATTCCTCATACCGTTGCTGAGGTGTGCTCGATAACAAAAGAATAATTCTCTGCTGCAAGGCAATATAGCCATTGGTTAATTTAATTCTAAAAAAATGATCCATTTTATGAAGATCAGCCGCCAGTTGATTTCTTCCCTGTAAAGTAAGACTTACCACTTCGCCATCTTTAAGACATTCTATGAACATTTTAGAATTGTTTTGTTTAAAAAATCCTATATAATCAGACATCCACCAATTTTTTTTCGCGAACTGCAGAATATGTTCTTTGCCGTTTTCATCAATATAAAAAACTTTGTAGATCCCATCCAAAGCCAGAAATTCATATTTCACTTCATCTCCTTCATGAATCAGAAACTGGTTTTTACGAACTTTCTTCAACGTAAAAAATGTTTTTACATACTCAAATTCCTCGTCCGTAAGTGGAGTTATTGCTTCGATATGTTCGCGGAGTCTGTTCATGGCTGGGGTTTTTATATAATGTAAATTTAATTAAAATTCTGTTACATTTTGAATAGTTATTTTGTTCGGTTTTGAATTAATGATCATTCGGTTGCTTCGTACTTGCAAAGTAAATTTTTTAATTTAAAATGGAAAATCAGATAAAACAATTACTTACAAACTAACACTTTTTAACACAAAAAATTCCTAAAAAATCCGTAATTTTGCACATCGTGATTTTCAGGTAAAATCACACCAAATTATGAGTAAATCAACAGAATATATAGAAGTTTACGGCGCAAGAGAGCACAATCTTAAAAACATCAATGTAAAAATTCCAAGAAACGAACTGGTAGTAATTACCGGGCTTTCGGGAAGCGGGAAATCGTCATTGGCTTTTGATACGATTTTTGCAGAAGGACAGCGTCGTTATATAGAAACGTTTTCTGCATATGCGAGACAGTTTTTGGGAGGTCTGGAACGTCCTGATGTAGATAAAATTGAAGGATTGTCTCCTGTAATTGCAATTGAGCAAAAAACAACAAATAAAAACCCACGTTCAACAGTTGGAACGGTAACAGAATTGTATGATTTCCTACGTCTTTTGTTTGCAAGAGTTTCCGATGCATATTCTCAGACGACAGGGAAGAAGTTGGTAAGTTATACTGAAGATCAAATTCTTGATACGATTAAGGAAAATTATAAAGGTGAGAAAATCATGTTGATGGCGCCTGTTGTTCGTTCAAGAAAAGGGCATTATCACGAGCTTTTCGTACAAATGGCGAAGAAAGGGTATGGACAGGCAAGAATTGACGGAGAATTACAGGATATTGAATATGATTTAAAGCTTGACCGTTATAAAACCCACGACATCGACATCGTCATCGACCGTTGGATCATCGGCGAATCTGCCTCCGAAGCCAGAATGGAAAAATCGTTGAGAACAGCGATGGAAATGGGAGAAGGCCTGATAGGAATTCAAAAATTAGGAAGTACTGAGATTGAATATTTTTCTAAAAATTTAATGGATGCCGAAACTGGTCATTCATTGGCTTTGCCGGAACCGAATACGTTTTCATTCAACTCCCCAAAAGGAAGTTGTCCGAGCTGTAAAGGTTTAGGAACCATCAAGAAAATCAATACCGATTATTTTGTTGAAAATCCGAAATTGTCTATCAATCAGGGAGGTTTGCTGCCTTTGGAAGATATCAAATCAAACAAATGGATTCTTTCTCAGATTAAAAATATTCTTGAAATTTTCGGTTTAGGTTTAGCAACTCCTTTTCAGGATATTCCGGAAGAAGCTTTGGATTATATCTATAACGGTTGTAATAAGGAATTCAATAAAGATTTAAAATATGCCGGAATTACCAAAAAGATTAAAATCAGTTTTGATGGTTTGATTCCTTTTATGGAAGAATTGATTGAAGAAAGAGAATCTTACGAAGCCATTTTGTTGGAAAGACACTTCACGACAGAAGAAACCTGTCCGGAATGTAAGGGAACCCGTCTTCAACCATCAAGTTTAAGCTTTAAAATTGATGGAAAAAATATTGCAGAAATTAATGCATTGAGTTTATCTGATTTAAAAGAGTGGTTAGCTAATGTTAAAGATAAATTTTCAGAAAAAAACGCCATCATTGCTCATGAAATTTTAAAGGAAATTGAAACCAGACTTCAATTTTTATTGGACGTCGGTTTAGATTATTTAAGTCTGAGCAGAAGTTCGAAAACACTTTCCGGAGGAGAATCTCAAAGGATTCGTCTGGCAACGCAAATCGGTTCTCAATTGGTAAATGTGCTTTATATTTTGGATGAACCAAGTATCGGACTGCATCAAAGAGATAATGAAAGATTGATTAATTCATTAAAGAACCTTCGAGATATCGGAAACTCTGTGTTGGTGGTAGAACACGACAAAGACATGATTCTGGAAGCCGATGAGGTTTTGGATATTGGTCCGAGAGCCGGAAAATTCGGGGGAGAAATTCTTTGGCAGGGAAAACCTAAAGACTTGTTGAAAGCAGATACGATTACGGCTCAATACATCAACGGAAAAAGAAAAATCGAAATTCCTGCGGAAAGACGCAAAGGAAACGGTAAAAATATAGTATTAAAAGGTGCTACAGGAAATAATCTTAAAAATGTAACATTGGATATTCCTCTAGGAAAACTGGTTGTTGTTTCGGGAATTTCAGGAAGCGGAAAATCTTCTTTGATCAACGGAACGTTATATCCAATTCTGAATAAACATTTTTACAGAGCCGTTCAGGAGCCCTTACCTTACAAAAAAATTGAAGGTCTTGAAAACATTGATAAAATTGTAGATGTAGACCAGACACCAATCGGTAGAACGCCACGTTCGAACCCTGCGACCTATACAGGAATGTTTACCGATATCAGAAACCTTTTTGCAGAATTGCCGGAAAGTAAAATTCGTGGTTACAAACCTGGAAGATTCTCTTTCAATGTGAAAGGCGGAAGATGCGAAACTTGTCAGGGAGGCGGTTTGAAGGTAATTGAAATGAATTTCCTGCCGGATGTTTACGTTCATTGCGAGACTTGTAATGGAAAACGTTTCAACAGAGAAACTTTGGAGGTTCGATATAAAGGAAAATCGATTTCCGATGTTTTGGATATGACGATTGATGAAGCGGTAGAATTTTTCCAACCAATTCCAAAGATTTTTGCAAAAGTGAAAACTTTACAGGATGTTGGTTTGGGATATATTACGTTGGGACAGCAATCGACAACGCTTTCTGGTGGGGAAGCCCAACGTATCAAGCTGGCAACGGAACTGGCAAAAAGACAAACCGGAAATACATTGTACATTCTCGATGAACCAACAACTGGACTTCATTTTGAAGATGTGAAAATTCTGATGGACGCGATTAATCAGTTGGTGGAATTAGGAAATTCGTTCATTATTATTGAGCATAATATGGATGTGATAAAACTAGCCGATCATATTATTGACGTTGGTCCCGAAGGTGGAAAACATGGCGGACAGATCGTTGCGCAGGGAACTCCTGAGGAAATTGTGAAGTCAAAGAAGAGTTTGACGGGAAAGTTTTTAAAGAGGGAATTGGAGTAATTTAAAATAGATAGTCTGGATTTCTACAGAATGACAAACTTATACTAAGATATGGCTAAATTTAATCAAGTTTAGCCTTTTTTATGCTCTAATATTAACTTCCAATATTAAATTTTCAATTATTTTAAAAATTTATAACACTGTAAATCAATAGATTAAATTCTAATGTTAACTGAATGTTAACTGAATGTAAAATTAATATGAATTATTTTAATAACTTTGGTTTAGAGATACAAAATAAGGTTAGTATAACATTTAAAACCAAAGAGTTATGAAAAATAAAATTCAAATAGTTATTGCATCTGTATTTTTATGTGGATTTGCTTCTATTGTAAATATAACTAAGGCACAAGTAACAAATAATAACGTAATTGAAGAAATTAAATTAAATAAAACCGATGCTTTTACAGACATTAGAAACGAACTATTGAATAATTTCGATTTTACCAATTACGAATATAAACAAGGCATTGTAAATTCGGAAGTGAAGTTTGATATCAATGAGAATGGGAAGATTGTAAATGTGCATTCCACGGGTGACTGCAAAAATGTAAGCAAAGAAATCGAGAATGTATTGACAAATCTTAAGATCAAACAAAAAAAATTAAATGAAAATGCCATTGCTTACACGTATGTAATGCCTGTAACGGTGGAAATAGACAACAGATAATATTCATAAAATCTTTTATAGTAAGCCATGCAGTTTTTCTGTATGGCTTTTTTATTTTAAGGTGTAAATCGTGAAAATTTTAAATATAAATCTGTAATAATTGAGAATAATTTTCGTTTTAAATTTAATCAGCAAAATTAAAACAATATGAAAAACCTAAAGAAACTTACCAAAAATGACCTGAAATCGATTTATGGCGGACAGCCAAAACAGTATTGCGTTTATTGTGAAAGGTTAAACAAAACAGTTTGCAGTACAGTCCCGATTGCTCAGTGTCCTTAAAAATTGAAACCGCTTTTTAAAAGGCGGTTTTTTTATGCTTAAAATTTTCTTTGATTATCCAACCAATCATAAAATTTAATACATTTGATAGTATAATAAAACTATTGTGGATCCTATTTTAAATGTAGTTGTCCGTTCGCTTTGCGTTTACCTTTTTATGGTGATCGCAATTCGGTTATTTGGAAAAAACCAGCTTTCACAGCTCAATGCGGGGGATGTTGTATTACTTTTACTTATTTCCAATGCGGTTCAGAACGCGATGGTAGGTCCAGACACTTCCTTGCAGGGCGGTTTGGTCGCAGCTTTGGTTCTTTTTATAGCTAATTTTATTGTTAAAAGATTGATGTTCTCAAACCAAAAATTTGAAAGTTTCCTGGAAGATAATCCCGTAATCTTAGTAAAAGATGGAGTGGTGGATCAGGAAGCTTTAAACAAAGTTAAGATCAGTAAAGATGAATTAGAAGAAGCTATCCGAGAACATGGAGTCGACGGAATAAAAAATGTAAAACTTTCCATTCTTGAAGTTGACGGAAACATAAGTGTGATTTCCGAAGACGAAAAGGATAAGCAAACGCATTACTCCAGAATTAAAAGAAAAAATAAACGCAAATATCATTAAATACGATGAACTACGAATTAAGAGAAATGCTTCCCAAAGACGAAGCGCGAGTTTTGGAAATATTTCAGCAAGGGGTAAACGGCGGAATGGCGACCTTCGAAACCACTATTCCCACTGCAGAAGCCTGGAATATGGATTATTTCAACGATTGCCGTTGGGTTTTGGAAAACGAAAGTAATGAAGTTGTCGGTTGGTGTGCTCTGAAACCTGTAAGTAAAAGAGAGGTCTATAAAGGCGTTGCAGAAGTAAGCATTTATTTCGATAATAATTACCAGGGTAAAGGTTTGGGTTCGGTTTTGCTTAAAAAGATGATTTTGGATAGCGAAAACCACGGATTCTGGACTTTACAAGCCAATATCTTCCCCGAAAATGAAGCTTCGATGAGGTTTCATCAAAAAAATGGTTTCCGAACAGTTGGTGTAAGAAAAAAATTAGGCAAATTAAACGGAGAATGGAAAGATGTTATCATGCTTGAAAAGAGAAGTGAATTAATTTCTTAGACAAGTTAAAATCAAAAAAAATAATAAAATTTTCTTAAAAATTACATAGAATCCAATAATAATGCATTATTGGCATCAGTCTTGCAAGTTTTCTTTCTGTAAATTTGAAAATAACTTGTTATGAATTTTTTAACTAAAGTGCTGGGATTTTTCCTAATCGTCTTTTCCTTAGCATATTATCAGGCAGCACCGATGCAGAGAGGACATGGTCATGGCTACGGTCATGGTCCAAAACACGGGAAACACTATTATCATGGCCCACGCAGATCATATTATAGGCCTGTTGTATATCACAGACCTCCGCGACATTATTACAAAAGACATTATTACAGACCTGTAAGACACAGATATTATTCTCACAGACCGCATCGCGTTTATCATAGTCGACCGGTAATTGTAGTAAAATTATAGAAAAATATAAATGACTGTTTTTGAAGCAGTCATTTTTTTGTAGTTATTCACATTAAAAAAAATCAGACAATATTAATTATTTTCAAAGTAGTAAACCTCCATCCTCCAACTTCTATCCTTTTTTTAAGGAGCTTTTTCTGGCTTTGCTACTCGCTTTTTTTGATTATGGCTCCATAACATTCGTTCGTAACCTCCAGTTTATGCTCCGCCGTAACCAAAAAGGATGTCGTTTCAATCGGCTAGGGACTTGTTAGCGCTATTTAATACGATATTAAACCTACATGGTTTCAAAAATCTTGAAGGTTTAGAATAAAAAAAGCACCGAAAACTTCGATGCTTCTATTTTATATATTTTTCGATTAAAAAACAAAATCATTCTATCAATTGAAACGGAGTGAAACCATTTAAATTAAGCAGAATCAAAATCGGTTTAGCCAAAACTCAAACTCAATCTTAATCTCGGTCTTAGCCTCAACCTTACAGCCTAGATTTCTTCGGATTCAGAAAAGTATTAAAAATCATCACTTCCTGACCAAATTTCGTTTCAATTCTTTCGGCAATATTTTCCAGCTCGCTTTTTACAAAATCCTCTCTCAATTCATCATTATCAAACATTAAAAGAAGGTTATAATTTTTTCCTTCATCAATATAATCACTGTGAACTTCGGAAAGTATATATTTATTGACATCCATTAAATTTTCTGTCATCAAAACCAATGTTTCATCAATATAATTTTCCCAATCTTCAAGATTATTTTTCGTGCAGTGGAAAGTTATACTCAGTACGCTCATATTTTATGAATTTTTAAGATTTTTTGGATAAATTCTACCGCAAAAATCGGCAAATTTTTCGTAAATTAGCACGTTAATAAAAAAACGAAATAGATAATTTTCAGACACACAGCTAAGGGTCTGACTATCATTATAATAAAATTTGTTTATGCAAAAAGAAGGAGAAAGACTGATTCCTATCAACATTGTTGATGAAATGAAGTCATCTTATATCGATTATTCGATGTCGGTTATCGTATCAAGAGCGTTACCTGATGTAAGAGATGGCTTGAAACCCGTTCATAGAAGAGTGCTTTATGGTATGTATGGATTAGGGGTTTTTTCTAATAGAAAATATTTAAAATCTGCGAGAATTGTTGGGGACGTTTTAGGTAAGTACCACCCGCACGGAGACTCCTCTGTATATGATGCAATGGTAAGAATGGCTCAGGATTGGAGCTTACGTTATCCTCAGGTAGACGGACAGGGTAACTTCGGTTCAATGGATGGTGACCCGCCTGCAGCAATGCGTTACACCGAAGCTAGATTGAAAAAAATCTCTGATGAGGTTCTTTCAGACTTAGACAAAGAAACGGTAGATTTCCAGAATAACTTCGATGACAGCTTACAGGAACCAACGGTTTTACCTTCAAAAATTCCGAACCTTTTGGTCAACGGAACTTCTGGTATCGCAGTAGGTATGGCAACAAACATGGCTCCTCACAACCTGACGGAGGCTGTAAACGCGATCTGCGCCTATATCGACAATAAAGAAATCACTATCGACGAATTGATGCAGCACATCATTGCTCCGGATTTCCCTACAGGTGGGATTATCTACGGTTACGATGGGGTAAGAGATGCTTTCCATACAGGAAGAGGTAGAGTAGTTCTTAGAGCTAAAGTTGCCTTCGAAGAAATTGGAAACAGAAATGCAATTATCGTTACCGAAATTCCTTACCAGGTAAACAAAGCTGAGATGATCGCCAGAACAGCTGAGTTGGTAAAAGATGAAAAAATCACAGGAATTTACGAAATCAGAGATGAGTCGGACAGAAGAGGTCTTCGTATTGTTTATGAATTGAAAAATGATGCGATTCCAAATGTTGTCTTAAACTTATTATATAAATATACTGCGCTTCAGACATCTTTCAGTGTTAATAATATTGCGTTGGTTCATGGTAGACCGGAGCAATTGAACCTAAAAGATATTATCCATCATTTCGTAGAGCACAGACATGAAGTTATTGTAAGAAGAACTCAATACGAGCTTAGAAAAGCGAAGGAAAGAGCTCATATCTTAGAGGGTTTCATGAAAGTGATCGGGACGCAGGATTCTTTGGATAGAGCGATTTCAATTATCCGTCACTCTGCAAATCCACAGGCTGCGAAAGAAGGATTAATTGAAGCTTTCGAACTTTCTGAAATTCAGGCTCAGGCGATTCTAGACCTACGTCTTGCTCGTTTGACAGGAATGGAGCTTGATAAAATTCGTGATGAGTATGATGCAATTATGAAAGAAATTGCAGACTTGGAAGATATTTTGGCTAATGAACCAAGAAGATTCCAGATCATTAAGGATGAATTAATTGAAATTAAAGAAAAATACGGCGACGAAAGAAGAACCGAAATCGATTATTCAGGTGGTGAAATGTCTATTGAAGATATTATCCCGAACGAATCTGTGGTTCTTACAATTTCTCACGCAGGTTATATTAAAAGAACTTTACTTTCAGAATACAAAATTCAAAGTAGAGGTGGCGTAGGGAACAAAGCGGCTACAACGAGAGATTCCGATTTCTTGGAGTATATCGTTTCTGCGACCAATCACCAATATATGTTGTTCTTTACGGAAAAAGGTAGATGTTATTGGCTAAGAGTATTCGAAATTCCCGAAGGTTCTAAAACAGCAAAAGGAAGAGCGGTACAAAACTTAATTAACATCGAGCCGGACGATAAGATCAAAGCATACATCAGAACCAATAACTTAAAAGATTCTGAGTACGTAAATCAAATGAGCGTTGTGATGGTAACGAAAAACGGTACGATCAAGAAAACGTCTCTTGAAGCATATTCAAGACCAAGAGTAAATGGTGTAAATGCTATTGAAATTAGAGATAATGACCAATTGTTAGGTGCATATTTAACAAACGGAAGTTCTCAGATCATGATCGCTACGAAAAACGGTAAATGTATCCGTTTCCCTGAAGAAAAAGTAAGAGAAGTGGGTAGAGGTTCTATCGGTGTTCGTGGTATCGCAATGGAAGACGACGACGAGGCAATTGGTATGATTGTTGTGAATGATGTGGAGAAAGAAACGGTTCTTGTGGTATCTGAAAAAGGATACGGTAAGAGAACGGCAGTGGAAGATTACAGAATTACCAACAGAGGAGGAAAAGGAGTTATCACCCTGAATATTACCGAAAAAACAGGTAATCTTATTGCTATTCAAAACGTTACAGACGAAGATGGGTTGATGATTATCAACAAATCTGGTGTTGCAATCCGTATGAATATGGATGAGATGAGAGTAATGGGTAGAAATACACAAGGGGTAAGAATGATTAACCTTAAGAAAAATGACGAAATTGCTGCCATCGCAAAAGTAGAAATGGATAAAGATGTAGAAGAAGATTCTGAAGAAAATGAAGAAGGAGCAGAAACTGTAGCTGATAACCAAAAAAACAATACAGATGCACCTCAAACGGAAAACGAAAACCCAACTGAGGAAACTGAGAATTCTGATTCAGAAGAATAATATTGTACAATTAATATAAAATAGTGATTATGAAAAAGCTAATTTTAGGTATAGCTATCATGGCATCTGCTTTTGCTTTTGGACAAAAAGAGGATGTAAATAAAAAGCTACAAGATGCTAATAAAGCAGCGATGGACGCATATAATGCAAAGAATTATGCTGTGGCAGGTCCTAAGTTTATGGAAGTTTACGAGCTTTTAAAAACGAGTGGGCAAGACGACAAAGTATACATGTATTATTCAGGTCTGAATTATGCTTTGGCTAATGATATTCCTAAAGCTACAAAAATCTATACAGATTTAATTAATTCTGGTTATACAGGTGTTCAGACTCAATATACTGCGAAAGACAATAAAACGGGTCAGGTTGCAACATATGATAAAGCTACTTGGGAGCTGTTGAAGAAAACATCTTCTAAAGATTATTCAGACTTCAAAACAGAACAGACTCCAAGTGTTGAGCAGGATTTGTACGAAACTTTATCTACTTTGTTAATTAATGACAAAAAAAATGATGAAGCTTTAGCACTTATCGAAAAAGGTTTAGCAAAATTCCCGAACAGTACTAAATTAAAAGAGTACCAAGGAAGCGCATTATATGCTACAGGAAACACAGACAAATTCATGACGAATTTGAAAGAGCAATTGGCTAAAAACCCTAATGACGCTACAAACTGGTACAACTTAGGAGTTCTTCAGTCTAAAAATCCTGCAACTTCAACAGATGCAGTTGCTTCTTTCCAAAAAGCAATCGACTTGAAAGCAGACTTTGCAAATGCTTACCAAAACCTAGTGTACGCAGTAATTGGTGACGATGAGAAAGCTGTTGCAGATATCAATGCATTAAGAAAAACTAAACCGGACGATGCTACAAAGTTAATTGAGGCTAGAAAGGAAAGATTCAACAAAGCAATTCCTTATGCTGAAAAATGGTATCAGGCAATGCCGACGGATATCAACGCTGTTCAGACATTGAAAGATCTGTATAACACGACAAAAAATACAGCAAAGTATAACGAAATGAAAGCTAAAGAAGCTGAATTAGCAGCAAAACAACCAGCTAAGTAATTTTCAAATACTTAAAATTAAATACAAACCGAAACATTTTTGTTTCGGTTTTTTTATTTGAATTTATATAAAATTATTTGAAGCTTTTTCCCGCTTTCCACTATATCTTTTTGGTTACGGGTTCCGCTTCGCTCCACCCGCAACCAAAAAGGATGCCGTTGCAATCGGGGCTATTTGTTTAGGGCAGGTGGTTTCGAGAGCCTCAAACACCATGGAAGTTGTGTCTTTCTTCATATCATTTCAGAATGACAAACACGACCCAATTTTCTGCAAAAATAGAATTATTCACAATCATCCGTGCAAATCTGAGAAATCTGTGGGAGAAAAAAGAAATCTGTCATTTATTGATTATCTCATTTATTTTAAAAACTTAGCGATCTTATTTAAGTGAAACGCCTTTGTGTAACTTAAAAAAGATTAGTGGTCAAAAAAAACTTAGCGAACTTTGCGTTAAAATAATTTTAAGCAAAAACAGCTAATATTCAAACCAAATTTTCCAAGATTTATCATCAAAAATCAATGTTAAAATTCTCTGCAATTCCGTATCTTTGAGAAAAATTTTTACAAAAATGATCGAGTGGAAAACCGTCAAAGAATACGAAGATATTACGTACAAAAAATGTAATGGTGTAGCGAGAATTGCTTTCAACAGACCGGAAGTTCGCAACGCTTTCAGACCAAAAACAACCTCAGAATTATACGATGCTTTCTATGATGCTTCAGAAGACCCTTCAATTGGAGTTGTGTTGCTTTCAGGAGAAGGGCCAAGTCCGAAAGACGGAGGTTGGGCTTTCTGCAGTGGAGGAGACCAAAAAGCAAGAGGGCATCAAGGTTATGTTGGGGAAGACGGAAGACACCGATTGAATATTTTGGAAGTTCAGCGGTTGATCCGTTTTATGCCAAAAGCTGTAATCGCGGTTGTTCCGGGATGGGCAGTTGGTGGTGGCCACTCTCTTCACGTAGTTTGCGATTTGACTTTGGCGAGTAAGGAACACGCTATTTTTAAACAAACTGACGCAGATGTTACAAGTTTCGACGGCGGTTACGGTTCTGCATATTTAGCAAAAATGGTCGGACAGAAGAAAGCTCGTGAAATTTTCTTTTTAGGTAGAAATTATTCCGCTCAGGAAGCTTTCGAAATGGGAATGGTAAATGCTGTAATTCCTCACGACGAATTAGAAGATACTGCTTATGAATGGGCACAGGAAATTTTAGCAAAATCTCCAACATCAATCAGAATGCTGAAATTCGCGATGAACTTAACAGACGACGGAATGGTTGGTCAGCAGGTTTTTGCAGGTGAAGCAACTCGTTTGGCATATATGACGGAAGAAGCGCAGGAAGGAAGAAATGCATTCTTGGAAAAAAGAAAACCGAACTTCGGAAAAGATAAATGGATCTCGTAATTAGTTGATGGTTTATAGTTGATGGTTGATAGAATTTGCCAACAACTATAAACCATCGACCATCAACTAAATATTTATGAAAGATTGGATACAAGCCGCAAGGCTACGAACTTTACCGCTTTCTTTAAGCGGAATTATAATGGGAGCTTTCATTGCAAAATGGAGGCTTTATGGTGAAGGCGGAATTTGGGACTGGAAAATCTTTGCATTGGCGCTTATCGTGACTTTGCTATATCAGGTTCTTTCCAACTATGCAAATGACTATGGAGACGGAGTTAAAGGAACAGACGCAAAAAGAGCCTCGGAAGCAGAATCAAGAGCAGTTGCATCAGGAAAAATTACAGCAAAGCAAATGAGAAATGCAGTAATTCTTTTTTCAATTTTATCTTTTGTAGCAACAATTGTACTTTTATACGTGGCTTTTATTCCTAAATATATGAATGAATTTTATATTTTCATTGGATTAGGAGTAGCTTGTATTTTGGCGGCAATCGGTTATACAGTAGGTAAAAAACCTTACGGATACATGGGATTGGGAGATCTTTTCGTGTTTGTTTTCTTCGGATTGGTTTCAGTTTGCGGAAGTTATTTTCTATTCACAAAATCGTTTAGCTGGGATATGTTATTGCCCGGATCGGCGGTTGGGATGATGAGTATGGCTGTTCTGAATTTAAATAACATGAGAGACATCGAAAGCGATAAATTGTCAGGTAAAAATAGTTTTGCATTAAAAATCGGATTCAAGAATGCAATGATCTACGAAATGATTTTATTGCAGCTACCATTAATTTTTATCTTAATGTTTTTGGGAGTAAACGGATTTTTCCAAACTCAAAATTATTATGTTTTTATCGTAATGATTTTATTGCTTCCATTAATGAAATTAAGAAGACAAATTATGACTGTTAAAAACCCGAAAGAACTTGATCCATTTTTAAAACAAGTTGGAATCATGACTTTCGTAATGGCAGTTCTTACTGCTTTTGGACTAAACTTTTTTCATTAATGAAAAAGTATTTTCTCTTTATAATTTTATTTTCATCTGAAGTTGTCTTCGGCTGTCTTAACTATTCTGTTATAGGAACAGATATTCATGGAAAAAAAATATCAACTGAATATTCTCTTAGACATAACAATGCTTTTTATATCACAGAAATTGATGTTGAAAATTACAGAAGAATGGCAAGTGATGATTTAAAAGAGTATGAGAAAACAAAAGATATCGATAGATATTTAGATTACGCTACTTCGTTAGTTTATTTAGGAAAGTATGATAAAGCCATTAAAATATTTAAAGAAATTGAACTGAAAAATGCCGATAAATATGAAGTTTTTTCTAATTTAGGTACAGCTTACGAACTTTCTGGAGATAATGAAAATGCTTTAAAATATATCAGTAAAGCATTAGCTATTAATAAAGAATCTCATCACGGTTCAGAGTGGATTCATATTAAAATTTTAGAATATAAATTAGGAAGAATTACATTAGAAAATCTTTTGGGAAGTAACTTCGGTAACAACGAAATTCCTGAAACGAAATTATCTGATGAAGAATTAGATAAATTTGTAGAAGACTTATCATATCAACTTTCAGAACGAACACAATTTGTAAAACCTACAAATGAAATAGTTGGTAAACTTTACTTTGAATTAGGAAATGCATTGGCTTTACATTCAAACTCAGACGTTGAAAATACTTTGGAAGCTTATGAATTTGCAAAGAAATATGGATATTCTAATAAATTATTGGAGAAAAGATTTACGTATTTTCAAAATTTAGTAAAACAAAATCCAGATTCAGGAAAAAAAATAGAAGGAACTGACAGCGTAAAAGTTGAAAAAATTTTGAATGAAAATAAAAATGTAACGGTTACAGCTTCTAAATCAACAAGTTGTTCTTATTGGATCATAGGAGGTATTGCTGTTCTGTTATCATTTATTTTAATATTTTATCTAAAGAAAAATAAGAAATGATAAAAAATTCAGATAATATCTACGTTCAAGCTCAAATGTTGATCAGAAAACCGATTGAAAAAGTTTTTGAAGCATTCATCAATCCGGAAATAACGACAAATTTCTGGTTTACAAAATCAACCGGAAAATTGGAAGAAGGCAAAACTGTGATTTGGGAATGGGAAATGTATGGAGCAAAAACAAATGTTAATGTTCTTGAAATAGTTCAAAACCAATCAATAAAAACAGAGTGGGGTGAACCTTCAACGAATGTAGATTACGAATTCAAAGAAATGGAAAAAGGAACGTTGGTAGTCATTAAAAGTTACGGATATTCTCAAACCGGAGAAGATCTTTTAAAAGTAATTAATGATAATACAAGAGGTTTCACAACAGTTCTTGACGGTTGTAAAGCCTTTTTGGAATATGGAATTAATTTAAGATTGATTGAAGATAAATTTCCCTCTAAATAATTTAAATAAGCACAAATGACACAAATATTTTCACGGATAACACTATTTTAATCATCAAAATATAAGTAGAAATTTGTGAAAATATTTGGGTCATTTGCGTTTGAGACTTAAAACAAAAATTAAAATATAAAAAATTATGAAAATACAATATCTAGGACAAAACTGTTTTTTGTTCACTTATAAAGACAAAACGATTTTATGTGACCCTTTTTATAACTACAAAAAAGCAGAATCAGGGTTTGATATTTCGGCTCAGAAAATCGATTATATTTTATTAACTCACGCACACGGAGATCACATTGCAGATGTGGAAGAAGTATTGCAGTTTCACCCTGAAGCGACGATTATTGCTGTTCCGGAAATTTGCGGATATTTCAAAACTGCAAAAAATACAGATGACGTGAACTTAGGAGGATCCGCAAAAATCGACGATCTTAAAATTTCCATGGTTCCGGCTCATCACACAAGTTCATTCCCAGATGGAAGCTACGGAGGTGTTCCTGTAGGATATATTTTCAGACTTCCTGAAGGCAAAAATGTTTATTTGGCAGGTGATACAGGAGTAATGGCAGATATGGAGCTATTTCCAAGATTATACGGGAATTTAGATCTTTCTATCCTTCCAATTGGTAGTCATTATACAATGTGTCCGAGAAAAGCAGCTTTCGCAGCAGCAGAATTATTGAAAACTCCAAAAGTGATCGGATGTCATTTTGATACTTTCCCTGCCATTGAAATTAATCATGAAAGTGCATTGAAGCATTTTGCAGACAAAAATGTAGAACTTGTTTTACCAAAATTAGGAGAAACATTTGAATTTTAAATAAATCTTGAAAGGTAATTTGAAAATCGGAATAGACATGTTGAAGTTTTTAGAAACAAAAAAAGATAATTTTCAAATTACCTCTCTTCAACTTAAACCAATAAAAAATGGCAAGCTACCTAAATCACACCGCTACGACCGATTACCTTTGCTGCGTTCCCACCCTGGAGGATTCTCAGGAGCTGGTTGTTTAGGACTTGCCGTTGCAAAGGTAGGAATATTTTGCAAAACTCAAAACATTATTACAGAAAATTAATTGAAAAAATACGCTGATAGAGGTAGATTGCTGAAATTCAGGTCAATAATTTTTCAAAAATTTTCAAAAAATTTAGATATGACGAAAAGCCCTTCCACATTAGGAATTTTACTGTTTGGTGCTACGATGCTTGTTTTTTTCGTGGTGTATAGCTTCTTTTCAGGAGTTAATTATTTTGATATTTCACTGAAAGCCAATGCTTTTGTATTGCCGCTGATTTATGCCGGAACCGCATTCTGGTCGGTGAAATCTTACTGGAACACCCATCGCGTGGTAAGTTTTAAAGATGCTTTTAAAAGATCTTTTGTTCCTATGTTTATCGGTGGAATTTTATCGATTTCCAGCATTTATTTATTTTTAAATTTTGTAGATACTGATGCCAAAAAGCTGTTGAACTACCAATATGTAACAAGACAAAAAGCAGAGATGGATAAAGAATATCAGTCTGCAAGAAAGGTTTTGAAACATCAAAAAGACATCGACGAGCTGGATCAGAAGTACAAAGAAAGACTTCCGAGCTTCTCTCCAGAGGCTGTAAAAGGGAAAGATATGCTTACAGCGAGTCATTTTTCAGGATATTTTGCGGCAATTCTTATATTTTACGTAGTTTTGTCAGTGTTTTTCGGGGCGTTTTTCAGAACGAGAAGTGTTTATCAGGAAGAACAAAATCAAGAATAATTTTTATTAAAATTAAATGAATTTATCTATAGTTATTCCGTTACTGAACGAAGAAGCTTCTTTGGAAGAGCTTTTTTCCAGGATCGATAATGTTTGTAAATCAAACAATTTGTCCTATGAAATCTGGTTTGTAGATGACGGAAGTACAGATTTGTCGTGGAGCATTATTGAGAATTTAAAAGTTCAACATCCTCAAATCCATGGTATTAAATTTTCCAAAAATTATGGAAAATCTCAGGCGCTTCATGCCGCTTTTGAAAGAACAAACGGAGACGTTATTATTACAATGGATGCTGATTTACAGGATTTTCCGGAAGAAATTCCAGAACTTTATAATATGGTGATTGAAGATAATTACGATATTGTTTCAGGTTGGAAAAAGAAGCGTTTCGATAATGTTATGACGAAAAATGTTCCGTCGAAATTGTTCAACGCAGCAGCTAGAAAAGTTTCTGGAGTTTATCTTCACGATTTCAATTGCGGATTGAAGGCATATAAAAAACAGGTTGTAAAAACAATAGATGTATATGGAGATATGCACCGTTACATTCCGGTTTTGGCTGCCAATGCGGGTTTCCGAAGAATTACTGAAAAAGAAGTACAGCACCAGGCGAGACCTTATGGAACTTCAAAATTCGGAACGGAAAGATTTATCAGAGGTTTCTTAGACTTAGTAACTCTTTGGTTTGTAAGTCGTTTTGGCGGAAGACCTATGCATTTCTTCGGCGCAGTGGGAACTCTAATGTTTATCGTTGGCTTCCTTTCGGCACTTTGGCTGGGAATTTCAAAATTAATTGATGTTGCCAGAGGAATTTACGGACATTTAATTACAAATAATCCATGGTTTTTTATTGCATTAACAATGATGATTATGGGAACTTTGCTCTTCATTGCAGGGTTTTTAGGCGAAATGATTATCAGAACGAATAGAGAACATAAGAATTATAATATTGACGAGGTGATTTAATTAAATAAAAGATGCAAAAATATTTTATTCTTAATTGGCTATTTGTAGTAAGTATTTTTTTACTTTTTATAAATGATCATTTTTTGAAATTTGAATATTCTAATTGGATTACCGGAAAATTATCTGATTTTACGGGTGTTTTCATTTTACATTTATTGATCGCTTTCATTTTACCAAAGAAAAAGTATTTTTCATTATTATTAACCATAATCTTTTTTATCTTTTGGAAATCTCCTGTATCTGAAATTTTTATAAAAATTTATAATCTTTTAAGTCCTATAAGAACTGAAAGAATTATTGATTATACTGATTTTCTGGCATTTTTGGTTTTACCATTTTCTTATTATCTTATTCAGAATTTAGAAAAATATGAGTTTTTGAAAATTAAAAAAGTTAATCCTGTTTTTTTTATCATTCCAACAATGATGATCTTAATCTCAGAAGCACCTCCTTTAAGTCATTATTATACTTACAGCGATGGTGATTTTAAATGTTATAAGTGTAAAACCACTGTTAATATTGGTCAGCAATCACTCATTAAAAAACTAGAAGAGAGAAACATTGCTGTTTACGAAAAACAGAAGATTAAATCTTATGGTGATTTTGGAAAAGATAAATATGCAATGTTTAAATTTTATAGAATAGATGAATTGATACTTGAAAAAGATACGTTACGAAATATAGATTTTTATCTTTCAGGTAATGATTCTAAAACAACTATTTATTTTAATGGAATGAATTTACCTAAAAATTTGTCAGTATCTCAAGTTGATTCAAAAGTCATAAAGTATTATAAAAAAATGATTTTTGAAGAATTAAAGGAAAAATTAAAATGAAAAATATATTTTACACATTCATGCTTGTAGCAGTAGTTTCCTGCGGAAAAGTTTCTCCGGAAGGAACAATCGAAAGGAAAGATGTAGATGTTGCAGAATTTGTGAATCTTGATCTAAAAGGAAAGTTCCGTGTATTTTATGCAAGAGGAACCAAAAATTTTGTTGAAATCGAAACTTATCCGAATGTTGCCAAAAATCTTGATATTGATGTAAATGATAAAACATTAAGCATTAAAGAAAAGCGTGGAACAAAAGGCGTTGACTTCTACAACGTAACAATTTATTCCAAATATAATCTTGAAAAAGTTTCGATCTCCGACTCGGTAGAAATGAATATTTCGAGCGAAATTAAGACCGATAATTTTAGGCTTAATTTAAAAAATTATGCTACTTTTATGGGTTCGGTAAATACAAGAAGAGCAGAAGTTGAAATGCTGAACCGAAGCAGGGCCAACTTTTTAGGTCAGACAAAAGATGCAGTAATAAAGATCTCTGATACAGCAAGTTTGATCTCTCCGTATTGGAAAATCGAAAATCTGAATATCGATTCTAAAAATGGAAATTATGCCGAAGTAAACGTAAAAGATTCATTGAAAGGACATATTCAGAATACAGCGAAATTTATTTATTATAATGATCCGATTCGTGCTTTTAAAATAGATAAGGAAACGAGGGTGGAGAATAAAAAATTAGATTAAAGAGTTTGGAAGTGGATGATGGAAGACTTCCAGCTCCTGCCTCCAACTTGTAACCAATTAAAGAAATTACAAAATAGAAATACAAATATGTCAACATTAGAAAAAGCAAAACTTTGGTTAAGCGACACATTCGATAAGGAAACGAGAGATGCAGTTCAATTATTAATTGACAGCAATTCTCCCGATTTGGAAGACTCTTTTTACAGAGAGCTTGAATTCGGAACAGGAGGCATGAGAGGAATTATGGGTGTCGGAACCAATCGTTTAAATAAATATACGTTAGGTCAAGCTACACAGGGACTTGCGAATTATATGTTAAAGCAGTTTAAAGGAGAAGAAATTAAAGTTGCAATTGCATATGATGTAAGAAATAATTCAAGAGAATTCGGAAAATTGGTGGCTGATGTTTTGACGGCAAACGGAATTAAAGTATTGCTTTTCAAGGATCACAGACCAACTCCGGAATTGTCTTTCACAGTTCGTGACAAAAAATGTAACGGAGGAATTGTGTTGACAGCTTCTCACAATCCGCCTGAATACAACGGTTACAAAGTATATTGGAATGACGGAGCACAAATTGTTCCGCCACATGACGAAGCGATTATTAACGAAGTTTATTCTACAAAATTTGAAGATATAAAATTCGACGGAAATGATGATTTAATCGAATGGATCGGAGAGGAGCAGGATGAAGTTTACATCGATGCTTGTATCGAAAACTCTACGTATCAGAACGTTGGAAAAGAAAATTTAAATATTGTTTTCACATCAATCCATGGAACAACGTATACAACAGTTCCTAAGGCTCTTAAAAAAGCAGGATTCAAGAAAATTGATTTAGTAACGGAACAAATGATTCCTAGCGGAAATTTTCCAACGGTAGATTCTCCAAATCCTGAAGAACCGGCTGCTTTGGAAATGGCAATGGATCTTGCAAAAATCACAAATGCTGATATCGTTATTGGAACGGATCCGGATGGCGACAGATTGGGAATTGCTGTAAGAAATTTAGACGGAGAAATTCAGTTACTAAATGGAAATCAATGTAATACAATTTTAACGTATTATATCTTAAACGAATGGAGAAAACAGGAAAGAATCACAGGAAAAGAATTCATCGGTTCTACGATTGTAACTTCAGATATTTTCTTTGATATTGCTCAGAAATTTGGTGTTCAATGTAAATCTGGATTGACGGGATTCAAATGGATTGGAAAAATGATTCGCGATGTTGAAGGAAAAGAAAAATTCATTTGCGGTGGTGAAGAAAGTTTCGGATTCATGACGGGAGATTTCGTACGTGATAAAGATTCTTGCGGAAGTATCGTCCTTGCCTGCGAAATCGCAGCTTGGTGCAAAGCAAACGGAAGAACAATGTATCAATATCTGATCGAAATTTATCAGGAAACCGGAATGTACTACGAAGGTTTGGTGAATTTGGTGAGAAAAGGAAAAGACGGAGCGGAAGAAATTCAGAATATGATGAAAAATTTCCGTGAAAATCCACCAAAAGAGCTGGCTGGTTCTCCAGTGGAAGAGGTTAAGGATTATAAAGAGCAGACTAATTTTATTGTTTCTAAAAATGAAAAAGTTGTAATGAATGATATTCCAAAATCGAATGTTTTGATTTATTACACACAGGACGGAACAAAAGTTTGCGTAAGACCTTCCGGAACAGAACCAAAAATTAAATTTTATATCTCAGTAAAAGATTCAATTACTTCTGAAGCGGATTTCAGAGATAAATTGAAATCTTTGGATGAGAAAATTAATCAAGTTAAAAACGATTTACAACTAACATAATTAGTTATAAGTTTTGAGTTATGAATTATGAGTGACAGCATTATTGGGAAGAAAAGTTTTGAGTTTGCTATAAAGATTATTAATTTTTATAAAAAATTCAGCTCAGAGAAAAAAGAATTCATACTTTCTAAACAACTTTTGCGCTCGGGAACTTCTGTCGGAGCAAATATTAGAGAGGCTTTGAATGCTCAAAGCAGAATGGATTTTATTCATAAACTCTCAATTTCTCAAAAAGAATGTGATGAAACAATTTACTGGCTAGAACTTTTATTCGCGACAGATTATATTTCAAAGGAGGAATTTGAAAATTTGAAAAATCCGGCAACGGAAATTTTAAAAATGATAAGAAGTATAATTATAACTACAAAGCAAAAAACTCATAACTCATAATTAATAACTTATAACAAAATATAACATAATTCTAATTAAATAAAAAATAAAGTGAAAGTTTCAAAATTAGCGGCGAACCTGATCGGTTCTGAAATTGTAAAAATTGGTAACGAAGTAAATGATTTAAAGGCAAAAGGAGCGGAGATTGCTAATCTTACGATTGGTGATTTAAATTCTAATATTTATCCGATTCCTGCAAAATTGAAGGAGGAAATTCAGAAGGCTTATCAGAATAATCTGACTAACTATCCGCCTGCTAACGGACTTTTATCTTTAAGAAAAGAGGTTTCTAAAGACCTTAAAACAAGATGGAATTTGGATTATTCTCCAAATGATATTTTGATCACAGCGGGTTCAAGACCATTGATTTACGCTGTTTATAAAACTATCGTTGATGAAGGTGATAAGGTAGTTTACCCTACACCATCTTGGAACAACAACCACTATGCTTATCTTACTTCGGCTGATGCTGTGGAAGTAAAGACAACTCCTGAAAATAATTTCCTTCCGACTGCAGATGATTTAAGACCTCATTTGTCCGGAGCGGTTTTAGTAGCACTTTGTTCGCCACTAAACCCGACAGGAACAATGTTCACAAAAGAACAGCTTTCTGAAATCTGTGAACTGATTTTAGAGGAAAACAAAAAAAGAGGTGAAGATGAGAAGCCATTGTATTTAATGTATGATCAAATCTATTCTAACCTTACTTTTGGAGCAGAACACGTAGATCCTGTGTCTCTTTTCCCTGAAATGAGAGAATATACAATTTATATCGATGGTATCTCAAAATGCCTTGCGGCAACGGGAGTTCGTGTAGGTTGGGGATTCGGTCCTTCTCATATCTTGGATAAAATGAAAGCTCTTCTTACTCACGTTGGAGCTTGGGCGCCAAAACCGGAGCAAGAAGCAACTGCAAAATACTTTGAAAATCCGGACGATGTGAATACTTTCGTGGAAGATTTCAAAAATAAATTAGAAGCTAGCTTGAAAGTTCTTCACAGTGGGATTCAGGATTTAAAAGGAAAAGGTCTTGCGGTGGACAGTATCGAACCGATGGGAGCACTATATCTTACCATTAAATTAGATTATATCGGAAAGACAAAACCAGATGGAACTGTTATCGAAAACTCTTCTGACTTGGTATTCTATTTAATCAACGAAGCTGGAGTAGCTTTGGTTCCTTTCTCTGCTTTCGGAGAAGAAAAATCTGAGCCTTGGTTCAGAGCTTCTGTGGGTGGTTTGGCTACTGAAGAAATTGCTTCAATGATGCCGAAATTAGAGAATGCTTTGAATGCTTTGAAATAAAATCTAAATTATGAAATACTTTAAAGAAAGTATATTTACACTTCTCATAAGTATTATTTTAATTTCATGTAAAAAAGATGATTACGTGCTTTATCCTGTGGATAAAGCATGTGATTCTATTACTATAAAGCATAGGTATTTTAATAATTATACATTTACAAGTAAATACGGAACTGCCGATGCTAAAATCATTAAAGATAAAGACAGTGTCAAAGTTTTAGAATTAGATTTGGGACCAGATAAAAGGCTGAATAAACTGATTATTAATAAAAATACATTTGCTATATATCCTGGTTTAATAGATGGAAATGAATTTATTGTAAAAAAAATTGGAGATCCTCTAAAACCTATTTCGAATTCAAAATGGGGATTGTTGAAAAACTGTAATTCAAAGTTAGAGAGATTTAGAAATTTTGAGTTTGATAAAGAATCTCAATTATTTAGATTTGATCGTTTTGGATATAATTATGGATTTACATATAAAACAAAAGATTCTATTAATTATCAATTGTTTATGAAAATAATCAAGCCTTCTAATTTTGATAAATTCGATTATGATCCGGATTTTGTTTCTATTGAATTTAAGCTGTTGGCTAATAATATTATTAGAGCAAAATTTAATGGTATGAAACTGAAGAATAATCCTGAAATAACATATTTTAGTAGTGATTCTTCTGATCCAGAAACAGTCTATTTCTTTAAATATAATAAATAATAATATATTTAATCAATGAAAATTATCGCAGTTATTCCCGCACGTTACGAAGCAAGCCGTTTTCCTGCCAAGCTGATGCAGACGCTGGGTGAAAAAACCGTAATTACTACGACCTATCAGAATGTTGAGGAAACAGGTTTATTTGAAGAAGTTTTTGTAGCGACCGATTCAGAAATTATCTTTGATGAAATCGTAAAAAACGGCGGAAAAGCAGTCATGACAGGTCAGCACGAAACAGGAAGCGACCGAATTGCAGAAGCGGTGCAAAATATTGATTGTGATATTGTTATCAATGTTCAAGGGGATGAACCTTTTCTTAAATTAGAACCCTTAAAACAATTAATTGAAGTTTTTTATCACGATGAAAATCAGGAAATTTCTTTAGCATCATTAAAAATAAAACTGACTGAAAAAGAAGAAATTGAAAACCCAAATAACGTAAAAGTAATTACAGACAACAACGGTTTCGCTTTGTATTTCAGCCGTTCGGTGATTCCTTTTCACAGGGAAATTTCTTACAATGTAGATTATTTTAAACATATTGGAGTTTACGCTTTCAGAAAACACGCTTTGATCCAGTTTTCAAAGCTGGAAATGAAGCCTCTGGAAATTTCAGAAAAGATTGAATGCATCCGTTATCTTGAATATGGTATGAAAATCAAGCTGATAGAAACAAGTTTCGTCGGAGTCGGAATCGACACACCAGAAGATTTGGAAAAGGCAAGAAAAATTATATCAAAATAATTGGTAAATTGTTACATTGATATATTGGTAAATTTAATAAAAGCCTATATTTGAATTATAAATAAGATTAATGAAGAAATTACTGTTAGTATTCGTCCTGATATTTTCACAATCCATTTTTGCACAGACAGCAAAGGAAATTATAGATAAAAACATAGAATTATCCGGAGGATTAACGAATTGGAAGCTACTAAATTCAGTATTGTTGCAGGGAAAAGTAATTTTGGGAGTGAAAGATGAATATCCTATTAAGATTTATCAGCAACGTCCGAATCTTACAAAAACAGTCATTACCATTGGTGGAAAAGATACTGCGATTGAAGGATATGACGGAACAAAAGGATACGCTATGAACTACGCAACGAATAAAGTTCAGGAATATCCGGAATATGTAGCAGAAAGTTTCGACAACGATTTTATCGACTGGGAAAATAAAGGTTTTGATGCTAAGTATTTAGGTAAAGAAAAGATCGGAAATATTTACTGTCATAAAGTTGAATTAACGAAAAACGTAAATAAAAACATCTATTATTTCGATACCAAAAGTTATATGCTTTTAAGAGAAGTCAAAAAAGATGAAACATTGGACTATTTCGATTATAAAAAAGTTGGAAATCTGAGTATGCCTTTCAGAATCGAATCTTCTTCGGCGAAGAAAGATGGCGATTATGTAATGCTTATCAACAAAATAGACATCAATAAAGTATTTCCGGCGAACATTTTTAAGTTTTAATTAAATAGAAAATTATATTATAGTTATGAAAAAAATGTTTTTAATAATACTTTCTTTTGTTGCCTTCTTCAACAGTTGTGCTCAAAAGAAAAGTGATGCATCTAAAGCTAAAACCAAAGAACTTATGGGAAAATCAATATACGATTTCAAAGTTGATGCCTTGGAAGAGGGAAAACAAATCAATTTTGCAGATTTTAAAGGAAAGAAAATCCTTATTGTAAACACCGCTTCAGAATGTGGATTTACCCCTCAGTATGCTGATTTGGAGAAGATTTCGGAAGAATACAAAGATAAATTGGTGGTGGTTGGTTTCCCTGCGAACAATTTCGGAGGACAGGAACCGGGAACAAACCATGAAATCGGAGCTTTCTGCCAGAAAAACTATGGGGTAACTTTCCCGATGGCGGCTAAAGTTTCTGTAAAGGGTGATGATACAGCTCCAATCTTTAAATATTTAACAGAAAAAGAATTAAATGGAGTAAAAAATTCAACCATCCTTTGGAATTTCACCAAATTCTTAATCGACGAAAACGGAAAACTAATCGATTCTTTTGTAAGCACTACAAAACCTACTGATAAAGCGATTACGAAATATTTAAATTAAAATTTTTTAATGTATCAATTTAACAGTTTAGCAATGTAGATGTTAGTTAAAGTTAAATTGATACATTATTAGATTGTTATATTAAGTCTACTCATTCGTTTTTTCCGCAAAACAAAAAATATTCCCCAATTTTATACTGGAATAGCCATTACTTTTAATTTTTGAGGATTTAATCATTGCTTTCGCTAAAATATCTGTAGGTAAAGGTTTTTGACTTTCCAATAAGCCTAATTTATTCGCAAATTTTATAATTCGGCTTCCCAAAACTTCTCCTGAGCGATCAGAATCTTTTCTTTCCAGCATTCCGGGCTTAAAAATTGTTATTTTGTTGAAATGTAATTGTTTTACAGCCTCTTCTAATTCACCTTTCATTTTAGAATAGAAAATTCTTGACTTTGGATCTGCACCATAAGCCGAAACCAAAATATAATCATCAACATTGTTTTCTTTGGCGGCTTTTGCAAATTCGTATTGATAATCGTAATCGACTTTTCGTTGTGCTTCCTTGCTTCCGGCAGTTTTCAGTGTGGTTCCAAGGCAGGAAAATGCCACATCGCCTTTCACTTCATTTTTCCATTCTTCCGGTTTTTCGAAATTTACAACGTGTGTTTTTAGTTTATCATTTTGAATATCAAGAGGTTTTCTTACAAATACATCCACTTCTTCAAAATCTTTATCATTGAGTAATTGATTAACCAAATCCTTTCCTGTAGCGCCTGTAGCACCGATTACGAGAGCTTTCATAATAATGTCGTTTATGGTGATGTTTGTTTCTTAAATTTACTAAATTTGAATTAAAGTAAAAAATATTACTGATTACCAATTACTCATTACTTATTTTAAGATATGGATGCCAACGAAATTTTAGATTATTGTCTTGCAAAAAAAGGAGTTACAGAAAGTTTTCCTTTTGATAATGAAACACTTGTAATGAAAGTCGGAACAAAAATGTTTTTACTGATGGCTTTGGAAAAGCAGCCTTTGGGAATCAATGTAAAAACCGATCCGGAATGGAGTGCAGAGCTTCGTGAGCAATATCCACAAATTACAGGTGCCTTTCACATGAATAAAACCCACTGGAATTCAGTAATGGTAGACGGTTTGAAAAGAGATCTTATTTTTAAATTAATAGATCAGTCGTATGAATTGGTATTTAATTCATTAACGAAAAAAGCAAAAGAAGAGATTTTAAATAGTTAAAAGTCAAATTCTTCTGTTAATCTTTTATCTTCATCAAGTCTTTCAATTAATTTTTCAAGACCTTCGAATTTTATTTCATCATGAAGAAAATCTCTGAATTTCACTGTGATTTTTTCATCGTAGATATCACCTTCAAAATCAAGGATATAAACTTCAACGGTTAATTTTTCCCCGTTAACTGTTGGATTAGTTCCAACGCTCAACATTCCTTTGTATTTCTGATTTTTAATAAAAACTTCAACAATATAAGCACCTTTTTTCGGCAAAAGTTTAATAGATTCCGTATCTATATTAGCAGTTGGATAACCAATCGTTCTTCCGATTTTTTTACCATGAACAACCGTTCCGGAGACAGAGTAGGAGTAACCCAGCATCTCGTTGGCTTCCTTGATGTTGCCCGTCAAAAGTGCATTTCGCACCTTGGTTGAACTGATGTTATTTTCATGAATATTTATGGCTTCCATTTGCTCAACTTCAAAATCAAGCTCTTTTGAAAGCTTTTGAAGCAATTCAAAATTTCCGCTTTTATTTTTTCCGAAAGAATGGTCATAACCGATAATTAAATACTTTACATTTAGCTTATCAATTAAAATCTGGCGAACAAATTCTTCACCCGTTAAGTTTCTAAATTCTTCATCAAATTCTTTTAGAAATAAATTTTCAATGTTATATTTTTCCATTAAAAATTTCTTTTCCTCCAAGGTATTCAGAAGTTTAAGATCTTCATTAGGATTAAAAACAAATCTCGGATGCGGCCAAAAAGTAAGGACAGCAGTCTCTAAATTATTCTTTGCACCTACCTTAATCAGCTCATCTATAATACTTTTATGACCAAGATGTACCCCGTCAAACATTCCTAAAGACAATGCTAAAGGCTTTTGAGAAGTATAATCTTTAAAATTCTTGAAAACTTTCAAAACGAAAAAAAATTTGACTGCAAATATAGCAAATAATGTAGCAAATTAATGTAACAATATAACAGTTTACTAATTTAGCAATGTATAATGTAAGCTAATTCTGTGATCAGTGATTTGATTGGTAAACTGTTAAATTGGTATATTGTTACATTGACCAAAAAGTATGATAAAAATCTGTTTTTTACCAATTGCAGGTTTAGGAAGAATCATTATATTTGCACCAAGAAAAAATTTAGCAATGGCAAACCAAATTAAAGGTAAAATTTCTCAAATTATTGGTCCGGTAATCGACGTTGTCTTCAGTGATGTGGAAGCTGTTCCAGCGATCTATGATGCGTTAGAAATTACAAAAGAAAACGGTGAAAAAGTAGTTTTAGAGGTAGAACAACATATTGGCGAAGATACAGTAAGATGTATCGCAATGGACGCTACTGATGGTCTTAAAAGAGGGCAGGATGTAATCGGATACGGAAATCCTATTACTATGCCAATCGGAGAGGCTGTAAACGGAAGACTATTCAACGTTGTTGGTGATGCTATCGACGGACTTCAAAATATTTCTAAGGATGGTGGTCTTCCAATTCACAGACCAGCTCCAAAATTTGATCAGCTTTCAACTTCTGCAGAAGTTTTATTTACAGGTATTAAAGTAATCGACTTAGTTGAGCCTTACGCAAAAGGAGGTAAAATTGGTTTGTTCGGTGGTGCAGGTGTAGGTAAAACAGTATTGATTCAGGAGTTGATTAACAATATTGCAAAAGGACACGGAGGTCTTTCTGTTTTTGCCGGAGTAGGTGAAAGAACGAGAGAAGGAAATGACCTATTGAGAGAGATGTTGGAATCAGGTATTATTAAATACGGTGATGATTTCATGCACTCTATGGAAAACGGAGGTTGGGATCTTTCTAAAGTAGATTTAGAAGCGATGAAAGATTCTAAAGCTGCATTCGTTTTCGGACAGATGAACGAGCCACCTGGAGCAAGAGCGAGAGTAGCACTTTCTGGTCTTACTTTAGCTGAGTACTACAGAGACGGTGGAGAAAGCGGACAAGGTAGAGACGTACTTTTCTTCGTAGATAATATCTTCCGTTTCACACAGGCTGGTTCTGAGGTATCTGCACTTCTTGGTCGTATGCCATCTGCGGTAGGTTACCAACCAACGCTTGCTTCTGAAATGGGTGCGATGCAGGAAAGAATTACTTCAACTAAAAATGGTTCAATTACTTCAGTACAAGCGGTTTACGTACCTGCGGATGACTTAACTGACCCGGCTCCTGCAACTACGTTTGCTCACTTGGATGCAACTACGGTACTAGATAGAAAAATTGCTTCATTAGGTATTTATCCGGCGGTAGATCCATTGGCTTCTACGTCAAGAATCTTGGCTCCGGAAATTATCGGTGACGATCACTACAACTGTGCTCAGAGAGTAAAAGAAATTCTTCAAAGATACAAAGCTCTTCAAGATATCATCGCTATCCTTGGTATGGAAGAACTTTCTGAAGAAGATAAATCTGTTGTTTACCGTGCTAGAAAAGTTCAGAGATTCCTTTCTCAACCTTTCCACGTTGCAGAACAGTTTACAGGTATCCCTGGATCATTGGTAGATATCAAAGATACTATTAAAGGATTCAACATGATTATGGACGGTGAATTGGATCACTTACCAGAAGCTGCTTTCAACTTGAAAGGAACTATCGAGGAGGCGATCGAAGCCGGACAAAAAATGTTAGCTGATAACGCATAATAATGCTAATTGCTGATAGCCAACAGCTATTAGCCAAAAGCAAAAAGCAATTTAAAATGAATATAAAAATTTTAACACCAGAATACGTAGTTTTTGAAGGAGAAGTAGAATCTGTATTATTGCCTGGAAAAAATGGTGAATTCCACATCATGACAAACCACGCAGGAATTGTTTCTTCCTTAGTAGGTGGTAAAGTGAAATTATTTGCAAAGTCTATCGACGATGCTTTCGCTAAAAACCTTACCAAAGAAAATGATAAAGATTCAATCTATTCTTATCCTATCAAAAGCGGTGTTGTAGAATTTAATCATAATAAAGGAATTATCCTTTGTGAATAATTAAATGAAAAGCTAAATATATTTTCAAGAAAGTGTAACTTTGGTTACACTTTTTTTATTGATGTAAGAATCTGATTTTATGAAGAAAAGTTTAATCATGTTATTTACAATTTTAGGCATTTTATTCAATTCGCAAACTGTCAAAATCAAAAGAGGAATTGTAAACCTTGAAGGGATCCATGTTGCAAAAGTATCTAATAGAGGAAATATTTATACTTTCATGGATTTAAAAGAAACACCCATTTATACGGTGGAATTCGTTGATAAAAGTGTAGTAGATTCCGTTCGTGACAGTTATATTAAATTGAATAGAATTTACAATCAGGATAAAACTCTGGAGCTTGATTATATTTCACCTTCGGCTTTTTCGGGTGAGGAAAAATCTGCAGCGTATACTTCGGTAAAAAGCTTAAAAATCATCGATGAAAGAGGAATTAATATCAAAAATCTGGATGAACTTTTTAAAAATAGTCCGAAAAGAAAGCTTGATACAAAGACCAAAGATGCTTATACAACCAGAGCTAAAATTGACAAGTTAAATATCACGGTGAATAATGTTGGAGAGATTTTAAGCAACGGAAAACCAGTCGGATATTTCACCAATTTGCCAGCAAGTTTTGGTTCGGAAGAGACGATTACTGATAAAACATTAGTAGACATCGAAATTTATGATGCAAACAGTAAATTTATAGGAAAGTATATTACTACAACAAAGCAGATTAAAACAGCAGGAGGGAAGACTTTTACGCTTTACCGAGAAATGTCGGGAAGGGCTTCTATTTTAAAGTTTCCAACGTATAAGGCAATTGCAGAACGAATGGCAATTATGGATCCGAATTTCATCAAAATACAGGAAAAAGTAATTGTTGGTGAAGTGACAAAAGATGGTGTTGAAAAAGATAAAAAGTAAATTTTTTACACAAATTTTTAATAAAACTTCGGATCATTTATTCAATAGGAACGGGCTTTAGCCCGTTTACACAAAAGATATAAACTCAATTGGCTTAAGCCAAAACTTACAAATTAAAATCTCCTGAAAATTAATTTTCAGGAGATTTTTGTTCTTCTTTATTATTTATTTCAATAAAATTTTCCATCTCGTTTGTCATTCCGTAGGAATCTAAGTCTGAATTTTAGCGAAATGATGTTGAGATTCCTACGGAATGACAAACGAGATGGTTATTTTTTTATGATAATAAAAAAAAATTATAAACTCAAAATCACGCCATTTTCCTTCAACTGCTGCAACGGCTTCGAAAACCAAAACAACTCAAAATCTTCAAGATTTTCTTCAAAATTATTTTTCAATTGTTGAAGTGTTATCTTTTTCGATTGATCTGTAGAATTTTCTTCAAACATTTTCATCAACCATTCTGCTTGTTCCTGCTCCAGATCGATGTTGATAATGTTTGTTTTTAAATGAATTGTAATTCTTGTATACGGATAAGTATATCTCTTTTTTGTTTTTACGCGATTCTCAGCGATTACGTTTTTGGTTAAAAAAACAACCTTAGAATTCCCTTTGAATTTAAAATCTTCATCCTCCAATAAACAATCATGAATATAATCCGGATGAATGGTTGTTCTCGGAATTTTAAAATCAAACCATTCCTGAAGCGGAAGTTCAAAATTAATTCCATGCATATAATTGAACAAAGATTTTTTTAAGCCAAAACTAAATTTTCCATGATCAATTCCAGTTTTATCAGTAAAATCAATATCATTGTTGGCAAATAAAATTTCCTGTTTAATCGGAGTTACCCCAAATTCTTCCGGATTTATTCCGACAGGTGAATGTGCCGTCATTGCAAACTGATGCCAAAACCCACTCTGCAAAATTCCCATTTCGAATAATTGCCGAACCATTTCCAAAGAATCAACCGTTTCCTGAACTGTCTGAGTTGGGTAACCGTACATTAAATAAGCATGAACCATAATTCCTGCTTCTGTAAAATTTCTTGTTACTTTAGCCACCTGATCTACAGAAACACCTTTATCAATCAATCTTAATAAACGATCGCTGGCAACTTCCAACCCACCCGAAACGGCAACACAACCGGAAAGTTTTAATAAAAAACAAAGATCTTGTGTAAAACTTTTTTCAAAACGAATATTTGTCCACCAAGTTACAACCAGATTTCTACGCAAAATTTCCAAAGCAACTTCACGCATCAAAGCGGGTGGTGCAGCTTCATCTACAAAATGAAAGCCGGTTTCTCCCGTTGTTTGGATCAATTCTTCCATTCTGTCAACGAGAATTTTAGCGGAAATAGGTTCGTAAATTTTAATATAATCTAAAGAAATATCGCAAAAAGTACATTTTCCCCAATAACAGCCGTGTGCCATTGTCAGTTTATTCCATCGTCCATCGCTCCACAAACTGTGCATCGGATTGGCAATTTCGATTACTGATATGTATTTATCTAATTGTAAATCAGTGTAATCGGGTGTTCCGATATCGGCTTGTTTATAGTCGTTCCTTTTAGAATTATTTTTATAAGTAACTTCTTGGTTTTCAATTAAAAAAGTTCTTTTGGCTTCGACAGGATCAGCCACCGGATTTGTTATATTTTGATAAAGTAATTCAATAGGAAGTTCACCATCATCTAAAGTGATAAAATCAAAGAATTCGAAAACACGTTTGTCTTTAACTTCTCTTAATTCAGTATTCGGAAAACCGCCACCCATCGCTGTTTTGATGTGAGGATAATGTTCTTTAATAAATTGTGCGCATCGAAAAGCAGAATACAAATTTCCAGGAAATGGTATTGAAAAGCAAACTAATTTCGGCTTAACAAAATCAAGTTTTTCCTGAAGAATTTTCAATGTGAAATCATCAATAAACGTCTGATTATCATTTAATTTTGAATATAATTCATCAAAAGAATTGGCACTTTTTCCTAATCTTTCGGCGTATCTGCTAAAACCAAAATCGGAATCGACATTTTCAACAATATAATCGGATAAATCTTCTAAATATAAGGTAGCCAAATGTTTAGCTTTATCCTGTAAACCCATATTTCCGAAAGCAAATTCCATATCGTCAAGCTGATTGAATCGTGATGCTTCCGGTAAAAAATTCATAGAACAAATCTGTCTTGCCAGCGTTGGATTTTTTCCCTGTAAAAATGAAATAACCTGATCGATTGTCTTGATGTATTCATCTCTTAATGTAAAAATCCTCTGAGAATTTTCTGAAATATTCTGAATATCAATTTCTTTGCTGAAAATTTTCTGAATTCCGTCTTTTGAAAATAAGTCCAAAATAACTTCAATCCCCAAATCGATCTGATAGCTTGAAATATTTTTGGTGTTCAAAAAACCTTTGATATAAGCTGTTGCAGGATAAGGAGTATTGAGTTGTGTAAAAGGCGGAGTGATAAGAAGCAGATCTTTCAACTGTAAAAATTTTTGCAAAGTTATTTTAAATATTTCAATTTTAAGAATGGACGATTTTTTTACTTCCTGAAATAATATTTAAAATTACACCTAAAAGTATGGATGTAATTCCAATTAATAAATTAGAAGTGATTTTTTCATGAAAAATAATAACACTAATCATCACAGCAATTACAGGTTCTAAAGCTCCCAAAATTGCAGTCGGAACTGAACCTATATATTTAATAGCAAAAACTAAACATAACATTGAAACTACTGTTGTAATGAATGCAAAAATCGTGAAGTTAAAGAAAATATGTATTGAAGGAATTTCAAATGATTGTTTTCCTATTATTGCTTTTACCATAAAATATCCAGAAGTAAAAAGCATAGAATAAAAGGAAAGTTTAAACCCAGAAACTTTAATTTTAGATTTGTTTACAATAATCATATAAAGTGCATAAAAAATAGCACTGAAAAGTACAATTCCTAATCCAATATAATTGATTTTGAAGCTATTTCCTTTTAAACATAAAATAATAACACCTGTAAGAGCAAGAAATAAAGAGAGTACTGAAAGCTTATTAAGTCTTTCTTTGTAAACAAAAAACATGATTAATGCTACAATAACAGGATAAATGAAAAGTGCTGTCGAAGCAATTCCCGCGGAAAGATAATCATATCCCAAAAATAGAAAATCAGAAGACAGTGCATAGCAAATTCCAAGAATTGCTAAAATTAATCCTTCTCTTTTATTGATAGAAAAACTTTCTTTGGAATAGAGTAGATAACCGCCAATCATTAAGGCAGAAATTAAAAATCTATAAAATAACGTAATGTCTAATGAAAAATGTGCTTGTTTTACAGGCAAAATAAAAATCGGAATCAAACCATACGATACCGATGAAACAATTCCTAAAGCATATCCCTTTAACTTCATTACTATTGTTCTATAAAATTTTAAAATTAAATAATAAAAAACCACTGATCGCGTCAGTGGTTTTAAAATTTTATGTTGAGATTAAATTTCTTTGAAACTTAGACCTTGTTCTGCCAACAATTTTTGCTCCTGCTCTTTATAGTAACCACTTACTAATTTATCGTGAATTGCTTCAAATGCGGCAAGAGTTTCATTAATTTCTGCATCTGTATGAGATGCTGTAGGAATTAATCTTAATAAAATCATTCCTTTTGGAATTACCGGATAAACAACAACCGATGTAAAAATTCCGTAGATTTCTCTTAGATCTTTTACCAAAAGAGTCGCTTCTACCGGAGTTCCCTGCATCATAACCGGAGTTACGCAAGTGTTTGTATCACCAATGTTGAAACCTCTTTCTTTAAGACCGTTTTGTAGTTTATTGGTATTTTCCCAAAGTTTTGCTTTAATTTCAGGTCTTGTTCTCAACAATTCCAATCTTTTTAAACCTCCGATTACCATTGGCATTGTTAAAGATTTAGCAAAAATCTGAGATCTTAAGTTGAATTTCAGATATCTGATCACTTCTTTATCACCAGCGATGAAAGCTCCGAAACCTGCCATAGATTTAGCAAAAGTAGAGAAGTAAACATCGATCTTATCCTGACATTTCTGCTCTTCACCAGCTCCGGCTCCCGTTTTTCCAAGAGTTCCGAATCCGTGAGCATCGTCAACCAAAAGTCTGAATTTATATTTTGATTTTAATTCACAAATTTCTTTCAATTTACCTTGTTGTCCTCTCATTCCGAAAACCCCTTCAGTAATTACCAAAATACCACCGCCAGTTTCCTGAGCGACTTTTGTTGCTCTTTGAAGGTTTTTTTCAAGGCTTTCGATATTGTTGTGCTTGTATGTAAATCTTTTACCTGCGTGAAGTCTCACACCATCAACGATACAAGCGTGAGAATCAACATCATATACGATAACATCGTTTCTTCCGACCAAAGCATCGATGGTAGAAACCATTCCCTGATAACCGAAATTTAATAAATATGCTGATTCTTTTTGAACGAAATCTGCCAATTCTCTCTCCAACTGCAAGTGTTGCTCAGTTTCGCCCGACATTGCTCTTGCACCCATCGGATAAAACATTCCGTACTCTGCAGCAGCTTTTGCATCCGCTTCCAAAACTTCAGGATGATTACACATTCCTAAATAATCATTAGCACTCCAGAAAATTACTTCTCTGCCCTGAAACTTCATTCTCGGGCCGATTGGTCCTTCTAATCTAGGGAAAATGAAATACCCTTCACCATAATCTGCAAACTGTCCAAGAGGTCCTGGATTTTCTTTTATTCTGTCAAAAATATCCAACATTTTTATTAATATTTTTAAGTAAAAAAGCCTTCCTGATTACAAAAAGGCTTGATTTGTATAGATTTATTTAAATTTTATTTGATGAATTCGGTCTTAAAAACTTCATCGTAGTTGTGAACACAATTGTTAACAAATCCTTGTTCTGCCATCCATTTATCACTGTAAACTTTTGTGATGTATCTTGAACCGTGGTCTGGATAAATTAAAACAACCATATCGTTCTCAGTAAATTCGTGAGATTGAGCATATTGAATTAATGCCTGTGTAACAGCTCCGGTTGTGTAACCTCCCATAATAGCTTCTTTCAAAGCAATTTCGCGGGTTCTGTAAGCAGACATTTCGTCATTTACTCTTACAAATTCATCTACTTTATCGAAAAGAAGGGCAGAAGGGATCAGATTTTTTCCCATTCCCTCGATTTGATAAGGATGAACATCTTCTTTGTGAATTTCTCCTGTTTCGTGGTAGCTCTTTAAAATAGATCCATCCGCATCAACACCAATAATTTTGATGTTCGGATTTTTCTCTTTTAAAAATTTAGCTGACCCTGATAAAGTTCCACCCGTTCCTGTACAAGCGAAAAGGTGAGTTATTTTACCTTCCGTTTGCTCCCAAATTTCAGGACCAGTAGTCTGGTAGTGTGCATCAATATTCAATTCGTTGAAATACTGATTGATGTAAACTGAATTTGGTGTTTCTGAAGCGATTCTTTTAGCCACTTCATAATATGATCTCGGATCGTCTGCAGGTACATTCGCAGGACAGATATATACGGTAGCGCCTAAAGCTTTAAGATAGGCAATTTTCTCAGGCTTGGTTTTGTCGCTCACCGCAAGAATACACTTATATCCTTTAATGATGCAAACCATTGCAATAGAGAATCCTGTATTTCCGGAAGTAGTTTCTACAACTACGGAATCTTCTTTTAATAAACCTTTTTTTTCAGCGTTTTCTATAATATGAAGTGCGATTCTGTCTTTAGTGGAATGTCCAGGATTATATGATTCTAACTTGGCATAAACGGTTGCAGGAATATCTTTCGTCACAGTGTTAAGCTTCACCATAGGAGTATTTCCTATTAGGCCAAGTATATTATCGTAAACATTACTCATTATTTGTTATTTTTCAATAAAAATCTGTCGGCAAAAATACAAAAAAATAAATTTAGTTTCTAAACTTTTGTTTGATTTCTAACCTCTAAAATAGATAAAATTTTATTTTCTGTTACTATCTAAACTCGAAAGTTTTCAAAAAGCGAGCCAAAATCTTTAAATTTTGTTAAAAACAATAGATAATGACCGAAAAACCTTATTTTCGCGTAATTGATTTAATACTATGAAAAATTGGACTTTTAGGCAATGGAACACCGTCCTCGGATGGGTGGTTTTCGTCATTGCATTTTTCACGTACTTGTCCACCATAGAACCCAATTTCAGTTTTTGGGATTGTGGAGAGTACATTTCTTCTGCGGTAAAACTCGAAGTAACGCACGCTCCCGGAGCCGCCTTATTTCAGATTGTGGGTGCTGTGGCAGCCATTTTTGCTTTTGGAAATGGAGAGAATTATTCTATCGTGATCAATGGAATGTCGGCGTTGTTCAGTGCACTGACGATTTTGTTTTTGTTCTGGACGATCACTCATTTTGTGAGAAGACTTTTAAACAAAGATTTTGATGAAGTTACCAGACATCAGGAGATTTCGGTTCTTTTCGCAGGAGTTGTAGGAGCTCTGTGTTTCACATTTTCGGATACGTTTTGGTTTTCGGCGGTTGAAGGAGAGGTTTATTCGATGGCGTCTATGTTCATCGCTCTTTTAGTATGGTTGATTACAAAATGGGAAAACGAATATCTCGCAAAAGACAGCGAGAGATGGATTATTCTTATTTTCTTTATTTTAGGACTTTCTGTGGGAGTTCACATGATGTGTATGTTGGCGATTCCTGCGGTTTGTTTAATATATTATGCAAGAAAATACGAATTTACATGGAAAAATTTCGCTTGGGCAAACTTAATTACTTTAATCATTCTTGCGATTGTATTTAAAGGTATTTTTCCTTTAATCATGACGATGTTTGGGAAACTTGAGATTTTCTTCGTTAATGGATTAGGTCTTCCTTTCCACTCAGGAACGATTGCGGCGTTTATTTTAATGATTGCAATTTGTTATTTCCTTATAAAATATTCAAGAAAATTAAAGAAAAATCTTTATCAGACAATTGCTTTATCGGTCGTTTTCATGATGATTGGTTTCTCTTGCTGGATGGTAATTCCTATCAGGGCAAATGCAAATCCACCAATGAACCTTAATGATCCGGACAACGCGATTGGGATGTTGGATTATTATAACAGAGAACAATACGGTGACTGGCCTACAGGTTATGGTCAAAACTATACGGCTTTCCTGGATGCTAACGGAATTGAGAAAAATGAAGACGGAAGTTTCAAAACTCAAAAAACGGGAGAAATCTATGAAAAAGACGAAAAAACAGGAACTTACAGAAAAACAGGAGATCGATTCAACTATGTTTTCAATAAGGCTCATGTAGGTTTTATGCCTAGAATGTTTAATGAAGATAAAGATGTGATGGCCAACTACATTTCGATGTACGGAGCGCCGGATTTTACATTCAATTACGGAAACGAAGATGTTGCAGACAGCCCGGAAGCTAAGCAGATTTTCGAAGAAATGAGACAGAAATATGCAGATAAGACCATTACGGCTGCAGATTATCTTAAAGTAAAACCTTATAACTTAATCAATGTTCAGAAGCCTTCTTTAGCTCAGAATTTAGATTATTTTATTACGTTTCAGAATGGATATTATTTCATCAGATATCTAATGTGGAACTTCGTAGGTCGCCAAAATGATTTAGAAGGTAATATGGAAATTACAAGAGGGAATTGGATTTCCGGTATTCCTTTTATTGATAATGCTTTGTGGGGAAATCAGGATAAAATGCCTGCTAAATTCAAAAATGAAAGTACGGTAAAATTCTTCTTTTTACCTTTAATTTTAGGATTAATCGGATTCTTTTTCCAATTAAACAGAGATTTTAAAAGATTCTATGCGATCTTAGCGTTATTCATCATCACAAGTGTCGGAATTATTTTCTATACAGGTGTAAAGCCTTTCGAACCAAGAGAAAGAGATTACGCAATGGTAGGCTCATTCTACGCATTTGCCATCTGGATCGGATTGGGAGCAGGAGCTCTTCTTTGGTTCTTACAGTCTAAAGTAAAATCTAACGGAGCAAACATTGCTGCGGGTGTGGTTTTATTGGGAGTTCCTTTTATGATGGGCTTCCAAAACTATAATGTTCACAACAGACACGACAGATATACTTCTTACGATTACGGATATTCTATGTTAAAATCTTTACCGAAAAATGATATTGTTTTCGTGTATGGTGATAATGATACGTATCCGGTTTGGGCGATTCAGGAAACTGAAAATTTCAGAGATGATGTAAAAGTGGTCAACTTTACCTTAGCTTCAACACCCTGGAATATCGATCAAATTAAAAGAAGAACATATAATGCAGCGGCAGTTCCGGGAGTTTTAACTCACGATGACTACAGAGATGGTGTAAATGACCAGATCTATATGATGAAAAAAGATGATTGGCAGGGACTTTTCTCGATGTTGAAAGAACAGGGAGCACCTGAAACTGAGTTTGCAGAATTCAGAAAATTCCTTACTCAGGATTCGATGACGTTAAAGGAAGCAATTAACTTCCTTAAACATAAATCTCCTGCAAAAGATGAACTTCTTAAGATGTATTTTGGGGAAGAAAAATTTGAGAAATACAATATTTTACCCGTAAATAAATTCATTTTACCAGTAAATAAAGCCAACGCTTTACAAGCAGGAATCATTAATCAGGCAGATCTTCCAAATACAGTAAATCAAATTATGATTACTTACAAAGGAAATACGCTTTACAAAAACAATTTGATTCTGCTTGATGTTTTGGCAAATTTTGACTGGAAAAGACCGATCAACTTCTCTTCAGGGGGTATTTATGACAGCGAAAACATATTCTATCTGGATGAATATCTTCAGTTTGATGGATTTAGTTATAGATTAATTCCAATTCACACACCACAAACTCCGGATGGAGAAATGGGAAGAGTAGATGCAAATTCTTTATATAATGTTGTTAAAAACTTCAGATGGGGTAATTTTAAAAACTTAAATGCTCACTTTGATGAAACAGCAACGTCCAACATTATGAGCTACAGATCGTCTGCAAGTAGGGCTGCAGCAGCTTTAGCAACAATGGGGCAAAAAGGAAAAGCAATAGAACTATTAGATCTTGCTGCAAAAGAAATCCCTGCTGAGAAATACAATGATCCTCGTTCATTAAGTTCAATGGTTTACGGATATATCGTTGCAGGACAAGAGAAAAAAGGATTACAGCTAGCTGAAGTTCTTAAAAAAGGAATCTTTGAAGAGTACGATTATTACATGAGTTTAAGCAGAGCAGATCAAAGTTATTTGAGAAAGCAGATCAGAACAAAACCAATGGAATATTCTCTTGTGATTTCGGCTGTTACAGATGCTTACACAAGAATCGGACAAAAAGATAAAGCTTACGATTATTTGGTAAAATCGATCGAGCCAATCGATAAGAAATTCAATAGATTTGTTGAAAACCTTAAAGAAATGGGCAAAGAAAAAGCGATGAAAGAATCTGAAGAAGTACAAAAGATCACGCCATTCTATCAATATTTATTTGATGTCATGGAGCCTTTTGATTCCACTTATTCGAAAGAAAAAGAAACTCAGATCACTAATTCGATTATCAGAGCGACACAATAATAACAAAATTTAAAACGGAACTTCGGTTCCGTTTTTTTTATGTGTTGGGATTTCAAAAATTTTAAGATTATATTTGCCAAATCAAAGAAGCACAATGGCAGAGACGAAAAACAAAAAAATCCCAATCTATGCTGTAATTTTTACAGTTGTTTTTAAACTCATTTTTTTACTGACGCACTACATTCAGGAAGACGCATTTATCACCTGGAGAGTGGCGCAAAACCTTTTAGATTACGGTGTGATCGGATTCAATGGGGCTACGAAGATTTCCGCATCTACAACGCATTTGTATGTTTTTGTTTCCTATTTTTTTAATTTAATTTTCGGAAAAGAAAACTTCGTAGAACCAATTCTTATATTTAATTCCATACTTTTCACGATAGGAAGTTTGCTGCTTTCACATTTGGTATTGAAAAACGTTTGGCATAAAGCCATTTTTATATTTTTAATCGGAATTTTACCACCAGCAATAAAAATTTCTATTCTCGGGATGGAATACGGAATTCTTTTCTTTTTAGAAATGGCTTTGCTTTATTTTGGCTTTAATAAAGGCAAAAAATGGGTACTGATTGTTCTTCCTGTTTTAATCTTATTTACAAGAATTGATACCGTTATTTTCTTAGGAATTGTATTTTTGGTTGATATTTTTTGGACTAAAAAAATTAGATGGACCTATATTTTTGGCGGAATTTTAGGAATTTCAACAGCGTTGGCTTTCAACTGGTTTTATTTCGGTGAAATTGTAAATAATACAATTGTTGCTAAAAAACTGGCTTATGATCAAAAATTTACATTTGCTCAGAATTTAGAATATTTCAGATTAAATTTTGGAAACTTCTGGGGAATGCTGAAGCTTCCGGGAGACTTCAATCCGTTGACGATTCTTTTATTAATTTTTGAATTATTATGTTTCATATATTTAATTAGACAAAGACAAAAAAGAAACGTTTTCCTTTGGATGATCTTTATTTTCGGATGGGTAAAACAGCTGATTTTCCTTTCACAAAAAAGTCTTTTTGACTGGTATTATTGGGTGCCGCAAATCTTGCTTTTTGTACCTGTTCTAATTTTTGTTTTGGAGCAGAAGGTAAAAAGAAACCTTTGGTTATCTTTATTAATCGTGGTTTACATCATTCCAATGTTGGCATTCCAAACCATACATTCCATCGCGACAGGAAACGGAGAATGGAATTACAGAAGAACAATCGGAACATTTTTAAACAAATACGAAAAAGATAAAAACGAATGGATTTTCCTTGAGCCGGCTGGTTATGTTCCTTATTTTTCTGGTTTAAAAACGATTGATGAAGTTGGTTTGGTAGATAAAGAAGTTCAGGAAGAAATCAAAAAAGATAAACCGAATTTCTGGATCAATACAGTGAAGAACAGAAAACCAAAATATCTGCTTTCTTACGATGATTTATTTACATCTAAAAATGCAGAATATTTGAAAGTTCATTATAAATTAATCAAAGAATTCCGAGTAAAAGACCATCTGAAAAGCGACAATAAAATTTTAGAAAAAATCTATATTTTAAAGCCTTCCGGAACGGATTATAACTTGTACGAAAGGATTGATTAATTGAGATGGAAGCAGGATGTTGGAAGTTTACATTTTTGCGCATACTTTTTAAGTTAAAATTCTCCAACTCTAAGACCCTAAAACTCTCAGACACTCGAACCCAAGAACCCTAAAACAAAACCAAAAAATGAAATACTGTGCATTTCTCCGTGGCGTCAACGTAAAAGGAACCAACATGAAAATGGCGGAAGTCTGTCAGGTTTTCAAGGATGCGGGAATGAGTAATGTGGTTTCGATTTTAGCATCAGGAAATATTGTTTTTTCATCTGATAAAAAATCCGATGAATTAAAGAATATCCTTGAAAAAGCTATGTCTGAACATTTTTGTTACGAAGCATTTTTATTCATCAAATCTCAGGAAGAAATAGAAAATTTCTGGAACGGAAATCCTTTTGAAAAAAATGATGAACTTCATTCGTATACTTTTGTCGGAAATGATGGAATAGAAAATGTTTTAATGCAAGAATTTGAAAATGCTTCAAAAACAGAAAATGAAGATGCCAAAATCGTAAATAATATTTTCTATTGGCAAGTTCCAAAAGGAAATACTTTAGATTCTACTTTCGGAAAAATTTTGGGTAAGAAGAGTTTGAAAGATCAGTTTACGAGTAGGAATATTAATACTTTTGAGAAGATTTTGAAGAAGTTTTAATGTAAAATTCTCTCGCAGATTTGGAAGATTACGCAGATGTTTGCGTAAAAATTAGTAAGAAATAATTTCAAAAAAATCTGCGTAATCTTCCAAATCTGCGAGAATAAAAAAGAATAAGCATTAAAGTTAAAATCAAAAATTCCAAAAGACCAAAACTATTGTAATCATAGTCTGTTAAAGCCTTCAAATAATTTCCGATTCCCGAACTTTATCATTATTTTTACTGAACTTTTTAATTAAAATAAAATGATTCAGTATTTAAATAATATTCATCACAAAGATTCAAAAAACTTTTTCCTTATTGCCGGTCCATGTATCATTGAAGGCGAAGATATGGCATTAAAAATTGCTGAAAAAGTAGTAGAATTAACCAATAAATATAACATTCCATACATTTTCAAAGGAAGTTTTAAAAAAGCTAACAGAAGTAGAGTAGATTCTTTTACGACAATTGGTGAAGAAAAATCTTTGGAAATCCTTAAAAAAGTTGGAGAAACTTTCAACATTCCGACAACAACAGATATTCACGAAAACGAACACGCTGCTTTGGCTGCTCAATATGTTGATGTTCTGCAGATTCCGGCGTTTTTGGTTCGTCAGACAGACCTTTTGGTTGCTGCCGCGCAAACAGGAAAATGTGTGACGTTGAAAAAAGGGCAATTCCTTTCTCCGGAATCTATGAAATTTGCGGTTCAAAAAATAACAGATTCTGATAATCAGAAAGTTGCTATCATCGAAAGAGGAAATTCTTTTGGTTATACAGACTTAATTGTTGATTACAGAGGAATTCCGACAATGAGACAGTATGCTCCTGTAATTCTTGATGTTACGCATTCTCTACAACAGCCAAACCAAAGTTCAGGCGTTACCGGAGGTAGACCAGATCTGATAGAAACCGTTGCAAAAGCAGGAATCGCAGTGGGTGCAGACGGAATTTTTATTGAAACTCACCCAACTCCGGAAACCGCTTTATCAGACGGCGCAAATATGTTGAGACTGGATCTTTTGGAAGATTTATTACAAAAATTAACACGAGTACGAGAAGCAATCTTATAATTTAGACTGTTTAAACTTTCATTTTTTATTTGAAGCTTTTTCCCGCTTTCCACTGTATCTTTTTGGTTACGGGCTCCGCTTCGCTGCGCCCGCAACCAAAAAGGATGCCGCTTCAATCGGGGCTAGGTTTGTAGAGATTAATTCAAGAGTAAGAATCGATACAGAGTTTGCAAAAACTTCATTTTAAGAAATGTTAAAGAAAGTTTAAATAAGTTAAAATAAAATTTATATATTCACGTTTGAAATTTTAAAACATTTCTTTTGAAAAAACTAGTTTTACCACTAAGCCTTATATTCCCAGTATTAGTATTCTCTCAGGTCAAGAAGAAGAAGGATACAATCGCTAGAACAACAGACATTGAAGAGGTCGTTTTCCAGAAAAAAGTTGCAGGAAGCACAAAGGACATAACCAATATAAAAATTTCTGCTAAGGATGCTAAAAATGTAGCAAGTATTTCCGGAGGTATTGAAGGGATTATCAAGACATTACCGTCTGTAAACTCCAATACAGAGCTTTCTTCACAATATATGGTTCGTGGTGGAAACTATGACGAAAACCTTATCTACATCAACGATATCGAGATTTACAGACCTTTCCTGATCCGAAATTCTCAGCAGGAAGGTTTAAGTATCATTAATCCGGATATGGTTTCGACCGTAAACTTCTCTGCAGGAGGTTTTGAACCGAGATATGGCGATAAAATGTCTTCAGCTTTAAATATTTATTATCGCGAACCTCAAAATTTTGAAGTTGCAGGAGAAGCAAGTTTAATTGGAGGAAGATTAACAACAGGTTTCGGAGCAGGGAAAGACAGTGAAGGAAATAAAAAGTTTACTGCTTTATTTTCAGGAAGATATAGAAATACGAATCTTGTTTTAAATACTTTAAAAGAGGATACAGATTTCAATCCAAAATACATGGATTTCCAAACGTATCTGAATTACCATTTTAGTCCAAAATTTAGCATGTCATTCATCGGATATTACTCTAAGAATGATTATGAAATGATTCCAAGGACACGAGAAGTAGATTTTGGAAGTCTTAACCAACCTCTAAAGTTGAATGTATATTATGGAGGTAGCGAAGATGATAAGTATAAAAACATGATGGGGACTTATTCAATGAACTACAAACCATCAGATAAATGGAGATTTACATTGGATGCTTTTGCTTATCAGAACCGTGAAAGAGAATATTACTCGATTGCTTCTGCTTATATTTTACAGACTTTTGACCCAATTACAGGAGCGCCAGTTACTTCTTATGACACAGGCGGACAAATAGAACACGCACGTAATGATTTGTTTGTAAGAACATATGGAGCACAGTTCAGAACTCGTTTTTCACCGAATGTAAATACAGATATTGAAGTTGGTTTTAAATACGAAAAAGAAAACTTAAAAGATCTTACCAACGAATGGAAATTGGTAGATTCTTCTGGATATAGTACACCAATTCCTGCGGTAATTGATCCTAGAGTTCCTGCAGATCTGGATTTATTTTATCATATTTCCGGGCAAAACCATATTCAGCCAACGAGAATGTCTGCTTATGCACAATATTCTCAGAAGTTTTTATGGGGCAGCAATAAGGTATTTGTAAACGCCGGAGCAAGAGTTGCACACTGGAGTTTTAATAATGAAACTATTTTCTCTCCAAGAGCGCAGTTTGCTATCAAACCGGATTGGAATACCGACATGTTATTCAGACTTTCGGGAGGGGTTTATTATCAGGCTCCTTTCTATAAGGAAATTAAAGATTTAGAAGGAAATTTTAATCCAAATATTAAATCTCAGAGATCCATTCAGGCTATTTTGGCTAATGATTATGAATTTTATTTTGATGACAGACCGTTCAAGTTAACAACTGAACTTTATTATAAAAAAATGAATAATCTTATTCCGTATTATATGGATAATGTGAGAATTCGTTACACAGGTCAAAATAATGCTTCAGGTTATGCTTACGGAATTGATACAAGATTATTCGGGGAATTTGTTCCCGGTGTTGATTCCTGGTTGTCTGCAAGTTACGCAAGAGTATATGAAAATGTTGATGGAAGAGGAGATATTCCAAGACCGACAGATCAACGTTTCAGATTTGCGATGTTCTATCAGGATTATATGCCAAGATTCCCACAAATGCGTGTAAATCTTACATTAGTTTATGCGATGGGATTACCAACAGGAGCGCCGGTTTTCACAGATCCTTATCAATATCAGAAAACATTGCCTTCTTATAAAAGGGTAGATTTAGGGCTTTCTTATGTATTTATTGATCCTAAAGAAAAAAATAATGCATACGGATTTTGGGGTAATTTTGATGAATTAACTTTAGGAGTACAGGTTTTCAATGCATTTAATATCAGAAATACAGTTGCGAATCAATGGATTACAGACGCGAATACAAGTTTAATGTATCCTGTTCCTGTTCGTTTAACAGGACGTTTCTTCAACGTAAAACTTGAATTTAAAATTGGTTCTAAGAAGAATTAAGATTTACAATTAAGAGAATATCCTCAATCATCTGTGAAAATCAGTGAGATCTGTGGGAAATAAATAATAAAAGCTTCTGAAAATCTCAGGAGCTTTTCTTTTCCTAAATTTTATAACAACAATACAAAATTCTATAACATCTATATCAAAGTTATTTTTAACTTTGCTTCAATGAAAAAGATTCTTGCCATATTGTTTTCTATTTTCTACTTCGGATTTTCTTCCGGAGCGGTTTTTAGTGTTCATTATTGCATGAATGAATTTTCCTCTGTAAGCCAGAAAGTTGAAGATGTTTGCAGCAAATGTGGTGTTAAAACCAAGAAAGATTGCTGTAAAACAGAAATCAAATGGGTAAAAGTCGATGATTCTCAAAAATCAGATTTTCTTAAAATCGATTTCTTAAAACAAATTTCAGAGTTTCCAAAACATGAATTTTTCTTTGTAGATCGATCTTTTTCAGCTACAAAATTTGCTCAGATTCAGATCAATGCGCCGCCGGAAAATAGGTCGGTTCCGATCTTTATCAATCATTGTAATTTTAGAATTTAAAATTCGTTAGTCGTTTGATCATTCAATCATTACGAACGACACGTCTTGTCGCACTATGCGATATTTAAAACAATTCTTTATTAAAATTTAATTCTAAAACTTAAAACAATGAAAAAATATATCATTACAGCAGTATTCTCTTTATTTTCAATCATTTCAATTGCAGCACAATCTAAAAAAGATGCACAGGTTAGTAAACTTTATCAAAACTATATTGCCATAAAATCAGCTTTGGCTTCAGATGATGCAGACAAAACTTCAAAAGCAGCGATAGAGTTCATCAAAACGGCTTCTGCGATAGATGTTAAGCAAATTTCAGAAGGAAATCTGAATATTCTTAGAAAAGATGCGACAGCAATTTCTGAAGCAAGAAATATCAATACTCAAAGAGAAACTTTCATGAACCTTTCAGATAATATGATTGCTTTAGCGAAAGAATTCAAAGTTTCTGAAAATCCGGTTTACGTTCAATATTGTCCAATGGCAGACGGTAGCTGGTTGAGCGATGAAGCTAAAATTGTAAATCCTTATTACGGAAAATCCATGCTTTCTTGCGGAAATGTAAAGTCTACAATTAAATAATTATTGTATCTTATTTTAAAATAATAAGTTGTATAGCTTAAATTAAATTTTACTTTAAATATATTTTCAAAATTTGTCATCCTGAAAGGATCTAAGCATAGTATTATAAACAGTATTGAAAGATTAATGTCTAAATTCCTACGGAATGACAAACTTGGTGGATATTTTCTAATTTTTAAATAGATGACTTTCGCCATAGCCCCGATTGTAACGGCATCCTTTTGTGTAGCAAAGCGTAACAAAAGATACAGTGAAAAGCGGGAAATAGCTTCAAAAAGTTTAAACAAATTCAATATTTAAAATACTAAAATTCAAGCTATACAACTTCAAAAAACTTCGAAATATTATGAAAAAAATAATAATATTTCTGATGCTTTTGTTCTCTGTATTCAGTTTTTCACAAACAACAAAAACATACTTTACCTGTCCGATGGATCCTGAAGTGGTTTCTTCGAAACCCGGTGACTGTCCGAAATGCGGGATGACTTTGAGGAAGAAAATAGTTATTATAAAACCAAAAGTTGTTGCGAAACCTGATGTAAAACCTGTTCCGAAAACAGAGATAAAATCAACAGAAATTAAAAGTAAGAATAAGGATAGGATTGATAAAAAAATTGATGTAAAAAAAGATAAGAAATCGAATATTATTAAGTCTGTTTTAAATTCAAAAAATAAATCTGACGATAAAATTTTAACTCAATCAAAATCTCAGCCTAAACCTCAAACTCAATTTCAAAAATATACTTGCCCGATGCATCCTGAAGTGATTTCCGACAAACCGGGAAAATGCCCAAAATGCGGAATGGATTTAGTTGAAATTGAAAATAAATCTGACCAAAAGCCTGATTTTGAACCTCAAAATTCTGTTTTAAAAAGAAATTCAGAAAATGGAAAAGTAAGTTTTGGAGGAAAAACGGTTCGCTACGATTTATATGTAAAAGACACGATCGTCAATTTTACAGGAAAAAACCGTCGCGCGATTGCTGTAAACGGAAAATTACAGGCTCCAACTTTATATTTTACAGAAGGAGACACTGCAGAAATTTATCTTCACAATATGTTAAAAGAAAACACAGGTTTTCACTGGCATGGCGTGATTTTACCGAATGAACATGATGGTGTTCCTTATTTAACGACTAAGCCTGTAAAATCTGGAGAAACGCATTTATATAAGTTCAAAATTTCTCAAAATGGAACCTATTGGTATCATTCTCATGAAGGTTTGCAGGAACAGATTGGGATGAACGGAATTTTAGTATTTAATAAAAGAGAAGGAGAGCCAAAAGTGAATTACACTAGAGAAATTCCTGTGTTATTGGGAGATTGGAGTGATGATGATCCGATGCAGATTGCGAGAAGACTTCACATGGCGAATACGGATTGGTATGCGATTAAGAAAAATGCAGTTCAAAGTTACTGGGAAGCTATAAAATCCGGCAATTTCGGAACAAAAGCCCTGAATGAATGGAAAAGAATGGAAGCGATGGACGTAAGTGATGTTTATTACGATAAATTTCTCATCAATGGGCAGCCAAGTTCTGAATATTCTCAATTAAAAGCGGGAGATAAAGTTCGATTAAGAGTTGCCAACGGAGGCTCATCCACTTATTTTTGGCTGAATTTCGGAGGTGGGAAAATAAAAGTTGTCGGAAATGATGGAAATGACATTGTTCCTGTGGAAGTAGACCGTTTGATTGTCGGAGTTTCAGAAACCTACGATATTGAGGTTACGATTCCCGAAAATAAAAGCTTTGAATTTCGTGCAACTTCGGAAGACAGAACTGGTCACGCCTCGCTTTGGCTGGGTTCAGGAGAGAAAATTGAAGCTCCGAATTTGCCAAGATTAAAACTGTTTGAAGGCATGAAAATGATGAACGGAATGATGGAAATGAGCGGAAATATGAAGCCAATGAATATGACGATGAGCAATCAAATGATGGACATGAATGAGGTAATGTATCCGGAACTTTCTGAAAGTCAGCGAAAAATGACGATGAAACATATGAATGAAATGATTGGGATTAAAACTAAAGAAAAGGATAATGAAGGTCATTCCAATCATTCGGAAATGAATATGCAGGAAGAAAAGTCGATTAAAAGATTGTCTTACAATATGTTGAAATCACCTGAGAAAACAATTCTTCCAATAGAAAATGTTCGTGAATTAAACTTCAGATTAGAAGGTAATATGAACCATTATCTATGGACGCTGGACAATAAAACGGTTACAGAAACGGATAAAATTTTGGTTAAAAAAGGGGAGATTCTGCGAATTACGATGTATAATAATTCGATGATGCGCCATCCGATGCACCTTCATGGTCATGATTTTAGATTGATAAATTCTAAAGGTGAATATTCGCCACTTAAAAACGTTGTAGACATTATGCCGATGGAAACCAATACGATCGAATTTGCTGCAAACCAAGATGGTGACTGGTTTTTTCACTGTCACATTCTTTATCACATGATGGCGGGAATGGGAAGAATTTTTAGTTATGAAAATTCAAAACCGAATCCTCAGCTTCCTAACAGAAAATTGGCTTGGAGAGATTTTATGAAAGATAACAGGATGGTAAGTTCGATGGCAATGCTTGATATTCAGTCTAATAAATTACATGCGGAAACAATGACGATGTTCGGACCGAGATGGGCGAACCTGAATGAATTTCATTCTAATTGGGATTTTAATCATTTTGACGGAAATTTTAAAGTCGGAAGATTTTTAGGAAAATTCCAATGGGCATTGCCTTATGCAGGTTTCAGAATTCAGAAAAATCATGAAATTATGGAACGACAAATGGCGGAAGATATGGGAATGGATTTTCAAGGTAAGAAAACATGGTTCGGACAACAGAAAGCTTCCAAAACAAAAGCGGCTTTTATTGTGGGAATGCAATATGTTTTGCCCATGCTGATTACGGCTGATGCAAGTGTAGACCAGAATGGAAAGGTTTTATTGGAGCTAAGTCGGGAAGATATTCCGCTTTCCAGACGATTGAGAGGAAATTTTACAGTTAATTCTGATGGAGAATTTAATACAGGGTTACGCTATATTTTACAAAAATGGTTATCGGTTTCCGGAAATTATGATAATGAAATGGGATGGGGAGCCGGAATTACTTTGATGTACTAATAAAATAATATTTAAATAATTAATCCTTCAAGGTTTTTGAAACCGTGGAGGATTTTTCTTAATATAAAAATCACATTTCCAATTGTATAACTCTTTCAACCATTTTCTGATTTACATTTTCAGGAACTAATCTCATTATTAAATTTCGCAATCGAGTCCCTTTTTCCCATTGGGAAAATTTCCCTAGTTTCCAGCTTGTGTCTACAACATGATCTATTTTTTTTCTTCTTATTTGCTGGAATTGCTCAAAAATGATGTTAAAATCTTTATTTTTTTCTAATAACTTTCCAATGATATAAGCATCTTCAATTGCCTGACAGGCGCCTTGTCCCAAATTGGGAGTTGTCGCATGGGCTGAATCGCCTATTAAACAAAGATTTTCTGTGTGCCATCTGGGAACAGGAGACAAATCGATGATATCATTAAGAATAATATCTTCTTGTAAAGTAGATTCAATAATTTCATTAATTAATGGATGAAAACCTTGAAAATTTTCAATAAGACTATTATTACGATTATATATTTCTTGATTAATGACTGCATACCAATATATTTTTCTTTCAGTCATTCTTACAAAACCAAAGCGCTTTCCTTTGCCCCAAGTTTCAATCGCTTTCTGATGAAATTTTTCAGGCAGATCAAACTCAACCAATCCACGCCAACACATTTGCTGTGTATTACGAATTTTACCCGTTTTAAAAATTTGATTTCTAATTTTTGAATGAATTCCGTCTGCTCCGAAAATAATTTTGCTTTCAATTTTTGTTCCATTTTCAAAGCTTAAAAGATAATTTTCCTTCTTTTGAATTTCTTTTAAAGAATGGTTTAATTTAATATTTTCAAAACCTATATTTTCAGCCAGAATTCTTTGCAAATCTGCTCTGTGAATGGCTACATTACAGGAATTATATTTCTTTTCCAGTTCAAGAACATTTGTTTTAGAGATAAGTTTAAGATTTTCATCAGTAATTGAGATTCCATGAATTTTATTTCCTGCCTTTTCTATTTTTTCTTTTAGTCCCAATTTATCAAAAACCTGCATCGCATTGATGGCCATCATAATTCCTGAGCCGACGGGTTTTATTTCAGGGGCAGATTCGTAAATTGTAAAATCAAGATTATTTTGCTTTAAAATATTTCCCAATGTTAAACCTCCGATTCCTGCTCCGATGATTGAAATTGAATTCATTATTTTAAATTTTTCAGCTCGTTCAATAACAGATTTTGCTTTTTGATAAAATTTTCTAAACTATCTGTGTCCAATGGATGAGAATCCTGATAATTTTCAATTTCAGGAAGAGTTTTTTTGATTTTATATGCGTCATAAAATGAAGAAAGCTGTATAAAATTAAGGTTAATCCGAACTTTCAACTCATTCAATTTATTAAGTTTAACATCATATTTCTCGGAACTGTTCTTTAAAAGATCCAGAACTTCTTTTTGTAATGTCGAATCCATAATATTTTTCGCCCTTCTTTCCGCATCAGCATAATAATCTTCAGATGAATTTGTTACATTATCATAAAGATCTTTCATAATTCTGTTGTCATTTTGAATTCCCTGAAATCTTTCATCTAATTCTAAAAGTTTGGAATCATCCTTAATTTTTTCAGAATAAATTCCATCAATAATTGATTGCGATTTGCTTAATCTATTTATTGTGAAGCTAGATTCAGTGTTTTCAGCTGCTTTTTCTACAATATTTCTATCTGTGTTGTTATTTTCTTTACATGAAATTATCAATAAAAATAGAGCAGAAGAGAGAAGTATTTTTTTCATGGTTTATTTTATTATTGTGGAAATCCTTTACTTTTTTCAGATGACAAATATAACAGTCAATTCGTTTTAATGAGTTGAAGATAATTCAAAATTAGTTACAAAAAAAGCGGAACCTGAAAATCAAGCTCCGCCTATACATTATTCGTTAAAATTATTTACCTAAATAAGATTTCAAAATCTTACTTCTGGTATTGTGTTTCAATCTCTTGATCGCTTTTTCTTTGATCTGACGAACTCTCTCTCTCGTAAGATCGAAAGTTTCACCGATTTCTTCAAGAGTCATCGGATGTTTTCCGTTCAATCCGAAGTATAATCTTACCAAATCAGCCTCTCTTGGAGTCAAAGTATTTAATGCTCTTTCGATCTCGATTTGTAGAGATTCAAGCATCAAATCTTTATCCGGGCTTGGAGATTCTCCGGAACGCAATACGTCATAAAGATTAGAATCTTCACCTTCTACCAAAGGCGCATCCATAGACAAATGTCTACCGGAATTTTTCATTGATTCTTTGATATCTTCCTCGCTCATGTCAAGAACTTCAGCCAATTCTTCCGGAGAAGGTGGTCTTTCATTTTCCTGCTCAAGGTGAGCGTAAGCTTTGTTGATTTTGTTGATGGAACCGATTTTATTCAATGGTAATCTTACAATTCTCGACTGTTCAGCCAAAGCCTGTAAAATTGATTGACGAATCCACCACACCGCGTAAGAGATGAATTTGAAACCTCTCGTCTCATCATACCTTTTTGCCGCTTTCATCAGTCCTAAATTCCCTTCATTAATCAAATCGGGTAAAGAAAGACCTTGATTTTGGTACTGTTTAGATACTGAAACTACGAAACGAAGGTTGGCTTTAATTAATTTCTCAAGTGCTGCTCTGTCGCCCGCACGTATTCTTTGTGCCAAATCTACTTCTTCGTCTGCTGTAATTAGTTCAACTTTACCAATTTCCTGCAAATACTTGTCTAATGAAGCAGTTTCCCTGTTGGTAACCTGCTTAGTGATTTTTAATTGTCTCATCTATTTTTTCCTCAAAAAAGAGTTTGTATATATTATACGTTTGAGAAAGTAAAAAGGTTACACATGTTTCAATTATTTTTTATTTATTTAAATTAAAATTGAAAAATTAGTTGTAAATTATAGCTCTCACGCCACAGAACGAAGATTTTATTGTTTTATAATTTCTTTGTCACCTCGAGTAGATTTTGAAAAAAATGTATCGAGAGGTCTTGTAATTATTTTATTTGGAGCTTAATCCCGCTTTCCGCTATATCTTTTTCATTACGGCTTCCGCTTTGCTCCACCCGCAACAAAAAAGGATGCCGCTGCAATCGGGGCTAGAGTTGCAGTCATCATTTTCAACATTCGAAAAAATATTCACAAAGTTTGTCATCCTAAAAAGATCTAGGCTTAGTATTATAAATATAATTATGGAAAGATTCGTGCCTAGATGCTTCCAGCATGACAAACTTTGTGGTAAATCATTAAGTTCAAAAATTAATTTAGTACTTTTTAAAAACAAAAAAGCGAAACCAAAGTTTCGCTTATATAATTATGAATGATTAAAATTTATTTAAAGTCTGAAAATCAACTAAAAATAGTCAACCATCAACTAAATTAAAACAAATCATTCAACATTTTCGCCAATCTCAGACCTCCATAAAGAAGCTGTCTTTCCAAAGTATCATTAAATTTATACAGATAATCGTAAGATAATTTAGAATCATTTGGAGTCTGTGCGTAGATTTTATTCGCAATTTTGTGAGAATCGTACAACCAGTCTTCCAAAGTTCCTGTCTGGATTTGTTTTACTTCATCATTAGATTTAATATCCAATAATTTAGCATATTCAGTATAGCTGTATTTTTGAGAATCTACTAATTTTCCGTCCCAAACTGAGTGTAAATTTGTTTTTTCTCCAAAATAAGTTACATTAATTTTGTTTCCACCCAAATCTTCCGCTCTTCCTACGTGTAAAGGCTGAGCCAGATCTCCCATAATGTGAATTAAGAAAATTAATGCGATTTTTCTGTCTTTTTCAGAAGTTTTTTCATCTTTAATCTGGCTCGACAAAACTTTCGCCTGGGTATACAAACTCGGACCAGCCTGAGCTTCCAGATTCTTCTCAAAAGCTTTGAAATCCGTTTGTGGATCGATGTTTACATAATGCCACGCTGAAGCCTGTTTCCAAACACCGGTAGTGTCAGATTTAATGAAATCCGGCCAGTTTGCCCAATAAGCAAGACGCTCTCTTCCCATGATTTTCTTGATCTCTCTTCTTGCCTTCCCCGAAAGGTGGTTTTCTGCAATTTCTGCAATAATTCTGTGCCCCGTCAATCCCCATGCATACGAATAAAGCGAAGATGCAATGAATGCTAAAACCAAAATTTTAGAATAAATACTTTTCATTGTAAATAACATTTTCAGGGTGCAAAGATACGGTTAATTTAAGGTTTAGCTTAAGGTTAAAGCAAGCATTTAAAAAATTAACCAAATATTAAAATTGAAATTAAATATATTCATTTCTATGCCTAAAGTTTAAACTCAGCCTTAAAATTTCCGTATTTTTACTATTTCTGCTTTATATTATTCTTTTTAATGCTAATAAATTACTATTTTTAGAATAAAATTAATCGAAAAATATTTTTTCAATAATTTGAGATATATTATTTTTACAAGCCAAAAATCACAGCAAACACTATGTATGAGAATAATATTGTAGATATGCATTACAATAAGCTGCAGACAGATTTCAAAGCGGAAGCTGTGGCAGTAAACCTTTTAAAATATCAAAGGGCAGTAAGCAATATTTTCATTGAGCGAATCGGCATCAATGATCGTGCTTATTTAAAGGATATTAAAAGTATTTCAAGCGACTATCTTGGTTTTGACGAAGAAGTTTTCACAATAGAAACGTACAGAGAAGGCATCTATGATTATCTTCCTGAAGGATTGTTTCATCCGCCGTCGTTGGGAGCGACACGAAAAAATGTGGAAAGTGTAGTTCGCGAGATCCGAAAACAGAAAAAAGTAGAGGAGGATGCAAGAAAGTTTTTCCAGCCTTTTGAATTGGAAATATTTTTCACCGAAATCAGCGCTTTGCTTAAAGAATTTGATTTCGAAATTTCCAGCGACACCGATTCTTTGCTTCACACGGTAAGCGAACTTTGGCCGCTAATCAATATGCTAGATAAAAAGAACGCTTATATTTTCATTTATATTTTACCGTTTTTCCATCAAATAAGAGGCGACAAAAAATGGTTTGAAAGATGTATGAGCGCATTTTTGCAGGTTCCTGTAGAAGTAACTTTTTCACCGAATGTAATCGACGGAATCGAAGAAAATGATGATTCAATGTTGTTGGGAAATTCTAGATTGGGAGTGACTTATATTCCGAGTGGAAGCCATATGGACGGACAAAGAAACTGGGTGGTTAACATCGGACCAATTCCTTATTCAGAAATGAAAAAGTACATCGACGGTAGCCCATTCCGAAAAGTTTTGCAGGCTTTATATGATTATTTTTTACCTGTAAGCGTAGATGTAGAGGAAAATTTTATCACAGAAAAAAAGGAATATTCGTTTGCTCTGGAAGATGATGAAAGAAATGCAAACCGCCTTGGTTACTCTACATTCCTGTAAAATATTTTAACTATATTTACATTCACCAATAAAAATATTAATTCGATAAAAGACAAATGGAAATTTCTTCAGTTAAAGGGATCTTTTTAAGGTATATTTTAATGCCTTTGTTTGCAGTAATCATGATGGTAATCTTAGGATTTATCAGAAGAAATAAACCTGCGATACAGATCAAGACCATTATTATATATGTTCTGTTATGCAGCTTGTGTCTTGCAGTTCCGGGAATTTTCGGATTTGCAGGAAATCTTTTTAATCCTTATTGGTACCTTATTGCGCAGATTGTTTATCTTATTTTGGGTATTATTCATGTGAATTTATCCGATAAATATTTCAAAAAACATTTTGAATCAACAGCGAAAAGTATCTTGTTTGAATCCATTCTTTCAATTACTTGTATTGGAGCAGGAGGTTATCTTTTTTATCTGATTTTCAACTGGATGAGTAAAGGGACAGGTTATCCGATCATGGCGGCGACAAGTATATTTATTTTTCTTGTTCCGTTAGTTTTTCATTACTGTTATGTGCAGTTAATTAGTATTCCGGTTGATATTTATAAGACTTGGAGATATTCTCCGGATCAGAGACTTCCTGATTTTGAAGGAGCAGATTTCGACAGACTAATGGTTCTGAATGTTGAATTAAGCAAAAATTTAGAAGATTCAAACCGATTCAGAATTAAGGCAAAAACTTTACCGACAGGGGTTACTTTCGGAGATTGGTTTTACAGAGTGGTTGATGATTATAATCACAAGAATCCAAACTCGATTATTCATCTTTCAGATCAGATACAAGAGCCATATTATTGGATTTTTTATACGAAAAAATCGTTCTTTAGCTTTAGAAAATATATAGATTTCGACCAGGATATTACTCAGAACAGCATTGCAGAAAACGATGTTGTGATCTGCAAAAGAGTGATCCAGCACGAGGAAGAAGGACTTAGAAAACCACAATCACACACAGTTTAAAAATATTGAATATGATACAGCCTATTAAGCATTTTGCAATCAATTGGGTTGACGGGATGAAGGTTTCCCAGAGACATCTTAATGATCAGGATAATTTTTTAATTGATACCATCAGAGATTCCAACTCATTGGGAATCACGACATATAATTACGGACTTTTACCGATTTCAAACGAATTTACGGACAGAACAATTTTTGATGTTCATAATACAGCGACAAATGATGTTCAGCTGGTGATAAAGCACTGTACTGCAGTCACAATGGCGGGTTACAGAATCTCTTTGAATGATAGGAGAGTGAGCGTAAAATCATTGGCAAAAACAATGAATGAAGAACAAGCTGATGGTGAATATTATATCTTAATTTCTGTTAATCCGTTTGATAAAGTTCCGTTTGGAGATATCGATCCGGAGGAAATTCCGCCGCGTCATCCGAACACGCAACCGAATCATCATATCGAATTACTTCCTGTAACTTCTTTGAACAGCAGCTACTCCGGAGGAAATTATCTGATTATTGGTAAGGTAGATTTAAAAGGTAACATTGCTCAGGTGGATTCTAATTTTATTCCGCCTTGTACATCGATTCAGAGTCATCCTGCGTTGTTGGACTATTATAATATTTTTGCAAAATCTATTGGAAATTTGCAACAGTATGCATTTAAAATTATTCAGAAATCATCGCATAAAAATCAGAATACAGCTTTAGCACAAAACGTTAAGTTCTTGTGTAATACAATGGTTACGACGTTTGGAGATATGTATTTCCAATTTAGAAATATTACTCCGTATCAACCGCCTGTATTTTTGATTGAGTCTTTTGCAAAACTGGCGCTTCGTATGTATAATGCGACTCAGGTTTTGGTGCCTGCAGAGCTGGAAGAAATGCTGAATTACAGTTTAGAATGGAGTGAAATTGCTCCTCATACTTTGTTAAATCAGCTGTCAATCGTTGCAGAAACCAATTACGATCATCACAATTGCGGAGAGCCATTGCTTTATATTCAACAGATGTTGAGAAGTTTAGAAACAATTTTCGCTAAATTAAGTGAGTTGGATTATATCGGTCAAAGAAAAGAAAATATCATTGTTAATGAGCAGGAAGTTTCAAACAACAACAATCCGAAAAGAGGTTGGAGTGTTTTAGATTAAACTCATTCGATGTGAAAAATATAAATCCCGTTATCATAATTTCGGGATTTTTTGTGTAAAAATGTTTATTAAATAGAGAATAAAAAATAGTAAGATTTGTCATTCCGTAGGAATCTAGACATCGAAAAGTGATAGATTTTTCCTTAGTCAGAATGATACATTTTAAAATAAAATTATAAATAAAAAAATGAACTTAGATAAAATAAGACAAGACATAAAAGGATTATCAGATGGAAAAATTTTTCTAAATAATGCGGGATCATCCTTAATGCCAACAATCGTTGTAGATTCTATGATTGACTATTTAAAGCAAGAAGAACAATTTGGAGGATATGAAGTTGCCAATAGAAATACAGAATTATTAGAACAATTTTATGACGAAACTGCAAAATTAATTAATGCTCAACCTTCCAATATTGCTTTTGCTACAAGTGCTACAGATGCTTATGCAAAAGCTTTGTCAAGCATTATTTTTAAAGAAGAAGATGTTATTATCACAACGGTTGACGATTATATTTCGAATCAAATTGTTTTTATTTCATTACAGAAAAAATTAAATGTAAAAGTTATAAGAACGAAAAATCTTTCAGACAATGAATTGGATCTTGAAGATTTGGAAAATTTAATTAAAAAACATAATCCAAAATTAGTTGCAGTTACCCATATTCCAACAAATTCAGGATTGATTCAAAATGTTGAAGCGGTTGGAAAACTTTGTAAGCAATATGATGTTTTGTATTTGGTAGATGCTTGTCAGTCAGTCGGTCAGTTGGTTGTTGATGTTGAAAAAATAGGTTGTGATTTTTTAACAGCAACCGGAAGAAAATTCATGAGAGGTCCGAGAGGAACAGGCTTTTTGTATGTTTCAGATAAAGTTTTAGAACAAAATTATGCACCATTATTATTAGATATGAGAGGAGCAAATTGGTCTGAATTTGATGATTATGAATTATTTAAAACAGCAAAAAGATTCGAACATTGGGAAATTTCTTATGCATCTTTATTAGGATTAATGGAAGCCACAAAATATGCTAACGTCGTTGGAATGCAGCATATCGAAGATTATAACAAAAAATTATCTCAAAAATTAAGAGAAAATCTTAAAAACATTGGTTTTAAAGTTTGGGATTGGGGAAATAATCTGAGCAGTATTATCACTTTTTGTGAACCGAATGGTGATCTGGAAAACAGTCAAAAAGTTTTGAAAGAAAATAATGTTTTCTTCTCAGTGACTTATAAAAATTCCGCATTAATAGATTTTACAAACAAAAATATCAATGGAATTGTAAGATTGTCACCACATTATTTCAATACACCTGAAGAAATAGAAAAAGTTTCTGAGATTTTGAAGAATAGCTTAAAATAATTTATCATCAATCATTTAGATTTTATTTGAAAGACTGAAATAATTAAAATAAATATTAACTGGATATTTTAACTTCTTAAATAAAATCTAATTGGTTCAAAATTATTTTTTTACCAATATTTTTTCCGTCGCTTTTTTACTCAAAACTTCCTGTTTTCCGGAAACTTCTATGGTTATGGATTTGTCAAAACTTTCAATTTTAATTATTTTAATTTTAGTATTTAAAAGCAATTTTCTTTCTGTTAAATAATTCAAGAAAGCATCGTCAGACAGTGTAACCGAGGCAAATACAACTGTTTCGCCAACTTCACAATTGCTTAATTTCTGTAAATCCTGAGCAATTATATTTCCGTCTTTATCTGGAATTGGTTCGCCGTGTGGATCAAATTTTGGATAATCAAGAATTTCATCCATCTTATCAAAGAAAATAGTTGAATGAACGTGCTCTAATTGTTCTGCAATTTCATGGACATTTTCCCAGCCGAAGTTCATTTTTTTTACCAAAAACATTTCGGTAAGTCTGTGTTTTCTTACGACCAAAGCAGCCTCGCGTCTTCCTTTGTTGGTGACTTTCAGAGGTTTATATGTTTCGTAGATAACCCAGCTTTTCTCTGCAAATTTCTTCATCATATTATTAACGCTTGGCATTTTTACATTCAAAAATTTGCTCAATTCGTTAATCGTCACTTTCCCTTCATTGTCAACTAAATGAAACAAAGCCTTCAGATAATTTTCTTCTGTTAATGTTGTTTTCAAAATGTTAGATGATTTTCATTACAAATCTAACAAAATATTATTAATTAATTATGCTTGTATGTTTAACTTTTTTTAATTTTACTCTATGAAATTTTCATTCAAAAACGACTATTCAGAAGGTTGCCATCCTAATATTTTACAGGCTCTTTTAGAGCATAATCTCGATCAGCAAGCGGGTTACGGAGAAGACGAATATTCTTTGAAAGCCAAAGAGTTAATTAAAGAAAAGATTAAGAATCCCAAGTCGGATATTTATTTTGTTTCGGGTGGAACTCAGGCAAATCTTATTGTAATTTCTTCAATTTTAAGACCTTATCAATGTGCAGTTTCTGCCGGGACAGGGCATATTTTAAATAATGAAACCGGAGCGATTGAAGCAACCGGACACAAGATTTTAAGTGTTGAAAAGGGAGATGGAAAATTAAAATCGGAAGATATCATTCCTGTCCTGGAAAGTCATAGAAATGTTCCTCATCAAGTGATGCCAAAATTGGTATATATCTCAAATTCAACGGAATTGGGAACAATTTATACTTTAAAAGAATTAGAAGATCTTTCTAAATTTTGCAAAGAAAATAATCTCTATCTGTTCATGGACGGAGCAAGAATTGGACATGGTTTGACCTCGGAAATTAGTGATTTGACATTAGAAAAAGTGGCGGAGCTAACTGATATCTTTTATTTGGGGGGAACTAAAAATGGAGCATTAATTGGGGAAGCAATTATCATTAATAATCAGGAACTTCAACAGGATTTTGCGTTTAATATTAAGCAAAAAGGGGCTTTATTGGCAAAAGGAAGACTGTTGGGAATTCAGTTTTTAGAGCTGATGAAAAATGATTTGTATTTTGATTTGGCAAAACATGCCAATCAACAAGCGATGAAAATTAAAAATATAATGAAAGAAAGGGGAGTCCAGTTTTTATCGGATACCTACACCAACCAGATTTTCCCTATTTTAAGTAATGATTTAATTGAAAAGCTATCAGAAAAGTTTGAATTTTATGTTTGGAAGAAAATTGATGAAAATTTTTCAGCCATTCGTTTAATTACTTCTTGGAACACAGGGGATGAACCTATTAATAATTTTATCGAAATTTTAAAAAACGAATTATAAAAAATGGTGGGTATTTTAAATCCCACCATTTCAATTTTATTTCAATGCTTTTGTAACTATTTTACAGTCAGCTATTTTTAGATTTCTTCCTCCTGCATATTTTATTTTTTTCTCGTTGGCATATTTTGTCCCTGTTTCAGCATCTCTTTCGCCGATACCTTCCATCAGGCCATCCTTTGTCTGAAGAAAATAGATGTCATTTTTGTTTCCGGCAACACCTTCCGAAGCAAATTCGTATGTCAACTTAAGCGTATCACCTGATTTAAAACCACTTAGATCACCCTTATTATTGTCTTTTTCACTATTTTTTGTCACCATTTTCCCTGTCACTGTTCCGAGATTATCATCGATACTTACAAAAACAGTATCTTTTCCTGTCACTCCCATGTAGCAGAAAGATTTTGAGCCTAATGTATCAACTACTTTTTCCGTTGCTGCAGTGGTATCTACTGTTGTCTTTTCCGTAGCCGGTGTTTCTGTTTTTTTATTACAATTCATCAAAAAAACTGATAATGAACTTAATAGGATTAGCTTTTTCATATTTTTGCTTATTATGTTAAATCAAATTTCAATAATGCTAAATTAATAATAGTATTTATATATGAAAGCAAAATTATTTTAAATAAAAAATAATTCATCAATTTTAAATAATTTATGATTCTATATTAAGTTAAAATTTACATTAAATGATAATTTTTCCTAATCGCTGAGAATCGCTTAAAATAAATTTTTCCGAATACTTTCCCGTATAACAGAAATATAACTTAGGCACGAAAACTGATAGAATTGAATCTAAAACTTCGAAATGAAAAAACTTCACAAAATTATTTTTATAGCTTTAATTTTAGGATTAAATTTTTCAAATGCACAAACACCACAAAACTATATTTACACTTCTTCAGGAGATTTACATGATATTGAAAAAATGATTATCCGAAAAGATATTGGAGGTGTACAAATTGTTTATAACTGGAGATCATTGGAAAAGGCGAAAGATGTTTATGATTTTTCCAGAATCGAAAAAGATTTGGAATATTTAACCAAGTTAAATAGAAAATTATTCATTCAACTTCAGGATCGTTTTTTTGAACCAAAAGCAAGATATGTTCCTGATTATATTTTAAATGAAAAGGAATTTACCGGTGGCTTGGTTGCTCAGTACGATAATCCGGGAGAAAACAGACCGATTGGAAATGGTTGGGTAACACAACAATGGAATCCTGCTGTTCAACAAAGATTTCAGAAATTGATAGGAGAGTTGGCAAAGAAATTTGATGGAAAAATTCAGGGGATCAATTTACCGGAAACTGCGATTGATATTGATATGAAACGCGATAAGACAGGTTTTAGCTGTGATAAATATTTTCAGGCTGAATTGGATAATCTGAAATTTGCTAGAAATGCTTTCAAAAAATCTTACGTTTTACAATATGTGAATTTTTTTCCGTGTGAATGGGAAAACGATCATAAATATATGTCAAGATTATTTGATTTTGCGAATAAAAATAACATTGGGCTTGGGGGACCAGATATTGTTCCAAATAAAAATGCACAGATGAAAAATTCGTATCCATTTTTTAATCAATATAAAGGAAAACTTTTATTGGTGGCAATGGCAGTTCAGGAGCCAACACTGACTTATAAAAATCCGAAGACGAAAAAACCCTTCACAAAAGAAGAGTTTGTAGAGTATGCAGAAAATTATCTTGGAGTTAACATAATATTCTGGAGCGTAGAATCGCCTTGGTTGAAAAATTCTAAATAAACTTTTTCTCGCTGATTTGGTAGATTTATTTAATAAAAATATACATAAACATCTGCATAATCTGCCAAATCAACGAGAAAAAATAAAAATGAGTTACAAAAAACTCATAACTCATCATTTATAATTCATATTTTTTTAAACTTTCAAACAACCTCGAAAACCTCTCGCGGCATAATAAGAATCAGCACCGTTGTGATAAGTAAAAACTGTATCGTAACGGCGATCGCAAAAAATTGCGCCTCCCAAATCTCGAATATTCTCAGAGGTTTTGATCCAGCTTGAAGTTTTTAAGTCAAACTTTCCAAGTTCCTGAAGCTGGCGATATTGTTCTTCGGATAAAAGCTCGATGCCCATTTCAGAGGCTTTATCAATAACATTATTTTCTGGTTTGTTGGCTTTTCGAGATTCCCAAGCTTGATAATCATAGCAAAGACTTCTGCGTTTTGGACTTTCCGGAGAGCAGTCGAAGAAAATATATTCGTCTGTTTTTTTATCGTAAAAAATAACATCGGGTTCCCCTTCAGTTTCTTCCATTTGATTTAAAGACCATAATTTTTCAGGACTTTTTTCTAGTTTTGATTGAATTTTTTCCCAATCTAAACCTTTATGACGATTCATATTTTTTTCAAAACGGGCTTTTAAAACCTTTAAAATTTCTGTGCTTTGGTCTGCAGTTAGTTTCTTTTTGTTCATATTTTTCTGTTTAAGGTGGAATTAATTGCAAGAAGTATGTATCTGATTTTTAAAGTTTTAATCATTTAAACCTTTTCCATTAAGAATTTCCGGGATGTATTTCTCAATTCTGGATTCTCTGGTTTTGGATTGTTTAGCAGAAGAAAAGTAGAGTAGGTAAGCTCTTTGTCTTCCTTGTGTTAATGCTTTAAAGGCCTCTTTTAATTCTGGATTTTCATCTAGTTTTTGTTGAAATTCTTCAGGCATTTCGAATTCTTTAGTTTTCTTCATTTCAACTTTTACTCCAGATTCTTCAACTTCAACAGCTTGGAACATATATTCTTTCAAGATATATTCTAAATCAATGATTTGCTGCAAGTTGGTGAAACGAATTTGTCTTGCCGCCTGTACATTTTCAGTTTGTTGAATTAGAATATTTTCAGGATCTTTCATTAATGCACCTTTGAAAAAGAGTAGTGCACAATATTCTTTAAAGCCGTGAATTAAGAAAATATTTTTCCCTTCGTAAGTATAACAAGGACAGCCCCATTTCAAATCTTCTACCAATTCCGTTTTCAGGGCGATTGATCTTAATTTTTCAAATTCTTTTTGCCATTGCTGGGCTTTATCAAAGAAAAAATCAACTTTTGTGTTCATAGCTTAAATTTTGTGAATTATTATATTAATGCTCAGTTGTGAATAGTGAATTTTGCAAGGATTGTCTATTTAATTTTTATTGAAAATTTCCTGTAATCTATTGTGAGCCATATTAATACCTTGTGCGAAAGGAAGCTTTAACATTTGATCTCTAAAATCAACAGATTTATAAATGATGTGAATCGTAATTTTGCTCGTTTTATCCGAAAGTTTTTCAAACTCTAAAAATTCCATTTGAACAGGAAAGGGCGTATTTTCCATTTGAAAAGTTCTTATAATTCTCTGATTTGGAATAACTTCGTGAATCGTTCCATTGGCACTGAAAACAACTTCACCTTGAGGATTTGAAGTTTCAAAACGGTAACTTCCATGTTGTTTATTTTCAAATTTTGTGACCTTTGTTCCCATCCATTGTTCGAAAAGCTCGGATTCAGTGTAGGCTTTGAAAAGAAGTTCAATAGGGAGATCAAACTCTCTGATAATGAAGATTTCCTGCTTTCCGTCTTCTGCATGGATTTTTGTTTTGAGTTCCATATTTCTATTTTTTGTTTTGGTAATTTTTCATGATTTCTTCTAACTTATTGAATTTTTCATCCCACATTTTGCGGAAAGGTTCTATAAAATCGGCAATTTCTTTCATTTTAATAGGGTTCAAATGGTAAATAATTTCGCGACCATTTTGCTCAGATTTCAACAATTCACATTCTGTAAGGATCTGCAGATGCTTTGAAACAGTCGGTCTTGCGGTGTCAAAATTCGAAGCAATTGCACCGGCTGTCATCGACTGTGCCGCCACAAACATCAATATTGATCTTCTTGTGGGATCGGCTATTGCTTGAAATACATCTCGTCTTAAATTCATTATGTAGTTATTTGGCTACAAATTTAAATGAAGTTATTTGACTACACAAATTTTCATGAAAAATTTTTAGACTAAATTAAATCTGATAAGAAGTATGAAAATAGAAGATTAAGCTAATTCCCAAAAGCGTGAGTGTACTTAAAAACAATTCTGATAGGCTTAGGATGTTTATCAATTAAGGGCTTAAAAACAGCTATAAAAAAGCTTGTTAAACAATAGCAGACAATACCAATGGAAATCTTAATTACGATTAATAAAAAGTCCTATAATTTATATTATGTTAAATTGTATTTATTTTAGAAAATCAAAATCAATGAAAATCAAAAAATTATCCGTTTGCATAATTACAGTTCGTTTTAATGAAAAACCTTCTATAAGTCATTAAAAGAAGGTTTTAAAAAATTTAATTCTATCTTAGATTCTTATTAAGGATATTTTCAAGTTTATCAAAAAAATTATATCAACTTTGTCGTATAAATCGACGTGAACTGCTTTAGGAATTATCATTAATTCTTTTCTGTAAAGCTCATTTTTTGTTATTCTGAATCTCAAAAAAATATAAAAGTGCAGTCTTTTTAGAATGCACTTTATATTTACATTAAATTTTAATAATGATTTAAAATCCAAAAACTCCTCCTGAAACAGAGATCAATTCTCCGGTAATCCATCCCGCATCATCCGACGCAATAAAAACAACGGCTTTTGCAATGTCCTCAGGTTGGCCAGTACGTCCTAAAGGTGTATTGGCAACAAATTTTGCTTCTGCTTCACTTCCGATAAATCCAGCTGCGGTAGATCCTTCCGTTTCAACAATACCCGGCAAAATAGAATTGATGCGAATATTTCTTCCGCTAAATTCCTTAGACAAGGCTACAGTCAAAGCATCCATTGCTGTTTTTGTTGCTGAATAAACCGAACCTGTTGGAAGCGGAGATTTGCTTGCTCCTGAGCTGATGTTGACGATATTTCCACCTTTTTCTCCAAATAGTTTCAAAGCTTCCTGAATAGAAAAAATTGAACCTAAAACATTAATATTAAATTGATTATGGAAAGATTCTTCAGTAATTTGTTCTACCGGTAGATAATCATAAATTCCGGCATTGTTTACCAATACGTCTAATCCTCCGAAAGCGTTTTTTGTTTCCTCAAAAAGTCTTATTACATCTTCTTTTTTCGAAACATCACCTTGTATCGCAACAGCCTCTCCTCCATTGTCGATAATAGCTTTTACTACTTTATCGGCACCTTCTTTACTGGATGCATAATTTACGACTACTTTTGCTCCTTCTGCTGCAAATTGTTTGGCAATTGCTGCTCCGATCCCTTTTGAAGCTCCTGTTATTACTGCTATTTTGTTTGTCAACTTACTCATTATTTTGTATTTCTTTAAGTTTGTAATGCAAAGTTATGGCATGAAAATTTATTTTAGTAACTTTGTTACGAAAAGTAACAGTAACCTCTAAGTAACAACATAACAATATGGTAACGACAGAATGTAAAATTCGCGAAGAGAAGCAGCATAAAAAAGAAATGATGGCCGTTCAGGATTCTATGGACGTATTGAGCGGAAAGTGGAAAATATCCATCCTGTCTTCGGTATGCTATTATAATAAGAGAAGATTTTCTGATATTTTAAATGATGTGGAAGGTATTTCTAACAAAATGCTGAGCAAGGAATTAAAGGAGCTTGAATTTAATAAATTGGTTAAGAGAACTGTTTTAGATACGCATCCTGTTACCGTTCAGTATGAACTTACGGCGCACGGTTTAACTTTAAAAACCATCATTAATAATCTTGTAGAATGGGGAATTCAGCATAGAAAGGAAATTATTGGAGATTAATGCTTTCAAATAAATTTAATTTATATCAATAAAACCGTTGGTTAATCTTTTCCATTGGATTTTTGAAAAACCGATCATTCCACCAATAGCTATGAATAAATTTCTTATTTTATTTAAAAATGAAGAATTAAAATTAGGATACTCATTTCGTCCATAAATACCGGCTTTGATGAAATTTTTGCCTCTACAAATGATAAATGTTGATGTAGATTCTTGGGAATAAAAATGAGCAATGTGGAAATTATTTTTATCCTGAGGGTTTTCTGAAGGCTGGCAAACCATTGAATAACACTCTAAAATTTCATTATAATGATATTCGCTGATGTTAAGGATTTTCACCCAATCATATCCTTTTGCTTCAGAATTTCCCGGTCCGGGAATATCTATTCTTATAAAGTCTCCTTCTTTTGGAAATCTATTGATAAAATTTCCTTCAGAATCAAATAATTTGAAATCGGCAAAACCTTCCCCACAAAAGCTTCTCCAGTCGTTTACTGCCAAAAATTTTCTTTTCAAAATTTCGAACTGTTCTGTTGCAGTTTCGGGATTATCAAATTTTTTGCAGGTTTCCGTATCATGAAAGCCACCTTTCATTTGTTGGGGTACTCCGGGAATTAATTTTGCTCTCATCATAATTAAATATGTTCATCTAGAATAACAGTTAAACTTCAAATAAAGGTTGGTCACGTTAAAGACATCATTGAATTAATAACAAACAAATAAACAATTAAAACCATAAGTCTTCACGATGACCAACAAAATATCTCTAGTTTTTCACTCAATCTCTTTTTCAAGGTTTGTCGTTGTAATAACGACTTCCACCCTAGCCCCGATTGTCGCGGCATCCTTTTTGGGTGCGGCTGGAACGAAGTGGAAGCCGTACCCAAAAAGATAAAGCAGAAAGCGGGAATAAGCTTCAAAAAAATTTAAAAAATCTATGAATCGCTTATTTCCAAGGGTCTAAAACAACTTTTACACAGCCATCTTCTTTTTTATGAAAAATTTCGTAGCCTTTTGCCACTTCATCCAAAGAAAGTCGATGGGTAATAATGTCGTCGAGCTTTACCTGTCCGGTTTCAACGTACTTTAATAATTTGTCGATGATCGCATGAACAGGCGACTGTCCGGCTTTCAACGTGATTCCCTTATCGAAAATCTGACCAAGCTTAAAATTGTCGTAATGAACGGGATAAACGCCTAAAACAGAAACAATTCCGCCACGTCTTACCCCGCTGAGACAGGCTTCCAAAACTTTGATAGAACCTTTTTCAAAATTAATCAATGCTTTTGCTTTATCTAAAAAGCTTCTTTCGGGTTCAAATCCGACCGCATCGATGCAGAGGTCAGCGCCACGACCATCCGTTAAATCTCTGATCTGAGCAACGGTTTGTTCGGCATTTTCCCATAAAATAGTGTCGCAACCCGTTAGTTTTTTAATCTGATCTAATCGATAAGGCAAAGTATCAATCACGATTACTTTTTTGGCATTGTGGAGAATGGCACTTTTGGCTGCCATTGAGCCGACTGGTCCTGCTCCGAAAATCGCAACCGTCTCGCCACCTTTCAAATCTCCCCACATAACGCCTGTATAGCCTGTTGGGAAAATATCTGTGAGGAATAAAACCTGCTCATCCGTAAGGTTGTCGGGAACTTTTCTCGGACCAACATTGCCATAAGGAACGCGTACATATTGCGCCTGTCCGCCGTCGTAACCTCCGTAAAGATCGGTATAGCCGAACATTCCGCCCCCTTTTTCGGTGAGAATCCCGCCTTCAGGACCGTAATGATCCGGATTGCTGTTTTCACAAGCTCCCGGAAGATCATGCTGACAAAAATAACAGCCTCCGCAAGCAATCGGAAATGGAACAACAACTCGGTCTCCGACTTGCAAATGGGTAATGTTTTTCCCGGTTTCTTCGACTATTCCCATAAATTCGTGTCCCATAACCATAGGTTTCAACTGAGGCATTCCTCCGGAATACATATGAAGGTCGCTTCCGCAAATGGCCGTGGAAGTTACTCGTAAAATGATATCATTTTCGGTTTGAATAATTGGGTCTTCGATCGTATCGCAGGTAATTTTACCCGGAGCGTGAAATACTGCAGCTTTCATAATTTTAATATTTTGTGATTGTGTGTTTAAAAATTGATGATTCAAGCACTATTTAAATTTTTAATAATGCCTGATGAAAAGCCATATAGAATTCTATATGGCTTAAGAATATATAAAATTTTTAAATTTTAATCTTCCTGTTCTGCATCGAAATTAATTGATGTCTCGGCAATTTCTGTAAGATTGTAGTCTGTATCTTCTTCTTCCTGTAATGTTTTTTCCAGAAGATCGGCAGCTTTGTCGTGTCCCATTGTGATTGCCAATTGAGCTAAACCTCCATAAGTTGCGATTTCGTAATGCTCGACTTTTTGTGCAGCGATGATAAGTGCCGCATCTCTCGTCATAGAACCTTCTTTTGTAGATTTAATGATTTCTTCGCCTTCTTTTATTAAGCCTTTGATGGCTTCACATTCCTTTTTTTCGGGCGTTTCATCAATTAATTTAAATACTTTTTCCAGACGGCTTACATGTTTTTTTGTCTGCAGCTGATGATCTTCAAAAGCATCTTTCAGCTCTTCTGTAGTGGCTGCTTCCTGCATTTTTTCCAGTGCATCGATGATGGCATTTTCTGCAAAATAAATGTCCTTTAAAGAATCAACAAAAAATTTATGAAGAGAAGAATTTTTCATCTCATTTTTATCTACAATAGCATTATCTACAGACATTTTTTTCGTGCCAGATGTAGCTGTTGTTGCTGAAGAAGGGGTTGTATTGGTCGTTTCTGTTTTTGTTGCCATGTGATTGTGTGGTGTTTTTGGTTAAAAGATTACCTCTTTAATCTAATAAAGAGGTAATCATGGAAAATAATTATGAATTACGTCTGCCTCCGAATCCCGATCTGCCGGAACCTGAAGATCTTCCGTTGCCATGAGACGCCTGACCGCCCATACGAGCAATTCTCGTACGATCTGCCTTGCTCATTGCTGCGAAACCTCTTTTTGATGATCCAGATGATCCTGAATTGGAATTTCGACCTGAATTGCTGCTATTATTTGATCTTGAACCAGAACCTGAGCCGGAGTTAGATCCAGATCTAGAGCCTCCACTACTGCTTCTGCTACCTCTTGGTCTTCCCGGATTGTCGTGTCTGTGATCGTAATTATCGCTGTTTGATGATCCTCCTGAAGACGACCTGCCCCTTCCGGAAGAACTAGAACCTGAGTTTGAATTTGAGCTTCTTCCTCTTCCAGATCCGCTGCGGGAATTTCCTCCTCTGCCACTTCCTGAAGTAAATCTCCCTTGATTATCTCTACTTTGGTTTCCGTTTCCGCCTCTGTTTCCGCCTCTTGAGCCACGACCTCTGTTGTCATTGTCATCATCCTCTTCATCATCGTCGTCATAATCTTCATCATCATTGTCGTCATAGTCTTCATCATAATCATCGTCATCGTCGTATTCATCGTAATAATCCTCAAATTCTGAGAAATCATCATCATATTCCTCATCCTGAGAGGCATCGTTGAAACCGTGGTCGTAACCTAATTGATAAACTTCTTCAAGAGTTGATCTTGATTCGTTGTTGGAAGAATTGTTTCTTGAACTTCGATTGTTTGAATTTCTAGTGTTCATAACTGACTTTTTTTATATTAATATTGTGGTGTTTTTTTAACTGCTATTTTTGACTAGTATTTCAATAGCAATTAAATGATTTGATGTTGGATTGGAATATGATTAAAAAGAGAATTCTGTGGTTACAGTTTTAATTTGTAATTGGTATTCCAAAGGTAATAGTTTACCAATGCTAGACTTATGACCAAAATCATACTAAGTTGATTTCTTTGGTTTTAATTAAATTTAAAATAAAAAATAAAGTGATAAAAAGAGTTTTTTCATAATATAAATTATATAAATTATATAAATTCTAATCTGTAATTTTAGAAGAAATTTTTTTAAGTGAAATTTAATTTTTTAAAATTTTAAGCAGATATTTTAAAACAAAAATCATGTAAAGTCCGTCAAATAGGACTTTTTTAAGTATTTTTATCCACAAACGTCATTAAAACCATTAAACAATTTGTATTTTTACCATTCTAATTTTTTATAATGTCAATTTTTTCAGAAAACATCAGGCTTTTGCGAGGTAAATTAGGAAAAACTCAACGCGAATTGTCTCAACAAATAGAAATTACTCCTTCAAGATATAGTTCATACGAAAACGGAAGATCAAAACCTCCGGTGGAAATATTAATTAAAATTTCCAGAATGTTTCATGTTAGTATTGATCTTTTATTATCAATTGATTTAACGAAATATTCTTTGGAAGATATGCTGAAGCTTCCGGATAATAGAATTGTTTTGCCGGTTGTAGTCGATCAAAACGGAGATGAAAGTATTGAAATTGTGCCACAAAAAGCCTCAATGGGTTATTTGAATGGTTACAGTGATCCTGAATATATCGAAAGCCTACAAAGGATTTCTTTACCGTTTCTTAAAAATGGAAAATTCAGAGCGTTTCCTGCAGATGGAGATTCGATGCCGCCGTTTAAGGATGGTTCATTTATTATCGGAAAATACATGGAAGGTTTAAATGATTTAAAATCAGGCAATACTTATGTTTTTATTACATTAAATGACGGGATCACGTACAAGCGTTTAAAATCGAAGAATAAAAATTCTATTACGGTTTCTGCAGATAATACATTTTATGAGCCGTATGAAATTCCTTTTGGAGAAATTGTGGAAGTATGGCAATATGCTTCAGGAATTTTTCCGGAAAATTTTTAACTAGAATTACTTTTTGAATTAAAATAAAAAACCGCTCTTTCGGGAGCGGTCTATTAATTTAAGTTATTTATTTTTTAACAGGTAGATCCGCAAGTCAAAACTTTTACTTGTGGAATACCATTCACTACGCATACTACGTTGCAAGTATTTCCCAGGACAGGAGATCCGTCTATAGGAATCTGTATACCTAGAACATTCACCGGAGCGTCACCATAATCTATGTTAATCAAGCCTCCGCCATTGATGATTTTTAAATCATTTCGATTCAATTTTTTTAAGCTTTTCATAATAAAAATTTTTAATGATTAAGTTCATTCTAATTTACAAATTATTTTAACATTAACTATTTAATAATCAATTTATTTGAATATTATGATACTTAAAATTGAATTATTTTCTGTAAAAATTTAAATTAAGTTTACTGTATCATTCAGGTTCTGCAATTCCTAAAAAAATTACAACACCATCACCGCCGGGATTATCCAAAACATCTACCAAGGCTGAAGGTTTCCAATTGTTCATGCACCAAAGATTTCCGGCTCCATCGATATTGGTTGACGTAAGTCTCATAATGGGTTGATAACAATGCATTTGTACAGGTTCGTGTCTTGACTGCTTCAATTTTGGCTTAGTCTGAGTCCCATAAAGAGGAAATCCATTTGCTAAAGTTACCTCGGAACCCCCTGTCGGAACGGTTAAAAGCATTGCAGACTCAGGCTTAGCCGGATTTCTAAGCATTGTAACTCCAAAAGGTCCCTGCATATCTAAAGTTGGATTGTCTTTAAAATCGGTTTCATGACCAAAATTGGCAAGAAAAACGGTTTCCTTTTTATCAATTTTCACACCCCATGGTGCATAAGTATTTACATCATAATACCCTTTAAATGTAAGGTCTTTGCTAAGAACTGTCGCACGACTGCTGCTAACTCCCACTACCACAACGTCTCCTTCCCCATTAATAGTCACTTGACGAAGTGACTCATAACCCGTTTCTCCATTTGCGCTTCCGGAAAAATCACTGAACCAGCTATTTTTTACAATTAATTTATTATCTTTTAAAGCTACCTTATAAACAGCCGAAAAAGCACAATTTTCCGGAACATGTTTATCATAATTTCCGATGCATGAAACATAAGCATTTCCTTCATTATCAGGTGTTACATCAAAAATTTTAAGGTAAGGAGTTCTCATCACAACAGGATCGGCATCAGCAGATTGTTTTACAGGAAATTCATTGCAGATTAAAGTCAGTTCAGGAGTAGGACCTTTTGCAAAATCGTTGTCTTCAGGTTTCAAATAAACAACAACTGCACTTGGTTCACTTTCAAAAGGATATACTCCAGGCTTGGACGGAGCAAAAGGATCTTGGCAGCCCACAGAAGCAATCCAAAGATTTCCAGCATTGTCATATTGCATCCCCTGAACTCGCGAAAGTCCTAATGTAAAACCGTTGGACGAACTCACAGGTCTTCCATCTTTATAATAAAAACGGGAAATGCTCCCCTCTTGAGGGTTATTGAATTCCGGTCCCCAGCCAAAATTTCCAAACGAAACATATTTTTTATCCGGACTAATTGCCGCTCCAAAAGCAACACCCAATAAACCTCCCCCTTGCACTGGCGAAAAATCTGCGGGAGTCGCATCATATTTATAAACCGGACAATGTGTTCCCGAATCTCCAGATCCAGCGCGGAAATTGTTGGCAATCCAAGCGTTATCATCTGCATCGAAAACCACAAAAGCAGAACCACTCGGAATGAAATTTTTAGCCCCAGAAGAATTACTTTTTAAAGTTAAAGTCCAGTTATTTGGTGCTTTCTGATCGTCCGACATATTTTTCATGGAGACTAAAGAATTAGGATAAATTTCTGCCATGCCAACAAGCATTTTATAAATATTTCCTGCATTGGTAAATGGATCGTGTAAAATATTGCGAATAGCTTGAAGGAAATTTTGGTTAGGTGTGTCAGATTCATGCCATGCATAGTCCAAAAATTGTTCGTAAAAAGGTTTTCTTGTATTTGAAACTGGATTTGTTAAACTATAATAATACAGATTACAGAGTGAATTGAACATTGGGTAACTGTTTGTCTCAAAGCCATTTGGAGAAGTGCTGATCATCTCTCCAATACCGCCTTCGGTTTTATAGAGATTATTCTTCATACCGTAAGCGATTTTCATATTTCGTTCTGTACCTCGCATTTGAACGGCTCCATCGTCGTCTACGGTTGCCATTCTTGCAAAAGTGTAGATTGAAGCAATAGAGGATTCAGGCGTAACTTTCACAATATCATTAGCATTCGGAAGATATAATGTGGCAAGGAAAGTAATTGGTTTATCGTTGATTGCATACTTTTTATCTCCGATCATATATTCGTTAATCCAAACGGTTACTGCGTAATATTCGGATTCATTTTCTTTCATTTCTGCACTGAAAGTATTGCCTTCAAAAGAGGTTTTGTTGTTTACGGCTCCTACAAAACCATTAACGATTCCAAAAACCTGGAAACTTCCCGAAGTGATGGTAAGATTGTTCACTTCAACATTGAATTGTACTTTTTTTGTTGACATAAATAAAGATGATTTAAGGGTTTTAATTTATTTAACAGAAAAAGAATCAAAAGATTTAGACTTTTATGTTTTAAGTTCATCACTAATCCATAAATAAGAAAACATAAGCTTTTAAAAATCATTAATTTTTTCTTTGCTGGCTTTTGTTTTCTAAATAAATTACTAATGCACATTTAATCCTTTTTCTCTTTCGTGGTAAGTTTTAATAAGTTATTAGTTTAAATAATTAGCCAAATTTCGCAATTAGGAATCGATTTTTATTAAGTAGAAATACGGTACTGAAAATATCCCAACTATTCCTCAATTTATGAGATGAATAAAGGGTTTAAAAAGATACCACAGTTTTCATAAAAAATTAAAATATGTTTTAAATGGCTCAATTTTAGATTACTAAAATTTAATTGTGCCTTTTTCACAGGTAATACTATTTTCAAATCAAAATTATCTGCATTATGGAGACGTTTAAAAAAATAATTTTGAAAATTCTAAAATGGACAGGAATTTCAATAGCTGCAATGCTATTTTTGATGTTTATTCTTCCGATTTTGTTTCCGGGAACAATTTCCCAGCAGGTAAAGATTTTTGCCAACAAACATCTTGCAGGAAAACTCGATTATAAAAAAACGCATCTTTCTTTTTTCAAACATTTTCCGTCGCTTACAGTTTCTGTTGATGATCTTATTTTGAATGGTTCAAAACCTTTTCAAAACGATACTTTGCTGACAGCCAGAGAAGTTGCAGTAGGAATCAATCTTAAAAATCTGATTTTTGACCGCGAAGTAAAAATCGATGAAATTTATGTGACAGATGCGAATGCGAATGTCTTTGTGAATAGCAAAGGCGAAGCAAATTATAATGTGTATGTTTCCAAACCTTCTGAAAAACCTAAAGATACGACGGAAAAAGGTGCTTCGATAAAATTGGATTTGATTAAATTTAAAAATTGGAATATCAAATATAATGATCACTCTGCGAGAGTTTTGGTTGATGCCAAAGGTTTGAATTATACAGGAAAAGGAGGTCTAAGCGAAGATATTTTCGATCTGGAAACCGATCTTAATATTAATAAATTAGATTTTAGCTTAAACAGAATTTATTATGCCAAACAAAAAACTTTACATGCCGATCTTATCACAAGAATCAACACTAATGCCCTGACTTTTGTTTTAAGAAAAAATGAATTAAGAATCAATGAATTGCCGTTGAAATTTACCGGAGCATTAAGTATTTTAAAAGACGGTTATACAATGGATATCAAGGCGGCATCGGAAAAAACGACGATTCGTGAAATGATTTCCGTGCTTCCTCCGCAATATCTCGATTGGGCAAAGGATACTAAAATTTCGGGAAACAGCGATTTGTATTTTCATATAAAGGGTAGATTTAGCGAACCGAAAAATATTAAACCAAGAGTAAAAGTCAGACTTTTGGTGAAAAATGGTTTCGTCTCCAACGGAAAAGCACCCGTTCCGATGAACAACCTGAATATGGATCTGAATGTAGATTTACCATCATTAGACACCAATCAATTGGCAATAGATCTTAAAAAACTAAGTTTTGATCTCGGAAAAAACAACAACTTCAGAGCCTTTGTGCAAACAAAAGGTCTGGATGAGATGCAGGTAAAAGCAGATATCAAAGGTGCGGTGGATCTTCAAATGCTGAGACAGGCTTTAGGCTTACAAAATATTGATGTTCGCGGCTTTATGGATACGAATATTCAGGCGAACGGAATTTTTAATTTAGATAAAAAGCTATTCCCAAAAACCAATGGTTATCTGAATCTTAAGAATGGTTTCCTTAAAACAAAATATTATCCGAATCCTATTCAAAACATCAATTTGGTAGCTACTATTACCAATACTGACGGTACTTTTAAAAGTTTAGGGCTGAAACTAGATCCTTTTAGCTTTGATTTTGAAGGAAATCCGGTTTTTGTAAATGCAGATTTGCAGAATTTTGAAGATTTACTGTATAAAGTTTGTGCAAAAGGTGTTTTGAATGTCGGAAGAATTTATAAAGTTTTTGCTAAAAAGGGTTTCGATATTTCCGGTTTAATCATGATGGATCTCGCCTTGAACGGTCGGCAAAGTTATGCTACAACGGGGCAATACAGTAAATTGGATAACAGAGGAAATTTAATTTTAAAAAATATTAAAGCAACAACAGAATACTTACCCAAATCATTTTTCATTAAAGAAGGAAATTTTGAATTTGAAAACGAAAAAATGTGGTTTAGAAAATTCTTTGCAACATATGGAAAATCTGATTTTTCGCTGAACGGATATCTTCTAAACACGATTAATTATTTTATTGAAAGAAAAGGAACGCTCCACGGAAAATTTGGATTGAATTCTAATTATATTTTAATTGATGAATTTATGGCGTTGAAAAGTGGAGACAACATCAACAAATCCATTGAGGTTGAATACGCTAAAGTCGAAAATCCGAACAGCAGCGGTGTTGTGATTATTCCTAAAAATCTGGATGTTGCGTTGGAAGCGAATGCAAAACAGGTCGAATTTAAAGGTTTGAAATTAAATCATTTAAAGGGAATTGCTTCGGTGGATAAAGGTCAGGTTTATCTTAAAAATACATCATTTGATATTATTGGAAGCCGCATGAATATTGACGCCCGTTATCAGGATGAATCTCCGTTGACAGCAAATTATGATGTTGCTTTAAAAGTTCTTGATTTTGATGTGCAAAGAGCTTACAAAGAAATAGATATGGTTCGTGAAATGGCAACAGCAGCCAAAAATGTAAAAGGAATTGTTTCTTTGGATTATAAATTAAAAGGTGATTTCGATAAAAATATGAGTCCGATCTACCCATCCCTGGAAGGTGGCGGTGTAGTGAATCTTCGTGATGTGGAAGTGAAAAACTTAAAAATGCTTTCCGCAGTTGGCGATAATATTGGTGCTAAAGCATTTAATGATCCCGATATGAAGGGTGTTAATATTGAAACGCATATCAAAAATAATTTAATACATGTTGATAAATTCACGTTTAAGGTTTCTGTTTTGAGACCTTCTATCAGCGGAACGACCAGTTTTAACGGATTGCTGGATCTTCAGGTGAGAGTCGGACTTCCTCCGGGCGGATGGATCGGTTTCCCGATTGTTGTGACCGGGACGCATGAAAAACCGAAAATTAAAATTTTCAGTAAAACGGGACAAGGAATTATTGATGCCTTGTACAACAAAAAGTCCAACAAGGTAATTCGTGAGGAAAGACGCGCCGAAAAGAAAACAAGAAGACAGCAACGTAAAGAAAAAGCGGCTCAGGAGCAGAAAGCTAAAAATGCTGAAAAACAGATTAATAAAGACTTGAAAGAAAAATAAAAACCTTCATACCACAAAAGTGCAAATTGTGGAAAAATTAATGTTAAAATTTTTATTTCATAAGTAATTTGGTCATTAAATTGTATAAGAATTATTAAGCAAACTATTAAAAAATTAAACGACTATGGATATTTCTTATTATGATTTTAAAAATCTTCCAAATCAGGATCAGTGCAATTTTGTGATCAATCAGGGACGTGTGATGAATGAAAGAATTTCTGACACACTAAAGTATGTTTTGTATGAAGTTTCCTATTTTAGCGTAGAAATTATTTACAATACAGCCAATAATAAAATCGAGGGAATGAATGTTTTTCAGATCAAATCTGCATATGCGAATTAGAATTATTTTTTCAATTCAATCCATACAGGCGCATGATCACTACTCTTTTCCCAACCGCGAACGTGCTTATCCACACCTCCCGATTGCAGGGCGGAACTTAAATATGGACTCAATAAAATGTGATCCAGTCTGATTCCTGCATTTCGGTCGTAGGCTTTGTAAAGATAATCCCAAAACGTGTAGACCACTTCGTCCGGATACAAAGTTCGGATAGAATCCAGCCAGCCTTTTTTTATTAATTGTTGATATGCTTTTCTCACTTCCATTCTGTAAAGCGCATCATTTTCCCAACGTTCAGGCTTATAAACATCAATTTCTGTAGGAATTATATTAAAATCTCCGATAATTATGGCGGGAAGTTCCATTTTTATTAGTTCACTGGTTCGTTTTTGTAAACGTTTGATCCAACTTAATTTATGATCAAATTTCGATCCCGGATAAGGGTTTCCGTTCGGGAGATAAAGACAGCAAATCACCATTTGATCGATAATGGCTTCCAAATAACGGCTCTGTACATCTTCATCGTCACCTGGCAAAGTATTCTGAACTTCAACAATTTCATGATCTTTTGAAAGAATGGCAACCCCGTTCCAACTTTTCTGTCCTTTCCAAATCGCCTGATACCCTGCGTCATTGATTTCTTTAAGCGGAAAACGTTCCTGCGGAGCTTTCAATTCCTGAAGACAGACAATGTCGGGTTGGGATTCTTTTAACCATTTTAGTAAAACGGGTAATCTTCCATTCACTCCATTTACGTTATAAGTTGCTATTTTCATGCTAAAAAGTTTGTTTTTATAATGCGACAAGAATTATTCCATCAATTTAATTCAAAAAAATTTAATACTTAATAATTTAAATAAAATTAGGCTCTATTAAATACAATTGGCATAGTTTATTCATTTTATGTTTAAATAATATATTATGGCAACTAAAAATTTTAATAAAGATGAATTCGTGCAGGATGGCGATAGGTATCAAATCGAATTCAGCATGAAAGAAATCGGGGAAGGATCTGATCTTATAATTGAAAGAAAAAAGGATGATGGAGAATATGAAATCATTCAGGCAGAAGTTAACAGACATGATGAAAGCCTTTTTGTAGTTTGGAGTGAACCTTTTGACGGAAGATTAATCTTTGAAAAATAATTTTATGAATTACCAAGAAGCTTTACAACACAAAAAAGAATCACTGAAAAATGCGGACGAAAATGTTTTAGAAAATTTTCATTTGATCATTTCTCCTGCTGATACAGAGGAAAGTACAAGATACATTGAAGATTTTCTGAAAAATCCGGACAATTTTAATGATGAAAGTTGTAAAAAATATTGCTCGAATGATGAATTTCAAGTTGTGAGTTTTAAAAAAGAAAATAAATAATCATTTTTATGGATCAGCTTAATTTATTTAACCCAGATGAATTTTTCCGATTTCCGACCGACTTGTTGGAATATACGGAGCATTTTCTGTCTCAAGATAAAGCTGATCTATTATTTGATAAATTATTAAATTCAGTTTCATGGGAGCAAAGAACACAAAAAATGTATGACAAAATGGTCATCACTCCCCGACTCACAGCTTGGTTTGGAGATAGTGAAAAGTCCTATAAATTAGGAGGAAGTCAATTTGCCGTAAATCCCTGGCTACCAGAATTACTAGGTTTAAAACAAAAAATTGAAGACAGTTCCGGCTACAAATTCAATTCTGTTTTGCTGAATTTATATCGCGACGGGAACGATTCTGTAGCTTGGCATCGAGATAAAGAAAGCGAATTGGGAAATCGTCCTGTTATTGCTTCCATAAGTCTCGGACAGGTTCGGAATTTTGATTTCAGAAAAGTTGATGATCATCGTCAAAAATACAGTCTGGCTCTACAAAATGGGTCGTTGCTCATTATGAAGGGCAATCTTCAGGTGGATTGGGAACATCGCATTGCAAAATCTACAAAATCAATGAAACCTCGTATTAATTTAACTTTTAGAATGGTAAAAGAACTATGATTATAATGTTTAAATTTTTAACAATTCTTCTAATTCTTCAATAAATTTTACCTGAGCAATATTTATTTTTTCTTTCGCTTCATCGGATTTACACCATTCCCAACGATCGACTTCCGGAATTTCCATAAACTTTCCGGATCTTGGCGGCCATTCGATTTGTATTGTATTACTAAAAAGTCCTTGCACTTCAATATTGCCTTCAACAGCCCATGCATAAACGGTTTTTCCGCCTTTTTGTTTAATCGGTGATAATTCTATAAAATCTCCTTTGATGGATTGTCCTGTTTCTTCTTCAAATTCAATTAATGCGCGGGTTAAAAAATCTTCATTTTCATCAATCTCTCCTTTGGGAATCGACCATGCACCTATATCTTTATTCTTCCAAAAAGGTCCTCCCGGATGCACCAGAAAATAGAAAAACTGATTTTTAATTCTTTTAAATAATAAAATTCCGGCACTTTTTTTCATAATTAAATGATTTTGATTTAGTTAAATAGCTTTATAATAATCTGTTAAGAGAAATATCCGGAAATATTTAACAAGGCTTGATTTCTGTACATTTCGTAAGGATTAATTTACGTTTTTTGATGATTTAATTAAAATTTTTAACTTTTTATTTGGAGCTTAATCCCGCTTTCCGTTGCAATTCCTCATTACGCGGCTACGCTTCGCTCCGCCGCTCCATTGCGGGATTTTCTCTACAATCGGGGCTAGGGTGAAAGTCATTTATTATTGTGGAAGTGTTTCCCAAGTAATGAAGTTATCTTTTTAGTACGATCTTCAAATTTAACAGTCGCGAGTTCCTAGCCCAGATAGTAACGGTTACCCCGCAACAGGCGTTGGAAAGCTGGAGGGTTTTAGGTGCTGGAAAGTGTTGGCGTGAGGAGTATGAGTGGATAGCTGGAAAAAGCTTCAAATAAAAAATAAATTAATCTGCTAAATTCCCATAAAAAAAGAGACTTCTAAAAAAAGTCTCCTTGTATTTTATGATGAAAACTAAATTACTGTTTACGAATTCTATACAATCTTCCCTCGTCGGTTACAGCATACAAATTATTGTCCGTTCCTTGTGTAATGTCTCTGAAACGCTGGTTTTCATCTGCTAAAAGTCTTTCCTCGCCTTTTACAACGTTGTTTTCGATGACCAATCTTGCAATGTGTTTCCCACTTAAAGCGGCAATGAAAAGATTATTCTGCCACTCCGGAATATTGTTTCCTTTATAAAAAGTAATACCACTTGGAGAAATTACAGGATCCCAATAATAAACAGGTTGTTGCATTCCAACCTGTTGCTGAACACCGTTTCCGATAGTTGCGCCGCTGTACTCGATTCCGTAAGTGATGGTTGGCCAACCGTAATTTGCTCCGCCCTGTACACGATTGATCTCGTCACCACCTCTAGGACCGTGCTCACTTTCCCACAACTCTCCCGTCACAGGATGAATTGCCAATCCTTGCGGATTTCTATGTCCCATACTATACAATTCCGGCAAAGCTCCTGATTGTGAAAAAGTTGGATTTCCGGATGCCGGTGTACCATCTTTTGTAATTCTAAGAACTTTACCCAAAGCAGCGGTAACCGATTGCGCAAGAGGTCGGGTCGAAAGATCTGAACGTTCTCCTGTACTTACCAATAAATTCCCTGTATTGTCAAATAAAATTCGACCGCCATAATGCAGTGTTCCTACATTTGCGGAAGGATTTGCTCTAAAAATAACGGTTGGATTTTCGATACTTGTTTCAGAAGCGGATAATTTTCCTTTGGCAACAGAAGTTTGATTTCCTCCGGCTACATTTTCTGAGAAAACCCAGTAAATCATTCTGTTCGAGGTAAATTGAGGATCGATTGTTATTCCCAACAAACCACCCTGTCCCGAAGAATTTACGGATGGAATTCCTGTAATAGCGCTACTTAAAGTTCCTGTTGTGGTTACAATTCTCATTGTTCCGCCTTTCTCGGTAATTAATAATCTTCCGTCGGGTAAACTTGTGATTCCCCAAGGTGCCGCAAGAGAACTTGTTAAGACCGTGCTTTGGTAAGGTGTGGTTGTTTTTACTCCGTTTACTCTGGTTTGTCCGGCAAAAGCAGGCTGATAATTTGTATTCGCCGGATTGGTTTCTACAGGTGGAAGTCCTGTTCCCTGCTCGGTTTCCGAGGGATTTTCATCGATACTGTCTGTGCATCCTGCAAATAGAAATGCAGATGCAATCATGGCATGGTAGAATGTTATTTTCATATTTCAAATTGTTTGGTGATCTTTTAGTAAATTCAGGTTTTTGGATACAAATTGCTTGCCGTATTCACCTTTTATTGAAATATGTGATTGTTTTTTTGATTTTTTAACTTTTATTTTTCTGTTGGAGTTTTGCAAATGCTCAAAGATTTTATAGAAAAATATTTTTAAAATTAAAGCACTAGAATTTCATGCTTGATAAAGTCTAATGCTTCATATTTATGTTATTTTTGATTTCTAAAATATAAAGAAACATAAAAAAAGCCGCCCTTTTTAGAGCGGCTGTACCTTACGATACTTGTTTTTTCAGACTAGCAAGAAGCTGCACCACAAGATAATACATGTACAGAGATAACTCCGTTTAGTACACACTGTACTTGGCACAATCCGTTTTCTAAAACAGTAACAGTTCCGTTTACAGTAGCACCTAGTGTAGAACCAACACCATTTACTACTCCACCTACTACACCTCCAACACCATTTACGATGCCTCCAACTGTACCTACAGTACCGTTTACAACACCTAAAACGTTATCAAGAAGTCCAGCTCCTGAAATAGTTCTTAACTCGTCTCTGTTTAATTTCTTTAAATTTTTCATGAATGTAATATTTGTTTGATTAATACATCACGAATATATGAATAATTATAATATGGCAAAATAATTTTGAAAAAAATCTTAAAATATTTTTATAAGTTAATATTTCATTAATATAAACGTTATTTATTGCGAATTCCATTCCCTAGTTTATCTTATTGATTTTCTTTATGTTAAAATTTTTAACATTCACCAGAGTGGGATTTTTTAATGTTAAATTTATTTTGCGAAGCGATACGAATCTTAAATAAAAATAGAAAAAAATTCACACTATAAGGAATTTTTAGGGTAAATTTTTTACTAATTTTTCTTTAAATCAGTCTAAAATTTTCGTGATCTGAAGTTTCGGCGAAGAAAAGTTGAAATTTTTTGAAGAAAAAAAGAATTAAAAAGGGTTTAAAAAATGAAGATTTTTTGAAAAGATTATTCAGTGTGAAATTTTCTATGAATCTAATTTATGGGAATAAAAAAAGTCTTTACATAATTTATATAAAGACTATCACTGTATTTCTAAATTTATTTTAATCAACTAACTCCGAAGGCAGTTTCTCCACCTTTTCGCGGTGCATATTTCCCCAGTCGGACATTGCTTTCAACATCGGTTCCATTGTTTTTCCCAGTTCTGTCATTTTATATTCTACGCGTGGCGGAACTTCAGCATATACGATTCTTTCGATAATCTGATCTTCCTCCAATTCTCTGAGCTGCGCCACCAACATACGCTCAGAAATACCTTCAATGGATTTTTTTAATTCACTGTAGCGCATTGTATAATTATTGAGTCTGCACAGGATTGCAGGTTTCCATCGTCCTCCAATGATGCTTAAAGATCTTGCCATTCCGCAGGTTTCATTAATAAGTTTTTCATTAAGAGAGTTTGTGGATGTTGTTTTTCTCATTTCTTACTTTTTTGTTAGTACTTAACAATTTTATCAGTACTTACAAATTTAATTATTCCGATTTAAATTTGCATAAAAAAAGAATGAAAAATTTATCAAACAAAATCGCTATCGTAACAGGTGGATCTCGTGGAATCGGTGCTGCTATCACTCGTAAACTTGCTGAAGAGGGAGCAAATGTTGTTTTTACTTATCAAAGTTCTGCAGAAAAAGCGGAAGCATTAGCTAACGAAATTAAGAATAATGGAGGAACAGCAATTGCTTTAGCAGCAGACAGCTCCAACCCTACCGATTTAAAAAATGTTATTGAAAATACAGTAAAACAATTCGGAAAAATAGATATTCTAGTAAATAACGCCGGAATTTATGTCGGAAAAGATTTTGTAGATTACACACTGGAAGATTATCAATTTACAATGGATGTGAATGTGAGAGCTGTTTTTCTAGGTTCTCAGGAAGCTGTAAAACATATGCCGGAAGGAGGTCGAATCATTTCAATCGGAAGCAATATGGCGGAAAACGCAATCGGACCTCAAACTACACTTTATACCATGAGCAAATCGGCCTTACAAGGTTTCACTCGTGGGCTTGCAAGGGATTTAGGTTCACGAAAAATTACGGTGAATTTAGTTCAGCCAGGTCCAATCAATACAGATATGAATCCTGACAATACGGAGTTTGCAGATTTCCTTAGAACTCGTTTGGCAAGCGGAGAATATGGCAAAGGCGAGGATATTGCAAATGCAGTTGCCTTCCTTGCTGGTGAAAACAGCAGCTATATTACAGGTACATTTATCACTGTGGACGGAGGTTTCAATGCATAAAATTATTAGAAACGAGCTTCTCAACAAAGTAATTTGAGCTTTTTATATAAGTAATTGCCTGAAAGCTGTCTATACATTTGTACTGTTTTAAAAATACAAGAAAATGGATTTACAGTTAAAAGGAAAAAGAGCTTTGGTAACGGGTTCAAGCGCAGGATTGGGAGAGGCTATCGTAAAAATGCTGGCAAATGAAGGTACAGAAGTGATTGTTCACGGTAGAAATGTTGAGCGTACAAACCAAGTTGCGGATTTCATTAATCAAAATAATGGGAAAGCAGATGTTGCTATTGGGGATTTAACGACCGATGAAGGCGCAGATAAAGTTGCAGAACAGGCATTAAAAGGTGGAAAAATAGATATTCTTGTGAACAATGCAGGATTTTATAAGCATACTTCTTGGCAAGATACAACATCGAACGACTGGTTAGAGGTCTATAATGCAAATGTTGTATCTTATATAAGAATGATTCACAGGATTCTTCCGCAAATGAAAGAATTAGGATGGGGGCGAATGATTCATATTGGCGGTGGTTTGGGAATTCAGCCAATTAAAGAACAGCCTCATTACAATGCAACTTTGGCGGCGAGACACAATCTCTCGGTTTCATTGGCGAGAGAACTTAAAGAAACAGGAATTACCTCAAACGTCGTTTCTCCGGGTGCTATTATGAACGAAAGCGTTGAAAAATGGTTGATGAGTGCAGCTCCTGAAAATAATTGGGGAACAGATTTTACTGAAATCGAGAAAAATGCTGTAAAAAATATAGTTCCAAATGATACAGGAAGATTCGGAAGACCTGAAGAAATTGCGGCGGCAGTTTGTTATTTATCAAGTCCTTTTGCGGATTATGTAAGCGGTGCGTTGTTGAGAGTTGATGGAGGTACGATCAGAAATATTTAATCATTTTAATGAATAAAAACCTTCTTATCAACTTTGATAAGAAGGTTTTAGTTTACTATTTTCTATAAAATTGTCTGTCAATGGAATAATTTGCTGTAAATGAAAAATATTTGATTTCACAGCGGGATCGTTTTCTATTATTTTTTCAAAATCATCGGCGCAGGATGAGCGGATGATGACTCCTATTGAATTGTCATTCATTACTTTACCGTAATAAACTGCTTCTACAAAACCTTTTAAATTTTTATAATAATTTTTATGAGCATTAAATTCTTTAGTATTAAAATTTTGAGACTGTTTGAAAATTAATATCACTAAATGGGGCTCTTTAAAATGATTAAGAATAATATTCATAATTTTTGAAATTAAGATTAAAAATAATTAATGATCTGAAATGACTACTTTTTGTGCGTTCGGAGATTTTTTCTTCATTCTCACAAATAATAAAAGAGGCATCGTTAAAGCGAAACACGCTCCCAAAGCATAAAAGGCATCAAGATAACTCAACATTGAGGTCTGTTTTACAACCTGAGCTTCGAGCAAAGCAATTGCTTTTGAATAGGCATCATTATACGCAAAACCTTTCGCCACAAAATATTTAACAAAATTGTTGATCCGTTCCATCACACTTTGATCGGTGTAAGTCAAATTCGAAACAAGATCGTTTCGGTGCGCCCAAGTTCTCCTTACATAATAAGTATTGATCACGGAAATTCCAAACGAGCCGCCCAATTGTCGCATCATATTATTAAGCGCTGCCCCTTGAGGAATATCTTTTGGCTCGAGCGAAGAAACCGCTAAAGTCGTTAAAGGAACTGCTAAAAATGCCATTCCAACCGATCTGAAGATCAATGAAAAAGCAATATATTCTGCCGAAGCATCCAAACTCATATGAGCCATGTGCCAATTGAAATAGATAAACAAAATATATCCTGCAGCTACGATAAATACAGGCGAAAGTCCTTTTTGCATCAATCTTCCGGAAAGTATTAAAGCTAAAACAGCGAGTACCGCTCCGGGAAGCATGATTTCTCCCGTTTGCAAAGGTGTAAAACCGAGCAATCGCTGGGCAATAATGGGTGTAATGAAAATCGAACTGTACAATCCTACTCCTGTAATGAATGTTAAAATGGCTGCGATACTCAAGGTTTTACTTTTTAAAACACTTAAATCAACAACCGGATTTTCAATATTGAGTTCCCAATAAATAAACATCGACAGTGAAATAATTGAAATAATCGTAAACCAAACAATATATCCTGTTGCAAACCAATCTTCGGTTTCTCCTCTTTCCAAAACGGTTTGTAAGGTTCCGATTCCGATGGCTAATAAAACGATTCCTGTCCAATCGATTTTTTTAACAATAGGTTTTTGAAGCGGTTCGGTTAATAGAATAATGCAAGAAATAATCGCGATAATTCCCACCGGAATATTCACAAAGAAAATCCATGGCCATGAAAAATGATCCACGATATAACCTCCCAAAGTTGGCCCGATTGTAGGACCTGTAAAAACTCCGATTCCGAAAATGGCTCCGGCAACGGCTTGTTTTTCTTTCGGAAACTGCTCAAAAATAACCGCTTGTGAAACAGAAAGTAAAGCCCCACCGCCCAATCCTTGAATAAATCTAAAGAAAACAAGCGTCCAAATATCATTCGAAAGCCCACACATGACGGAACAAATTGTGAAAATGACGATCGATCCGATGTAATAATTTCGCCGGCCAAGTTTTGCTGTTAAAAAACTTGTGATCGGAATAATGATCACATTTGCAATAGAATACGACGTAACAACCCAAGAAGTATCTTCAATGGTTGCTCCTAAATTTCCACTCATGTGCGAGAGCGCAACATTTACGATGGTGGCGTCTATAAGCTCCATTACGGCTGCTAAAAGCACGGTAATAATCAGTAAATTTCTTCTAAACATAATAAAAATACAATATCATCTCGACTGGTTTTTACCATTCGAATTCATCAGGTTTTTTTGAAAATTTAGGCATGAATAATCCTTTACACTAAATTGTTAATCAGTGTTTTGAATTCATTTCAATAAAATTTAATTGCGATTTAGGAATCCACAGTTTCCAATAAATTATTCATATCAGGATATTTTGCAGATTGGAAAGCTCTTCTGTAATCGGAAGGTGTTGTCAGTAAATGTCTTAGGAATGTCCTCCTCATAGAAACCAATCCTCCAAGACCACATTCTTCGGCAATTCTTTCAATTGGCATATCCGTGTTTTCCAAATATTTACGGGCTTTTTCTACCCTCAGTTTTTCGATAAATTTTGCTGGAGAAATTCCGGTTTGTTTGGTGAAAACTCTTGTGAAATTTCTTGGACTCATGTTCATATGATCTGCAACTTGGTTTACATCAAGTCTTTCATGCAGATGTTCGTTCAGCCAGGTTTGTGCTTTTTGAGCAATATGTCCCGAATCATATTCTGAAACCAAACTTCCGAATTGTGATTGTAAACCGGGTCTGTTTAAATAAAACACCAATTTTCGGGCAACTTTTATGGCAACATCTTTTCCGAAATCATTTTCTACTAAAGCAATTGAAAGGTCGATTCCTGTTGTAACTCCGGCTGATGTAAAAATGTGTCCGTCGTCACTATTAATATAAAAGGGATTGGAATTAACTTTAATATTTGGATAAGATTTCTTCATTCTTTCGGCTAAATACCAATGCGTTGTGGCTTTTCGACCTTCCAGTTTTCCTGTTTTAGCCAAAGCAAATGCACCACCACAAATAGAAGCAATTCTTCGTGTATTTTGCTTGTTTCTTGTTGATAACCAATCATAAAAGTCATTAAAGCTGGATTGACCTGTTTCTGTAAAATCGTTTCCGGCAATAATGATTGTATCGATTTCATCATTAAAATCCATTGCAGCGTATTGACAATCAATAGAAATGCCTGTTTCGGTTTTTATTTTTTTTGAAAAAGTCGGTGAAACGACAAAAACTTCATATCCGTTTTCGATTCCGTAGTCCTGTAAATATTTATTCGCATGAAAGAATACGTCTGTTGGTCCTGCCAAATAAAGGAGCGTATTCCCCGTCATTGCGACAACGAGAATCTTTTTCTTCTGAATTTTTGTATCGTTTTCCATATTCCGATTTTACTTTGTAAAAGTATTAATTTGTTGTGTAGTCGCAAAGGACAAAAATTATACAGTTTAAGCCAAGTTTGGATTTTTTTCTTTTTTGATTCTTTAATTAATTAGCTAACTAAACTTGTCAAGGCTTAAAATCTTGACACGATTTGCTACATACATATTTTTTAATGTTGAATGAATAATTGTCGCCAAGTCCCGATTGAAACGACATTCTTTTGGTTACGGCTGGAACGAAGTGGAAGCCGTAACCCAAAAGATACAGTACTTCGGCAGGCTCAGCATAAATTTCAAGCGGGATAAGCTTCAAATAAAAAAAACAAAAAATTCCCGCCAAAAAACTGACAGGAATTTCGAAAAAAACTATGTTAAAAACTACTTTGTAAATAAAGCTCTTCTTAACGTTGAAGCCGCATCAAGAACAGATTCTTTCACAGCAGGAATGTGTGCCAATGGATTCAACATTCCGTAATCGTGGATAAATCCTTTATATTCTACGACTGTTGTAGGTACACCTGCATCGTCTAATTTTCTTCCGTAAGCAACACCTTCATCATGAAGAATATCGTTTTCTGCAACCTGAATAAGCGTTGGAGGAAGGTCTTTCAACTCGCTTAGAGAAGCCTGTAATGGAGATGCATACTTGTTTTTTCTGGCATCAAGATCAGGTAAATAATTGTCCCACATCCATTTCATCAAAGGAGTTGTTAAGAATCTTTCCTGAGCAAATTTTGTGTAAGATGCTCTTGAAAAATCAGAGTCTGTTACCGGCCATAAAAGGATTTGTTGAGAAATTTTCGGTCCATTTTTATCTTTTGCCATCAAAGCTACAACTGCAGCCATATTTCCGCCAACACTGTTTCCAACGACTGCTAATTTATCTGAATTTACGCCGATTGCTTTACCATTTTGAGCCACCCATTTTGTCGCTGCATAAGCCTGGTTAATCGCCACCGGAAATTTTGCTTCAGGAGATGGTGTATAATCTGGGAAAACCGCCACTGCTCCACTGTTTACAACTAAATCTCTTACCAATCTTTTGTGAGTCGGGAAGTCTCCCAAAACCCATCCTCCACCGTGGAAAAACATAAAAACGGGAAGTCCTGCTTTTGCTCCTTTTGGCTTTACAATATGAATTTTTATGGTTTGACCGTCTTGAGTGATGGTTTTTTCAGATTCTTCAATATCCGAGTAATCGAAGTTTACAGATTTTTGTGCGCCCACCAAAACCAATCTTGCATCTTTCGGAGCTAATGTTTCCAGTGGTTTTCCGTCTCCGCTGTTTAGAACTTTTAAAAAGTCTCTGGTTTCTTTTCCGATGTTTGGATCTTGTGAAGCCGGATTTTGTTGTGCAAATACACTTGAATTTAAACTTAAAATTGTGATTGCTGTTAAGGCGATACCTTTAATAAATGTTGTTTTCATAATGAATATATTTTTTGTTTTATTTTTATGAGACAAAGGTATGGCGTATTGCAGTCCAATATAAAGCATAAAAGTGCCTGATAATTGTACTTTTTTCCTTTTGTGTAATTTTTTAAATTTTAAGCACAAAAAAAACCGTTCTATTGAACGGCTTATAAATTTGATTGTTATTATTTAATCAGCAAGTTGATCCACAAGGTAATAGTTTTATTTGTATGATACCATTTACCATACATTGTACGTTGCATACAGTAATACCTACTATACCTACTACTGTGGTAACAGCACCTGATACAGTTCCTAAAAGATCATCAAGCAAACCACTACCATTAATAGTTTTCAATTCGTTTCTGTCTAATTTTTTTAAATTTTTCATAATTATATTCTTTTTTGGTTAACGTTTTACTGATTTGCAAATAATCAAAAATAATATATAATCTGTATTTTTTAGAACAGACTCTGTCTTATGTTGAAGTAAATCAAATTTTGCCAATTTATTAAAATGCCAGTCTTAACAAGTTGATCCACAAGGCAGTAATTTTATCTGAACGACCCCATTTGTAATACATTCAAGAGTACAAAAAACATTATTTACAGTATTAACAATTGGCTTTACAACAGGATCCAGAATATCTAAAGTACCAATAAGATCATCGAGTAAGCCTTCCCCTGAAATGGTTTTTAATTGATTCCTGTCAAGTTTTTTTAAGTTTTTCATGATTATAATAATTTATGATTTAATATTTCACTAATGTACGAATAATTTTAATACCATTCCCTACCTTTGTGTATTGCTCTGTTTTTTTAATTATTCTAAAAATTAAAACCCCTTATACAGAGGCTTTAAAATAGAATATAGATTAAGAATTTTTCAATAAACAAAAATTTAATCTTTGTTTTTGTAAATGCTTTTTCCCTTAAATTGATGATAAGAATCCTTGATATTTTTAAGCTGTTCGGAAACAATGGATAAACTTTTTTCGTTAAATTCACCTTTATCAATAGCATCTTGATAGGTGTCAATTGCCGCTTTTTCGCCAAAAATTACATTTTCCAGTGTCGATTCTTCGATACTTCCGATTGTAAAAGAATTTTTCACATCAATCCATGCTCTATGAAGGATTCCTGCAACAGATGGTGAATCTTCCGCATCACCTCCATTTTCTATTATTAAATTGATGAGTTCATTTTTCATCACTTTAGATTGCGTAATCATTCGGTCATAATCATCTTTTACATCGGGATATTTTTCCCAAACTTTTCCTTCAACTTTCTCAAATCCTTGAATACGGTCATTGGTAATATGCAGTAAATCATTCAATACTGATATTTCTTCTTGATTTTTCATAATAAAATATTTTGTGGTGTACGAGAAATGTTACAAGAATTGTACCTTATGAGTTTTAGAAAATTTTTAATAATAGTTTTAATATTGATTCATAAATTTCACAAATGAAAAATCGGGATCTCGCATTGCAATCTCATTTTCACTTGATTGTTTTTGAGCTTCTAAAGCATATTGAAACATTCGCTTTTCATAATTGAAGATAGCTTCATCAATCGTATTAAAGTCTTTTTCTAAAAGGTTATCAGATAAAATTAAAGCATCCAATAAACCAGTGTTGACGCCTTGTCCGGCAAATGGTGGCATCAAATGTGCAGCATCGCCAATCAACGTGATGGGTAAAGGTCGATTTATCTTCCAGGTTTGATCTAGTAGAAGTTTTCTTGTAGGAAGACCGACGAAAAATTTGGTTGAACGGAACAAATTGAAATAAATTTCGTCCCAATTCTGCATTTTATTGATAATATAATCAGAAACTTCGGTAGGATTTTCAAAATTTAGTTTAATTTCAGAATTCCAGTTTTCAGGTTTTTTAAAAATCAAACCATATGATAATGCATCATTATTACATGGATTTACGACGAGTAAATTTCCATCATGCGCAGCCATCAATCTTTTGCCGTCACATAATTCAAAAAACTCAGGACAATTGATTTTTGGCAGAGGAATATCTCCCTGAATAATTATTGTTCCTGTTTCTTCAATTTGAGAATCTGTTACATAACTTCGCGCCTTAGACATTCCTCCGTTTGCAACGATCACAAAATCAGCAGTTTCATCAGGCCTATTTTCGAACTTCAACAACCATTTTCCATGATTTTCTTCCAAAGAAATTAGTTTTCTGTCCCAAACTACAGTTTTATTTTTTAAACTATTTATTAAAATTTGTCTTAAATCATTTCTATTAATTTCAGGATTATCATATTGATTTTCTGGGGTAATTTCATTTGAAGTTAAAATATTACCTTTTTCATCGGCAATATTTATACCCATAGGCATTGCGGTTTTGTAATATTTTTCAAGCAAACCGGCTTTGATCATCGCTTTCTGTCCAGATTGTTTATGAAGATCCAGAGTTCCACCCCAAATTCTTGCTTCCGGATTTTTATCTCTTTCAAAAACAGTGACTTCTACTCCATTTTGTTGTAATAATCTTGCCATCGTTAAGCCTACAGGTCCAGCACCGATAATGGCTATTTTTTTATTGTTCAGTAAATTGTTGTTCATTATTATTGTATTAATCTAACAGCAAAATTCTGAAAACGTTATCGCTTAGGATTGTATAAATGCGACAAAATCATGATCGTTAATTTTCTCTTTTTTTGCTTTTCGAGCAAATGCAGCCGGTGTTGTTCCCGTATATTTTTTGAATTCTTTAGTTAAATGAGCCTGATCGGAATAACCGAACTCAACAGCCAATTCTGCAAGATTGGATTCAGGATTTGTCCAAAGTCGGTTTCGAATTTGCTCAAATCGCATTAAACCTGAAACCTCTTTCAAAGTGTGTCCGGAAAATTGTTTGAACTTTCTTTCCAATGTCCGAATTGTGGAATGTGCTGCGTCTGCGATTTGATTAACAGGCATTGTTCCATTGGCTTTTCGCATTGCAATTCCTGCTTTATAAAGAAGGCTTTCTGTGGAAATTGGTGCTTGTGAAAAATATTCTTTTAGATGATTAATGGCTTTTTCAATATTATCATTTTTAATGCAATCATATAATATAGTATGAAGTTTTGCTATGGGATGCTCAAAAGTGTGAACATTATTTTTATTAGAATTTAGATTTAATAAATCAAAAACCGTCCATGGAAAACATCGTATTGCAAGAATTTGTAAACACCCTTTTGTATGAAAATGAACGGGCTGATCGAGCAAACCTACCAAAAACGGCGAAGGCAATTTCTGCAAAATCCCGTCCTGTAAAATGCTGCAGCCGTTTCCAAAATGAAAAATAATTTCCGCATATCCATCAGGAATTACTTCAAAATTGGTCTCTTCCTTTCCAAAATTGCTGTCATTGTACCAAAAACATTTGATAATATCATTTAATTCCTGAGGTGGTGCAAATTCCTGATGTTTGGTATTTGAAGGTCTCACTTTGTATTTTCTTTAATCAAATTTAATAAATATATAAAAGGTTAAACCATTAATCAAAACAAATATTATTGTAAATTTGTTAGACAAAAAATAATTATTTCTCACTATACAAATCATGAATATTATAGAAAATTCTTCACCCATTAAAGCGGTGTTCTTCGATATCGACGGAACTTTAATCAGTTTTAAAACAGGAAAAATCCCAAAGTCTACTCAAAATTCCATTAAAAAACTTCGTGAAAAAGGCGTAAAAGTTATTGTTGCAACGGGACGTTCCATTAATACTTTAGCTCATATTTCCCATATTGATTTTGACGGATTTATTACATTTAACGGTGGATATTGCGCGACCACAGACGGTAAAATTTTATCTAAAAAGACTATTGATTCAAATGATATCCAAAGTTTAGTAAATTATACTGAAAATTCTCCTTTAAGTTTTTCATTAATGTATGAAGACAAGGTAGAAATTAATGATGCGACACCTGAAGTTGTGGGAATGTATGCTCATGTCAATCTGCCAGTTCCTCCCATTCACGATAAAGAAAATATTGATACAGAAAATGTACTTCAGGCGAATATTTTTCTTAGACCAGAAGCCGAGGAAGAATTCATGAAAAATGTAATGCCCAATTCTACAGCTTCAAGATGGACTCCTCTTTTTGCAGATGTAAATCCTGGTGGAATCAGCAAACAAATCGGAATTGAAATTTTTTGCAATCATTTTGGAATTGATGTTTCAGAAACGATGGCTTTTGGTGATGGAGGAAATGATATTACAATGTTAAAATTTACAAAAATCGGTGTAGCTATGGGAAACGCCAACGACAATGTAAAAGAAATCGCAGATTATATCGCCGAAGATGTTGATAATGACGGAATTGAAAAGACCTTAGTTCATTTTGGATTGCTGTAATTTAAAGCCTTAAAATTGAAAAATTTCAATCATAATTAATTTTGTGGTATCTATTTTTAAGTTGTTTTGGTAAAAAAGGCACAGTATGTGTATATAATAAATCAAATCACTTAAAATATTATAGTTATGAGAAGTATATTATGGTTAGTCGCAGTCATCTGTATCGTAGTATGGCTATTGGGAATGCTTAATATCGTTCCGGGCATCAGCACAGGTTATTTAGTTCACGTCTTATTGGTAATCGCCATTATTGTAATTCTTTATAATATTATTACGGGCAGAAAGCCATTAGATTAATTTTATAAAATATTAAAGATAGAAAGCTGGAAATGAGAAGATATAAATTCTTAATTTCCAGTTTTTTTTGTTTTTAATATTTAATAATCAAATAAAAAAATCTCCTGCAATTTCTCACAGAAGATTTTAATAAACGATGATAAAAATTAGATTTAATTCAAACTTGTTTTCCTGAATTCCAAAGGATTCATACCTGTTTGTTTTTTGAAAAGTCTTGTAAAATAAGAAGCATTTTCGAAGCCTAATTCATAAGCAATCTCTGTTACTCCTTTTTCGCCGATTCGCAGTAAATTTTTCGCTTCTGAAATCAGGAAAATATGGATCAGTTCGATCGCTGTTTTTCCGGATTCCTGTTTCAGTAAATCACTTAAATAACGTGGAGAAATAGCGAGTTGTTCAGCGATAAACCCAACATTTGGAAGTCCGATTTTCTCCAAATTTCCTTCAACCACATAATTTTTCAACACTTCATTGAATTTGGTTGTCATTTTTCCGGATTTCTGGGCACGATCGATAAACTGTCTTTTATAAAATCGCTCAGAATATTTTAAAATAGATGAAACATGACTTAAAATAATTTCACGGCTGTATTCATCGGGATTGTTGTAATATTCGGTTTCAATTTTTTCATGTAGTTCCAAAATAATCTCTTCTTCCTTTGGAGAGAGGTGAATCGCTTCATCCATTTCATAATCAAAAAAACCGTGTAGATCGATAGATTTAAATAATTCGTGACCGCTAAGATAATCGGGGTCAATCATTAGCATAAATCCTCTTTCTTCAAATTTAAGATCAATCATTTCAATGATTTGTCTGGGTTTTGCAAAAAACATGCATCCATTGTCATGATCGTAAGGAGTTTTTCCGTACATGAAAATACCCGATTTTATCTTTTTAAAAGCAATAATATATGAATTTGTGGTAAATTTTTGATTTCCCAACGTGCAGGTAGAAAGACAGCCAACCATTCCAAAAAGTGGATTTTGAGGTGCATCCCAACGATTTCCTGCGTGAAGTTCTGTAATGGTTTTATAATGTTTCATTAAAATTTAAAATTAAATTTGAGCTAAAAATAAATTGATATAACCTGCCGATAATTCAGGAAACTGATGTTGCGGCCCATGTCCCGATCCATGCAGAATAATATGCTGAATACTCGGAGCATTTTGCAACAACGGAAACCAATTATCTGTCGCAAAACTAATGTCATGATCTCCGGAAAGGACTAAGACAGGCGTTTCCAAGGTCTTATATTTTTCACGGAAATTGAGCGCATCTTCTTTAAAACTTGCCGTTCCAGAAAAATACCTCTCAAATACCTCCATCGTCGACGGAATCAGGCTTGGATCCAATCTTTGTCCGATTCTTTTATGAGATTCCTCTGCTGCTCTTTTGCTGCTTTCCAAAGCGGGTTCGAAGAATAAATAGTACTCATCTTCAAGATCGTTGACAGGTTTCAATGCATGGTCGAAAAACACCTGTTCAATCGGAATTTCATTGTCACCGGGCGGATTTGTCCCAATTAAAACGGTCTTCATTACTCTGTCTAAGTTTTGGAACATCACGGTTTGTGCAATCAGTCCACCGTAAGACCAACCCAAGACATTAAATTTTTCAATACCAAGATAATCTGCCAATTGCGGAACGGTAGCTGCAACTTCTGTCACATGCAGTGGAAGATCTCCTTCCGAACTTCCGATTCCCGGATAATCGAATAGAATAATTGTATTATTTTCTGCTAGTTTATCCAAAAATAAAGGATCCCAAGTCTCCATTATTCCTCTGAAGCGGTTCACAAAAAACAAGGGATTTCCTTTTCCAAACTGGCGATATGCAACGTTTTTTTCATCAATAGCTGCAAATCTTGTTTCTGATGTTAAAGCATTTGAATTCATGATTTTAGGATTAAAAGTCTAACATCAAATGTAAGAAATTAATGGCCATGTGCAGCTATACTTACGTCTTTCCATTCTTCAATGTCTTTCAGACGGTTTGTATATACTTCATTTATTGCATTGTAGGCGATTTTCCCGAATAATAATCTTAACGGAGGGTTTTTGCTGTCGACAACTTTTAAAATAGGTTCAACAGTCGCATTCGGATCTCCCCAAATCTCTGAGTTGTTAGAAGTCTCTCCAAAACCTTCTCTTACAGGGTTGTAATCCGCAATATCTGAAGTTGTTTGTGTTGCTGATGCTCCTGCCCAGTCTGTAGAAAAACCGTTTGGCTCGATCAAAGTGAATTTTATTCCTAAATGTGCCACTTCTGATGCAATTGTTTCACTTAAACCTTCCACAGCAAATTTTGATGCGTTATATAATCCCAACATAGGAAGCGTTGTTAATCCCAAAAAACTGGAAACCTGAATGATATGTCCGCTTTTTTGTGTTCTCATCACAGGAAGCACAGCTTGCGTCACCCATAATAAACCGAAAAAGTTGGTTTCCATTTGAGCTCTTGCTTGTTCTTCAGTCGTTTCTTCCACTGTTCCGAAAAGTCCGTAACCAGCGTTATTGATCAGAATATCAATTGTTCCAAAATGATTTTTGATTTTTTCAACTGCACTTTTTACATCGTCTTTTTTCGTTACATCCAATTGTACAGGAAGAATATTCTCTCCATATTTTTGAACCAAATCGTCTAAAGCCGAAATATTTCTCGCGGAAGCTGCTACTTTATCTCCTCTTTTCAAAAATGCTTCTGCCCATAATTTTCCGAAACCCCTTGAAGCACCTGTAATAAAAACTGTTTTTGCCATTATTTTATTTTTTTTAATGTGTTAAAATGTTTTGTTTGATTTTCTTATGACAAAGGTATTTCAAGAGCCTGTGGAGGATGTAGCACATTTTCGCGAATTATTAGCACAGAATTACGAATGGAGTTTATTTCTTTTTTTTAGGAGCTTTTTCCCGCTTTCCATTACAATCTTTTTTTTCAAAAAAGGATTTTCATTGCAATCGGGGCTAGAAATTAGGATTGGTGGCTTCGAGTTCCTCAGCCACCATAGAAGTTTTGTTATAAAAACAACGGAACGAAAAACTCGAGAGGGAATCCCCAAAGGACGACTTAAATCAGGGTAGGTCGAAATCCTATCAAATTAATAATAACAAAATTAGTCATCAATAAAAAACGAAAAAGTCCGGAAAAAATTCCAGACTTTGATTTATTCTATTGGTTCGAGATTATTTTTTTGCACCCGTCGCACCCAATTTAGACTTTACAGTTGGAGTAATATCCTCACCTCCATCCATATAAGCGATTTGGCTGTTTCCCTGAGAAGCTGCAATATCAAATACATAAGCCAACCCTTTTTCTTTAGCTACCGCAGAAATTGCGCTTGAAACTTTTTGCTGAATCGGAGCGAACAATTCAGACTGTTTTTTAGAAACATCCTGAGCTGCCTTTGTTCTAGCCGCTTCAATATCTTTTCCTAAAGTCTGAAGTTCTGTTTGTGCAGTTGTCAATTCTTTAATCACGGTTTCCTTGTTGGCCTCACTTATCGTTTTTTCCTTATCCTGAGCTGCTTTTAGCTTAGTTTGATAAGTTGTAATCATTTTTTCGATTTCACCTTGTTTTGTTTTGGTGAAAGTATCCAAAGAAGCCTCTGCTGTTTTTGCTTCAGGAAGGTTTGCGAAAACATCATCCGAGTTTACATGACCGATTTTTTGTTGCGCACTGGCAAGGTTTGAAGTAAGAAATAATCCTGCAGCTACAGAAGCTACTGTAATTAATTTTTTCATTTTATGTAAGAAAATTATTGTTATTTAAATTTTAAAATTGAGCAAATATAATAAATATAACTACATTGCTAGTGATATGAACAAAAAATAAGAAGCCCGGAGCATATTTTCCGAACTTCTTATTGAAAGAATATTAAGTAAAAAATAAAAAGTATTACTTAAAAATTATAACGAAGCCCCAACTGTGCCTGGAATCTCGATGCAAACTGGTCGATTGTATAAGGCAGTCCAGGAGTTGTAAAGTTGTACGTTGGATCTCCTGCAGACGGCTGTCCTGTGGCAATATTTCCAACTTTCGTTAAACCAACACTCGCTGTGGAATTGAAGGTATTGGGTACAAAATATACTTTCCCCCAATCTTTATTCAACAGGTTCGTAAGATTAATAATACTTAAAGATATTTGAAGCGTATTTTTTGATTTTTGGCTTAATCTGATTTCATCCATAATTCTGAAATCAGCCTGAATATTCCAAGGAGTGAAATCTCCATTTCTTTCCGTAAATTTTCCTCTTCTGCTGTTTAAATATGAATTACTACTAACGAATTTCTCATAATCCGCAACCTGCTGAGCAGTCGTTACAATAATGTTTCCTGAACCATCTTTAATCGGAGCGATATATTTTGTTGCTTCCGCAGCGTCTTTAAAGATATAAGCCAAGCCTGCAGCCTGTCCTGTATTGGCAATCGTACTGTTCACAAATCCCCAAGAGAAAGGGTTTCCGGATTGTGCATTAAAGTAAACATTAGCAGATAATCTATTCGATTCCGAAAGCGGAATTGTATATCCAACATTTGCTACCACTCTATTTTTAATCGCAAAGTTTGAAGTCGTTAATTTAGGATCATTCGGTGTTAAAGACTGGTTCATTTGCCAGTTACTTTCCATTGAGTTTCTGATACCGTTTGTAATATCTTTCGCATCACCGTAAGTGTATGCTACGAAGAAATTTAAACCAAAATTATATGCTTTTTGAAGCTGTGCTGTCAAATTGTATCTGTAACCCTCTTTTGTGTTCGAAAGCATATAAGCATTAGAGAAATTACTGTTGATATTTGTAGTGTAGATCGGCATTTCATGGTTGATATCATAGCTGAAATACGTCACATTATCGGTTTTATTCACCTGCTGGAATTTTAAGTCATATAAAACTTTAGTATAAATACCTTCCAAAGTCAATTTATATCCGGAAACTGTATAATCGAATGCTAATGAACTTCTCCAAACTCTTGGCATTTTAAAATTATTATCAATTAAATCTACCTGAACCTTTGATGAATTCTGCCATTTCGGGAAATTTCCGCTTATCAATGGATCTCCGTTTGCAGCTAACTGAGCAGCTGTTGGAGCATTGTAATCATAACTACCGAAACCAACACCATCATTATAATAAGCATACCCCAACCAGGCAAAAGGAATTCTTCCCACAAAAATTCCGGAACCACCTCTCATGACCAAAGATCTATCTTGCGTAAGGTCTAAATTGAATCCTAATCTTGGAGAAATTGTAGGTTTGTTAAGATAATCGTTTGTAAGTTGGCTTAAAGGGGTGTAAGTGTAAGTGTTTCCGTAGTTTGGATCTGCCGGAGAATTTGTTACTTTCGGACTCAGTAATGGTTTGTTTGGTAAATCTGTGTAATCTACTCTCAATCCCGGTGTTAATCTCAATCTTCCTAAATTAATTTCATCCTGAAAATAAGCAGACAGCAAATTCACTTTATACTGAGCATAAGGATTATCAAACAAAGTCTGTCTGTCTGCTCCGTCAAATGCATATGTTCCTCTGATTCTTGCAGGATTTCCATTGTAGAAATCATTTAAGCTTTTATAGGAAATTCTTCCGTTTAGTGCATTTACAAAACCATAATTGATATTATACAATTCGTTGTGAGTTCCAAGCAAAAATGTGTGATGACCTGTTTTGTAAGTTAAATTATCTGTAATTTCGAAAGTCTTCTGTTTCATGTTGAAAACAGTCGCTTCTCTGTCGTTCCCTAATAAAATTGTTCCTCCGTTGTAAGAAATTTCAACCTGCGGAAACATTGCATTCTGAGAAGTAGGATCTCTGTAATCGTGAATTGATGAATATCCAAGAACTAAATTATTATTCCATTTATCATTAAAACGGCTTTTCAACTCCAAAGTTGTTGTAGAAGACGTGTTTTTCTGAATGTAATCCATGCTCGAAAAACGAAAGTTAGCTCCATCTCTTTCAAGGTTTGAGGCCTGTGAGAAAACGGTATTGTTTTTAATGGATAAGGTATGTTTATCATTAATTTTCCAGTCTAATTTGTTGAAAAGTTTACCACTTTCAGAAAAATTGTTGTACTGATCGAAGCTTCCGGCATTGAACCCATATTTATTTCTAACAAAATCAGAGATTTGTTGTGCAACATCATGACTTACCAAAGCACCTTGGTCTCCTGCATTATAAAAAACAGGATCTGTTCTTTTTGTATATTCGATATTGCTGAATAAGAATACTTTATCCTTCACAACAGGCAATCCTACTCTCCCACCGTAAATGAAATCTTCGAAAGAACTTGGCATCTTAGAATTGTCGCCCACTCTGTTTCTTCCTGTAATAGAAGCATTTCTGCCGTACATATACAAAGATCCTTCCACATTATTGCTACCGCTTCTGGTTACGGCATTGATACTTCCACCCAGGAAATTTCCTAGCTTTACATCATAAGGAGCGATATAAACCTGCACATCCTGAATGGCATCCAAACTGATCGAGTTCGAACGCGTACTGCTTCCCGGCATTCCCGAAGTTCCCGTTTGTCCGCCTAAAGATGGGCTAAATCCAATCGCATCATTGTTTATAGAACCGTCGATTGTTACGTTGTTATATCTAAAGTTTGTTCCGTTGAAAGAGTTATTAGCACTTTGTGGGATCAATTTTGTAACATCCTGAATTCCTCTGTTGATATTCGGAAGTCCGGAAATCTGCGCCTGACTAATTCCCACCCCAAATTTCGCCGGTGTCGATCTTTTGGAAGTCAGTTTTACTTCATCAATTACCTTTTCTTTGTTCCCGACTTCTACTACAGGAAGGTCGTTGTTCCCTAATGAAAGCTGTACATTGTTGTTGGAATAAACAACATTGGCTCCATCCATGATCTCAATGTTGTAAGGACCTCCAGGTTGTAAATTGTCTAAGCTGAATTGTCCTTTGCTGTTACTTTTTGTTTCGAAAGTACTGTTGGTAGGAACATGAGTAACTTTTACAGTCATTTCGGAAGTTGTTCCTCTTAGTCTTCCGAAAATTTTAGAACTGGTTTCCTGCGAGAAAGCAAGGCTGAAAGATAATAATGCGATAGCACAAATTATTTTTTTCATTTTTTTATACTTCAAAATTGTACTGCAAAAGTATTTCGAAGTGCATTCTCAGTGCGTTAACACACAGATAACATTACATGACAAAATATTTAATATTTCCTTAAAAAAAAATTAAAAAGACTTATTTGGAATTTTTGTTTTAATGATTTCAAGAATTAAATTTTTCAAAAAATCCAATGTTTATCGATGTTTTAGGCTTTAATTTTTATTTAAGTTTTTTTTAACTTTAAGTTTTGATTTAAAATAATCAAAAAACCTCCCATATTCAGGAGGCTTGAAGTAGTATCTAATTTCAATTAATCCGGAGTCTGAGCTTTTTCATAAATCAATCCTTCTGATTTTAACTCTTTCCAGAAATCTGTATGAATTTTTTCGTTTAAAGCATTCACGTTATCCTGAACCTGTTCCGGCCTGCTCGATCCCGGAATTATTGCTGCAAATTCATCGGAAGCCAAAACAAAATGTAATGCTGCATGGACAACATTTGTATTGTACTTCTTTGCAATTTCGTTGATCTTATCGCGTTTTTCTGTCATTCCTTTGGGAATCACATCTTTATAATTGTATCTCGGTCTTCCATTGATAAATCCTGAATTATATCCTGCACCTGAAACCAGCTTCACGCCTGCTTTTTTCACCGCAGGAAGCAGTCTATCGACCGCATCTTCATGTTCCAGAATAGAATATTGTGTGGCGGAAAGACAAATATCGGGATCGGAAGATTCAATACAGTCTAAGATAGGTTCAATTTTGTTAACACCCATTCCCCAAGCTTTTATTACACCTTGATCTCGTAATTCGGATAAAACTTTGAAAGCTCCTGCTCTGGCTTGTTTCAGGAAATATGGATAACGATCTCCAACCTGATCTTCCGACAAATCGTGAACATAAACAATATCAATATAATCTAAACAGCTTCTTTCCAGACTGTCCTCAATCGATCTTTTGATGGCATCTGCAGTGTAATTGTGTTCAAAATCATAATTTAAAGGTGCTTTCCACATTGTTGGCGGAACTTCATTTTCTGGAACTTCTACAAATAAACGCCCGACTTTGGTTGAAAAAATAAATTCTTCCCGATTTTGACCGTGAAGAAAATTTCCGAAACGTCTTTCACTTTTTGTCAAACCGTACCAAGGCGAAGTGTCGTAATATCTGATTCCTAAATCCCATGCTTTCTGCAGAACTTCGTAGGCTTCTCCGTCTGTTAAAGCTTCAAAAGCTGTTCCAATAGCAACTCCGCCTAATCCAAGTTGATGTTTTTCCGTTAAAATGTGTGATTTCATAAAAATAATATTTAAGATTTGGTTTTTAATGAAAAGCAAACATCATGCAGAGACTTTGATTTATCTTTAAAATGAATACCACATTTATTCCTTTGGCTTTATTCTTGGTGGAATATGTGTACACCACAATATCAAAAATATGAAAAAGCACATCGTCATCGTAGGCGGAGGTTTTGCCGGAATCAATCTGGTGAAATCTTTGGTAAACGACAGTAGGTTTCGAATTACATTGGTTGATAAAAATAACTATCACTTCTTTCCTCCTTTGATTTATCAGGTTGCAACCTCCTTTATTGAAGCTTCAAACATTAGTTATCCTTTCAGAAAATTACTTTCTAATTATAAAAATGTGAATTTTCATATGGGAAGTCTCGTAAAAGTAAATCCTGAAAGTAATTCCATCGAAACGGAAAATGGACATATCGATTATGATTATCTGGTTTTAGCATTAGGAACGGAATCAAATTTCTTTGGAATAGAAAACGTGAAAGCCTGCTCCCTGCCCATGAAAACCATTGATGAAGCGTTGTATTTGAGGAATTATATGCTTTTGACTCTTGAAGAAGCAGCCCGAAATAAAAATATAAAGGAAGCCCAAAAGTTACAGAACATCGTGATTGCAGGAGGCGGTCCAACAGGAGTCGAACTTGCCGGAATGATCGCTGAAATGGGCACTTATATTGCAGAAAAAGAATATCCTGAAATTAAACTCGGGCTTTCAAATATTTATTTGATTGATGCTCTTCCCACTTTGCTTTCGCCAATGAGTAAAATGGCTCAGGAAGAAGCTTATAATAAGCTTAAGAGTTTAGGTGTGAAAATTATTTTGAATACCGCCGTAAAAGATTATGTCGATGGCAAAGTGATTTTAGCAGATGGAAAAACCATTGAAACGGAAACTCTAATATGGACTTCCGGTGTTATTGGGCGTGAAGTTCCTGGAATTCCTGAAGAAAGTATCGGCAAAGGAAGAAGGCTATTGGTGGATGCTTATAATAAAGTTGAAGGAACGAAAAATATTTATGCATTAGGCGATATTGCTTTACAATTTGCAGATGAAAATTTCCCGAAAGGGCATCCGCAATTGGCGCAGGTTGCGATTCAGCATGCAAAAAATCTAGGAAAGAATTTTAAAAGAATTGAAGATGAAAAAGTGCTAAATCCATTTAAATATAATGATAAAGGAAGTATGGCGATCATTTCGAAATTTAATGCAGTGGTCGATCTTCCCAAGTTTTCATTTAAGGGATTTTTAGCTTGGTTAACGTGGTTATTTATTCATATCATTCCGTTGGTTGGATTTAGAAGTAAAGTCCGACTGGCATTTGACTGGCTGCGATTATTTATAACGAATAATCCTTCGATAAGATTAATTTTAAGACCAAAAAGAAATACAAGTAAGCACGAGTAATTTTAAGGTTCATGATATATTTCATAAATTTACGGAACTCTAACAATTCTGTTACAGAATAAAATTCTCCAAAAGTGAAAATTCACAATAAAAAAAAGTTTCTCAGTTTTCTGAAATTTAAAAGAGACTTTCAAAAATATGGACTTGAAAAAGCACGCAGTTACGAACTTATTTTACATTGGTTAAATAATAGGCTAAGCAGAAATCAATTCTTGGTTCTTTCCGGAATTATTGTCGGTTGTTCAGCGGGTTTGGCGGGTGTTATCCTGAAAACTTTAGTTCATAATATTCATCATTTTATTACTACAAAAGTTCATTTCGAATATCAGATTTTGTTCTATATTATTTTTCCGTTTTTGGGAATTGTGCTTACAACAAGTATTGTTTTAACGATTTTCAAAGGACAGGACAGAAAAGGAATCGGTGCGATTTTGTACGAAATTGCTCAAAATTCCAGTATTGTTTCCTCCGTAAAAATGTATTCTCAAATCGTTCAAAGTGCTGTGACGGTAGGACTTGGAGGATCTGCTGGTTTGGAAAGTCCAATTGCAGTTACAGGTTCCGCGATCGGGTCCAATTTTGCGCAAACCTATCGTTTAAGCTATAAAGAAAGAACATTATTATTGGCTGCAGGCGCTACAGCCGGAATTGCCTCTGCCTTCAACGCTCCGATTGCCGGAATTATGTTTGCTTTCGAAATTTTATTGACAGGCGTTGTGTTTACAGATTTCATTCCTTTGGTTGTGGCAGCGGTTTGCGGAAGTTTATTGTCGAGAATTTTGCTTCAGGAAGATGTGCTTTTCAGGTTTTATACCAGAGAAGCATTTAATTATAAAAATGTTCCATATTATTTAATTTTAGGAATTTTCACGGGATTATACGCAAGATATTTCGTAGTGATTTCTCAAAAAGTTGAGCATTTTATTAAAGGATTAAAAATTTCCCGCTTACGAAAAGCAATGTTTGGAGGAGCAATTTTATCATTGCTTTGTGTGCTTTTTCCGCCTTTATTCGGTGAAGGTTACGATACTGTGAAAGCATTCACCAACGGAAATACACATCAAATTATCGAAAATAGTTTCTTTAGATATTTTGAAATAAAAGAAATTACGATTATCATTTTCTTAATCTTTGTTCTTTTACTAAAAGCTTTTGCCACATCATTCACGATTTTCAGTGGAGGAAATGGTGGTAATTTTGCACCTTCGCTTTTTGCGGGGGGAACGGTCGGATATCTATTTGCTATTATTTGTCAGCAGATTGGCTTTACTGATGTCCCAGTGACAAACTTAGTTCTGGTTGGGATGGCAGGTGCAATGAGCGGCGTCATGTATGCTCCATTAACAGCGATTTTCCTGATCGCTGAATCAAGTTTTGGGTATGATCTTTTTATCCCTTTGATGATCGTTTCTATCATCTCGTATTTGATGGCAAAATGGTTCTCTCCTATTTCTCCTGAATTAAAAACATTAGCAGATCAAGGAAAAATTTTCACAAATAAGCATGATAAGAATTTATTATTTTCATTAAAAACGGAAGATTTTATTGATAGGTATTCTCAGGCTATTAATGAAAATGCTCCGATTACAGAATTATTTGAGTTGGTAAAGCATGGGGATAAGAATATTTTCGCCATTATTGATGATAAAAAAACGTTGAGGGGGATTCTTACATTAGATGATATTCGTCCATATTTGTTTACAAATGACGATGCCTCTGTAACAATTGTGCAGATAATGAAAGCTCCACCGGCAATTATTCACCCTGAAAATCAGCCTTTGGAAATTTTACAGACCTTCGATGATACAGGAGTCTGGAATTTACCTGTTGTGGATCAGAATAATATTTTCATCGGATTTATTTCAAAATCAACTATTTTAATGAGTTACAGACAATTATTAAAAGAATATTCTGAATAAATTAAGATTAAAAAAATAAATGTAAAAAGCCGTTCAACCTAAAACTGAACAGCTTTTTTATTAAGAAAAAAATTAGTCTGAATTAATTACTCACTTTATTTAATACATCGACATCTTCGTTTGACAGTTGAAGTTCCGGAGCTGCAAATAAAGTTTCTAATTGAGATTCGCTTGTTGCGCTTACAATTGGAGCTGTGATTAATGGGTTTGCCAATAACCAAGCCAATGCAACAGTAGAGGGTTTTGTATTATATTTTTTACTGATTTCGTCTAATGCCTTTAAAACCTCCAATCCTTTTGGATTTAAATATTTTCTTACACCTTCTCCCCTTTGGCTCTTTGATAAGTCTGCTTCATCACGGTATTTTCCGGTTAAAAATCCTGCTGCCAAAGACCAATATGGAAATGTGCTTAATCCATACTCTTCAACAATTGGCGCATAATTTTTCTCAAAACCTTCTCTTTCCATTAAATTGTAATGAGGTTGAAGCGCAACATATTTCGGAAAATTATTTTTTTCTGCAACTTCAAAAGATTCTCTCAGCCGTTCGGGAGATACGTTGGAGGCTGCAATATAACGAACTTTTCCAGCTTTTACAATTTCATCATAAGCTGATAAAGTCTCCTCAACAGGCGTTGTATCATCATCAAAATGAGTGTAGTAGATATCGATATAATCGGTTTGAAGTCTTTGTAGGGATTCATCAACAGATTTCAAGATATGCTTTTTACTGATATCAAAACCATGCTCTTTGGTTTGTGATCCTACTTTTGTAGCAATGACCAAACCGTGTCTGTTGGCGCGGCTTTTCATCCATTTTCCTATAATTTCTTCGGATTGACCACCAGTTCCGTTCACCCACCAAGAATAGGTATCGGCTGTATCAATAAAGTTAAAACCTCCCGCAACGAATTTATCCAAAATATCAAAAGACTGTTTTTCATCTAAAGTCCATCCGAAAACATTTCCTCCAAAATTGATCGGTGCAATTGATAAATCGGTATTTTTTATTTTTCTTTTTTCCATAAAGTTGATTTAGATTAAAGAATTAATATTAATTGTACTAAAGGTAGAAAATATTACAACGCTTAATGGTTTAATCTCTCTATTGTATTCATGGTTTTTCTCAATGAAAAAAGACCAGCATAGCTGATCTTTTTATATTTTTTAAGTTGAAAATTTACATTAAACTCCGCCCATCACATACATATTTTCCATCGTTGGAGTCGGGCTTCCCCCTTGTTTTTCTAACGTGATAGCGAATGCTTGAGCATTTGGAATATTGGCAAGAGCAATTTTACTGTCTTTTTCTTCTGTGTACATTCCTGCGCTTACAGGTTTTCCGTCTGCAATCGCCCAAAGTTGATATTGCATTCCTTCCGGAGCTTTCGGTAGGCTTTCGGCATTCAGATAGACTTCTTTTGTCTTGGTATCCCAGAAAACCATGGCTTTGGAATCGGTATGTTTTTCAACGCCTTTCAGCATAACCATTTTCATATCAGGATTGGAAACCATTTCCAATTTCTGATTCATTTTCTGCATTGCAAGATCCTGATTTTTCTTTTCAGTCTGCATTTTTGCAATTTCTTCTTTATTTTTAGACTGGCTGTTCATCCAGAAAAGATTTCCGGCAACACTTACTAAAAATAATACTGAAGCTGCGATTGCAAATGTCTTCCAGTTGCTGTTTCCCTGAATTCTGATCTCTTCCTGAGGTTTTGCCGCAGGAATATCCATAGAAACTGCAGGCTGTATTTCCTCAACAGTCTGTTCCTGCTGAATTTTATTCCAAATCTTTGATTTCAAATCGATTGGAGGTGTTACTGCCTGCGCAGTAGCAAGATCTTCCAATGTTTTTTGTGTCTCTTCAAAAGCTGCCTTTACTTCTGCATTGTTTTTCATTACACACTCCAAAATCCCTGCTTCCTCAGGAGAAGCAAGACCTAGAATATATGATTCTATAATTCCGGATGATATGTATTCTTTAGTGTTCAATTTATTGATAATCTTTTAGCAAATCTTTTAATTTTATCAGCGCATTCCGCATCTTGGTTTTTACCGTACCCAGCGGTATTTTCAGTTTATCGGATATTTCGTTTTGTGTATATCCCTGATAATATGCGAGGTCGATAAGTTCCTGTTTGTCAACTTCCAGACTTTCAAGAACATTTTTAAATCCGATATAGTCGGACGAATTATTGGTCGTAGAAAGTTCTGCAGAGTTATATACGAAATCGGGAAGCGATTGGTTTTTCAATTCGTTCTGAAAGCCTTTTGATTTTAAATAATCTATCGCCGTATTTCTTGCAATATTAATCATCCAGGTGTAAAATCTCCCTTTAGATGAGTCATATTGATGAATGGAATTCCAGATTTTTACGAAAACATCCTGAATAATTTCTTCAGTATATTCTTTAGATTGAACAATTCGAAGGATCACCCCATACAACGCACCAGAATAGTTATCATACAGATGATGAAAACCGGTTTCGTTTTTTTCTTTCAATAAAACGATTAGCTGTTCTTCCGAATAGGTTGTTTTGATAGTGAATAATTTTCATTCCAAAAATAGTAAAATAAAATAAATAACAAAGACCTATTCAATTAAATTTTGATAAAAAGCTTGTTTTCAATATATAATTTTCAACAGATACCACATTTCTTCGTGGATTTCCTATTAGAATGAATTATAACTTAAAGTATTTTTAAAATTAATACTCTGATTTTTAGCTATTTAAGAAAAATATTCAATTTTTTAAATCTAAATGAAAACCAAGTTCGTAAATGATTTTAACAACAAAATTTAATACAACAATTAAAAAAATCAGAACAATGAACACAAAATCAAAAATCGCAGTTTTAGGAATGATCGCTTTATCATTTGCCTTCAGTGGAAATGTTTCAGCACAAATGAAAGAAAAAACGGTAATGGTTGGCGGCGCAGCTATGTATCCTTCAAAAAATATCATTGAAAACGCCGTAAACTCCAAAGATCACAAAACTTTGGTTGCAGCAGTAAAAGCAGCAGGTCTGGTTGAGACGCTTCAGGGTGAAGGTCCTTTCACGGTATTGGCTCCTACTGATGCAGCTTTCGCAAAATTACCTAAAGGAACAGTTGAAAATTTAGTAAAACCGGAAAACAAAGCAACACTTACTAAGATTTTAACATACCATGTTCTTCCAGGAAAATATAATGCTAAAGAAATCTGGGCGGCTGTAAAAGCAAAAGGTGGAAAAGCACCAATGAAAACTGTTGAAGGTGAAGATCTTACTTTCTGGACTAAAGGAAAAGATCTTTATGTAAGAGATGCAAAAGGAAACGATGCAAAAGTAACGATAGCAGACGTGAACCAATCCAACGGAGTGATTCATGTGATAGATACGGTGTTAATGCCTTAATGGTTTGTAGTTTAAACAGCATAAGCTTTTTTTATGCTGTTTTTCCTTTCAATTAATTAAAATTCCAGAAACACATTGTACATATATACAACCTAACACTTAAAAATAATTATTATGAAAAAAACAATCAAAGTCTCAAATCAGGGTGCTACTCTTGATACAGGAAGACGAAATTTCTTAAAACTGAGTGGTGTAGGTTTGGCAATTGCCGGACTTACATTGATCGGTTGCGACGATACCGACTACGATTTTATAGGAAATGATAAAGTTTTTGATCTCGGTTCCGGAGATGTTGGTGTGCTAAATTATGCATACGCTCTAGAACAGTTGGAAGCAGATTTTTATACCAAAGTGGTTAATAATTTCTATTCCGGAATTTCCAGCATTGAAAAAGAACTGTTTACGGATCTTTACCATCATGAAGTGATTCACAGAGATTTCTTTAAAGCAGCCATTAGCGGAGCGACATCGAATGTCCTGCCTACACTTGAATTCCAATATCCGAATGTGAATTTTAATGACAGAAATTCTGTTTTAGCAACAGCAAAAGCATTGGAAGACACAGGTGTTGCAGCTTATAACGGAGCAGGAAAATTTATTACAAATCCGGATTATCTGGTGATTGCAGGAAAAATTGTTTCGGTTGAAGCAAGACACGCTTCTGCGATCCGAAATCTTATAAATCCAGGAACAGCAGCATTTTCCGGAGACGATGTGATCGATGCAAACGGATTGGATCTTGCTAAAGAACCGAAAGATGTTGTAATGGCAGCCGGAGGATTTTTCAAAACGCCTTTCACTTGGAAAGAACAGGGAATTAATTAATTATTCACCATCAAAAATCTATTATTATGAACATTCTTAAATTACTAGATAAACTTTCGGATGATAAATTTTTCACTACGGAAGCTACAAGATTAGAAACTTTAACCAGTATTTCAACATTTGGAAAAAAAGCGGCAGTTGCTTCTGTTCCACTTGGATTGGGAGCCTTAATGTCCACTCCTGCAAAAGCGGAAACTACCACCTCATCAAATGCAACATTTTTCAAATCTGCTTTAACGGATGCTTTACAACTGGCGCTCGTTTTAGAATATCTTGAAAATGAATATTATGCAATGGGTTTGGCAGCCGGAACATTAATTCCGAATTCAGATAGACCTGTTTTCATGCAGATTTCAAAACACGAATCTGCTCATGTTACCTTCCTTAAAAATACATTAACCTCTTTAGGCGTAACACCAGGTCCGAAACCAAATTTTGATTTTACAGCCGGAGGAAATTTTACTCCTTTTACAGATTACAACCAATTTCTGACTCTTGCTCAGGCTTTTGAAGATACTGGAGTAAGAGCTTATAAAGGACAGGCAGGAAATGTAATGTCTAATAAAGTCGTTCTACAAGCTGCTTTACAAATACATTCTGTGGAAGCGCGACATGCATCACAAGTGCGAAGAATGAGAGCCAACAAAGGCTGGATAGAATTGGCAAATGGGGGAAATATGCCTCCTGCAACCAATCCTGTTTATGCCGGAGAAGACAATACAAATCAGGCCGGTTTCAATACGGCAAACGCGTTTGGAGCAGCAGCAGGTTCTGCGGCTTACGACGAGATTTTAAGTGGAAGTGATGCTCAGGCAATTGCATCTTTGTTTATTGCCTAAGTTATTTCTTAATTTTAGCTGTTAATCCCTTTTTGATGAATCAGAAAGGGATTTTTTTGTTCTTTAATCGTTGAAGGAATTTTTTCTTAATAATTTAAATTGGTAAGAAAGAATCATTCAGCATACACTATTTATTTCTTTTGCCATGTTTGATTGTCAACGTTTTTAGAACGCTTCTGCCCGTTATCAATATTATAAGCAAAACCAACGCCCAGTGTCTGCTTCAACTGTGTTCTTCTGATCTGGTTGTGATCGTACAATAAATCTAAGGTAATATTGGTTGAGATAAATTTATTGATTTTCATATTCAGGATTCCGCTGTAGGAAAGCACTAATCTTTCAGGATGGTCAAGATAATTGGAGAAAGCAGAACCAGTATTCGTTAAAGTAATATTATCCATAATTTTCAACTTGTACATTGCAGTTCCTAAAAAACCGAATTGGAATAATGAGGAATCTCCATCATGTTTAAGACCATAATTTCCGGCATATTGCAGATCATCATCCAGAACAAAGGTCCATCTTGCATTGGCTGGTCTTAAAGTTACCGTTAAATTATCATTAGGTCTGTATGTAACTCCTACCCCTACATTTACATAACCAGGCGCCATAAAATTTGAAATTTTTGCAGCTTCAGGATTGTTTCCATCGGCGTAACCTGCAGCGAATTGGGTCTGCAAACTTGCTCCACCAGAAAGATACCAATGCTTTGCAAATTCTCGCCCGTAATTCGTTGAAAGATTGATGACATCCTGAGTTTTTCTTGTTCCAACACCTTTTGTATTATTTTGTCCATATCCCAAGATGATGATGTTTTCCCACAAGTCTTTTCCTTTTTCGTAAGTCATATTGTAGTTTACTCCGGCAAGCCAACCCACATTATTTGCTCCACCGCCAACCCAATTGGAAAAAGCAGCCTGATTTAGCATTAATGTATTTTGACCTTGGATGCTCCATGCTTTTGTTGTGTCCACAACGGGAGCGTCAGATTTTACTTCCTGTGCGGAAGCTGCAATTCCCCAGAATAAAGGAATAGCTAACAAAGTTTTTTTCATAATAAGTAATGTTTGGTGCAAAAGTATAAAATAATATTTGTGTTAAAAAATATTAAATAAACTTAAATTTAATTAAAAATAATACTTTTTTTTATTAAATAAATAATTTTAAACCTAATTTTTATTAAAATTTTAAATAATAATTGATAGTAAATAAAACATCAACATTAAATATTTGAAATAAAATTTATAATTAAATCATTTTAAATATAGAAATATTTCTTTGTAAAACATGGTATTATGAGAAAATTTAAAAAAGCTGAATGATTTGTTAAATTAAGAATAAGTCATAAAACCCCTCATCTGAGGGGAATTTGACTCAAAACTGAGGATATGGATTGATGTGTTCATTCAAATTTATTTAATTTCAAAAGATGAATTTATGATTCAGATCATAACATGCTGTTTGATAAACAATTTGAATATCATACAATTAAAAAATATTAAAATAGACTAACTCGGCTTAAGTTTTGCTGCATTTTATAATATAATCTTGTAAAAAACTGGTTATGAATACAGAATCATTAAAGAGTATGAGTTCCTCTATTTCCGACGAAATTCTGGATATTTTAAAAAATGTAAAGCAATCGGCTAATCTTGATGACATTACTTCAAAAAAATTTCAAGAAATTTTGCCGAATATAAAAAATTTAGTTCCCAACTCTAAAAATTATAGGAAATTTGCTTTAGCAGGGCTTTTGGGATTAATTGCTTTAGGTTTATTCACTTCTTCAAGAAGACTAAATGCAGGATAATTTTATAAAAATGCAATAGATTTTATAAATACTTATCATGTTATGTCGTGCATAATATAATTTTTGCTATATTTGCACATCGAAATAATTTTTTTTCATCATTTGTGTTTTTTTAGGCTCCTTTTTTGGAGCCTTTTTCTTTTTTAAGTGATTCGTTTTTTATTGCTGGAAATTACCCATTTATCCTTTCTGCATTTTTTACATTTCCCTGCATTTCCAGACTCTTTTGATTCGGTATGACCGCAAAATGTACAAGAATAATAACCTTGTTTATTAATATTTTTCAAAGGATGTTCCAAAGAATCAGGCATAATAGGAAGTCCATATTTTACATTTTCATCTTCATAAAAAAATACACTTATTTCCCCCGAACTTTCCTCAATGGCTTTTTCGATCTGACCTAATTGTGAAATTCCTTTTAATCTTAATTCAGCAAAAAATTCATCACTTCCCAAATTTTCTTTTTTAAAATTCTCAATAGAAAACTCACCATTTTCGATCAGACAAATAGATTTTCCTTCGATCAGTTGTTCAAATTTCTTGTTTTTAGCAATAAAATAAGTAACAATCGTATACAGTAAAATTATAACGATAAAAACAACAATGGAAGAAACAATTCCGACATCTTTATTAAACATTGGATCTCCCGCAGCCGACCCTAGACCGATAATCACTACCAACTCAAAGATTGAAAGCTGCTTCACTCCCCTTTTTCCTAATACTCTGAGTCCAATAATGATAGTGAGAAACATAATGGCTGTTCTTAAAATGATTTCCAAAATGAACGACCATTCTTCGTGTCCCATTAATAATTCTTTCCAGTCAAATTTTAAGAGAAATATGGATAACATAGAAAATTATTTATTATCCGAAATTCAAAAAATACGCCAATAAAAAGAAAGTTTTTAATTTTAATTAATTTGTTAACTGTCTGCGTTTTTACAACAAAACTTTAAACTAAAACCGCACCTCCATCAATTGTAATAATCTGTCCTGTTGCGAAACTTTGTTTCATTAAAAAAACGAATGTCTGAGCGATTTCTTCCGCATTTCCTACTCTTTTCACCAACAAAGAATCGCCAACGGTTTTGTAAAATTCATTTCTCTGATCTTCCGGCATTCCGTTCCAAAGATTGGTCTTAATAACTCCTGCAGAAACTGCATTCACTCGAATTGGAGCCAATTCAACCGCCATTGCTCTGCACAAACCGTCCATCGCACCACAAATGCTTGAAGCCAATGCCCAACCTGCACCTGGTCTTTGACTCGCAGTACCACTCATTAAATTGATAGAATCGCCTTCGTTGATGTTTGGAGTAGCATATTTTATAGACGTCAATGCTCCCCAGTAACGAAGTGTGAAGAAAGTTCTTGCCTGTTGCAAATCTGTTTCGGACAGATTCGTTAAGTTTAAATTTTCACCTGCTGTATAAACTAGATGATCGAATTTTCCGATATTTTCAAAAAAATGTTTAATATTTTCTTCTTTGCTTAAGTCGATTGCATATCCTTGGGTACCTTCAGGAAAACCTTTCAAAGCTTCATCAATTCTTTCTTGATTACTTGAAACTATAACGACTCTTGCACCTTCATTTGCAGCCGCTTTTGCCGTTGCCAATCCTAATCCTGAACTCGCTCCTAATACAATTACTTTTTTATTTTCTAGTGTTTCCATTTTTTTGTTTTAATTTTTAGATTTTTATTTTTTATAGATTAGATTTTTATTTTTTATAGAATTGAAAAAAACACAAAGACTTATATTTAAAGTAGTATCATTATTATAAATCTCTGCCCTTCGTTTATTAATAATGACAAATTTTGTTATTAAGTCAAAAATTAATATTGATTTATGAAGTAAAATTCATCATTTACAGTTAAAAATATCATGCAGGTTTACTGATTCCTAGATTTTCATTTATGTATAAATTGGGATAATTAATCAGTTTTGAAACAAAATGTGCAATGCTTCTTCTCGAGATCGCAGAACCTGTTTCTGGAACACCTTTTGGAGTGACCTTATAATCAACCTCATCGGTGTGAGTGAACCAATCCGGACGCAAAATCGTGTATTGCAAACCTGAACTTTCAATATTATCTGCCAGTTTCCGATAAGGTTCTAAAACTGGTCTTAAGGTTTGCCGTAAATTCCAATCGAACTTATGGCGATCACTCTTTCAACATGTTCTTCTTTCATAGCTTTAACTATATTTTTAGACATCTTTTCCAGATCACCGTCAAGGTTAATATAAACCAAATCCTGATTTTTAATGGCAATTTTTACATCTTCATAATTCAAAGCATCACCTTCGACAATTTTACAATTATCAGAAAGATATTTTGGAAGCCTGTTTTTGTTTCTCATAAAAAGTGTCAGCTCTATATTTTCCAGAGGTTTTACTGCTTCGATTACATATTGGGCAAGACTTCCTGTAGCCCCAATTATTAATACTTTTCTCATATTTAATTTATTTTCCTACCCTTTCCTGGAAAATTTTAGGATATCTTTCGCCTGTTATGATAATTTTTGAGGCGGATTCTTCTATATTTTGCAGATCTTCTGCGGTTAATTCTATATTCACAGCTCCTATATTTTCTTCTAAACAATGAATTTTTGTCGTTCCGGGAATCGGTGCAATCCAAGGTTTTTGAGCCAATAGCCAAGCCAAAGCAATTTGTGCCGGAGAAGCATTTTTTTCTGCTGCAATATTCTGGATTAATTCAACTAAAGCCAGATTTGCCTTTCTGTTTTCTTCTTTAAACCTCGGAACAATATTTCTAAAATCTTTTTCGCCAAATTGAGTGTTTTCATTAATAGTACCTGTTAAAAATCCTTTTCCTAGCGGACTGAACGGTACGAAACCAATTCCTAATTCTTCAAGTAAAGGCAAAATTTCTTTTTCAGGTTCTCTCCACCAAAGGGAATATTCGCTTTGTAAAGCCGTTAAAGGTTGTACAGCATGTGCTCTTCTGATCGATTCTACCCCAGCTTCAGACATACCGAAATGTTTTACTTTCCCTTGTTGAATAAGGTCTTTTACTGTTCCTGCAACATCTTCGATCGGAACTTCAGGATCTGTTCTGTGTTGATACAAAAGATCGATGACGTCTGTTTTTAATCTTTTTAAAGATGCTTCAACCACTTTGATAATGTGTTCGGGTCTGCTGTCGACGCCTTCTGTCGGAATAGCATCCTTAAAACCAAACTTCGTGGCAACTACCACTTTGTCTCTAAACGGAGCCAATGCTTCTCCCAATAATTCTTCGTTGTGGAAAGGGCCGTAAGCTTCGGCTGTATCGAAGAATGTGATTCCTGAATCGAATGCTTTTTGTAATAGCTTGATGGCTTCATTTTTCTCTGTTGCAGGACCGTAACCGAAGCTCAAACCCATACAACCTAGCCCTAATGTTGAAACTTCCAATCCGCCGTTTCCTAAAATTCTTGTTTTCATAAAATTAAAATTGTGTAATGTTATATTATTAAAGTAAAACTCACCATTCACTTTTCATATCGCAAAGTTGGCAAGTTTTAAGAATGGGTTTTGTATACTGATTACTGTATTTATTACCAAAATTACTGTTATGGATTTAACGATGATTTTCAATGCATTGGAATGGCTAAATTTGTATCATAGAAATGATTGAATTATGGAAAAGATAATAAAAATCAATACAGTGGATTTCTACAATAAACTTCGTGGTGTAGAAACTTTGAACCCTTTGGTAAGCGTTTTAGATTTGTCGAAAGCGAATTCTCTGCCGGAAGAAACCTTCAATTTCGGACTGTATGCAATTTATTTAAAAGAATTAAAATGCGGTGAGTTGAGATATGGAAGAAGTACCTACGATTATCAGGAAGGGACATTGGTTTGTGTAGCTCCCGGACAAATTATGCAGGTTCAGACGAGATCGGAAACCGTTTCTCCAAAAGGTTGGGCATTGGTTTTTCATCCAGATTTAATTAAAGGAACGTTGTTGGGAAAACATATTCATGACTATAATTTCTTTTCTTATGATTCTAATGAAGCGCTGCATCTTTCTGAAAAAGAGAAACATATCGTAATGGATTGTTTTCATAAAATTCAGGATGAATTGGAACAAAACATCGATAAACACAGCAAAACATTGATTGCTTCTAATATTGAATTATTTCTAAATTATTGTACCCGTTTTTACGACCGACAATTTATCACCAGAGACAATGCAAACAAAGGAATTTTAGAACGGTTTGAAAGTATTTTAAATAATTATTTTTCATCCGATAAACCTCAGAAAATAGGGCTTCCGTCTGTTGCATGGTGCGCCGAAGAAATGAATCTTTCTGCTAATTATTTTGGAGACCTGATAAAAAAAGAAACAGGAATTTCTGCACAGGAATATATTCAGTCGAAAGTTATTAATATCGCAAAAGAAAAGATTTTTGATATTGATAAATCTATCAGCGAAATTGCGTATGATCTTGGCTTTAAATATCCTCAGCATTTTACGAGACTTTTCAAGCAAAAAGTAGGAATGTCTCCAAATATTTATAGAAGTTTGAATTAAATTTTAACCACAAAAGACACAAAAGATTTTAATAATCTATACTTAAAAAATTTTGAAAACAACAGTTTGCAAAAGAATAAAAATCAAAGATTTTTAAAAACTTATGTGTTCTTATGTATGGTTTAATATTGAACTTAAAAATAACTAAAGTGTTAATCTTTTGTTTCTTTTGTTGTTAAAAAGAAGAATTTATTTTTTTATCCATTCTTCTTTTAAAACAGCATAAATTACATCATCCACCCAATTGTTTTTCCAGAATAAACTTTTTACAAAATGGGCTTCTTTTCTAAGTCCAATTCTTTCCATTAATTTCATGGAATCAACATTGTCAGGATCTATAGAAGCCATAACTCGATGTTTATTTAAATCATTAAAAAGATAATCAATAACGCCTGTTAAAGCTTCGGAAGCGTAACCTTTACCATAAAAGAATTTATTTAATGTAATTCCTAATTCTACTTGTAAATTTTCATTTCCGAAAAAATGAATTCCAATATCACCGATGACGGCTTTTGTTTCTTTATCCGTAATTAAAATTTGATACCAACTTTCCGGCTGATTGAATTCCTTATTATTTCTTTGAATAAAACTTTCAACATCTTCTAAAGTCTCAGGAATCCAGCTTTGAAATTTATTGGCTTCCGCATCTGAACGGTAATCGAAAATTGCCTGTTTATCATCTATTGTAATATCTCTTAAAAGTAATCTTTCTGTAAAAAGCTGCATGATTTTAATTTAATTGAAAAACAAAAATATGGTTATTCATCGAATTTTAAATTAAGAATCTTAAACTTTAAATTGGTCTAAAACCTCCAAAATATTTCGATAAACAAAGTCCAATTCCTCCGAAGTAATACAATATGGCGGAACGAGATACATCACATTTCCCAAAGGACGCATGATAATTCCTCTTTTTAGAAATTCGCTGTATAAAATCTTTCCGATTTCATTAAAATAAGAAGTTTGCTCATTGTTTTTAATTTCCCACGCTAAAATTGTTCCTGTTTGCCTTACATTTTCAACCTTTGGATGCTGCTGTAATATTTCAGAAAAATTTAAATGTTTTTTGCTAATTAAATTAATATTATTTAAAGTCTCATCTTTCAACAAAAGCTCCATACTCGCCAGAGCCGCCGTACAAGCCAAAGGATTTGCTGTAAAAGAATGTCCGTGAAATAAGGTTTTATATTTATCATCCGACAAAAATGCTTCGAAAATTTGATGAGTAGAACTTGTAATTCCCATCGGCATTGTTCCGCCCGTTAAACCTTTTGAGAAACACATAATATCCGGTTTTTCAGAAAGATAATTCGTTGCAAATAATTTTCCTGTTCTTCCAAAGCCTGTAAAAACTTCATCCTGAATCATTAAAATTCCTTCATTTCTGCAAAATTTCATTAATTCAGACAAATCTTCTGGTTGATGCATCAACATTCCCGCAGCGCCCTGAATCAAAGGTTCATAAATAAAACAAGCAATTTCCTCCGAGTGATTTTTAATAATTGATTGTAAATCATCAAGATTTTCCGAAGTCGGGATATCAATGAAAATTACTTCAAAAAGCATTTCACCAAATGGCTTCGTCCAGACACTTCTTCCACTCACAGACATCGCCCCAAAAGTATCTCCGTGATAAGCATCTTTAAAAGCCAGAATTTTCGTCTTCTCTTTTCCTTGATTATGCCAAAATTGAATGCACATTTTCAAAGCAACTTCAACTGCTGTGGAACCATTGTCGGAATAGAAAACTTTCTCCTGATTATCGGGCAAAAGTTTCAACAGATTTTCCGAAAGCTGAATGGCAGGTTCGTGTGTAAAACCCGCAAAAATAACCTGTTCTAACGTATTCAGCTGCTCCGAAACCCTTTTTGCAATGTACGGATGCGCATGACCGTGAAGAGTCACCCACCACGAAGAAACTGCATCAATATATCGTTTTCCCTTCTCATCAAAAAGATAGATTCCTTTTCCTTTTATAATGGGAATTGCCTCTTTTGCCGTTTTCATTTGCGTGTAAGGATGCCAGTTGACGGCTCTGTCGCGCTCTTGTAGAGTCATATTTTTGTAAGCTTATACATTAGCATTCCACGTTTCAAATTGCTCCTTTGTTTTTTCTGGTTGTCCCTTCATCGGTTTCAATCCTAAAGTCTGCAACATTTGCATATCTTCCGAAACTCCCGGATTTGGCGTTACCAAAAGGGTTTCTCTTTCTCCCGTAAAGATCGAGTTTGCTCCTGCCATGAAACACCAACCTTGCTCGAATTCAGTCATTTCAATTCTTCCCGCGCTCAGACGAACCATCGATGAAGGCATTATAATTCTTGCTGTTGCAATCATTCTCACCATTTCCCAAGTGTTCGTTTTTTCGTTGTCCTGAAGAGGCGTTCCTTCTACTCTAGCCAATGCGTTGATGGGAACAGATTCCGGATGTTTTGGCATCGTTGATAATGTTAAAAGCATCGAAATTCTGTCTCCGTGAGTTTCTCCAAGACCGATAATTCCTCCTGAACAAACGGTAATTCCTGCTTTTCTTACATTATTGATGGTATTAATTCTATTATCAAAAGTTCTGGTCGAAATAATTTCTTCATAATATTGTTCCGAAGTATCCAAATTGTGATTATAAGCGTATAAACCTGCTTCCTGAAGACGAATTGCCTGTTCTTCTGTCAACATCCCCAACGTACAGCAAACCTCCATTCCCAATTCATTGACGCCTTTTACCATGTCGATGACTCTGTCGAAATCACGATTATTACGGACTTCACGCCACGCTGCAGCCATGCAAAAACGCGACGAACCATTATCTTTTGCCTTTTGAGCATGCGCAATCACCTGTTCTGTCGGAAGCAATGCCTGAACTTTAATATTGGTGTGATAACGAGCCGCTTGTCCGCAATACGAACAATCTTCAGGGCAACCTCCGGTTTTTATAGAAAGCAGAGTCGACATCTGAACTTCTTCAGGATTGTGCCATTCGCGGTGAACAGTTGCTGCTTTATAGATCAATTCAAGAAGCGGAAGATTGTAGATTTCTTCGATTTCTTCTTTTGTCCAATCATTCCTCAATTTTGTTTTATCTCTCATCTATTTTCTAATTGTTTTGTAATACTTTCTATATTTTCTTTTGTTATATTTTTAATGTCCGGAATTCTTATAATTTTTGTTTCTGATTGAATATTTTCACAAATAATTCTTTCTGTATCAAATGGAAAATATCCATTAAGAATTAAATATTGTAGTTTTATTTTCTTTTGATTTAAGGCTAAAATTGATAATAAAGTATGGTTGATACAACCCAAATAATTTCTCACTACTAAAGCAACAGGAATGTTTAATTTTTCAATTAAATCAATAATAAAGTCATTGTCATTTAACGGAACCATTAATCCTCCTGCTCCTTCCACAATTAAATTATTTTGAGTTTGAGGAAGTTTAAATTCATTTAAATCAATCGTAATTCCTTCTTCTTTTGCCGATTGATGCGGGGAAGCCGCCAATTGAAAACGATACGTTTCCGGATGGCAAACCGTATTGTCTCCAACCCAGCTTTTGATTTTCATGCTATCAGAAAAATCCAAATCTCCGGATTGAACGGGTTTCCAATAATCTGCATTAAAATATTTCGTTAAAACTGCTGAACAAACGGTTTTTCCTACTTCCGTTCCGATTCCGGTTACGAAAAATAGTTTTTGTTCCGAGTTTTTTATTTCTCTTTTTATATCCATATTTTTATCCATCCAGTTTGTCATTCCGTAGGAATCTAAACAGTGTTTTTAAAGTTATTTTTACATTTTAATTGCTTAGATTCCTACGGAATGACAAACAGATGCTGATTTTATATTAAATAAAATCTCTGATAATCCTCGTCAAGGCTATAATTTCCTCTTCTGTATTAAAACTATGCAGACAAATTCTCAACCTCTCCGTTCCTACTTTTACAGTCGGACTAAAAACAGCGTAAGTCAAAAATCCATTATCAAATAAAATCTCTTTTAAAGCTCTTAATTGATGATTATCAGGAACTACAATCGCCTGAATCGGACTGTTTTCAGAAGATGGACTCTTCAAATCTTGCTGACGAAAAATTTTAATATTTTCCTGAAGTTTGATTGATAATTCTTTGTTTTGATTAAAGAAGTAATATCCTTCTTTAATAGTCATCCAAAGAAAATCGTGCGCTGAAGTTGAATAGATAAAAGGTGATGCGAAGTTTATGAGATAAGATTTAATTAAATCATTCGTTAAAATCGCTGCACCGTGAGTTCCCAGAGCTTTTCCATAAGTAATAACTGTCGCTAAAACTTTATTTTGAAGTTGAAATTTATCAACCAAACCATATCCAAAAACACCAAAAGCATGAGCTTCGTCGACAATTAAATTCGCGTTATATTTTTCCGTGATTTCAGCAATTTCATTAATGGAAGCAAGATCTCCATCCATAGAATACAGGCTTTCAATGGCAACATAACAAAGTCCGTTTTGCTTTTTTAAAACCCTTTCTAAATCCTTAACATCATTATGCTTGAATTTCAATTTTTTAGTATTCGACATTTTACACGCATCATGTACAGAACGATGAATTTGTTCATCAACAATAATCGTATCATGACGAGTTGGAAGTGCTGAAAACAAAGCTAAATTCGCATTATAACCCGATGGAAAAAGCAATGCAGATTCATATTGATGTTCTTTAGCAATAAATTCTTCGGTTTCAACTACAACAAAACTATTTCCGCTTATCAATCTTGAGCCTGTGCTTCCTTTTAGCAATTCAGGATTTTCTGTGATTTTTTTTAATAATAAGTCTTGAAAATCTTTATTTCCTACTAATCCCAAATAATCGTTAGAATAAAAATCTATTCCTTCCTGTTTTTGCTTTAAAATTCTTAATGTGCCGTTTTCTTTTCTTTTTTCTAAAGCTTCCTGAAAATGATAAAATTTATTCAGCATAATTTAATTGGAAAACTTCTTCAGAAATAGCATTGATCCATTGTTCATGAAGATCTTTTTCAATATTTAAAATAACTTCAGCATGAACTTTCCAATCTTTCGAAAATTCATCTAATTGATTAATCATTTCCTCCAAATGCCCTTCTTCTTCCAAAATAATTGACTTAACCATAATTTTTGACGAAGTTTTTGTCAAAATATCCTGATACACCGGATACAATTCATCGGCACGAACTTCAATCGCATAAGTGACAAAAAGATAAGCTGCGAATTTTAATTCTTCTTTGTTTAATTTAAAATGTTGTTGAAGATATTTACAGGCTTTAATATCAAGAGAATGAAGATATTGTCGGGTTGCAATAGAAGCCAATAGTTCATTACTTTCGTAAGTTTTGCATAATTCAGAATCAATTTTTCCGATTTGTTTTTTCAGATAAAAAGCATGGCGATGTTCTTCAGTTGCATGTTTTAATTGAATCAAACTAACTTTCGTCGGATGCTCACACGCAGAAATTTTTCGCGCTCCAGCATTTTCCATGAATGAAAGCGTATTCAGCCATTTTGCATGAGTTCCGTTGTGCTGAACAATTTTGTCTAAAAGATTGTAAAATTCCATTCTTTTTTGTTTTGGTTCAAAAGTAGTATATTGCCGGATGGTTGAATGGTGCCAGTTTTAAGATTATGAATAGTCCGGTTGAGATTCCTTATCAAAGTTTCATTAAAATCGATAGAAATTCTGAAGTTTCGATTTACATGCAAATTTCAAATCAGTTAATAAATGCAATACAGCGTGGTTTTTTGCCTTTCGGAACAAAACTTCCGGGAACGAGAGCTTTAAGCCAGATTTTGGAAGTTCACAGAAATACGATTGTTTCTGTTTATGATGAATTATTTGCTCAAGGTTGGGTGGAAAGCCTTCCCAATAAAGGAACTTTCGTTATTGGAAAAGATCAGGACAAACCTTTACAAATTAAAAATTTTGAGAAAAGACATCTCGAAAATTATCCAAAAACGACTGGATTTCTTTTCAAAACGTCGAATATTTTAGATAATCCTTTCGAACATTCCAATTGTGAATATATCTTCAACGACGGAATTCCTGATATTCGTTTAACTCAAATCGATCAGCATTCCAGAATTTACAGCTCTATTTTAAAAAGAAAAGCGCATAAAATCGGACAATACAATCAGGATGGGAGTGAATTTTTCAAGCAAAATCTTTCGAAATATTTAAATTTATCAAGAGGATTACCTATTTCAAAGAATAATCTTTTAATTACAAGAAGTACGGAAATGAGTATTTACATTGTTTCTGAAATTCTTTTATCTCAAGGCGATACCGTTTTGGTTGGAGAATTAAGTTATTTTTCTGTCAATATGATTTTCCAAAAAGCAGGAGTTAAAATTCAATCCATTCCAATTGATGATGACGGGCTCAATGTAGAAGAAGTCCGTAAAATCTGTGAAAAACAGAAGATCAGAATGCTTTATCTTACACCGCATCACCACTATCCAACGACGGTTACATTGAGTGCTCAAAGGCGATTAGAACTTTTAAATCTTGCCAACGAATTTGGATTTATCATTTTAGAAGACGATTACGACTACGATTTTCACTACGACAAAAGCCCGATTCTTCCCCTTACAAGTGCCGATACGAACGGAATGGTTGTCTACATAGGATCTTTCGGAAAATCTCTTGCACCAGGTTTTCGCACCGGTTTTATTGTTGCTCCCGAAAATCTGATGATCGAAATGCGGAAATATCTCGGAATTATCGACAGACAAGGCGACGTTTTGATGGAACATGTTTTGGGCGAAATGATTGCAGAAGGCGAAATCAACCGATATTTAAAGAAATCCTTAAAAATTTATCAGGAAAGACGGGATCACTTTTCTTTGTTATTGGAAGAATATTTAGGAGAATTAATTGATTTTCAGAAACCTTCCGGCGGATTGGCCATTTGGGCAGAATGGAAAATACCGATTAATCTCATGCAACTCAGTCGTGAATGTGCAAAAGATAATGTCTTCATTCCCAAAACATTATTGTATCAAAACAAAAATCTTACGGCAATGCGTTTAGGTTTTGGAAATTTAAATTTTGAGGAAATGGATAAATCTGTCGAAATTTTTTCAAAAACTGTAAATACGCTTTTGCAATAATTTTAATTTAAAACTCAAAAAAGCTGAAAATATTTAACTACTTAAATAATTGGTTAGATTTTTGAATAATAAATCAAAATCAGTTACACCATTGAAACTAATCACATTCACAAATAAAGGTATTTATTGTCCGCAGGGGAAATTTTATATTGATCCTTGGCGACCTGTTGATTTGGCAGTTATTACGCATGGTCATGCCGATCATGCTCGTTGGGGAATGAAAAAATACCTATGTCACCATTTTACAAAACCTATTTTATACCAAAGAATTTCTCCTGATATTGAATGTCAAAGCGTTGAATATGGTGAAGTTATCAATATGAATGGAGTAAAAGTGTCACTTCATCCTGCAGGACATATCATTGGTTCTGCACAGATTCGTCTAGAATATAAAGGCTATGTAAGCGTAATTTCTGGTGATTACAAAGTTCAGGAGGATGGTTTGAGCACCCCTTTTGAGCTTGTAAAATGCAATGAATTTGTAACAGAAAGTACATTCGGACTTCCCATTTACAACTGGCTTGAAGTTGAAGATCTCAATAAAAAACTGCAAACGTGGGTTTTAAGAAATAAAGAAAATCAAAAAACATCGGTGTTTATAGGATATTCTTTAGGCAAGGCCCAGCGGATTATGAAGGCTGTCGAAGGCTTAGGAAAAATCCATGTTCACTACTCTATTGGAAAGTTAAATGAAGCTTTTGAAACTGTCGGAATTAAACTTCCCGATTATGAAATTCCTGATTTTAGAGAAAGTGTAAAACATCTTCAGGATGAAATTGTTATCGTACCTCCAGCTTTGCTGGACAGTAATGTGATTAAGAAAATTCCCAGTGCTGCAACTGCGATTTGTTCGGGCTGGATGCAGGTTCGTGGTGCGAGAAGATGGCGAAGTGCGGATGCCGGTTTTGCAATGAGTGACCATGCAGACTGGAAAGGTTTATTACAAGCCATAAGAGCCACAGAAGCGGAAATTGTTCATGTAACACACGGACAAACAGAAGTTTTTTCTAAATATTTAAATGAAATCGGAATAAAATCCGATGTAGTTGAAACTTTATATGGAGACGATGATGAGGAAATAACTGAAAAAGAAACCATCGAAAATCCGGAGCCATGAAACATTTTGCAGAATTAATCAACGCTTTGGAAAGCACCAATAAAACCAATGCTAAAATTGATGCGATCATCGATTATCTGGAACGTGCTCCGGATGAGGATAAAGTGTGGTTCATCGCTTTGTTTACAGGCAAAAGACCGAAGCGAAATGTGAATACCAATTATATGAAAGAATGGGCTTTAGAAATCACAAAATTACCGTTTTGGCTGTTTCAGGAAAGCTACTCTTCTGTCGGAGATCTAGGTGAAACTCTTTCGTTGATTTTACCACCTCCAACGAAAAATATTGATCGTTCGTTGTCTCAGTGGATGAATGATATTATTGATTTAAAAAGCAAAACAGATATTGAAAAGAAAGAATTTGTCTTAAATTCTTGGAACGGGTTAGATTATACAGAACGATTGATTTTCAATAAACTATTGGGCGGAAGCTTTCGAATTGGAGTTTCAGATAAAACGTTGATTAATGCTTTGACGAAATTTTCGAATCAGGAATCAAGTACCTTGATGCACAGCTTGATGGGAAAATGGATGCCTGATGAAATTTCATTTAAAGAATTGATTTCAGCGGAAAAAATTAACCCGGATAATTCCAAGCCTTATCCTTTTTGTCTGGCTTATCCTTTGGAAAAAGATTTGACAGATTTAGGAACTCCCGATGAATGGCAAATCGAATATAAATGGGACGGAATTCGAGGACAAATTATCAAAAGAAATGATGAAGTTTTCATTTGGTCAAGAGGTGAAGAATTGATAACGGAACAATTTCCTGAGATTGCAGAAACTGTAAAACAGATGAACGGCAGTTTTGTTATAGATGGAGAAATACTTGCGGTAATGGATGGTAAGGTTTTAAATTTTAACGAATTACAGAAAAGATTAAACAGAAAAACTTTAACTAAAAAGATGCTTTCAGAAATTCCAATTGAAGTTTTTGCATATGATTTATTGGAACTTGAAAATAATGATTTACGAGAAAAACCTATTTCTGCAAGACGTGCCATGCTGGAAGAATTATTGTTAAATGAAACTCCTGAAAACATTAAAATTTCACAGGTCATCGACTTTGAAAACTGGGATGAATTAGATCAAATCAGAGAAAATTCCAGAGAAATAAACAGCGAAGGTTTAATGCTGAAACAGAAAAATTCACCATATCATTCAGGAAGGAAAAAAGGCGATTGGTGGAAATGGAAAATTAATCCATTGACGATTGATGCGGTTCTTATTTACGCTCAAAAAGGAAGCGGACGACGAAGTGCTTATTATACCGATTATACTTTTGCAGTGAAAAATGGCGATAAATTAGTTACCATTGCGAAAGCTTATTCCGGTTTGACGGATAAGGAAATTATGGAGGTGAGCAAGTTTGTCAATAAAAATGCGATTGAAAAATTTGGTCCGGTTCGAACAGTAAAAGCAGAACTCGTTTTTGAGATTGCATTTGAAGGAATTGGTTTTAGTAACCGTCATAAAAGCGGTGTCGCTCTGCGTTTTCCGAGAATTGTAAGGTGGCGAAAAGATAAAACGGTTGAGGAAATTGATGATTTGGAAGAAATAAAAAAACTGATACAATAAATTATATTAACGCTAAGTATTCTTTGGGATTTTAGCGTTAAAATCAAAAACAAAATAATTTGGCTACTTTCGAAAATACCAATGGATTCAAAATCATTCAACAATGGATGATAGATAAAGGTATTTCCCCATTTAAATTCCAGATTGAAACCTGGAGAAAATTTGAAAACGGCTACAGCGGAATGGTTGTCGCACCTACAGGCTTCGGAAAAACATATTCCGTCTTTTTAGCTTTATTAACGAATTTTTTAAACCACCCGGAAAAATATAAAAGCGGTCTGAAAATGATTTGGATTACTCCCCTTCGTTCACTTTCGAAAGATATCGCAAAAGCCATGCAGGAAGCGATTGACGAGATTGGACTGGATTGGGTCGTAGGCGTTCGAAACGGTGATACAGATCCTAAAGTTCGTCAACAGCAAGTCAAAAAAATGCCCGAAATTCTGGTGGCAACTCCCGAAAGTTTACACTTGCTCCTCGGACAAAAAAATCATCAGCGGTTCTTTCAAAATTTACAGTCTATTGTGATCGATGAATGGCATGAATTATTAGGATCAAAACGTGGAGTTATTGTTGAACTTGGAATTTCTCAGCTTCGAAAATATGTTCCTAAAATGAAAATTTGGGGAATCACAGCCACGATTGGAAATCTCGATGAAGCAATGGAAGTTTTAATTCCTTATCCTATAAAAAAGACAAAAGTTACTGCAAAAGAGCATAAAAAGATTGATATTATTCCGGTTTTTCCGAATGAGATTGAAATTCTTCCCTGGGCAGGACATTTAGGAAATAAACTGGCAGACAAGGTTGTCCCGATCATTTTAGAATCAAAATCGACGATTGTTTTTACAAATACAAGGAGTCAAAGTGAAATGTGGTATCAATTATTATTGGATGCTTATCCTGATTTTGCAGGACAAATTGCAATTCATCACAGCTCGATTGATGCGCATTTAAGAATCTGGATTGAAGAAAATTTAAGCAATGGCAAATTAAAAGCTGTAGTTTCTACTTCATCTTTGGATCTGGGAATTGATTTTAAACCAGTTGACACCGTGATTCAGATCGGTTCTGCTAAAGGTGTTGCGAGATTTTTACAACGTGCCGGACGAAGCGGTCATTCCCCTTTTGAAACTTCAAAAATTTATTGTGTTCCAACTCATTCTTTGGAATTAATTGAAGTTGCAGCGTTGAAAGAAGCAGTAAAACAAAACGTTATCGAACCTCGCGAACCGCAAGTTTTGTGTTTTGATGTGTTGGTTCAATTTTTAATGACTTTAGCGATTGGTGATGGATTTTATCCTGAAGAAACGTATGAAAGGATTAAACAAATTTATACTTTTCAGGAAATTACAGATGATGAATGGAAAAATATTCTCGATTTTCTAACAATTGGCGGAAGTGCTTTAAAAAGCTATGAAGAATACCATAAAGTTGTTGTAATGGAAGACGGCCTATTTAAAGTAACTTCACGAAAAATAGCCATGCTTCATCGTATGAATATGGGTGCGATTGTAAGCGATGCTATGTTAAAGGTTAAATTTATTTCAGGCGGTTACATCGGAATGGTTGAAGAATATTTTATCTCAAAATTAAAAAAAGAAGAAAAATTTATACTGGCAGGTCGTGTTTTAGAGGTTGCGATGGTGAAAGATATGACGGTCTATGTTCGTTTATCGAAAGGAAAAGCTTTGGCTCCAAGTTATTTGGGAGGAAGATTACCTTTAAGCTCGAATTTAGGACATTTTTTAAGAGAAAAATTATCCGGAGCACTGAATCCAAAAGCCTCAGAAAAAGAACTGAAATTTTTGCATCCATTATTAATAAATCAGGAAGAACGTTCACATATTCCGAAAGAGGATGAATTTTTAGTTGAATTAATTAAAAACCGTGAAGGATATCATTTATTCATGTATCCATTTGAAGGGCGATTAGTGCATGAAGTGATGGCTGCTCTGATTGCCTATCGCATTTCAAAACTGGCTCCGATTTCCTTCTCAATGGCGATGAATGATTATGGTTTTGAGCTATTCAGTGATAAAGAAATTCCATTAAATGAAGAAAATCTGCATAAAATATTAACCAGAGAAAATTTAATGGTTGATGTTATTTCAAGCATCAATTCGGCGGAAATGGCCCGAAGAAAATTCCGTGATATTGCGGTAATTTCCGGGATGGTTATTCAAAATTTTCCGGGACAGCAGCGTTCTAATAAATCTTTGCAAAGTTCAGCAGGACTTATCTTTAAAGTGCTGGAAGATCATGATCCGAATCATTTCCTTGTAAGACAGGCATATACAGAAGTTTTCAATATGCAACTGCAGGAACAGCGACTGGTTGAAGCGTTTAAAAGAATCGAAAAATCAAAAATTGTTTTGAAGTTTGCCAATACTTTTACACCTTTGAGTTTCCCTATCAAAGTGGATAGTCTGCGACAGACATTGACAAGTGAAAGTCTTGATGCAAGGATCCAGAAACTGATTCAGCAGGCGAAAAAAGCGAGATCAATATGAAAATAGTTACAAAAAATATAAACTTACAAAACGAAATTTTTACTTTAACCAACCAGCGAGCATTGTTTTGGAAAAAAGAAAAAGCATTAATTTTATCTGATTTACATATCGGAAAAACAGCACATTTCAGGAAAAACGGTATTGCTTTAGCCAATCAAATTATGAAGAATGATTTGGAGCGATTATCAATTTTAATAGAATATTTTCAACCTGAAAAGTTTATTGTTGTTGGAGATTTACTTCACGCTGGAGACAACTCGGATGTCGACGAATTTTGTGCTTGGAGAAATCAATATCCGGATTTACAATTTTATTTAATTGAAGGAAATCATGATAAAATTTCCAAAACTTTGGAGTCAAAATTATGTTTAAATTTTAAATCGAAATTTTTAGAAATTGAGAATTTTATTTTTGTTCATGACTTTGAAAATAAACAACCAAAATTTCAGATTACAGGACATATTCATCCTGGTTTTGTTATTAATTCTTCTGTTAAAAATATTAAATTGCCTTGTTTTGTTGTGACGGAAAATCAATTATTGCTTCCTGCTTTTAGCGAATTTACAGGTTTAGACACAAAAAATCTCCCTAAAAAAGGAAGATTCTATGTTTTTACGGATGCTGAAATCTATGAGATTTAGGATTTATTCCAAAACTTTCTTCATCATCAGATCCGTTTGCTCTTCGTCTCCTAATTTAAAAATATGTGTAGTAAATTCTATAAATCCGTTCTTTTTGTAAAAATTAACCGCTCTTACATTTTTTTCCCAAACACCTAACCAAATATATTTTTTCTCTTCCTGCAAAGCTATTTCCAAGGCTTTATCATATAAAATCTGACCAACCCTTTTTCCATGATAAGCCTTTTTTACATAAATTCTTTCAATTTCCAAAGCATTCTCATCTTCTGATTCTGTTTGTGCATTTCCTGAATTTAGTTTCAGATAACCAATTGGATTTTCGTTTTCCCAAACAATAAAGAATTGAGAATCATGATCGTTTAACTCTTTTGTTAATTTTTCCGATGCAAAACTTTCATTCAGATATTTTTGCATCGCTTCTTCCGAATTATGTGGTGCAAAAGTCTCATAAAAGGTTTCTCTTCCTATATTTTGTATGGTTTCCAGATCTTCAATTGAAGCCCTTTTGATTGTAATGGATGTCATTTTTTGAACTATTATTCTAATTTTTTTGATTAGATTTTAATTTCAATTTTAAATTTATGAAAATAAAATTTTAGTAAATGCTTCTGAAGCCAAATGAACCTGAACCGACCAATCATCGGCAGCTTCACTTCCTGCATCGTCTGAAATATACTTCAAACAAAGGAATGGAATATTTTCTTTCATCGCAATCAGAGCCAGTGGATAAGCTTCCATATCTACAATATTGTAAATCGTTTCTGAATGATTCATCTCGAAACTGTCTCCACTACCGCAAATCCCTTCAGGAAGCTCATTTTTCTTTAAGCCATATTCTAAAACAGGCGGAATTCCGGAAAGCGGAGTTTCATATAAATGAAAACCAAGACCTCTCACATCCATATCTCGCTGAATGAATTTTGTACAGCAAATCACATCTCCTTTATGAAAATTTTTACTTCCCGCTGAACCTAAATTCACAATCAATTTGGGTTTTCTACGGTGAATTTCTTTCGTTAATTCCATTGCTGCATTTACTTTACCTATTCCTGTAATTAACTTGTTTTTATCATTAAAATGTTGTCCTGCTTCTGAATCCAAAGCGAAAACAAAAAGCGTATCTTCAATAGGAAATTGATGTTCGTCGTTTATTTTTATCATTAGAAAACTGAATGTTAAATTCTTTCCAAAAATATTGAATTGTAATTAAAAATCGAAATTAAATACTGCAGTCATTTTCGTCGCAAGAGTTTTCTCCAGTTGAAAGATCCTGCAAAGGCGTAACCGTCTCATCATAAGTCTGTTGAAGCGCATTTACAAAAAGGTCCACAGGTTGTGCCCCCGAAACAGCATATTTTCCATTCAAAATGAAGAACGGAACACCAGAAACACCATTGTTTCTTGCTGCCAAAATATCCTGATTTACATCATAATCGAATGCTTCAGAGGTCAAAACTTTTTCAGCTTCTTCTTTATTTATGCCTAAAGAATCTGCTAAAGAAATTAATGTTTCAAGATCTCCAACGTTCTTTCCATCAATAAAATGCGCGATAAAAAGAGCTTCTTCCATTTCGTTTGCCTTGTTGTATTTTTTGGCAAGATGAAGCAATTTATGCGCAGAAAAAGTATTGGTAATTAATGCCTTATTAAATTGAAAATCAATTCCTGCACCTTTTCCCATTTGTATTACGTTTCCGATCATTTGCTGAGCTTGAGCTTCCGGAAAACCTTTCTTTTCTTTAAAATATTCAAAAGTTGTTTTTGTTTCCTTCGGATCTAAAGTCGGATCCAATTGAAAACTTTTCCATTCAACTTTTATATCATTTTTGAAAGGCAGTTTTTCTAAAGCCTGTTCAAAATTGTTTTTACCTATATAACAGAACGGACACATCACATCCGACCAGATTTCTATTTTCATTTTATTTATTTTTAATTGAAATTATACTTTACTTTTTTAATTCTGTTTAAATAAAAAATTAAACTAAATCTTAAACTTAACCTAATTTTATTCTTTTACTAAAAATTAAATGAGCAATTAAAGCCAAAACTCCCATTGTTGCCCCAACGAAACAGACCCCACTCCATTGCGCATATTGCCAAGCGATTGATGCTGTCCAAGTTCCTAATGATCCACCGATAAAATAAGACACCATATAAACCGTATTCAATCTGTTGACTGCATTGGATTTAATTAAAAAATAATTGGTCTGATTCATAATGTGGCTCGATTGCACGCCTAGATCCACCAAAATAACTCCAACAATCAATCCCCAATAGGTTTCTCCTGCAAAATAAGTAAAAGCCCAACTTCCCAAAACAATTAATAATGAATAGAAAATTATTCTATTTAAATCCAAAAATCGTTGAAGTTTTCCCACTTTCGCAGCAGCTAAAGCTCCGACCGCTCCTGCCAATCCAAAACTTCCAACTACCGATGAGCCTGCATTAAAAGGAGGTTTTTCCATATGAAAAACTAAAGTTGTGAATAATGCACACATCGATCCGAAAGCCATTGCACCACGAAAAGAAGCCAATCTTAAAATAGGTTGAGTTTTTGCCAAATGAAATACGGATTTCATTAATTCTTTGTATGTTCCTTTGAAATTTGGTTGTAAATCGGGCAACATTTTGTAAATTGCAAACCATACCAAAACCATGATTCCTGCGGCGATTCCGAACATTGCTCTCCATCCCCACATTTCTCCGACGATACCACCGACAAATCTTGACAATAAAATTCCGAGTAATAAACCTGACATTACGATCCCTATATTTGTCGACTTCTTTTTATCAGACGACAGTTCCGCTGCGATGGGAACAAATAATTGGGGAATTACGGAAGTCGCTCCGATTAACAAACTGGCTGCGTATAACATCCATAGTTCCTGAGCGAAAGTCATCCATAATAAAGAAGCAAAAACCAGAATTAAATCTATTAAAATTAATTTTTTACGAAAAAATTTATCTCCTAAAGGAACAATTAATAACAATCCTGCTGCATAACCAAGCTGTGTAAGAACTGAAATTCTGCTCGCCGCACTTTCAGGAACGTGTAAATCGTCTGAAATAAGAGCCAACAAAGGCTGATTATAATAATTGTTTGCCACAACAAGTCCGGAAATTACGGACATCAACCAAATGACAGTACGCGAAATACCGCTGGTAGAATTCATCTGCATAAATTTTATTTAAGGATTTTAGAACTTTGTGATACAAAAATACTTAATTTAAGATTAAACGATCATTAAGGTTTTATCGGTTTTACCAATAGCTTATATCGAAAAAAAACTTTTTACACATTTAGAAATAATGAAGAACTTTGCACTATGAAAATTATATCATTAAAAGAAGGAAATTTTTCTACGAACAAAACAAAAGACTTCACTCTTTTAACAGACGAAAACAAAGACACTGCTAAAGGAATCAAAATGTCCGTAACTCCTTTTCTCATCATTACCGGAAAGGATATTATTCTACTGGATGCAGGAATTGGATGGAAAAATGAAAATGGAGAAACAGTAATTTCTGAGATTCTTAAAAAGGAAAATATTAACCCAAATCAAGTAACTAAAGTATTACTTTCTCATCTTCACAAAGATCATATTGAAACGGTCATTACAAGGAGTGAACATGGTTTTAAAGCCACTTTCCCTAATGCAGAAATTTATATTCAAAAGCGCGAATTGGAATTTGCAATGGAAAACCAAGGGAATCATTCTTTTGATTTTGATACACTTGAAAAGCTTATTGAGATTGATAATATTGTTTGGATGGAATATGATAAGGGAAATATTACAGACGAAATTTCATTTGAAGTTGTTGGCGGTCATACTCCTTTTATGCAGGTTTTCTGGATTAAGGAAAATGATGAAATTGCATTTTATGGTGCCGATGATCTTCCGCAGGAATCTTATTTAAAATATCATTTGGCCTACAAAAGCGATTTTGATGGAAAAAAAGCAATGGAATTAAGGTTGAAATGGGAAAAAGAAGCAAAAGAAAATCATTGGAAAGTTCTTTTATATCACGATCTTGAAAAGGCTATTCTTGAATTTTAATAAAGATAAAAAAAGTGGTTTAAAGATCATTAAACCACTTATAGATATCTAATTCAGACGGGATATTCAATTTTTTTCGCAGTCTGTTTTTACGATTTTGAATTGCTTTAGGCGTTACAAATGTGTACGTTGCAATTTCTTTCGTAGTTAAATTCAATTTTAGATAGATACAGAAAATTAATTCGGAATTTTTTAAATTTGGTTGTATTGCAGACAATTTATTGAAGAAATCCGGATAAACTAATCTGAATTTATTCAACAGACGTGGCGAATTTTCTTTTGCCAATGTCATTACTTCGTCTTGTACCACAATTTTCTGGTTTAAATCTTCTAAACTGAATTCAGGTTTTTCGTTTTTCATAATTATTTTCTCATCTCTACAAATTTCTGTTGCGTATATGCTTCAGAATGGATCTTCTATTCTACTCTATTTCAACTTTTTATTATTTAAAATAATCGATTGATGTTGAAATTTTTACTATTTATAATTATCTAAAAATCTTCTATACGCATTAAAAAAATAATGTTATTTCGCAGTCAGTGGTTTTTTTATGTTTTTTCATTTTAATTTAAATCTTTTCAAAAAAAGAAATAAAGACAAAGAAAGAAAAAATGATTAAAATTTTATTCAATTATAATACCACATACGTACCACGCGAAGAGTTTAAAAATTACTTTAGATTACTTTTATAGCTTTATTTTTTTATTTTTTTTAGGATTTCTAATTATTAATTATCCAAAAGTAGAATATTATTCATTATCCTTTTTATGATCTTAATCAATAGAATTTAAATTTCGCAAGTCCCTTCCCCTAAAGTTGTTTTCAAGGTTTTAAAATATTAAGAAAAGCTTTTATGTGGTATTTTTGTGGTATCCAGAAAATGAATTTTTATTATAAAAGTCTTTTATTTAATGATCCAATAAAAAATAGTGGATTATGAATGAAAAATTAATAGGAAATAATTGGCAAGCAAGAAAAGTTGAGAATAATTATATCGTAATTTTTGATGATAAAGCTGAGATCAAAGATGTTTTGATGGATTTCATTTCCAATCGAGGAATAAAAAAAGGACATTTTTCAGGAATTGGCTTTCTAAAGAATGCAGTTTTAAATTGTTTTGATAGTATTACAGGAAAATATACAGATAAAGAATTTAAAGGATTGATCATTGCTTTTGATATTTTTGGAAGTATTTTGCAGTTGGAAAATCAAATATCCATAGATCTCCGAATGACTTTTAAATTTAATGATGAAATATTTTATGATAATCATCTATTAAAAGGAAAAGTCTATGAAAAAATAGAAATGATATTTTATTCCGCAGATACCCAAAAGGTTATTTTTACAAATAAAATATCATTGCCTGATATAAATGATTTTAGTTATAATTAATTTTCTATAAAATTTAGATTTTGAAGAAAATTATTGTAGCCTTTGTCTACTAATTTCATTTATTTTTTTCAACATTATTAATTAAAGTTCCAATTGTCGTTGAAATTCTTCAATATACTTTGCTAAGTGCAGACCGTCTGCCAAACCATGATGAGCTTCTATAGAAACCGGTAAAAATTTTCTGCCATCACGAATATTGAATTTTCCAAACGTAATTTTAGGAATACATTCTTTCGGATCAAAATTTGTTGGATGCAACAACGCACTGAAAGAATTCCAAGGAATGGTAGTATGTCTGATGTGATTGATCGGTAAAACATCATTGCTGATTCTCAATCCTGTAGAATTCTGTACTCCTTTTATTTCTTCCTGTAAACCCGCGTTAAAAGTTTCAAAATCCGGAGAATAATAGAAAAATGAAAATCCAAAAGTTCCGTCTGCTCTTCCGATTGTGCTTCCGCCATGAACTTCGTCGAATAAAAGTACCTGTCCATCAACAATTCTAAGTCTTAATTCATCAACAGAGTTCACCGCAACCATTGATTTATGTAGATAATAAGCAAAAAAAGAATATCCGTTTTTTTTCGCATTATCATAAGCTTTTGTACAGTCAACCTCTGTTGTAAAGCCAAAAAAAGGACTTTTCATACCCGAAAAAAATTCAAAATGTTCTTTTCTGTTCCAACTCTCCAAATCTATTACCTTCATTATTTTTTTTTGCAAATTTCAGGAAGTTTTATCACTTTTAAAAATTGTTTGGAAGGTGTTTTGAACTTTTTGTTTAAATAAAATATCGTTCCTTTGCAAAAAGACGACTGCATTTTATGAAAAAATCGGAAGCAACCCGCCTTAATATTCTTCAAAAAGCATTTGAGTTAATTTACGTAAATGGCTATCAGACAACCAGTGTAGATGAAATCATTGCGACTACTCAGGTGACGAAAGGCGCTTTCTATTATCATTTTAAAACGAAGGATGAAATGGGTTTGGCGATCATTAATGAACTTATGATTCCCAACTTCGAAAATACTTTTATTGAACCATTTCAAAACACTGTAAATCCATTAGATGCAATTTATAATTTGATATACAATTTATTGATTGAAAATCAATATTTAAAGGTTGAATATGGTTGTCCTGCATCAAATTTTACCCAAGAAATGGCTCCCTGGAATATTGAATTTACAAAAGCCTTGAACCAGCTTTCTTTGCAATGGGAAAACACGATGATTGATTCTATTGAAAAAGGAAAAGAAAATGGTATTGTGAAAGCAGATGTAAACGCAAAAGAGGTTGCAGTGTTTGTATTGTCGGGTTATTGGGGAGTGAGAAATTTAGGAAAATTAGAAAATTCCAAATCAGCTTATCTCATTTATTTAAAAGGACTTAAGTCTTATTTTGATACATTAAAATAATTTTTTCTTTAAAAACATACTAATTAGTATGTTTTTATTATACCTTTGTCAAGTTCTTAAAAATTTGATGATGTATCAAACACTTACATTTTTACACTCCACTTTTAGATGGCTGGTTCTATTGAACTTACTTTATTCTATTTTCAGGGCTTATAAAGGCTATTTTTCAAATAGAGAATTTTCAAAAAAAGATAATTCAGTGAGACATTGGACAGCAACAATTGCTCATATTCAATTAGTTTTAGGAATTACTTTGTACTCTCAAAGCCCGATCATTCAATACTTTTGGAAGAATTTCAACGAAGCAAAAGAATCTTTTGATCTTTTATTTTTCGGATTAATTCATATTTTCCTAATGTTGTTTTCCATTATTTTAATTACCATCGGATCAGCAATTTCTAAAAGGAAACTAATTGATAAAGAGAAGTTTAAAACGATGTTAATTTATTTTATCATTGCTTTAATCATCATTTTCATTGCTATTCCCTGGCCATTTTCTCCTCTCGCTAACAGACCTTATTTCAGATAATTATGATTAATTTATTTAAAACTAAAATCGGCCGTTTGAGAATCATTTCGATTCTCGAAGGTATTTCATTGTTAACTTTAGTATTCATCGCAGTTCCGTTGAAGTATGGATTTGATAATCCAGCTTTTGTAAAAATGATGGGACCCATTCACGGTTCATTATTTCTATTGTTCTTATTCAATACTTTAAGTGTTGGTGTAGAACAAAACTGGAAGTTTAAAGAAACAACCTGGAAAGTGCTTTTGGCGTGTATTATTCCGTTTGGAACATTTTATATTGACAGAAAAATATTAAGCAAACTATGAAAAACATATTAATTTTTTGCGGAATCGTTTTGTTGATTTACGTTGTATACAGAATTTATAAATATCAAACGCTGGATAATGGTTTGGATAAATTAATAAAAAACGGAGCTATCATTCTCGATGTAAGGACAGAAAAAGAGTACGAAACTGGTCATATTGCGGGTTCACAGAATATTTCTTTAGGAACAATCAGGGAAAGATATATTGAACTTGATCCCAATAAAACATATATAACAGTTTGTTCGCACGGTTTAAGGAGTGTAAAAGTTGAGAATATTTTAAAGGAAAAAGGTTTTAAAAATGTACATAACGGAGGAGCTTGGAGCGATTTGCAGAAAAGTTTTAATTTAAAAACCTCAGAAAGCAAATAAGCCGCAAGAAAACTCTACACGGCTTATTCTATAAAATCTAACTAAGTTTTTTCTAAAAGTGAATGTTGAATAATTAATTGTCAATTTTGCTTCGCAAGTCAATAGTGAATTTTGAAGTAAGATTTAAAAATTAACAAGCGAAGCGAAATGACAATTCACTACTTCAAATATTTCTGCTTCAAAATGGCAATTTCTCTCGGTCCGATACCCATTTCCACCTGAAAGAAATTTTCTACGCTTCCGTATTTTTTGTCGATGGCTGCGAAGAAATTTCTTATCAATTCAGGTCTTAATTCCATTTGCTGTTTGATTTCTGTTTCCGTTAATCCAGATATTTTTGATAATCCGGAATACATACCTTTCATCGTCGGATTTTTCGATAAATAAAAGTTGGAAGCTACATAATCGCTTTCAATTACATCCTGTGGAACTCCTAAATTTTCAGGAATAGTGCGGAAGCCATTCCTGTTCTGTCGCGACCTCCCGTACAATGAAAAAGTAAGGCTTCATCGGACTTTAACGTTAATAATTGAACAAATAAACTTCTGTATCTTTCTCCAAAATATGGAATTCCGCCATCACCGTACATATCAAACAAGAAATTTTTGTCTTTCAGAAATTTAGCCATATCCTGAGCGGTCGGAAGATTGTTGCTTCCCGCTGGACAAAGAATATAACTCGTATTTTCAGGAAGTCTGTCCTGTGCTTTTTTTGCTTCTTCAACCCCTCTGAAATCTACAACGGTAACGATTTTTTTATCTTTAAAAGCTTTCAAATCTTTATCCGTAAGTTTATCAATCGCATCACTTCTAAAAACTTTTCCTAATATAACCTCCTTTCCCTCAACGGTTTTGTAACCTCCTGTATCTCTGAAATTGTATGCACCTTCCATTTTTACTACTCTGCGAAGGCTGTCCTTAATTTGTGCGTTTGTCGTCATTCCAAAAGCAACGATTGCTGCTGTTAATAGTATTTTTTTCATGTATAAATTTTAAAATATTTGCCAACGAATTCCTATTTGTCCTCTGCTTCCGTACCACTCGTTCGATGTGATTCTCTTCTTATTATCACCCATATAAAGCCTTAAGCTTTCGTTACTTAAGTTGTTTAATTCAATGAATATCTTCACTTTTTTGCTGATGTCATAACTTGCAGAAAAATCAACCGTAAAGTTTTTATCCGACCAGATGTAATATTGTGGACCTAAAGCCTGATTAATAGTTTCAACCGATTTTCCTCTGTAATTTCCTGCAAGACGAATCATTAGCTTATTGCTTTCATAATATAAGATCGCATTGAAAAGGTTTTTAGACTGATTCGGAAGTGTTGTTTTATCAAAGTACTGAACTCCATTTGTTGTTCTTGGAACATCAACGCTCGAATCGATAAAAGTATAATTGAATTCAACTCCAAAACCGCTCCAGAAATTCGGTAAAAAATCAAGGCGTTTGTTGATTCCCACTTCAAATCCTACCAAATTGGAGTCCTGAAGATTTTTCGCTTGAGTCACCATATAGTCGTTACCATTTAAATTCATAATAGAGGTGTCCGAAAAAACGATGTCTGAAATCTTTTTATAAAAGACACCTCCTGAAAGAATTCCAATATTGTTAAAGTAATATTCGCCCATCAAATCGAAATTGTGACTGAAAGTCGGCTTCAGATCCGGATTTCCTCTCGTAATCTTGTTCGGACTTGAGGTATTGTCAATACTCGATCCTGGAGACATATCACCAAAATTTGGTCTGATGAATGATCTTGTGTAAGCAAACCTTAAACTCGCTTTTGGTGAAAAATTATAACGTAAATGAAGCATTGGAAGAAAAGCATTATAGTTATTTTCTACAATCGATTCACTTATTACTGTTGTTGCAGGTGTGCCTTCTTTGGTTGCTTTTGCTCCATTTAAAGTTAATCTTGTTGTTTCATTTCTAAAACCTCCGACTATTTTAAATTTATCACTTGCTTTAATTTCAGCCATTGCATATGTTGCGAAAACATTTTCTGAACCTGTATAAACACTTGTTGCATTGGTTTCAGCATTCGAATAATCTTTAAAACCATTTTGCTGTAAAAATTCAGGAGAAAACATTTGGAAAAGCTGATCTTTTGTTGGCGGATTCATGATGTACTGGCTGTAATCTCCGTTCATTCCGTTTAGGAAAGTCGTGCCTTTTGGCGGTTCGTTTGTTGTTAATTGTGATAAACTCAACAAAGCCGGAGAATTCGGAATTCCTAAAGATGCAGTCGGAAGGAAAACAGCGGTATAACCATAAGTACTGTTTCTATCTTTTTCTCGGTATTTTGCACCAATTTTTAATGTAATATTTGAATTAATATCATATTTTACATTAAATCTCGCAATTTTATCTCTTTCATTGTTATCCAATTTTGAAATCACCAATTGAGAAAGCAATAATTTATCGGCACTCATTACCTCACCCAGATTCGCTGTATCTGAGCTATAATCAAGATATTCCCCTCCAATTCCATTGGGTGAATCGAAGCCCCAATAACGTTTTCCATCACTTGAAAGATTGGTAAAGCCACCCGTTATTTTTTGCCGGAAAGTCGCAATTGGAAGTCCTTTAATATCATTGGTTGAAGGCGTATCAAGGAAATATTTTGCCTGATAATCGCTTAACATCCAATCGATATTTAACTTTGGTGAAATACTGTGTTCCCCTCCCAGTTCCATTCCATATAATTCCGTTTGATAATGAGAATATCTGAAATTGTATTGATAACGCGTGTTTATATAATCAACATAAGACTCATAAACCGGGCGAATATCATCAAACTTATTGAACATTCCACGGAAATAAATTTTATTATTTGGATTAAATTTATATTCCAAACCTCCATTCAAACCAATTGTTCTACGCGTTCCCATATATCGTTTCATCATCACCGTGCTGATGGATTTTCTCTGTGTTTCGTTTGTAGATGCCGTGTTGTACGTCACATCAAAAGAATCTGCGCCCCATTGTCTGTCCCAAATCGCTCCTGACAAAATTATACCTAATTTATTTTTAAAAAATCGGTCTCCATAAACAATTGAACCATTGTACGTTGCATTTTGCGAAAAAGTATTATAACCTCCTGCTCCACTTACACTTAATGTTTTCTTCGCCGGAGCTGTTCTTGTAATAAAGTTGATACTTCCACCAATCGCATCACCATCCATATCGGGAGTTACAGCCTTTGAAACCTGCACAAACTGAATAAGTTCCGAAGGGATAACATCCAAAACAAAAGATCTGTTTCCTAAAACATTTGCACTTGGAAGCCTGTTCCCGTTGAACAATGCGGAAGTCCAGGCAAAAGGAGTTCCACGAACGGTCGCCTGATCTGCTTCACCGTGATATCTCGCAACCGCCACTCCTTGAACCCTCTGCACCGCTTCTGCAGCATTTCTGTCCGGAAGTTTTCCAATCGCGTCGGCAGCAATAACTTCCATAATAGCATTATTATTCTTCTTGATTTCATAGGCTTTTGCTTGAGTTAAAACATTTGGTCTGGAAATCACAACTTGTTCGATATCTTTTACTTTATCCTTGCTTTTCTTTTCTTCAGGTGCAATGGTGATATACCCCAAATCGTTTGTTCCTTCTTTTATCGTGATCGGAAAAATTTTCGTTTCATAACCGATATATTCAACTTTAATATTGATTTCACCCAATTTTGGAGAAAGAATATTAAAATCTCCATCCAATGATGAAACTGTTTTCGCATTGGCATCTACAATCGAAATATTTGCTCCGGGAAGTGCTCCGTTTGTTTTGCCCACAACAGTTCCTTTGATTGTCTGTGCGTGAATGGTTCCAAAAGATGCCATCAGGAAAAATGCAGAAATCTGGATGATTCGAGATTTTTGTTTTGAAAAACCAATAGAATTATTCATAGGAATTTTTTTATGGCAAAATTGGGCGAATCATATTCAGCTTTCGTCCAAACGAAAAAACCATATTCTAAAACGTACCACTTGTTGGTTTGATACTTTTAATTAATTGATTTTTAAATATTTAAAGCAATTAAACTATTTGTTATTTATTTATGAACTCAATATTAAATCATGAACTAAATTTTTAATAGATAAATAATAAACTTCTCAATGATAAAAAGAAGATTATGTATTTATTTTGTGAAAACCTAAGGAAGAATGCAATACATAGTTATCATTGGGGCTTTTCAGGCGTTGGTGGCACTTTGGCTTTTACAGTTCAGAGAGAGAAAATCACCTTCAAATTATCTGTTTATTTGTCTGCTTTCTGCAATCGCTGTTCATCTTACCATTAAGTTTGTGATCTTCAATTTTATCCCCGATGAAAGTATCAGACAGCAGATGAATACCTTTATTGGTGCGTCTTACGGGCCTTTAATCTATCTCTATACTTTAAGCAAAATCAAAAAAGATTTTTCCGTTGCCAAAAAATGGTACACTTTCATTCCGCTTTTTATTTTGATGATAGGTTATTTGACGGTTTCCTGCGTGTTTTTTGTATTGAATCGTGTTGATCAAAAACTGCTTGATTTATATAATGATATAAGTTTGTATATTCTCTTCACCATTAATTTTTATTATCCATTAAAAAGCCTTTTAATCATTAATAAAATTCAATACAAATTTCTTGAAAAAATTGAATATGACATCATTACAAGAATTTCTTACTGTATTCTTTTCATGGAATTGGGCGTAGTTGCTTCAAAAACTTTGCTTTATTTATATCCTGAAGAAAATCATTTAATTAATATTTCAATAAGAACTATAGCCTATTTTTTATTGCTTGTCATTTGTCTTTTGATTGTTAGAAAAAGCTTTAAAACAGAAATAACACATTTTCAGGGAATCAATGCTCAAAATGATTTTAAAGTTGCTGTTAATCAAAATTTTAACGAAGAAAAAATATCATTAAATACGGTTGATTACGAAATGAAATTTAGTGAGCTTTGGCAAAAAATGGATCAGTCTGTCAAACAGAAGCAATTATTCCGTGATTGTGATTTAAACCTTGATCAATTGGCCTTAAAAACCGAAATTAATAAATATCAGATCAGCGAAATGTTGAATGGTTATAGGCAAAAACCTTTCTATCGTTACATCAACGAATATCGTATCGAATATTTTATAAATATGGTTGAAAAAGCAATCGAAAAGAATGAAAATATTAATTTTTTATCGTTTGCTTATGAAGCTGGTTTTAAATCTAAATCATCCTTCAATCGTTATTTTAAAGAAATAATGGGCAAAACTCCGTCTGAATATTATAAAAGTTTAATTAATGAAATCAAGCAGCAGAGTCTGGAAATAAGTGCATGAAAATGTAAATGATGAGTCTTCAATTTGCTTAGCTTGTGATTTTTTTATGTTTTTTTATTTTTTGTGGTATAATTTTTTTAATCATGGTCAGGTTTTTGAATAATACTTTAAACCAAATTACTTAAAATTTAATATTATGTCTACAGAAAATCTTTCGCATTTGGATGCGATTAAAAAAATCAAGGAACTATCAGAAAACGCAAAAATTTGTATGTTTTGTACTGAACTAGAAACTCTTCCGATCAATTCTCGTCCAATGACGCTTCAGGAAACCGATAACGAGGGTAATCTCTGGTTTATCAGTAGCGATACCAGCAACAAGAATTTTGAAATTAAAGATGATCGTAGAGTTCAATTGTTTTTTATGAATAACGGTGATTATCAATATCTTTCCATATTCGGCGAAGCTTCTATTTATAAAGACAAAACTACTATCGAAGAAAAATGGTCACCCATGGCAAAAGCCTGGTTTGAAGATGGAAAAGACGATCCTAAAGTTTCCATCATTCGTGTAGAACCTTCAGAAAGCTATTATTGGGATACAAAAGCTGGAAAATTAGTAAGCCTGTTCAACTTTGTTGCGAATGCAGTTACTGGAAATACAACGGATAATTCCGATGGTGTAGAAGGAAAAGCAAACATTTAGAGTGAATTTTGAATTATCAATTCGCTTTGTTTATAAATTTTTTAAACATTAAACTATAAAAAAGCAGTGAAAAATTTTCACTGCTTTTTTTCATCATTTGTGTATTTTTTATTACCATTTATTAAGACCTAATAGTTTTTTTCCTAATTCAGAAAGTTCTGCAATCGGATAATTTTTCTCTCTCTGCAAAGGATCTCCAGGAAAACCGTCTCCATCAGGACAAATTCTGTCATGCCAAGAATTCAGTCTCCACTGGCGAAGCTCTTCATTATCTTCATCGGCAGGAACCATCGAAATATATTGTGCAACACGCACTTTATCTTCACTATTATTTGCACGAATTCCGTGAGGTTCTGAGCTGTTGAAAATCAACAAATCTCCGGCTTCCATTTTTACTTTTGTAGGCGTAAAACCAGTTGTATCAGGAATAAAACGGTGACGATCTTCAGGCTGCGTCAGCTTCCAAGTATCGTAATCTCTGAATAATTCCGGAATACATTGAAATCCACCCATATTTTCATCCGTCTGATCCGCTAAAGCCAAAACTCCCTGCACATATTGCGGCTTCGTTTCCGGGTCATAATCCCAATGAATAAAGCCTTTGTACTCAAAGCCAGGACGAATCGGGAAATTCAAATTTGCCCGGTCAATACTCACCCAAAGATTATCCGTTCCCCAAATATCTGCAAAAGCCTGATGGAGTTTAGGAGCTTGTCGATTTTCCCACAAAACAGGAGCGTTATACACCTCCACCATTCCGGCGTTGTTTAGCTCCTTCATTTTGTGAGCAGTTTGTGGCACAGTATACCACGTTTCTTTATCATTTGGGTCTTTACCTTCGTATTCCCAAAGAAAAGCAGCACTTTTTGCAGCCTGTTCTTTAGAAATTACATTTTTTATAACAATATATCCGTTTTCGATCCAAAATTTCCAGTCTTCTTCCGAAAGAATTCTCAGAGGTTCATTATTTTCTCTTGTCGAAAGTTTTGGATTATTTTTTGTAAGCGTTGAAGGATTTCCAGGGTTCGGCTCGCCTTTTTTTCCTCCCATCATTCCACCCATCATATTCATCATTGGTGCTGTGTCTTTTGCTAATTCTTTTTCCATGTTTTTAATATTTTTATTTGTTACTGAGACAAAATTCAAGATAAAACTAATGGTAGAATTTATCTGAAATGATAATTTCTTGCTCTGTATTGACAAATTTTCATTTAATTTGTCTTTAAAGAAATAAACACAACACAAATGAAAATAGAAAAAGAAACGATTCCTTTTGAAGAGGAACAATCTTTCAAAATCCATACACCTTGTTTCAGAAACTATTTTTTCTGGCATTATCATCCTGAAATTGAATTAGTTTACGTAGAAGCCATTAACGGAATCAGCCACGTTGGAAAGCATATTTCGGGCTTTGTCGGAAGTTATTTGGTTTTAATTGGACCCAATATTCCTCACCTCAATTTTGATTATGGTATTGAAACTGAATACAAACAAATTGTCGTTCAGTTAAAGGAAAAATTCTCAGAAAACACCATCATTTCCACACCTGAATTCAATAATATAAAAAAACTACTCGATCGCTCCAACCTTGGCATGTCTTTTCACGGTAAAACCAAAGAGAAAGTTGCTGTAAAACTTAAAGAAATAAAAGAATTAAAACCTTTCGATGCTTTGATGGGTTTAATAGGAATTTTTAATATTCTTGCGAATTCCAATGAATTTAAATTGTTAAATGAAGAAGATACAAGTGTAAAATTCTTTTTAAACGATAAAATCCGAATGGGAACAGTTTACAGCTATATTCATGAAAACTATGATAAAAATCCTGATGTAAACGTAGTTGCTGAAATGGTTCATTTGAGCACGTCTGCTTTTTGTCGTTATTTTAAAAAGCAAACGGATATGACCTTCACAGATTTTGTGAATCAATACAGAATTAATCAGGCGAAAACGTTGTTGCTTTGTGATGTAAGTGTTGCAGAAATCGCTTATAATGTGGGGTTTGAAAGCATTTCTTATTTCAATAAATTATTTAAAAACCTGATTGGAGAAACGCCGACGGAATTTAAAAAGAGAAATAAATTGAATTAATTTTAAACAAGAAAAACTCTCGCAGATATAATAATCTACAAGAGTTTTAACAAGATTAAATATTAAAAAAACTACTCTACTTCAAAAATAGCCTGAATCTCAACAGAAGAATTTACCGGAATTGAAGATGCTCCAAACGTTGCTCTTGCATGTTTTCCTTTGTCTCCAAAAACTTCGACAGCCAAGTCAGAAGCTGTATTCATCAAACCTGCATGATTGGTGTAATCATCTTTTGTATTGAAAATTCCCGTAAGCTGAACGCATTGTTTTACTTTGCCTAAATCTCCACCAACAGCATCATTTAGAACCGACAAAACATTCAACATCGTAACTTTCGTCGCATCTTTTACCTGCTGTTCGTTTACATCAACACCTAATTTTCCTCCATTGAAAATTTTTCCGTCTTTTAACGCAACCTGATTAATAAAAATAAGATTTCCCGAACGTACAAATGGCTGATAATTTCCTGCCGGTTTTGGAACTTGTGGCAAAATAATGTTCTTTTCTTTTAAAATTTGATTGAAATTATTTGATTTTTCATTCATTACAACCTCTTTCTTATTGAATATTCCTTTTAATGCTAAAGCCACTTTTACAAAATTTTTTCCTTGAAGCTGAGCCAATTGCCTTTCATCCTTTGTTGGTCTTTCAACATCTTTCAAAGAAGACATTGTAGTGGTTCCTAAAACAGTATTTCCTTGTGGAATTGACTTATTAATTCCTTCATAACCACGGATTCCATTGGAAACTAAAACCATTCCGTGAACGGCAAGACTATTCCAGAAAGACTGAAGCGCCAATTCTTTTCCTGCCCCACTTCCTGCAGACATAAAGACCGTCGCCGGCATTCCTTCTAACGCATGATTTGTCCAAAGATTGACAGTTTTAGAAAGAAACTCACTCATTCCAGTACTTATATTTCCAAAATAAACGGGCGAACCGAAGGCAATTCCATCATAATTGGGAAGCTCTTCTACTGTTGCCAAAGAAATATTTTTAAGTTTTTGATTGGGTGAATCTTTAACCAATTTTATTGTTGCCGTAGCATTATTTTCACTTTCGATACCTTTTGCAACTTCTTTTGCCAACTCATAAGTTCCTCCATTATCTGAATGAATAAGAACTAATACTTTAGCTTTATTTTGAGCCATTATATTCGTGAAATTTATTAATAGAATTACAATAAATAGAGAACTAAATTTTTTCATTTTGAATGTGATAAATTTTAACATTGCAAAATTACTAATGACGTTTTTATTAAATTTGCCAAAAAGTTTATGCAAAACGACAAGATAAAATGTGGTTTAACTGAACAAACCGATAGTCAATTTGTAGATACCATTGAAAAAGAGGCTTATGTTTGGTGTGAAAAAGACTGGAACCACGATCAATACGAGCATTCTCACGAACGTGCTCAATTAACTTTTGTGGAAGAAGGCTATCAGTATTTTCATATTGACAGGAAAATTTATCTTGTTCCACAAAATCATGTGATTTGGATTCCATCTAAAAAAGCGCACAAAATTACTTCAGAGGCAAAGGCTGTTAATCTGATGGTTTTTCTTTTCAAAACTGTTTTTAATAAAAATTTTTATCAGAACGTTCAGGTTTTTTCTGTTCCGCCAGTTTTGAAAGAAATGCTACTTTATGCTTCTAAATGGAATAAATCTTTAAGAGAAGATGAAGAACAGGATATATTTTTTAAAGCAATTTTAAGAAGTCTTCCTAATTTTTGTAAGGAAAGCAATTATCTTGAAATCCCTGTTCCTACAGATGAAAGATTGATTCCTGTTTGTAATGATTTAAACATAAATTTTAAGTATAATTTAGACATAGAAAACCTCGCTGAAAAAGCAAAAATGTCGGTAAGAAGTTTACAGAGAATATTTAAAAATGAAACTGGAATTACACTTCAGAAATATCATCAGCTGGTTAGAATTTTGAAAAGTATTGAACTAATTGATACGCAACAATATACTTTAAGTCAAATATCATATTTAATTGGCTATCAAAGCTTATCTGCTTTTACTTCATCTTATTTTGCCATTATGAAATCTAAACCAAGGGTTCTAAAAAAACAAAAATAACCTGGTAAATTTATGTTATTTGTGTTTTGATTCTCAATCTACCAGGCTCCTAAAATTTAGAAATAATTTGTCTTTGGTTTGGCGAAATAATTTATAGTTTTCATGGTTAAGTTTGTGCAAAAATAATTCAACAAACATAGATTACAACTATTACTTTCCTCTTGGAAACTAGTTACCAGTAAGAAACTACCTTGTTTTTTCACTACATTTGTCATCCATTTTTATAATACCATGAAAAAAGAGCCTATTTACAACACGACTGTTTTATGTAAAACAAGAATTGGTGCGATTAAAGATGCTATGGAAATTCTTTCCGGTAAATGGAAATTCCATATTATCGGGACTTTAATGCAGGACAAAAAAATGAGATTTATGGATCTGATCCGTGAAGTTGATGGAATTGCCGCAAAAATGCTTTCCAAAGAATTGCAGGATCTTGAAATGAATCATTTGATTTCCAGAACAGTAATCAGCACAAAACCCATAACGGTAGAATACGAAATCACAGAATACGGAAAAACTCTTGCTCCGATTCTTGATGAAATCGCAAAATGGGGAATCGAATACCGTGAATCTTTGTATAAGAGGAAATAAAAAAATTACGGGCGAATTGAGTTCTGCCCGTAAATTTTAAACTAAATTATATTAAACTTCAATTTTCGTCAAATGCCCATCTTTATAACAATAAAATTCGTAAGCAGGTTCTTTCCTAAAAGTGAAAACTTTTTCTAGATTGATCTTATCGTATTGATTTTTTAAAGTTTCATATTTTTCTTTCAAATGATCTGGAAGTTCATCAGGATTGATTGGTCTTTCAACTTCAAAACCATCATCAAAGGCAAATTCTATTACAAAATCGGTATTTCTCCAGGAAATAACAGATTCGGATTCATTCTGACCACGATTCGTAGAAAAAGCGATTTTATCTTGTTGAATAATTTTCTCTGAAGTGCCCATCAACAATACAATTCCCGACAAAACCATTGCGCCATACCCTATTTTTTTGAATAAAAATTCGCTTAAATATGGAAGAATATGTTTTACAGTGTAGGATGAAATTATAGTTGCAACAGCAATCGTTAAACCCAACCATAATGCAGTATTGGAGTATAAACCTAATGAAATGTAAATTATTAATTTAATCAGATGCAAAAAGATTTCATTTGCAGCTCTTGTCGCTACGATTTCTTCTTTTTTTAAACCAAATCTTAAATAAAAGCGATTAAACAACAATCCAATTGCACCTGTAATTCCGGAAACAAAACCTGCACAAAATCCGATGATTATTAATAAAAACTTCGGATAAGGTTTCTGATTTTCTTTTTCTGACTTTTTTGATTTAAATAATTCAGGTAAATTTAGAACTAAAAAAAAAGCGACAATTAACTGTAAATAATTAGGATTGACGTATTTAATCAGCCAAGCTCCCAATAAAACGGCTGGAATAGAAAATGGGACAAACCAAAGGAAAATCTGCCATTTGATGTGTCTTTTGAAAACAGCAATTCTGGAAGCCGAACTGGTGAAAGTTCCGATTGTTAAAGAAAATGGTACAACAGAACTCGGAAGCATTAAATTTAAAATTGGAATTAAAATCAAACTTGCTCCACCACCACAAATCGCGCTGATCCAAAAAGCAACAATAGTTCCTACAAACAGAAGAATTATCTGAAAAATCATACCCGAATTTTAAAAATTTTTGACGAAGCCAATTCCCGCATTTCCCTTTTGATAATAAGGCATAATCATTACTTGAGATTTTTCTTTCTTTCCTCCCAAAAGGTTATTAATTTTCGGATACAGCCAATATGCCAGTTCCGTAGAAAGAATACCGAAACCAGCCCCCCCAATCACATCACCAAACCAATGTTTGTTGTTCAACATTCGGTAAACTCCCGTGAAAACGGCAAGAGAATAGCCTGAAATACTTAATAAAAAGTTGGTGTCTTTATATTCGCGAAACATAAATTGAGCCGAAGCAAAAGCAATCGCAGTGTGTCCCGAAGGAAAAGAAAGCGTGTTCGACTGATCGGGTCTTTCCTCTTTTACAGCATGTTTCAAAGGAATTGTAATTGCTGAAGTAATCAACATCGAAGTTCCGTAAATGATACTTCTGTCCCTGAAATTGTGTTTCCCTTCAACGCCAAAAGCATTCAGTCCATACACCAAAACAGCAGGTGCAAATTGTGTATAGTTGTCGAGCCTGATATGATCTGGTTTGTGTTCGCTGATCTCGTATTGTGTTGAAGCATTCAGTTGTTTTAGATCATCAATCGCTAAACTCGCCACTCCATAAGATATCAAAGCTGCCGGAATGATGAGTTTTTTATAGCTTAACTGATGCGTTTTGTCTTCTGAATAATTTTTTATAATAGATGTACTATCCTGAATTTTTTCAACTTGTAAACTATCTTGTTGAGCATGGATTCCATGAAGGCTTATTAACATAAAAAATAAGCCGGAAAGTAAACACTTCATAATTGAATAATGTATTATTAAACTTAATTACTAACACAAAATTGCAATTGAATTTAGAAGAAATTTAGAATAATTACTGTTAAATATGGTTAAAAATTATTTTTCTTTCATTTTACCATTTTTAAACCTTTCACTTGCTGTCTGATAATAAGAAATTGTCTCTGCAACAAGATCATCATTCTTGAAATTAACCTCCGAAAGCGACTGATCTGCACCCGAAACATTGAATTGTTTCACTCTTTTTCTGTCGTCAATTTGGGTGAATAAATTGTTCTTCAAAAGCCCTAAAGTTCTATAATTTCCAAGGAAAGCTCTTTCGTCTCCAGGCTTCGTTTGGTTAATGTCTTTTCCGTATAAACTTGTTTTATAATTCCAGTTCAGATAACCGAATAAAGTCGGCATCAAATCGATTTGAGAAGTCAAACGATCGATTTTTTTAGGAGCTTGATTTAAGTTATAAATAATTGCAGGAATGTGATGTTTCGCAATATTAATTTCCCATTTTCCGGCGCTGCTCGCACAGTGATCGGCAACAATTACAAAAACTGTATTTTTAAACCAAGGCTTTTTTCTTGCATCAGCAATAAATTTTCCTAAAGCGTAATCTGTATATTTTACGGCTGCATCTCTGTCTCCTTGTGGAAGATCAATTTTTCCGTTCGGGAAAGTATATGGTTTATGATTTGAGGTCGTCATTACAAATTGAAAGAAAGGTTTCTTTGCTTTTGCATTTATATCAGCATATTTTAAAGACTGCTTATAAAGATCTTCATCACAGATTCCCCATGCATTTTCGAAACTTACTTCGTTATCTTTTATCATGTATCTTTTTGTCTTAATCTCATCAGACAAAGGATTTCCTCTATCTCTGTCCACAATATCAAAGCCTTGTCCGCCAAAGAAATTGTTCATATTATCAAAATATCCATCCCCTCCGTAAATAAAGTACGGATGATAATTTTTTTCTTTTAAAATTGTAGAAATCGAAAATAAATTCTGGTTATTTGGTCTTCTCACGATACTGTTTCCAGGAGTTGGAGGAACACATAAAGTCAATGCTTCCATTCCTCTTACAGTTCTTGTTCCGGTTGCAAATAGGTTGGTAAAGAAAATACTTTCATTCGCCATTTTATCATAATTCGGAGTAAGATTTTGCTTGTTTCCGAAAGATGTAAGAAATTCAGCACTGAAACTTTCAATTGCAATTAAAATAATATTTGGCTTTTGTTCAGTACTATCTCCTTTTGTTATTCTCGAAATATCATCATATTTTGAAGTCGCATATTTTTGATTATTTTGTAAAAGGCTTTGTTTTAAAGTAGAATAAGCTGCTTTATCTGACAATTTGGGGTAAAATGTTTCGTAATCTAGTTCATTTGATTTAAAAGCAGTTACGAACGAAAATGCTCCATTTTTTCCAAGTTCATTTACAACTAAATTATTGCTGAAATCGGCCTGTTTATTTTTCATAAATAAGCCTAAAACTCCAGCTAGAATTAAAGCGGGAACGATGTAAGATGCTCTTTTCCCTATTGATATTTTATCCGAGAATGTATTTTTAAAGATTTTGAACTTTTTAAATAGAAAAAATGTTAATACAATTAATCCTACCAAAACAGCAATAATTAAAGGCAAAGGATAAGATTGATTAATATTTTCCACAACCTCATAAGTATAGATCAGATAATCAACCGCGATGAAGTTGAATCTTACTCCAAACTCATCCCAGAAAGGAATTTCGGCTAGTAAACTGAAGTAAATGATAATAAAAATAAGACTTAAATAAAAATAAGTAAAACTTTTATCAAACAAAGATCCTATCCATTTTTTAGGCAGGAATAAAAGATAAATTCCGTACAAAGAGAGCATTAACAATCCCATTGTAAGGTCGAAACCTAAGCCTGTAAAAAATGCTCTTAATATGTAAATTGGATTAAAATCTACATCTTTTGAAGACACAATAAGAAATGAAATTCTTATTAATAAACACAAAAAAATATATAAACTTAAAACACTGAAAAATGTTGAAAATCTTCCTTTAAATAATTTTTGTAATTTTCCTGAAGCCATACTTTATCTTTAAAAGATACAAAGTAAAGACTCAATTTAGAAGAAATTTAGAATTTTTAGAAAATCACAACAAAAATGTGATTATTGTTTTCAAATTTATAATCAATTGTCCAGTTTTGTGATTTACAAATTTCCTTTATAATGGCCAGTCCAAGACCACTTCCGTTACTATCTGTTGACAATCTTGAGAAACGTTTAAAAAGAAGATCCTCATCTAATTTTTTGTCCCCAGAATTCACAACTTCGAATTTTTTTTCTGATAACTTTATCAAAATTACCCCGTTTTTTGGAGTATGACGAATTGCATTGATTAATAGATTATTAATTAAAACCTCTGTTAAGCTACTATTTGCATTTACTTTGACATTAGCAGAAATCTGAGATTTTACAGAAATACTCTTCTGTTCAAAATGTTCTTCTAACATTTCAATGCTTTGACTTACCAAAAGATTAAGTTGAATTTCCCCCGAATTATTAAACTGACTATTATCAATTTTTGCTAACAATAAAAGATTTTTATTAATTCTTGAACTTCTTGTTAATGCCTTGTTTATATCTTCAACAATTTCGTATTGCTTTTCCGTAAGATTCTCGTTTTGAAGTAAAATATCAAGTTTATATTTAATAATTGCTAAAGGGGTTTGTAATTCGTGAGAAGCATTTTCTGTAAATTCTTTTTGAGTTTTATATACCGAAATGCTATGTTCTATCAGCTTATTCAATGATTGATGAAGTTCTTCAAATTCAATGGTATTTGTTTTTTCAAATTCAATATTATTTTGATGATTCAGGTTAAAATCTTTCAGTTTTTCCAATGTATTTCGAAAAGGAAGCCAGATCGTTTTGGAAAGTCTTCTGTTTAAAAATAACAACCCAACGACGATCATAATAAAGAAAAAAGTAGTCGTAATCGCAATTACACCAATAGTTTCTTCAGACTCCTCAATATTGGTTTCAATCGTTAGGAGAAAAGGTTTATTATTAATGTAAATAACCTTTTTCAAACATCTATATCTTTCATTTTCAACATCTGCCGAAAAAGGTTTTGGTCTTTCTACCGTAAAATATAAGTCTTCTTTTAAATTATTAAACGAGATTTCCTCAATATTTGTTTCAGGCTGAATTTGTCGCCATAAACCAATACTTTTTTCCAATTCCTCGTCCGAAAGCTTAAGATGATTAAATTCGTAAGCGGTCTTTTCAGCAATGGTTTTGTTGTGTTCATCAAGCTCGTTTTTCCAAATGGTATCAACAACCAAAAAATAGACGGGAATACTGATGACCAAAATAATAAGGACATAAATTAGAAAAGGTCTGGTTGCTTTGCTTAAAAGGCGTTTCATGTAAAATGACGTAATTTTAGTTTTTCAAGAGTGAATCGTCAATTGTGAATTTTATCCCATAATATTGACAATTGACATAAAATAATTCACAATTCATCAGTTTCATCCATTCGCTTCCCATTTATAGCCTGTTCCGTAAACTGTTTTCAGATAATGTTCACAACCTGCATCATTCAATTTTTTCTTAAGATTTTTCACGTGTGCATAAACAAAATCATGATTATCCAACATATCTGCAAAATCTCCTGAAAGATGTTCTGCTAAAGTACTTTTTGAGATAACTTTATTCTTATTTCCAATAAAATAAAGCAAAAGATCAAATTCTTTTTTGGTCAACGCGATAGACTGATTATTTATAGAAACCGTTTTCGCCAAAATATCTATCTCCAATTCATTTTGTTTGACAATATTAGAATTATTAAACTGTTTTCGACGAATGATAGAATATATTCTCGCCATTAATTCAGACAAATGGAAAGGTTTTGTTAAATAATCATCTGCGCCCATCTGAAGACCATTGATTCTGTCATCCAAAGCATTTTTTGCAGAAACAATGATCACTCCATCTTGCTTATTTTGTTTCTTTATTTCTTTCAAAATTTCAAGCCCATTTCCGTCAGGAAGCATGATATCCAGTACGATACAATCGTAATAAAACGTTCCGATTTTGTTCATGGCTTCGGTGAAAGTAGTCGCAAATTCACATAGATAATTTTCCTCGGAGAGATATTCTGCGATGCTTTTTGCAAGTTCTGTTTCGTCTTCTATGATCAGGATTTTCATTTGGCTAATTTACATAATCAATTTTGAAGAAAATTTGAATTAAATATAATAAAAATGAATTATGGTGTCTCGTCATGAGGCATGTCAACAGGTTTTGATTCCGGAGAGCCCTTTTCCCGAAGCCATATGGAGAGGATAACAAGCGATGCAACCGCCAGAAATTCACTTTGCCAGTTTTGGAAAGATTCAAACCAAAATCTTGATTGTGAAATATAATCCAATGCAGTAGTTGTAGGTTGATTTTTCATAATTTGCTCTTCATTAAAATCTTTAAGGCTTCCATAGAAATGCAGCGAAAAACTTACTATAAACAAGATTGCAAAAGCCAATGACAAAGAATGCTTGTAAATGGCAAGCAAGACTCCTCCCTTCTTTACAGGCCAAGGTGCTTTTGGATGAGGTTTAGGTTCATTATCGACCTCCTCTTTTTCTTCTAAAGATTTAGATTCACTGGAACCTTTTTGCCTTAAAGAAATTGTTAAAACAACATATAGCATCATCTGGAGAAATTCACTTTCCCAATTCTCGAAAGTGGCTTGTATAAAGTGCCCGCTGTGAATATATTGCGCTAAACTTAACAATGCCTTTCCGTTTTCTGACAGTTCTTTATTTTCTGTTTTCCAACCTGTAAGAAATTGACCGAAAAGACAGGAAATCATTAAAATTATTAAGACAATACTTAAGCTATTACGATAAAAAAAATTCTTCTTAGCCATCTTTTTAGTTTTGATGTTAAAAATAAACTTGAGCCAAAAATGACCCAAGTTTCTATATATAAAATTATTTGAGATTCAGTGAGTCGCTTTCTGGCGAACCACTTTTTTACAGCTTTTTATCCGTTTACGATAAGACCACCGTTGGGATGAAGAGCCTGCCCCGTAATTTGCGCTGCATCATCACTTGCCAGAAAAAGAAAACTTGTCGCTATCTCTTCGGTAGAAGCATTTCTTTCCAGAGGTGGTTTGCTTTCATCTTCTTCCTCTTCCCCGAAAGTTTTTTCCGTTAAAGGTGTTGCGACGGGTCCGGGAGCAACGGCATTTACACGAATTCCTTTAGACTTTGCCTGTAAGGCTAAAGATCTTGTGAATGAAACAATTGCACCTTTTGTAGCTGAATAATCCAACAATTCTTCGTGTCCCTGATAAGCGGTTGCAGACGTTGTATTGATGACCGAACTTCCCTGTTTTAAATAAGGAAAAACAAATTTCGTCAACAAAATCATTCCTATAATATTAGAATCAAATGTTTTACGAATATTTTGTTCTTCCATATTTTCAATATTATCGGTAGGAAACTGGACTCCGGCATTATTAATTAAAATATCAATCCCTCCAAATTCCGAAGCTACTTTTTTCGTGGTTTCTTTACAGAACTCAGAATCATTAATATCACCTTGAAAAATGACGGATTTTCTACCCAATTTTTCAATTTCTGCTTTTGTTTTTTCAGCATCTCCTTTATCAGAATGATAAATAATTGCAACATTGGCTCCGTGATGCGCAAAAAGCAGGGCTACAGCCTTCCCGATTCCACTGTCTGCACCGGTAATAAGAACGGATTTATTTTCTAATTTTAATTCCTGCATATTAAAATTTTTACTTTAAAATTAACATCTGATTCATTTCGCTTTTAAAACATCCCAAAATAAATTCAGTATAATACAATTGGGCGTTTAATGCTTGAGTTTTTGGATGTAATTCTAATTTTTTAGTTAAAATTATTTCGCCTTTGTAAGCAAAAGAGAAATAGGCAAAAATTTTATACATTGAATTTCTTATGGGTGTACAATACCCTGTTGTCGCAATCGACCAGTCCGATTGGAAGAGTCTTGCGGCATTCAAAGCCATAGTTTCTGCGATATTTTCTGAAACACAATCGCATTCTTCAGCTTCGTCTTTATCTACATTCAGCAACCTTACTTTTTCAGATATAGTATAAGCCGTCATTCCGCCTTTGTAAAAAAGTGAAGCATTGGGCATTTGTGAAAAAGCAAGCTGCAAACAGCCTGATGTAACGCTTTCTACAATAGAAATCGTTTCATCTGCAGTCATTAGAGACTGGCTGATATATTCTAAAAGATTTTTTTGAAATTCCATAATTTTAATATTTTAAGTGGTGTGAAAGGTGTGATCTTATTTAAATTTTACTCTATTTTTAAATATTTCGTTCGATTTCTAAATCCCAGACTCTGTGCTGTGAAATAGCATTTATAAATTTATCCGCAGAATTATTATCTTCCCAAGTTATAATTGCAGGATCATCATGTTTTTTTGCGGCGACATTACTGTTTTTGTACAAGTTCTCAGTTCCGTTGCCGAAAGAAATTGCTTTACAATGCATATACGCTTCATTGATAAAATGCAAAACTTTATGCCTATTTTCGGGAAGGGAAAGTTCTTTTACAGAATCTTCTCCAGCACTGATATACAATGCATCAAAGCAAACACTTGCAGTATTGGTTAAAGTATGTTTCGGCGTTGCAGAACTACCGTCGTTTAATGTAATAGGTGCTAAACTTGGAGCAATAACCTGTACTTGCGCACCTGCATTTTCGAGTTTTGTTTTTAAATCGTTAAAAGAGTTTGCATCCGCTCCATTTCCTGCAATAAATCCGATAACTCTTGTTTTAATGGTATTTTTAACAGTGTTCTGCATGCTCAAAGCATCAGAAGTTTTGGTGTGAGATTCTCGTTCTTCACTTTGAAGTTCGGAAGCATCTGCATCGGCAGGAATACTTTGATTTGGTGAGTCTAATTTTTTAACTTTTAAACCTAATTTTGCAGCAACTTTTTCCGCTAAATCTTTATCGATAAATGCCAATTGACCAACCATTCTTTCGCGGATTTCAGGAATTGTAACTTTTGATAATTCAAAAATCAAAGCATTTTGTAAATGTCTTTTTTCCGGTTCGGATTGGCTATTGTAAAATAATTTTGCCTGAGAATAATGTTCAACAAAACTCAAACTTCTTTCCCTGATTTTCGTTCCTGAAACTCTCTCCTGATGCGATGTAAAACCACCTTCGGACATCATTGCCTGATATGGACATCCGCCACCGATAGAATTGGGTTCGTAGCTTACTTTTCCTTTCACAATTTGCTGTCTCATATGTCCATCACGCTGATTGTTGTGAACGGTATTGATTGATTTATTAATCGGAATTTCATGGAAATTTGGAGATCCCAATCTCGACAATTGTGTGTCTGTATATGAAAATAATCTTCCCTGCAAAAGTGGATCATTACTGAAATCTATTCCGGGAACGAGATGTCCCGGATGAAAAGCGATCTGCTCTGTTTCTGCAAAAAAGTTATCCGGATTTTTATTTAATGTAAATGTTCCGATGATTTCTACGGGAACTTCCTCTTCAGGAACCAGTTTTGTAGGATCAAGAAGATCAAAATCAAACTTATCTTCATCTTCTTCGGGAATCAGTTGTACACCGAAATCCCATTCCGGGAAATTACCGCTATCAATGGCATCCCAAAGGTCTCTTCTATGAAAATCGGGATCGACACCAGAAATTTTCTGAGCCTCGTCCCAAGCCACAGAATGAACACCCAATTTTGGTTTAAAATGAAATTTAACAAAGTGAGATTTCCCCTGTTCATTGATAAATTTAAAAGAATGTACTCCAAAACCTTCCATCATCCTCAAGCTTCTAGGAATGGCTCTGTCACTCATTACCCACATAATCATGTGCATACTTTCGGGCATTAATGAAATAAAATCCCAAAATGTGTCATGAGCCGATGCAGCCTGCGGAATTTCGTTGTCGGGTTCAGGTTTTACGGCATGAATAAGATCCGGAAACTTAATCGCATCCTGAATGAAAAACACTGGAATATTATTCGCAACAAGATCATAATTTCCTTCTTCCGTATAAAATTTTACAGCGAAACCGCGTGCATCTCTTGCAAGATCAGAACTTCCTCTGCTTCCTGCAACGGTAGAAAATCTTACGAAAATTGGAGTTTCTTTACCAACATCCGATAAAAATTTTGAAGTGGTATATTCTGCAAGACTTTTAGTTAATTTAAAAACGCCGTGTGCGCCTGAGCCACGTGCATGAACAATTCTTTCAGGAATTCTTTCGTGGTCGAAGTGAGTAATTTTTTCCCTTAAAATAAAGTCCTCCAATAAGGTTGGACCTCTATCTCCTGCTTTCAGAGAGTTTTGATTATCATTAATTTTTATTCCCTGATTGGTTGTCAGTTTTTCATCTTCATTGGATGTACTGTGCAACTCGAGCTGATCTAACTTTTCATTAGTTTGTTTAATGTCTTTCATATCTTAATATTTTTGTTGGTGTGGTGTAATTTCTTTTTTTAAACAATCAAATAAAAGTCATTATTCTTTATTTCAAAGGTTTTTAAATAGAGTTAATAGCAACGATTAGAATCAAACCGTTTTGGTTGTACTCTTTCAATCGTTGGTATTGGATGTAAAAGAACTTTTGTGTTTTGTGAAATGATACTCTATCAAATTTACTTATTTAATAGAGCTGAATTTTATGACCTAAGTCATGTTTGAGGCTTTAATAAAGGATTTTTCGGTTTTCTATCTTTATCTTTCCTTCTTTTTCCATCTTTTTTAAAGTACGGATTACTGTTTCGACTCTTAAACCTACAAGATTTGCCATTTCCTGTCGGGTTAACTCAACATTAAAACATTGTTCGCATTCGCCATTATGGTAACTTTTAAGGTAATCCAGCAAACCTTTTAAACGATGCACAGGATTTTGGGAAGCCAAACCTTGCAACATAAGAGATTTAAAATAAAGTCTTTGCGAAAGACAGGCATTCATTTCTAAGGAAAGATGAGGGTTTTTATCCAGCATTTCAAAGAAATTCTTCTTGGGAAGCCTCATTAATTCGACAGGTTGTACGCAGATCGCATTCATTCCATGAAATCTTTCCAAAAAAAGAATAGAATCTCCAAAACTCTGATTTTCACCCAGTAAATTTTGGATAAATTCTTTTCCTTCTTCATCATAATTGTTAAGCTTTACTTTTCCACTTACAATCTGATAATAATAACCTGCATTTTCTCCTTCCCGAAAAATAACATCTCCTTTTTTATAAGTTTTACTTTCGGCACCAAATGAACGAAGCACATCTTGGTCGATATTCATGCAACTTATTGTTTTCATGGCTTTTTCTTATTTTTTAATATAAAATTTTACGATCCTTTATTTTGAGCAGATTGTTCCGCTCCATTGTTTTTATAGTTCTTATAGCAGTTTCTACACAAAGACCTGTGAGACTTGCCATTTGTTGTCTTGTTAATGGAATCGTGAAAGTATAAGGCGTTTTATCATCCTGAAAACTTTTAAGATAATCCATTAAATTTTTAAGTTTAAACGCAGGACTCTGCGAATACAGATTTTGCGTCATTACAGTTCTGAAATACAATCTCTGAGCCAAAAATGCATTCATATCCTGACAAATTTCAGGATTCAGCTTTAAAAGATTTAAAAATATAGGTTTAGAAAGCTTTAGAACGCTACATTCAGTGATTGCAATTGCGTTCATTGGATATAATTTATCGATAAAAAGCAAAGATTCTCCGATGCTTTGTCCATCTTCCAGAAGTGTCTGAATAATTTCTTTCCCTTCTTCACTGTAATTATTAAGTTTTACCTCTCCACTTACAATTTGATAGTAAAAGTTAGGAATATCTCCCTCATTGAAAATGCTTTCCGAGGGTCTGTAATTTTTTATATTTGCTCCTGCTGAGTGCAAAATTTCTTCTTTAATAACCATTTTAGCTGTTTACTGTTTCTTTAATTCAAAATTTTGACATCTGAAGTAGAAATAAAATTGTGGTGTTTAATAAGTATGCAAAAATCGAACCTTTACATTAAAAACAAAGTTAAATTTTAGTTATTTATTGGGAATAATTTAAACGTAATGCTTTTTTTTAATTTAATTTATAAATTATTATTTGTTTTCATGTACTTTCTTCACTTCAATACATCTTTTTTCTCTAATTAAATCAAAACTGATGTCATAAGGAATAATTACCTATTTTTTCTAAAAGGTAATAAAGCGGATAAAAAAATCAAACCCGTTTTAATTGATAAAAACGGGTTTAAGAATTAATGATGGGGCAAAATTTTATTTCTTGACGGCTGTTTTCATCGTGTCCGTTCGTACTGCAGAAGTGGTATCTACAGCTGGAATAGTGTCTGACGGAGCAGGAGTAACCGTTGTTACGCTGTCTGTGGTAACGACCGTGGAGTCTGTTGTAGTAGTTGATGTTTCTGTTTTTTTGTTGCAACTCAAAGCTACGACTCCTAGTAGAGCCAGTGATAAGACAAATTTCATAATTTTATATTTTAAGTGGTGTGAGAATCAAAGCTAGAGATTTATTATTATAAAATTTATGACTTGGATCATATTAACAAAATAAGTCCTCATTTAGCGAATTTTTTAGTTCCTGCAACACAGAGAATTACACCAACTGTTACACCCAACATTCCGATGCTTACCTGCTCATGAAGTACATATGCTGCCAAAGCCAATCCGAAAAACGGCTGTAAAAGCTGTAGTTGTCCGACCGTGGTAATTCCGCCCTGCGCCAAACCTTTATACCAAAATATAAAACCAATAAACATACTGAACAGAGAAATGTATCCTAACCCAAACCAACTCTGAAAGGAAATTATTTCTACATTTTCAGGAAAATAGATAAAAAATAATGGTAACATTAATGGTAATGCCAAAATCAAAGCCCAGGAAATAACTTGCCAACCTCCCAATGTTTTCGATAATTTTGCACCTTCCGCATATCCCATTCCGCAAAGAATTACTGCTAATAACATCAAAATATCGCCAATAGGAGAAGCCGAAATTCCTTGTGCAATGGCATAACCTATAACTAGTGAACTTCCAATGACTGAGAAAACCCAAAATATCGGATGTGGTTTTTCTCCTCCGCGAAAGACTCCAAATAAAGCGGTCATCAATGGCAGCATCCCTAAAAATACAATTGAATGTGCCGAAGTTAAATATTGCAATGCCATCGCCGAAAGTAAAGGAAATCCAACAACACAACCAATCGAAACTAAAATTAATGGAAAAATCTGATTTTTCGTAGGGCGTTTTTCTTTATAAATCAATAAAACAGAAAGTGCTAAAACTCCAGCAATTCCTGCTCTTGCAATTGTTACAAAAAGCGGCGTCATTTCCATTACGGCTAATTTTGTTGCAGGCATTCCCGCACTGAAAAGCAAAACTCCGATAAAACCGTTGATCCACCCACTCACCGACTGATCTTTTGAAATTGTATGTGTTGTCATTTTTTTTAATCTTATTTAATGCTTCAAAATTATTAAGGTTAAAAAAATAAACACAGTCTCAGTTTTGTATATTTGCATGAGCACAGTTTTAAAAATGAATAAAGAATATTTATACACAGAAATCGCCAACGAAATTGCTTCGCAGATAAGAAACGGAATTTTAAAATCAGGAGATAAACTGCCTTCTGTAAGGAAATTATGCCAAGATCATCAAATAAGTATGAACACCGCAAAACGTGTTTTTCTTGAGCTGGAATCACAATCTTTGGTTGATTCTAAGCCTCAATCGGGTTATTTTGTAAGCAATATTCTTTCTGTTGAACTTCCTCTTCCGGAAGTGAGTCGCCCCTCTTTGATTGCCAATAATGACGAACCCGATGAACTCATCAGCAAAGTTTATGAAAATATAGGCAAAAAAGATATGACGATCTTTTCAATCGGAATTCCGTCGGGAGATTTGCTTCCACAGGCTAAATTGAAAAAAGAAATCATCAATGCAACCCGAACTCTAAGAGAAGGAGGAACCGAATATGAAGAATTGCAGGGAAATGTGAAACTTCGCAGAATGATTGCCATGAAATCGCTACAATGGGGTGGAAACTTTCATGAAAATGATTTAATTACAACAAATGGCGGTATGAATGCGCTATCATTCTGCTTAATGGCTTTAGGAAAACCTGGCGATACAATTGCTATTGAAAGTCCGTGTTATCCGGGAATTTTGCAATTGGCAAATGGTTTAGGTTTAAGGGTTTTGGAGCTTCCGACTCACCCTACGACAGGAATTGAAATTGAAGCTTTGAAAAAAGTGATTCCAAAAATTAATATTTGTCTATTGATTCCTAATTTTAATGCGCCTTTGGGAAGCTTAATGTCCGATGAGAATAAAAAAGAAGTCGTAAAATTACTTTCAGAAAACAATATACCTTTAATTGAAGATGATGTTTATGGTGATCTTTATTTTGGCTCAAACCGTCCAAAATGCTGCAAATCTTTTGATAAAGAAGTAAATGTTTTGTATTGCAGTTCGATTTCAAAAACATTGGCTCCGGGCTATCGTGTCGGCTGGATCGCGCCAGGAAAGTATAAGGATAAAATTTTAAAATTAAAACTACTCCACTCGACTTCTTCGATATCTATTGTAAATGAAGCTGTTGCTAATTTTCTCAAATCCGGAAAATATGAAAAACATCTTCAGCAAATGAGAAAAGCGCTTCAAAATAATTATCAGAACTACGTTCAGACTATTGCAGAATCTTTTCCGGAAGGTACCAAAACCAGTCGCCCACAGGGAGGATTGTCTCTTTGGGTTGAATTTGATAAAAAGATTAAAACAACGGAATTGTATGATTTAGCCATCAAAGAAAATATAAGTCTCGCACCGGGAAGAATGTTTACATTGCAAGATCAGTTTGAGAATTGTATGCGATTTTGTATTGGCTTACCATGGTCAGAAGAAACACAGGTGAAGCTTAGACAAGTGGGGAGTTTGGCGAAGCAAGTTTTTAGAAAAGGATAATCGAAGCTCGAGGAAATATGCAAGTTTCAAAAACAAAGTCTGTCATTCTATAAGAATATTAGCAATTATTATTAAAATTATGCCTAGATTCTTAAGGAATGATAAACTTTATGTTTAATTTATTTAAAGAAAAATAAGAGTAGCTTTAAACGTACAGTACCCAGCTTCAAGTCTTCCCACCTACTTATTATCCGGGACGAAATTTTTCCTAGCCAGTTCCTTTCTCACACGGCTCAAGCTTTCAGGAGTGATTCCTAAATAAGAGGCAATCATCCATTGTGGAACTCTTAACAACAAATCGGGATACATTTTGATGAATTTCATGTATCGTTCTTCTGCCGTTTCTCCTAGCAAAGAATTGATCCTGTCTTGTAAACTTTTAATATGTTTCTGAACCAAAATATCGCTTTTTTCAAGACTGTTCGGAAATTCACCAACCAATTTGCTGATAAAATCAGGGTGTAATAACAGTACTTCCGAATCTTCAACAGCTTCAATATAATAGATCGATTTTTCGTTGAAATAAAGACTGCTTCTGTCGGAAATCAGCCAACTTTCCGGCGCAAACTGAATGATATGTTCCTTTCCGTTTTTGTCGATAGAATACATTTTCAAAAGTCCTTTTTCCACAAAATAAATGTGCCTGCAGACTTCACCATATTGTAAAATAAACTGATTTTTCGGTATTTTTTTTACTTCATAGTGCAGACTGCACATGTTCACCTTTTCTACGGGAACGCTTAAAACTTTTGCTAAATAATTATTAATATTCTTCATTATATAAGTTGGTCTGCGGATATATCCTGATGCGAAGCGTTGTTGATGGCTTTTCCGTTCTCTATTACGATTAATTGCGGGCTTTGATGCGTGACATCCAGATCTTCTGCAATCTTGTTGGAGATCGGTCTGTAAGCCAGCAAATCCAGGTAATATAAATCTGCTTTCTGATTTGAGCTTTCTATTTCTTTTTCAAAATTTCTCAATACCGTTTTGCTGATAAAACAACTTGTTGAATGCTTGAAGATTGCAATTCTGTTTTCAAAAGATTTTTCTAAAGCATTAGCCAAATCCTGCTCAGATTCTATCTTTTTCCAGAAAGATTTTTTGTCTTCCGAAGGCTGTTCTTTTCCGCCAAATATTTTATCAAAAAAACTCATACGTTAAATTGTTTTAGATGATGATTAAGATGCTTGTATTCCAGAAAACCCCAGTCTTTTTTTCCCATTTTTCCAAACAGAACATGATGCTCAGGTAGGCTTTTATTTTGAAAATTCTGCCAGTATTCATCAAGTGTTCTCAAAAGACTTTGTTTTTCTTCATCAAAATCACATTCAAAATTAATGATAAGTTTTTGAAAAGTAGGCATATTTCGGGGAATTCCGTTATTAAAAATCTGCATTTCTATTTTTGTAACAATACCGATTGCTTCAAAAAAGGCATTAACATTCGGAAGTTCAATCTTTTTCAGCGGAACTTGTAAGACAAAATTACAATGCTTCATCATTTGTGAAGCATTCATTTTTCCCCATTTTCTTTGAGAATTTTCGTTTAAACTGGAAATTCTATTTACAATTTCCTCAAAATAAACTCGATTATGAAGACTTTTTCTTACCAACCTTTTTCTATCTTCAAGTTTTCAATATGAGCAAAATGGTGATTACAGTGCCACGCGTAATGGGCAAGGTAAGTTCTCAGATCATAATTTTTATTCTGCTCAGGGTGATGAAAAGTTCTTTCGAACTGTTTATTGGTCATGCTTTTCAGCAGAACAGTCCATCTTTGATGAGTTCCTTTTATCATCCTCATCGCAGGTTTTATCGGCATACTTACACTGTCTTGAAGTTCCGCCCATTTTGCTTCGTCGTAAGGTCTTATGGTAGGATTTTCTTCTGTCAGAGCTAGTTTGAGACGCATAAAACTATTAATATGACTATCTGCAAGATGATTTACAACCTGTCTCACCGTCCAACCGCCTTCTCTGTATTGCGTATCCAATTGGTCGTCTGAAAAATGCTCAATCAGATTTTTTAGTTTTCCGGGAAAATCTTTAATGACTTTAATATATTCATCTAGTTTTATATCGCAGATATTTTCAGGTTCTTCAAACTGACCAATAGGAAATTTCTTTTTCTCTAAAGTGCTCATTTTAATAGTTTTAATTTTAAATAATTTAGTTTTATTCAAGACAAATTTCAATGATTTTGCCTTTTGTAAATTTATTTAAAAAATCTGCAATTTAAATATGATTATGTTTAATAAAATGAAAAATAAATCTTTATGCTTTTTAGTTTATTAGAAGCTTTATCCCGCTTTCCACTGTATCTTTTTGGTTACGGCTCCGCTTCTCTCCGCCGCAACCAAAAAGGATGTCGTTTCAATCGGGGCTATGGCGGAAGTCAACCATTTAGGCATTAGAAAAAATACGATCAAAGTTTGTCATCCTGAAAGGATCTTGACTTGAATATTTCCATAATATTTTCTAATACTATGTCTAGATTCCTACGAATGACAAACTTTGTGAAAATTATACAAAAAGAATTTTTGTTGATTTATTGGTTTTAGAACAATTTATTAGTATCCATGCAAATCAATATCTCCTGTTCTTTGCAAAGTCACCTTCTTCCCCATTTTTTTCTGAATCACTCTGAAATGCTGCAATTCATCATCTGTAAGAATAGAAATGGCAGTTCCTTTCTCGTTTGCACGACCCGTTCTACCAATTCTGTGAATATAATCCAAAGGCGATCTTGGCAATTCATAATTGATAACACACGGTAAAAAATCGATATGAATTCCACGACCGATCAAATCCGTAGCGACCAAAATCTGAGCACCGTTTGATTTAAATTCCTCTAAATTATTTCGACGCGCTCCCTGCGATTTCTGACTATGAATCGCGACTGCTTTTATTTTATTCTTTTTAAGTTTTTCAACCAAATTATCTGCAGATCTCGTTGAAGAAACAAAAATCAAGGCTTTTTCTACCTTTTTTTCTTTAATTAAATACCGCAAAAAAGGACCCTTGTTTTCAGGAGCAACATGATAAGCCAACTGTTCGATATTATCGATTTCAACCTCCTCTTTTTTAATCTCAACCATCACAGGATTGATGGATAAACGTTCCTTCATTTCAGAAACTTTATCGTTTAGAGTCGCAGAAAATAATGTGGTTTGTTTCGCAACAGGCATCATTGCGAATAATTTATTCATTTCTTCACCAAATCCCAGCTGAAACATTTTATCCGCTTCATCGATCACCAAATGCTGAATTCCTGAAATGCTCAGCGCGTTATGATCAATTAAATCCAATAAACGTCCCGGAGTTGCGATGAGTACCTCAACCCCAAACATTCCTTTCATTTGAGGATTAATGGAAACTCCACCATAAACTGCCATTGTACGAACTTCACGCTTCAAATTGTCTGTAAAAGCTCTGAAAACTTCATCAATCTGAATAGCAAGTTCATGAGTCGGAACCAATATTAAAACCTGAACATTACGGTCTTTTTTAACCTCAGTATTTTGTAATTTTTCTAAAATAGGCATTACAAAACAAGCTGTTTTCCCAGAACCTGTCTGCGCAATTCCCATCAGATCTTTTCCCTGCAAAATAACTGGAACAGCCTGCTCCTGAATCGGAAATGGCTTCAAATACCCTAATTTATTAACAGATCGAATAATATTGTGTGATAATCCTAAAGACTCAAATGACATAAAAAATTTAATTTCCTGCAAAGATAAGTTTTTAGAATTTGGTTTTTGTGCTTCTTTGCGATTACCAACGAATCATTCAAACGTCTGTCAAAAACATTCAACGAAATGCCGATTTGTCCGATTATTCTTTTTTGGATAAATTTTTGAATCATTGTTTTTCGTAGATTTATCAAAAATTCGAGAATTTTAAATATGAAAAAAGCATTAATAATCGTAGATGTACAGAATGATTTTTGTGAAGGTGGCGCATTGGCTGTTCCGGGAGCAAATGAAGTGATTCCTTATATCAATGCTCTGATGGAGGAAAACGAGTACGATCAAATAGTTTTAACTCAGGATTATCATCCTGCCAATCATAAAAGTTTTGCCAGCAATAATGGCAGAAAAGTAGGTGAAAGTATTATTTTAAATGGTGTTCCTCAGTTTATGTGGCCAGATCACTGTATTGAAGGAACTTTTGGAGCAGAGTTTCACAAAGATCTGAACAGAGATAAAGTGACTCACATCATACAAAAAGGAAAAAACACTGAGATTGATGCGTACAGCGGTTTTCAGGACAACAACCATTTCATGAAAACAGGTCTTGATGATTTTTTAAAATATCATGATATTCAATTAGTAGAAATTGTCGGTCTTGCGATGGATTATTGTGTGAAATTCACTTGTACAGACGCCGTTGCGAATGGATATGTGACATGTCTGCATTTCAACGGAACCCGTGCTGTAAATGTGAAGCCGGATAACGGAAGAGATGCAATTTATGAGATGATCCAAAAGGGTGTGACTGTTCTCGGGTAGTTTTTTCGAGTTATGAATTATAAATTATGAGTTATAAGTTTCTCTCATATTAAAATAATAACAGAAAAGAAAATGCAAAAAAAGACGCTGAAAAATTCAGCGTCTTTTTTATTTTTTTAACTTAAAAGTATTTAAGAAAAATTTTAAATTAAGAATTATCAAAACTCATAACTAATAATTCAAAACTTATAACTTTTTAAAGCATTTTAAGATTATTCACTTCCTGTTCTGTAAGAATTCTCCAGTGTCCTCTTTTGATGTTTTTCTTCGTCAGCCCTGCAAACATTACTCTGTCAAGCGCCTCCACTTCATATCCAAGTCTTTGGAAAATTCTTCTGATAACACGGTTCCATCCGATGTGGATTTCGATACCTACTTCATTTTTAGGTTTTCCTTCAATGAAAGAAATCTGATCTACAACTGCAACTCCTTCATCCAGACGAATTCCTTCTGCAATTAACTTCATGTCTTCATGAGTTAGTTTTTTATCCAATGTTACGTGGTAGATTTTTTTTGCATCAAAAGACGGGTGCGTCAATTTCTTCGTCATGTGTCCGTCGTTGGTCAGCAAAATAACACCGGTCGTAGAACGATCCAGTCTTCCAACCGGAAAAACTCTGTATGGAGAAGCATTTGCCACCAAATCCATCACCGTTTTTCTAGCTTTATCGTCTTTTGTAGTAGAAATATAACCTTTTGGTTTGTTTAATAGAACGTAAACAGGTTTTTCTGGAGTAATATTTTGTCCGTCAAAAATTACTTTATCCGTTTTTTGAACCTGATAACCCATTTCCGTAACCACTTTTCCATTAACTTCTACAAGGCCCTGAGTGATTAATTCATCCGCTTCTCTTCTGCTGCAAATCCCTGAATTAGCAATATATTTATTAAGACGAATTGTATCTTTATGGATATCTTTTTCTATTTTATTCAGTCTTCTTTTTTGTACGAAAGATTTTGCACCGTCCTGATTTCTATCATCTCCGCTTCCAGGTCTTCTGCCGTATTTTAAGCTACCTCTTTCATATTTATCTCTGGTATCAAAAGTATTCGGTCTGCTTCCACCTCTTTTAGGTGCAGATTTTGCGAAAGTTTTTCTCTCTTCACTCGAATTGGTAACAAAGTCTGTTTGTTCAGTTTTTCCAAACTTCTTATCCATTCTGTCCTGATAACTTGTACCAGTGCTCTTTCTGGAATCGGAATTTCTTTCTCCCGCTTTAGGAAAAGACTTTTTGAAAGGTTTAGCTCCGGAATTTCCAGATTTTGAAGCACGAGAACTGTCAGCATTATTTCTTGTTGAACTTCTTGGTTTTTTGGGTCTTCCTGAATTATTGTCTCTGCTCATGCTAAATATTTGTGCAAAGATAGTTAATTTAATGACGAGTTAAAAATTAAGAATCATAACTTTGCAATATAGTTTTAGTCTTAACTTTATAGAAAAACGGAAAATGATAACAATAGTAGACGATAATTTTTCTCAATTAAACAACTTTTTACACGAAAAATCTTTCAGCAAAATCTTTATTTTGGTTGATGAAAATACACATGAATATTGTCTTCCAACCCTTTTAGGAAATATGGAAACCGATCTTGGCTTCGAAATTCTGGAGATTGAAGCAGGAGAAGAAATGAAAAATATTCAGACAGCCAATCAGCTTTGGGAAATCTTAACTGAAATGCAGGCAGACAGAAAAGCATTGATTATCAATTTGGGAGGCGGCGTGATTACGGATATGGGAGGTTTTGTGGCTTCAACTTATAAAAGAGGTATCCAATTTATAAATATTCCGACGACCCTTTTATCGATGTGTGATGCTTCTATTGGTGGTAAAACGGGAATCGATTTAATGCATTATAAAAATATGGTAGGAACTTTTACGTTCCCAGAAAAGATTTTTGTTTATCCTAAATTTTTAGAAACTCTTCCTTTTAAAGAATTAAGAAGCGGTTTTGCAGAAATGCTGAAACATGGATTAATTGCCAACAAAGAACACTGGAACAGCTTAATTCAGATACACAAGCTGGATGTAGAATCTGTAATTCCTCATATTCAAACTTCGATGGATATTAAACAAAATGTTGTGGATCAGGATTTTCATGAAAAAAATATCAGAAAAACTTTAAATTTCGGTCATACTATCGGTCATGCCATTGAAAGTCTTTGCCTGGAGCAGGGAAATCCTATTCTTCATGGGGAAGCGGTTGCAATGGGAATGATTTGCGAAGCTCATCTTGCTTTTCTGGAAGATCTGATTTCTGAAGAAACAGCCAATATCATTATAGAAAACGTACAGAGATACTATCCTTACCTTGATATCAGCGATTTTAAGGATGAAGATATTTTTTCATTATTATTGAATGATAAAAAAAATGCAGACAGTAAAATTAATTTTTCCTTGCTTTCAGGAATTGGAGAATGTACATTTGACTATCAATGCAGCAAAAAAAATATTACAGAATCCCTTAATTTCTATAGAAAATTAATTGATGTTAAACTTTAAATTAAAATTTTACATCTCAGGAATATGATTTTTTATCAATAGTTTAGAAAAACTTTAAAAATTTCCAAACAATCATTTAAAAATGATTATTGAACTGATTTACAATTAAATAAATTAAAAATCCGCTTTATTACTGAGCGGATTTTTTATTGACTTTTATCATGATTTTCAATTTTGGCAAACAATTTGAAAGATACTCCTCGTCAAACAGTAAAATTGACAAGTAGTAAAATTTAAAATTAGAAAAAGTAAATTATTAAAAATTAAAGTTATGAAAAAGTTAATCTTAGGAATAGCAATAACTGCAGGATCATTTGCATTTGCTCAGACAACAGGTAATACTCCATCAACTTCAACATCTCCAGTAAGATTCGGTATTAAAGGTGGGATGAACGTTTCTTCACTTTCAAACGATGCTGGATTAGATGATTCAAAATCTAAAATCGGTTTCAATGGTGGTGTATTTGCGAACATTCCGGTAGCAAGTTCATTCAGTATCCAACCAGAGGTTTTGTATAACAATCTTGGATCAAAAGTAACTCTTACAGATGTTAATATCGGAGGTAACAATTATACAGCAGAATATGCAAGACATTTAGATTATATTTCAATTCCGTTGATGTTCCAATATAATTTAGTTCCAAATTTCTATCTTGAAGCAGGTCCTGAATTCAGTTTTATGGTTGATGCGAGAGATAAGTATAAAAACACTAAGAATGGAAGTACAACTGGTGCGGAATCTTATGATTTAAATAAAGATGCATTCAACAAATTCAATTTTGGTATTGGTATTGGTGCGGGATACTATTTCACGGACAATATCGGAATTACAGCAAGATATGTTGCAGGAACAACAGATATTTATAAAAATAATAATGGCGATGCAGTAAGAAACAACAATTTCCAAGTTGGTTTAGCATTTAAATTTTAAATAAAGAATAAGTTAGAAATAACAAATTTTGATTTCAATAAAAGTCAGACTTAATATTTTTAAGTCTGACTTTTTTATTTTAGAAAAATCATCATTCCTGTGGTATCATTAGTTTTTTGATTAATTTAAAACTATTTTTTTGACAATTCCTAAATTAATTAATAAAAATTGGCAAGAAATTTGCTCGAAATCCAAAGAATATACTATTTATTAATAAACACTTAAAAACAATAGCTATGAAAAAACTATTCTTAGGATTTGCCATTGCAGCAAGTTCTCTTACATTCGCTCAGGAAAAAGCGAAGGCATCTACTTCTTCACCAGTAAGATTCGGTATTAAGGCTGGTCTTAACGTTGCCTCAATTAATGATAATGATTTTAAAGGTAAAGCCGGGATTTATGGCGGTTTCTTTGCAAACATTCCGATAGCAAGCTCTTTCAGCATTCAGCCTGAAGTTTTATATAATGGAGCTGGTGCCAAGTATAAACACCTTTCGGACGTTAGATTAAATTTAGATTATATTTCAGTTCCTGTGATGGTTCAATATAATGTTCTTCCTGAACTATATTTGGAAGCAGGTCCACAATTCAGTTTTGCAGTTAATAAAAAAGTAAAAGGTGATGGCGGATCTGTAGACGTGGATAATCTTTTTAAAGGATTTGATTTTGGTTTAGGATTGGGAGCTGGTTATTACTTTGCTCAGAATTTTGGTCTTACAGCTAGATTTGTTGCCGGAGTTGTTGATATTGCAGAAAACAATCCAGGAGATGCCATTAGAAACAGCTTATTTCAAGTGGGAGTTGCTTACAAGTTCTAGAAAAACAATTTATATTTTATAAAAACAGCCGGGTTTATTTTGTAAGTCCGGCTATTTTATATTTAAAGATAAAATTATTTGTAAAATTAATTTTAGTATATAATTCATTATTGTTAAAGTTTGAAATAACAAATAAATATTCCATTTTTAGTTATTAAATCATTAATAATAACCAACAAAATTTAATAAATTTTCATTTATATTGAAAAAAAATACAAGTTTTTATCTTTTTTAATTGATTTTTGGCACATATTTTGAAATTAGATTTTCATCGATTTTTCGATATCTTAAAAAGTAAAAACAAACACACAAATGAAACATTCACTTACTTACCAGCAAAAGTTGGAAACCTTTTACCTATTCAAATATTCTAAATTTATATTTTATAATCTGTGATTTTAAAATATTGAGTCTAATCCTCTTAAATAATTATTGATTTTTTAAAAATCAGTAAACCCCCCATATACCTTAGCTTCATTTTAATATATGTTGGAGAACATTCCAAGGAGGCTTAGCATATAAATTCAAATAGAAAAATTTCTTCTGATATAAATTGATTTCAAAAAAGTCAGCATATATTTCTATGCCTAGCTTTTCTAAACAAAACAAGAAAAACAAAAACAAACATATAAAAAACACATTATGAAAAAAATGCTTTTAAGCTCTGCTCTTTTTGTCGGGGTATTTACATTTGCCCAGAATTCTCAAATAAGATTTGGTATTAAAGCCGGATTAAATGTTTCCAGAATCAGCAATACCGAAACAATTGATGAATCACCTAGAAATGCCCTTCATGCAGGAGTTTTTGGTAATTTTCCTTTTGCTGAAAAATTTAGTTTTCAACCGGAATTATTGTACTCTACTTATGGAGAAAAAGAAAAAAGTTCAGATGTATATGCAGCAGACGATATTAATGTAAAATCATTCAGTAATTATTCTATAAAACTAGATTATATCACAATTCCATTGATGTTTCAATACAACATGCTTCCTAATCTTTACGTAGAAGCTGGACCTGAGGTTGGGATTTTATTTTCAGAAAGAGTAAGAGGAACTTCTGAAATTATAACAACATCTGGAAATTCTACGTCTACATCTACTGAAGATTTTAAAAGTCCTGTTGAAAGAAAGAATTTTCAAGGGGTGAATTTAGGTTTTGGTGTAGGAGCCGGATATTATATCACGCCAAAATTTGGTATTAATGCAAGATATGTTGCAGGTTTAAGCGATGTTATGAAACAAAATCCGTTACATCATTCTAATGCAATCAAAAACAATGTTTTTCAATTTGGAGTGATGTATAAATTTTAATGATTATTTTTTTTAAAAAAATAATGTTAAAATTATTTTTTGCGATGATCAGGCTTATAAGTTAATTTTTTTAATTATTAAGGTTGATTAAATTAAAAAATATTTAGTCAAATAATAAAATACTGTTTTAAATAAATGTTCAAATATATCCAATTTAACAATTTTTAAAACCTTTTATTTTTTTTGGCAAACAATTTGCAAAATAACCCAAGTCTGATTAAACGATTAGGCAAATACAAATAATAAAATAAAAAAACAAGATTATGAATAAGTTATTTCTAGGATTGGCATTAGTTGCCGGTACTCTATCTTTTGCTCAGGAAACTAAAGAAACAAAAACGGTAACAACAGTTACTACAACACTTAAAGAGAAAGATCCTGTAACATTTGGTATTAAAGGAGGAGCAAATGCCTCTCAGTTTAGCGAGCAACAACTAAGCGCGAAAAATCAGAAAATCGGTTTCAATGCTGGTGCATTTGTAAACATTCCTTTATCTAAAAAATTTGCCATTCAGCCAGAAGTTTTATATAATCAATTGGGTTCAAAACAAGTTTTAAATATTAAAGAAGTTACGGGCGCTAGTTCTGATATCAAAACTAAAAATGATTACACAACATATCTGAATTATATTTCTGTACCGTTAATGCTTCAAATGAAACCTGTAGATAATTTCTACATTGAAGCAGGTCCTGAATTCAGCTATTTCTTAAATGGTAAAAATAAGGGTGAAACTACGATCACTACAACATCAGGAAGTACAACAACTACACAGACTGCCTCTTATTCACAAAGCATCGATAAAGATGATATTAAGAAGTTTAATGTAGGATTTGGTCTTGGTTTAGGATATTATTTTACAAAGAATTTGGGTATCAATGCTAGATATGTAAACAGCTTAACTCACATTGCAAATAACTCGGGACTTGCAGATGCGAATAAAGATATCAATACAAACAGAGTTTTCCAATTAGGATTAAACTACAAGTTTTAAAAATACTTCATATACATAACCAATTTAATTTTCAAATGAAAAGGTCGGGCTTAATTATTAAGTCCGACCTTTCGATTTTTTATTTAAACTAAAAATTTTAATTAAATAATTCCACCTCTTCTCCTTTTCCTACAGGATATTCTTCTGTAAAACATCCAAAGCAGTGGTTGGATGACCCTAAAATTACTTTTAGGTTCTCAGTGCTTAAAAATTCTAAAGAGTCAACTCCCAAGTAATCTCTAAGCTCTTCTGTCGTCATATTTGCAGAAATCAAATCGTCTTTTGATGGCGTATCGATTCCTAAATAACAAGGTGCAATAATCGGCGGAGAAACACTTCTGAAGTGAATTTCCTTCACGCCTGCATCTTTCAGAATCTTAACCAATCTTTTCGAAGTTGTTCCACGAACGATTGAATCATCGATAATTACTACTCTTTTATCTTTAATTTCAGAAATAATCGGGTTCAGCTTCAGGTTAACTACCCTTTCTCTCATTTCCTGAGTCGGTACAATGAAAGATCTTCCGATGTATCTGTTTTTAATCAAAACCGGACGGAAAGGAATCCCTGAAGCTTTAGAAAAACCAATCGCAGCAGGAACTCCGGAATCCGGAACTCCAATGACAACATCAGCTTCCACAGGAGCCTGTTCCCAGATTTTCTCCCCAGATTTTTCTCTGATTTCGTAAACGTTGATATTTTCTAAAGATGAGTCAGGTCTTGCAAAATAAATGTACTCGAAAGAACAAATTCTTTGCTTTGCTTTTGCTTCATCCACCATGATTGAGTGAAGTTTTCCAGGTTCGTTTTCATTTGTATAAATGATTTCTCCTGGTAAAATATCACGAACATACTGAGCTCCAACAGCATCTAAAGCAACAGATTCTGAAGCCACAACGTAAGAATTTTCGTTGATCGCTCCCAAAACCAAAGGTCTGATTCCGTTGAAATCTCTGAATGCGAAAAATTTATTTCGCGTCATTCCGACAACTGAATATGCTCCTTCAATTTTCTCCATCGTTGCTTTAATCGCTCCACGAAGTCCAAGATCAAGATTTTTTTGAATTAATCTTAAAATAACCTCAGAATCCGAAGTTGCCCTGAACACAACACCTTCCGCTTCCAATTCCGCTTTTAGCTCTTTTGCATTGGTAAGGTTACCATTGTGTGCAATCGAAAGGATAATCTGATCATATTCGTTTTTTGCGAAAAATGGCTGAAAATTATATTTCTTTTTATCTCCCGCAGTCGTATAACGAGTGTGTCCGATTGCAGAATTTCCCATAAAAGTTTCAGGATCAGCGATCTCCTTATAAACGTCTAAAACCAAACCTTCATCTTTCATGTTGGTGATTTTTCCGTCTTTAAGAACAGAAATACCACATGCTTCCTGACCTCTGTGCTGTAATGCAAAAAGCCCGAACTGCGAAAGAGAAAACGTATCCAAATCGTTATCAGAATACATTCCGAAGATTCCGCACTCTTCATTGGGAGCGTCCAATCTCTCTTCTTCCTGCGTTCTGAAAAGATTTCTTCCGTAGGTTTGAGTTTCAAATTGTTTTAAATATTCACTTTTATGAATGTCTAAACTTTTCATTTCTATTTTTTCTAAAGTAGATTTTATTTTTATAGATCTTATCATTAGATATAAAATTAAATATTATGTTAAATAGAAAATCTTACATCTAATTTTTTATCTAAAATCTTATTTGCCTAAAGCAACTTTCAGTCTGTTGTAGATCTCAACGTAAGCTTCAGTAACTTCACCAAGATCTCTTCTGAATCTGTCTTTATCCAGCTTCTTCATGGTATCTTTATCCCAAAGTCTGCAAGTATCAGGAGAAATTTCGTCTGCAAGGATGATTTCACCGTCAGCAGTTTTTCCTAATTCGATTTTGAAATCAACCAGGATGATGTTCATTTTGTCGAAAAGATCGATTAAGATTTCGTTGATATCTGAAGTTAATTCATACATTTCATCAAGCTCTTCGTAAGTTGCAGCACCTAAGAAAACAGCGTGGTGATCGTTGATAAGCGGATCTCCCAACTCGTCTTTTTTATAGCAGATATCGAAGATGGTAACCGGAGATTTAATTCCTTCTTCCACTCCTAATCTCTGAGCCATGCTTCCTGCAGAATAGTTTCTTACCACCATTTCCAAAGGAATGATCGATACTTTCTTTACCAATTGCTCTCTTTCGTTCAATTGTTTAATGAAATGAGTCTTAATCCCTTTTTCATTTAAATATTCAAAAATAAGAGTTGTGATGGCGTTGTTCATTTCACCTTTCAAATCAACAGATCCCCTTTTCTGAGCATTAAATGCAGTAGCGTCGTCTTTGAAACGTACAACTACTTCATTAGGATTATCGGTAGCAAATACTTGTTTTGCCTTACCTTCGTACAACATTTCTAACTTTTCCATTTTCTAAAATTACTTTTTATTAGATTTATATTATTTAATTAAAATTCCTGTTAAAACCGCCATTCCAAAACTCAACAATGTACCGATTAATACATATTCTGTCAGTTTTCTTTGTTTGGCCTGTGCTAAATCGCTGAACCTGAAAACAGATTTCGCCGCGACCATAAAACCTACGCCTTCCCAATGATTCACCATGATAAAAGTGAAAACCAGTAAACGTTCTAAAATCCCAATATATTTTCCGGCACTTGATAAAGATTCGGTTTGTATATTTGTTGCTGTCTCCGGAACGGGCGTCCATGAAGACAATAATATTTTAATAAAAATTGAAGCAGGTGTTGTTAAAAACAAAGCTGCCATTAATATTTTTAAGAAGTTCTGATCTTTTAAAAATTCAACATTAAATTCATTAAAATAAAGAGAAACTCCTCCAATTACCCCAATATGCAAAGCCTGATCGATAAAAAACCAGCTTTTTTTATTTTTAACTGTCTGAAAAATAAGTTTCGCAGCATCAATAATAAAGTGTGAAATTCCCACCAAAGCAGCTACCCACCAAAGTTCCAAGTCCCAAAGAAAAATAAAACTTAATGCGGTGTGAATCAGAACATGAAGATACAAATATTTGCTCTTCAGTTTTTTGCTTTCTTTCTCTGCAACCCAAGAATTTGGCTGAAGAATAAAATCTCCAAGTAAATGTGCCAATATGAGTTTAATGAAAATCATGCTTACAGTTCTGAAATTTTCTTTCTAAAATATTGATTGGTTTCTACGATCAATTCATAGTTTGCGCGCTTTAGTCTCTGGCTTACAGAGGACTGTGAGATGGCAAACTTCTTCGCAAGATCTTCCTGCGTGATATCTTTATTCATGATCATTTCATGGATGATTTCCGCGGTCGCCATCGTCCAGTTATCGAAATCTTTGGATGACCATTTCAGTAAAATATTCAAATCTCTGTCTACAGAATCGTTGGATGTTTTAATAGAAACGGTGTGTCCGTCGCTTTTCAGATCATTCAATAATCTTCCTGAATGTACATAAGCCGTTCCGTTCGATTCCGTAATTTTTTCGGACGAAAAATTTTCCTCACCAATACCAATGGCAATTCTTACATCTAAATTTTCCTGACTTCTGATAAGTGATTTTATGGCTAAGAAACGCCAAAACACGTCGTCTATTTTACATTTGAACTGAAACTCATCTCCTCTGTAGATTTCCCATGTGCCGGGAGCGCTTCCCCAATTTTCGAGAAGATTTTTAAGCTTGGTGATCCAAACCTCTGTTTCCGCGTGTTGTGAATTTATAATATCTCCGGTAATGACCGCTATCATTCTGCAAATATAAGCATAATTACTTATAAATAAAAAATATAAGCAGAAACACTTATAGATATTGATTATTAGTGAATCTGCTTATATCGATAATTCTGTAAAACAGTCTGTTTAAAGACTTTATTTATCAAACCGTCAAGATTTTTGAAACCTTGATGATTTAAGTTTAGAGATTTTATTTTTTAATAAACTGATAAACTTTCCCGTCCAAATTCAATAAATAAGAACCTGTCGAAAGATCTTGAACAGGAATATTCTTTTTATTTTTAAATGGATCTTGTTCAGAGTAAATTAATTTTCCTGAGAAATCTAAAATTTGCGCTGATTTTATATTTTCAATTTTTCCATTTACAAAAATATTTTCATGAGCAGGATTTGGATAAATTTTAATATCATTTCCTGCTAAAACAATGTCCGAGGCAGAAAGTGTTCCTAAGTTTTGACAATAATTAACAGCATATGAATCCCATTCACCAATAGTAAAAGACGAATTCGGTTGAGACACTGTATTTTTTCTGTAAAGAGAAACATCACCGTTTGAATTGCTTACAAATTTGCTCCCGATAGCATCTACGGTTGCAGATTTGTATGCCAATTCAACATATTGTGTTCCTGAAAAAGTTAGAGCATCACCTGCTGTAAGGAATTTAGCATTGGAGTTTGTGTAACATGATAATGTAGATTTAGGATTAAGCACTACAAAAGTCTCATTGTTTGGTATTTTTCCTTCCAGTTCAAAGCTGTTTCCAAAATAGTAAGAATCACTTGTACTGTTATAATATTGTACTCTGATGCTGTAATTATTTAAATCTACTTCATGTCCTGTTTTATTTATAATTTCAAAAGCTTTGTTATTGCCTGTACCTTCAATATATTTAGTGATGAAAAGATCTTTCGAATTAGAATCAGAAGCTAAAGTAGACACTGGAGCAATATTGCTGTCAGCAGATTGCAGATAGCCGTTATCATAAGCTTTTACCGTAAATGAATACGAAGTTGATGGACTCAAATGATCAATAACAATTGATGTAGATTTTGTAGTCGCTACTAATGTACTATTTTGATAAACGTTATAGCCAATAACATCTGTGCTTGTACTTGGCGACCATGCTAAAGTTGTATAATTGGCTCCTGTTTGTGTAGAATTTAAATTTAAAGGTGCTTGCGGTACAACAGCATCCGGAGTCTGAACCCAGATTGCATTTACCCACTGAGGATTATCAACAAAAGGATTTCTATTGTTTTGAATAGCATACACCGCATTATTTCTGTCAATTTCTCTCTGAGATACAGGATCTTGAGCATGCCATTGAAGGAGCATAGCAATATAAGGTGCATCAAAAGCCCTTTCCGCAGTTCCGTCTAATGCAGAGCGGTCTGCTGCAGGATTGGTGTTTGTAGAATAATTAAATGATGGTAACTTATCTTCATATCTTACCGCAAAATACAACAGCATTCTTGCAATATCTCCTTTAAACTCATTAAGAGGTTCATAAACTCTATTGGTATAAACATAATTCGGAATTGCGCTGTTCGCAATTTTGGATGAGTTTGAAAAAGTATAGTGAACAGTTGAATTTCCAACTCCATAAGGATAATTATTCCTTAACTGATTGATTCTGGCGTCTGTAGGAATCACATAATGCAAATCAGAATACATCGGGTAATTACTATTGAATGTACTTTGCGGAACGGCATGTTCTCTGTTATAGCCTAATCCCTCAGCACCTGAGGTACTTATTAAATTTGCAGATGTATATTCATAAACATCCGGTCCTGTTGGAATTTCAGAATATATATCTAATAATATCGTAGTGTTTGTAGCATCGTGATCGTAATATTTGTCTAAATCTGTCTGATTATAATAATTTGGCAGATCACCATAATTCCAGTTTATATTCTTCGCCGAAATAATATCATGAAGTTTAGATTTCAGTGCGTAACCCGTCAAACCTGTTGTTCCATCGTAATATCCGGCAGGTGCCTGAGCCGAAAAATAAGATGAAATAAAAATAATAGGAAGTAGAAGTTTTTTCATGCTTTAAAAATTGGGTGGCTAAAATAGTAAATTAATCAACTCAAAGTTCTGAATTTTTTATTAATTAATAATTAATTATCAGAATATAAAAAATTGAAAATTAGAAATTTGCGAATGACTTTCTATGGCCTGAATAATTTTTTTGGACGTTCCGCCAATTTGGTTATCTTTGGGCACTAACTATTTTATCTTATGAATACAGAGACTATTGACAACATCAAAATGATAGCGGAGACGGCAAGAGAGTTTGCTGAAAAGAATATTAGACCTAATATTATGGAGTGGGACGAAAGCCAGACTTTCCCGAAAGATTTGTTTCATGAGTTAGGAGAAATGGGTTTCATGGGAATCGTTATTCCTGAACAATACGGTGGTTCTGGTCTTGGGTATCATGAATATGTTACGATCTTGGATGAGATCTCTCAGGTAGATCCTTCAATCGGGCTTTCTGTAGCGGCACACAACTCACTTTGTACCAATCATATTTACGAATTCGGAAACGAAGAGCAAAGAAATAAGTGGCTTCCTCAGTTGGCTTCTGGTAAAGTAATCGGAGCTTGGGGACTGACGGAGCACAATACAGGTTCAGATTCAGGAGGAATGTCTACTACTGCTGTAAAAGACGGAGATGAATGGATCATTAATGGTGCTAAAAACTTCATCACGCATGCAATTTCAGGTGATATTGCTGTTGTAATGACAAGAACTGGAGAAATTGGTGCTAAAAATAACTCAACGGCTTTTGTTTTAGAAAAAGGAATGCCTGGTTTTTCTTCTGGTAAAAAAGAAAACAAGCTAGGAATGAGAGCTTCTGAAACAGCTGAATTGATTTTCGATAACGTTCGTGTTCCGGATTCTCACAGATTAGGAGAAGTTGGTGAAGGGTTCAAACAGGCTATGAAAATTCTAGATGGAGGTAGAATTTCTATCGCTGCTCTAAGTTTAGGAACCGCAAGAGGAGCTTACAAAGCCGCTTTAAAATATGCTAAAGAAAGACAACAATTCGGAAAATCTATTTCAGAATTCCAGGCGATCAATTTCATGTTGGCAGACATGGCAACGGAAATCGATGCAGCAGAATTGTTGATCCAAAGAGCAGCAACTTTGAAAAACGCTAAGCAGAAAATGACAAAAGAAGGAGCTATGGCTAAGCTTTATGCTTCTGAAGCTTGCGTAAGAATTTCAAACAACGCAGTTCAGATTTTCGGTGGGTATGGTTATACAAAGGACTTCCCTGCTGAAAAATTCTACAGAGATTCCAAACTTTGCACAATTGGAGAAGGTACTTCTGAGATCCAAAGATTGGTAATCGGTAGAGATATCACAAAATAAAATTATTTCAAAAAAACATACAACAAATGATTAAACAAGCCTTATTAGGTGAATTTTTGCATGAAGCGGAAAGCACCAGAAAACTTTTGAAAGCTATTCCGGACAGTGCTTTGGATTTTAAACCATCTGATATCAACTGGACGACAGGTCAATTGGCTTCTCACATTGCGGAAGTTTACAATTGGTACGACGCAACATTTAATCAAGACGTATTTGATATGGGAACATACCAATATGATAAAGGTGATATTTCTAAAGCAGAAAATATTGTCGCTAAATTTGAAGAAAATGTTGCCAAAGCACAGAAAGTTTTAAAAAACTGGAACGAAAGTACCGCAACAAACGAATGGAAAATGGAGATGGATGGAAATTCAATCTTCCCTCCTATGCCGAAAATTCAGGTGATTCGTGCCTTTTTATTCAATCATTTGTATCATCACAGAGGTGAGTTGGTGATTTATTTAAGATCAACAGGAAATAAAGTTCCGGGAATATACGGACCGACTGCCGACGACAAGTTTTAGAAATTAGAATTATATCATTAATAAGTTAATAACACTCGTATTTTGCGGGTGTTATTTTCTTTTTATGAGAAAATATATTTTTAATGATATTTAATGTATTGCATAATAAATTAAACAAATACTCTAAAATTTTCTTAAAAAATTTTGTTTTTCATAATTAAATTTTTATTAGCTTTGATATTCCACAATCAAAATAGGAATTATATGAAAAAACAACTATTGGTGATTGGAGTGCTTTTTATTTCAGGCATTTCATTCGCTCAAACTGACCGACTTTGGACTTCAGGTTCTCAAAAAGCTTCCGCAGACATTTTTGAAAACAAAACCAACATCATTAATCCAAAGATTTACAATCTTAATTTCGACGGTTTAAAGAATGCTCTTGCTAAAGCTCCAAAAAGACTGGCAGCAGGAGAAAAATCAGAGATCATTATTTCTTTCCCGAATTCTGAAGGAAGAATGGAAAACTTTAAAGTAAGAGAAAATTCCAACTTCGATCCTCAGTTAGCAGCAAAATTCCCGGACATCAAATCTTACGTGGGAGAAGGTCTTGAAGATCCAACTTCTACTGTTTATTTCAGCATTTCACCATTAGGCTTATCATCAATGGAAATTTACGGCGATAAATCCGCAGTTTTCATTGAGCCTTATACTAAAGACCTTTCATCGTATGTTGTTTATAAAAAATCAGACAAAAAAGATGATCTTAGTAAATTCGAATGCACGGTTATTGATGTTGCACAAAAAGGAGTTTCAAATACCAATCTTGTAGCAAGACCAAACGCAGATGATGCTAAATTAAGAACTTTCAGATTGGCATTATCGTGTACAGGGGAATACACCACGTATTTCGGAGGGACAAAAGCCAACGCTTTAGCCGCAATGAACAACACCATGACTCGTGTAAATGGAGTTTTCGAAAAAGATTTCTCTGCGAGAATGGTTTTAATTGCTAATAATGATGCGGTAATTTACACCAATGCTTCAACCGATCCATATTCTGCAGCTTCAGGAATGAGCAACTGGAATTCACAATTACAATCAACTTTAACTTCGGTGATAGGCGAAGCTAACTACGACATCGGTCACTTATTCGGAGCTTCTGGAGGTGGCGGAAATGCAGGTTGTATCGGTTGTGTTTGTACAAATGGCTCAAAAGGAAGCGGCTACACTTCTCCGGCAGATGCAATACCGTCAGGAGATAATTTTGATATCGATTATGTAGCTCATGAAATGGGACATCAATTCGGAGGAAACCACACATTCTCTATGAGTAACGAAGGAACAGGCGCAAATATGGAGCCTGGTTCAGGATCAACAATCATGGGTTATGCGGGAATTACTTCTCAGGATATCCAACCGCATTCGGATGCATTTTTCCATGCAATAAGTATTCAGCAGATTACAAATAATATTAAAGCTAAAACCTGTCCGGTTAGTACAAACACAGGAAATTCAATTCCAACAGCCAATGCAGGTTTAGATTATACGATTCCGAAAGGGACACCATTTATGTTGACAGGAACCGGAACAGACGCAAACGGAGATTCTTTAACCTATATCTGGGAGCAAATGGACAACGCTTCTTCTTCTCAGACAGGAGCAAGTTCGGCAGCAAGTGCTACAAAAGCAACAGGTCCAACGTTCAGATCCTGGACTCCTCAAACAACACCAGTGAGATATTTCCCAAGAATGGCATCTGTTTTAACAGGAGCAACGACAACAGCAGGTTCTGAAATTACGGTTGAAGCTTTATCAAATGTAGCAAGATCTTACAACTTCAGATTTACCGTTCGTGATAACAGAGCGGGAGGCTCTGGAAATAATTCTGACGACTCAGTAATCACTGTAAACGGAACAGCAGGACCTTTCTCGGTAAGTTCTCAAAATTCAGCAACAACTTATTCAGGAGGAACTTCACAAACCGTAACTTGGAATGTTGCAGGAACGACTGCAAATGGTGTAAACGCTGCAAATGTTGATATTCTTTGGTCTACAAACTCAGGAACAACGTGGACTACTCTATTAGCCGGAACTCCAAACGATGGTTCTCAGGCGGTAACAATTCCGAATGTTTCTACAACAACAGGAAGAATCATGGTAAAAGGTTCAAATCATATTTTCTTTGATGTAAATAATGCAAATATTACTGTAAATGCAGGTTCGGGAACTTCTGACACAACAGCTCCTACAGCACCTACATTGGCAGCTTCAGGCACTACTTCTACAAGCACAAATCTTTCTTGGTCGGGAGCAACAGATAACGTGGCAGTTACAGGCTACGATGTTTATCAAGGCGCTTCTTTGATCGGTTCCACAGCTTCGACTTCATACACTGTTACCAGCTTGACTCCTTCAACAACGTATAGTTTCTCTGTTAAATCTAAAGATGCGGCAGGAAATGTTTCACCATCAAGCAACACGGTTTCTGTAACAACTTTAGCAGGAACTTCAGTTTCTTATTGTTCAGCTTCTGCTAATAATACGGCAGACGAAAGAATCGGAAATGTGAAATTCGGAACCATCAACAATACTTCAACAGGAACTGCCGGTTATGAAAACTTTACGACAATTTCCACAAATGTAACAAGAGGTTCTGCTTATACAATTTCTGTAACTCCGGTTTGGACTTCAACAGTTTACAGCGAAGCTTACGCAATTTATATTGATTACAACGGAGACGGTGATTTCACAGACAGCGGAGAGTTGGCTTGGTCTAAAACAGGTTCTACAACAAGTCCTGTAACAGGATCCATCACTATTCCGTCAACAGCAACGCTTGGAAATACAAGAATGAGAGTAATGATGCAGTACAGCTCTGTTCCTTCATCATCTTGCGGAACGTATACATACGGACAGGTTGAAGACTATACTTTAAATATTGTTTCATCAGGAAGAGGCGAAACAGTAAATACTAAAGATCTATTAACTGATATTAAATTATATCCAAATCCTGTAAAAGACATTTTATATATCTCAAATACAACGGCAGAAGATTACAAAATCTTCGATATGGGTGGAAAACTAATCAATTCAGGAAAACTTGAAAGAGGATCCGTAAATGTAAGCAGCCTGATAAAAGGAGCTTACGTAATACAAATCGGAGAAGTCTCTAAGAGATTTATCAAAAACTAATCACTTTCTCGAATTTAAACACAGGATTAAAGGCTGTCTGGAAACGGGCAGTCTTTTTTATATATTTAATAGATTCTTCACTCCACTTTGTTTCGTTCTGAATGACAAATTGCATATATATTCAACAAAAAACCTAAGTCCCGATTCCTAAAATCTAAAACCCAATCATTATATTTGCCTTAAATAAAAATATTCATGGATAAAATTGACAGTCTGAACCAAGTAGCAGAATTCCACACAACGTTTAAAGCTCCTATTTTAGATACCCCACAGATTCCTTCACCGGAAAGATGCAACCTTAGAGTTGAGCTTTTGCAGGAAGAATTAAACGAATTAAAACAAGCGATTGCAGACAATAATATTGTAGAAATTGCTGATGCATTGTGCGATTTGCAATATGTTTTGAGCGGTGCAGTTCTGGAATTCGGACTTGGCAACAAATTTGTAGAACTATTCAACGAAGTTCAGCGTTCCAACATGTCGAAGGCTTGCGATAATGAAGTACAGGCGCAGGAAACGGTTGAATTTTACAAAGCAAAAGACGTAGAATCATTTTATGAAAAATCGGGAGAGAAATTCAATGTTTACAGACAGGCAGACCATAAAGTCCTGAAAAATAAATATTATTCTCCGGCCGATCTGAAGACAATTATTGAAAAATAGTATGAAAAAATTTATTACAAATGTTGCCGTAATTTCTTGTTTGGCTCTTACAGCTCAACAATTCAGCGCTCAGAAAGTGGTGATGAACCGCGAAGTTGAAACAACAAATGATGGCAAAATGCTTTTGGGAAATCAGTTGAAAGAACAGTTTCTAAAGGCTCCATATGCAGATTGGTACGTAAAAGAACACGACGAATATGCGATCGATCAAAAAGCAATTGACCAACTGAGAAAGGATAAGATCAATTCTTATAATATTGTTGTTTTTATGGGAACGTGGTGTGAAGACAGCCACAGAGATTTCCCTAGACTGATGAAAATTTTAGAGGAAGTGAAATATCCTGAAGGTAAGATCACAATCATTGCAGTTAATCGCAAAAAAGAATCTCCAACAGGCGATGAAGCGCGTTACAATATTCAGAAAGTTCCAACCATTATTGTCGAAAAATACGGTAAAGAAATTGGAAGAATCGTAGAAATGCCTACAACAGGATATATTGAAAGAGACCTGGTTGAGATTTTGAAAAAAGACGACAAATCGGTGATCAAAGAAATTTTTGGTAAATAAGATTTTGAAAAATATCAGATTAATAATATCATTCGCAGCGGGAGCACTTATCATGGTGATCCTGTTTTTTGGGTTGAAATCCTGTTTTAATCTTGGAAAAAAAACCGAGCAGTCAGATTATTATATTCTGACCAACCAGATTTCTAAGATGAATAAAATGGTGGTGATCGAGCAAAATTTCTCTTCGATGCAGAAGACCAAAATGGGATACGAATTTTTTGGAAAAGAAGTTTCAAGCAACAGCATTATCACTTATACCAAAACCAATGCTCAGGTTTCTTATGATCTTAATAAAATGAAGATTAAGGTCGATTCTATTAATAAAAAACTGATCATCACAGACCTTCCGGAAGCCGACATCAAAATTACACCAAGTGTTGAAATTCAGTCGCTGGACGATTCTTTTTTTAATAGAATTTCTGAGAAAGATATTAAAAACGTGACTCAAAAAGCAAAAGATGCTGCAGTGAAATCTGTTAACCAAAATGACTTGAGAACGGAAGGACGTAAACAATTAATGGAAAATCTTAATAATATTTTCGTTTTGGCAAAGGCTTTGAATTATAGTATAGAAGACCAGACAGGTAAGCTGGGCATTTTAGGACTATAAATCTAAACGTTATGGACTCAAACGAAAACGACAAAAAGAAAGAATCTGCCAACAGCGCAGAGACCAAAAAACAAAATCAGGATTTCCAGAATATTCCGTCTTCTTCGGAAAAAACGAATCCGCCTGATGTAGAAAAAGAAGAGGTTCAGAAATCTTCTAAAAATAAATCAGGGAAAACAGATAATACAGAAAAACATTAATAAAAATCCATCTTAATTAAGGTGGATTTTTTTGTGAATTTTAAACATAAAGCTAAAAACTCCTAACCTTTTTTGAACCATTAAGGTATATTTTAAGATGTTTAGAAAATTAAAAGTTTAAATAAAGTCATAAAAAAGGTTTCAGCTCATTGAGTTGAAACCTTAAAAAAATATACAAATAAAAGTCAAATATCTTTATGAACCGGCAGTGGTCAATTCGCTTCGCTCGTGAATTTATGGACTATCTAATTAACTAACTATTGACTCGCGAAGCAAAATTGACAAGTTCACTTTTTTATACAATCGTTGATTTTCCGATTCTTACATTCTCAAAATTATAATAGGTCTTTTCGGAATATTTAATATAATCTGCAATAAAACTTCCTACTTCACTCGTAGAATACGGCTGTTGTGAATTTAAATCTACCGTAACATATTTATTTTCAATAGCATGCTCTACAGATTCTCTTAATTTTTCGGCAGCGTGATCCAATTTTAAATAATCCAGCATCATCGCTGTACTTAAAATAGAAGCAATCGGATTAGCAATTCCCTTCCCTTTTGCCTGTGGATAAGAACCGTGAATAGGCTCAAACATTGCATTTTCCTGACCAATAGACGCTGATGGAAGCAATCCTATAGAACCGCCGATTACACTCGCTTCATCGGAAATAATATCTCCAAACATATTTTCCGTAACGATCACATCAAACTGTTTAGGATTTAAAATTAATTGCATGGCTGCGTTGTCTACAAACATAAAATCCAACTCAACATCAGGATATTCTGTGGCAATTTCTTTGCACACTTTTCTCCATAATCTTGAGGTATCCAAAACGTTGGCTTTATCAATCAAGGTTAATTTTTTCCTGCGTTTTTGCGCTTCCTGAAAAGCCATGTGAACGATTGGTGCGATTTCATCACGGTTGTATTTGCAAATATCATAAGCATAACCCGCTTCTTCGTCCTTAAATTTTTCTCCAAAATAAATTCCGCTCACCAATTCTCTGAAGATCTGGATATCCGTTCCTTCAATAATTTCTTTTTTCAACGGACTTTTTTCAATTAAAGAATTGTACGTTTGCAAAGGACGAATGTTGGCAAAAAGTCCCAATTCTTTACGAAGTTTCAACAAACCTTGTTCGGGACGAACTTTTGCATCCGGATTGTTATCAAAAGAAGGATCTCCGATCGCACCGAAAAGTACGGCATCAGATTCTTTGCAGATCGCCAGTGTTTCATCGGGAAGAGGATTTCCTGTCTGAAAAATTGCTTCGGCTCCTACCATACCTTTCTTAAATTCAAATTTATAGTGGAAACATTCCGCAATGGCATCTAAAATTTTAATGCTTTCATTTACTACTTCGGGTCCGATTCCGTCTCCTGCAAGTACCGCAATTTTAAAATCAGTTTTCATATACTTTTTGTGTCTTTAGTTCAAATTCTTGGATCGCCTGTTTTTTGCTGATTAAAAAGTCAATATCGTCGTAACCATTTATCAGACATATTTTTTTATAAGAATCAATTTCAAAACTTTCGGTTTTATCATTGAAGGTAATTGTTTGTTTTTCAACATCTACCAAAATTTCTTTTTCAGGATTTTCGGTGATATCATTTAAAATTTCTTTCAAAAATTCTTCGGAAACTTTTACAGGTAACAAACCATTATTCAAAGCATTACCTTTAAAAATATCTGCAAAGAAACTGGAAACGACAACCTTAAAACCATAATCCGTCAGCGACCAGGCCGCGTGTTCACGACTGCTTCCACATCCGAAATTATTTCCGGCAACAAGGATTTCACCGCTGTATTTTGGATTGTTTAAAACAAAATCAGAGTTCGGTTCATTTGTATGAACATTGTATCTCCAATCTCTGAAAAGATTATCTCCAAAACCATTTTTGTCAATACTTTTTAAAAATCTGGCAGGAATAATCTGGTCTGTATCTATATTTTCTACCGGCAAAGGAATTGCTCGGGATTGTATAATCGTTAATTTTTGCATTTTTTTAGTTCAAAAATAGTTTTAATTACTTTTTAAATTTTCAGAAGCTGAATCCCGCTATCCACTATATCTTTTTTATTACGGCTTCCGCTTCGCTCCAGCCGCAACAAAAAAGGATGCCGTTTCTATCGGAGCTAGGACTTTGAAATTTTTACAATTCTAGTTTTCAAAGACTGAAATTTTCCCTTCAATTGCCACTTTTGCGGCAGTCAACGGACTTGCAAGAATCGTTCTTGCACCTTGCCCTTGCCTTCCTTCAAAATTCCTGTTGGAAGTCGAAACACAATATTCACCTTCCGGAATTTTATCATCATTCATCGCTAAACACGCCGAACATCCCGGTTGTCTTATTTGAAAACCAGCTTCATTGAAAATTTTATATAAACCTTCTTCTAAAATCTGCTTTACCACCTGTTGCGAACCTGGAACAATCAAAGCCTGAACATGTTCCGATTTGCTTTTTCCTTCAATATAACTCGCAGCAGAACGGAAATCCTCGATTCTCGCATTCGTGCAACTTCCGATAAAAACATAATTAACTTTAATATCAGAAAGCGCTTGTCCAGCTTGTAAACCCATGTATTTCAAAGCCTTTTCCTCTGATTCATTCTGCGGATTCGGAATATTCTGATGAATTGAAATTCCCATTCCAGGGTTTGTACCGTAAGTTATCATTGGGTAAATTTCGGAAGCATCGAAAGAAAATTCAGCATCGAACACAGCTTCTTCGTCTGTTTTCAACGTTTTCCAATATTCTAATTTTTCTTCCCACTCCTCACCTTCTGGAGCGAAAGTTCTGCCTTTAACATAGTTGAAAGTTGTTTCATCAGGAGCAATCATTCCACCACGAGCGCCCATTTCGATGCTCATATTACAAACGGTCATTCTTCCTTCCATCGACATTTCTTCGAAAACATTTCCGGCATATTCGCAGAAATACCCTGTTCCGCTATCAGTTCCTACTTTAGAAATGATGTATAAAATCACATCTTTTGGCTGAACATTTTTATTTAGCGTCCCGTTTACGGTAATTCTCATCGACTTTGGCTTGTTCAACAACAAACACTGACTAGCAAAAACCTGCGCCACCTGACTCGTCCCAATTCCAAAAGCAATAGAACCAAAAGCGCCATGCGTAGAAGTGTGACTGTCACCGCAAACAATGCTCATTCCGGGTTGTGTAACGCCTAATTCCGGAGCAATAATGTGTACAATTCCCTGATATTGATGTCCTAAACCGTACAGTTCAATATTATTTTTCTTACAATTCTCTGTTAGCTGCTCAACTTGGTTTCTTGAAGAATCATCGCGAATAGGCTTATCCTGATCCAATGTCGGAACATTGTGATCGGCAGTTGCCACAATCTGATTTGGTCTGAAAATTTCTAAATTTCTGGCTTCCAGTTCTGCAAAAGCCTGTGGACTTGTTACTTCGTGAATCAGATGCTTATCTATGTATATAATTTGAGGTCCGTCTGGAATCGTTTCTACAACGTGTGCATCCCAAACTTTGTCAAAAAGTGTTTTTTTTGCGTTGTTCATTTTAATTTTAATTGAAAATCAATCCTTCTATCCTATTTTTCTTGTCACTTTATCGATGATTAAACTTAAATCATCATTATTCACCTCTTTTTTCATATCAGCAATTTTCAAAAACTCCTGATATAAAAAATCCAATTCATTTTTAGTAACATCAAATCCAATATGTTTGAATCTGTACGCCAATGCAGAACGTCCGCTTCTCGCTGTCAATACAATGGTTGAAGCATTTACACCAACTTCTGCCGGATCGATAATTTCATAAGTTTCCCTGTTTTTAATGACGCCGTCCTGATGAATTCCTGAACTGTGTGCAAAAGCGTTTGCTCCAACAATTGCCTTATTTGGCTGCACCGGCATTCCCATCAGATCAGAAACCAAAATGCTCATTCCGTTGAGCATTCTGGAATTGATATCAGTATGTAATTTTAAGTCTGTATGCTGTTTCAGGATCATTACCACTTCTTCCAAAGCTGTATTTCCTGCTCTTTCACCAAGCCCGTTGATGGTGCATTCGATTTGTCTGGCTCCGTTGATAACTCCCACAATTGAATTTGCAGTAGCCATTCCCAGGTCGTTATGACAGTGACAAGACAGAATCGCCTTGTCAATGCCCGTAACATTTTCTCTCAAATACTTTATTTTCTCCCCGTATTCTTCGGGTAAACAATAGCCTGTAGTGTCAGGAATATTAAGAACAGTTGCTCCGGCTTTAATCACTTCTTCGCAAACTCTCGCCAAATAATCGTTATCCGTTCTTCCTGCATCTTCAGCGTAAAATTCTACATCTTCTACGAAGGTTTTAGCATATTTTACAGCCTGGAACGCTCTTTCAATAATATCTTCTTTGTTTGAATTGAATTTAAACTTAATATGAGAATCAGAAGTTCCGATTCCTGTGTGAATTCTTGGTCTTTTCGCATATTTTAGTGCTTCTGCAGCTGTGTCAATATCTTTTTGGTTGGCTCTTGTTAAACCGCAAACCTTCGCATTTTTGACCAATTTTGAAATCTCCGAAACGGAATGAAAATCTCCGGGACTAGAAATTGGGAAACCCGCTTCGATTACATCTACACCCAGCTCGTCCAGTTTTTCGGCAATAATTAATTTTTGTTCGGTATTTAATTTACAACCCGGGACTTGCTCTCCATCACGCAACGTGGTATCAAAAATTTCGACTTTTTCGGAATTCATAATGAAGTTTTTTACTTAATTTTGATTCAAAACTAGAAAGATGAAACGTTTCGTCACTTTTGGTTTAGATAAAAATTACAATACTCAAAATATTGAATTTTAAAGTTAACTATTTAATTATCATTATTTTAAATTCCATAAATTTACAATGGCAGAATTGCATAAAGATTTTTTATTTGTATTGATTAAATCATTAACGACCTCCGAAAAAAGGCAATTCAAGCTATATGTAAACCGTCTCGGAATTAACGTAGACGCTAAATTTCTTCTTCTCTTTTCCGAACTTGACAAGATGAAAGAATACGATGAAAATATCATCCTCGACAAGAAAATTTCGACCAAACAACAATTATCGAATCTGAAAGCTCACCTTTATAAACAAATTCTGGTAAGTTTAAGAATGAATCCTAGTCATCAGAATTATAGGATACAATTGCGCGAACAACTTGATTTTGCGAATATTTTATATCAAAAAGGGCTTTATAAGCAGGCATTGAAAATTTTAGATAAAACGAAACAAACCGCTTTAGAATTAGATGAAAAAAGTATTGCTTTGGAAATCATCGATCTGGAAAAAGTAATTGAATCCCAATTCATTACCCGAAGCGTAGAAGGTCGTGCAGATGAATTGATAAAACAATCAACTGAAATCAGTAAACAAAATCATTATGCTACAGAATTGTCTAATCTTTCATTGAAATTATACAGTGAAATGTTGATACACGGTTATGTAAAAAATGATGAAGATCGTGCTGAAATCATGGAAATTTTTAATGCTCAGATTCAAAAAATTAATTTTGAAAAATTGAATTTCACTGAAAAATTATGGTATTTTAAAGCACACGTCTGGAAAAACCAATTGTTTCAGGAATATAAATACACATTAAAATACGCTTTCCAATGGGTAGATTTATTTCATAAAAATCCGGAAATGATTGTAAGTCATCCCGTTTGGTATGTTAAAGGCAATACTTATCTCTTGAAAATTCTATTTCTGTATGGAAATATTGATATTTTAGAAGATAGTTTTAAAGAGTTTAATGAAGTTGTTTATTCTTCAACTTTTGCTCAAAATGAAAATTTACAATCACTTGTTTTTCTGACTCATTACAATACTTTAATGAACATTCACTTTGTGAAAGGAGAATTTTTTTCCGGCTCAAAATTGATTCCTGAAATCGAGCTTAAAATGGAAAAGCTTCGCGATAAAATCGATGACCACCATTTTATGATTTTATACTTAAAAATGGCAGCAATGTTTTTTGGAAGTAAGAAGTTTAAAGAGTCCATAAAATATTCATTAAAAGTGATTGAATCTAAAGGGAATGTGCAGGAAGATTTGCTTTTCCATACAAGAATTTTGATTTTAATGGCAAAATATGAATCTGGAAACGATGAAGATTATGACGATTTTATTAAAGCAACTTCAAAGTTTGCGAAAAAGATGAAAAAACCGGATGATTTTCATTTTGAAAGCATTCAGTTTTTTAAAAATTTAAATAATTTATTGCCCGACAAACAGCTTCAATCCTTCCAAGAATTTGATAAAAAACTTCAGATTTTCTCACAAAATGAATATTACAGAAGATCATTATTTTATATTGATATTCACGGTTGGGTAAAATCTAAGGTAAGAAATGTGGATGTGATTGAAATTATTAAGGAAAAAGTAAGATATAAAAGAAAGCATTAATCTAATTTTAACTTATTCATAATTAGACCGTTGATTGGTTCACAATTATTAAAAACGATTTTCCTGAATTTTTAGTATTAAATATCGCTTCAAATATATAGGAATATAGTATTTTAAATAAAAAATCCGTATTTTTGCATCTTAAAATTTCTTAGTAAACAATGATAAAAATTACACTTCCAGACAATAGCGTCAGAGAATTCGAGGCGGGAGTTACTCCGCTAGATGTGGCAAAATCTATAAGCGAGGGATTGGCTAGAAATACCATTTCCGCAGTTGTAAATGACAAACAAGTAGAAACAACCACACCTATAACCACGGATTCTACGTTACAGTTGTTGACATGGAACGACGATCTTGGAAAGAAGGCTTTCTGGCATTCTTCAGCCCACCTTTTGGCGCAGGCTATCCTTGAGTTTTATCCTAATGCTAAGTTGACCATCGGTCCGGCAATCGAAAAAGGGTTCTATTATGATGTAGACTTCGGTGACGAAAGTTTGTCTGATAAAGATTTCGAGAAGATCGAAAAGAAGGTTTTAGAAAATGCTAAAAAAGGTTCTACATTCTCTTTATATCCGGTTTCTAAAGAAGAAGCTTTAAAAGTTTATGCAGACAATCCTTATAAAGTGGAATTGATTTCTAATCTTAATGATGGAGAAATCACTTTCGTTACACACGACGATTTCACAGATCTTTGTCGTGGAGGTCACATTCCGAATACTAGTATTGTAAAGGCAATGAAGATTTTAAATGCTGCCGGAGCATACTGGAGAGGAAATGAAAAAAATCCTCAGTTAACAAGAGTTTATGGTATTTCTTTCCCAAAACAGAAAGATTTAACAGAATATCTTGAACTTTTAGAAGAAGCTAAAAAGAGAGACCACAGAAAACTAGGTAAAGAACTTGGAATTTTTGCTTTCTCTGAAAAAGTGGGGCAAGGTTTACCTTTATGGTTGCCAAAAGGAGCTGCTTTGAGAAAGAAATTAGAAAATTTCCTTTCAGAAGCTCAGAAAAAAGCAGGTTATGAGTTTGTAATTTCTCCGCACATCGGAGCGAAGGAACTTTACGTAACTTCCGGTCACTGGGATAAATATGGAGCAGACAGCTTCCAGCCGATTAAAACTCCGAATGAAGGAGAAGAATTTATGCTGAAGCCAATGAACTGTCCGCATCACTGTGAGATTTACAAAACTTCACAATGGAGCTACAGAGATTTGCCTAAGAGATATGCTGAATTCGGAACTGTTTACAGATATGAGCAAAGTGGAGAACTTCACGGTTTAACAAGAGTTCGTGGATTTACTCAGGATGATGCGCATTTATTCTGTACTCCGGATCAGTTGATGGATGAATTTAAGAAAACGATTGATTTGGTTCTTTACGTTTTCGGTTCATTAGGTTTTGCTGATTTTACCGCTCAGATTTCACTAAGAGATCCTGAAAATAAAGAAAAATATATCGGAACTGATGAAAACTGGGAAAAAGCAGAAAACGCAATCGTAACTGCTGCAACTGAAAAAGGTTTAAATACTGTAACTGAATATGGCGAAGCTGCATTCTATGGACCTAAACTGGATTTCATGGTAAAAGATGCTTTAGGAAGAAAATGGCAATTGGGAACAATTCAGGTTGACTATAACTTGCCTGAAAGATTTGATCTTTGGTACACAGGAAGCGATGGCGAAAAGCACAGACCTGTAATGATTCACAGAGCGCCGTTTGGTTCTATGGAAAGATTTATTGCGATTCTTATCGAGAATACGGCTGGAGATTTCCCATTGTGGCTGGCTCCGGATCAGTTTATTATCCTTCCAATCAGTGAAAAATACGTAGATTATGCTAAAAAAGTTTCTCAATTATTGGAAAATCACGATATTAGCGGATTAATTGACGACAGAAACGAAAAGACGGGTAAAAAGATCCGTGATGCAGAATTGAAGAAAATTCCATTCATGATTGTAGTAGGAGAAAATGAAGAAAACGATGGCACAATTTCTGTAAGAAGACGTGGAGAAGGTGATTTAGGAGTGATGAAAATTGAAGATTTTGTTACTTATTTTAAAGAACAGTCAAAAACAGGATTTGAGTTTAATGCTTAAATCTGAAAAAAATATCATTCTGAATACATTTTAAAAATTAATTTTTATTCAGAATGATTGATAAAAAATAGAAAGTTAACCAATAAAATTATAATACAATAGCACAAAGATTTAACAACAGGGGCCCACAAAGACGTCCTGTACAGGAGGACTTACACTTAATCAACGATAAAATTCGTGTGAGAGAGCTTCGTTTGGTGGGAGACAACGTAGAGCCGGGAATTTATCCAATCGACAAAGCAAGACAAATTGCTGCGGAACAAGAATTGGATCTAGTAGTAATTTCCGATAAGGCAGAACCGTTTATTGCAAGAGTATTAGAATACAAAAAATTCTTATACGAGCAAAAGAAAAAACAAAAGGAACTGAAAGCTAAGCAAGTAAAAGTGGTTGTAAAAGAGATCCGTTTCGGTCCTCAGACAGATGAGCACGATTATGAGTTTAAAAAGAAACATGCTGAAAAATTCCTTGAAGAAGGTTCAAAATTAAAGACCTACGTATTTTTTAAAGGACGTTCGATTATCTTTAAAGATCAGGGAGAAATCTTGCTTCTAAAACTGGCTCAGGAACTTGAGCACGTTGGAAAAGTAGACCAACTTCCTAAACTTGAAGGAAAAAGAATGATTATGATGATGAGTCCTAAAAAACCAGCTAAATAATCGATAGCCGGATCTTCGGATCTGACTTTACAATATTAAAACCTCAAAATAATTTGAGGTTTTTTTGTTTCTATAATTGCTATTTACTCATTGCTCTTTTTTAGAAGCTATTTCCAGCTATCCACTCATACTCCTCACTCCCATCCTTTCCCACCTTCTCCAACCCTAAAAACCCTTATGCTCCCAAGCTCTCCGACGTAAGTTGCGGGGTAACCGTTACTATCTGGGCTAGGAACTTGCAACCGTTAGTGTGAAGCGTAAATTGTCAATTTTATGCTTTCATCTTTATAACATCACGGAATTCAGTAAAATTACATTTTTATTAATTTAGTTTAATCAATTATTAAATTTTGATTATTATTTTTTATAATTTTATACTAATTATTAATTATCTATTAAAATTTAACATACATCAAGATTTCGATGAAAATTTCGCTATAGATTTGCTTAATCGATGAATAACAAAAACAATTCATATAAACTCAATTAAAAACAATTTAACACCAAAAAGCTATGAGCACATTTACATTAAAAGACGGAACTGAAATTTTTTACAAAGATCAAGGACAAGGACCAGTTCTAATGTTTCATCACGGATGGCCTTTATCATCAGATGATTGGGACGCACAGGTAATCTTCTTTTTACAGAAAGGATATAGAGTTATTGCTCACGACAGAAGAGGTCATGGACGTTCTAGCCAAAATATTTATAATCATACGATTGAGCAATATGCTTCCGATGCAGCTGAACTAGTGGAATTTTTAGATTTGAAAGACGTTGTTCACATTGGGCACTCAACAGGTGGTGGAGAAGTAATTCGTTATGTTAACAAATATGCAAACGGAAGAGCTAAAAAAGCAGTATTGATAAGCGCAGTTCCGCCAATTATGGTAAAAAGCGAAAGCAATCCTGATGGAGTTCCGATGGAAGTTTTCGACGGAATCAGAGATCAGACTTTAAACAACAGACAACAGTTTTATATTGATCTTACTTTCCCTTTCTACGGATATAACAGAGAAGGAGCAGATGTAAAAGAAGGAATTCAGAGAAACTGGTGGAGACAAGGAATGATGGGAGGAATTGTTGCTCATTATGATGGTATTAAAGCATTTTCAGAAACAGATTTCAGAGAAGACCTGCAGAATGTTGATCTTCCGGTTCTATTGCTTCATGGTGAAGATGATCAAATCGTTCCTATCGAAAATGCAGCCATAAAATCTGCTAAATTATTGAAAAACGGAAAATTGATCACGTATCCAGGCTTCCCTCACGGAATGCCAACGACCCATGCGGATGTTATTAATAAAGATCTTTTGGAGTTTATTGAGTCATAAATTTTTATCTATATTGAAGGAAAAGCTGTGGACATTTTGTTTACAGCTTTTTTGTTAGTTTTGGACTGGTGGCTTCGAGTGCCTCAGCCATCATAGAAAAGGAAGTTTTTATCACAAGGATTATCGGCTAAATCAAACTAATAAACCTCATAAATTATTGAAAACCACTACTTTTTGATTGCGCTACGGCCTACTAAGAAATTACAAATCTTCTATGGTGGCTGAGGCACTCGAAGCCACCAATCCTCCAACTCTAGCCCTGATGTTCTATGTTAATATGCAAATTCTTCAAGTTAAAATTTTAAAGTTTTTCTGATAATCTGCTTGATAAGCTATTTTATTTTTGACCACACCGAAACAGATTCTTAAGAGTTTATTACAAACGGCAATCAATGCCAATTTCTTAGGTTTGCCTTTGGCCAATAATCTTAAATAAAGTTCTTTGCAGTGAACGTTGTGTTTTATTGCGGTCCACGAGCAAACATACAGTAGACTTCTGATATGAGTTTTAGAGGTTCTGCACTTTCCCGGAGAATAACATTTTTTTCCAGACTGATAAATTCTGGGAGCCAATCCAAAATATTTAACCAATGACTTTGCAGATTCAAAATTCTTAAAACCGGAAGTTGCTGCCATTAATTGTAATGAAGTCTTTTCGCCAATTCCCGATACACTTTGTATTAAATCCTTCACTTCCTTAAACTCTTCATCCTGAAGTTTTGGAAGGCGTTGCTCAACTTCATTGATTTCTTTTTCCAACTGTTTCAACCTCCTTTCATAATGCTTTTCTGTATCTGGATTTAGGTAAGGATTAAAACGAAGCGATTTTAGTTTTACAGCATATCGGCGTTTTTCTTCTTCCAAATCATTCAACAGTTTAATCTCTTGGTCAAGATGTTCAATCTCAATACTTTTGGGCATGTAATTCTCAGGACGGAACATCTCACCATAAAGCCTGATCAACTTGGCGTCTTCGGCATCAGTTTTTGTAATAATATTTTTCATCCTTGCAAAATGCTTGACAGACATACAGTTTATAAGGCTGGATTCAAAATCTTTACCCAAAGAAAAATGAAGAATTCTACTACTGTAATTACCGGTAGCTTCAATAACAAAACAATAATCATCTGAGGATATTTTCTTTAAAAATGATAATATCGAGCGCTGATTGTTTTCGATATTACTAATTTGATCCTGACCATTGTGATCATTAAAACTTAACGTTAAAAACTTAGACCCTACATCTACTCCAATCACTTTTTTTGATAATTTTGCCATCATAAATCTTTTTTATAAAGAGGTTTTCTTCTGATCCATCATGGTAAAAGTTATTACCAACAATGTTCTATCCGGATTTGGAAGAAAACAGCAGCAGGGGAATAAAATCAGGGGCGATATCTATCTATCAATTGAACGTCTGTCTTTATCCTGCTGCTTTTTCTTAAAGTTAATTTTTTTAACTAATTTATAAATCGGTTTTTCTTAATGCAAACTTACCATTGAAATGACATCCTTTTTCTGAATAGGTTTTGAAAAAAAGCGTCGGCGAAAAAGATATAGTGGAAAGCAGGATAAAGCTTCAAAAAAAAAATTTTTAAATAGATCAATATTTAGGATTTAAAATTACCTCTTCCAGTTCAAAATCTCTTTCAAGTCTCAGTTTTTTTTCGTAATTTTGCAAACTATTATTCCTAAATGTCTTAGGAGTAGCCAATATAGATATTGATAACAAAACAATAAAAAGCAAAACAATGCCAAAATTAAAAACGAAATCAGGTGCTAAAAAGCGTTTTGCTCTTACTGGTTCTGGTAAGATCAAAAGAAAGAATGCTTACAAAAGCCACATTTTAACTAAGAAAGAAACTAAACAAAAGAGAAATCTTACTAGTACTTCTTATGTTGCTGCTGTGGACGAGAAAAGCGTATTACGTCAATTAGCAATTAAGTAGTTTTTATAAATCTATATTCGGTTTATAAGAATTCAAACAAATTCAAAATTTTAACCCTGAAATGGAGCCACTAAGAGTAATGAAAAATTTACCGCACATTTCAAAAAAACAATTTAAATTATGCCAAGATCAGTAAATGCGGTAGCTTCTAGAGCTCGCAGAAAAAAAGTTTTAAAGCAAGCTAAAGGTTTTTTCGGTAGAAGAAAGAACGTTTGGACAGTAGCTAAAAACGCGGTAGAAAAAGCAATGCAATATGCTTACCGTGGTAGAAAAGAGAAGAAAAGAAACTTCAGATCTCTTTGGATCACTCGTATCAACGCGGGTACTAGAGAGCACGGAATGTCTTACTCTCAGTTTATGGGAGCTCTTAAAAAGAACAACATCGAACTAAACAGAAAAGTTTTAGCAGATTTAGCAATGAATCACCCTGAAGCTTTCAAAGCTGTTGTAGATCAAGTAAAATAATAAATGTAGAATTTTTTGTTATCAATATAAATCCTGAGTTTTTTGCTCAGGATTTTTTTATTATATACATTTGCTTATTATTTACAGAATTTATAAAACTTTCCCTTAAAGTGAAAAAAATAACTACCCTTCTACTTATTTCATTATCAAGTTTTGGTCTTCAGGCTCAAAATTTTATTCAGGCTTACCAAAACAGAGCCAATATGGTGACGCAAACCAACATCACCAACAATCTTCTTGAGTTTGAAGCGCTTGGCGTAAAAACTACTGGTTCTGCAGCCAATACCAACGCCTTTAACTGGCTTAAAAATAAATATCTTTCTTACGGATATTCGGTTAGTCAGATTTCAGAAGATCCTTTTACTTTTGGAGGAACTACAAGTTCGAAAAATTTAATTATAACGAAAACAGGAACGGTTTATCCAAATACATATGTTATTATCTGCGGACATTACGACACGATTACGGGTCCCGGAGTAAGCGATAACGGAAGCGGAACTTCAATTATATTGGAAGCTGCTAGAATTTTAAAGGATATTCCGACCGAATACTCCATCAAATTCATTCATTTTTCCGGTGAGGAACAAGGTTTACAAGGAAGTGGACATTATGCAGATAATGTGGTTTTCCAAAATAATATTCGCCAATTAAATATCAAAGTTGTTTTCAATCTGGATCAGGTTGGCGGGAAAATCGGCAATACAAATAATGCAATTAAATGTGAAAGCGACCAAGCAGGATTGACGGGAAATAATGCTCAATCTTTGGCTATGACTCAACAATTGGCAACTTGTACAACTTTATATTCTCCGCTTCAAACTGTAATGTCAAACGCTTATTCGTCGGATTATATTCCTTTTGAACAAAATGGAGATATCATCACAGGTTTTTACGAAAATGTAAGAAGTTTCAATGAGCATACAGTGAATGATACTTTTGCGAATGTTGATCCTGTATACGTTTTTAATGTAGGAAAAGCTGCTGTTGGAGCGTTACAGCATTTTGCGGTAGCAACAAGTGTTTTAGGTACCAATGAGGTTGCTGCTAATTCTTTGGAATCTGTGAAAATCTATCCAAATCCAGCAAAGGATTATCTGAATATTGAACTTCCAAAAGATATTAAAAATTTCAATTTAGAAATTACAGATCTAAATGGCCGTTTGATTTTAAATAAGGAAAACGAAACGAAAATAAATGTTTCTGGTTTTACGAATGGGGCTTATTTGTGTACCATTAAAGCCAATGACAAAACTGCGGTAAGAAAAATAATCATTGGAAAATAATATAAAAAAAATTTAAATTATGAAATCCTGAGTATTTGCTCAGGATTTTTTTATTACTACATTTGCAGGATTATTAAAAAAATAGCACAAAATGAAAAAAATTACCCCACTTTTACTTTTTTCTTTATCAACAATGAGTTTTAATGCTCAAAGTTTTATTCAGGCTTATCAGAATAGAGCCAACATGGTTTCACAAACCAATATCACGACTAATCTTCAGGAATTTTCAAATCTTGGAGTGAAAACCACAGGTTCTACGGCGAACAACAATGCTTTCAACTGGCTTAAAAACAAATATTTAGCATTCGGATACTCTGCCAATCAGATCACGGAAGATCCTTTTACGTTTAGCAATAAAAGTTCGAAAAATTTAATTATAACTAAGATTGGAACGACCTATCCTGATAAATATGTGATTATCTGCGGACATTTCGACAGCATCAATGGTCCCGGAGTAAACGATAACGGAAGCGGAACTTCGATTATTCTGGAAGCTGCTAGAATTTTAAAAGATGTTCCTACGGAATATTCGATTAAATTTATCCATTTTTCTGGCGAAGAACAAGGTTTAATTGGAAGTGATCATTATGTAAATAATGTTGTGTACCAGAATAATGTAAAACAATTAGACATAAAAGTAGTTTTCAATCTGGATCAGGTTGGTGGGAAAATCTCGAACAATAACAATACGATCTATTGCGATCAGGACATGGCTGGCGTGTCAAGCAACAATGCAGCTTCCGCGGCAGTTACGCAGCAATTGAGAAACTGTACACAACTATATTCTCCCCTTCTTACCGACGTAGATCCTGCAGAAGATACCGATTATATTCCTTTTGAAGAAAGAGGTGAAGTTATTACGGGATTTTTCGAAAAAATAAGGAGTAATCTTCCTCATACAGTGAATGATACTTTTGCAAATACAGATCCGGTTTATATTTTTAATGTAGGAAAAGCTTCTGTCGGTGCTTTGCAGCATTTTGCGGTAGCAACAAGTTCTTTGTTAAAAACCGAAGAATCGATGGCTAAAAATCCTTTGGAATCTATAAAACTTTATCCAAATCCGGTAAAAGACACTTTGAATATTGAGCTTCCAAACGATATCAAAAATTTTAATTTTGAAATTACAGATTTGTCGGGAAGATCATTATTGAAAGCAGAAAATGAAACAAAAATAAATGTTTCAACCTTGAAGAAAGGTGTTTATCTGGGTGTTATAAAATCTAACGATAAAACGGCTGTACGTAAAATTTTAATTAAATAATAAGTGGTTTCGGCGGGCTTCGCCCGCCGAAACCTTTCCCTATATTAACGATTTCTTTGGAACAAAATTTCTTCAATATTTTCCAAAGTCAAATTCTTTGCTTTCAATAAAATTAATAAATGATAAAGAAGATCTGCAGCTTCGTTTTTAAAAAGGCTTTCGTTATTATCTTTAGATTCAATTACCAGCTCTATTGCTTCCTCTCCTACTTTTTGAGCAACTTTATTGATTCCACTTTGAAATAATGAATAGGTATAAGAATCTCCGATTTTTTCATCAATCCTTTGGTTTATTTTTTCCTCCAATTCATAAAGAAAACCTTTAAAATTTTTATCTCCAAAACAACTGAAACTTCCTGTGTGACAAACTATATTTTTAGGAATTGCTTTAATTAAAATCGTATCATTATCACAATCAATTTTAATGTTTTTTACTATTAGAAAATTACCGGATTCCTCACCCTTTGTCCAAAGTCTATTTTTTGAACGACTGAAAAATGTAACAATCCCCTCCTTTTTTGTCTTTTCAAAGGCTTCTTCGTTCATATATCCCAACATCAAAACCTGTAAAGTTCTGTTGTCTTGAATAATAACAGGAACTAATCCTTCACTTTTGTTAAAATTAATTTTCATCGTATTGCAATATTTTTAGATTTTAATTCATTTTTTAAATCTTGAATTTTCACTTCTCCAAAATGGAAAATACTTGCAGCCAAGCCTCCTGTTGCTTTAGTTTTATTAAAAATCATTTCAAAATCTTCAATTTTACCCGCTCCACCAGAAGCAATCACCGGAATATTCACATTTTTGGAAATTAATTTTGTGATTCTCAGATCAAAACCATTTTTTGTTCCGTCTCCATCCATTGAAGTTAAGAGAATTTCACCAGCTCCTAATTCTTCTGCTTTTTTTGCCCAATTTAAAGTCTTTAAATTCGTAATTTCTCTACCTCCTTTTACATGAACCCAATCTGATCCATTAACCAATTTTGTATCAATCGCAACAACAACACACTGACTACCAAACTCTTTAGCTAAATCAGAAATTAACTGTGGATTTTTTACCGCAGAAGAATTAATGCTGATTTTATCCGCTCCTACTTCCAACAATTTTCTCACATCTTCAACTGTGGAAATTCCACCACCAACAGTAAAAGGAATGCTCAGTTCTTTTGCAATTTTTTTCACCAAATCAACGAACGTTTTACGCTTTTCAAGGGTTGCAGTAATGTCAAGAAAAACCAATTCATCAGCGCCTTCATATTCATATCTTTTAGCCAATTCAATAGGATTTCCTGCATTTCTCAAACCCTCAAAATTGATTCCTTTTACCGTTAATCCATCTTTTATATCCAAACAAGGAATGATTCTTTTTTTAAGCATTTTCAATAAATTTCTGTAATTCTTTCAGTTCAATTTTTCCTTCATAAATTGCCTTTCCTATTATTGTACCTGTGCACCCGATTTCATTCATTATATAAACATCTTCGATACAGGAAATTCCTCCGCTTGCCACTAATTGAATTGGTATTTGAGTTAAAATTTCTTTATACAAATCATTGGATGCACCTTCCAACATTCCATCTCTTGAAATATCTGTGCAGATTACATTTTTTACACCATTTTTTTGATATTGGCGAATAAAATCAATTACATCTAAAGTGCTTTCTTCCAACCAACCTGAAGTTTTTATTTTCCTATTACAACAATCAGCTCCTAGAATAATTTTCTCTGGTCCGTATTTTTCAATTAAATCAAAACAAAACTCAGGATTTTGTACAGCAATGCTTCCAACAGTAATCTGCTGGGCTCCCGAATCAAAAGCGGTCCGAATATCTTCCATACTTTTTAAACCACCCCCAAAATCAATCTGTAGAGAAGTTTCTTTCGCAATATTTTCCAATACTTTTTGATTGACTATATGCTTGGATTTTGCACCGTCCAGATCAACCAAATGAAGATATTTCACTCCGAAACTTTCAAATTCTTTGGCAACTTCAACAGGATTGTCATTGTATATTTTTTTCGTTCCGTAATCACCTTTCGACAGACGTACACATTTTCCGTCAATAATGTCAATTGCAGGAATAATTTTCATAATTAAAGCTTTAAAAAATTTTCTAATAAAAGACTTCCGATTTTCCCCGATTTTTCAGGATGAAACTGCATTGCATAAAAATTATCCTTCTGCAAAGATGCGCTGAAAGGCAAAATATAGTCACAGGTCGAAGTAGTATTTGCGGATAATTCACAATAAAAACTGTGCACAAAATAAACGTCACGATTCTTTTCAATTCCCGAAAATAGATTTGATTTAAAATTTGAAATCATATTCCAACCCATATGTGGAACAATATCTCTCGCAGGAAATTTCTTCACTTTAATATCAAAAATCCCCATTCCAACCGTATTGCCTTCTTCATTGTTTTTACACATCAACTGCATCCCTAAACAAATTCCCAAAACAGGTTGCTTCAAAGTCGGAATTAATTGATTTAAGCCTTTTTCCTTTAAAATTTTCATCGTTGAAGATGCTTCTCCAACTCCTGGAAAAATAACCTTGTCTGCATTTCTTATCAGCCCAAAATCATCAGTAATAATCGACTCTACACCTAATCTATCTAAAGCATTTTCAACAGAGTTTACATTTCCACCATTATATTTTATAATTGCTATCATACTACAAACTTCCTTTCGTTGATGGTAAATTGAAATTCTGATCCGATTGATTTACAGCCATTTTTATCGCTTTCGCAAACGCTTTAAAAATAGATTCAATCTTGTGATGTTCGTTTTCTCCCTCAACTTTAATATTTACATTACATTTAGCAGAATCGGCGAAAGATTTAAAGAAATGATAAAACATTTCCGTCGGAACATCTCCTATTTTTTCACGTTGAAAGTCCGCTTTCCAAACCAGCCAAGAACGTCCACCAAAATCAAGCGCAACCTGTGCCAGACAATCATCCATCGGAAGTAAAAATCCATACCTTTCAATACCCTTTTTCTTTCCTAAAGCTTTTAAAATAGCTTCCCCTAAAACAATTCCGGTGTCTTCAATTGTGTGATGCTCATCAACGTGTAAATCACCTTTTGCTTTAATTTTTAAATCTAAATTGCCATGTTTCGAAATTTGCTCAAGCATATGATCAAAAAAATGTAAACCTGTAGTAATTTCAGAATTTCCATTTCCATCAAGATTTATTTCTATTTCGATATCTGTTTCATTAGTCTTTCTTAATACTTTAGATTTTCGTGGAATTTGCTTTAGGTATTGATAAATTTCACTCCAGCTTTCTGTTGTTAAAACAGCATCTTTATTCTGAATTTTATTAATAAAAATAGCTTTTGAGCTTAAATTTTTAGCCAATAGTATATCCGTAATTCGATCTCCTATAACGAAAGAATTTTCAAGATCATAATCTCCGTAAATATATTTTCCTAACATCCCGATTCCAGGTTTTCTTGTTGGTAAATTTTCGTTTTCAAAACTTTTATCAATCAAAATATCAGAGAAGACAATTCCTTCATTTTCAAAGGCTTTTAACATCTTTTCATGAGGCGCTATAAAGTCTTCATAAGGAAAACTTTCCGTTTCCAGCCCATCCTGATTCGTCACCATTACTAATTCATAATCAAGCTCTTTCGCAATTTTTGAAAGATTTTGAAAAACTGCGGGATAAAATTCCAATTTCTCTAAAGAATCTACTTGAAAATCTATTGGAGGTTCGATAATTAAAGTGCCGTCGCGATCTATAAACAATACTTTCTTCATAATTAAATTCTTTTTAAAACCTGAGTCAATTGAATATTTTCTTCTCGATTTCCAACATTTATTCTAATACAATTCAGAATTTGTGGACTTCTTTTGCTTGTCAAAATTTCTTTTTCCAACAATTTTTCATAAACTTTTTCTATATTTTCAAATTCAATTAGAAAGAAATTAGCATCCGTGGGATAGACTTTTTTAATACAATTAATATTTTCAAATTCGGTTTTAAGCCATGCGATTTCATTTAAAGCATTTTCTATATTTGATTTTACAATTTCCTGTTTACTAATTAGTTCAATAATTTTATTTAAACTTAAATAATTAACATTATAAGGAGCTTTTACAGTATTAATTAATTTAATAATTTCTTTCGAAGAGTATGCAATTCCAACTCTTGCTCCTGCCATTCCCCAAGCTTTTGAAAAGGTCTGAAGAACAACTAAGTTCGGATATTTCTCCAATAATTCAATACAAGATTTTTTACCAGAAAATTCAATGTATGCTTCATCAACAACAACAATTCCATTGAAGTTTTTAATGTAAAATTCTATATCTTTAATACAATTTCCAGTTGGATTATTGGGCGAACACAGAAAGAATATTTTTAATTGATTTTCTTTTATTATGTTTAAAAATTCATCTTTATCAATTTCAAAATTTTCGTTTAAATTTAGCTTTACAACTCTATTTTCATTGATAGATGCATAAAACCCATACATCGCAAAGGAAGGATTCATCATTAAAATTGAATCATATTTAGGCTCACAAAACACTTTGATAATCAAATCAATCAATTCATCACTTCCGTTTCCAAGTGCAATTTGATCGGGTGAAATATTTTTTACTTTTGATAATGTTTGTTTTAATTTTTTCTGAGTGGAATCCGGGTAACGGTTAAATTCGCCAAAAGGACTTTCATTAGCATCTAAGAAAATAGGATTTTCAAACTCATTATTGTCCCTAAAACTGATGTAAGGTTGTAGTTCTAAAATATTTTTTCTAACTAAATTATTTATATTAAATTTTTTCATTTTCTTCTTTTAATCTGATACTTACGGCATTTTTGTGAGCAAATAATCCTTCTGCTTCCGCCATGATTTCTATTGTTTTTCCTAAATTTTGAAGTCCTTCCTTCGATAAATTCTGAAAGGTAATTTTCTTTACAAAACTGTCTAAAGAAACACCACTGTAATTCTTTGAAAATCCATTAGTTGGAAGCGTATGATTCGTTCCGCTTGCGTAATCTCCCGCGCTTTCGCATGAATAATTTCCTAAGAAAACAGAACCTGCATTTTGAATTTTTGAAATATACTTTTCATAATCTGTCAAAGCTAAAATCAAATGCTCCGGCGCATATAAATTGCTAAATTTGAGAGCTTCATCATTTGTATTTAATAAGAGAAAAAGACTGTTTTTTAAGGCTCCTTTAGCATACTCATTTCTTGGGAGTTCTTTAAGCTGTTTTTTCGTTTCTTCAATGGTTTGATTAAAAATTTTCTCATCTGTCGAAAGAAAAACAACCTGACTATCACTTCCATGCTCTGCCTGAGAAAGCAAATCTGCAGCGCAAAACCCAGGATTTGCCTGTTCATCAGCAATTACCAAAACTTCACTCGGTCCTGCAGGCATGTCAATCGCAACATTATAATGTTGAGCAAATTCTTTTGCTGCTACAACATATTGATTTCCAGGACCAAAAATTTTATATACATTGGGGATGCTTTCTGTACCTAAAGTCATTGCCGCAATCGCTTGAGCACCGCCCGTTTTAAATATTTTTGTAACGCCACAAAGTTTTGCTGTGTATAAAATAGCAGGATTAATATTTCCTTTTTTATCAGGAGGTGTGCACAAAATAATTTCCTCACAACCAGATAATTGAGCAGGAATCGCTAACATTAAAACTGTTGAAAATAAAGGAGCTGTCCCTCCGGGAATATAAATTCCCACCTTTTCAATGGCTCTGTTTTCTCTCCAACAAACAACACCTTTTGTCGTTTCAATCTTTTCAATTTCAACAATTTGAGAAGCGTGAAATTTTGTAATATTATCTTTTGCCTGTTGAATCGCTTCTTTTAATTCTGCGCTGATTAAATTTTCTGCATTTTCTATTTCATCTTCAGAAACATTAATATTTTTAACTTCTGCTTTGTCAAATTTTTTATTAAAATCAATTAAAGCCTGGTCTCCATTTTTTTCAACTTCTTTGAAAATATCAGCAATTAATTCTGTTAATTTTTCTCTTTGTAAAACGGGTCTTTTTACTAATTCTGACCATATTTCTTTTTGAGGATATCTACTTATTTTCATTTTAAATTACCATTTTATCAATTGGAATTATCAAAATATCCTGTGCTCCTTTATCTTTCAATTCATCAATAACCTCCCAAAATCGTTCTTCATCAATCACAGAATGAATGCTGCTCCATCCCTCTTCTGCCAAAGGAATAACAGTCGGACTTTTCAGAACAGGAAGCGTTTTTGAAATGATTTCAATTTTGTCATTTGGAACATTCATCAAAATATATTTTGAATTTTTCGCTTTTAAAACAGCTTTAATTCTAAACATAAATTTTTCCAGAATAACCAACTTTTCGAAATCCAAATTGGCGGTTTTCGCTAATACTGCCTCAGACTTTAAAAGAGTAATTGTTTCTCTCAACCCATTTTTAAACAAAGTACTTCCAGAGCTTACAATATCACAAATTCCGTCAGCAAGACCGATGTTTGGAGCTATTTCCACTGAACCTGATATGATATGAATATCCGCAGAAACGTTATTTTTTTTAAGAAAATTTTTAAGTGTATTGGGATAAGATGTAGCAATTTTTTTCCCTGAAAATAATTGATGTCGTCAGTCTCAATTTCTTTTGGAATTGCTAAGGAAACACGGCATTTTGAAAAACCAAGAGGCTGAATAATTTCAATATTCTTTTGCTTTTCTACTAAAAGATTTTCGCCAACGATAGCAATATCAACGACTCCATCTTCCAGATATTGAGGAATATCGGAATTTCGTAAGTACATGATTTCCATTGGAAAATTGTCTACAGAAACTTTAAGCTGATCTTTTCCGTTGTTGATGAAAATTCCGCAATCTTTGAGGAGCTGAAGAGATTCTTCGTAAAGCCGTCCGCTTTTTTGTATGGCTATTTTTAATTTACTCATTTCATTTTTGTTGAGTCTGAGCAAATAAAAAATGGTTGAATTGAAAAAATTTCCCGGGATAAATTTAGAAACAAAAAAACCGTCTATTTACTCAGACGGTTTTTAATTATTTTGATTTTTAACAAATTATATATCAATCAATTCCGTCTAGCAGATATGATGGTGATAATGATGTACTGTTAAAAAATTCGGTTTCATTGTTGAAATTTTGTGGTACAAAGGTATGATATTATTTTTTTAATGTGCAAATTTTAAATCAACATTTTTAATAATTTTAGTTTTAAATGTAAAATATTAATAACAAATAACTTATAACCGAATTTTATTTAATGTTTATCAATAATTGATTTATATTTTTCTAAAATCAATTTTGATTTAATATATTTGCAGCCGAAAATGTTTTTTCAATTATAATCAAATGCCTTTGAATAAAGGTTTTCTTAAACTTGACTGATTATAATTAATCCAAATTTATAATTTAAAAAACAAAACTAGTCAATAATCTTTTGGTTTTTGACAGGAAAATTTTTGCCTGAAAATTTTAAAATAATATCAATGAAAAAACATTTAATCACGTTAGGATGTCTGGTTTCTGCATCTTTACTATTTGGACAAATCGGCGTGAATACTTCCAATCCACAAGCCGTTTTTCATGTGGACGGAGCAAAGGATAATTCGGCTACAGGAATACCTACAACAGCTCAACAGCTAAATGACGTTTCTATAAACGCCAACGGTAATATAGGAATCGGAACTATTGCTCCCACTGCAAAACTTGAAATTAATTCCACCAGTGGTAATGCTTTAAAAATTTCCGATAATACGCAAGGATTAGGAAAAGTTTTAACTTCAGATTCCAACGGAAATGCAAGATGGTCGGCTCCGGGAACAAGCTTTGCAAAACTGGCAGTAATACCAACAACGGAACAAACTTTCACGACGATTGATGACCCACAAATATCAGGAGATCAAAGAATTGGGTATTCAGGTGCTTACATAACCCTGACTCCCGGCAAATATCAGGTCAACTTTACCATGTGGTGTACTCCATCAGGAACCAATGCCTCTGTTACAAGCTCAAACGATGGTTTTGCATCTGTTTTTCTCTCGACTTCATCAACAGCGAATGTTTCTCCAAATTATCTTTCTCCTATAAAATCAATCATCATTCCACGTTTATATAACAGTGCTGCTGCCAGTCCGGATTACTACGGATCGGGGAATATCGCTGTAAACATAACAGAAAATACGACGTTATATCTTTGGGTCTATATGTCGAACGGAAACTGGACAAATACTGCAGCCCGAACAATGAGATTCCGATTTGATGCGGGGAGCTATGGACCGTACGTTCAGATGTATGCCGTTCCTTTTGAGGTCGAATAAATTAAAAAAGTCTTCTGATCATTTCAATTCAGAAGACTTTTTTAATTAATTATTTTTTAAAACGGATTGATAAAGATTTATTAATTGATTAGCAATCGGTTCATCATTAAACTTTTGCACAAACTCCAAACCTTTTTCAGCTCGGCGTTTTCTTTCCGATTCGTTATCCCATAAAAATTTAATTTTGGCTTGAATATCCAAATAATTTTCAGGATCAATATAAACAGAATCAGGACCTCCAGCTTCAGGAAGACAGCTGGTATTGCTTGTAATCGTTACTGTTTTTGAGAAAAGCGCTTCTATCACGGGGATTCCAAAGCCTTCGAAGAAACTAGGATAAATAAAAATATCTGCTAATTTATAAATAACAGCCAACTCATCCATTGAAACTCCTTCTAAAAAATGGATCTGTTTCGCCATTTTATTTTTCTGAATAAAATTCGCTATTTTTTGAAAATATTTTGTTTTTTTTCCGACTACAACTAATGGGATTTCAGTGTCTTGTATTGCCTTGACAACATTAAAAAGATTTTTGCGGTCTTCAATAGTTCCAACGTTTAAAATAAATCTTTCAGGAAGATTGAATTTTTCTTTAGTTTGTTGAGCAAACTCATCGGATTGTTCTTCTTTAAAAGCCTTATGACAACCCTGGTAAATCACTTCAATCTTGCTTTCAGGAACTTTTAAAAATTCAATAATATCTCTTTTAGTCTGCTCTGAAATGGCAATAATTTTGTCTGCAGAATTTGCAGCTTTTTTAAACTTCCAAAAGTGAATTTTTCGATCAAAAAATGAGTAGTATTGAGGATAACGAACGAAAATCAAATCGTGAATTGTAACGATTTTTTTTATCTGCTTTTTATCCCATTTCAAAGGCAATTCACCTGACAATCCATGGAAAATATCTGCATTTAGTTTTTGCGCATCCTTCCCCATTTTGAATTGTCGGGACATTTTCCCCTTGGACGTTTCAACAAACTGGACATTAGGATTTTCCAAAATATCTGATCCTCTTTCTGATTTGTTTTTATTTAACAGAATATATTCATTTTCAGGAAAATATTTCGTTAAAATTCGGACAAGATCACGAGAATAATTCCCTAAACCCGATGCGTTATGAAAAAAACGTTTGGCGTCGAAAGCTATTTTCATGATTTAAATTGTTTTTGAAATTCCTGAAATGTTCCGAATGAATAATTTTTACTTTTTAACCAAGAAATAAATTCATCAAAACGCTCAACCATATCTTTTCCTGAATTTTTTACTGTAAATCCGGGTAATTTAAAGGCATCATCTTTAATTTCTGCAAACTCCCACGGATGGAAGTAAATATTCAGATAATTGTCTTTTTTCAAAGTATCTGAAGCTAATTTTTTATAGAAAGACAAAGGAAAATTATGAAAGCTCAGCCAAAACAAAGGAATTCTGAAATTAGGAGAAACTGAAGCCGGAATCTGCGTTACTTTTCCTTCTTTAAAATACGTTCTGGAAACTTTCAAATTATTATATCTTCCAGGAAGAAACGTTGGATTGATCGAGGAATTGTACGAATATCCTGCATCTTCTACCGCATTTTTGCTTACAGGCATCATTCTAGGCATTCTCAATCCTGTTACTTTTGTAGAAAATAATTCTTCAAGCCTATCCTTAGACTCTTTTAAATGAGTTTCTTCAAAATCGGAATGAAACCACGTGTGAGAAGCCAATTCGTGACCTTCATTTAGTAATCTTTCAATTAAATGCTTACTGTTTTCTGCAAAAACTACTGTTGAAAAAAAAGTTGCTTTTGCCTTATGTTTTTTAAGAATATCTAAAATTCTTTCGAGTCCGTTTTGTGAGATCGAGATCTGATTTTCAAAGGAAATTTCACCTTTATATTCTAATGGCATATCAAATTCCTCGATGTCAAAACTTAATAAAACCATTTAAAAATTTTTATTTTTTATGATGTAATTAGGTCTTTCTTTAACCTGTTTAAATATTTTACCTAAATAAATTCCCATTATTCCTAAAATAATCAATTGCAATCCTCCGAAGAAAACGATCGTCATAATTAATGACGCCCAACCAGAGATTTCTGTTTTTGCAATGAATGAATAAATGACATACAAACCGTATCCTACAACGGAAAGTGCGGAGAATAAAAAGCCCAAATAAGCCGCAATATAAAGTGGTTTAACACTGAAAGCAGTAATTCCCGTAAAAGCAAAAGTTATCATTTTTTTGAGATTGTAACTGCTTTCTCCGGCAATTCTTTCGTTTGCTGTGAATTCAATTCCTGTTTGTTTGAAGCCCATCCAACTCGTTAAACCTCTCAAAAAAAGATCGTCTTCATTGAATTTTCTCATGACTTCAACGGCATTTGCGTCCATCAATCTAAAATCTGAGCCGCCTCCTTTTGTTAAGTTTACATCTGAAAGGCTTGATAAGATTTTATAGAAAAAATCCGAGGTTTTCCGTTTGAAATAAGAAATTTGTTTCGGATAAGTCCGGATTGTATAAACAATATCAAACCCTTCCTCCCATTTATTAATCATTTCAGGAATAAGCTCCGGTGGATGCTGAAGATCGCCATCCATTGAAATTACGGCAATTCCATCTGCATTGTCCATTCCGGCTTTTACAGCGGGTTGATGTCCAAAATTCCTAGAAAATTCGATAAATTTCACTTCATCATATTCCGCAGAAAGTTCTTCTAATTTTTGTTGTGTATTGTCGCGACTGCCGTCATTCACAAAAATAATTTCAAAATCATAATTGCTTAATCCAGAAAAAACTTCTTTAATTTTTTCATGAACCAAAGCAACGTTTCCTTCTTCGTTATGGGCAGGAATGACAATTGAAATTTTCTTCATATTATTAATTCAGGCTGTAATTTTTTTCAAAATCTTTAGTTAAAAGTTCATACGTTACTCTCAACCAAATGACAATGCAAGGTACAGCTTTTAAAGAATATTTTTTGATATAGTTTTCCTTTACAAACTTTGGAAATAAATCTGAAGTTGAAAAACATGTGAAAATTATGACGAAAACCAACAATCCAATAATGAATGGAGTTCTTTCTTTTTGAAGGAAAAACCAAACCATAACTCCCACAACAGCAATAATATACGTAGGAGATTCTGAGCTTGAACTGAACAATACCAAAAACAGTAATGTTGAAGCCAAAATCATTAATTGGAAAGCGTAATTTTTATATTGTTTAATTCTGATGTAGGGCGCTGCAAAAAGTGGTAAACCAAATGCTAAAAACACCAAATTTGAAATTGAAGCATCTCCTAAAATTCTTCTAAAAAAGCCCATTAATGAGATATCCTGCATATTTCCAAGAACCTGATTTTCATTGTTTTTTTCTACAATCGATGTAAACCAATCCGAATAACATTGAATGACAAATTTCGGACTTGAATATGCCATTGGCAGAACGAAAAATAATACAGCAATTAGTAATCCTGAAAGAATAAATTTCGTTTTATTTTTAATAAAGAAAAATTGTGTTAATCCTACAATTCCATAGATTTTAACAAAAACCCCCACCAAAATCGCCGTTACGGATTTTACTTCTTTTCTTTCGTAAATATACACTGCAGACAAAAGCAAAAGCCCTGTCAAAGCCACATTAAACTGCAAACTTAAAGCCGCTGTAATATATTCCTGCAAGCAAAGCAACCCGAAAATTGCTTTTTTTGAATCGGAAAACGGCAATTTATAAATTCCGTAAACGAAGATAAAAGTATTGGCTACATTCCAAAGGGAAATTCCCAGCCAGTCGGGCATTACAGCAAACGGCGCGATCAATGCACTGAAGAAAACTCCGTAATGATTCAAATCAAAAAAAAGATCAGGATAATGAACAAATAAGTTTTTCTGATTGACTGTATTAAAAAATACACTTTTGAAAATCAGATAATTATTGATCGCATAGTCTCCTCTTAAATATTTGGAAATCGCAGTAACAACAGATATAATAAGATAAACCCCAAATATATATTTAGGGTTTAAAAGTATTTTAAGAAATTTTTCTTTCAAGATTGTGGGGTTTTAGTTTAAAATTTTAATCTTAAACAGCAACATTATTATCTCTCAACGCATCATTTAAAGACGTTTTCTTGTCTGTAGATTCTTTTCTCTGACCGATAATCAAAGCGCATGGAACCTGATATTCTCCCGCAGGATATTGTTTTGTATAGCTTCCAGGAATGACAACCGAACGGGCAGGAACTCTACCTTTAATTTCGATTGGTTCAGGACCTGTAACATCTATAATTTTTGTAGATGCCGTAAGAACAACATTTGCTCCCAAAACAGCCTCTTTTTCAACGTGAACTCCTTCCACAACGATACATCTTGACCCGATGAAACAATCGTCTTCAATAATAACCGGAGCAGCCTGAAGCGGTTCCAAGACACCACCGATTCCAACACCACCACTCAGGTGAACATTTTTACCGATCTGTGCGCAACTACCAACTGTTGCCCAAGTATCAACCATCGTTCCTGAATCTACGTAAGCACCAATGTTTACATAAGAAGGCATCATGATAACTCCCGGAGCAATGTAAGCTCCTTCTCTCGCCACTGCATGCGGTACAACTCTCACACCTTTTTCAGCATAATTTCTCTTCAAAGGCATTTTATCATGAAATTCAAACGGACCCACCTCGATCGTTTCCATTTTCTGGATCGGGAAATACATTACCACAGCTTTTTTCACCCATTCATTTACCTGCCATCCGTTTTCTGTAGGCTCTGCTGTACGAAGTTCTCCTTTGTCCACCAAAGAAATAACCTCTCTGATAGCCTTTTGGCTGTCCTCATTCTGCAATAGATCTCTGTTGTCCCAGATATTTTCAATAGTTTGTTGTAACGACATTTTTCCTAGTTTAAAATTATTCGCGCCAAAGATACAAAAGTTTAGATTAAGGCTAAGGTTTAGACCGAGAATTAATTGTGAATTCCCTAAACGGGATAATAAATATTTGAATTACAAAACTCTCTGAGCATGAAGATAGGCTTTATTCCAATATTTTTCGTTTAAAGAAGAAATAATTACTCCCTTTGAAGTTGAGGCATGAATAAATTTCACTTCTCCGTCACTTCCAATATCATGAACAATTCCAACATGAGAAACTCTGCTTCCACCAGCTGTAGCAAAGAATAAGAGATCACCCGGTTTTACATCCTTTATATCGATTTTATTTCCTGTTCCTGCCTGATCTTCTGATCTTCTCGGAAGTTTAAAATCATTTTCCTCAAAAACTTTTACAGTAAATCCGGAGCAATCGAAACCTGATGAAGTGTTTCCCCCGAATTTGTAGGGAGTTCCAATATATTTTTCGGCATCTTTCAAAATACTATTGATTGATTTTGAAACTTTTCCATCAAATTTTGAATCTAATTTTCTAAGATTTTCAGATTTTACGACAGTTTTAGTTCCTGTATTCTTTTTTGTAGCAACACTTTTCGAACTTCCACAGGAAATTATAAATGTCGATACAACCAGTAAAGCGAATCCTTTTTTTACATACGAATTCTTACAAAACAATCTGTCTGTCATATTTCTCTGATTTTTACTACTATTACAAATATAAATAATTATGGGAAAGAAACATAGGTTTTAAAAACAAAAAAAGCCGTCCGATTCCGAACAGCTTTTTATTTATTTGTAAAAATCTTGATTATTTAGAAGCTTTATTACCTTTCCAAGTTCCTGCTTTTGAAGGTGTTGGTGCATTGTTTGTCCAACCTCCGCTCGCGGTTTTTTCTCTTGTAAGTGTCCCTTTGAATTCGCCGTTTGCAGGTGTCCCCAATGTTGCAGTAAGGTCTCCAGATTCCGTTAAATGCCCGGAAATATAGTAGTTTACATTGGTTTGGTCGTAATGCATTGTACCTGTAACTTTACCATCCGTTGCGACTACAAAATTCCATTCTCCTTTTTCGCTTCCTTCGTAAGTTCCAGACCAAGTTCCAATAAAATCGTAGATTGTATCCTCGTCTTTGCTACAACCGATGAATAAAAAAGTAGCTAATAATAGTAAAAATATTTTCTTCATGCTTTATAAAGTAGTTTAAATCGCTAAGCCAATAATGTGGAGAATACGGGGATCGAACCCGTCACCTTTAGACTGCCAGTCTAACGCTCTAGCCAGATGAGCTAATTCCCCCTCTTCTTTTAATTTTCCGAAGCCGTACAAAAGTAAGTATTTAAACCACATATGCAAACTTTTTATTAAATTTTCTTTAATAAGTTGTTACATTAGCTGTATAATCAGTACTTTTTAAAAACTTATTTAAATGAAAAAGCAAAAAGAAAATCATTTAACTATCAATTTATCAGTGCTATGATTTGTTGAAGTAGCAAAAGATTAATAAATAAATTCATTAAATTTAAATTTTGAATAATTTAAATAAAATAAAAAACGCATGTTGAAATCCATCAACACGCGTTTCTTCTTACTGTTTTTACTATTAGAAATTATTTCCAACCGCCACCAAGAGCCTGATAAAGCTCTACTGCTGCCTTCATTTTGCTATATTCTGCATTAGCTATATTCAGCTCTGCATTTAATGAATTTACACTTGCATTCAAAACTTCAAGATAATTGGCCATACCATAATTTACCAACTCCTGAGAATAATCTACTGAGTTTTTATAGTTTTGCAACTCTTTCTCTTTCAATTCTATATATTGATCCTGAACTGAAAAAACCCTGATTGCATCCGAAACTTCTTTTCCAGCCGTAAGAACTGTTTTTCTAAAGTTCAGATACGCTGTTTCCTGATTTGCCAAGCTCACTTCATAGTTTGTTTTAATCGTTCTTCTGTTCAAAATCGGTTGAGCCAATCCTCCAACAACACTTGCAAACAATGAATTTACACTGAATAAATGATCGATATCCAATGATTGAATTCCCCCACTTCCTGTAATTTTCAAGGTAGGATAAAACTGAGCTTTTGCCGAATTTGTTAATTCAAAAGCATTCATTAGGTTGTATTCTGCTCTCATTACATCTGGTCTGTTTGCCAGTAATTGAGCCGGATATCCTAGTTTTAAATCAATCGGAACATTCTGACTTTGTAATGTCGATCTTTCGATAGAGTGTGACGGCTCTCCCATCAACAGGCTCATCGTATTTTCCAGTAACTGGATCTGAGTATCGATATCAATCAACATCGATTTTGCATTCAGAACAAGCGCTTCACTTTGCTGAACGGCAACTTCTGTCACTGTTCCTGCAATTTTTAAAGCTTTCGTTGTTTCTAAATTTTTCTCACGAACCGTAATTGTTTCCTGAATAATTCTTTTCTGCTCATCGAAAGTCAACAATTGATAGTAAGAAGAAGCAATAGAAGCAACTAAGTCACTTTTTACCGCTTTGTGAGCAGCAACAGTTCCTAAATATGATGCCAACTGCGCTTTTTCTTGAGCCTTTAATTTACCCCAAATATCTGCTTCAAAAGCTACACTTGCTGTAATATCAAGCTGATTGATGTATCTTCTGTCACCAAATAAACGTCCGGTCTGTGTATTTAAAGATTGAGTTTGGAAAGTATAACCCGGACCAACAGTAACTGTAGGTTCGTAAGCCGCTTTACTTTGCTTTAAATAAGCTTCAGCCGAAACAATGCTCTGCAAAGCAATTCTTATATCTAAATTGTTTTCCAAAGTCTTCGAGATATGCCCCTGAAGAATAGGATCTGTGAAAATTTCTTTCCAGGAAATGTTTGCCACATTCACACTGTCGGAAGGAAGCATATCTGTACGGAACAGCTTTTCGTCTACAACATTATTCGGTCTTTGGTATTCTTTTCTCGCCATACAAGATGATACAGCGCCAAGAATTGCGACCGAAAAAGTTATTCTTTTTATGATGTTTAATAAACTCTTCATTTTTTATTATTAGAAGTTAGAGTTTAGAAGTTAGAAGCTAGTTTTAGACTAATCTCTAAATTCTAACTTCTAATTTCTTTAACTTTAAATTATTCTGCTAAATTGATTTCTTCTTTTTTAAGAGGTTTTACTTTTTCCTGTAAGAATTCGAAAATTACATACAGAACAGGAATCACGAATAATCCTAAAATGGTACCTATTAATAACCCGATTGCTGCACCCGTGGCGATAGATCTGTTACCAACCGCACCGATTCCGCTTGCTAAAACCAATGGTAATAAACCGAAGATGAATGCAAATGAAGTCATCAAAATTGGTCTTAATCTCGCTTTTGCAGCATTGATTGCAGACATAACGATTGTTTCACCGTGATGTCTTCTCTGAACGGCAAACTCTACAATCAAGATGGCATTTTTGGCCAATAATCCGACCAACATGATAAGGGCAATCTGGAAATAAATATTGTTTTCCAAGCCCATTACTTTTTGTCCGAAATATGCTCCCATTACCCCAAGAGGAAGAGAAATTACTACGACTAAAGGAAGGATATAACTTTCATATTGTGCTGATAGGATGAAATAAACGAAAATTAAACTCAATGCGAAGATCAAAATCGTCTGAGATCCAGAATTTAATTCCTCTCTCGTTAATCCTGTAAATTCAACATCATAATTTTGGTTTAAGGTTTCCTGAGCAACCTGTTGAACAGCCGTAATCGCATCCCCAGAACTGTATCCTGCGGAGTTTGCACCCGTGATTTTTACTGAAGTAAATAGGTTGTAACGGCTTACAGATTGAGGTCCATATGCTTTTTTCATCGACACAAACTGAGAAATTGGTGACATTGCACCTGAACCTGTTTTCACATACAATTCATTTAAATTTTCAATGTTTTGTCTGTTTTCAGGAAGTGCCTGAACCATTACTCTAAACTGTTTTCCATATTTCGTAAAGTCAGCGGTGTAAATACCTCCAATGTAACCCTGCATTGTTGCTAAGATATCACTTACAGAAACTCCCATTTGTTTTGCTAATGGAACATTTACCTGCATTTCATACTGAGGATATTTTGTGTTGAATGAAGACTGGGCAAATTCTATTTCCGGTCTTTCCATCAGTTTCCCGATGAATTCATTCATTTTATTGTCTAAATCTGCATATTCTCCACCAGCCTTATCCAGCAATACCATCTCAAAACCGGCACTGTTACCAAAACCTGGTACACTCGGTGGCTGGAAGAATACAACTTTTGCGTCAGGAACTGCTCCCGAAATTCCGAATAGTTTTTTCGTGATGTCTTCAGAAGTCTGTCCGTCTTTTTTACGGTCTTCGAATGGAGCTAATTTAATGAAAGCCAAACCATTGTTACTACCGTTTCCAGATAAGAAACCTCTACCTGTAGAAATTGTCACGTTTTGTACTCCTGGAACTTTTAAAGCTTTTGCCTGAAGCGTTTTTAAAGCGTTGTACGTTCTTTCCATTGAAGCACCCGGAGGAAGCTGAACGTCGGTAAAGATAATTCCTCTATCTTCCGTTGGTACGAAACCTTTTTTCATCGTTGTACTCGCCCAATACAAGATTCCTCCTGTAATTGCGAAAATGATTAATGTTACCCATTTATGTCTCAATAAGAATATAAATCCTCTTCCGTAACGTTCTGTTGCTGTTTTAAAAGCAATATTAAATTTATAGAAGAACTTTTGAAGGAAATTCAAATTTTTATATTCTGCATGATGAGCGTCATGAGGTTTTAAGAATAATGAACATAACACCGGACTCAGCGTTAAGGCATTAATTGCAGAAATGATGATCGCAATAATCAAAGTGATACCAAACTGTTGATAGAAAACCCCAGTTGGACCTGTAATAAACGTTACCGGAACGAATACCGCAGCCATTACCAATGTAATTGAAATAATAGCACCTGTAATTTCGTCCATTGCTTCTACCGTCGCTTTTTTAGCATCAGAAATACCATTTTCCATTTTAGCATGAACCGCCTCGACGACTACAATCGCGTCATCCACAACGATACCAATTGCAAGTACTAAGGCGAATAACGTTAATAGGTTTAATGAATATCCAAATAAATTCAGGAAGAAGAACGCACCCACAATAGAAACCGGAACCGCAATGGCCGGAATCAAAGTAGATCTGAAATCCTGTAAGAAAATAAATACTACAATGAATACCAGGATAAATGCTTCAATCAAGGTATGAACCACCTTTTCAATCGATGCATCCAAGAACTCGTTGGTATCGAAGTTGAAAGTATATTTAATTCCCTGAGGGAAACTTCCTTCTGCTGATTTTAGATAAGATTTAATATTTTTAATAATCTCCTGAGCGTTTGAACCCGGTGTCTGGAAAATACCCATAGAAATTGATGGATTGTTCCCGTTTTCCCCGATTCCTGTATAAGACTGACCTGCCAATTCTACTTTAGCAACGTCTTTCAGCATCAGATTTTGTCCGTCAGGAAGAGCTTTAATGATGATATTGTCGTACTGTTCTTTATCGTTGAATTTTCCGACATATTTAATAATATATTCAAAAGAGCTACCACTGTTTTGTCCGATAGAACCAGCCGCAGCCTCTCTACTCTGCTCATTGATTGCGTTGGTAACATCCGTCGGAGTTACACTATAGGCAGCCATTTTTGCAGGATCCAGCCAGATTCTCATTGAGTAGTTTTTACCTCCGAAAACGTTGGCATCACCTACACCATTAATTCTTTTTAAGTTTGGAATAATGTTGATATTCAAAAAGTTTTGAAGATATACATCATCCAGATCTTTATTTTCAGAATAGAAAGACATATACATCAAGGCACTTGTCTGCTGTTTCTGCGTAACCACCCCGGAACGTGTAACTTCACTTGGCAACAAAGGCGTTGCTCTGGCAACACGGTTTTGTACGTTTACCGCAGCGATATCCGGATCGATACCTTGCTTAAAGAACACCTGAATCTGTGCAGAACCATCGTTTCCTGCTGTAGAAGTGATGTAATCCATACCTTCTACCCCGTTGATCTGTTCTTCCAATGGCACAACAACACTCTTCATCACAGTTTCCGCGTTGGCTCCGGCGTAGTTTGTGGAAACACTTACTGTAGGAGGCGCAATGTCAGGATACTGTGTAACCGGCAGCGAGATCAATCCCAATACCCCGAGAATCACAATCAAGATTGAGATTACCGTGGATAAAACCGGTCTGTTTATAAAATTTTTAATCATTTTAGAATTTCGGTTTTATAGATTGAACTAGACTATCCATTTTGATAGGTTTCGGCTTCACGGCAGTTCCAGGTTTTAAACCTCCGATTCCTGCTGCGATAATTGTTTCGTCTTTATTGATTCCTGATTTAACTAAAGCTAAATTGTCGATTCTGTCGATCACATTAATAACAACGTTTCTTGCCGTATCTCCTTTATCAACTTTATAAACGTAAACAATCCCCTGTTGTTCGTAAGTAGCACTTTCAGGAACAACCAATACATTATCGTAAGTTTTTGGAAGTCTGATCGTTCCACTATTTCCGTTGCTCAATAATTTTTGAGGATTTGAGAAACCTACTCTGAACTGAATTGTACCTGTAGTAGCATCAATCTGTCCTGTAATAGCTTCAATTCTACCTTTTTCACCGTAAATACTTCCATTTGCCAACTGCAATTCTACCATTGGAAGATTTTTAATTTTTTCAGGTAAAGAAGCGCCCGGAGATTTTTCAAGGAAATCAAAATATTCTTTTTCATTCATTGAAAAGTAAGCGTATAACTGAGAAGTATCCGAAATTGTTGTTAAAGCCGTTTGATCCGTCGGACCAACCAAACTTCCTACTTTTAAAGGAAGTTTTCCGATAACTCCGGAAATTGGCGCACGAATAATGGAATATTCAATGTTTGCTTCTACTCCTTTATAATTAGCAACTGCCTGACTTTTAGCAGCCTGAGCCTGTTTTAACTGAGCCTGAGCCTGAGCTAAATTTGCCTGAGCCGTCTGCAACTGAACATTACTGATAATGTTTTTCTGAACAAGTGGTTTTAATTTGTTCACTTCTACATTCGCAGCGCTTACCGCAGCCTGAGCCGCCGCAATGTTGGATTCAGCAGCACCGATTCCTGCTTTAGAAGCCGCAGCATTTTCATTTAAAATATTGGTTTCCAAACGGAACAAAGGCTGTCCTTTTGTAACATATTGCCCTTCATCCACCAAAACCTGTGTGATATATCCCTGAATTTTAGCACGTACATCATTATTTACCCTACCCTGAATGGTTGCCGGAAATGTCTGATAACCTACTATATTCTTTTCCTCCACCTTTACAACAGGATAAGGCTTTGCGCCGTCCTGCTTTGGAGCTTCTTTTTTGCAGGCTACTAAAGAAAGCGCTGCAACAGAAAGTATAACTAGCTTATTATTCATTTTATAGTTTATTAAGAGATTCTTGAATATTAATTATATTTTTATTTAAAAGAGCTTTGTAAGCTTCCATTTTTTCGTTGTATCCATCGTCATGATTCTTTTTAAATTGGTCTAGATCATCTAGTAATTGTAACTCGTCTTGCATCTTTTGAACTATTTTTTCAAATCTTATCTTCTTATAACCGTCATTGATGAAAAAATACCGTTTTCGCTCATCCATTTTGTTGTGATCTACGATCAATTCTGAGTTCAGCAGTAAAGAAATACTTGTAGAAACCGAACTTTTGCTCGCAGAAAGCACATCCACGAACTCATCAAAAGTAATACCTACCTTATCATAATCGAACAGAAGGTAAGCATATATTTTTGAAGCCAGTGGCGGTAAATTGAAAATGGTGCCATAAAACTTTACGGCATCCTGGAAAATTCTTTCATCAATTTCTATACTCTTATGCATTGTATATAAATTTGAGACAAAAGTAAAAAATTAGTTCAGAACTAAACGAACAAACTCGATAGAGTTTATAAATTCCTAGCGTTTTAAAAATTCAATGGAAATGGATTTAACCTTTTGATCAAATTATAATCTTCTCATAAGCCTTCCTCATTCCGCCTGCAAGAACAACCTCTCCACAATACGTGTAACCTTTGCTTTCAAGGATCTTTAGCATGGCGACATTATCGAAGTTAGTATCAACTTTAACACTCTGAATTCCATGCGATTTTGTAAATTCTTCGATGTGATCAAATAATTTTTTCACCATCCCCTGCCCTGCAAATTTCTCATCCACACCCACTCTGTGAACGACAACGAATTCTCCGTCACTCAGCCAAGCTCCTTCGATTGTGCTGTAAGCTGGTTCATCATTTAGAATTAAAGCAGTGTAAACCGCAATTTCTCCATCCACCGTCATTACATATCCGAAACCTTTTGTAATGTCACTTTCTACGGTATCTAAATTTGGATAACCGTTTTGCCATTGTGTACTTCCGTCTTGTTTTCTTCTTTCAATTGCCTGTTGTAAAATGTTCCAGATAATGTCTCTGTCTTCAATTTCTGCCTTTCTTAGTTTAATTTCCGAATTCATTGCTGTGAAAAATTTTAATTAAAAGATTGAAAAAATTAGAATTAAAAATGTCTCATACTTGGATCATTAAGAAATATTTAAGAAGTTAAGTTTAATAAGATTATTTATATTTTTTAAGATAAAACAAAGCTTTACTTAATTTTCTAAATCTCTTAAATTTATCTCAATGTTTAAAAATTTAAACAGAATCATTAATTTAAATTTTTAATTGTTTTCAGTTTCGACTAAAGTCAACTTGAACGACTTTATTTTTGAAGGCGGGCTAAAGCCCACCTCTATTGAATGCTTTTTTGAGATGCTTCGACAAGCTCTGCATGACATTTCTAATATTAACTGCTTTCATTAGCAATTCAATTTTAGCAGTGTCACGTTTAGCTTATCGGAGCATTTACTTAATTTTCAATCCTTTAATTATTTTAATATAAAAGTTTAAATATTTGAATTAAAAAACCGAAAACTAATTAAAATTAATTTTCGGTTCGAAGTAGTAAAATTTAAAATTATGAAATTGTTTTTTTATTGATTTTCATTTTGTTGAAGATAAGCGTCGATCACATCGAATGCCTTCTTCTCATCTTCCAATTTAACCATTACTTTCAACGATGTAGCCGTTGGCGTTGTTGTAAAAGTAAGGTAATTGTTTTCAATTGAATTTTTAATTTGTGCATCATCCAGCTTAGATTTTATCAACTGAATTTCTGCTTGTTTGTCACTTTCAAAAACTGATACTCTTGTACTTCTTTCCATATTTCTATCCCGTTTGAGTATCTAAATTTATAACATTTTTTTGAAAATCACAAATTTAAGGTTTTAAATTTTATTAATATTATTTTCAATTTTGTCTAAAGCAAGCTGAATTTCTTCCTTTGTAACATTCAAATGTGGCCTGAAACGAACCGACTGATCTCCACATGCAAGGATAATCATTCCATCATTCCAAAGCTCATCTCTCAAGGCATTTCTTTGCTCTGGAGTCGGCAAATCGATGGCGCACATCAAGCCTCTTCCTCTAGCATTTGAAAGTTTTTCAGGGAATTTTTGCTCTAAAATTTTTAATCCTTCCAATAAATAATCTCCAACCACCCTTGCATTTTCTACAAGATTCTCCTGCTCGATCACTTCCATTACCAATTGGAAACGAAGCATATCGATAAAGTTTCCTCCGAAAGTAGAATTGATTCTTGAGCTTTCTCTGAAAACATTATCCGGAACTTCATCAAATTTTTCTTTATTGGCCAAAACTCCGCAAACCTGCGCTTTTTTACCGAAAGAAATGATATCCGGTTTTGCCGTAAAATGTTGAAAAGCCCACATTTTTCCGGTAATTCCGATACCTGTTTGCACTTCGTCAAAAATTAAAAGAATTTCATTTTGATCGCAGATTTTTCTTAAACCTAATAAAAATTCGTCTCTGAAATGGTTGTCACCACCTTCTGCCTGAATAGGCTCGATAATAATGCACGCCACTTTATCAGGATTCATTAAAATCGCTTCTTCGATATTTAATAAAGCCAATCTTTCATTCCTGATTGTTTCTTCTAAATTTTCCTCCGTAATTGGGAAAGTCAATTTAGGATTCAGAATTCTTGGCCATTCAAACATCGGAAAATATTGATATTTTCTTGGGTCAGAAGTATTTGTTAAACTCAAGGTATAACCACTTCTTCCATGAAATGCCTGTTTGAAATGAATACAAATTCCAGCTTCAATATTCAACCCTTTATCAAAATTCTTACGGGTTTTCCAGTCGAAACATGCCTTCATTGCATTCTCAACACCTAAAGTTCCGCCTTCAATAAAGAAAGCATACTGAAGTTCTTCAGGAATTACAACTCTTTCGAAAACTTCTAAAAAGTGAGCATATTCCTCAGAATAAACATCTGCCAATGTAGGTTTATTGACAGCCATTTTCCCCAACCAAGCCGATCTCTCGACGATGTATGGGTGATTGTAACCGACAGACGCCGAAGCGAACATCGAAAACATATCTAAATATTCTTTATTAGTTAACTTATCATAAAGCCATGATCCGTGAGATTTTTCGATATCCATCACGAAATCGAAACCGTCTGCCAAAACATGTCTGCCAACTGTTTCTTTTACTTTGTTTGCTTTTATTTCTAAAGTATTATCCATATTAATTAAAATCTTAGAGGGTGATTGGAATTAAAAGATCAGAAAAAGTTAAAAATTTACTTAGGGATAATTTTCAACGCTGAATCTCTTAATTTTTCAAATTATTTTAAAGGTCAAATTTAATTCCTTGTGCCAAAGGCAGACTTGTGGTGTAGTTGATCGTATTTGTCTGTCTTCTCATATAGTATTTCCATACGTCTGAGCCAGATTCTCTACCACCTCCTGTTTCTTTTTCACCACCAAAAGCTCCACCGATTTCTGCACCTGAAGTTCCGATATTTACGTTGGCAATTCCACAATCCGAACCTGCGTGAGAAAGGAATAATTCTGCTTCTCTTAAATTCTGCGTCATAATTGCAGACGACAATCCTTGTGGAACATCATTCTGAATTTCGATTGCCTCGTCTAAAGTTTTGTATTTAATTAAATATAAAATCGGTGCAAAAGTCTCATGCTGAACGATTTCGTAAGAATTTTTCACTTCCGCGATACATGGCTTTACATAGCATCCCGATTCGTAACCTTTTCCTTTTAAAACTTCTCCTTCAACGATGAATTTTGCGCCTTCATTTTTCCCTTTCTTGATGGCTTCTTCGTACATATTTACAGCATCTGTATCGATAAGAGGTCCAACATGATTCGTTTCATCCAATGGATTTCCGATTTTCAATTGTCCGTAAGCCTTTACTAATCTGTTTTTCACTTCGTCGTAAACGCTTTCGTGGATGATTAATCTTCTTGTTGATGTACATCTTTGCCCCGCAGTTCCAACAGCCCCGAAAACCGCTCCAATAATTGACATATCGATGTCTGCGTCCTTAGAAATAATAATCGCGTTGTTTCCACCTAATTCAAGGATAGACTTCCCGAATCTTTGAGCCACATTAGAAGAAACCATTCTTCCGACTCTTGTAGATCCTGTGAAAGAAACCAAAGCAACCCTCTTGTCGTCTACCAACTTTTGCCCAATTTCGTGGTCTGAAACTAAAACGCTTGAAATTCCTTCAGAAAGATTATTCTCCTTTAAAACTTCGTTCATGATGTTTTGACAAGCAATCGCACAAAGTGGAGTTTTTTCTGATGGCTTCCAGATCGTGACGTTACCACAGATCCAGGCCAAAGCTGTATTCCAAGACCAAACTGCTACCGGAAAGTTGAAAGCCGTAATGATTCCAACAATTCCTAAAGGATGATATTGCTCATACATTCTGTGTCCAGGTCTTTCTGAATGCATTGTATACCCGTGAAGCTGTCTAGAAACTCCCACTGCAAAGTCGCAGATATCGATCATTTCCTGCACTTCACCTAGACCTTCCTGCAAAGATTTACCCATTTCGTACGAAACAAGTTTACCCAAATCGTCTTTGTATTGTCTTAATTTTTGACCCAGCTGTCTTACAATTTCTCCTCTTTTCGGAGCCGGAATCAGCCTGAATTCTTTGAATGCTTTTTCAGCAGTCTCGATTACCTTGTTGTAATCGGATTCTCCTGAAGTCTTTATTTTAGCAATCAGATTACCGTCAACCGGTGAAAAACTTTCTATAGTTTTTCCTGATGCAAAGAATTTTCCGCCTACAGAAGTTCCCTTATTCTCATCTTTAATTCCTAGATTTTTGAGCGTTTTTTCGATCCCAAAATCCTTTACTTTTTTAGACATAAAAATTTTACTTTTCGTTTTCTCTAAAGTTAAAAATATTACGCGAACTGCAAAATTTTATTTTTTTTAACAACTTTTTTATTTGGACTAATTATAAACATGCTTATCTTTGTAAGGTAATCATTTGAATTTCAGAAATGGAAAAGAATAAGGCCATAGAGGAACCTGCAGAAGAAAAGAAAAACTCCAAGTGGAAAAGTTTGGTAAAGAAGTTTGGAATTGGCGGAATAATCTTCTTTACAGTGAAGGGAATCATCACTTCTACCCTAATTTATTTTCTTGGAAAGAATTTCTGGAGTATCATTACGAATTACTTTTCGACGATATTTGATTAATTTAATTGATATATGGAACACGAAAGCAGAGATATTTTCTCTGCTTTTTTTGTTTTGTTGAATTTTTTAAATTTTGTTTACTCGTAGAACGCAAATATTTTTTGAATTTATTGTGAACTTTGAAGAATCTGTTTTTCAACAATATTTCAATAGATTTCTCCTGCGTCGAAATGACAGTGCAGGATATCATCTTAGTTAAAAACTATTCCTTTTTCTTTCTTCCCGAATCTATTAATTTTTGATGAAGCAAATACTCAATCTGTCCATTTACGCTCCGGAATTCATCATTTGCCCATTTTTCCAACAGCTTGTAAGTGGACTCATCTATCCTTAAGACGAAAGATTTTTTGCCTTTGTTTTCGGGAGAGTTTTGAGTTTTTTCTGATTTCATTTTTTGTTACTTTTCTGATTTCTTGCTTTTTGTTTTTTAATGCAAAGAGGCAAAGATTTTTTTTGAATTACTTTATGTTTTTAAATTCGCAAAGGCGTTTCTCTTAACAAAGAGGTATGCATACTGTCATTCAGAACGAAACGAAGTGGAATGAAGAATCTATTTAACTATAAAGTCTTCGACTCCGCTCAGACTGACATTTCTAATATTATTTTTCTAAATTCAGAGATTAGATTTTTAGAATATTAAACTTTGCGAAAATTATTAATCATTAATTCTTCATTATTAATTATACAATGTTCCCGCATTTAAAATGGGCTGTGCTGCTTTTTCACCACAAAGAACTACCATTAAATTGCTGACCATGGCTGCTTTTCTTTCATCATCTAATTCAACAATATTTTCTTCTGAAAGTTTCTTTAACGCTAAATCTACCATTCCAACTGCACCTTCTACAATCTTCGTTCTTGCCGCTACAATTGCCGTTGCCTGTTGTCTTTGAAGCATTGCTCCTGCGATTTCGGAAGCATAAGCTAAGTGAGAAATTCTTGCTTCCTGAATAGTAATTCCGGCTTTTGAAAGTCTGTCTGTTAATTCTTGTTCCAAAATAGCATTGATTTTATCACCACCTTCTCTCAAAGTAATTGGCGCGTGGTCGTCTTCCAAATTATCATACGGAAAACTCATCGCTAAATGACGAACCGCCGCTTCACTCTGCATTCTCACGAAATCCGAATAACGTTCAACATCAAAAGCTGCTTTATAAGTGTCTCCTACTTTCCAAACAATTACGACTGCAATCTCAATAGGGTTCCCCATTTTGTCGTTTACTTTCAACGTTTGTCCCTGCAGATTCTCAGAACGAAGACTGATTTTCTGTGATGAATATAACGGATTAATAAAGAACAATCCGTTGTCTCTTACCGTTCCGACATATTTTCCGAAGAAGTTCAGTACTCTCGAGTGATTCGGTTGAATAATCATTAAACCTTTTAAGAAAAAACATGATAAAATAAAGGCTAATAAAGCCAAAATAACAAATGTAATGTTGTTATCAACTCCTGTTACAAATAAGTAAACTGATGCTACAAACAATCCCAAGCAGATAACTAAAGTAAGATATCCTGACATTGGTTTTAAAACTTTTTCCATGATTTTTAATTTGATATTATTTTGATATCATAAAGATATTGATAAGTTTTGATTTCGAAATATATTTTTTTAATTAATTTCTTTTTGTCTTGAAACAAAAGAAACAAAAGTTCAAGACTTGAAAACTGAAGCTAAAAAAGAAACCTGTTCTCTAAAAATTCTAAAACTCGCGCGAAAACTAAATTTATCTTTTGATTTAACATTCGTCTCGCGCTCAAACAGTAGAATTTTCTTCACGTTTCGGTTTCCTAGGTCGTTTAAAATTGTGCACAAAAAAATCCCTGAAAAATTAATTTCAGGGATTCTGTATTATGATAAAATTTAAATTTATTTTTTATTTAAAATTTTAAACTTGTAATAAGAAACAGCAGATAGTAAAGTCATTGTTCCAAGTCCGATATAAACCCAAGCCGGAACCGGAACCGGGTCTCCAGCAGCGTAAGAGTGTAGTCCGCTCAGATAATAGTTTACTCCGAAATACGTCATTACCATTGAACAAAAGGCGAACATTGTTGCCACGTGGAATGCCCATTTGCTTCTCAATCCCGGAACTAATCTCATGTGTAATACGAATGCATAAACCATGATCGAGATGAATGCCCAAGTTTCCTTTGGATCCCAGCTCCAGTATCTTCCCCAAGATTCGTTTGCCCAGATTCCTCCTAAGAAGTTCCCTACTGTTAAGGCAAATAATCCGATGGTTAGAGACATTTCAGAAACGATCACTAATTCTTTCAATGCTGTATCGTGGTGGATTTTATATGTTTCTTTATTTGAAATAATGTAAAATACTAATGAAATAACTGCAATGATCATCGACAATGCAAAGAACCCGTAACTTGAGGTGATAATCGCTACGTGCACGATCAGCCAATAAGATTTTAATACAGGAACAAGCGGAGTAATTTGCGGATCAAGAGCAGAACCTCCGTGTGCAAATCCCATCATAATTACAGCTACCATAAATCCTGATGCAGGAATTAGTGCGTTAGCCTTATTTTTAGCAATTAGTTTCATTGCAGCTAATGCAGCTTTATCTGCTAAAGAAAGTTTTCCGAAACCAAAAAAGAACATTAATCCAGCAGAAATACCTACCCATGAAATAAAAATAATCGCTTCATAACCATTACTCCAAGGTGCGTGACCAGAAATATACCATCTCGCTACCAATCCAAGGAAATGGAAAATATATCCCACAAGTCCTAAATAAATGGTTGTCTTAATTATCTTACTTAAAGTTTTATTTGGTTTAAATAATTCAACAAAACCTAAAATCAATAATAATCCTCCAACAATGGTATAGAAAATCAATAATTTGAAGTTGATGTTCACTTTATTCATGAAAACCTCCAAATCAACTTTAGATTTTGCAGGTACAACTGCTTTCCCCCATTTTTGCTGATAGTCTGAAAGTTTCACTAATTCAGCGTCTGCTTTACTCCAGTCTCCTGTTTTTTGAGCTTGTAGAACTTCCGCAAAATATGGTCCCATTACTTGCTGAGATTCCATATCCGGTTCCATTTTTTGGTCTAACCAAGAATGCCAAGTGTGGTTTGCATCATTTTTCACAGGAACAATTCTCATAAACTGTCCGCTGAAAAATTCGTTAAAAATCTGTACTCTTTCGTTTACGGAAATTACTTCTTTATCGTAATTTGTTTGTTCAGACGGTTTCTTACGGAAAGCTGTGTTATAGTCATGTTCTAAGATGTATGTCAAATTTCCGTTTGCATCAGCAGGGAAAAGGTTCATCAATGAAGTATAACCATCTTCATCAGCCTTTGTTTTTTTCATTAACTCATCACCTCCTTTTGTTCCTATTTTAATCATAGGAACCATCGTCCAGCTCGGAGTATCTGTATTTACAGAGAGGAACCACTGATTCGCAGTTAATGACTTACCATCTGTTCCTTTAAACTCGTCTTTTTTGTATAATTTTCTTAAAACATCTAATGCTTCAGTATTGATCGGAACAATTCTTCCCTCAAAATTCTGAACCAAAAGATATCCGAACTTATCTGCATGCTCTGCACTGATTTTATTTCTCGCAATAATTTCATCTGCAGAAATTACTTTCATTTTGCTCAACGGTGCAGCCAGAGAATTCTGTTTCGGTTGCTGAGCCTGAGCCGATTCGGGAGCTGCCGCATGATTGTGGTTTTCACCTTCTACATGAATGTGTTCTCTGCTTCCATCGGTTGTACCGTGTGTTTCTATTTTCTGAGCATTTAAGCCTAAACTTAAGAACAATAAAAGAATCGCAGCACTTCTTTTTTTGTTAACGTCCTTCAACATTTTATTTAGTTTCCAGAAGTGAGTTCCTTTCCAGAAGAACATAAAGAACATTCCTCCGAATAAGAATGTGTAACCGATATAAGAGATCAAAGTTCCCCAGTAATCGTGGTTTACAGAAAGTACAGTTCCCATTCTGTCCGGATCGAAACTAGACTGGAAGAAACGGTAACCTTTGTGATTTAAAACGTGATTCATATAGATTTTGAAAGGAGTCTGTTTTCCTTCATCAATAATTTTAATATGACTTTCATACGCACTTGGAGACGAACTTCCCGGATAAGTTTCCATGACGAAATCATCTAATTTAAGCGAGAAAGGTGTGTTGTAAATTTTAGGACCGAAACCAACCATGATGTTCAATCCGTCCATTGTAACTTGCTTGTAAGCGTTTGGATTTCCTTTTTCAACCGAAAGGTCTACCAATTGTTTTGTTTTAGGACCCTGAAGTTCAACCGTCAAAACATCAGGAACAGCCTGATCTTTCTTTCTATCGCCTTCAATTGCAATTAATCTTCCTTTTCTAAGACCTTCAGGAACAACTAATTTCAATTCATTAATTGAATATAAACTTCTCAGAGCCAAAGGTTGGAATTCATTTTTAACAGTATTTCCCGTTGCCTGAGTTGCCATCGTCATATAACTTGCATCAACAGGTGTTTTAATGAATAATTTTCCTCCTTCATTTTTAAATTCCACCGCGCCTTCAATCGACCTATTGAAAGTAACTAAAGTTCCGTTGATAGACTTTGTCTCACCCGGTTTTATAAAAATATTCTGTCTTCCTGTTTGTCCTGTAGACACTAGATGAAGATATTCAGTACCATTCGGCTCAGCAACCAAACTGTCTTTTTTTCGCTGAACATATTCTTTAGCAACAACTTTCACCTGCTTTCCGTGAAAATCGTACGTGGCTTCCAAATCTTTGTGCAAAGGCGACATTAAATAAGGAATATCCTGATAATTAAGCACATCTCCCTTTTCTTCAATCTGAATTTTAAGGAAATTTTTGTCGGTTACAATTTCGTTCGATGTTTCCCCTTCTCTGATGTGCATTGTCCCTTCAAAACTGATGTATCTTGTGATCGCACCACCGATGAAAATCAATATAAAAGCAAGGTGAAAAACCAAAACCGGCCATTTTTCTCTTTTCCAAAGTCTGTATCTTCCGATATTTCCGATGAAATTGAGAATAAGCAGAAACATAATCAGTTCAAACCATTTTGCTTCGTAAATTAATGCTTTTGCTGTTGGGGTTCCGTAGTCATTTTCTAGGAACGTTGCATAAGCCATTGCAAATGCGTAAACCAGCAACAATACAGCCATTGTCCTGGTTGAGATAAGAATATCCTGGAGCTTCTTCATGATATATTTTACTTGACATGCAAAAATAGGGATGAAAAACCACAAAGAAGCCAAAAAAAGCTGTCTTTTATCAGTTGGAGCCAGATAAAACCTTATTTTTAATCATTCTTAATAATATGATTTCCATTGAGAAAAATACAAATTATCATAATGCAACTCACTGAATTAGAAAAAGCTATTTCCCCAATGATGTTTTTTTTCTGATTTTGCTTAAAAATTCATGTGAAATTCCGAGATATGACGCGATCTGCTGTTGAGCAAGGCGCTGCTCCAAACCAGGATATTTTTCCAGAAATTCGAGGTATCTTTTATCTGCCGTTTTGTTCATTAAAGATAAAATCCGTCTCTGTAAAGCTACCGAAGACTGCTGATTCATTATTCTGAATAGTTTTTCAACCTGTGGCATAGTTTCGTATAATGTTTCTTTATCTTTTTTTGAAATCATTAAAACTTCGCTGTCCTCCACAGCTTCAATATTCAGGGTGCTTGGAACATTATTGATTAAGCTATCCAAATCTGTGATCCACCAGCTTTCTACTGCAAAATATAAAGTCTGTTCGAATCCGTTTTCATTTAAAAAATAAACTTTGAAACAGCCATTTATAACGAAGCCTTCAAAGTTACAGTGTTCTCCTTCCTCCAAAACCATTTCTTTTTTTGTAAATTTTTTCAATTGAAAAGGTTCTGTAAAACGTTGAAATTCTTCCTCCGAAAGCTGAATATGGCGACTGATATTTTTAAATAATAAATCGTGCATCAAGTGTATTTAAGACAAATAAAGATACCAATAAAATTGATACCTTTATTTAAAATTGTTTTAATTATTCTCTTAATTTGTATTTCGAAAATAAGTGAAATGCTTTTGTTTATCTTAATTCAAAAAAGATTAAAAACCAACCTTTGTCTTCTTTGCTTTTAAAATTAATCGCGAGGTTAAACAAAGTTTTTTTGAAATAAAACTTTATTAAAGTAAAGTAAACAAGGGCATTTCATTTAAGAAAGTAAGAAAAAAAACTGATCGTCTATATTATTTTCCGTTTAGAAAATCGGCGGTTGTAATAACTCTTGTGTAAAGATTTCCCAACGCTGAAATTCCTGCCAAGAAAGACTTTTGAACCTCTTCTGCTTTCACAACCTTTCCGTACAATTCTCTATCTCTTGTTGCTGTCGCGTCACCAATGATTGTATTATTAAAACCAAAATCAAATGCAGCTCTGGTTGTAGATTCTACACAAACGTCTGTCATCATACCCGTAATTACCAGATTTTTGATTCCTTTTGACTGCAAATATTCTAAAAGATCAGTATCCCTGAAGCTGTTAGGATAATGCTTTATGATTACTTTTTCGTCATTCTTTGGTTCTACTAAAGAATTAATTTCCGCTCCTTTTGTATCAGGTAAAAAGAAAGTAGCCCCCTCATTTGTCGCAATGTGCTTGATGTTGATAACAGGTAAATTGTTTTTTCTGAAATATTCTAAAACCTGCTGTGTTTTCTTACCTGCTTCTTCTGCTCCTACTAATGTCATATTTCCTCCTTTGAAATAATCGTTTTGTACATCGATAATCAATAATGCTGTGTTTTCCATGCTCTTTTTCTTTTGTGCGTTAATTGTTGTTAATGAGATTAGTGTAAGACATAATGTAAAAATACCTTTAAATAAATTTTTCATTGTTTGAAATTTTCTTGACACAAAATTACATCGGTGAAAATTGCTGACATTTGAACTAGTTCAAAAAATGATTTTATTTTATCATAAATTTAATGCATTACTCAGGATAATTATTAAAAACGATTTATGCTTATTTTAAAGACATTCACATGTTTTATTCTGTGTCCTGAATAATAACAATTGATTCAAAATTCAATTATTTAATTTAAATAAAAAATTACCTTATAATTTTAATTGAAAATTGTTTTATTTTAAATATTTTTAATCATTCAAAACAAAGTGAAGGATTTTAATTTCCTATGATCATTAAGAAGAAATTAACACTTCTTTTAAGTAAAAAAGCATCTGTTTAATGCCTAAAAAACATTAAATTTGCCCTATAGAATTATGAATAAAAACACACAAAACAAACAACAGGAATCGCCTGATAAAGGCAAATTTTTATCTAAGCCCCGCGTATTTTTCGGGCTTACTTTTATACTTTTTTCGATTATTCTTACTTTTTCATTCGTTTCATACCTAATGAACTGGAAAGCAGATCAGAGCCAGGCAGGAACAATGTTTGACAAGAGTATAAAATCATCAAATCTTTTTGGAAAATTAGGCGACTGGCTAGGAAATATTTTTATTTTCGAGAGTATTGGAGTCGCATCTTTCATTATAGCATTTTTATTTTTGGTTTTCGGAACTATTATCCTGAAAAAGAAAACTTTTAAACCCTGGAAAACAGTTGGTCACTCTTTATTTTTCATTTGCTGGCTGCCGATTTTCTTCGGCGCTGCTTTTACGAAAAATCAGGGAGGTGTTTTAAGCGGGGTTTACGGTTACCAGATTATGGATTCTTTGAATTCGATGATCGGAACTGTGGGGCTTTGGCTGGTTTTGGCGGCAAGTATTGCGTTGTATTTTATTTTGGAATTTAATCTTCGTCCGAGCTCAATTAAATCTAAACTGAATGACATCAACGAAAGCACCATCGGAAAAGTAAAATCGATGATGCCGAGCTCTGATGAAAATTTTGAAGCTGATGATGAATTGATCGAAGAAATCGAAACAACAGATGCAGAAGAAGAGCTACCATCAAAAGTTACAGTAACAGAAGTTGTTGAAAAACCAACCGTAAAATTCACAGAACCCGAACCTGTAAATGTTCCGAAAGGATTTCCTGAAATTCAAGTTCCGGTTTCGACAAATGTGGATACGATCGTTACACCAAATAAGACTTCGTTTGATGATGAGCCTAAAAATGATTTTTCAAATTCAATTAATTTAAATCTTAATACAAAACCTTCGATTCCGACTTCAACTCCGGAACAGGCTTTTGATATGAAGCCATCAACTCCGACAGCAACAGCAGTTGCGCCAAAGGAAGACATTAAATTTAATGTAGAAGTTGCTCCGGTTATCGATGTTTTGGATGAATCCGATAAACAATCTCAGGATTTAGTAAATCAACACGGTCTTTACGATCATAAGCTGGATCTGGCTAAATTCCAGATGCCACCTGTTGATTTGTTGAAAGATTATGGAAACGAAGAAATTTCTATTAATAAAGAAGAATTAGAGGAAAACAAAAATAAAATCGTTGGATTGCTGAAAAACTTTAATGTCGGAATTTCTGAAATTAAAGCAACGATTGGGCCAACTGTAACGTTGTACGAAATTGTTCCAGAAGCAGGAATTCGTGTTGCAGCTATTAAAAAACTGCAAGATGATATTGCTTTGAATCTTTCAGCTTTAGGAATCAGAATTATTGCGCCAATGCCTGGAAAAGGGACAATCGGAATTGAAGTTCCGAGAAAAAATCCTACAATGGTTTCTATGCGTTCGGTAATCGCTTCTCAAAAATTTCAAAATACAGATATGGATTTACCTGTTGTTTTCGGTAAAACAATTTCTAATGAAATTTTCATGGCTGACCTTTCAAAAATGCCTCACTTATTGATGGCGGGTGCAACCGGACAAGGTAAATCTGTTGGTATTAATGCGATTTTAACTTCTCTACTTTATAAAAAACATCCGAGCGAATTGAAATTCGTTATGGTGGATCCTAAAAAAGTAGAACTTTCTTTATATTCAAAAATTGAGAGACATTATTTAGCCAAACTTCCAGATACGGATGATGCGATTATCACAGATACCAATAAAGTAATCAACACGCTGAATTCTCTTTGTATCGAGATGGATACGAGATATGATTTGCTTAAAAATGCTTTCTGTAAAAATTTAAAAGAATACAATAAAAAATTCTCGGAAAGAAAATTAAATCCTGAAAACGGTCACCGATATTTACCTTACATCGTTTTGGTAGTCGATGAGTTTGCAGATTTAATTATGACTGCAGGAAAAGAAGTGGAATTACCCATTGCAAGATTGGCACAGTTGGCAAGAGCGGTTGGAATTCACCTGATTGTTGCAACGCAAAGACCATCTGTAAATGTAATTACAGGTATGATTAAAGCCAATTTCCCTGCAAGAGCGGCATTCAGAGTAATTTCGAGTGTGGATTCGAGAACGATTCTGGATTCTCCGGGTGCAGATCAACTGATTGGTAAAGGAGATATGCTTTATTTTAACGGAAATGAAATTTTAAGACTTCAATGTGCTTTCGTCGATACTCCGGAAGTGGAAAGACTGGCAGAATTTATCGGCGAACAAAAAGGTTATGCATCGGCTTTCCTTCTTCCTGAATATGTTTCTGAGGAATCAACAAGCACAGTCGGAGCTTTTGATCCGAATGAAAAAGATGCTTTGTTTGAGGAGGCTGCGAGAATTATCGTTTCTACTCAGCAGGGTTCGACTTCGATGTTGCAAAGACAATTAAAATTAGGATACAACAGAGCCGGAAGAATTATGGATCAGTTGGAAGCAAGCGGAATTGTAGGTGGATTTAATGGTGCAAAAGCGAGAGAAGTAATCATCAGTGACTTACATTCTTTGGAACAGTTTTTGGAAGATCTGCGTAAATAGAGGGAAAACAACGGTTAATTTAACCTTTCCCTATTGAGAATGTCTAAAATTTAAAGATTTAAATAAAGAAAATGAAAAATATTATTTCAAAAGTTATACTGAGTGGATTTGTAGTTGGAGCTGTGGGATTAACGAGCGCTCAGAAAATTGATGCAAAAGCAAAGAAAATTCTTGACGATATTACAGCAAACTACAACTCTAAAAAGAATACATACTTTAAATTCTCTTTCGGAAGCGGAACAAACGGACAAGTAGGCAAAACAGAACCCGGAATTTATTACGCAGCAGGAGACAAATATAAATTGAAGATCATGGAAACAGAACAGATCTTCGACGGAAATAAAATCTATAACATCAATACAGAAGATATGGAGGTTACAGTTGCAAAGCCTAACGGAAGCAGCTCCATGTTCTCCCCTATTAATTATCTTACGACGTACAGAAACGATTACAACGTAACTTACGAAGGTAAGAAAAGTGTAAACGGCGTGAGTGCAGATTTTATTAAATTAACTCCTATAAAATCAAACGGAATCAAATATGTTTATCTTTTTGTAGATTCCGCAAAAAAACAAATGGTAAAACTGGAGCAACATGGAAATAATAAAGATGTAGCCGTAATTGCCATTAAGGAATACAAGGAAAATCAGGATTTAGACCCAAATATGTTTGTTTTTGATAAGAATAAGTTTAAAAACTACATTGTAACTGAACTTTAAAATATCAAGGCGAATGAGCGAATGAGCTTGTAAGCCAATAAACGAAATCAATTATTATAAAAATTTCATAAAATATAAGAGCTGCAAAGAAAACTTTGTGGCTTTTTGATTAATTTTGGCGAATGTTAAAAATACTAGACCGATATATCATAAAAACCTTCTTTGGACCGTTTTTCTTTATATTCAGCGTATTGTTTTTCATCTTTATTGTAAACATTATCTGGGTTCAGTTGGGGCAGTTTATGGGAAAGGGATTAAGCTACTGGCAAATCATGAAGCTTCTTTTCTATCTTGGAGTAAGCGTAATAAGTATGGTACTCCCACTCACCATTCTTTTGGCAAGTATCATGTCTTTTGGTGAATTTGGGGAACGGTACGAGCTTGCTGCGATGAAGGCTGCCGGAATTTCTTTGACAAGAGTAATGGTTCCGTTGTTGGGTGTAACGACCGTTATGTCGATCATGCTCTACTTTTTCTCTAACAATATCATTCCCGATTTTCAGAGGAAAGCGAAAAATATGCTCTTTAATATTGCCCAAACCAAACCTGCTTTGAACTTTACACCCGGACAATTTATCGATCAAATTCCTGGAAACATGGTGAAATTTGATAAAATAACAGGTGAAAACGGGGAAAATATTGAAGGAGTTTTTCTTCATAAAAAAGCAAGTAATTATGACAATCAACAGACCGTTGTTGCAGAAAAAGGAAAATTTGTACCAGCTGCTAATAAAAATTACTTGAAGCTTGTTCTTTATAACGGCTATGTTTATGATGATAATTTTGCAGGTAGAGGTGAAAATGTTCGTTTAAAACAACCCGATCAGGCAATTAAATTTGATTCATTGACTTCGCATTTCGACATTAGCGAAATCATTAATAAAGCAATTGAAGAAGAAAAAATTACAGACGATTACCGTTTCCAGACTTTCAATCAATTGAATACAACGATTGATAAAACGAAAAAGGACAACGATAAGTTTTTCAATAATGTAAATAACGATGTGTTGAGCCAGACCAATTCTGTAATCAGTTATATGGATACAAAACAGAATAAAATGAAGGCAAAAGCAAAACAGTTGTTAAAACTGGATACTGTAAAAAGTGATAAAAAATTAGAAATCATTAATAATGCTTACAGCAGATTAGACAATTTAAAAAATACGGTTGATGCCAAAAATAATGAGATCAGTCCCGGAGTAAAATATTACAGCAAAGTCGTGATTTATCAACAAAGAATCGTGACTTATTCCTTCACTTGTATTATTTTCTTTTTGATTGGAGCTAGTTTGGGATCTATCATCAGAAAAGGTGGAATGGGACTTCCGGTGATTATCGCGATCGTTATTTTCATTATATTCTACGTCATCAATGTAGGAACCGAAAACATGGCATGGTCTGGGAAATTAAATCCTTATCTAGCCGCATGGATTCCGAATATTATACTCTTCCCTTTCGGAGTTTGGATGACGTACAAAGCACTTACAGATTCGCAGTTATTTGACGCTGAAAAATATAAAGCTTTCTTCAAACCAATTACCAAATTGTTTGTAAAGAAAGAAGAACATAAGAGATATCAATAAATATTTTAAACCTTAAATAATAAAGATTCAGAATTTTCTGGATCTTTTTTTGTGGTATTTGAAATTTTTTAGTTTAAATCATATTTAATTATAAAAATTTATATTTGCGAGAATTTAAAATCGAGTTATGAAGAAATTATTACTTATTGGCTTATTAAGCTTAGCTTCCTTCAACGCTTATGCACAGGAAGATAATTCCGAATACGAAATGAGAGTTGGCGAAAAAATGGGCTACATTATCGATAAAAGCGGAAAACAAATCGAAGGTATTGTAAGATTAGCAGGTGACGATTATAATCCTTGGACGAACCAAAAGAAGGTAAAATTCATCGCTTCAACGGACATCGACAAATCAAAAAAGAAACAAAAATTCAAGACTTTTGATTCTGATGATTTGAAAGGTTACATGGCAATCGACAACAATACGGAAAGACGTTTTGAGGCGATAAAATACACCAACACAAAAGAAGCTTACAATACACAAAACGGTGGTTTGAGCGGTGGTTTGAAAGCATTCAACAATCTTACAAAAAGTACTTTGTTTGCAGAATTGGTTGCTGACGGAAAAATTAAAGTCTATAAAGTTTACGGTTTTCCAACAACATTTTCTGCAGGCGGACAAGTTTCTGTGGCGGAGGAAGAGACAAAGAGAATGAGAGAAAATCCTTCTTATGTTTATTCTAAAAAAGGTGGCAAACCGGAAGAATTGTCTGTTTCAAAAGCAAAGATAATTGTTGCAGATTGTCCTGTTGTAAAAGCTAAAGTTACAAGCGGAGAATACGGATCGCTAAAAGAGGACAAAAAGAAAAGAACAGGTTTAGGAAAATTTATTAAAAATGAAATCGATAATGCGATGTCTGATAATCTTTCTATCGTAAACGAAGTGATCTACGATTACAACGAAAATTGTAAATAATTAAATTAAAAATAAAACAAAAGCAGTTTCAAAATTGAAGCTGCTTTTTTTAATTTAAAACTATATTTTTACAAAACTAAAATCACCAAAATCATCTATCAATATGAAAATCATTCCTATCATTTTGAGTTTAACCTTATTTATTTCATGTAAAAAGGAAGATTCAAAAAACATTCAAAAAAATTTATCAAAAGACAGTTTAACAGTTAAAAACGAATCGATTTCAGTTCAAAATGATTCTATTAAAACAATTGATGATATTAAGAAAGAATACGGTAATCTGAATACTCTTTTAGCTTCAAAAAAATTGGATTCAACAAAATTAAATTACAACTGTGACCAAACAGAAAGAGAAGGCGAAATTGTTTTCTATTATCAGGATAAAAAGCTTAAAATAGTAAAAGATTTTTACTCCGAACACAGTCATTTTTCATCATCAACGAAATATTTTATTAAAGATGATAAAGTCTTTTTTATTTTTAAAGATGAAACAGTTTGGGGTTTTGATGGCGGAACTTCCGAAAATCCTGAAACGAAGGATGATATTAATGAAAAACGAATTTATATTTTAAATAATAAAGCAATCCAATGTCTTGAGAAAAATTATTCAATACAATCCAAAGGAAAAAATCAAGATCCAAACTCAATTGCTAATAAAGACACGAAATGCGACATTTCTGAGCTGATGAAAAACTATTACTTAATCCTCAAAAATAAAGACAAAAAAGGCGAAATCAAATGCCTATAAAAGCAAAAGCGGTCTCAAAAGAAACCGCTTTTTATATTTTCAAAACATGAAATTATACTTTCATAATTTCAGCTTCTTTTACTTTTAAGTGATCGTCACAAGTTTTCACATATTTATCTGTAAGAACCTGAATATCTCCTTCGATCCCTTTGATAAGGTCTTCAGAAACACCATCCAATTTTTTAAGTTCTTTCAAACCATTCTGTCTTGCATTTCTTACAACGATTTTTGTATCTTCTGTTTCGCTTTTAGCTTGTTTTGCCAATTCTTTTCTTCTTTCCTCCGTCAAAGGTGGAACGTTTAGGATAATATTAACCCCGTTATTTGAAGGAGCAAAACCTAAGTTTGAATTGATGATCGCTTTCTCGATATCATTGATCGCTTTCGCATCCCAAGGTTGAATAGAAATCGTCATCGCATCCGGAATAGAAACGTTTGCAACTTGGTTGATCGGAGTCATTGCTCCATAATATTCCACCATAACATCCTGAACCATCGCTGTAGACGCACGTCCTGCTCTGATTCTTTGAAATGCATGATCCAAGTGCTTAATAGCTGCTTCCATGTCCTGTTGTACAGACTCTACTATAAGATCTAATTCTTCCATTATATATATAAAATTTGAATAATTACACATAATTATAAGTGATAAGTAATTGGTAATAAGTAATAATTTTAGATGCTTAAACCTCTGAACCTAAGCCCTAAAATCTATCACCTGCAACCTAAACTACAAATCAACTAAAGTACCAACATTCTCTCCGTCCACGATTTTTTCAAGGTTTCCATCTTTGTTCATATCAAAAACAATGATCGGAAGCTTGTTTTCGTGGCTTAAAGTAAATGCCGTCATATCCATTACTTTTAAGTTTTTAGCATAAACTTCGTCGAAAGATAATGAATTATATTTTACTGCGTCTGCATTTTTTTCAGGATCGCTGTCGTAGATACCGTCTACTCTGGTTCCTTTCAAAATAACGTCTGCGTCGATTTCGATTGCTCTTAATGTCGCTGCAGTATCTGTTGTAAAATAAGGGTTTCCAGTTCCTGCTCCAAAGATTACTACTCTACCTTTTTCAAGGTGTCTTACTGCTCTTCTTTTGATGAATGGTTCAGCAACTTTGTCCATTTCGATCGCAGATTGAAGTCTCGTTTTCACTCCCGCATCTTCCAAAGCGCCTTGCAGAGCCATTCCATTAATTACGGTTGCAAGCATTCCCATATAATCTCCCTGTACTCTATCCATTCCTTTTGCTGCACCAGCTACTCCACGGAAAATATTTCCTCCTCCAATTACGATGGCAACTTCACAGCCTTTATCCACTACTGTTTTTATTTCCGCTGCATATTCCTGTAGCCTTTCAGTATCAATACCATATTGTCTGTTACCCATTAAGGCTTCACCACTTAGTTTCAGAAGGATTCTTTTATATTTCATCTTTATTTTAAATAACTTTTTTTCGTTAGAGTAAATTGTCAAAATTTGACTTTGCAAATATAATCATTAATAGGGATGATTTTTAATTCTGCAGTAAATTTTTAAATGATCTATTTTGGACTGCTTTAACTAAACCTTCAAGGTTTAATGTTCCATGAAATCTCCTAGCTAGCAAAATAAAACCCCTATTTTCACAAAACTTAAATATTTACGTATAAATAATGTAAGAAATATTTTGAAAAGTACGAAAAAGGATTATTTTTGCATTAATAATAATCTGAATTGAAGAAAATTGTCATTTTTTCATTATTTCTATCAGGAATTGTTTCTTATGCACAAACAGGAACAAATGTTTATCCGTTCTTAAATATTCCTGTTTCTGCGAGACAGGCGGCTTTAGGAGGAGATGCAATTTCTATAAGAGATCATGATGTTTCCTTTGCCATTGCAAACCCGTCTTTGCTGAATAAAGACTCTGATAACCAACTTTCCGTGAACGCTACGGCTTATCTTGCCGACTCCAAATATGGAACCATCGCTTATGCAAAAGACTTTGATAATGGTCATATGGCTACGATCAATGCACGATACATGAGCTATGGAGATATTCCAAGAACAGACGAAAGCGGTTTCGAAAACGGAACATTCAAAGCTTCTGATGTAGCCATCGGAGCAGGATATGCTTATCAATTCGAAGAAGATTGGACGATCGGTGGAGGTTTGAATTTCATTACTTCAAAAATTGATAATTATACTTCTTCTGCCATTGCAGGGAATGCTGGAATTACATATCACAACAAGAAAAATAAGGAAACGGCATCTTTAGTTTTCAGAAATTTTGGATATCAATTTAATTCATTCAACGGAACAAGAGAAAATCTGCCATTCCGTGTAGATTTAGGGTATACTAGAATTTTAAAGGTAATTCCATTGGCAATAACCATTACTGCCCACGATTTGCAGGAATTTAATATCTCTTCTCAATACAATGTAAATGGACAGGAAGTAAATGCCGGAAGAAAAATTGCCGATCACTTCTCAGTTGGTGCAGAATTGTTCCCGGAAAAAGGATTCAATATTCGATTGGGTTATAATGTAAAAAGAGGAAACGAATTGGCAGTTGCAGACCAAAGAAACTTCTCAGGACTTTCGGCAGGATTTGGAATTAAGCTTTCTAGATTCAGAATAGATTATGCTCACGTCAGATATCATAATTCTTCGAATGTCAATCAGATAGGAGTTTCCATAGATCTTACAAGCCATGCCGGAGAATAATAAAAACAATAAAAGATTTTAATCACAGATGTTTGCGTAAATCTAGCCACTAGAAAAAATCATAGTACAAGGAAAATCTGTGGCTAATAAAAATCAAAATAACCAATCTTCTTAATTGTCTAATTTTAAGAAGATTTAGAACTAAAATGCTAAAAAACCTTAAGAAATATCTTAAGGTTTTCTTGATTTTTAAGAAAAATTCTTGAAATTTGCGGTATGAAAAAACCTGTAATTGCGATCGACGGGTACTCGTCTACCGGAAAAAGTTCTATATCTAAAGTCATTGCTTCAAAGCTCGGACTTATTCATCTGGATACAGGTGCGCTTTACAGAGGGGTAACTTGGTTTGCGCTTCAGAATTGTCTTAATGATGATGGTTCTATTAATTTAAATCAATTATTTTCATCCTTTGGCGAAATCGAACTTGAATTTAAAAATGATAATGGAGAGCTCGTTCTTTTCCTTAATCATATAGATATTTCTAAAGCCATTCGCACCAATGAGGTTTCCGACAACGTAAGTTTGGTAGCAAAACAAAAGGAAGTAAGAGATTTTCTTTTGGAGTCTCAGCGCAATTTGGCAGAAAAAGGAGGCATCATTATGGACGGACGTGACATCGGGACAGTAGTTCTGCCAAATGCGGACTACAAATTTTTCCTGACAGCAAGTATTGATGAGAGGACAAAAAGACGTTATCACGAGCTAATCAGCCTTAACATTAAAGCCGATGAACAGCAGGTAAAAGAAAACCTTATCATTCGCGATAAGATTGATAGTGAGAGAGAAATAGCTCCTTTAAGACAAGCCGAGGATGCCATTGTAATTGACAATACTAACCTGACTAAACAGGAAACGATCGAGAGTATTCTATCTCACATTCAAAAGATTTAACATTTTTTAATAGAAAGTATCATCCTTTGGTATATTAATTGTACAGTTTAAGACAGAAAAAACTAATATTATTTTAACTATTAAAAAAAACGAAAATGTCTAGAAAAAACAATACAGCGGGTATTTTGGCAGGCCTTCTTGCAGGTGCTGCGGCAGGTGTAATTTTAGGAATGCTTTATGCTCCAGAAGAAGGTAAAGAAACTAGAAAGAAGATAAAAACTAAAGCAAACGATCTTAAAGATCAGGCTAAAAACAAATACGGAGAAGTTTCTGAAAAAGTAAAAGATCAATATGACAATATTTCTTCAACTTTCAAAGAAACAGCGAGCAATGTTGCTCATACAATGAAAGATGGATATGATAAATACAAAGATCAAATCGTTTCTAAAACTGCAGACGTAGTAAAGAATGTAGAATCAGAATTGAACGATCTAAAAAAATAATAATTTATTTTTTAGGTAAATTATGAGAAGGAACTTTATAAACGAAAGTTCCTTTTTTTGTAACTTTAAAAAAAAGACAATGATTGAAACTATTAAAGAATATGCGACCAAGAGAATAGACCTCCTGAAAATTGAAGCTACTGAAAAGTCCTCTCTCTCTGCAGGAATGATAGCTTATCTTGTCGTAATGCTTGTTGCCTTTGGTTTTTTCATTATACTGTTCAATTTCGGAATCGCGTTCCTGATAGGAAGAGCTTTGGGCGATCATTCCTATGGATTCTTAATTGTAGCTGCATTTTATCTTTTAGTAATGATTTTAATCGTTATATTCAAAAAAAGAATCGTAAATTATGTAGCAGATCAGGTTATTAAATTTTTAAATCATTAAACTATGGGCAGAAAGTATGAGAGCTTAGAGGAACTAAGAAGAAAGAAAAAATTGTTGAAAGAAGAAATCGACGGTTTGGAGAATCTTTTGACATTCAAGAATACGAAAGAAAGTTTGAGTGCATTCACCAATGGTTTAACAGATCAGTATCTGCAGGAAAAAGTAGATGAAGATGGTGATGAAAAAGTGGTGATAAGAAAAGACGTAATTGCAAAACAGATCACTTCCGAAATAAAAGGTGCTCTTATTAACAAAAATACGGTTGCAGGTATTGCAGGTTCTGCTTTCAAGGGCGATGCGATGGATATTGTAATTAATTTAGCCGTAACAACATTGGTTGGAAGCTATGCAAAGAAAAACATGAAAAGCTCCAACTGGAAAAAGAAACTCATTGGCGCTGCCATGATCTACCTCGCTCCTATTGCATTGAAATTTGTGCGAAAAAAATTAGAAACTTACCAGAAAAATAAAAGCGTTTCGAGTATGGAACAGCTTATCTAATTTGTTTTAGAGTTTTAGAGTCGAAGGATTTTAAGTTTAATATAACCCAAATACTCCCGCTCTAAAACTCTATAACTCTAAGACTCAACATCAGAATCAAACTCGGAAAAGCTGCCCCAGAATAATTCCGGCAGCCATAGAAACATTCAGGCTTTCTGTGGACTGTGATTTTCCGAATCTTGGAATCATTACACTTTTTTGAAGAAGTTTTTCCGTTTCCGGACGCATTCCATTTCCTTCATTTCCTAAGATTAGATTGATCTTTTCAGGTTTTTCAAAATTGTAAATATTTTCCCCATCCATATCGGTTCCTATGTTTACATTTTCTGTTTTTGAGAGATATTCAACAAGATTAGTATAAACCATATTCACCCTTGTAAAAGATCCCATACTTGCCATAATTACCTTTGGATTATAGAAATCTACAGTATCTTCGCTGCAGATAATCTGTTCAATTCCAAACCAGTCTGCCAAACGAATGATAGTTCCCAAATTTCCCGGATCCTGGATTCCATCCAACACCAATTGAATGTTTTTATCATCAAATTTTTCCTCTTCATTCAGATAACAAACCGCTACTGAATCTTTCGGATGTTGAAGAAAACTAATTTTTTTCAACTCATTTTCAGAGATATGGGTAATGGGCACATCTGTACGGCCCAATTTTTGCGGATCGGTAGAAAATATTTCCTTAATTTTAAAACTGGAATCGAAAAGTTCACAAATGATTTTATTACCTTCAACCAAAAACAAATTGTATTTTTGTCTGAACTTCTTTTTATCTAAAGATTGTAAAACTTTTATTGTATGAGCTGTAAGCATTATAAGAATTCTCCTCAAAAGTATTATAAAATTATATCATTTGCAACATTTGTGGGTCTACTTTATGCTTGTAGTACTACGAAGAAAGTTCCGGATGGTGAATATCTGCTTACCAAAAATAGTTTTGAATTCGAAGATAAAAAAGAGCCTTTCGACAGCGAACTGAAAAGCTATGTTCAGCAAAAGCCCAATAAGAGGCAGTTTCTTTTCATGCCTTTAAGTTTGTGGCTGTACAATGCAGCCAATCCAAAATACGACACCCTTCTCAACGAATACATGACGTATCCTAATGAATTGAGAGATCAAAAATTAAGAGATTCTCTTTTCGTTAAATATGATATGAAAAGTAGTGTTGGAAAAAGCCTATTCTTTGATAGATTGTATCACAGTTGGGGATCTGCTCCGGTTATTCTGGATCAGACAAAAACAGAAAAAGGTGCAGAATCTATCGAAAAAAGACTAACTTATCGTGGATATTGGGATGCAGAAGTAAGATTCAAACAAGACCTTGATTCTGCTGCGAAAAAAGCAGCCGTTACGTATTTTATTACGCACAAAGATCCAACCTATATTAAAGAATATTATTACAATATTACCGATCCTGTTGTTAAAAATATTTATCAGCAAAAGCTTAGTGAAAGTTTGGTGAGGCAAGGAAATATTCTGGATCAAACCGTGCTTGAAAAAGAAGTTACAAGGATTAATGATCTCATGAGAGATTATGGATATTATCGTTTTAACAGTCTTGGAGATGAAATTTATTTCGTTGCCGATTCACTGAAAAGCAAAAAACAAGTTCCTTTAACGCTTGAAATTCATAAAGATTCTTTAGATAGACCGTACAAAAAAGCAACAATCGGAAATATTGATGTCGCGATTGTTGATGAGATGAGCGATTATCCAAGGCATACAAGAACTGATAGCTTAAGAGGAATCAGATTTCATAAGTCGAATAATAAATACGACTCAAGAGCGATTTGGCGCGGAATTACAGTTGGGCATAAGCAAGTGTATGATCAGAAAAAACTGGATCTTACCAAAAGGAATTTATTGTCTATGAATAACTTCAGCATTCTTAAATCAAGAGATTCTTTAAGACATGGCGGAGGAACAACACCCAATGACAGTATCGTAGATGTGATGTACATTTTGAAACCGCTTCCTAAATATGAGTTAAAAGTTGGTACAGATATCAATTATTCACAACTTTTAAATCTAGGAGTTTCGCCTTCTATTGATCTTACAACAAGAAATATTTTTGGAGGCGCAGAAAACCTTTCCACGAGTTTGGCGGGTACATTTGGCTCAATCCGAAGCACAAAAGATATCAGCAGCAGGGTTTTAGCATACGAAATATCTGCTCAGGCTTCTTTGAACTTTCCGAGACTGCTTTTACCATTCGATTATTATAAATTATTACCTAAGAGATACAGCCCTACTTCATCAATTGTTTTAGGAGCTTCGGTTCAGAATAATATCGGTCTGGGAAGGGTAAACTTTAATACAGGTTTAAATTATTTAGCAACTGTAAATGATAGGGTTTCCCACAGATTAACACTTTTCAACACGCAGTTGAGTTTAACTAAAAATAAATCAGCGTATTACGATTATTTTGTAAATGATAATGAAATTCGAAAAGAGATTTTTAATGATTATTTCATTCACGATCCTGCAACAGGGCAAAAGTTTGCTGCTGGATTACTAACCATCGATCAGGTATCTCAACAAATCACAGAAGATATTGATTATCAAGACGGATTAGATCAAACCGGTATCGATCGTTATACTGCATTCATCGGAACTTTGGTAAATAAAGACAGACAAACTCAGGATGTTTTGATCTCTTCTTTGATCTACAATTTTGTATATAACGAAATTGGAAAAAAAGATTATCCTAATGCTTTCTATTTTAATGGAAAAGTGGAATTAGCAGGAAATGTTTTCAGTATTTTCAATCAGAAAAGAAATGATGGAGGAATCGTAACAAGCCCTGAAAGAACTATTTTTGGAATTCCTTATGCCCAATTTGTTAAGTTTGATTTTGATATCAGAAAATATTTTAAATTTAGCAATAACACATTGGTTTTGCGACAGTTTGTAGGAGTTGGAATTCCTTATGGAAACTCTTCCAATATGCCTGTTATTCGGTCTTATTTTAATGGTGGATCAAATGACATCAGAGCTTGGGTTGCTTTTGGAGGTCTTGGACCTGCAGATTCTCAGGTTGATGAAAGAGTTCGTACTTATATGACGGATAATTTAAAACTAACTACAAATATCGAATTCAGAGTTCCTTTTAATGATATGTATGAAGGTGCACTTTTCACAGATATCGGGAATACATGGAGTCTTAAAAACTATAATGACGGTTATGGTGATGAGTTTAAATTTAATAAATTCTTAGGTCAGATGGGTATTGGTAGTGGATTTGGATTGAGAGTAAATGTTGCCTACATCACTTTAAGATTAGATCTAGCCTATAAAATGTATGATCCGAACAAACCTGATGGTGACAGATGGAGATTAAAATATTTCCAACCATTTAAACCTACATTAAATATCGCATTTGGATATCCGTTCTAAAAACTAATAAAATAAACATACATGAGCGATCAGTGGAAAAAATTCTGGGAAAATTATAGGGCAATTGAACCTACAAATGAAGATGATTTGTATTTTCAGGTAGGAAAAACAGCTAATCAGGCTCCTATTTCAAAAGAAGTTTTTGAGAATATTATTAATGATATTGTTGAAAAATTAGAATTAAATCATTCTGATATTCTCTTGGAAATGTGTTGTGGAAACGGCTTATTTACATTCCCATTATCTCAGATCGTAAAACACATTTATGCATTTGATTTTACAGAATCATTAATTGAAGCTGCTGTTAAATTTAAGTCAAATAAAAATATTGACTATGTTGTAGGAAACGGTAAGGAAGATTTCACAAAAATATTTAGCCAAGATCTGCCCACCATTCAGAAAGTATTAATGAATGATGCTACCGCGTATTTTTTGCCGGAAGATATAGAGAAAGTAATTGAAAGAGTTTCGGGAATTTCTGACGGATTTAGATTTTATCTTACCAATATTCCAAATGACGAAAACAAATGGAATTTCTATAATACCCCTGAAAGAAAGGCAAATTATGAAAAAGCTGTTCAATCCGGAGACATTTTCCTAAGTGGAATGGGAAGATGGTGGCAAAAATCTGAATTTGAAAATATTGCTCAAAAGCATAATTTAAAAATTCAGATTTTCGATCAAACCAATGAATATTCTTATCGTATGAGCGTTTTGCTTCATACTTAATTTTATTCCTAATTTCTGTACAAGGGGAAGAAATTATTCACTTTTCTCCAGATATCCACATACGCAACTAATTTGTCGTATTGCTCGGTATCGGTAATATGTTTCCAAACTGAAAACTGAAGCCTGTTTTTAGAAAAACCACATTTAAAAAGATATAAATTATCATTATCCCTTCCTGCGAATCCGCCTCCCAAGTGCAGAAATTCTAAGTTTCTGTCGATCGCTCTTTTCCTTGCTTCGTCAAGAATAAGTTTCATAGGTGCATCAGAAATATATTTTTCAGCAGTCGTTGCCAAATGATATTGCATCACATTTCCAACCACGGTAAAAATACCTCCTGCTGCATATTCTCCGTCTTTTTCTGCCATTAAAAGCATCACTTCATAATCGTCGTTATTCAAAAAACCGTGGAAATAATCTCTATTGTAATAATATCGTTCGAAAGCACGGACTTTTTCCATCGTTTTGTAATACATTTCAATGAAATTATCGATGTCTTTAGGATCTTTCGTTTCGATTATAGAATAGTTTTTCTCTCTTAAATAACGGATTTCATGTCTTGTAGATTTCCGATACTCCTTTACCTGATTTTCTCTTGGTTGAGCAACATCAATCACAACAGTTTTATTAATATCTGCAACCTCTCCCAAATCTTCAAAAAAGGAGCTGTAATCCACTAAAGGATGCAATCTTGAGAAAATAGAAACGACATAATTCTCATTACAAAATTTTGCAAATTCATCATGAAAAAACGCAAAATGTTCTTTCGATAAATCATTAAATTTCTTATTGGAAATTGGTCCACAATATCCATAAACAGAAGTAAGATCGAAGTAACCGGTATCTTCTATATTTCTTACTTTAAAAGGAAAAACGATAAGTTCATCATTAAACTCCGACACAAATAAGACAGACGGAAAAGAACTTTCTAAAGAATGATAGAAGTAGGTGTGGTAAATATCATAAAAAATACATTGCTTAATTGTTTTTTCCCAGGCCGGTTTGTCAGTAATTTCAATAGTGTAAAATAGTTTGTTAACATTCATATATTAAGGTAGTAAGTGTCTTTTTATTCCTTAAAAAAGGAAAGCTGATTGAAAATTTTCACTAGTCCGGCGAAACTCCCAATGCAAAGTAGACAACAGCAACCGTTCGGGCGAGAATTTCCCTAAACTGGTTTCTGTAGTAACTTTCCGGTTTTGTAACATCCTGTGCATCAAACCCCAAAGCATTCATGTTATTATTTCTTGCGAACAGCAAAGCGCGAAGATTGTGAAATCCTTGTGAAACGATGATCACATTATCTTTTTTGTAAACATCTTTACAGCGCAAAATACTTTTGTAAGTATTAAAACCTTTCGGATCTTCAACGATAATTTCCTCTGGTACACCTTCCTGATAAACCAAATAATTTTTCATGGCATTTGGCTCATTGTAACCTTTACTTTTTTCACCACTTACGATGATTTGCTTTATTTTTCCGTGATGATAAAGCAAAGCCGCCGCATCCATTCTTTTGGTAAAATACGGATTCGAAAGCCCCGATCTCATCTTCGGAGAAGTTCCCAAAACCAAAGCAATTTCCCTTGGCGGAATTTTTGAGATTTTGGTGTAAGTTCTACCGTCTGTAAGCGCGAAAACCCAGGCATTAGCAAGGCATATCAAGAGAATTCCAATTTCTATTGATATGAAAATTAAGTTAAATATGTTTTTTACGATCCTCAAGTTAAATCAAAATTAAGCTTTATTTTTTTGCTTTTTGCAATAGACATACAAGCTAAAATATGTCCTCTCTCCTCTTCTTTTTCCGTTAAATATTCATTTTCCAGCAGTTCGACTTCACCTTCTTCCAACACACATTCGCAGCTTCCGCAGATCCCGGATTTACAAGAGTAAGGTACAGGAAATTTCTGAATCAGCAATTGCTGTAAGATTTTTTCTTTATTGTCGGGCAATTGGGCATGGAAATTTTGTCCCAGCATCTTAAATTCAACATTTACATTTTCAATCAGAGGGAATTCAATTTCTACCGGATAAATATCGTCATTAAATTCTTCAAAAAGCTCAAAGTGAATATTTTTCTTAGGAATTCCGTGATGATAACATGCGTTTGCCAAATTTTTAATCATCTCTCCTTTCCCGCAAATTAAAACATCATCCACCGCATCCCAAATAGTAGATTCTTCATCAGTATCATCCAGATGTAGAATTTGATTAATGATTAACCCCAATTTCTTCTCATCCAATCTTCCGTAAAAGAAATTATTAGATTGTTTTTCTTGTGAAAAAAAGTAAAAAATCTGCAATCTGTCGTCATATATTCTTGCCAGATTATCCAACTGATCTCTGTAAATTAAATCTGCCGAACTTTTATTTCCAAAAAATAAAAATAATCTTGTTCTTGGTTCATTATGAAGAATATTTTTAAAATGACTTAAAATAGGTGTAATTCCTATTCCTGCTGCAAAGCCAACAATCGTTCTGAACTCATGAGGCTTTGAAACTAAAGTAAACCTTCCGCTGGGTTCACTTACCCATAATTCATCACCTTCGTTATAATTTTTGAATAATTCTGAAGTTGCTCCATCGGGAGAATTCACCTTTATTCCCAAAGATATTTTTTGCTCATACGGTGCTGAAGTCATTGAATAATCATTAATGACATCCTGCCCGTGAGATCGAAATTTTACGCTGACAAACTGCCCTGCATTAAATATGAAATTCTCCTTCAAATTCTCAGGAATTTCGAATTCCAGAGAAAAAGTATTTTTGGTCAGTTCTTCCTTTTTCGCTATTTTTAGGCGGTGAAACTGCGTCAGTTTCCCCTTATAGATTTGTTGTTCCATACTTCAATATCAAAAATAGAGAAAAAAATAATTATGAAGAAGATAATTTTATCCACGCTTGTTTTGTTTGCATTGTCGAGCTGCAAAAAAGAAAGTCAGAAAAATGACGACAACGTTGTAACCACAGACTCCACGGCAACTTCCGAACCCGTAGTTGCACCAGTTGCTTTAAAAGTTGTTACTCCTAAACAAACTTCTGAGTTTTTGGGTAAGAAAAATGATACGTTGTATGTAACTAACTTCTTCGCAACATGGTGTGGACCTTGCGTAAAAGAGATTCCTCATTTTAAGAATAAAATTCAGGAATTAAACGGGAAACCTGTAAAAATTACTTTTGTAAGTTTAGATCAAAAAGATGTCTGGAATTCTGATGTTCCTCGCTTTACGACAGAGCACGGGATTCAAGATCATACAGTTCTATTGGACGGACAACTTCTGGACGGAAACTTTTTCAAGAGTAATTTTAAACAATGGGACGGCGGTGCAATTCCGTTCACTTTCATGAGAAAAGGTGATAAAACCGATGAAACTCTGGGAATGATAAGCGAAGAACAGCTTAATGAAAAAATCAATTCTCTTTTAAAATAAAACTTAAAGACTTTTTATGTCAAATAAGTTTAAGATCCTGTGTTTGTTTTTATTAATCGCCATTATTTTAACTGCGATTATTAATCTGAACACAGGATTTTTAAGTTTAAAATTTCAGGATTTCTTTACAGAATCTACTAACAGTCAGATTGCTGAAATTCGTGTAAATCGTGTTTTGGTTATGCTTTTGGCGGGGATTTCCATTCCGACTTCCGGTTTTTTAATGCAGGAATATTTTCAGAATCCTTTGGCTGGACCCGATATTTTAGGAATTACTTCTGTCGCGAGTTTATCTGTTGCCTTTTATATTTTCTTTTCGTACGACATTTCGCTTCCGGATTTTCTCCAAAACAGCTTTTTAAGTTTATCTTCTATTATCGGAAGTTTACTTTTGATGTTGATTTTGCTTTCTATGTCTAATAAATTTCAGGATAAATCTTATTTAATCATATTTGGATTTTTGGTTTCAGCTTTTGCGGGAGCTATTGTTTCTTTGCTTCAGTTTTATGCTGAAAATCAAAGCCTTAAGAACTATATTTTGTGGTCTTTCGGAGCAAATAATATGGTGACGAGAAATCAGATTTATGTATTATCAACTTTAGTTTTTATTGGATTATTTGTCTGCTTTAAAACGATAAAACCGTTGATTGGAAATTCATTAGGAACTTCATACGCGCAAAGTCTGGGAGTAAATTTGAATAGGCTTAAACTATTTATTATTGTTGCTTCTTCTTTACTTTCGGCTTCGGTGACAGCGTTTTTGGGTCCAATTTTATTCATTGGAATTATTGTCCCGCATTTTTGCAGATTGATTTATAATCCCGCAAAACTTTGGCAGCAATGGATTTTAAATATGTTTTTGGGAATATTGATGATGCTTTTTTTCTCCATTATTGCAGAAAAATCTCAGATTCCTTTGAATGTGATAAGTTCCGTTTTTGGAATTCCTGTGATTTTGATGATGCTTTTAAGGCAGAATAAAGTATGAGTTGTTGGTTTTTCATAAAGGCACAAAGTTATTTTCTTTAAGTTTGTGTTTTAGGACGCAAGGATTTTATCTTCGATAAAATTTAAAACTACATATTTGCATTATTCAAATTAGTATAAAACACAACACAAATGACAGAAAATGAATTATCAAAAATAGTTTTTGAGACAGGATTAAAAATACACAAGAAACTCGGTGCAGGATTATTTGAACACGTTTATGAAGAATGTTTGTTCTATGAATTAACAAAACTCGGACTCTTTGTTGAAAAACAAAAGTTACTTCCAATTATTTATGAAGAATTAAAAATTGAAAACGCTTTCAGATTAGATATGATTGTAGAAAATAAATTAATCTTAGAAATTAAAACAGTTGATTACATTAATCCAACACATAAATCACAACTTCTAACTTATTTGAAAATGACAAATTGTAAATTAGGATTATTAATCAATTTTCAAAGTGATCTTTTCAAAAACGGGGTGACAAGAATGATAAATTTCGTATAAATAATCAACATTAAAATTTGACTTTGTCAAATTCTTTGTGCCTTAAAACAGTATTTTTGTAAAAAAACTTTGCGCCTTTGCGAAAACCAACAAAATGCACCTACAAATAAACAAAGCCAATATCGGCTACAGCAAAACCCTAATTTCAAATGCAACCGCTAATTTGAATTTAGGAGAAGTATGTCTGTTGATTGGTAACAATGGTGTAGGCAAAACAACGTTAATTAAATCTATTTTACATCAGATTCCTCTTTTAAGCGGAGAAATTTCTATCAATAATAAAAGTGTAAAAAATCTTTCCGTTAAGGAAATCGCAGAAAATATTGCAGTTGTTTTTTCAAAGTCAATTATTCCGCAGAATTATACGGTTGAAGACTTAATATCGCTGGGAAAATATATCTATTATCCTTTTTATTTTGAGCTTAAAAAAGAAGATAGAGACGAAGTTTCGCATATCATCGAAGAACTCGATTTAGTTCAATATAAAAATACTTTTCTTAAAAACCTTTCAGACGGTAATCTTCAAAAAGCTTTTATTGGAAGGGCTTTAACGCAGAACTCTCCTATCATTATTCTTGATGAACCAACCACACATTTAGATGAAAAAAATAAAATTATCATCTTAAAAACACTTCGGAAATTAGCTCAGGAACAAAACAAATTGATTTTATTTTCATCTCATGATTGGCGACTGGCAAAAGAATTTGCGGACAAAATCTGGTATGTGAAAGACAATCATCTATATTCAGGAATTGTTGAGGACATTTTAATTCAGCACACGGAGCTTACCAACGCTTATTTATTTCAAATCAATGAAAAATTTGTAGCTCCAAATATTATTGCGCCGGATTTCTATAAGGAAATGTTGTATTCTTTGCTTCAAAAAAATTTTCAAAAAGATCTTTCTGCCCTAAATTTTGAGTATCAAAACAACTTTTGGGTAATTTCTAATGATTCTTTAAAACAACAATGTGAATCTTTTGAAGAAATTGTTAATTTCGTGAAAATCATTTATTAATACCTCTTTTTTATTAAATATTTCATATACTATGCATGCATAGTATTATGCAAATCATACAATTTAATCATTTTATTATCAGTCTATTAACAAATTTTAACGTTAATAAATACTATGCATGCATAATATTTACTAAATTTGGGTAAAACCATTACAGCAAAATATGATGGATAATAATAAGGATAAAATAGAAAACGTAGATTTAATTTTAAAACAGACCTGGCTGGCTGTTTCAAAAATGTACACAGAATTGGCTCAGGAGCATGATTCTACGGCGGTACAAGCCCTTACTCTTCTTAAAATTGACCCGAAAGAAGGAACCAGAAGTACCAATTTGGGACCTAAAATGGCGATCGAACCAACTTCCCTCACAAGAATCATTAAACTTCTCGAAGACAACGGATATATCTATAAAGAAAAAACCACTACAGACAAACGTGAGGTGATTATTAAACTTACAGATAAAGGATTGAATTCCAGAAACATGTCTAAAGAAGTTGTCGTGAATTTCAACAAAAGAGTAATGGATAAAATAGCACCCGAAAAACTGGAAACTTTCAAAGAAGTGATGTGCGAAATCATGAAAATTGCGACGGATCTTAATAATAAAAAATAATATACAAATCAATAAATCAAATGAAAAGAAGAATCAAACACGTTACAGTTCTTGGTTCAGGAATTATGGGAAGCGGTATTGCAGCGCACTTTGCCAATATTGGCGTAGAAGTTTCGCTCTTGGATATTGTTCCTTTTGAACTCACTGAAGCAGAACAGAAAAAAGGTTTGACCAAAGATGACAAAGCGGTAAGAAACAGAATCGCTTCCGAAAACTTTGAAAAACTTAAAAAGGCAAGTCCGGCTCTACTCTATTCTCCAAAATTTGCAGATAGAATTAAGGTTGGAAATTTTGATGATGATTTACCCAAAATAAAAAATACAGACTGGATTATTGAAGTGGTGGTTGAAAGACTCGACATCAAAAAATCAGTTTACGAAAAAATCGAACAGTTCAGAAAACCGGGAACTTTAGTTTCTTCAAATACTTCAGGTATTCCAATTAATATGTTGGTGGAAGGAAGAAGCGACGATTTCAAACATTATTTTGCAGGAACACACTTCTTTAACCCTGTAAGATATCTTCCTCTTTTAGAGATTATTCCGACAAATGATACAAATCCGGAAATCATTGATTTCTATATGAATTACGGAGCAAAATTCTTAGGTAAAACAACCGTTTTAGCGAAAGATACTCCAGCGTTTATCGCGAACAGAATCGGAGTTTTCTCGATGATGGATTTGCTTCACAATGTTCAGAAATTAGGTTTAACCGTTTCTGAAGTTGATAAATTAACAGGTCCTGTAATTGGCCGTCCAAAATCTGCAACATTCAGAACTGCGGATGTTGTTGGTCTGGATACATTGGTGATGGTTGCAAACGGCGTTCGTCAAAGCGGTGCCGAAGCTAATGATTTCAATGATGTTTTTGCCCTACCTGATTATATCCAAAAAATGGTTGATAATAAATGGTTAGGTTCCAAAACAGAACAAGGTTTCTACAAAAAAGTGAAAAATGCAGAAGGAAAATCTGAAATTCATGGATTGAACCTTGATACTTTAGAATATGAACTTCAAGGAAAATCTTCTTTCCCGACTTTAGAATTAACTAAAAATATTGACAAGCCAATTGATAGATTTAAAGTTTTAATTGGCGGAAAAGATAAAGCCGGAGAATTGTACAGAAAATCTTTAGGAGCATTATTCGCGTATGTTTCGCATAAAGTTCCTGAAATTTCAGATGAAGTTTACAAAATCGACGATGCCATGAGAGCCGGTTTCGGTTGGGAAAACGGTCCGTTTGAAATCTGGGATGCTGTTGGAGTTCAAAAAGGTATTGAATTAGCGACAGAAGCTGGTTATCAGGTTTCAGATTGGGTTAAAAATGTAGAGACTTTCTATAAAGTTAATGATGAAGGACAAACTATTTATGTTGATAAAAACTCTGGTGAATACAACAAAATTCCGGGTCAGGATGCTTTCATTATTTTAGATAATATCAGAAAAAACAAAACACTTTGGAGCAATTCAGGTGCTGCAATTGAAGATTTAGGAGACGGAATTATCAACTTCGAGATTCGTTCTAAAATGAATTCTTTAGGAGGCGAAGTATTGGATGGATTGAACAGAGCAATTGATTTAGCTGAAAAAGAATATGATGGATTAGTTATCGGAAATCAAGGAACAAATTTCTCTGTCGGAGCGAATTTAGCAATGATTTTAATGATGGCAATCGAACAAGATTGGGATGATTTGAATATGGCAATTGCCTATTTCCAAAAATCGATGATGAGAGTTCGCTATTCTTCAATTCCTGTCGTAGTTGCTCCTCACGGAATGACACTTGGTGGTGGTTGTGAAATGACTATGCACGCCGACAGAGTGGTTGCAGCAGCAGAAACTTACATCGGCTTGGTTGAAACCGGAGTTGGTGTAATTCCCGGCGGCGGTGGTACGAAAGAATTGACACTGAGAACTTCAAGAGAATTCCATAACGATGATGTGAAAAACAACAGACTTCGCGAAGCTTTCATGAATATCGCAATGGGTAAAGTGGCAACTTCCGCTTACGAAGCCTACGATATGGGAATTCTTGAAAAAGGAAAAGACATCGTTTCTGTAAGCAAAAACAGACAGATTGCAGAAGCTAAAAAAGTTGCAAAACTATTAGCTGAGCAAGGCTACACGCAACCAATCGAACAGAAAGTAAAAGTTCTTGGTAAAGATGCATTGGGAATGTTCTATGTAGGAACCGACCAAATGTTAACCGGAAATTACATCTCTGAACACGACAAAAAAATTGCAGATAAATTGGCCAACGTGATGGTCGGCGGAAATCTTTCCGAACCTACAGTCGTTACGGAACAATATTTATTGAATCTTGAAAGAGAAACGTTCTTGCAACTTTGTGGAGAAAGAAAAACATTGGAGAGAATTCAGTATATGTTACAAAATGGGAAACCTTTGAGAAATTAATGGCGAGCTCCGTAGGAGCGAACTGTTAATAGCAGAATAATTTTAGAAAACATCGAGCCTCGTAGAGGCGACCTGTTAATTTTTATGGCAAATACATACACACAAATTTATATTCAAATTGTTTTCGCTGTCAAAGGCAGACAAAATCTGATTTCAAAAGAAAACAGAGAAGAATTACATAAATTTATTACAGGTATTATTTCTCATAGAAATCAAAAATTATTCGCAGTTTTTGCAATGCCGGATCATATACATATTCTTGTAAGTATGAGTCCAACAGTTTCAATTTCAGATTTAGTAAGAGATATTAAATCAGGTTCATCAAAATTCATTAATGAAAAAGGATGGATGAATGGAAAATTTAATTGGCAGGAAGGATACGGAGCTTTTTCTTATTCTAAAAGCAGTTTAGATTCTGTTGTTAAATATATTTTAAATCAAGAAGAACATCATAAAAAGAAAACATTTCAAGAAGAATATTTGGATTTTATGTCAAAATTTGAAATTGAATATGATCCGAAATATTTATTTGAGTGGATTTAAGATTAACAGGTCGCTCCTACGGAGCTCCGCACATATTGCAAAACAAAAAACCTATGAACAGTATACCTCTACGAGGCAAAACTCTCAAAACAATTTAATTAAACAAAAAATATGAAAACAGCATATATAGTAAAGGGTTTCAGAACTGCCGTTGGAAAAGCACCAAAAGGAAGTTTAAGATTTACAAGACCCGATGTAATGGCGGCAACCGTGATTGAAAAATTAATGGCTGAACTTCCGCAATTAGACAAAAACAGAATTGATGACCTTATCGTAGGAAACGCGATGCCAGAAGCTGAACAAGGCTTGAATGTGGCACGTTTGATTTCTTTGATGGGTTTAAATACAGACAAAGTTCCGGGAGTTACAGTTAATAGATATTGTGCATCCGGAAGTGAGGCGATTGCGATTGCATCTGCAAAAATTCAGGCTGGAATGGCTGATTGTATTATTGCAGGAGGAACAGAATCAATGTCTTACATTCCGATGGGTGGTTACAAACCGGTTCCTGAAACAGATATTGCCAAAACAAATCCTGATTATTATTGGGGAATGGGTTACACCGCAGAAGAAGTAGCAAAACAATACAAGATTACAAGAGAAGAACAGGATCAGTTTGCGTTTGAGTCTCACATGAAGGCTTTAAAAGCCAATCAGGAAGGAAAATTTGCCAACCAGATTGTTCCGATTCCTGTTGAATATAATTTCCTGGATGAAAACCAGAAAATGCAGACTAAAAAGTTTGATTTTTCAGTAGATGAAGGTCCAAGAGCAGATACTTCTTTAGCTGGTTTAGCTAAATTAAGACCAGTTTTTGCCAACGGAGGAAGTGTAACTGCCGGAAATTCATCTCAAATGAGTGACGGCGCCGCTTTCGTAATGGTGATGAGTGAAGAGATGGTAAAAGAATTAGGACTTGAACCGGAAGCTAGATTAGTCGCTTATGCAGCTGCAGGTCTTGAACCAAGAATCATGGGGATGGGACCGATTTATGCTATTCCAAAAGCTTTAAAACAGGCAGGTTTAGAATTAAAAGATATTGAATTAATCGAGTTAAACGAAGCATTCGCATCGCAATCCGTTGCGATTAAAAAAGAATTAGGTTTAAATCCTGATATTTTAAATGTAAATGGGGGTGCCATCGCTTTAGGTCACCCACTTGGATGTACAGGAACAAAATTAACGGTTCAACTTCTTGACGAAATGAGAAAACGTGGAAACAAATACGGAATGGTTTCTATGTGTGTGGGAACTGGACAGGGTGCAGCTTCAATTTTTGAATTACTTTAAAGACAAAAAGAGAATAGACTGATAGATAATAGATTAGAAACACACAAGAAAAAATGATGAATGATTTTAAAAGACACAATTTTAAAAAGCTTAAAATTTGGAAAATGGGTATGGAATTATCAAGAGGGACTTTAGATCTTACCGATACTTTTCCGGCTTATGAAAAATATGGTTTAAAAAGCCAAATGGATCGATGCTCAATTTCTATTCCTTTAAATATAGCTGAAGGTTCAAGCAGAACAAATAAGTCTTTTAGTCATTTTTTAGATATTTCTTTGGGTTCATCTTTTGAATTGCAAACTCAAATATTGTTAGCAAATCATAGAAAATATTTTTCTGATGAAAATTGCGAAGTGTTTGAAATAAAAATTGAAGAATTTCAAAGAGCAACAATAGTATTTCAGAATATGCTTAATAAGGACTAAAAGATAACAGACTGATAGAACATAGATAATAAATTAACTTTTAAAAGAGTGAAAAAGTCTATCCTCTATCCGTCTATTATCTAAAAGTCTCAAAAAAAAATAATAAGAAAAAAAATCAAATATTAAATGGGAAATATTGTAAAAGGTGGAGAATTCTTAATTAAAGAAATTCCTGCAAACGAAATTTTCAGTCTTGAAGAACTGAATGAAGAACAAAAAATGCTTCGCGATTCTGCGAAAGAATTTATAGATAGAGAAGTAATTCCACACCATGATCGTTTTGAGAAGAAAGATTATGCTTTAACAGAACAAACCATGCGTCAGCTTGGAGAAATGGGATTACTAGGAATCACAGTTCCTGAAGAATATGGTGGTCTTGGAATGGGATTCGTGAGCACAATGTTGGCTTGTGATTATGTTTCTGGAGGAAACGGTTCATTAGCAACGGCTTATGGAGCGCATACAGGAATCGGTACGCTTCCGACTCTACTTTACGGAAGTGAAGAATTAAAAAAGAAATATCTTCCGGATTTAGCGACAGGAACAAAATTCGGAGCCTATTGTTTGACTGAGCCGGATGCAGGTTCTGATGCCAATTCAGGAAAAACAAGAGCAAGATTGTCTGAGGATGGAAAACATTATATCATCAACGGACAAAAAATGTGGATCTCAAACGCAGGTTTTGCAGATACATTCACGTTGTTTGCTAAAATTGATGATGATAAAAACATCACAGGTTTTGTAATCAACCGTTCTGAATTGGAGAATCCAGAAAGTCTGACTTTCGGTGAAGAAGAGCACAAATTAGGTATTCGCTCGTCTTCTACCCGTCAGGTTTTCTTCAATGATATGAAAGTTCCTGTTGAGAATATGCTGGGTGAAAGAAACAACGGTTTCAAAATCGCTTTGAATGCATTAAATGTTGGTAGAATCAAGTTAGCTGCTGCAAACCTTGACGGGCAAAGAAGAATTTTAAACCACTCTATTCAATATTCAAATGAAAGAAAGCAGTTTGGAGTTTCTATCTCAACTTTTGGAGCGATCAGAAAGAAAATTGCTGAAATGTCAACGGGAGTTTTTGTAAGTGAAGCAGGATCTTATCGTTTAGCAAAAAATGTTGAAGATAAAATTGCAGAATTGGTTGCAGGAGGAATGGATCATCAACAAGCTGAACTAAAAGGTGTTGAAGAATTCGCTGTAGAAGCTTCAATTCTAAAAGTTTTTGTATCAGATCTTACTCAAAATACAGCAGACGAAGGAATCCAAATCTACGGTGGAATGGGATTCTCAGAAGACACACCGATGGAATCTGCATGGAGAGACGCTAGAATCGGTAGAATTTACGAAGGAACCAACGAAATCAACAGACTTTTGGCGGTTGGAATGTTGATTAAGAGAGCAATGAAGGGAGAATTAGATTTACTTTCTCCTGCAATGGCGATCAGCAAAGAGTTAATGGGAATTCCGTCATTCGAAGTTCCGGATTATTCTGAATTTATGAGTGAAGAAAAAGCAATTATTGCTAATCTTAAGAAAGTTTTCTTAATGGTTTCGGGTGCTGCCCTTCAAAAATATATGATGGATATTGAGAAACAGCAACATTTATTATTAAATGCTTCTGAAATTCTGAACCAAATCTATATGGCAGAATCTGCGGTTCTAAGAGCAGAAAAACATTTCTCTGCAGACTCTGTGGAAGCTGCAATGGCTCAGTTAAATCTATATAAAGCGGTTGAGAAAATCATTACTTCTGCAAAAGAAGGAATTGTTTCTTTCGCGGAAGGTGACGAACAGAGAATGATGCTTTCAGGATTAAGAAGATTTACAAAATATACCAATCATCCGAATGTTGTGGCATTAACAGAAAAAATAGCTGCTCATTTCATCCAAAAAGGACATTATTAATTAAATGTTTACACATAAAAAAACCGGAAGTAAATTCCGGTTTTTTTATGATATTAAAATTGTTTTTGACCAATTTCATTAATTTCGTTGAAGTTTCCTTTTGGATCTTCACCATACTGATTTCTTCCATGTGTTCCTTCAGTTGCATTTAAAATCAATAACCAAATCCCACCAATAATCGGAATTAAAGAAATTAATATAAACCATCCACTTTTATCAACATCATGTAATCTTCTGACAGATACAGCCAATCCAGGAATCAAAGTCGCGATAGCATAAAGGAAATAAATATACCCATAAGGTATTTCTGGTGTAAATTTTAATCCTAAGACATTATCCAAAATAATTGCAACAATTGCAAAGATTATGTTGAATAAAACATACATCCAATACTCCGTTCTTCTCGCTCTTCCGCTAAAATCTGCGTACTGTTTTAATACTTTTAAGTACCATTTCATAGTTTAGTTTTTTAATGTGAATTTCAAATGTAATGATTTTTATTTGATGATTTCAAATTATTTTTCTTGGATAGTAATAACTGAAGGATTTCAATTGTCCTATACATAGACTTTTTTAATTTTTATTTGAAGCTTAATCCCGCTTTCCATTGCAATCTTTTTTTTCAAAAAAGGATTTTCATTACAATCGGGGCTAGGAATTTGCGACCGCAAAAAATGAATGATCAATTAAATCATAAATTAACAGATAAAATTTTAAACCCTTTATAATTAGAAAAAAATTATTAATTTTAATAAAAAATTCACGATAATGAGACTATTGTTAGTAGCAATTACATTTATTTCAATCTCCGCTTCCGCTCAGGAAAAAGAGAAAAAAAAATTAATTCCAAGATCTGATACAACTAAGCTTTTCAAATTAGATTCTAAGAAAATACAACCTCCGCAGAGATCAGATCAACAAAAAAGCCTTTACAAAATGCCAAATGCCACACCTAGAGATACTGCGATTTATTCGAGAATCAGAAGCAAGAAAAGAGATACAACAGATTATAAAATGCTTAATTCAACTCCTCCGGAAAAATCAAAAAACACGGAGAAAACTACAAAATAAAAAACTTAAACCAGAAACTCAAAATATTTATAAACTATGGGAAAATTTATTATCTCCAAAAGAAACGATGGCGATTTTCAATTTAATTTAAAAGCGGGAAACGGACAGGTAATTCTTACAAGTCAAGGATATAGCTCCAAACCTTCGTGCGAAAACGGAATAGAATCGGTGAGAAAAAATGCTCAGGACGATTCGAAATTTGAAAGGAACAAAGCCAAAGACAACCGAAGTTATTTTAATCTGAAAGCAGCAAACGGACAAGTCATCGGAAGCAGCCAAATGTACGAATCTGAAAACGGCATGGAAAACGGCATCGATTCTGTGAAAACGAATGCTCCTCATGCCAGTGTAGAAGATGAAACAATTTCTTAATACAAAGATTTAAAATAAAATTTTACTAAATGCTTCAAAATTTTGAAGCATTTTTTATTTTTGTAGTCTACTTTACATAAAATGACAAAAGACGAAATGCTCCACCGAGCAATAAAAATAGCCGATAAGGCACATAAAGGTCAAACCGACAAATACCACGCTCCGTATATCGCACACGTAATGCGCGTGATGGAATATGGTAAAACCATGGACGAAAAAATCGTTGGCGTTCTGCATGATGTTGTAGAAGATAATCTTGAAGAGTTCAGTTTAGATTATTTACGAGGTCAGGGTTTTCCCGAGTACATTATTTTCGCGATCAGTTGCCTTACAAAATTCGATCCTGATGAAAATTACGATGATTTTGTAAAAAGAACAGAAAGATCACCTCTTGCTGTAGCTGTAAAGCTAAATGATCTTCGCGACAACATGGATTTGAGAAGGGTAAACCGAGAACTTACACCAAAAGATATTAAAAGATTTAATAAATATTTAAAAGCTTATCATTATCTGATTGATAAATATTAAAGACAAAATGACTAATAACCTACCCCCTATTTCATCAGCTTACCGATCTAAGCTGATTTCTGCAATTGCTTCTGTTTCGATATTTTTTGTAGTATATTTTATATTAATTTTAATTTCTCTCCTCATGCTCTTTTTATTGGGGTATGGAGCGATAAAAATAGTATCAATTAATGTAAATTATTTTACCGGAGCAATAGCATTAGGAATGGTAGGAATCGGTGTTTTGGTATTTTATTTTTTGATTAAATTTATTTTCATCAAAAGCAATTACAGCAACAGGCATTTAATTGAAATTGATGAAAAAAATCAGCCGGAACTCTTTGCTATTATCAATGAAATTGTTGCAGAAACAAAAGTTAAGAAACCCGGAAAAGTTTTTCTTTCTCCGGAAGTTAACGCAAGTGTAAGTTACAATTCCCTTTTCTGGAGTATGTTTTTGCCCGTTAAAAAGAATCTTACCATCGGAATGGGATTAATTAATTCTACAACGGTTGGTGAGCTTAAAAGCGTTCTTGCTCACGAATTTGGGCATTTCTCGCAACGAAGTATGAAAATCGGAGGATATGTAAATCAGGCAGAAAAAATTATTTTCGATACGGTTTACAATAATCAGGATTTTGAAAACTCGATTAAAAATGGTTCGGGACATTGGGTGTTCCAGCTTACAGGAATTATTGCTGTAGGATTTATCAGTGTTTTTCAATCTATTTTAAAACTTTTTTCTGATTTCTTGTTCAAAAATAATGCGTCTTTAAGAAGAGAAATGGAATTTCATGCTGATGCAGTGGCAACGTATGTTACCAATCCAAAAGAACAGGCAACTTCTTTGTTAAGACTTGATTTAAGCAGTGCTGCATTCAACAGTTCATTTATGTTTTATGCAGAAAGTGACAACAAATATCTTCCTGAAAATCTTTTCGAAAATCAGACTATTTTAATGAAAGTTTTCAGCGAAAGAAACAATCACTCTTATGAAAATAATCTTCCAAAGGTTGATTTGGATGATCTTACACGTTATAATAAAACAAAAATTAAGATTGAAGATCAATGGTCTTTCCATCCTGAAACAGATCAGAGAGTTGAAACAATTTGGAAAAATCAAACCAAAAACCGTCCGGAAAATAATGAACTGGCAAAAAATATTATTCGTGGATTTGATGAGATTTGTAAGGCTTTGACAAGTAAATATTTAACCTTATACAGCATTAAAAATATCGGAGAGGTTGTGGAAGACAATGAAAAATTTTTAGAGCTTTATAATGAAAAATATCCTTACAACAGCATTTTTACAGATTTTAACGGATATTACGAAAGACATAATCCCGTTTTGGAAAATGTTGAGGAATTAATTAACATTGAAAAATCTACAGAAAATGATTTCTTTAATGATAAAAAAGTTTCGTTAACTCATGAAAAAGTAGGCATTGAAAGTGATCTTTATACATTAAAACATCTTGTCGCAAATCCGAAAATAATTAAAACATTCAAATGCGATGGAAGACTATATAAAGCAAATGAAGCTAAAATATTAATTCCGAGATTTACGAAAGATTTAGAAAATATTCAATCCGAGATTAAGGAAAATGATAAAAATATTTTTCAGCATTTTTATCAGAAAGCCGATGAAAGCGACAAAAAAGTTCTAATTGGAAAATATAAAACGTTTGCAAAATTGGATCGTGAATATGATATATTTCAAAATTCAATCAATAATTTCATTCCTCATTTGCAGTTTATGATGGTAACTTTGCCTGTTGAAGAAATTCGTAAACACAGAGCCAACTTACTTAAAAATGAAAAGCCTTTTAAAGATATCATAAAACATTTTGTTGAAGAATCTGGTTATAAAGACTTTTTATCAATCGAAAACAAAAAATTGCTGAAAGATTTTATAAACTCAGAATATATTTATTTTAATAATGATAAATACATTCAAACTGAAGTAGATGCAGTGTATTCTTTAATTAATGAATACCAAACAATTCTTAACAAAATATATTCTGATTATAAAATTCAACTTATAGATTTCCAAGCGGATTTGGATAAAGCATCCTAATCCGCTCCCGGATAGTCAAATGTTTTCACAGGATGATTTGTCCCGTCGATATTGATGTTTAAAGCAACGTACAGAAAATGAAAATTCTGGTTGTTGGTTGCATTAAATTCTCTCTGCCAAAGATATCCTGCTGCAACTCCGATACTGTTATCGATCTGATAACCGCCTCCTGCATATACTCTGTTTCTTGCAAACGTAGGTTTCATCGGGGTTACAAGGAAAATTTCGTCATAAACGTTTGCGAAAATCGTACCTTTTTTTACTTCTTTTGAATTCAATGGAACACTTACATTCAAACGGTAACGGTAACGCATTCTTTCTGAATTTTTATCTGTCTGTGGTTCGTAAAACCAGCTTTTTTCAACACGTAAACGGTTTTCAAATTTTACGATCCCTTTTTTAACATCAATTACATCTTGCAGCCAAACTCTGAATTCCTCTTTATTGATGGCATGTTCTTTATACGTTGCATATCTTCCCAAACCAATAAAAGGCTTGTGATTTTTTGTAAGATAATACCCCAATCCTCCCTTTATTTCGTAATAATCTGGGTAAGTAAACTTATCGATGCTTCTCATCTGACCTTCCGCGTAAAGGAAAAATTTCGGGTGAAACTTGTAAGTTAAAGTTAATGCTCCAAATCCGGAAATATGTTCCTGAGCTTTAATAAATGTAAGACTTAAAAATAAACTAAGACCTAGAAAAAGTTTCATCTTTGAAAAAAATTTTTGCAAATGTAATTGAATTAACAATTTCGTAATATTAACTTTGATTCATTCTTAATTAACAATTATTTAATATTGATATTATAGGAAAACCCTAAGTGAAACCATCTTTGCGGCATTGCAACTCCAAAAGTTTCTGTATATGAAGTATTTGTAATATTATTAATTAAAACATACACGGAAAAGTCTCTTTTAACAAAACTTAATTTTTCGTCCAACAAGTTATAACTTCCGTTATTCACTCTTTCGTTATAACGGTAAACAAGCTCATTTGTGAAGTTTTGCAGGAATCTTGTTTCCAATTTTGCAATCACCTGATGTCTTAAATTATCAATAATATATCTTGATACAAATTCACCAGAAGCATTAATTTTATTATCTAAATAAGTATATCCTACAGAATATTTTAACCAATTTAAAATTCTGTGGTTCACTTCAATTTCAATTCCTTTTGTTTCGATTTCACCTACGTTTTGAGCGTACCAAGTCGGGCTTGTTAAGCTCTGTTTGATCCAATCAATTGAATTGTCTGAATTCCTTAAAAATCCGCTTACCTTCGCCAAAAGTCCTTTGTTTTGATATTGGTATCCAACTTCCGCTGAAAGGGCATTTTCAGGCAATAAATCTGGATTTCCACGTTCTGTCGGACTTACATAATAAAGATCCGTAAAAGTAGGAACACGGGAAACTTTAGAAATATTTCCGTAGATTTTATTATTTGAATTAAAGTTATATCCAACATCTAAACCAGGATAGAAAAAACTTCCTTCTTTAGAATAATTTGCCCAGGAAACTCCCGGACTGATGTTTAATTTTTTATCTAACAAAGAAAAATGATGCTCAAAGAAAACCTGAGAAACAAAGCGATCCTGATGTCCTAAATTATTACTCGCTAAAAATTCTTTTCTTAATTCAACACCAATTCCTGTAGTTCCTAACCCCCATTCGTAGCTGGAATTCACTTCTCCACCCACATTATTTCCGATGTGCATATTTCGGTAGATTTCAGGTTTTTGTCTGTTGTATAAGTACATATCCTGCCCTCTTCTCCAATAGACATTCGAATGAATTTTAAGATTTCCAAACGTCTGCTGATGCGCCAGACTTACTACAGAAGCCTGTGTTTCTTCATATTGATCGACTGCTTTCGGTGAAGAATAAAATCCGTTGGCTCCAAATTTTTTCTCTGAAAAACCAGCCTGTAATCGGATATCACCGTCTTTTATCGCTAGTTTACTTTGATAAAAAACATTTCGAATTTCATAATCCGTGTTGTACATATATCCCTGCGAAGAATTGGAATTTGCCTGAAGAGAATTTGAAAATTTTTCATTTCCCAACTGGGCATTCAATCCAAACCCGAAAGTTTCATAATCTCCGCCTTCAGCGCTTATCTTTACTCTTTTCCCGATATGCGTTTTTGTAATTACATTAATCACTCCGGCGAAAGCATTTTGCCCAAATCGTCTTGCTCCGGGACCTTTTATCACTTCAATTCTTTCAACATCTTCAAGATCGATCGGTAAATTCATAGAGTTATGCCCCGTTTGAGAATCACTCATTCTGATGCCGTTTAATAGCAAAAGAACCTGTTCAGAAGAACTTCCACGGAACCCCAAATCACTTTGTACACCATTTGCACCTCTCCTTCTGATGTCCATTCCCGGAACCTGTTGCAGTATCTCATCAATGCTTTTTGCAGGAGAATTTTCGATCTCCTCTTTTGTAATAATGGTGATATTTTGGTTAGCAATTTTATAAGGAATGGAAATCAGTTTTCCCTGAATTTCAATACTGTCTATATCGGTTGATTTTTCCTGCGCCTGAACAAGAAATAGTGTTCCCAAAAAGAAAACAGAAAGTAATTTTTTAGTCATAAATCAGAATTATTCTCAGTTAGTTTTGTGAGCCCAAAAGTAGTGGAGTTCAGGAAGACACACAAATGATAGTTGTCATAAAAAAAGATGCAGTTGGGGAACTGCATCTTCTTGGGAGTAATTTCGTTATCTTTTTCTCATTAAATGTGTAACTAGATCTCTGAATAATTTTCTCATTTCTATATTACATATTTATGAATACAATTTTAAATATTTTTAATATACAAAACAATACTTTGATGTTAAAAATGTATAAAAATCATAAAATTTAACATTGAGAATCAATAATATGCATCGAATAGTAACATTTAGTTAATATTTGTTTAAATTTTACCACTATTAAATTATCATTAATACGAATATTTTAATTTTCTTCCATAATACTGTTTAATATTTATATTCTAAAATCCTGATTGTAAGTCTTTAAAATAATTTAAAATTTTAACAATTTATTTTTTATTAAAAACTAATAGCATAAATTTTTTCACTAATGTTCCCCATTTTATTTATATTATTTGTGTTGAAGTTTGTGTTTAAAAATATTTTATCGCCAAGGAAGACAAAGAAATATCAAAATGAATATACTTTTATGATAAACAAAGGCGTAAACTTAAGAAAGTAAAACAATAAAATTTGTATTTCAAAAATAAGCGAAGCGCCTTTGTTTCACTTAAAAATATAAGGTTTGAATTAAAATAAATTTTTTTTTATCCTTGCGATAAATAAAATTTCAATTAAAAAAAATCAATTATTATTTATGTTTATTTGTGTTATTCGTGAAAAAAATTCGTGCAATCAGTATTTAAAATCAATTGAACTAAATCATAAAAAATCCGCCAAAAATTCGTAATTTTGTTAGTCTTAATTTTACTATGGCTAACACAACAGATATAGATATTAAAAAACAGATTTTCGTTAAGAATGCACATCTTAACAATCTGAAACACATCGATGTTCTCATCCCTAAAAATAAGCTGATCGTGATCACAGGAGTTTCCGGAAGCGGAAAATCTTCATTGGCTTTTGATACAATTTATGCGGAAGGACAAAGAAGATATGTAGAGAGTTTAAGCTCTTATGCGCGTCAGTTTTTGGGAAAATTAGAAAAGCCGAAAGTTGATGATATTAAAGGTTTAGCACCTTCCATCGCCATTCAGCAAAAAGTAATTTCTTCGAATCCGAGATCAACAGTCGGAACTTCAACGGAGATTTATGATTATATGAAGCTTCTCTTTGCGAGAATCGGAAAAACATTTTCACCGGTTTCTGGTGAAGAAGTGAAAAAAGATTCGGTGACGGATGTTGTAGATTTTATTAAAGCATCCAAAAAAGATACTTCATTTTTATTAACAGCACCTTATGAATACGATGCTGCTAATTTTGGTGAGAATTTAAATGTTCTAAAACTGGCAGGTTTCACAAGATTGGAAATCAATGGAAATGTTGCAGGAATCGAGGATTTGGAGAGTTTTGGATTTACTCCCGAAAAAGGAATGGAAATCAATTTGGTGATCGACCGTTTTGCTTATGAAGACGATGAAAGTTTTCTTCAGCGTCTTGCCGATTCTATCCAAATGGCTTTCTATGAAGGTCGCGGATATTGTGCCTTAAAGAATGTCGATACAGGAAAAATAAAAGAATTTTCAAATAAATTTGAGCTTGACGGAATAGAATTTTTAGAACCAAACGTTCATTTTTTCAGCTTTAATAATCCTTACGGCGCTTGTCCGACTTGTGAAGGGTACGGAAAAGTGATCGGAATTGATGAAGATCTTGTCGTTCCTAATAAAACATTATCCGTTTTCGAAGACGCCGTTGTTTCCTGGAGAGGCGAAAGTATGAGCGAATGGAAAAAGGATTTCATAAAAAAAGCGAAAGACTTCCCTATTCATAAGCCTTACCATCAATTAACCAAAGAACAGAAAAAATATCTTTGGAAAGGTGACGGAAAAAGTACGTTCCCTTCGATCGATAACTTCTTCAAAATGCTGGAAGAAAATTTATACAAAATCCAGTATCGTGTAATGCTTTCCAGATACCGCGGAAAAACACTTTGCCCGACTTGCGAAGGTTTGAGACTGCGTGAAGAAACGAGCTGGGTAAAAGTTGGCGGACACAATATTCAGTCGATGATTGAGCTTCCTTTGGACGAACTTTTTCCTTTAATTAACAGTTTAAAATTATCAGAACACGATCAGGAAGTTGCTAAAAGATTATTATACGAAATTAAGACCCGTCTTGAATTTCTATTAAAAGTCGGTTTAGGATATTTAACTTTAAACAGAACGTCCAACACGCTTTCCGGTGGTGAAAGTCAGAGAATTAACTTGGCTACAAGCCTGGGAAGTTCTTTGGTCGGATCTATTTATATTTTGGACGAACCCTCGATCGGGCTTCATTCAAGAGATACGGAAAATTTAATTGAAGTTTTAAAAAATCTTCGCGATCTAGGAAACACAGTTATCGTCGTAGAACACGATGAAGACGTTATGAGAGCCGCAGATTACATCATCGATATTGGTCCGGAAGCGGGTTATTTGGGTGGTGAACTGGTTTTTGCAGGAGATTACAAAGAACTGAAAAATGCAGATACTTTAACTTCAAAATATTTGACGGGAAGATTGGAAATCGAAGTTCCGAAAAAGCGTAGGAAAGCGAAAGAATGGATCAATATAAAAGGTGCGAGACAAAATAATCTTAAAAATATTGATGTTGATATTCCTTTAGAGAATCTCGTTGTAATTTCTGGAGTTTCAGGAAGTGGAAAGTCTACATTAATGAAAGAAATTCTTACGAATGACATTCAGATTCAATTAGGAATGGGCGGAAAAAAAGGAGATTATGATTCTGTTGAATTTCCGAAAAAGCTGATTAAAAACATTGAATTAATCGACCAGAACCCGATCGGAAAATCTTCGAGATCTAATCCTGTAACGTACCTTAAAGCTTATGACGACATCAGAGATCTCTTTGCTAAACAGAAGATTGCAAAAATGATGGGTTATAAACCTAAACATTTCTCTTTCAACGTAGATGGCGGAAGATGCGACGAATGTAAAGGTGAAGGTGTCATCAATGTTTCGATGCAGTTCATGGCAGATATCGAGCTTGAATGCGAGGTTTGTAAAGGTACACGTTTCAAAAACGAAATTCTGGAAGTGAAATTCGATGAGAAAAACATCTCCGATATTCTTCACATGACCGTTGATGAAGCTTTAGAGTTCTTTAAAGATAATAAAGAAGAAAAAATTGTAACGAAACTAAGACCTTTGCAGGAAGTTGGTTTGGGCTATCTTCAATTGGGGCAAAGCTCTTCTACTCTTTCCGGCGGTGAAGCACAGCGTGTAAAATTGGCTTCTTTCCTTGTAAAAGGTGTAACGACCGATAAAACTTTGTTCATTTTTGACGAACCTTCAACAGGTCTTCATTTTCACGATATTCAGAAGCTGTTGAAGTCTTTACAGGCTTTGATTGATCTTGGACATTCCGTGATTGTTATTGAACATCAACCGGATATCATCAAATGTGCAGATCACATCATTGATATTGGCCCTGAAGCAGGAAAGCACGGCGGAGAAGTTGTTTTTGCAGGAACACCTGAAGATTTAACGAAAAGTAAAAAATCTCATACAGCGAAATATATCAAAGAAAAGTTGGAGAATTAAAAATAGAAAGAGAGTCAATGTGACTCTCTTTTTTTGGTTTAAATACAAATTGCACTAATTTTTTTCACAAATAACACTAATATTTAAATTAATAATAATTCCATATATAAATTTGTGGAAATTAGTGTAAAATATTTGCGTCATTAGTGTTTAAATTAATCGCAAGGATAAACAATGATTTATTTTAATTCAAATTTATATTTTTAAGTGAAACAAAGGCGCTTCGCTTATTTTTGAAATACTAGATTTTCTCATTTAAATATTATAGAAAAATGGACTCTGCTTAATAAAGCTTTCATCATCCATCTGAGAAACCAAAAATTTCCCCAAATCCGTAGCTGAAATATTTTCGCCTTTACAATCTTCTAAACTTGTTTCAGTTGCAAAACTTTCATTTGTTAGATTAATTAATGGAAGTCTTACCAAAGTCCAATCCAGATTACTTTCAGCTAGAAGATCATATTCTTTTTGCTTGTCTGCAGTCGTTTTCGGATAGTTTTGATACATCCAGTCGGTTGCCATTTTTACCTTTTCATTTTTGTTATCAAAAGGCGTGTTGACGTTCAAACCGGTTGTGGCGATATATCTTTTAATTCCATGAAAATTCATTCCTTTGATGATATTTTTCGCCGCATCACTGAAGATTGATTCTTCACCTGCAGGTTGCCCCAAAGTGCTGATCACAATATCGCAATCTTTAATTAAATTTTGAATGGAATTATAATCTCTCGCATCACCTTTTACAATTTCAATCAAGGGATCTTGAAGCATAAAATTTTCCGGATTTCTCAGTAATAATTTGATTGGATAATTATTCTCTAAAAGTTGTTGAACAAGATATTTTCCGGACTTTCCTGTTCCGCCGATTACGGCTATTATACTTGTTTTCATAGGATTTCTCTTTATTGATAGCAAAAGCCGATACTCAGATTTAGATAGCTTTTACTTTTTTTGAAATTAAATAATAGATTTTTAGGGTTCAGAAATTTGAACCTTTGGGTTTCAGGCGATAAGAATTATCCTGAAATTTTGGGTATTATTTATAAAGAGATTTTGATGAGATAAAGGTAGGAATTTTTTCCATATTTAAACTAATAATTTTAAATTAGATGCTTCGACAAGCTTATTATAACATCGCTATAAAATCACCGTTAAAATAAATCGATTAGTATTAAAAATGTAATGCTGAGCTTGTCGAAGCACCCATAAATATTATATATGAAATACAAACTCCTATCCTTTTTTACTATTCTATCATTTTTAATTAATTGTTCGACAAAGAAAAATATTAATCTTAACCAGAATTTTGATGTAAAAATTGATACTTTAATCATGTTTGATAAAGCTAGAAACCGAAAGATTCCTGTCGCTTTTTTCAGTCCGAAAACGGATGATAAAATTTCAAAACAACAGATTGTGATTTTTAATCATGGATATGGTGGAAATAAAGGCGGAGATTACCTGATTTACTCTTCTTTAACTAAAAACTTAGCATCAAAGGGCTATCTCGTAGTAAGTATTCAACATGAGCTTCCAACAGATGAATTGATTCCATCAGAAGGAAAACCGCAGATTGTAAGAATGCCTTTCTGGAAAAGAGGTTCTGAAAATATTTTATTTGTTTTAAATGAATTAAAAAAAACCAGGCCTGAGCTGGATTATAAGCATCTTGCTGTTATTGGGCATTCCAACGGTGGCGATATGACAGCGCTTTTCGCCAATGAGCATCCGAATCTTGTGTATAAAATCATTACGATGGATAACAGAAGAATGTATCTTCCTAAAACTTCAATACCTAAAATCTATACTTTACGCTCGAATGATTATCCCGCTGACGAGGGTGTTTTGCCAACTCCGGAAGAACAGGAAAAGTATCATATTACGGTAAAATTTACACAAATTAATCATGGAAAAATGGATGATAAAGGAAGTGAAGAAGAGAAAGATACGATCAACAGGCTTATTGAAGAATATTTAACAGAAAATTAAGCTTACAGAATTATCCACAAAAAAATGTGGATAAAGTGTAAATTTTAACATTTAGTTCATTGTTTATATAAATTTTATTTCCTACATTTACTATGTAATAATTACTGAAGTGGAAACATATTTTGCTTTTTTCAGTTCTGAAATCGCAATTAAATTTATAAAAATTTAAGCACAGCATTGTCGGCTGTGCTTTTTTATTGTTGTCTAATTAAAAAAATGAGATGTTTTTATCTACTGAACTCGCTCCTAAAGAGCGGGTTCTTTCATCTCTGCCTCTTTTTTCATTTATATTTTCCCGTTTATTTAATACATTTGAGAAAAGGCCTCATAGTTTAATGGATAAAACAAAAGTTTCCTAAACTTTAGATCCAGGTTCGATTCCTGGTGAGGCTATATTTTAATCATTATTTTATCGAATTATTACTTTTTTATAAATCTTTTATCCTTTGAGATCAAAGAGAAAATGAAAGGAAAAAGCCAAAGAAAAAATTTCTTTGGCCAAACACTAAATGAAAAACAAATATTTTTTTAGTAAAATATTGTTATATGAATTTGAAATAAGATTTTCTTTATCTCTTATTTCCGGGACAAATGTATTATCTTTTCTTGAACGACAAGCTACTACATATATTCTACACACCAATAACATCCTGAAAAAGAAAAAATTAAAAACATAAGGAAGTAGAATTGCAGTGGTCATTATTTAACATCAAGTGCATGTGTTCATCTTTCTATTATTAATTTTTAACCTAATAACTATAAAAAAAATCCGAAGAAATATTTTAAATTTCTTCGGATAAAAGATCTAGTAACTTATAATACTTTTTCTTTGATTCAATTGCATAAAAAAGAAAATTGGTCTTTCCCAAGAAACTGATTTAGCCAATGGATATTAGAATTTATAGATTAAATACAATCATCAAAATCGCATTTAAAAAGAATATTTTTCCTTAAGTAATTATAAAAAAAGAAATAAATTCAGAAAAATGAAAGTTTATAATTTTTTAACATGCGCTTTCATTTTATATATATATTTTTGTGCTGTAAAATTATAAACACATATTGATGAACAGTACAATTCAACACGAAATTCTTTTCGGCAGATCTGATAAATTTAGCTTTTAAATACAAAACAGCTTCCTCCACCCTTTTTTGTTCATTGATTTGAGCAGATTGATTTATATGTCAAAAAAAATACAAAATCTTTCAAGAGTTTGTAAAAAATAAAATATAAAACTATTCCAACCAAGAGAGTACAAAATTATTCTGAGTATTTAGATTGATTTTTTTTATTAAGCATCCGAAATTCGGATGCTTTTTATTTCATTTATTGCAATTATATTTTATAAACCTCATCAGTTAAAAAGTTGCTTGTAACACAACGGCGTTGTATTGGTTTTCTTTTTAAATAATTTATTAAAAGACTGGGAATGCTCAAATCCCAATTGATACGCCACTTCTGAAACCGAAAAATTGGTTGTTGTTAAATATTCTTTTGCTTTTTCAATCAACTTTTCATGAATATGTTGTTGTGCATTTTGTCCTGTTAAATTTCTCAGCATATCACTCAAATAATGCGTTGATAAATTAAGTTTTGACGCCAAAAATTCTACTGTTGGAAGTCCGTTCGTTAAAGTCTGCTGCTGATTAAAATAATCATCTAAAACATGTTCCATTTTAGAAAGAAGATCATTATTTACAGCCTTTCGTGTGATAAATTGTCGTTTATAAAAACGATTGCTGTAATTCAATAAAACTTCGATATAAGAAATAATCACATCCTGACTGATTTCATCAATAGCCGTATGAAGCTCATCATTAATATTATCCAGCAAACCAACAATTAAAGTTTTTTCTTTTTCGGATAAATGCAAAGCTTCATTCGTATCATAAGAAAAGAAGCCATATTTCTTAATATTTTTTGCTAAGGGATAATTGCGTAAAAATTCGGGATGAATAAATAAAGTATACCCTTGATATTCCGCATCACTATCTGTAAAAAGTATCTGATTTGGAGCTGTAAACATCAGCCCGCCTTCATTGAAATCATAATATCCCTGTCCATATCCCATCTTTCCGTTTACAGAAAATTTATAAGAAACCTTATAGAAACCCAGCGTAAAAGTTCTGTCAAGATAAAATTTATCGACATTCATTTTCGTATTGTCCACCAAGCTGATGAGCGGATGAAGCGGTTTCTCAACTCCCAGAATCTGGTGAATCTCAGAAATTGACGAAAATTTTAAAGGGGAATTGTCTTTCTTTTCCATGATTTAAAGATACGATTTATGTTTGAGGGTTTTTAGTGGTTTAGTGTAAAATTCATTAAAAATAGCGTCATTTCGAGTAGATTTTTGCAAAAAATCATATTGAGAAATTATTCAAAAATTCTAAACTCATGCTTATTTTTTATTCAAAACTCTCACAGATTTTACAGATGACGCAGATGTTTGTGCATATTTCAAAATTAATTATAAATTAAAAAACATCTGCATTATCTGCGAGAGAAAACTCAAAAGCTCTCAATCCTACGACTCTCCTACACTAAAACACTCGAACCCAATTTAGATAAACTGCTTTCCAAACTGTCCTCTGAAAGCTTCTACACCCATTTCCTTACGTTGCGCATATAATGCTTTTGCATCTTCTCCGGCAATATAAGTTAACTGTTTTTTACCGTCTGTTGCTGCTTCATATACAACTTCAGCGATCAGTTCCGGTGCAGTTGCATGTTCCATCATCGATTCTGTATTTGAGAACATTGTGTTCACCAATTCTTCGTATTCCGGTTGATTTCCTGTATCTAGAGAACGGCTGATAAAATCTGTTTTAATTCCACCGGGAGCAACAGTTTTAATGTCGATTCCTAAAGTATTCAATTCAAAAGCCATACTTTCGCTCCATCCTTCCAATGCCCATTTTGTAGCATGATAAATCGAACTGATTGGGAAAGTCAACAATCCACCGATTGAAGTTGTAGAAATAAATATTCCTTTTCTATTCTCTCTGAAATAAGGAATAAAAGCCTGTGTCACACGAATAACTCCTAGTAGATTGGTTGTAATCTGTCTTACGATCTGATCATCAGATAAAGATTCTAATGGACCAATCAAGCCATAACCTGCGTTATTGAATACCACATCAACATCACTGATTTCTAATGTCTTTTTTACGGTTGATTTAATTTGATCTAAATCTGTAACATCAAGAGGAAGCAAGGTTACGTTGTCCAATTGAGTAAGTTCTGTTTCAGCTTCAGGATTTCTCATTGTTGCAATAACGTTCCATCCTTTGCTTTGAAATAATTTTGCGGTTGCTTTTCCTAATCCTGTCGAAGCACCTGTTATAAAAATTGTTTTCATTTTTTTAATTGTTTTAAATTACAGGACAAAGGTCTGCACTTGAGCAAAGATTAAAGTTGCCAAAACGGAGATTGATGTAGCCAAAATGAAAACTGTTATTTTTTAATTGCGAAACATAATAAATATTCGTCAAGCTTGTCATGCTGAAAGCATCTCTTGAATCTTTTCATATTATTTTCTAATACTATGCTTAGATTCCTATGGAAAGACAAATTTTGTGGATATTCCTTTTCTAATTTTAAAATTAAAAATTAATAAAAGATTTGTAATTTTAATAATCACAACACCAAATACATTTAATATTATGAAAACAAAAAAAATCTGGGGGAACCTTGCTGTTAAAGATATTCAACGGACAAATGATTTTTATACCAAGCTAGGTTTTAAGCCCAACAGCGAAATGAATTCCAAAGAAATGACCAGCTTTTCTTTTGGAGAAAGCAATTTTATCATTAATTTTTTCCTGAAAGATATTATTGAGAAAAATACCAAAACTGAATTTACAAATGGAAATGAAATTATATTCAGTCTTTCTGCAGAGAGTAAAGATGAGGTTGAAGAATGGATAAATATTGTAAAAAATACAGGTGGAAAAATTTCCGTTGAACCTTATGAAATTGGTGAAGGATATACTTTTGTGTTTTCCGATCCGGATGGGCATAAATTCAATGTTTTATATTATTGGCCGGGAATGTAATTTTAACTTTAAATTTCGCTTTTTTTTATATCACAAAACATCTACAAATCAAACTAAATTTACCCTCTTCCACTACATCTATACTCTTTGAAAAGTATATTTATCTGATGCAAAACCATTTGCAATCATAAGTAATGAATAAGTACTTTAATTTTATCATAACAGTCTTGATCTGCTAAAATTTATTATTAGCTTTACTATCAAAATAAATTGTATTATGAAATATTCGCAAGAATACACCGCAAAAGAAGAGCATATTGATGTACAGGGAATTATGGATGGATTATATTATCCATTCTATATGGAATATTGCAGACATCAGTATATTGATGAAATTCTGGGTTTTAATTTGGAAAATGAAGCAAAAAACGGAGTAAATATGGTATTGTCGGAATATACTATCAATTTTCTCAGATCTTTAAAGCAAGGAGATGTTTTTACTGTAACTTGTGAAGTATTCCGTGATAAGAACGACGCTCCAAAACTGCATTTCAAACAATCTATTATCCTGAATGGAAAAGTAACAACAAAGGCTGTCTTTACAGGAACTTGTGTTCCGGCTACAGGAGGAAGACCTTTTTTACCGGAATCATTAAAAGCACTTATTTCGGACGCACCTGTTTTAGAAAGTTAATATTGAAAAAGATATATTTCTTAAGCATCCGAATTTCGGGTGCTTTTTGTTATATAAAATTCTTTCCGTGTTTTATTAATAATACAAAAATAAGCAGAACTGCGAAACAGTTCTGCTTGTTAAATATATAAATATTAGGTTAGAAATCTAATGTTATAAGCTCTTTTCTTTAAGTTTTTAACAAATAAACTAAAACTCAATGGAGATTTAGAAAAATGCCCTATCTATATTTTAATTAAATATACCTTCGAATAGAGCACTATATATAATGATTTGTGTATAAACTATTTTGCTTAATTAAAACAATTTAATTTTTAGCTGTATAAAAGTAAGAATGCTATTATTTGGATATTTCTCCTGTATAAAGATAACTTTATAATACAGAACCAATACAAGCTGAAAATATTGAACCATTATATGTCTGTAGTGTTGATGTAGCAACTAATTCTATCTCGTCAAACCAAACTTTTTCAAAATTATATTTTACACCTGAATGCATTGTAGGAGCTGGAGAATTTACAACATTTGTTATATAAATACCGTTGGTAAGTGCATTCTCGAATTGATAATTACTTAAGCAATCAGACCATATTCTTAAAACAGGAGTTACCTGAACACCATTTCTTTTAAACTTGTACGTATATTTTTCTCCGTAACTAGTAACAAGCTGATCTATTCTAAAATTACTTACGGGTCTACTAAATTTAATTGTTAATCTACTAGAGGCTCCTCCTGCTGTAGTTCCCATCATCATACCTCCCGTAGGAACAGTTCCAATACCACAATTATTTACCTGCCAAGTTGCTGGATTTGACATAGGATAGGTAGAATTTGTAAAATTGCTATAGGTAACTGTAACTTGTTTACCATTTACAGTTGCATTTACAGTTGGGTTGTTACGATCAAATGCTGAAATGAAATAGGAATTTGGCGTACATAAAAAAGATGCTCCTGTCGGCGGTTCAGGTTCCGTTACAGTCCTAGTAATTGTACAGGCTTTTCCTCCTATATTAATGGCAAAACTTGCTGTTCCTACTGAAGATGGTGTTCCTGTAATGGTATATGTTACAGTTCCGTTCCCGTTCGCAAAACTTCCTGATGATAGTGTAGCTGTAAGGCCTGTTACGCCCGTAGAAGAAACGGACTGTCCATTATGAGATAACCCATTTCCTCCTGTATAAGAGATAACAGATGAAACTCCTGAAGCAGATGATTCCATCACTAAAGCTCCGTTGTGAGATGCTCCCGAACAATTTAATGTCTCAATAGTTCCCTGGCTTGGCGGTACAGAGGTAGAAGAGCAGGTAGAAACCCATTCCGCAGAATTCCAAAAATTCAGACAGTTAGTATCTGTATTATAGACCATTAAACCTGGCGGTCTGTTGGCAATAGCATTCCTCTGTGCTGTAGTCAATCTTGGAGGAAGAAAGCCTTGGGTGGTAGATGATACATCCAAAACAGCAGCAGCATTTGGAGTTGTAGTTCCAATACCAATATTACCTGATTTATCCAATGTCATCTTTGCAATCCCTTGGTTACCAATAAATAAAGAGCCTTCTGAACGATTGTCTATATATGATTTTTTCCCTGCACCGAAGATTGCACCTCCTGTATCTACCCCTAAATAAATATTATTGTTCGGAGTTCCAATATTAATATCTGAACGGCTGCTAGTTCCTGTGTTTTGGTTGGTAAAGTTGGCGCGGGTGAGACCATTAGTATTACCATTTACGCTAAGGCCACCTGTTCCTGTGTTGAATGTAAGATGACGATCCAACATCGTAATAGTACGGTTTCCTGTGATAGTCCCATCACCATTGTAAATATTTACACCCGTGGCTCCAGGAAGATCTTTCCAAGATCCTACTCCATTTACATCGGATACCAGTACTTTGTTGGCACCCTGAGTACCATCTTCTATTCTTACTTTACCGGCTACGTGTAATCTTTCTGATGGCTCTGTAGTTCCTATTCCCAATTTACCAGAATTGTCCACAGTATTCCCTTTTAGTACCATTGCAGGGGCATCATCTTTTTTTGATCCTGAGTGAAATTGTAATGCATATGAGCTAATACCAAACCCATAAAATGAGTCTCCTGCTAAATTATTAAAAATAGCTAATTTTTTTCCGGATGGATCATTAACTGTATCTGCTGCATCATATCCCAAATCTAATCTATTATTTGGCGTCTTTGTACCAATACCAACATTTCCATCATTAGCTATATAAAGACGCCCTCTATTATTTGTCATTAAACTTAAACCATGATTCGTTATATTTCCAAAGAAAGCTTCTTTTTCATTAATCCAGGATCTTAATCGTATATTATCATCTGAATGTTGAAGTCCATAAGCATTAGTAGATGTTCTAATATCCAATTTTGCTTGAGGAGTGCTAGTACCAATACCCACTCTTGCATTCTCCATGTCGGCTGATATCACAGAACTAGGATTATCTCCAACTTTATTTACGGCAAAACCATTATTTCTGGTTCCGTTAAATGAAAAACCTTTATCTTCTAAGCTAACTATTCTATTAGAAGTAATTGTTCCATTAGAATTATAAACATGTATGTTGTTTGATGATCCTTCTGCAATTTTTGTCCAGACTGTACCATTATAATAATAGTAACCAACTTCATCTACATTGGCAGCAATGCCGGCTGCAGATCCTGTGGAAATATCATTTATATAAATTAATGTAGAAATTGGCACACCAAACATAGACTGAGCTCTCTCACGGTCTACTCTCGGAATCAAGAGTCCCTCTGGAACTCGAGATGTACCTTTAGAATCTTTGGCAACAATATCAAATGTTGTCTCTGCTTGTTGGGTATTTATCCCAACTTGCGCAAAAGCTAGTGAAGCTACAGAGAGCATCCCTGTGATCAGTAATCTTTTTCTCATTGTTTAGATTTTTTTAAATTTTTGTTTTTGTGTTTCTAGAATCGTATCTCAAACTTCCAGATCGGCCGGCACAGATCATAAAGTTTTGCGATTAAATTTTGACGAGCAAAAGTATCATCTTTGTTTGAATATTCAATATGACAAGTATTTCACATTTTCGCTCGTCCTTAAAATCAAAACTTTAAAGTTAAAAAGCAGTATATATGCAGTAAAAAAAAATCACAAAATGATAATATTTACCTGTTTTGAGAGCATCGAAGAGAAAGATATTTTATCCAAATACTGGGGGGAGAATTTTCCTTTACAACTGTTCTTATAAAAAACTAACACTTATTTTATTTAACATAATAACATCAAAATAAAAAGCTGACATTTTGACTCTTTTACTGTCACACGTAATACTCAAAGAATATCGCTTGACATAAAAAGAGTCTCACGTAATCTTTAAATCTCTTGCTTGAAACAAAAACTGTCTCGCGAGATTTTCAGAAAGTTTGGCAATGATATAAAACCCTCTAAGTAAGATCAAAAAAGTGAGCAATAAATTATTGCTCACTTCAAATTTTCATTAAAGAATAAATTGATTAAAATAAACTACTAATTCACAGGAGTAGCAAAAAGATAATTCTCTTTATTACTTCCCACATGTGCTGTAGGAGGAGTCCAGAAGTTCGAGAGTTATCTCTAAACCATGTATATAAGGTGATATTGCTTGTAACATTTACAGGAATCACCCCTGATAAAAATGAAAATCCTTCCCCATCACTTTGTGTTATACTTGGCGATAACCATCCGGATACCAAGCTTGCACTAAGAAAGTTAAATCCTGAATATACTAAAGAAGATGAGCTACTACTCAATGTAATTCTTACCCAAAGGTTGTTTGTTTGAGTTGCTTCAGTTTTATTGATAACAAGCTGCCCAATGTGAATAAGCCTGTCTCGCGAGATTTTCAGAAAGTTTGGCAATGATATAAAACCCTCTAAGTAAGATCAAAAAAAGTGAGCAATAATTTATTGCTCACTTCAAATTTTCATTAAAGAATAAATTGATTAAAATAAACTACTAATTCACAGGAGTAGCAAAAAGATAATTCTCTTGATTACTTCCCACATGTGCTGTAGGAGGAGTCCCAGAAGTTCGAGAGTTATCTCTAAACCATGTATATAAGGTGATATTGCTTGTAACATTTACAGGAATCACCCCTGATAAAAATGAAAATCCTTCCCCATCATCTTGTGAGATACTTGGCGATAACCATCCGGATACCAATCTTGCACCAAGAAAGTTAAATCCTGAATATATTAAAGAAGATGAGCTACTACTCAATGTCATTCTTACCCAAAGGTTGTTTGTTTGAGTTGCTTCAGTTTTATTGATAACAAGCTGCCCAATGTGAATAAGCCATCTTCCGGGAGTTAAAGTAACAGACGATCCAATAAGTGAATAATCATTTACGAATCTCTTTACATGATTTACAGAGCCTAAAACTGTAGGAGTAACGGCAGAACTTGTTTTCCAAGATGCTACTCCGTTTGCATCGGATGTAAGCACTCTATTTATTCCCTGTGTACCATCTTCTATTCTTACTTTACCAGCTACGTGAAGCTTGTCTGTAGGAGAATGTGTACCAATACCCACTCTTGCATTCTCCAGGTCGGCTGATAAAACAGAACTAGCATTGTCTCCAACTTTATTTACGGCAAAACCATTATGCCTAGTTCCGTTAAATGCAAAACCTTTATTTTCTATGTTAACGACTCTATCGGAAGTAATTGTTCCGTTAGAATTATAAACATTCGTATTCGAAGTTGCAGGAAGATCTTTCCAAGATGCTTTTCCAGAGGCATCAGATGTTAATACTTTATTAGCCCCTTGTGTACCATCTGCAATCTTTACTGAACCCGCTACATGAAGCTTATCTGTAGGTGATAGAGTTCCAATACCGATTTTACCCGATTTATCCACTGTAATTTGTGCATTACCATCATTACCAATAAATAATGATCCCCCTGAACGGTTATCTAAATACGCTTTTTTTCCTGCACCGAAAATTTGGCTTCCTGTATCCACTCCTAAATAAATATTGCTATTGGAAGCTCCTACATTAATATCCGAACGGCTGCTAGTTCCTGTGTTTTGGTTGGTAAAGTTGGCGCGGGTAATACCATCATTATTACCATTTACACTAAAGCTACCTGTTCCTGAGTTGAATGTAAAATTACGATCCTGCATTGTAACTGTACGGTTTGCAGTAATAATGCCATCTGCATTATAAACATTCGAAGTTGCAGGAAGATCTTTCCAAGATGCTTTTCCAGAGGCATCAGATGTTAATACTTTATTAGCCCCTTGTGTACCATCTGCAATCTTTACTGAACCCGCTACATGAAGCTTATCTGTAGGTGATAGAGTTCCAATACCGATTTTACCCGATTTATCCACTGTAATTTGTGCATTACCATCATTACCAATAAATAATGATCCCCCTGAACGGTTATCTAAATACGCTTTTTTTCCTGCACCGAAAATTTGGCTTCCTGTATCCACTCCTAAATAAATATTGCTATTGGAAGCTCCTACATTAATATCCGAACGGCTGCTAGTTCCTGTGTTTTGGTTGGTAAAGTTGGCGCGGGTAATACCATCATTATTACCATTTACACTAAAGCTACCTGTTCCTGAGTTGAATGTAAAATTACGATCCTGCATTGTAACTGTACGGTTTGCAGTAATAATGCCATCTGCATTATAAACATTCGAAGTTGCAGGAAGATCTTTCCAAGATGCTTTTCCAGAGGCATCAGATGTTAATACTTTATTAGCCCCTTGTGTACCATCTGCAATCTTTACTGAACCCGCTACATGAAGCTTGTCTGTAGGAACATCTGTACCAATCCCCACCTTTCCATCGTTGGCGCTTGTAAGATACATCAGTTCATTAAGGTTTCTTCCTACACTGAATGACAGATAACGTTCTCCGTTAGCCGTTCCTGTACTCGTATCTCCGAAGTTAATACGTGCAACACTTCCCGGATGAACACTCGAAGATGATTTTATATTAATACCATAATTATCTGTCCGATTTCCATAGCCATACCTATCTTGCCCAATGTTAATATCAAGAGCATTCTTTGTTATAGAAGCATTTCGTGCCGCATTCAATATTTGGCTTCCTTCCACATGAAGCTGTAATGAAGGAGTGGTAGTTCCTATACCGACTTTACCCGATTTATCCACTGTAATTTGTGCATTACCATCATTACCAATAAATAATGATCCCCCTGAACGGTTATCTAAATACGCTTTTTTTCCTGCACCGAAAATTTGGCTTCCTGTATCCACTCCTAAATAAATATTGCTATTGGAAGCTCCTACATTAATATCCGAACGGCTGCTAGTTCCTGTGTTTTGGTTGGTAAAGTTGGCGCGGGTGATACCATCATTATTACCATTTACGCTAAAGCTACCTGTTCCTGAGTTGAATGTAAAATTACGATCCTGCATTGTAACTGTACGGTTTGCAGTAATAATGCCATCTGCATTATAAACATGTATGTTGTCTGATGATCCTTCTGAAATTTTTGTCCAGACTGTACCATTATAATAATAGTAACCAACTTCATCTACATTGGCAGCAATGCCGGCTGCAGATCCTGTGGAAATATCATTTATATAAATTAATGTAGAAATTGGCACACCAACCATAGACTGAGCTCTCTCACGGTCTACTCTCGGAATCAAGAGTCCTTCCGGAACTTGAGATGTACCTTTAGAATCTTTGGCAACAATATCAAATGTTGTCTCTGCTTGTGGGGTATTTACCCCAACTTGGGCAAAAGCTAGTGAAGCTACAGAGAGCATCCCTGTGATCAGTAATCTTTTTTTCATTTTTGTTAATTTTTTTGTTAAATTTTTCTTTTAAGTTTGTGTGTTTTTAGAATCGTATGTTCTAAAACTTCCGATTAGCGACTAAAAATCAAGAAGTTGTTTTTGAAAATTGGTTTTATAAAATCGGGAATATTGATTTTATATCTTTTGTTTTTTACTATTAAAAGATACGTGGCAGAGGATCTTAGGATTTTATATCTTTTCCTCTGCCACATACAAACAAAAAAATTATCCCCTACATAATGACTTTTTTTTCGTTTGTATCTACCTTTTAAAAAAATGAAACAGAATTTATATAATAAAGAACTTCTTCTCTTTCTGTTTCTAAAAAATCAGTGTTCGGCAAAATCATCTAATTCTATTTTTTTTCATCGTGTGAAACCTTCTTAAGTTTTGAAACATCCGGTTTCTAATTTTTTTTCATCACTCTTTTAGAATTGCTTCAACTAATTTTTTAATATGTAAATTGAAAAACAAAAATTATTTTTTTTCAAGAGATCTGATAAATCTTTCTTCTTTCAAATCTCTGTTGCAAATCTACAACTGTTGTATAAAAATTTTACTACGACAATTGTTTCACATTTTATCAAACACCTGAAAAACAATACATTAAAATACCTACTGCAGTAAAGTTGCTGTAAATAGAGAGAGAGAAATTAGAGTATATTTTTGGTTATTTTTAAATAGGAAAAGGCATTTATTATTCAAAAAAACTTATATATTTAAAAAAAGCCAAAGATTATCATCTTTGGCAAAAACACAACTGGGAAAACTCTTAAAAAAGAGTTGAAAAAGAATAAGGGCTATAAAAGAAATCCCTTATCCAAAAAAGGTTAAAAATATAAAAGTATTTAAAGATCTTCTATTCTATACCAAATGGTAATTTAAAATACTTTTATTACGATAATATTAAATGGCATTCTTATTAAAGAATATTATCTTCTCGTAAGATTCCTGAAGCAAATGTAAATGATAAAAAGTGATAGAAGATTACGACAAACATTCTACAGGAAATACACCCCTAAAAACCAGCATTTTATACTTTGGATGCAGTATTAATATTTTAGAATCAGAAAGCTTCTGTTAGGTGTCGGCTAGCTTATTTTATATACTTATACTATTGATTGATGAAAATGGAATTTCATTTCATAGGATATCAAAAGAATAGGAATAATTTTGTAGAATTTATCTCAAACTTTACTATGCTTTATAAAACATTTTTAAAAATAATTCTAAATTTTTGAACAAAAAAAAAACGACAATTTCTTTTTAAAACTACATCAATCCTACTGCATCACACCTTTAAACAACTCATTTTCAGCATGTGAAAGATTTGTAGTACAGAATATTCATGAAAATGATGATAATTTTGTAAGAGATAGTATTCAGATATATCAGATAATAAATTTTGAGTATAGATGAAGTATCAAGCAAAATTCTAAAACAAACACTAAACAAGATGATATTCAATTCTACTTTAAAAGCAATGCGACTCTTATTCTTTTTAATATTTTGTTTAAGCTCTTCTTTTTATTCACAGAATTACGATGAGCTTATAAGAACATCGGATAGCTTCAGGGAAAATGGTGATCTTGAAAAGGCAATTAACTACAATATAAAGTCGTTAAAAAATGCCTACGAAAATAATAATACAGAATACATTGTTACTGCCTATACAAATATTGGTGGTATATTGTGTACAAGAAATCAGCATAATAAAAGCCTTTATTTTTTAGATCTTGCAAAGAAAAAACTGAATGATCTTAAAGATCCTATTATATTTTCAAGATTGTATTTCAATTATGGAAGAAACTACAGCATGCTGGAATTATTTGAGCAGTCTAATATTTATTTTAATAAATCTATTCAGTACGCAAAAAAATCTAATGATACTGAGAAAAGAAAACAATATATGTTTCTGGGCTATCATGGGAAATGGGATAATTTCAGAAAGATGGATATTATAGATTCTGTTCAGAATCTTCAAAAGAAAAGTATGACTCTTTTTCCTGAAGAGCCTTTACTATATGATAAAATTGCAGGTAGATACATCAGCGAAAATTTGCATCTTGATTCAGCAGAGCACTATATCAATAAAGCCATAAAGCTTAATAAAAATAATAATGTCCTGATAAAAGCACCAATTCTACTCACTTATGGAAATCTACATTTAGCCAATAACGATTACGAAAAAGCTTTGGAATGCTACAGTGAAGCTCTTACTATTTATCTTAAAATAAAACATGAAATAGGTGTTTTCAACTGTTACAAACTTCTCTCAAAAACATATAAATATCTTCAGGATAAAGAAAATGAAATAAAATATCTAGAAAAATACACTACACTTAAAGATAATATTACTATTAGAGAAAAGAAAGTGTATAACGACGTCCTGGAAAAGTATATAAAAGATAAAGAGGAGGATAAAAATATCGAAAATAAGAGATTATTAAATATAGTTTCTTGTGTTTTAATATTAATTATATTATCCTTCTATATTGTTTACAAATATTCCAAAAGAAAGCAAATTCTTGAAACAGAACAGCTAAAAAAGAAAGTAAGTACAGCTATTGATGAGGTAAGCCAATTGGCAAAAGCCAAAGATCCGTTTTTTCTGATCCGTTTTAAGGAAGTTTATCCCGAGTTTTACGAAAAATTGGTTACCTATCATTCAAATCTTACGGATCATGATATAAAAATTGCGGCTTATATGAAGCTTAATCTGAGTAATAAAGAAATTATTCAATACGAAAATATTACTTTGCGCGCTATCGAAATGAAAAAATACAGATTGAAGAAAAAATTGGGATTGGCTTCTGAAACAGATTTTAATAAATGGATTTTAGAATTATAAATTAAATAAATAACGCAAAAACGAAATGCATGTATGAAATATTATGTGCATTTTTTGTTAACTATAATTAAAATTCTTTCATAAGTATATGATTATTACATTGTAATCACTAATTTTATCCAACCATTGAAATCACACTCTATGAACTTCTATATGAAGCAATTATTACAATTCGTTTTAGTTCTGTTTTCCTCTTTTTATTTTTCTCAGGATTATTATAATCTTATAGATATAACCAATAAACACAGAGAAACAGGCGATATAGAAAATGCCATTAAACTAAACTCAGGTTACCTAAAAAAATATTTAGAAAAAGATGATACAAAAGGAATTGCTACAGCATATATAAATATAGGAGGTTTATTCTTCGCACGTAATGATTATAATGAAAGCCTAATCTATCTGGAAAAAGCTAAAAAATATGTAGAAAAAGTAGATGATCCATTGATAAAATCTAGATTTTATCTTGCATATGGTAGAAATTATTCTTCTCTTAAATTATTCAGAGAATCTAATGAGAACTTAAATAAAGCCATTTATTTCGCGAAAAAATCCTCTAACGCAGATAGAAAAGAAAAGTTTATTTTTTTGGAAATATATGGAAATGGCAAAATTTTAAAAGTATGAAACTTCCCGATTCCGTAAATGTGATACAGAATAAAAGTTTAAAACTTTTCAAAAGAGAACCCATTGTTTATCAAATGATCGCAGACAATTTTATTCAGAAAAAAAGGATTTGGATTCTGCAGAATATTATTTAAATAAAACATTTCCTTTACTAAACAATCATCATATTGAAGAAAAAGCAATGGTTCTAAATACTTTCGGTGACCTTTACACTGCCAAAAAGGATTATAAAAAAGCATTGGATTATTATCATCAGGTTCTGAACGTTTACACTAAAATGAACAGAAAGAGAAGTATATTATCAACGTACAAATGCATCTCACACGTTTATGACCTGTCGGGAGATTCGGTAAACGAAAATGAATATTTAAAAAAATATACACTTCTTCATGATTCAATTGAGATTGATGAAAGGAAAACATACAACAATATTGTAGAAAAAATCGTTAGTGAAAATGAAGCCGAAGACGGAAAAAATAAAAATTTTTTTTTCATTGCAATTGCAATATTAGCAGCAATTTCAGGGGTTATTATTTACTTTGTAAGTAAAGCATACGCTAAAAAGCACAAGCTGAAAGATAAAATTATCTCAGAAAAAGAAACCGAAACAGATGAACTGAAAAAGAAACTGAATACTGCATTTGATGAAATAAATCAGCTTGCTAAAAGTAGAGATCCTTTATTTTTAGCTCGATTTAAAGAAGTTTATCCCGAATTTTTCGAAAAACTCACGGCTAAAAATCCGGATCTTACAGAACACGATATAAAATTTGCAGCGTACATTAGGCTAAATCTTACCAACAAAGATATTGTACAGTTTGAAAATACAACTCTCCGCGCTATCGAAATGAAAAAATACAGATTGAAAAAAAAATTTGATCTTTCGTCAGATATTGATTTTAACAAATGGATTTTAGAATTATAATTAAGTTATTAAAAAATATTCTAATTTTTCATAATAATTGAAATTTATTTTAACTTAAATACCAAATTATAAGATATATATTCATTAATTTTATGATTAGAATTGTTTAAACTTTTTATTTTCAAAGTTTGTCATCGTGAAAGGATCTAAGCATAGTATTAGAAAGCATATGGAAAGATTCGGGTTTAGGTTTCTACGGAAATCGCAGATTCGACGGAGTTAATGACTTTGTAAATATTTTTTCTTAATCCTTAAAATAGGCGACAGTACCATAGCCCCGATTGCAACGGCATCCTTTTTTGTTGCGGCTGGAGCGAAGCGGAAGCTGTAATAAAAAAGATATAGTGGAAAGCGGGATTAAGCTCCTAAAAAAGTTTAAACAATTTCATTTCTTAAAATTATTATACCATGAATCACTTAATTAGGCAATTATTAAAAATAATTTTTATTCTATTTCCTCTTTTACTTTTTTCGCAAGAACACACCGATGTAGTAAATGCGACAAGCGAATATAAAAAAGTCGGAGATATGGAAGGCGCATTGGATTTTAATGCTCAAGTATTAAAAAAATATTTGCAGGAAAATAATATTCTTGGTATCACAACCACTTATATAAACATAAGCGGTCTTTTCTTTTCACAGAATGATTTTAATGAAAGCTTAATTTATTTGGATAAAGCTAAAAAAAGAATAAATGAAGTAAACGATCCGTTGGTTTTGGCTGGATATTATCTTTCCTACGGAGCAAATTATTCTTCTCTTAATCTGTCCCAGCAATCGAATATTAATCTTAATAGAAGTCTTTATTATTCACAAAAATCCACCGCCGATTCAAAGTATAAAAGGAAACTTCTTTTTCTCGCAACTATCTGGAAATGGGATAATTTTGAACGATTGAAAAATCTGGATTCTGTAAATTATATTAAAAAAAATGCGCTGAAATATTTTTCTACAGAACCTTTGGTCTATAACAAAATTGCAGATCACTTTATTGAAAATAAGTCTTATCTGGATTCCGCGGAATATTATCTAAACAAAGGCATTTCTTTTCCCACAAATCATTTCGAAGAAAAGGGAATACTCTTTACTTCTTACGGAAATTTGTACATTCAGCAGAAAAATTATCCGAAGGCTCTTGAGTTTTATCAAAAGGCTCTCTCTGTTTACGAGAAAATGAAGCGAAAGAAAAGCAGCCTTGATGTTTATAAACACATTTCTAAGACATACGGTTTAATGAATGACGCAGAAAATGAAGCCATCTATTTAAAAAAACAAACTCTTCTTAGAGAGAATATCGAAACTGAAGAAAGAAAAATATATCGTCACATCTTAGAAAAAATAGACGTTGAAAAAAATGAAGAAAGTGAGAAAAATAGAAACATTTTCTATATTTCAATCGGAATATTAATCATTATATCATGCATTATCACTTATTTTGTTCATAAAGCTTACAAAAAGATACATTTGTTGAAGGATAAGACTATTTCAGAAAAATCACATGAGACAGATGAATTAAAAAAGAAACTGAAGGTTGCATTCGATGAGGTTAGGCAGCTTGCAAAAAGTGGAGATCCTTTATTTTTGGCTAGGTTTAAAGAAGTTTACCCTGAATTTTTCGAAAAAATTAAAAACATAAATAACGATCTTACGGAACATGATGTAAAATTTGCAGCATATATGCGATTAAAGCTTACCAATAAAGAAATTTTACAATTCGAAAATACAACTCTCCGAGCTATCGAAATGAAAAAATATAGATTAAAGAAAAAGTTTGATCTACCTCCCGATGTTGATTTTAGCAAGTGGATTGTAGACTTGTAGCATTATAAAATAAAACCGACAAATTGTGGTTTGCCGGTTAGAAAAAACAAAAATTGATATGGATATGATTAGATATGTGTTTTTATGAAATGATGTTATATGATTAACTTTTATTGACACAAATTTATATTTATTTAGAATTAATAAAAATAATAGTCAAATGACTTTTATCACTTTTATAAAAATTTATCTAAACGTTGAGATTTAAAAAGACAAAAGCTACCGTTGAAAGTAGCTTTTATCATTAAACAATAATATTCATAATATCCTGTGAATCATTGAGATAAAACTCAAAATATCCTAGATTTCTCATTCTTTCCATTAATCCATTGAAATGTTCCGGCAAAGCCAATTCAATTCCAACAATTGCCGAAGATGTTTCTCGCGAATTTTTCTTGGTATATTCAAAGAAAGTGATATCGTCGGTTTCACTTAAAACATTTAAAACAAACTCTTTAAGCGAACCAGGTCGTTGCGGAAATTTAACTACAAAATAATGTTTCAAACCTTTATAAAGCATCGCTCTTTCCTTGATTTCTTCAGTTCTTGTGATGTCATTATTGCTTCCGCTTACGATACATACAATATTTTTCCCTGAAAGATTTTCATCAAACAAATCTAAAGCAGCGATCGATAAAGCTCCTGCAGGCTCCAAAACCATCGCATCTTTATTGTAAACTTCCAGCAAAGTTTCGCAGACTTTTCCTTCATCCACAGGAACACATTTGTAAATATTATTTCTACAAATATCAAAAGTCAAATCTCCCACTCTTTGTACGGCAGCTCCATCTACAAAAGAATCTATGGAATCTAATTTTGTATTAACTCCATTTTCCACTGATTGTTTCATCGAAGCTGCACCTTTCGGTTCAACAGCAATAATTTTGGTTTCAGGAGACAGTTTTGAAAATACACTTACGATTCCCGCTAACAATCCGCCTCCACCGACAGGAACAAAAATATAGTCTATTTTTTTGTCGGTTTGGTTTAAAATTTCCATTGCCAAAGTTGCCTGCCCTTCAATAATCTGAACATCATCAAAAGGATGGATAAACTCCGCTCCCGAGTTTTCAGAAAATTCAATCGCTGCATTTTTGGAAGCATCAAAAGTATCTGCGAAAAGTTTGATTTCAACAAAATTTTCTCCAAACATGGCGACCTGTTCCAACTTCTGTTTCGGCGTCGTCACCGGCATGAAAATCGTTCCGTGTATTTGAAGTTTATTACATGCAAAAGCCACTCCCTGAGCATGATTTCCTGCACTTGCACAAACAATTCCGTTTTGGATTTTATTTTCTTTGTAAAGACTATAAATTTTATTGTAAGCCCCTCTTATTTTGTAAGAACGTACAGGCTGCATATCTTCTCTTTTCAGAAAAATATTCGCTGAATATTTCTTTGAAAGTCGTAAACTTTGCTGTAATGGCGTATTTTCAATAATATTTTTAAGCGTTTCCTGAGCTTTTTTAATTAAATCTAAAGATGGGTAACATAAGGTATTAGTTTTCATATTCAAAGGTTCTGTCCGGACGAAGTGCTCTTACGGCTTTTCCGGCTTGCCATAATTCACTGTTTTTCAATTCGTCCAATTCAGCATTCAGTTTTTCTCTATAATCTGCTTTGCTGTTGCTGGAGATCGATTTTTGAGATTCGTGTCCCTGTTCTACACTTTCATACAATTCTTCGAAAACAGGTTTTGTCGCTTCATAGAATTTTTTCCACCAATCCAAGGCTCCTCTCTGCGCGGTTGTAGAGCAGTTTGCATACATCCAGTCCATTCCGTTTTCTGCAACCAAAGGCATCAAAGATTGTGTTAATTCCTCCACAGTTTCGTTAAAAGCTTCCGACGGTGAATGTCCTTTTGCTCTCAACACTTCAAACTGAGCAGCAAAAATCCCCTGAATTGCACCCATCAATGTTCCTCTTTCCCCGACTAAATCACTATAAACCTCTTTCTTAAAGTTGGTTTCAAATAAATATCCGCTTCCGACTGCAATTCCTAATGCCACAACTTTATCTTTGGCATTTCCTGTTGCATCCTGATGAATCGCAAAACTGCTGTTCAAGCCTTTACCTTCAACAAAAAGTCTTCTCAAAGATGTTCCTGAACCTTTTGGCGCAACCAACACTACATCAACATCTTTTGGAGGAACAATGCTTGTCTGATGATTATAAGTGACCCCAAAACCATGTGAAAAATAAAGTGTTTTTCCGGGTGTTAAATATTTTTGCAATGTCGGCCAAAACTCGATTTGTGCGGCATCACTCAAAAGATAGCAAAGAATTGTACCTCTGTCTGCAGCTTCTTCTAGCTCGAACAAAGTTTCTCCCGGAACAAACCCGTCTTCAACTGCTTTATCCCAACTTTTAGAATTTTTTCTTTGCCCAACAATCACGTTGATTCCGTTGTCTTTAAGATTTAAAGCCTGCCCAGGTCCCTGAATTCCGTATCCTAAAACCGCAACCGTTTCATTTTGTAATACTTCCTGAGCCTTTTCTACCGGAAATTCTTCTCTTGTTACTACTTGCTCTTCAACTCCTGCAAAATTAATTAATGCCATAATTTTTATAATTTGATTGTTATATTTTTGAAGTTTAAACTTCTTTTTATTTTGTTTTTTAATTTAAATTTTACTGATGACTCATTTCAAATGAATTGAGCTTTTGATGAAAACCATAGTTTTCCTTGATGATTGCAACTCTTCCGCTTCGGATGAATTCCATTAAACCATGGGGTTCGATCACTTTCAAGAAATTGTCGATTTCTTCGTAATGACCAACGATACTGAAAACTGTGTAATCTTTCCGGACACAAACGATTGTCGCACCGTATTGACGAAGAATTCTTTCCACATAAAATTTTTCGGAGACGATATCCGTTTCAATTTTAAACAAAGCCATTTCCTGCCAGACAATTTCTTCATCGGTATTGTAATACACCTTAATGACATCAATCATTTTTTGAATTTGTCTTGAAATTTTTCTTACTAATTCGTAGCTTTCTTTCACTACGATGGTAAACCTTGAAATACTGTCAATTTCTGTTGGCGAAACATTTAAACTCTCGATATTTACTCCACGTCTTGAAAAAACGATTGCTATTTTGGTCAGTAATCCCACCTGATTTTCGGTGAAAACACTTATAGTATATTCTTGTTTATTCATTATAACTACTTTATTTTAAACGAATTTCGCTAATGCTGCATCCCTGCGGAACCATCGGAAATACATTGTTTTCTTTACCTACTTTTACTTCCAAGAGATAAGCTCCTGCCGTTTCAAGCATTTCTTTTAATGAAGATTTTAATTCTTCTCTTTGCTGAACATGTTTACCATTAATTCCATACGCCCTCGCTACTGCTGGAAAGTCAGGACTTGTGATGTCTACAAACGAATAACGTCGGTCATGGAAAAGCTCCTGCCACTGGCGCACCATCCCTAAAAATGAATTATTCAAAACAATCATTTTAACTCCGATACTAAACTGGGAAATCGTTCCCAATTCCTGAATATTCATCTGAAAACCACCGTCTCCGGCAATACAGATTACATGTTTTTCAGGATTTGCCATTTTTGCTCCCATCGCGGAAGGCAAACCAAATCCCATTGTTCCCAAACCTCCGGAAGTCACATTTCTTTTGGAACCCTTAAACTGGGCATACCGACAAGAAATCATCTGATGCTGACCAACATCCGTACAAATAATATAATCTCCGTTGGTTATTTCATTTAAGCATTTTAAAACTTCTCCCATCGTTAATTCTTCGGAAGTCGGATTCAATTCTTTCTCAATAACTTCCTGATTTTCTTCATTTTGAAGTTGTTTAAATTGATTTAGCCATTCTTCATGTTGATTGTCATTCAATAAATTCAATAACAACGGAAGTGTTTCTTTACAATCTCCTAAAACCGGGACATCTGCTTTTACATTTTTATCAATCTCAGCTAAATCGATATCCAAATGAACCACTTTCGCCTGTTTCGCATATTGATCCAAACGTCCTGTTACACGATCATCGAAACGCATTCCAACAGCAATTAAAACATCACAATCGTTGGTTAATTTGTTTGGAGCATAATGACCGTGCATTCCCAACATTCCGACATACAAAGGATGATTGGTAGATAAAGCTCCCAAACCTAAAGCGGTTGCTGCAGCAGGAATTCCTGTCTTTTCAATGAAATTTTTCAATTCATTTTCTGCATTTCCAAGAATTACTCCCTGACCGAAAAGAAGAAAAGGTTTTTTAGCTCCGCTAATGATATAAGCTGCCTTTTCTAAATATTCATGTTTTACTTTAGGCTTTGGAACATAAGATCTTATACTTGTGCACTTTTCATAACTTTCAAAATCAATTTCCTGAAGCTGTGCATTTTTGGTAATATCTACTAAAACAGGACCTGGCCTACCCGATTTTGCGATGTAAAATGCTTTAGCTAAAGCCTTTGGAATATCTTCTGCATCCGTAATCTGGCAATTCCACTTGGTAACGGGAGCCGTAATATTTACAACATCGACCTCCTGAAAAGCATCGGAGCCCAACAACGAAGCATACACCTGCCCCGTAATACAAACCACAGGCGTACTGTCAATCATCGCATCGGCAAGTCCGGTCACCAGATTCGTAGCTCCGGGACCACTTGTCGCAATCGCAACTCCTACTTTATCCGAAGACCTCGAAAATCCCTGTGCAGCATGAATTGCTCCTTGCTCATGTCTTACCAGAATATGCTGAATTGAATCTTTATAATCATACAAAGCATCATAAACAGGGATCACAGCCCCTCCCGGATATCCAAAAACGGTGTCTATATTTTCGGCTTTTAAGATTTCGAGAATTACTTCTGCTCCTTTTAATTTTTTAGAAGCTGAAGTTTTACTTTCTTCTAATTTATTTAATGATAATTCCATTTTTTTGATTTTAAAAATCTGTTATACAGCCATTTGAAGCATCAGAAACCAGCTTGGCATATTTGTATAAAACGCCACTTTTTACTTTATAATCAGGTTGTTGAAAGCCTGATTTTCTTTTATTTAATTCTTCCTCAGAAATCATCAGATTAATGGTATTTTTTTCAGCATCGATTTCGATAATGTCATTATTTTCAACCAACCCAATCAATCCGCCATCAAAGGCTTCAGGTGTGATATGCCCAACCACAAAACCGTGAGTTCCTCCGGAAAATCTTCCGTCTGTAATCAAAGCCACGTTCTTTCCTAATCCTGAACCCATTAATGCTGAAGTTGGCTTCAACATTTCCGGCATTCCCGGCGCGCCTTTTGGCCCTTCATTTTTTATTACGACTACATCGCCTTCCTGAATAATTTTATCTTCAATTCCTTTGATGAACTGTTTTTCACCATCAAAAACTCTCGCTTTTCCTTTAAAAAAACTTCCTTCTTTTCCTGTAATTTTCGCTACACAACCTCTTTCTGCAAGATTTCCATACATAATTCTGATATGTCCAGTTTCTTTAATCGGATTATCAATTTTTCGGATAATATCTTGCTCTCTATCGATAATTGAGGTAATATTTTCAAGATTTTCTGCTACGGTTTTTCCTGTTACTGTTAAACAACCCCCATGAATTAAGCCTTCATCTAACAAATATTTCATCACAGCCGGAACACCACCCACTTTATGAAGATCCTTCATCAGATATTTTCCGCTTGGTTTTAAATCTGCCAATAAAGGTGTTGTATCACTTACTTTCTGGAAATCATCAAGCGTCAAATTATGACCGATACTTTTCGCGATTGCGATAAAATGGAGTACAGCATTCGTACTTCCGCCCAACACCATAATCATTCTCAAAGCATTTTCAAACGCTTTTGGCGTCATAATATCAGAAGGCTTTATATCTTTTTCGAGAAGAATTCTGATGTAATGTCCTGCGTATTCGCACTCTTCTTTTTTCTCTTCACTCAAAGCAGGATAAGACGATGAATAGGGCAAACTCATCCCCAAAGCTTCAATTGCTGATGCCATTGTATTAGCAGTGTACATTCCGCCACAGGCTCCTGCGCTTGGACAGGAATTTTTGATGATTCCATCATAATCTTCGTCTGAAAGTTTTCCGGCAATTTTATTTCCTAACGCTTCAAAAGCCGAAACGATATTCAAATCATTTCCTTTGTAATGACCAGCTTCGATGCTTCCGCCATAAACCATGATTGAAGGACGATTCAATCTCGCCATTGCCATTACAGAACCCGGCATATTTTTGTCACAACCCGGAACTGTAATCAATCCATCGTAATATTGTCCGGCACAAACCGCTTCAATACTATCTGCAATGATGTCACGACTTACCAAAGAATACCGCATTCCGTCTGTTCCGTTGGTCATTCCGTCGCTGATTCCGATGGTGTGAAACATTAGACCAACCAAATTCTGACTATTAACACCTTTTTTTACAATCTCAGAAAGTCCGTTCAGGTGCATATTGCAGGTGTTTCCATCATACCCCATACTCGCTACGCCAATCTGAGCTTTATCAAAATCTTCTTTCTTAAAACCAATTCCGTAAAACATTGCCTGAGTTGCAGGCTGCGTAGGATCCTGTGTTAACGTTTTCGAATATTTGTTAAGTACATTACACATATTGCATTTGGTTTTTCAAGTATGAATAATCTTCTCCAATCACCAAATGTCTATATGCTTTCTGAACGATTGCTGATAAACTATCTTCCCAATTTAGTTTAAACTTAACATTATCAAGCGATTCCAGAGCTACAACTTCGGCTGCCGTTCCGCAGAAAAATGCGGCATCAGCTTCTCTCATTTCTTCAGGAGTAAAGTCTTTTTCTTCAAACCAAATCCCTAACTGAACTAATATCTCAAAAACAGTCGCTCTTGTGATCCCTGGCAAAATGTTACCTTTTTTTGGTGTGTAAAACTTTGAATCTTTTTCGAAGAAAACATTTGCTCCGGAGCTTTCGGCGACATTTCCATTAGAATCTAGCAATAAAGCTTCATCAAAACCTTTATCTTTAGCTTCCTGACAAGCCAAGATTGAGTTTACATAATGTCCGCTCACTTTCGCTTCTATCCTGAAAGCCTTTGGATTTGGACGTTCAAACGAAGAAGTCATCACTCGCATTTTATTTGCCATATAACCATTATCCCAATTCCATGCTTCGATTACCAGTGAGCTTTTTTGTCCTTTAGAAAGTGACATATTTGGTGAACAAATAACCAAAGGTCTTATATAAGCATTAGTTAAATTGCTCATTTCTAATAATTTGTACGTAATATCAATCATCTCCTGTGTAGAATAATTGAAAGGCATCATCATCAATTCTGCAGATTTTCTTAGTCTGTCATAATGTTCTTCTGCTTTAAAAATCTTTGTTCCTTGAGCTGTTCGGTATGATTTAATACCCTCAAATACAGCATAACCGTAATGAAGTGATTGTCCGTAAAGGTCTGTAGAAGCCTTTGAGGCTTTTAAAAATTCTCCGTCAAAATAGAGTAAACTCTCCTCGTTGTAATACATATTTTTATTTTATAGTTTTAAATTTTAGCCATAAAAAAACCATCCCCGGATGAGGATGGTCGTAAATCAATATTTATATTTTTAATATTTTTCAACAATACCACCGCTCATCACCGAACCCGATAATGACAATAATGACAGTAATAATAGCGTTGAATTTTATTTGCATTTTGTTAATTATAACGTGACAAATGTATAGCTTTTTTTTTATTAAGCAAGTGTTTTGGTAATTTTTTTGAAAATAATGTAAAATCGAAACATTTATAAAAAACTAATTTATTTTAAATCTACAAGTGATTTTTCTCAGTTTATTTAAATTTTAATAAAAATTAATATTTGTTTAGTAATTCTTATAAAATTTAATTTATTATGTTAAATTCTCGTCAATTGATCTAATTTTTTAAACAAAGTCGGAATTCTAAAATTTCCATGCATTTGTTCAATTTTTGGTTTAATTTCATCAACATTGATGCCTTTTGACGTTACAAATAAAGGTGTTTTACTTTCTCCTCGAAGCACTTCTCTCCTTTGAAAATCTGGGGATGCGAAACCATTTTTTGCGATTCCGACAATAGGATATTTTTTGTCTAAAGCCTCATAAAGATAGCCTCCAAGACCAATTTTACCATCGTTATCGAGCGTTACATAACCATCGACAATGATGATATCATTTTCTTTTAAATTGATTTGTTTTAATAAACTCAAAATACATGGCAGTTCTCGTTTGTAGAAAGCTCCACTCTCGTAATCGGAAGTGATTGTTGTTTTTTCAGAGAAAGTCTCCGTCTCTATTTCAGATGTCCAATCTTCAAAGGCAATGCAAATTGTGTTGGCGTAGTCATCAAAATAGTAGGTGTCGAATGCGTAAATCATATTTTGGGTTGATAGATTTTGTTGATGATGATGGTTGATTGTTGTTTGAGTTTGATTATTTATTAAAAAAATTCTCCGAAATGCCACAGAATTCCAGCAGGATCGTGTACGAAACATTCTTTTCCCCAATCCATTGTTCTGACGGGGGTTACTTTTGCTCCCTCATATTTTTCGGTAAGATTTAAACTTGAAAGTTCCTGAAAAAATTTATCAGTATTTTCTACTTCAATGAAAATCATGGTGTTATCAATCCAATCTTTTACGAAAGCATCCTGAAGATAAAACCCTACTTCGTTCCATCTGAAAAGGGAAAGTTTGGGTTCTAAAATAATTTCTTCGAAGCCGAAATCTTTATAAAAATTTCTGCTGATTTCAAAGTTTTCAGATCCGATGAATGGACGGATAGATTTAATATTTTGTTTCATATGACTGGTTTTCTGATAATTATTTTAATCTGTTAAAAATAAAAAAAGGCAAAATCGTTCAACACAAATTTGCCTTTTTCTTAAAATTTTTTTGTTGAATTTATTTTTTATCAACTACAATTCTTTCCGCTCTATTGGCAATATCCCAAGCTGTTGCGAACACCAATTGAGTTCTTTTTTCAAGCAGTTTATAGTCGATTTTTTCTACATCGTCTGTCGGTTTATGATAATCTTCGTGGATTCCGTCAAAGAAAAATGCAACAGGAATATTATTCTTTGCAAAATTGTAATGATCTGATCTGTAATACAATCTCTGAGGATCATTTGGATCGTCGTATTTGTAATTTAGCTCTAAATTATTTGTTCTTTTGTTGGCAGCTTCGTTAATTACTTTCAATTGAGAGCTTAACATTTCAGAGCCAATCACATAAACATATTGTTTACCCCTGTTTTCAGGATCGTCGCGACCGATCATGTCGATATTCAAATCAACAACCGTATTTGCCAATGGGAAAACCGGATTGTCTGTATAAAATTCTGAACCGAATAAACCGTGTTCCTCACCAGTTACGTGAAGGAAAAGTATTGATCTTTTCGGACCATTTCCAGCTTTTTTAGCCGCTTGAAAAGCTTTTGCAATTTCCATCACCGCAACTGTTCCGCTTCCATCATCGTCCGCACCGTTGTAAACAACTCCATTTTGCGTTCCAACGTGATCGTAATGTCCTGAAACCACAACGATTTCCTCTGGTTTTTCACTTCCTTCAATAAAAGCTAAAATGTTCTCAGAATCAGGAAGATTTCCACCGCCTCTTTTTTTCATAAAATCTGCAGGAACCTTCTGATAGTATGATCCAAGCACCTTTGGATAACCTATTCCTAAATTTTTATAATAATTAATCATGTATTCTCCCGCCTTTTTCTGACCTGGACTTCCTGTGTCTCTTCCTCCCATTTCATCAGATGCGATCACATATAAGTTTTTCTTTAAGTCATCTGCTTTAATCTCCTTATATGCAGCAAGAAACGCCTTATCACCTTTGTATACAGACGAAGTTGCTTTCGATGCCGAATCACTTGAAGTTTTTGCCGTTCCACAGCTTACCAATACTGCCACAGAAAATAGCGGAATCAATAGTTTTCTCATTATAAAATAATTTGCTTAAAAATAACAAAATTTATTTAATCTCTAATGAACTGTAATTTTTATTATATTTGAAATAACTGCAATTGGGATGGAAAATATTTACGGATTTAATCATTACACATTTTTTACAGAAATGTCTGAACTTTCATCGAAACATAACAGTTTCGACCTTTCATTGGGATTGCCTGATTTTGATATTGATGAACGTTTAAGGGAATATCTAAAGGAAGCTTCAGATCTTAATACCCATAATTATGAGCCACTTGCGGGAAATCCATTGCTGATAGAAAATATAGTTAAATTTAATTTTAAAAGAAAAAATAGCATTCTGCTTCACGAAAATGAAGTAACAATCATTCCTTGTGCAACCTTTGCTTTATATACTTCGCTTAAATCTATTTTAAATCAAGGAGATGAAGTTATTATTATTCAACCTTCCTACTACACTTATGGACCTTCGATTGTGATGAACGGAGGAATACCCGTTTATTATGATCTTGATAATGATTTTGCAATAAATTGGGAAAATTTTCAAAATTGTATTTCTGAAAAAACAAAAGCAATTATTGTAAATTCTCCTCAAAACCCGACAGGAAAAATCTGGTCTAAAAATGATTGGAATCAGTTATATGAATTGATTAAAAACCGTGAAATTTATTTGATTTCAGAGGAAATTTATGACAGTTATTGTTATGATGATCTCGAACATTACAGTTCATTTTTACATCCTGAATTAAAGAAAAGAACCTTCTGTATATTCTCTTTTGGGAAAATGTTCCATTCAACAGGTTGGAAAGTTGGATATATTTTGACACCACAGGATTTAACTGCAAAATTCCGTTGTCATCAGCAATATATTTCTTATAGTGCAAATGCTCCTTGCCAATACGCGATTGCAAAATATTTGGAGGTTTTTGATCCTTCGAAAAATCAAATTTTGATGCAGAAAAAACGTGATCTTTTTTATGATTTAATTAAAGAAACACCTTTTGAAGTTGATCAAAAAGCGGAAGGAGCTGTTTTTCAGATTGCTAATTTCAGAAATATTTCTAAAACAATGACCGATGTAGAATTTTCAAAATGGCTGACTGTCGAGAAAAAAGTAGCTTGTTTGCCTCTATCTGCATTTTACAATTCCAAGAAAAACTCTGATTATGTGCGTTTTAGTTTTGCTAAAAATGATGATCTGATTATAAATGCATTGGAATATTTAAAAAGGAATCTGTAAGGCTTTTGTGATTGATAAAATAACGATATATTCTTTTACTGATTTGATTTTTCATAAAAAAACAAAAAAGCCACCGCAATTGCAATGGCTTTAAATATGATTTCGATTTGATTAATTATAAAGAAAGAATTCTTACGTCTATTCTTCTGTTTTTAGCTTTACATTCATCGGTATCATTCGCTTCACAAACGGGATACTGAGAACCGTATCCTTCTGCTTCCACTCTGTCGCCGGCAATTCCCAGTTCAAGCAATTTAAGTTTTGCAGTCTGTGCTCTTAGATTTGAAAGTTTTTGATTGCTTTCTTCATTACCCGTATTGTCTGTATAACCGCCCAATTTTACTTTTAAATCAGGATAAGCATTTAAAATTTCGACTAAATTTAATAATTGTACTTCCGATCCGGCTTTCAAATCGCTTGAACCCGTTTCAAAATAAAGATTTTCTATGGTAAACCATTTATTAGGATCTAAAACTGCCTGATCTTTATTTTTAATGAGATTATACATTTGATACAACTGACTTCCTTCCCCAATTTTAATTTTCTTTCCTCCTTTTAATTGAATTTCTTCAATATTTCCTGTTTCGTACACAAAATCTCCGTCTTCATTCAGATGACCTTTTATTTCTGTCGGAACAATAGCGACAGCTGGAGCGCCCGGAATGACAGAAACATCTGTTTTCCCCATTAGATTTTCCAGTTTTGCTTTTCTGTTTGCTTCAATTTTATCTTTATGTAAAGTCGCTAAAGTCGGAGCAATAACAAGGGAAACAATGGACATTAATTTAATTAAAATATTCATCGAAGGACCAGAAGTATCTTTGAACGGATCTCCAACCGTATCACCTGTTACAGATGCTTTGTGCGGTTCTGAACCTTTGTAATAAGTCTGCCCGTTGATATCAACTCCCTTTTCAAAAGACTTTTTAGCATTATCCCAAGCACCGCCTGCATTGTTCTGGAACATTCCCATTAAAACTCCGCTCACAGTTGCTCCAGCAAGGAAACCTCCCAAAACTTCTGGACCAAAAATAAATCCGATCAAAAGTGGTGAAATAATCGCAATTGCACCAGGAAGCATCATTTTTCTGATTGAAGCGTCTGTAGAAATTGCCACACATTTTTCGTATTCGGGCTGTGCTTTTCCTTCCAAAATCCCCGGAATTTCACGGAACTGTCTGCGAACTTCCTCTACCATTGCCATTGCAGCCTGTCCAACTGCCGTGATCGCCAATGATGAAAAGATAAACGGAATCATTCCGCCAACAAATAATCCGGCTAATACATCGGCTCTGTAGATATCTATTCCGTCGATTCCTGCAATTCCTACGAAGGCTGCAAATAAAGCTAAAGCCGTCAAAGCTGCAGAAGCAATGGCAAAACCTTTTCCTGTTGCTGCCGTTGTATTTCCTACTGCATCTAAAATATCTGTTTTTTCACGAACTTCTTTCGGTAATTCACTCATTTCAGCGATTCCTCCAGCATTATCTGCGATGGGTCCGAAAGCGTCGATCGCTAATTGCATGGCTGTTGTTGCCATCATTCCCGCTGCTGCAATTGCTACACCGTAAAGTCCTGCGCAAAGGTAAGAACCATAAATTCCTCCCGCTAAAACGATGATGGGTAATAAAGTAGATTCCATCCCGACTGAAAGTCCGCCGATAATGTTGGTCGCATGCCCTGTTGAAGATTGTCTTACAATACTTTTAACAGGTCTTTTACCCATTGCTGTATAATATTCTGTAATGATACTCATTAAAGTACCCACAACCAGTCCTACCATAATTGCCCCGAAAACGCCCATTTTAGAGAATTCCTGACCTCTCAAGATCATTTTATCGGGCAATATGTATGTTACCAGAAAATAAGAAGCGATTGCCGTGATAACAATACTTCCCCAATTTCCGAGATTTAATGCATTCTGGACACTCGATGTAGATGAATCTTCATTGTCGTTAATTCTTACAAATAAAGTTCCTATAATTGAGAAAATAATCCCTGTTCCTGCAATAAGCATGGGTAGAAGAATAGGTGCGAAACCTCCAAAAGAATCTTCGGATATGGTTTCTCTCCCTAAAACCATTGTTGCTAAAACTGTCGCGACATAAGAACCGAATAAATCCGCTCCCATTCCGGCAACGTCTCCAACGTTATCTCCAACATTATCTGCGATTGTAGCAGGGTTTCTAGGATCATCTTCCGGAATTCCGGCTTCTACTTTTCCTACTAAATCTGCACCGACGTCGGCTGCTTTTGTGTAAATTCCTCCTCCCACTCTTGCGAAAAGTGCGATGGATTCTGCTCCCAACGAAAACCCGGTTAATATCTCGATCGTTTTTTCCATTTCGTGAGAATCAACTGTTGCTTCGGGCGCGAAAATTTGCTTTATAATTAAAAATAAAGTTCCTAATCCTAAAACCGCCAATCCCGCAACTCCCATTCCCATTACAGAACCTCCTGTGAAAGAAACTTTAAGCGCCTTTGAAAGTGAGGTTTTTGCAGCTTCTGCTGTTCTTACATTCGCTTTGGTCGCAATTTTCATTCCGATAAATCCGGCTAATGCTGAAAATACAGCTCCTACTGCAAAAGCAATCCCGATACTCCAATGTGAGTTGGCATTGCTCATCCCCATTACTGCTAATAAAACTGCGACAATAATTACGAAATAAGTCAAAATCTTGTACTCCGCTTTTAAAAAAGCCATGGCACCGTCAGCGATATGTCCACTGATTATTTTCATTTTTTCATTTCCGGCGTTTTGCTTACTTATCCAGTTACTTTGAATAAAAGTGTACAGTAAAGCTATCACTCCGAAAATTGGTACTAAAACGAATAAGTTCATAGTTTAATATTTTTTGGTATAGATTATTAAATATAATAAATAATTCTTTCGATTTCACTGAAAAATATTATAACTATTTAAAAATTAGAAGTTAAACGCTTAAGCGGAAAATGATTTGGGATTTAAATTTTTATTCTTTAATCACAGATTTGCAAGGACTTGCGCAGAAGATTGGATCTTTTATTTGAAAATATATATCTATTTTAGACTAAAATCAATTCAATTAATGAAAATATCCTGCTAACTTTTCTCTTTTTTGACAAAAGTTTGAGAGCTTAATATGTTTAAGTGAAGATAATTTTAAATTATTCTTAAAAATAAAAAAAGGATAAACGAAAATTCATTTATCCTTTAAATCTTATCTTTTAATAAAGAGAATATTATCCTCCGTATTTGTTTGAATAGTCATCCTGAGATGCTTTGATCACTTTTTTAGCGTGTTCTGCACCGTAAACTTCCTGGATTCTGCATTTTGCAGGCTCATCCGGTAAGTTTTTGTATGTTAAGAAATAGTGCATTAATCGTTTCACTTCAGCTTCAGGTAATTCTGAAATATCTCTGAAATGTCCGAATGCGTGGTCGCCAATCATTACTGCAACGATTTTATCATCTGCTTCACCTCCATCGATCATTTTGAAACCTCCGATTGGAATAGCTTTCATCAATAAACCACCAGAATGAATGTTGTGAGAACTCAAAACACAGATATCAAGTGGATCGTGATCTCCCATTGTAACGTCTGTAGCACCTCTTTCGATCGCTAAATTCATTACTTCTGTATCGCAGTAAGTTCTTGGAACAAAACCATATAGCGCAGGAATAATGTTTGAAAACTTCTGAGGTCTGTCAACCATTAAAAAACCCGTTTCTTTATCTACTTCGTATTTAATTGTGTCTGAAGGAACGATTTCCACGAAAACATTTACAATATTTGGCGCATCTTCACCTGCAGAAATTCCGTGCCATGGATGTGCTTTAAAATTTGGAATCATTATTTAAATTTTTATTTTTTTATAGTTAAGCTATTATTAAAATTTCTCGTCTTAAATCTTCTATTGTTGCCGAAATATAATCTTCGCTGTTCATATAGTTCATGATGAAAACAGTTTTAAACTCGTCAAGATTTGCGTTTCCGTGCAATCCTTCGTAAGTTTTATGAAGCAAATCTATCACAGCATTTTTAGAATCAACAATATTATTCCACGAACCTTTTGTTACATAAAGCTGTTGAGAAGAATTGTATTCAAACTCTTCATTGATGGTCTTTTCTGTCAGAAAAATAAATTCGTGAGGAGCTAAACCTTTGTCAAATCTCTGGATAAGATTCGCGGGTTTCAATCTCTCTAAAAACAAAGTCATTCTTTCGTAAGACTGCGCTTTGTTTCCTGAATTCGATTTTACGGTTAAAAGTCTTATTTCCTGTTCTTTAAGCTTGATGTAAGTAAATACAAACTGCCTTAGCAAAACCAAGAAAGGTATCGCGATAATCAATGCAAAAGCATATGGTAAGTATCCTGAAAAACTTGTCATAATTTGAGGTAGCAAAATTACTAATTATTTGGCTATTCTGCTATCATTTTCAGAATTTTAATTGATAGATTTTTTCTACTTTATAGCAAGCTAAAAAATATTCAAGCAAAAGACAAAGACCGTGAAAAAATCACAGTCTTTTAAGATATTTTAAATTAATTTTTTTTATAATTCAAAAAGTGCAGGTCGCTGTGTTACTTCATGATAGCAAACACTGTTTTCATCAAAATAATGATATACCAGGCTTTTTCTTGTTCTCGACTTATCCAAATGCGGTTCTCCTCCGTGAAGAATATTTGCATGCCAAATGAGCAAATCCCCCTTTTTTGCTCGGAAAACTTCTTTCTTCAAGCCTAATTCTTTTACTTTTTCTTCTAAAAATTCTTCATAAGCTTTATAACTTTTCTTGCCAATTCTTACTGCATCCCCTTCATTATCGTATTCGGAATTCAAAAAATATGGAAGTTTATGACTTTCAGGAATGTAATGTAGTGCACCATTATTTTCATCCACGTCTTCTAAAGCAATCCAAACGCCTAGAAGTCCGCCTAATGGATAAGTCGTCATGTGAATACTATCGGAATGCGTCTTCTGCTGACTTCCATTGATGAAATTGATACTTTGGAAAAGTTTTGCCTGTCCGTCAATTAATATAGAAAGAAATTCCAGCAAATCTTTATTATTCCCAATATTTTTAATGATTTCAGAATGATGAATGACAAACATCAACTTTCCTCCATATCGGAATTTAATGGTTCCGTCAGCCATTAATTTATCAATTTCTGCATTGATTTTATCTGCAGTTTCGCTTGTTAAATAATTTCTTAAAATTAAATAGCCTTTATCATCAAAACTTTTTACGCTGTTTTGGTTTTCTTCGGAAAGATTTTTATAGAAATTGGTTTCTATAAGTTTATTATAATCTACTGTTCTCTCATCTTGAGGAAGATGCGCAAAATCTTTGCTGGAAATACTGGAAAAATAATTTTTATTGATCCCGTACTTTTTGTATAAGGGAATGTTATGTTTCAGCTTCTTTTTATTGAAAAAGTTATAGATAATATACGGAAGCTTATAATTTCGAATCTGTTTCAACATGATTTGTGAAAAATGTAAATACTTTATAAATTTACGAATAATATTTAGAACAAGTCTAAATAATCAACTTAATTAAGAAAATCTTTTTAGGAATTTATTTTCGACAAAGCAGTATTCATGAAGTTCTGCGCCAAAACTTTTGAAGAAAAGTTCGATTCCGCGAATATTACTTCCCATGAAATTAAAAGATTTTTTTTCTATATAATGATTCAGGATTTTATCTATTAAAAAAGACGAACCATTTTCATTTTTATATTCTTCATGATTGACTAATCCTAAAAGTGAAAATTCTTTTTGATCTACAATTACAAGAGCTAAATTTATTAACGTTTCATTTAAATAAGCTCCACAAAGTTTAAGAGAATTGTTTTTCGAAAGAAAAATAAGATATGCTTTCAATCTTTCCCAATCTGTTTCTTTCGCTAATCCTTTAAAATTATTTTGAATAAAAGATAGTGATTCAGTATTAAAATCTATTTCTTTGTATTTGAGATGTTGTGCAATTTTTACCGTAGATTTTCTTCCTTTAAAGTATATTTTCCGTCTTAAAAAGGGATAATCTGAAACAGGAATGATATAATTTTTCCTTTTTTCTAAAGTTTCCTCAAATGTATTTTTATCATTAAATGAATATAAAAAAACTTTATATTTTTTTCTTAAAAATTCCAGAAATTGTTGATTAATTTTTGAATCATCAACTTTCGAAAAAACTCCCAATTGTTGACAAAAAAGAGGCATATGAACGAAATTAATTCCCATCTTTTTGTGTATATGAACAGGCATTACAGCTTCATAATCTTTGTACACCAAAATATGCCAGTTAGCCGAAAGCTGATCTAAAACTTCTTTTTTGGCGTACCAATTTTTTTGTTCGGAATTATCTAAACATTTTGTATATTTCTCAAAATCAATTTCATGGTATTTCAGTCTTCTAATCATAGCAATCCTTCATCTGAGAAGCTAAAGTATGAATTTTGCGTGACAATCAAATGATCTAAAAGCTGAATGTTTAACGTATTTCCGGCTTCTTTTATTTTTTTTGTGATTCCAATATCTTCGCTACTTGGTTTTAGATTTCCTGATGGATGGTTGTGCGCAATAACAATTCCCGTTGAAAAGTGGTCTAAGGCTGTTTTAAACAACACCCGCACATCCACAATTGATTGGTTAATCCCACCTTGCGTCATCTGAGCTGTATAAATAACTCGATTGCTTTGATTTAGAAAAATTGCCCAAAATTCTTCCGTTCTCAAATCTGACAAATGATGTCTTAAAATTTGGTAGACTGTGTTGCTATTCGAAATCACAGGCTTTTCAGGAATTTCCTGACTTGCTCTTCGTCTCCCAATTTCTAAAGCTGTTGCAATAGAAATTGCTTTTACCTCTCCTACACCTTTGAATTTCGTTAAATCTTTTACCGAAAGCAAACTCAATTGGTGCCAATTATTGTTTACAGAAGCTAAAATTCTTCGTGCCAGTTCAACAGCAGTTTCGTCTCTATTTCCGCTTCCCATGATGATGGCCAACAATTCGGAATCCGACAAAGAACTTCTGCCTTTCAGCAAAAATTTTTCTCTGGGTCTGTCGTCTTCGGCGAGAAATTTAATGGACATTTATTGAGTTAGAAGTTATGAATGATGAGTTATGAGTTTAATAAAAGGCGTATAAAATAATCGGTTTCTTTGATTGATCGATGTATTTTGCGGTTTCATTGAATGCATTTTTAGATAGCATCGGACAACCAAAACTTAGACAAGCCAAATTGATAGATTCCTGATCCGGAATGCAATAATAAGAATGCAAAACAATCGCTCTGTCTCTTGCATTACTGTTTGTCGAATCTAAACCATCCATGCGATATGCCTTTCCAAATTTCCCGTTGTAGCTTTCGCGGATTTCATATTTTCCTAAAGATGATTGATGCGAACCATCATTATTACTGAATTGCAAAGCGTTGGAATTTTTTCACAACTGAACCTTCTCCATGCGCAACAATTGCTTTTTGTAAAATTTTATCATTTTTAAGATCGTACACAAAATATCTGTACTTTCCGGAATGAACTTTAAAATTGATGAAAACCGCCAAATCCTGATTATAATTTTTTCCTTTAAGATAGTTTTTAATTTCCAGAATTTTAGATTTCGGTAAATAATCAACTGCATTATTTGCCTGAGATTCAAATTTTGAACAGGAAATAATAAAAAGGAGCAGAAAAAGAAAGTGTTTCATCATTTGATGAGAATTTTATTCGATGATCATTCCGTCTTTCATTACCAATTTTCTGTCGGTAATCTCTGCAAGGTTTGGATTGTGGGTTACAATGACAAAAGTCTGGTTATATTTATCCCTCAAATCAAAGAAAAGTCTGTGCAGGTCATCTGCATTCTTAGAATCCAGATTTCCTGTCGGTTCGTCGGCAAAAATAATTTTCGGAGAATTGATTAAAGCTCTCGCTACCGCAACTCTTTGCGCTTCCCCACCCGACATCTGGTTGGGCTTGTGATGAAGTCTTTGTTCGATTTTTAAATCTTCAAATAAAGCATAAGCCTTTTCAATCGCTTCTTTTTCATTGGCTCCGGCGATTTTTGTGGGAAGCAAAACATTTTCCATCGCGGTAAACTCCGGTAGCAATTGATGAAACTGAAATACAAAACCAATATTCTGGTTTCTGAACTTAGAAAGTTGTTTATCATTCATATTAATAAATGATTCTCCTGCAATCTCGATTTCTGTATCAAATTTATGAGAAGTTGTTGGTACATCCAAAGTCCCCAAAATCTGCAAAAGCGTAGATTTTCCCGCGCCCGATTCTCCGACAATAGAAACTACTTCACCCATTTTGATATGAATATCAACTCCTTTTAATACTTCTAAATTCCCATAAGATTTATGGATATTTCTTGCTTTAATCATGATTCAAAAATAGTGATTTGATTTGAAATATTGAATAGTTTTAAAGTGAATTGTGAATGGTGAATTCGCTTTGCTTGTGAATTTAATTTATTATGAATAATTTATTATTGTAGGTTTTCATTCCTTTTAATGAATCTTGTAGATTTGGCAGATTACGCAGATGTTTACACTAAAATTAATCCAAAAACAAAAAACGCTCCTCAAAAAGAGAAGCGTTTTTATTATTTTAAAACCTTAGAAAATTACAGTAACAATGTTAATGGACTTTCTAAATATGTTTTTAAAGTTTGTAAGAATTGAGCACCTGTAGCACCGTCTACTACTCTATGGTCACAAGCTAATGAAAGCTTCATGATGTTTCCAACTACGATCTGTCCGTTTTTCACAACAGGTTTTTCGATAATTGCTCCTACTGAAAGGATTGCAGAGTTTGGTTGGTTGATGATACTTGTGAAAGTTTCAATTCCGAACATTCCCAGGTTGGAGATTGAGAAGGTAGAACCTTCCATTTCGTTTGCTTTAAGACCTTTAGATTTTGCTCTTCCAGCCATATCTTTTACAGCAGCAGAAATTTGAGTGTAATTCATCTGGTCTGTATTTTTAAGTACAGGAACTACCAATCCATCAGGAATTGCAACCGCTACACCGATATTGATGTTTCCTCTGTGAATGATCTTATCACCTGCCCAGCTTGAATTTACTTGAGGGTGTTTTCTTAAAGCAACTGCAGTCGCCTTAATGATCATATCGTTGAAAGAAATTTTAGTATCCGGTAAAGAATTGATTTCCTTTCTAGCCTCAATTGCCTTATCCATGTTGATTTCTACCATTAAATAGTAGTGAGGCGCAGAGAATTTACTTTCAGAAAGACGTTTTGCAATGATACTTCTTACCTGTGAATTCGGAGTTTCTGTATCTTCTCCCTGAACGAAGTTTAGTGCAACCTGAGCAGCAGCCGGACTTGCAGCCGGAGTCGAAGTAGCAGCTGGTTTTGCAGATGGCTGATAATTTTCAATATCTTTTTTTACGATTCTTCCGTTTTCTCCAGAACCTTGAACAGCGTGAATATCAACACCTTTTTCCTGAGCTATTTTCTTCGCTAACGGAGAAATTGCAACTCTTTCGTTGTTGCTGGTTGCTGGTTGTTGGTTGCCAGATTCTTGTTTTGGAGCTTCAGCTTTTTGTTCAGCAGGTTTTTCTGATGATGAAGCAGCCGCTGGTTTTGCAGTTCCTACACCTGAAACGTCTGTTCCTGCAGGGCCTATAATTGCCAACACTGTATCTACCGGAGCCGCACCACCTTCTTCAACACCTTGCTTTAATAAAACTCCGTTGAATTCGGATTCGAAATCCTGAACTGCTTTATCTGTTTCGATTTCAGCAAGAAGATCACCCTCTTTTACTGTATCGCCTACATTTTTGTGCCATTTAGCAACCTTACCTTCTGTCATTGTATCAGAAAGTCTTGGCATCGTGATTACTTCTACTCCTGCAGGAACTTCTGCAGAAGTCTGCTCAACACTTGTAGAGCTGTTTTCTGTTTTTGATTCCTCTTCAGATTTTTTCTCTTCAGAAGCACCTGAAACGGGAGCAGCAGCTCCGCCAGTTAAACCTGAAATATCTTCTCCTTCATTACCGATAATTGCCAAAACAGAATCTACAGCAGCAGCGTTACCTTCTTCTACACCTACGTATAAAAGAGTACCTTCAATTTCAGATTCGAAATCCTGAACCGCTTTATCTGTTTCGATTTCAGCTAAAATATCTCCTTCTTTTACTTTATCGCCTACTTTTTTATGCCATTTTGCCACCTTACCTTCCGTCATTGTATCGGAAAGACGTGGCATTGTAATAACTTCTGCCATAATTTATTTTTAATTTGTTAATGTGATGAAGTGATGATAATAAAAGTGAAAGTTAAAAAATAACACACCATATCATCCTATCAGCAAATTATTATTGATTTTCAAATTTATCTAAGAATGGATAATCTTCCTGAGCGTATACATATTCATATACTTTCTCTGCATCTGGATATGGAGAGTTTTCCATGAACTCGATGCATTCTTCAACAAAATCTCTAGATTTGTTATCCATAGCTTCCAATTCTTCTTCAGTAGCCCAGCTGTTTGATAAAATTCTTTGTTTGATCAATTCAATTGGGTCATCATTTTTGTGGATAGCAACTTCTTCCTTAGATCTGTAAGGCTCCGCATCAGACATAGAGTGTCCTCTGTAACGGTATGTTCTTGCTTCGATAAAAGTTGGTCCGTCTCCTCTTCTTGCTCTTTCGATAGCTTCGTAAGCAGCTTCCGCTACTTTTTCAGGATCCATTGCATCTACAGCAAGACAAGGCATTTCGTATCCTAAACCTAATTTGTAGATATCTTCGTGGTTAGCAGTTCTTTTAACAGAAGTTCCCATTGCATATTGATTATTTTCAACAACAAAAATTACAGGTAACTTCCAGTTCATTGCCATGTTAAACGTTTCATGTAATGAACCTTGTCTAGCCGCTCCATCTCCGAAGAAGCAGATGTTTACAGCTTTTCTGTCATAATATTTATCTGCGAAAGCAATACCTGCTCCCAAAGGAATTTGTCCTCCTACAATACCGTGACCACCATAAAATCTGTGCTCTTTGCTGAAAATGTGCATAGATCCACCCATACCTCCTGACGTACCTGTAGCTTTACCACAAAGTTCTGCCATGATTCTTTTAGGATCTACTCCCATCGCCATTGGATGGATGTGACATCTGTAAGCAGTGATCATACTGTCTTTAGTTAAATCCATTGCATGCGTAAAACCAGCAGGGATCGCCTCCTGACCATTATACAAATGTAAAAAACCTCTGATTTTTTGCTTTAGATAAAGAGAACGGCATTTGTCTTCAAACCTTCTCCACATTGTCATATCTTCATACCACTTCAGGTATACCTCTTTAGAAAATTCTTTCATGTGTTAGCCTTTGCTTATTTATTATGAAATAGTTGAGCAAAATTATAAAAAAAACTTTGTTTTTATTGTATACATACCAATTGTTTTTTTAGTTATAATATTATATTTACATTATCAAACTTAATTATGGAAGAAAAACAGCCTTCAATCATTCATAAAATCTCGAAAATTATATCAGATTTTTTCAATCCTTTGATTTCTTTATTTATATTTTTCATTTATATGAGTGCCAGAAATTATTCATTTCATGATTCGCTTGTTTATTTTATTCCCATTTTATTAATGATTATCATTCCGGTAGTTGCATGGCTGGTTTGGAACGTAAAAACTGGCAGATATACCAACATGGACGTTTCCAATCGGGTTCAGAGAAAGACTTTATACTTTTTTATTGCAGCTTGTGTGATTGCCTATATAGCCTATAATTATTTTAAAAATGGGTATATAGATTTTGTTATGCTTTTTATTTTAATATTACTTTTTGCAATGCAGATCAGTAATTATTTTATTAAAAGCTCGATGCATACTTCTTTTAATATATTTGTTGCTGCTTTATTTTTTGCTTTGAATCCTATAATGGGAATAATCTGGCTGGGAATTGCAGCATTAGTAGGAATTACAAGAATCATTTTAAAAAGACATACGCCAAAAGAAGTATTAATGGGTGCTTCGATCGCTTTCATGGTATCTTTTATTTACCTATATTGCAATATACAATTTCAACATTAAGAATTTTACATGAAAATAAATCACCTTACACCTGCGGAAGAAAATTTAATGAGGCTGTTCTGGAAGCTGGATTCTTTTTATTTAAAGGACATTATGGAACAACATCCGGAGCCGAAACCCCACCAAAACACAGTTTCCACATATCTGAAAATATTGGTTGAAAAAGGATATTTGTCTACAGAAAAAGAAGGAAGAATTTTCAAATACACGATTGCTGTTCCTTTTGATGACTATAAAAAATTCTTATTAAAAGAACTTTCACTTAATTTTTTCAACAATTCAGGAAAGGAAATTCTGGACTTTTTATTTAATGAAAGTCTTATTTCACAGGATGATCTAAAAGGTTATTTTGATTTAAAAATTGAATTAAAACCAGCAAAAGTAAAAGAACCAAAACTGGAATTGGCCAATGAAATTTTGAATCCTAAAAAGGAGAAAAAAGTCAAGGAAAAAAAGAAGAAAAAGAAAAAAGATCATTTGAAATAATTTAGCTGAAAATATTAAAACAATAAAAATTAGACATAAAAAAAGCGGCTCAAAAGCCGCTTATATTTTTACCAACGTTTTCCGCCGTTACCACCACGATCTCCACCGCCGTTGTAACCTCCGCCACCGCTTCTGTTACCACCGCCGTAGCCACCGCCACCAGTTCTGTTACCTCCACCGTAACCGCCGCCGCCTCTGTTACCGCCGCCGTTGTTACCGAAAGTTCTTCTTGGTTTTTCTTCTCTTGGTTTAGCCTCAGAAACGTTTAATGTTTTTCCGTTGAATTCTTTTTGGTTAAGAGCTTCAATAGCTTGCTGTCCTTCAGCATCCTCCATTTCAACGAAACCGAAACCTCTTGAACGGCCAGTTTCTTTGTCTGTGATGATTTTTACTGAAGAAACTTCTCCAAATTCTGAAAATAGGTCTTGCAACTCATAATCTTTAGTTGCGTAGTTGATGTTTGAAACAAAAATGTTCATCTTGATTAAATAAAATTAAAAAATGTTAACAATGATTTGGTTTATAAAAGAAAAACAACATAAAGTAAATGAACAAATATTGATTCCAAATATAGACCCATGCAAGATACGATTATTAATTTCATATCAAAGGATTTTTTAAAATAATTTTAATAAAATTTTCATTCAAATTTTGGTTTTGTTAAAAACTATTAATTTTTCATTAAAAATTTATGATTATTTACTAATAATAACTGATTCTTTAACATAAACTTTAAAAATCACTATATTGATAACCTAATATTTCAAAATAAAAGATCCTATCATTTCTTGTTTTCGATTTTTCATTTGAAACTTTTTTGATTTCATCGAATTGTATTTTTATTGTTTTTTAGGAGCAATTTCCCGCTTTCTGCTGTATCTTTTTTGTTACAGGCTCCGCTTTGCTCCACCTGCAACAAAAAAGGATGCCGCGACAATCGGGGCTAGAAGTACAGCAACTTTATAGAAATGGGCAAAAAGAAAACTTATTCCTATTTAGAAAGCGATTGAGAAAATAAATAACTCATTTCAAATAACTAAATTCTATTCTGTTGATAAAGCCAGTTTTTAACACTAAATTTGTCTTTCAAATTATTAAAAAAACATGAACTATCATACTAGAAAATGGGTAAAACCAGAAGACCTTAATCCCAATCATTCACTTTTCGGAGGAAGACTTTTGCAATGGATCGATGAAGAAGCTGCACTTTACGCAATTATTCAATTAGAAAATACAAAAGTGGTGACAAAATTCATCTCAGAAATAAATTTCGTAAGCTCTGCAAAACAAGGAGATATCGTAGAAATCGGTATTGAAGTAGTTAAATTTGGCTCTACTTCTCTTACGTTGGCTTGTGAAGTTCGAAATAAAATGACTCACCAAACCATCATCACGGTCGACAGAATTGTTATGGTAAATTTGGGTGAAGACGGAAATCCTGCACCACACGGAAAAACAAAAGTCGAGTTTGTAAAAGACCGATTAAGTAATCAAAATCCAATATGAAAATTTTTATAAAAAATATGGTTTGTGGCAGATGCATTTCTGCTGTTGAGACCATTTTTAATGATGCCAATATTAAGTTGAAATCCATCAATTTAGGAGAAGTCGAAATAGAATCTGAAGTTTCAGAAAAGGATTTAAACTCAATAGAAAAAACTTTATTAAAAACAGGTTTTGAAAGAATAAAAGACTCTGCCCATCAATCAATTGAGAAAATTAAAAATTTAATTATCATGAAAATCAGTGAACTGGACATCGCTGAAAATTTTCTCTTATCTGAGTTTTTAAGTTCAAAACTTCATAAAGATTACAGTTCTCTTTCGAAAAATTTTTCGCAAAATGAAAACATTACATTAGAACAGTTTTTTATCCTTCAAAAAATCGAAAAAGTAAAAGAACTGCTTTTATACAATGAATTCACACTAACCGAAATCGCCGGCAAACTAGGCTATAAAAGCGTTCAACACCTTTCATCACAATTTCGAAACAGCACAGGTTTTACACCAACTGAATTTAAGAAACTAAAAGTTCACAATCGTAAGTCTTTAGATTCAATTTAATTTATATTCTCGCGGATTTTGCAGATTATGCAGATTTTTTTCTTACTTGTATTATATGATCTGCGTAATCTGCAAAATCCGCGAGAGAAAAAAATACAACAACTCTCCCACCCTAAAACGCTAAAACACAAAAGCGCAAACAAAATTCTATAAACATTATCCCTAAATTTATAACACCTATCCAATTGCATTTTGGAAATTTGTACTATAAATTAAAAGGATCATGGAAAAACAATATAAAATTCTCGGAATGACCTGCTCCGGATGTCAAAAAAAGATCTCTGAAAAACTGAACAGTTTGGAAGGAATTAAAGCCGACATCAATCTTGAAAACAGCACGGCAACTATTAATTCCGATCAAGAATTTGAATTAAATACATTAAATAAAGCACTCGAAGAAATCGGAAATTACAAACTAGAAGATCCGAATAATCCTGACAAAGCCTTTATAAAACCACAAGATCGTATTTCTCCATCTTCCGTTTATTATTGCCCGATGGAGTGCGAAGGCGAAAAGGTCTATTTTCAGCAAGGAAAAAGATGTCCGACTTGTAATATGTATTTGGTTCCGATCGAGGAAAAACTTGCCAAAGATCCGAGTTTTAAGCCAGCTTATTCTAAAACAAATCTTCCCGAAAATTTCAAAGACAATATCGGAAAATATTACTGTCCTATGTTCTGCGAAAGCGATAAAATATATGATGAAAAAGGCGATTGCCCAGTTTGTCATATGCATTTGGAAGAAATTACTGATGACTTATTAAAAAATGCAAATTTCCAGACTCAACATTCTCACGATCATCATCATAATCATCATCACGAAGCTCCAAAAGTTACGGATGAAATGGCAGGAAAATACTATTGCCCAATGTATTGTGAAGGCGACAAAGTCTATGACAGCAATGTTGGCTGTCCTGTTTGCGGAATGGACTTGGTGAAATATCCTGAGAAAAAAGTAGCAAAATACTCTTGTCCGATGCATCCGGAAATCATCCGTGATGAACCGGGAGATTGCCCGGTTTGCGGAATGGATCTGGTAAGAATTCCCGACAAGGAAGGCGATGAAGAAGATGAAACATACAATATTTTAAAGAGAAAATTCATCATTTCTTTAGCATTTACAATTCCGGTTTTCATTCTCTCGATGGGCGGAATGTTTATTGATTTTCCTTTTAATCATCAAATTCAAGGAATTATTGAGCTGATTTTAACGCTTCCCGTTCTATTTTATTCTGGTTGGTTTTTGATGAAAAGAGGTTATGTTTCATTTAAAACATGGAACTTAAATATGTTTAGTTTAATTGTTTTAGGCGTTGCAGCCGCATTTATTTTCAGCATTGTTGCCTTATCTTTTCCAAGTATAATTCCACATGAAATCCGTGGTCACAATCATGAAATTCCTTTATATTTTGAGGCTGTTTGTGTAATTTTGACTTTAGTGATTTTAGGTCAATTAATGGAAGCTGCGGCTCATAAAAAGACAGGAAATGCCATTCGTGAATTGATGAATTTATCACCTGATGAAGCCAATTTAATTATGAATGGAGAAGATAAAAAAGTATTGCTCTCACAGGTAAAAATCGGTGATTTATTAAGAGTAAAACCTGGAGAAAAAATTCCCGTTGACGGAAAAATTACCGAAGGAAATTCTATCGTCGACGAAAGTATGATCACCGGAGAACCTATTCCTGTTGAGAAAAATATCGATGATAAAGTAATTTCAGGGACGATTAACGGAAATCAGACTTTCATTATGAAAGCTGAAAAAGTGGGTGATGAAACTCTTCTTTCTCAAATCATTAAAATGGTGAATGAAGCAAGCCGAAGCAAAGCTCCAATTCAGAAATTGACAGATAGAGTAGCAAAAGTATTTGTTCCAACTGTTATTTTGATTGCTGTTCTAACCTTTATTTTATGGCAGTTTTTCGGCCCGGAAGATCAGAAAACGTTGTTCGCTTTTGTGAATGCCGTTGCGGTTTTAATCGTCGCTTGTCCATGTGCTCTCGGTCTTGCAACGCCGATGTCTTTAATGGTCGGAATTGGAAAAGGCGCGAAAAACGGAATCTTAATTAAAAATGCCGAAGCGCTTGAGCAAATGAATAAAGTGAATGTTTTAATTACCGATAAAACAGGAACTTTAACCGAAGGAAAACCGTCCGTAGAAAATATTGAAACGATAAATATCGATCAAAATTTAATTTTAAAGTTAGCTTATTCATTGAACCAAAATTCAGAACATCCTCTGTCGAATGCTGTAATTAAAAAAGCAAAAGACGAAAATATTTTACCGGAAAAAGTGCAAAACTTTGAAAATATTTCAGGGAAAGGTGTAAAGGGAAATATTAATGGAAAAACCGTGTATTTAGGAAATGAAAACCTTTTAAAATCAAATCAAATTTCAATTCCTGAAAATTTAAAACAAAAAGCAATAGAAGTTCAATCTAAAGCGCATACAATCTCTTTTGTTGCAAAGGAAAATGAGGTTTTAGGATTCATTAGTTTTACAGATAAAATTAAAGAAAGTTCCAAAAAAGCCGTTCAGCAATTGATAAATGAAGGCATTGATGTTATCATGATGACAGGTGACAATGAACATACCGCAAAAGCCGTTGCAGACGAGCTTGGAATTAAACATTTTAAAGCAAATTGTCTTCCGGAAGATAAATTAAATGAAGTTAAAAAATTACAACAACAAGGAAAAGTTGTTGCAATGACAGGCGATGGGATTAATGACTCCCCTGCTCTGGCTCAGGCAAATATTGGAATCGCGATGGGAACCGGAACCGATGCAGCCATTGAAAGTGCCGAAATTACTTTGTTAAAAGGTGATATTCTTGGTGTTGCAAAAGCTAAATTATTAAGTGAAAAACTTCTGAAAAATATTAAGGAAAATCTGTTTTTTGCTTTTATTTATAATATTTTGGGCATTCCGATTGCGGCAGGATTATTGTATCCATTTTTTGGAATCCTCTTATCACCGATGATTGCTGCTGCTGCCATGAGTGTCAGTTCATTATCTGTTGTTTTGAATTCTTTGCGCTTGAATTCGGTGGATTTAAACATTAAATAAAAACATGAAAAAAGAAAATCTTTATATCGGCTGCTCAGGGTTTTACAATAATGATTGGAAAGGTTCACTATATCCTGAAGATGCGAAAAGTAAAGATTTTCTTATCCTTTATTCTCAGACATTCAATTGTGTGGAAATTAATTCTACATTTTACAGAAAGCCAACTGTAAAGACTTTGGTGAAATGGTTTGATGAAACCCCAGATGATTTTAAATTTTTCATTAAAATTCCAAAAGCGATTTCTCACGAAAAGCGATTGAAAGATTGTAGAGAAGAAATTTCAGAATTTTGTGATCATATTCAAACCAATTTAAAAGAAAAACTTGCGGGCTTTTTGTATCAATTTCCGCCTTCTTTCAAAAAAAATCAGGAAAATATTGATTTAATTCTCAAAAACATAAACTTTAATTATTTAAATGTCATAGAATTTCGTCATGAATCTTGGTGGGAAGAGGAAATTTTCAACCTTTTAAAAGAAAATAACGTTGTTTTTTCAGGAGTAAGCTTTCCCGGAAATCTTTCTGAAAAAGTCATTATTAATTATCGTGAAATTTTATATTACAGACTTCATGGAAAACCCATTCTTTACAAATCTGAATATAGCGAGGAATTCCTTAATGATTTAGCTGAAAAAATTAAAGAAGAACAAAAGAAAACATTTATCTTTTTCAATAATACATGGGGAACTGCAGCGATTAAAAACTCTTTGTATTTGAAGAAAATTTTAGAATAAAATTCATCGTAAAATAAAGTTATTAAAATAACCTTAAAAAGTAAAATTTTAAGAAATTCGGCATAAATTTTGTTAATAATAATTTAGAAAAATTAACAATTTTTAACAACTAAATTTCATTTAAATTTTATGACAAAAAACTTTGCGGAAAAGTCAATAAATAAGACTTTTCTTGGGATGTTTGCATTGATGAGTGCAACTTCGATTTTGCTTAACAGCTGTAATCAAAAAAATGATAAGAAAGAATCTGAAAAACTGATTCCCAAAGACCATCCCGTCGCAAAAATTGTCCCCAAACTTAATGATGAAAATGTTGCCACTGACAAACGGGTAATTTATCTTACTTTCGATGATGGTCCCAATCGTGGAACCGAAAATCTTCTTAAAATTTTACACAAAAGAAACATTTGTGCAACGGCTTTCCTTGTCGGTAAACATGCTTACGGAAGTAAAAAACAACAGGAAGATTTAGAATTATTAAGAAAAGATCAGTTGGTAGAATTGGCAAATCACAGTTTTACTCATGCACATAACAAATACACAGATTTTTATAAAAATCCGATGGCAGTCGTTCAGGATTTTGATACTGCAAAAGACAGCTTAAAGCTTTATGACAAAATCGCAAGAACTCCCGGAAGAAATATCTGGAGACTCAATAATATTACAGTTACCGATCTTAAAAGCTCAACAGCCGCAGCAGACCAGCTTAAACAGGCAGGTTACAAAGTTGTCGGTTGGGATCTTGAATGGAAGCCAACCAATAAAATGGAATTAAAAGGAAATCATGAGGCAATGCTGAAAAAAGTAGACAGCATTTTCTTCAATGACCTTGAGAAAACATCAAGGCATCTCGTTTTTCTGACACACGATCAATATTTAACAGATAATGATTCGGTGAACGAACTGGATCTTTTTATTGAAAAATTACAGAAAAGTAACCGATTCGTCTTTAGAAAAATATCGGAATATCCGAAGATTAATGAAGTTTTGAATTAATCTTTTTTGTTTTTCCCACAGATTTTCACAGATGTTTGCGTTACATTCTTATTAAAATAGAAAAAACTAAGCGCAATCATCTGTGAAAATCTGTGTAATCTGTGGGAATTAAATTTAAAATTCAGAAATTTGCATTTATGAGTATTCAAGAAAATTACAACGATATAAAAAATCAGCTTCCGGAAAATGTACAATTGGTTGCTGTTTCGAAAACGCATCCGGTGTCGGCTATTCAGGAAGTTTATGATTTTGGGCAAAGAGTTTTTGGAGAAAATAAAGTTCAGGAGGTTATGGAGAAATATCCGCTTCTTCCGAAAGATATTCAATGGCATCTGATTGGGCATTTACAAACCAATAAAGTAAAATATATTGCAGGATTTGTTGATACCATCCAAAGTGTAGATTCTGAAAAATTAATCAAAGAAATCGACAAAGAAGCAACAAAACATAATCGTAAAATTAAGGTTTTGCTTCAAGTAAAAATTGCTGAAGAAGACACAAAATTTGGTTTGGAAATTGAAGAAGCAAAAGATCTATTTCAAAAATATATCAGCGGAGAATTTCCAAATACTGAAATTACAGGATTAATGGGAATGGCTACCTTCACAGATGATAAAGATCAGGTGAAAAAGGAATTTTTAATCCTAAAAAGACTTTTTGATGAATTAAATCAACTAAAAAAATTAGAAACTTTATCTATGGGAATGAGTGACGATTTCCCTATCGCCATCGAATGCGGGGCGAATTCTGTACGAGTAGGATCTGCAATTTTCGGCAGAAGAGATTATTCAAAATAGAATGATTTAGGTATAGTTTTTGCTAATAATTCAATCAAAAAATTTAAATTTGCAACTATGCAAAAAATCCTTATTGTAGAAGACGAAAAAGCAATCTCAGGGGTACTCCACAGTATTCTTTCTGATGAACTAACTGACTATGAATTTGTTATCGCCGAAGACGGCCTTGAAGGTTACAAACAGGTTGAAAAAGAAGATTTCGCTTTGGTGATTTCCGATATTAAAATGCCTAAACTTTCCGGGACTGAACTTTTGAAACAAAGTTTAGCCCTAAAGCCGGAATCCACTTTCATTATGATTTCAGGACACGCAGATATTGATTCTGCAGTTTCTTGTCTGAAAGATGGTGCTTACGATTTCATTTCTAAGCCTATCGATATCAACAGATTGATTACCAGTGTAAAAAATGCTTTAGCTAAAGAAACTTTAAAGAAAGAAAACAAAAATCTTCAAACTGAAAATAAAACGCTAAAGAAAAAGGTAAACAAAAAGTACCAAATGATCGGTGAATCAGCTGGTTTGCAGAAGATTCAGGATATGATCGAAAAGGTTGCTGCTTCTGATGCAAGGGTTTTAATTACTGGTCCAAACGGTGCAGGAAAAGAATTGGTTGCTCATGCGATTCACAATCAAAGTGACCGAGCTAGAGGTCCGATGGTAGAAGTAAACTGTGCTGCAATTCCTTCCGAACTAATTGAATCTGAATTATTTGGACACGTAAAAGGTTCATTTACAGGTGCAATTAAAGACAAGCAAGGAAAATTTGAGCAGGCAAATGGAGGTACAATCTTCTTGGATGAAATTGGAGATATGAGCTTAATTGCTCAGGCAAAGGTCTTGAGAGCGCTTCAGGAAAGCAAAGTTTCTCCTGTGGGAAGTGATAAGGAAATAAAAGTTGATGTAAGAGTTCTTGCAGCAACCAACAAAAATATGCAGACGGAAATTGAAGCAGGAAGATTCAGAGAAGACCTTTATCACAGACTTTCTGTAATTGAAATCTACGTTCCGCCGTTGGATGAAAGAAAAGAAGACATCAAATTATTGGTTGAGCATTTCTCGGGAATGATCGCCGATGAGCACGGAACTGCTACAAAAAAATTCGATGATAAAGCGATTGATGCCTTAAAAGCACTTTCATGGACTGGAAACATCAGAGAATTGAGAAACGTTGTAGAAAGGCTAATTATTTTAGGAGGAAACACTGTTTCAGCCGAAGATGTTGCAAGTTTTGTAAGGAAATAATGTAAATTATTATCTAATATAAATTATAAAAATTGCAGTATCATTTTGTTACTGCAATTTTTTTTTAATTAAAACTATATGAATTATAAACTATTATGAACTTTTTAAATAAAAACTACACGAAAGAATGCCTGACCTTGGCTCTTCCTGTGATGTTGACGCAGGTGGGGCAAGTCTCGGTGAATTTATTCGACAACATCATTGTCGGACAGCTTTTGGGAGCAAATGCATTAGCTTCTGTTTCGCTGGGAAATGCGGTGTTTTTCTCAATGTTTGTATTGGCATTGGGATTTTCTTTTGCGATTCCGCCATTGGTTTCGGAGGCGCATTCTCAGCATGATCATAAAACGATCAATTCCGTTTTCAGTCATGGATTTGTGATAAATATGACGGTCGGAATTATTTTAATGGGAGTTCTGATTTTGGGACTGCCGCTACTCTATCATTCTGGTCAACCGGCGAAAATTGTTCCAGATACAGTAGATTTTTTAGGAATAATGGCAATTAGTATTGTTCCTTTTATGGCATTTCAGACGTTGCGAGAAGTTTCGGAAGGATTATCATATACGATTGGAGTTACAAAGGCTACGATTATTGCAAACGTTATTAATATCGTTCTGAATTATGTTTTCATTAAAGGACTTTTCGGAATTCCGCCAATGGGTGTGAAAGGCTCTGCTTTGGCAAGTTTAATTGCGCGAGTTTTTATGGTTGTTTTCCTTTATTTTGTTTTATTAAATGAAAAGAAAACAAAACAATATATCAAGGATTTTTCGTTAAAAATTCAGGTTTTTACGAAAGAAATGTTTGAAAAAATGATAAGATTAGGATTTCCTACAGCCTTACAAATGTTTTTTGAAGTAACGGCTTTTGCGGGTGCGGCTTTCATTTGTGGATTGATTTCGGCTCATGACATTGCATCTCACCAAATCGCTTTGAGTATGGCTTCTTTTACCTTCAATTTATGTATCGGTTTCAGTGTGGCTTCAACGGTGATGATTGGTAGAAAATTGGGAGAACAAAACTTTGTTGAATTAAGAAAAGTCGGAATCAATAATCTGAAAATTGCTTTTATTTTCATGATTATTTGTGGAATTATTTTCATATTAGGACGAAATATTTTACCAACATTCTTCACAAAAAAAGAGGAAGTTGAAGTAATTACATTAGCTTCAAAATTAATGATTATTGCTGCATTATTCCAGTTATCAGACGGAATTCAGGTAACAGCTTTGGGAATGTTGAGAGGTTTGCAGGACGTGAAAATCCCTTCTATTTACACTTTTATTGCGTATTGGATCATTACGATTCCTCTTGGATATTTCTTTTGTGTAACATTAGAAATGGGCGCTTTCGGAATGTGGATCGCATTAGGTTTGGGATTGACGGTTTCCGCAGTGATGCTGGTCAAGCGATTTTTGAATATGTCTGCGAAGAGAATTAAGCAGAATTTATAAATTAAAAGCGATCTTTTTGGGTCGCTTTTTTTATTACCTTTTATTAAATTTATCAATAATTATGGAACAAAAGCTTCAACAAATTTTTCACTTCTTAAAAGAAAATAGAAAATATAATAAAGATCTACAAGAAAGATATTATTCCTCTCTTATTTTACCCTTTGAAACAAAAGAAGATAAAATAATTTCCATTCTTTATAACATTGCCTCAACACAAAGTAAATCAAAAATTAATGATTTATCTGTATTTTTTAAGTCAATACATAAGGAATCAAACTCATTAAATACGTTCAACGCTTTTGTTCAAACAATAAATCCTGACGGCATAAAAAATTATCAATCTTTATTTCAAGGAATGAAAAAACAAAAAGGATGGGGAGATAAAACATCCGCTTTATTTACAAAAGTTATATTCCATTTGCATAATAAAGAATATTCTGACAAACTTTTAATATGGAATGATGTTCCACAATTTTCAGAAAATGATAAATTCTTTTTACCCGTAGATTTTGTTATAATTTCAATTTTTAATAAAATTCAAAAAAGTAGTTGGAATTTTAAAAAGATTAATGATCTATTGAATGGGTATTATAGAGGTAAAGAAATTGAAATTTGGGATGATCTTTGGTTTTGGGGATTTATAACACAGCACGGCTCGGGAATAAACCGTGATTTTAAATGGAATGAAAATAAATATTGGATGATGAAAGAAAGTAATAAAAACCAAAATACAATAACTGAAATAAAGAACAAATCAAAAATATTTTTAGATTTAAATGATGGTTAAATTTTAAGATTGCTTCGTCGCTTCGCTCCTCGCAATGACCTAATCTATCCTCTTCCCCAAAATCACCAAAGTTCTTTCCACACCATCCAAAACCGCTACATTCGGAAGTGTCCCCCAATCTTCAAAACCAAAATGTCTAAACAATTTTAAGCTTGGTTCGTTATGTAAAAATATAAAGCCTAATAACGTTTTTACACCAAATTTTCCTGCATTATCGATACAATATTGAAGGACTTTCTTTCCATAGCCTTTTCCTCGGCTGTTTTCGCCCATGTAAATGCTGATTTCTACCGTTCCGTTATAGGCAGGTCTGCCATAAAATGAAGAAAAACTTACCCAACCTAAAACATTTTGTTGTTCATCCTCAATCATCCATAATGGTCGTGTTTCAGGGTTATGAACGAGAAACCAATCCAGTCTACTTTCTACTGAAACATCTTCTGTATCCGCAGTTACCATTCTTGAAGGGATGGTTGAATTGTAAATTTCAACAATTGTGGGCAAATCCTCTAAAGTTGCATTCCTGAATACCAATTCTTGCATGATCTTATCGCATATTTTTGCAAATATACACGAAGATTAGGCTATTTTTCAAGAATTATTCTTTCTCGATATTTTCTTTTTCTTCCAGTTCTTTTAATGCTCTGTTAAGACTTCGTACCGTAATTCCCAAGTAGGCAGCCATATCCTCTTTCGAAATTTCCATTTCTTTGGATTTTAATTCAAGAAGTTGAGACAGTGTATGTTCCGTTGTGTAAAGTTGTTGATAAGACGCTCGACTCGAAGTATTTACGATACGTTCAGCGAAAACATCAAGCAGTAAATTATTCAACGTTAAATCATTTTTTATCAAAGACTGAAAATACGGAATCGTCATAGAATACACCGTAACTTCCGTCATGGCTTCGATGCTGCAAAGGCACGAAACGTTTTTAATGACTTCAATTTCACCAATAATTTCACCCTTTCCTAAAAACTCAACAATATATTCTTTGCCATTTTCTTCGACAAAATAACATTTCGTAATTCCGTTTTTAATAAGCATTATTTTATTCGAAACTTCATTTTGGGTTAAAATTCTATCGCCTTTTTCATAAGATTTTAAGACAATATCCTTTTTATTTTTTTGTTTGCTGTAAAGCTCTTCCAGATAGTCTAAAAATTGAGGATTGGTACGTAACATATTTCGTTTGGGACAAATGTCCTTTTCTAGTTTGTTTTTTATATTGATTTTTGTCGGCAGAAAATTACAAAAACTAAAGTAAACTCAATATGAATAATGCTATAATAACCATCGCTTTTGACGCAGATGATACACTTTGGATCAATGAACCTTATTTTCAGGAAGCTGAAAAAGAATTTTGCGTCTTACTTGAAGATTATCTTCCGCAACATTCTGTTTCTCAGGAATTATTCAAAACAGAGATGAAAAATCTTCATTTGTATGGCTATGGAGTGAAAGGATTTATGTTGTGTATGATTGAAACGGTAAGCAAAGTTTCAAACAACACTGCATCATTGGAACTCATTAATAAAACGATAGAAATCGGTCATGATCTTCTCCAAAAACCAGTCGAACTTTTAGATGGAGTGACTGAAACTTTAGAAAAATTAAAGGGAAAATACAGATTGGTTGTTGCCACAAAAGGCGATTTGTTGGATCAGGAACGTAAGTTAAAAAAATCAGGATTGCAGGATTATTTTCATCATATTGAAATTATGAGCGACAAAAAAGAATCTGATTATCAAAAACTATTAAAGCATTTGGATTGTAAACCGGAGAATTTTTTAATGCTTGGAAATTCAGTTAAATCCGATATTTTGCCTGTTTTGGAAATTGGTGGATTTGCCGCGCATATTCCGTATCATATGACGTGGAGTCATGAGCAGCATGATTTGAATTTAGAACATCCTAATTTTATGGAATTGGAGAATATTATTGGGATTTTGGGTTATTTGTAATTTGTAAATTTTTATTTGAAGCTTATCCTGCTTTCCACTGTATCTTTTTGGTTACGGCTTCCACTTCGTTCCAGCCGCAACCAAAAAGGATGTCGTTTCAATCAGGGCTAGGAGAAGGTCGCTGTTGAAAACCACCCCGTCAAAAATTCTTTGAATTTTCGCCACCCCTCCAAAGGAAAGGAATTCCCGATATGTAAAACCTTTGAGGTCTTTGTTAAGTGAAACGCCTTTACGAACTTAAAAACGATTAGTAGTTTAAAAAAAACTTTGTGGACTTTGCGTTAAAAAACATATTAACAAAGAAGCATTCAAAAAACTGAAACAACTAGTTCCTATTTAATCTTTTGGTATAAATCTTCAAGCTCTAAATTATTTTTCCAACCTCCAGATTTATATATTGAAATAATTATCATATTTTTAAATTCATTCAATGTTCTTGATTTTCCTTGTATTATCGCTCCCTCCCAAGGTCTTTCATTTTCCGGAATTATATATTCTATCCTAAATTCATTATAATATTTTGATTTGTACGCACTGATAACGATAAAGTAATCTGAATTTTCTTTATCATCATTAAATAAAAGCAGATGTGCATGAGAAGTTAATCCATATATTTTTGTTTGTGGGAATATTTCATTTAATAGTGACAAAACTTCAAGCATTGGAGTCCCAACATCTTCAAATGTATCTTCATTTTTAGGTATAAACTCTTTATAAAATTCTTCTAGTGTTTGTCGTTTCTGCTCAAAACGTCTTACAATTGGCATAATTCTAAATTATTAATACAAATAAAACAAAAAACTCGCTCAAAAAGAACGAGTTTCAAAATTTATTTCTTCAAACATTTCTCCAAAAACTGATCCTGTTCCCAAAGAACATGCAAAATATTCTCTTTTGCCTGATAACCGTGGGCTTCTTTTGGAAGAAGAACCATTTTTACCGGAGCACCAAGATTTTTCAAAGCCTGAAAATATCTTTCTGTCTGCAAGGTAAAAGTTCCAGGATTATTATCCGCATCTCCGTGAATCAAAAGCATTGGAGTTTTCATTTTGTCGGCATTCATAAACGGTGACATTGCATTATAAATTTCAGGAATATCCCAGTAATTTCTCTGTTCACTCTGGAATCCAAATGGCGTCAATGTTCTGTTATAAGCACCGCTTCTTGCAATTCCACAAGCGTAATCTTTAGAATGTGTCAAAAGATTTGCCGTCATGAAAGCACCGTAAGAATGTCCTCCAACAGCAACTTTGGTTCTGTCGATGTAACCCAATTTATCTACCGCATCAATCGCTGCTCTTCCGTTAGCTACCAATTGAGGGATAAATGTGTCGTTCGGTTCCGTTTTTCCTTCTCCGATTATTGGGAATGAAGCGTCATCCAAAACTGCATATCCTTTTGTCGTCCAATACACGAAAGATCCGTAATATGGGAATGTGAAATCATTCGGGTTTTGCGTGTTTTGTCTTGCTGTATTTTTGTCTTTATATTCTGTAGGATACGCCCAGATCAGCAAAGGAAGCTTGTCTTTTTTCGTTTTTCTATCGTAATTTGCAGGAAGATAAAGTGTTCCGGTCAAAATAACTCCGTCATTCCTTTTATAGGTAATAACTTCTTTATAAACATCTTTAATGCTTTCGAATGGATTTGCAAAATTAGTTACTGCTTCTGCTTTATTAGACTTAATATTCTTCTTAAAATAATTCGGATATTGACTTGAAGATTGTTGAATCGTTAAAACTTCACCTTTTGAAGGATTAAGGATATCTATAATTTCTTCCTTTGCATTTTTGATATTGGATGTGTACAATCTCTTTTTCTTCAGCGTTTTCATATCCATTTCATCGATAAAAGGATGCTGTCCATCCTTTGTAAATCCTGCTCCGATAAGATAAGATTTCTCGCCTTTCATATCGATTACATTTCTTCCGTATTGGTTTTTTGTTGTATTAAAATTACCCGGATCACTATAAACATCCTGATAATTTCGATCATCAATTACTTTTGATTCACCATTGTTAAGATCGATAAGGAAAGACTTTGTATTTCTTGTATCGTACCAACCTTCAGAAACAATCGCATAGTGATCGTTCGTCCAGTTTACCCCTTCATATCTTTGTTTGGTTTTAAAAAATGATTTTGGAGCATTATCAAATGGTGCTTCCCAAGTAAAAATTTCATCTCTGTAATCCGCTGTCTTAAATTGATCTCCCCCATCCAAAGCTTCGGTGTAAACCAAAGTTGAAGGAAGATCACTTCTCCAGCCCATATCTCTTTTTCCTGTTCTCACAGAAGAAAAGCCTTTCGGCATGATTTCATTTAATGGAATTTCATTTACCACTTTTATCACATTTCCTTTGTTATCAAATATCGTGGTCGTCATCGGAAATCGGTTTAAAGGAACGATATATGAGAACGGTTTTTTAATTGTTGTTACCATCAAATAATTCCCATCAGGAGAATAGCTTGTTCCGGTATACATATCCTGATCCTTTATTTTTTTAAGATTTCCGTTCAGGTCAACATTATAAATTTCTGACGCGGTAAGAATCTCAAAATTCTTTTCATCCTGAGGATTTTTCAAAAGATCCTGGTATGTTCTGTTTTGTGAAACTTTACCGTCCGCTGTAGACACAATCGGACCTGTCGGAAGATCTTTGCCTGAATCGATTAAAGTTCCTCTATTTTGCGGAAGAGTTTTAATTAAAATATTCTGAGAATCTTTATTCCAGACATACGGGCTTCCTAAATTGGCGTTTAAATTATCATTTGTAATTTTCTTTGCTGTTGCCGTTTCCAGATCAACAATCCAAAGTTCTACACCTTTATTTGTCGTATTTGTGAACGCCAATTTCTTTTCATCCGGTGAAAATGAAGTATATGTTATTTTCGGATTTGATGGTAAATTTTTAACCTGAACCTCCGTTTTTTCATTTATTTTTCTAACTTTTAAGTTATTTGAATACGTCGCCGTACTTGAAATATTCGTCACAGGATTGATTCTTAATCCTCCAAGTTTCATTTCCTGCTGACTAAGATCTTCCAATGTTTTGTAAGTTGGGCGATAGGTAAAAACGATCCAGTCTTTTTTGCTATTCATTAAAACACTTGGAGGTCTCTCATAATCTGCAAGTTTCAAAATTTCTGCAGATGGCTTCTGATATGTGATACTTTCCTGAGCTTCATAAAAATTAAGAAACGCAAGAAGACATATAGTCAGTTTTATTTTCATAAATTCTCTTTTCAACGAAAATAATGAATTTAAAATTAATGATTTTTCTTTTTTTTGGGAGCTATTTCCCGCTTTCCACTATATCTTTTGTTTCGCTTCGCTACACAAAAGGATGCCATTGCAATCGGGGCTAGGCTACAATCTTTTATTTAAAAATTAGTAAAATATACAAGTGGTTTGTCATCCTGTAAAAATCTATGCTCAAATCTTTCAATTTTATTTACTCATACTATGCCTAGCCCCTTACAAGATGATAAACGTTGTGTGAATAAATTTAAATGGAAAGGTTAAATAATCGAATCTTAATCACAAAAAAAACAGCAAGAAAACTTACTGCTTTATGATATGTATTTTTTAATTTAATTACCAATCATTGGCTCTTTTTCTTTTTTCAATCATATAATCTACGGAAATTTTTCCGGCTCCGTAAACGATTAAAAGAAGATAAACAGAGAGATAAATTAAACTCATTTCCTGTTTCTCAAAAGGATCTGCTCCATGAACTACAAACCCAGCGATAATCATCGTGAAGATTAAAAATCCTAAAGCGATTCTTGTAAAAAGTCCTAGAATTAAAAGAATTGAACAAACAAATTCTGCAAAAACCGTTAAACCTAAAGAAATTTTTGCACCCATTCCCAAAAAGTCGAAAAATTCTACTTTTCCTCCTTCTATCAACAATTGCAATTTTGGAAAACCGTGAGACAGCATGGCAAAGCCAATAAAAACTCTCACGACTAGCAAAATAATATCCTTTAAAACCGTATTGGAATTTGAATTCAAATTATTCATTTAACCTCGAATTATAATTTAAAGATAATAAAAATCTTTTAATAGAACGGCTTTTCGAAGTTTTTAGTTTATCTGTAACCGAAATTTTTTAAATCTCTGTCGTTTTTTCTCCAGTCTTTTTTCACTTTTACGAACAAATTTAAGTGAATTTTTTTGTTGAAAAACTTCTCAAGATCCAATCTCGATTCTGTTCCTACTTTCTTGATTGCCTCACCTTTATGTCCGATAATAATACCTTTTTGTGTATCTCTTTCTACATAAATAATAGAATCAATGAATATAATTCCTTCTTTTTCTTTAAACTGTTCTGTTACTACTTCTACCGAATATGGAATTTCTTTATCATAATTCAGTAAAATTTTCTCACGAATAGCCTCATTTACAAAAAATCTTTCAGGCTTATCTGTATATTGATCTTTATCGTAATACGGTGGATTTTCAGGAAGCATTGATTTCAATTTAGGCAAAATAACATCCGTATTGAAAGCATTTAATGCAGAAATAGGAAGAATTTCAGCCTTAGGAATTCTTTCATGCCAAGTTTCAACCAATTTTTCAAGACCTTCCTGATTCGTCTGATCTACTTTGTTTAATAAAAGTAAAACAGGAACAGGGATTTTATTTAACTTATCAATTAGAAATTCAGAAGGTTCAGCTTTATCTGTAACATCTACAATGAACAAAAAAACGTCCGCATCTTGTAAAGAATCCTTTACAAAATCCATCATTTTCTCCTGCAAACCGTACTTCGGATCCAACACTCCCGGAGTATCGGAAAATACGATCTGTAAGTCATCTTCGTTATAAATTCCAAAAATTCTGTGACGTGTTGTTTGAGCCTTTTGCGTTACAATCGCCAACTTCTCCCCCATCAACTGGTTCAGCAAGGTAGATTTTCCGGCATTGGGCTTCCCAACTATATTTACAAATCCTGCTTTGTGCATAAAATAATATTAGAAATGCAAAGTTACTAAAACAAATTTGGTCTTTCCGACTATTCTTAAAGTTTTAAAGATAAAAAGCCTTCCCAAATCAAGGAAAGGCTTCATCATTGTTGTGTTTTTAGAATAAAGTTAAATATGTTTTTTCATGAAGTTTAAACTTCCAATTGCCAATTCTTCGGCATCGTAGGGAGATTTTTGCCACAAAGAAACCATTTGCTGCATTCCCGGAATTGATGATGAAAAGTTTTCCAAAACTAGATTTCCTTCGAAATTAATTTCTTTTAATGCTTTAAATAATTCATCCCAATTAACGGTTCCTTCTCCTAACATTCCGCGATGAGATTCGGTCATATGAACGTGCTTCAACTTATTTCCGGCTAAAATAATCGGATCGTAGAAGTTATTTTCTTCGATATTCATATGGAAAGTATCAAGATGTAAAAACAAATTATCCTTTCCTGTTTTTGAAATTAAATCAAGAACATTTTTCGCCGTGTTGCAAACATAAGTTTCATATCTGTTTATTGGCTCAATACCAATGTTTACTCCTTTTTCTTTCGCATAATCTGCAATATTGCTCCAGACTTCTGTAATAATTTCTGCTTCATTTTCTGTCAACGGATTTCCCGAAAAAACGCCGATTCCGCCGTGAAGAACTCCGCCTAAAAAATTAGTTTCCAGTTCTGAAGCTTTATCGACAGCTTGTTTCATTAAGTTTTCTGCCACTTTCGGATGAAATGCAATATGCGCTTCTTTAGGAAGATTTAAAGAACAAACGGCTTCAAGGTTATTATTTTTGAGCTGTTTTTTTACTTCTTTGGCTTTAAATTCCATTGAAGACGGAAGTAAAATTTCAATTAAATCAAATCCTGCATTGGCCGTCTTTTCGATGGCATATATTCCAGCTTCCGGATTCCAGACCGGAGTAATCCATGAAAGTAACGACGCCCCAAATTTTATATTCATTTTTAATTATTAATTTAAATTATCGATCTAATTTTTTTAACCAAAAAAGATGTAAAAGAAATTTCTGATTCTAAAAATTTAATGATGAAGAAAGCAAAAGTGTTTCAAAGAATAAAATAAATGATCTTCAAAAAACTTTCGTCCTCTTATTTAAAATTTAGTAAAAAGATTAATAATCACAGTATAAATCTTTTATGCCTTTTGTGGTTAAAATCATTCTAGAAAACCCACCATTCGGTTCTTACCCCAAAATAAGTTCCGAATCTTTTCGAACCAGACTGCTGTAAAAACGGCGAGTATAAACTATTCATTGCCTGATCGTTATATCTTGAAACTTCCGCAATCAGTCTGATATGTGGTCTTGCCCAAAAGCTTCTTTCTGCAGTCGGAACAATCGTTGGAGCCAGTACAAATTTCACCATCGACGCAGGATCCTGAGTTCCGTCTTTTCTTTGTGCATAATGCAATTCGGAAACAATATGGAACCAGTTGTTGAAATAATAAGTGGCTCTTACACCCGTATTGAATTCAGATTTTTTGTTGAAAATATCTCTTTTATAATAATCAACTGCTTTATTATCACTACTTGCACCACCTTTACTTTGAGTATAAACTGCATATCCGTTTACCGACCAACGATTGGAAAGATTTAACAAAATGTGTTCAACAGCAGTTAAGGAATATGCGCCTTTATAAGTTCCAGTTACTTCATCCGGAGCACCGTAAGTTCTCCAGGTTTGGGTATTTCCTCCATCTCCACCATTTGCAATACCGGCTCCGTAACGTAAGGAAATTTGATTAAAAGATCCCGGAAGTCTTGTTTTTAAATTTGAATTTAATTTTGCTCCCAAAACCCAACCATTATCCGAAGGATATTGTTCAATCGAGTTTTTCCCAGATTTGTCTACTGTATGAAATTCTGCTAATAATTTAACCTTATGATTATTATTTTTAAATGGAATCGTATGTTCTAATACAAAAACTTCTCTTTGTCTGTAAATCAAATGTTTTCCGCCACTGATGACATTCGTATAAGAATATGGTGTTGAATTAGTTGGTGCCGTATCAATCGCCGCAGGAAAAAACATAGAAAATCTTGTGTTTTTATGCCTTACACCCCAACCTGTCGAAGAATGATCATCAAAATAGAAATAATCTGCAACATGAACGTCATCAAAACGAAGCCATCTCGATCCTGCCCAAACATCCCAGTCGCTTCCCATAATATTTCTGGCTTCCACAAAAGCTTCCGGTAATGCGATTATCATCCCCTGGTTTGATTTTGTATCTACATTTCCAAGAAAAGTCCCTCCGGAATAGAAACTTAGTCTCGCCTGCATATCGATTTTCGTCTTTTTTGCACTGTCACCAACAACTGGTGTGAAGTGAAAAGCCGGTAAAAAATCTACATAATCTCCCTGATCCATTCTTCCTCCCAGAGATCCTTGATTGTTTAGGTTTAATTGTCTTCCTGTACGTCCGTCTGCGTTGGGAGAGTACGCTGCTCCGATCCTTCCTGTTGTTCCGAATGAAAATTTCTGATTCGTAATTGTTATTTGGGCATGACCTCTCTGGCTGAAGATGATTAACATCAAAAAACAGCCTTTTAAAATTTTATTTTTCATCATTTTAAATTTTTACTTTAAGGTTTTCGGTTTGTAAAGTTTTAAAGCAAATAAAACGATGATAACATAACAAATGATAGGTAGTAGATATGCATGAGCAACATCTGTTTCGGCAATTTTACCCATAATCGGTGTGAAAAATGCTCCACCAAACATCGCCATTACCAAGAAAGAAGAAGCTTGATGAACTTTCTCTCCTAATTTTTTTAATCCAAGACTGAAAATCGTAGGATACATTACACTCAAGAATAAATTAAGCATAATTAAACTGATGAAAGAAACCCATCCGAAACTTTGAGAAATAATTAAACAAAGAACAATATTACAAGCTGTGAAAATTGCCAAAACTTTGTTTGGAGCGATATATCTCATTAAGAATGTACCGATAAAACGACCAACCATCATCATTGCCATACTTAGCGAAAAATAATAAGAAGCCTGAGTTTCCTGAAGGTGCATTTTTTCTACTCCATAATTGATGAAAAACGCCCAAGTTCCGCCTTGTGCTGCAACATTGAAAAACTGCGCTACAACGGCAAAAACAAAATGTCTCTGCTTCCAAAGCGGTGCATTTGCATCTACTTTATCTGTGTGATGATCTTCACCTGTTGCATGTTCAAGCATTTCCATTTCTTCTGCATGAGGATCCTTTAATTCAGGAACTTTAATAAAAGAAAAAACAATTGCCAAGATTAAAATAACAACCCCTATCCAAGTATAAAGACTTTTAACGGAATCTAAAGAATTATCCTCTCCTGCTCCGCCAAAGATGAAAAACCCACCCAATAGCGGACCTACAATTGCTCCCAATCCGTTGAAAGACTGTGCAAAGTTTACTCTTTGATCACTCGTTCTCTCATCTCCCAGAGAAGCTACGAAAGGGTGTGCTACTGTTTCCAAAGTTGCCATTCCTAAAGCTAAAATGAAAAGTGCAACCCTGAAAAAGTCGAAAGATCCCATGTTTGCGGCAGGAACGAACAGGAAGCATCCTCCTGCAAATAGTGTCAACCCTAAGATAACTCCCATTTTATAGCCAAATTTTTTCATAAAAAGTCCCGCAGGAATTCCCATCAAAGCATAAGCTCCAAAAATTGAAAGCTGTACCAATCCCGATTTTGATTTTGAAATATGAAGAACATTCTGAAAATGCTTATTCAAAACGTCTCCCATTGTAAGGGCAATTGCCCAGAAAAAAAACAATGAAGTTACAAAAGCCAGTACAACAAGGTACTTCTTTTCCGTAAATTTTGCTGAGTTCATAAGTGTGTTTTTACAAATTAGAGTGTTAGTGAGATATAAAATTAAATTGTATGTTGGGTTTTAAATAGATCAAATTCATCATATTCATAATCCGGGCAGGCCCCTGATTTTGAAGTGATAAATGCACCTAAAGAAATTGCCTGTTCCATAATTTCTTCGGGATTTGCATTTTGAATTCTTTTTGAAATAAATCCTGAAAGAAAAGCATCTCCGCTTCCCACGGTATCAGCAATAGTAATCGGCACTGCTGTGAATCCGTAGTTGTGATTTCCAACAAAATATCTTGCTCCTTTACTACCTTTCGTCAGAATAATTTCTTTGATATTAAAATGATTCTGAATGAATGCTGCACTTTCATCCTCACTTTTGTATTCTTCGCCAAAATAAGCCATGATTTCACGCATTTCCGATTTATTCATTTTTACGATATCGGCTTTATGCAGAAGAGTTTTGATTAATTCAACATCGATAAAAGGTGGTCTGAAATTCACATCAAAAATTTTCAGTTTTGCATATTCAAGCAACTGGAGTAGAGTTTTTTTTGTCTTTTCATTTCGTGCTGAAAGACTTCCGAAAACAAACGCTTCAGCATTCGAAACCAATTCTTTGTGTTCAGGAAGCAATTCAATATAATCCCAAGCTACATTGTTGATGATTTCGTAACTTGCTTCATTATGTTCATCGATTTTAGCAATAACCGTACTTGTCGGTTTTTCATCATCCACTTGGATATAATCTGTTGTAATTCCCCAACCTTGAATTTGATCAGTTAATTTCTGTCCTAATTCATCATTTCCGATTCTGCTTAGCATTTTTACATCAATACCCATTTTATGGATATTGTATGCTGCATTGAAAGGCGCTCCTCCCGCTCTGGTTCCTTCCGGGAAAATATCCCAAAGAACTTCTCCAAAACAAACTACATAAGATTTTTTATCTATCATAAGGTTAAACGTTTAATTAATTTGTTAAATTTTTTTATCCTACGGAATTTCTTTCCATATATTTAGCATGAAAAGTTACTCTTTTTCCGTTTGGGGTATAATTATTAATTTGATTATCAAGAAGTTTTACAGATTCTTTTGCCATATCGATTAAAGGTTGCTGGATAAAATTCACGTCAGTCGGGAAAAGATGATATGCTTCCGTCTCATCAAAAGCGATGACAGAAACATCTTGCGGAACTCTGATGTTATTATCATTTAAATATCGTAAACCAGCGATTCCCAGCTTATTGCTTGAAAAATAAATGGCTGTTCTCTTAGATAAATCAAGATTTTTGCGAAGTTTTTGCTCTACTTCTTCCGTAATATTATGAATACCGATCAAAATTCTATTAGCAGGAATATCGGATTTTGCAATTCTTTTATCAAAACCATCCTGTCTGTCAAGCAAATGTGGAAGTTTTGTATCATATCCGACATAGATAATTTCCTCGAAATTTTTCTCAACCAGCTGATCGCAGATGTACTCGGAAATCTCTGAATTATTGATCATTACACCTGGAAGACTCACATTTTTTAGATAACGGTCGATTGTTACGATTGGATATTCTTCACCAATTAGTTTATTGATGGCTTCATCTGATTCTACCACTGGCGCAACGATCATTCCATCAACCTGTTGCTCTGAAAAAAGTTCGGTTAATTTTTTGAATTTTTCGGGCGTTTCGTCTGAACTTCCGATCAGAAGAGTATACCCCAATTTCATGGCCTCATCTTCGATACTTCGGGCAATGTTGGAATAAAAGTCATTGGAAATATCAGCAACGATAAGTCCGATCAATTTACTCTTACTCATCTTTAAGCTTTTGGCAATTTTGTTTGGAGTATAATTAATCGTTTCAGCCACTTCAAGAATTTTTTTCTTGGTAGCATCGCTGATTCGGCTTCCTTCTTTTTTGTTTAAAACATAGGAAACAGTTGCAACGGAAACTCCGGCAATTCTCGCAATGTCTTTTATGGAAGCTCTTTTCATTCTAATTAACTTTCTACGGCAAAAATATTCCATAAAAAATATAAAAAACAATAGCCACATTTTTTTGGCTGTTTCAAAAATAATTGTATTTTCGCGACTTTTTAATTTTCAGACTTATCAAATTAGTAAAATACTAATTATCAACAAGTTAATCTTACCGCGATATTAAATTTAAATGGAATGTTAATTAAATATTAATAAACAAGGTTAATTTAGTACAGATTTTGGTTAAACGTTTATGCTTATAAAATTTAATAAAAATTAAAATAATTTCAAAATAGGTACAAATATTCTTTCATTAAAGAACGAAAACTAATAATTTTGAAATATTTCCACAGCCAAATATGAATATCGACGAAATTCTTGATCGCATTTACCCTCTTCCCGATTCTTCTAAAGTAAGTCTAAAAAATACTATTGAGGAAGTTTCACATCCGAAAAATTTCTGTTTAATGGAATCTGATAAAGTTATTCCTCACATTTATTTTATTAAAAAAGGAATTGTTCGCGCATACGCTTCTACCGAAGATAAAAATATTACTTTTTGGTTTGGAAGCGAAGGTGAAACCGTTGTTTCTATGAAAAGCTATGTCGAAGATAAACCCGGCTATGAAAATATTGAACTTCTTGAAGATTGCGAATTGTATAAACTGGAAACGGAAAATTTAAGAAAATTATTCAACGAAGATATTCATATTGCGAATTGGGGAAGAAAGTTTGCAGAAAGAGAATTGGTAAAAACCGAAGAATTGATTATTTCCAGGCAGTTTAAAACATCTTTGGAACGTTATAAAGATTTAATGAAATACAAATCTGATCTTATAAAACGCGTCCAATTGGGGCATATTGCTTCGTATCTGGGAATAACGCAGGTGAGTTTGAGTAGAATTCGGGCGGAGATAAAGTGAGTTTTTTGGGTTTGAGTGTAATTGGTTTTTTAGTTTTTTGTTCTCGCAGGTTACGCGGATCTTTTTTTATGCATGGTTAAAATTACATGCAAACATCTGCGAAAAATAATTTAAGCGCGAATTACTTTTGAAAATTAAATGTATTTCTATAAATATTCAATCATTTTTTAACAATTGTAAAATTTTAGTCATTTTTAAATGCTGAACTTTGCAGCAGAAAATAAAGAAAAATGAATTGGATTATCTTAATTATTGCGGGATTGTTTGAAGTGGCTTTTGCATCATGTTTAGGAAAAGTAAAGGAAACATCTGGAACGACCATGTATTTTTGGTTTGCCGGATTTTTGATTTCTCTCACAATCAGTATGCTTTTGTTGATTAAAGCGACACAGACTTTACCGATTGGAACAGCGTATGCAGTCTGGACAGGAATTGGAGCAGTTGGAACAGTTCTGATGGGGATTTTCTTCTTTAAAGATCCTGTAAGTTTCTGGAGAATTTTCTTTATTGTGACTCTAATTGGCTCTGTCGTTGGATTAAAAGCTGTTTCCTCTCATTAGTTTTTAACACAAATAACACTATTGTAAAGTAAAATTTAATATAAATTAAAATCCGTCTTCTATATTGAGGGCGGTTTTGTTTTTTAGAACAACTTTATTTCCATAATTTTGGATAAAATTAATACCGTGAAAAAAACTCTATTTCTTCTATTGACGAGCAGCTTATTGTGCGCTCAAAACTCTGAATTATTTACCAATGACTGGTATCTTTCTAAAATTGAAACCAATGGACAGACTGTAGCAACTCCAACTATGGATATTGCTCTCTCAAAATCTAATTTTGTAACAGTAACAGGATCTGGAAGCGGTTACGCATTGAATTCCAAACACTTTAATTCTTGCCAAATCGAAACAACATTTGTTTCCAATACCAATAGCTTTACAAAGGTGAACTCAGCTTGTACATTGTCGATGTATGGTGGAAATAATATGACAGCAGTGAATGGTTACGATCAAAAACATACAGATTTCTTCATTTATCCGACACCTGGAACTATTTTCAATTATGAAATTATACCAAACGGTTCGGGAAAAACTTTGATTATCACCAATCCTTCTACCGGAAATAAATTGTATTATAATAATGATAATTTATTTCTAAGCACCAAAGAAAATGGCACATCATACCGGTCTCTTACTTTTCAAAATCCTGTAAAATCGGAATTATTTATTGAGAATATCGAAAACGATTTATCTGTAAAGGTTTTTAATATGCTTGGAGAGATAGTGTATGAAGGAAAAACGAATGACAGAAAAGTAAAAATTGATACTAAAAATTTTGCAGTTGGTTCATATATTTTGAATATTCAGAAGTATAAATCTTATAAATTTATTAAAGAATAATTTTTATTTAATTTTCTAAATTTCATTTAAATAAACTAAAAACCGTCTCCAAATTAGAGACGGTTTTCTTATTTTTTATAAACGACAGGAAGGATTTCGTTTTTCCTTAACCCGTATTTTTTTATTTCTTCTTCCGTGAATTCCTGCGAATAGAAATTGATATCTGTTTCGAAACCAGCATTTTTTAATCGATCAAAATAATCCATTCCGTACCAGCGAACGTGATCGTATTGTCCAAAATGTTTCTGACGTTCTTTTGGATCTTTAATCGTAAAATCTTCATAAGTTTTTTCCAAAGAATTTTTCATGGGAACTTGTAAAATTCCCCATCCTCCGGGTTTCAAAACTCTAAATAATTCACTCATCGCTTTTGTATCGTCTTCGATATGTTCTAAAACATGGTTACAGAATACAATATCAAAACTTTCATCGGCAAAAGGTAAATCCAAAATATCTGCTTTTACATCCACAATTGGCGAAAACAAATCGGCTGAAATATAATCCAGATTCTTCATCCTTTTGAATTTACGAAGAAATTCCTGTTCGGGAGCGATGTGTAAAACTTTATAATTTTTAATAAAAAAATCAGTTTCATTTTGAAGATACAGCCACATCTGGCGGTGTCTTTCCAGGCTTAAAGTTCCGGGTGACAAAGCATTTTCGCGTTGATTTCCGTATCCGTAAGGAAGAAATTTTCGGTAAGATCTTCCATCAATCGGATCAAAGAAATTGTCTCCTTTAAAAAACTGATAAATAAGCGGTCGCGCCCAAATACTCATTTTAATAAGCATTGGACGTGGAATTTTATTTAGTAAAAGTTTAGTGACTTTTTTCATTAAAAATCCAATTGGAAAGGCTTTTCTTCATCTGTTACAATACCCAAAGCATCGTAAATATATTGGAAAGTTGAAAGCAAAACAGGTTTACCATTATAGACTGCAACATCGTGCTCAAAATGTGCAGAAGGCTGATTATCAAGCGTTGTCACCGTCCAGCCATCATTGTGAAATTTTACTTTTTCTGTTCCAAGGTTAATCATTGGCTCGATAGCAATCGTTAAACCATCTTTAATTACCTTACCACTTCCCTGTCTTCCGTAGTTTGGAACTTGTGGATCTTCGTGCATTTGTCTACCAACTCCGTGCCCAACAAGCTCTTTTACAACACCATATCCTTCTTTTTCGCAGTGAGATTGAATTGCATGAGAAATATCTCCGATTCTCTTTCCTCTGATACACTGTTCGATACCTTTGTAAAGAGATTCTTTAGCAACTTTCAATAATTTTTTCGTTTCCGGTTTCACCTCACCGATTTCGAAAGTATAAGCGTGATCCCCTACAAATCCGTTTAAAATAGCTCCGCAATCTACAGAAAGCACATCGCCTTCCTTGATTTCTTCCTTGCTTGGAAAACCGTGAACCACTTGCTCATTCGGAGAAATACATAGTGAATAAGGAAAACCTCCATATCCAAGGAATGCAGGTTCTGCACCATGATCTTTGATAAAATCGTGTGCCAGTTTATCTAAATATAAGGTAGTAATCCCCGGTTTGATCTCTTTTGCCAACATTCCTAATGTTCTCGAAACCAAACGAGCACTTTCCTTCATAAGACGAAGTTCGTCTATTGTTTTTAATTGAATCATTGTTCTAATTTACCAATGTATTAGTGTATCAATGTAACAATATTAATGAATTGGTAAATTGCTACATCGTTAAATTGTTACATTAATTATTCTACCAGAATAATCCTTTTTTCTTTTCTTTTTTAAGTTTAGAATATGCCAAAACTTCTTTTCCTTCCACACGAAATTCTATTCTTTCCTGAATAATGTTGTAGATCTCGCCCCAACCTGGGAATCCACCCAAATTTCTGTCATCGATAAACCAGTCTGCATCTAATTTTCTTGATTGATTTTCAGCATCGAAAACCTCTCCTTCAAAACTAGAATTTACGGCATAAAATTCAATACCGTTTTGTTTGCAGAATTCTACGGCTTCATCCAACGTTTTTCCGTGTCTGTACGTCCACAAAATAAGTCTGTAGCCTTCCGCCTGAAGTCTTCTTAATGTTTCAAATGCAAAAATTTTGGCTTTCCCAATTGCCGGATAAGCGTCGTCAACGATCGTCCCATCGAAGTCTACAGCAATTTTCTTATTATTCATCATTATTTATGATTTAGAAGTGCAAAGATACAAAATAAAAAGAGTGCCAAAAAACTTAGCACTCTTACTTTATCATTTAATTATAATTTATAACTAACTTTTCACCCATTTGAACTCGAATTGCAAATCCGGAGTTGAAATTCGGTCGGTGATTTTCTGTAATCTTCCCGGTAATTTCATTAAATATTCCTGAGCCTTTTCAGCTTTTTCGGTAAGACCTTTTACATGTTCGATTTTCCATTCGTCTAAAAGATCTTTCAAAATGTTGATATAGTCTTGTCCTGTGTAAACCATACATCTCTGAGCTGCATCCGAAAAATGTCCCCAAAGCTCACCCGCCATTTGACCAGATTGTCTCATCATGTGAGCAGGCATTACGATCTTTTTACGCATCATATCTTCAAATGCAAGGATCATTTCCGAAGGATCGATTTCTAAAATTTTTGCTACGAAATGTTTGTAGGCTTTTGCGTGTCTTGCTTCATCTGCGGCAATTACACCACACATTTTTGCCAATTTCCCGTTTCCGGTTTGTTTTGCTAATGTACCTACTCTTCTGTGAGAAATATTAGTCGCTGTTTCCTGAAAACTTGTATAGATAAAGTTTCTGTAAGGATCCATACTTGTTCCTAAATCGAAACCATCGTTAATCAAATATTGAGTCGTGATCTCCATTTCTCTCATATTCACTCTTCCACACAAATAAAGATATTTGCCTAAAAGATCTCCGTGCCTGTTTTCTTCACCCGTCCAGGCTCTTACCCAGCTTGCCCAACCTGGTTCTGTTTTTTCCTGATCGATACCATCAACACCCATTAACCACGATTCGTAAGATGGCAATGCTTCTTCGGTAATACAGTCGCCAATTAGAGTCACGAATAAATCATAAGGCATTTCACGCGCAAAAGTCTGAATTTCTTCTAAATCATATTTAAAATTCTCGCTGGATGGATCCGGAAGGTAATCGGAAGGTTGCCAGATTTTCTCGATAGGCGTTAAAAATTTTTCGAGAAAAGAACCTACTTCCTTTTCCAATATTCCCATTACTTCTTTCCTTACGAGCTTTTGATACATTTTTAGAATTTAGAATTAAACAGCAAAGTTAAAATTTTTATTATTATTTACGACATAATAATTTGTTAATTATTCTGATATTAATCATAAATATGCCGCTATTTAAATTATAACGGCATATTTGTTTTAATATTTTGAATTAAACTCTGAATTGTTTTTAAACCCTTTTTTACTGGAATTAATCTTGAACTTGTTTTAAACGCAAAGTTCACTAAGATTTTTCTTAACTACTATTCTTCTTTAAGTTCGCAAAGGCGTTTCACTTAAATAAGACCTCGAAGGTTTATTTACAGATTTTAAATTCTTTTTTCTTTTATATCTTTATAAATTGATAATTAATCTTAAACCTGTTTTTAAACGCAAAGTTCACTAAGATTTTTTTTAACTACTATTCTTTTTTAAGTTCGCAAAGACGTTTCACTTAACTAAGATCTCAAAGATTTTTTTCTACTCTCTTTCATCTTAATTTCTATTTTCAAAGTTTGTCATGCTGAAAGCATCCAAACTTGGTGTTAGAAAAATTATGGAAAGATTCGTGTCTAGATGCTTTCAGCATGACAAATGTTGTGAATATTTTCCTTAACGCCTGATGTAGATCACCTCACCCTAGCCCCGATTGCAACGGCATCCTTTTGTGCAGCGAAGCGGAGCAAAAGATACAGTGGAAAGCGGGAAAAAGCTTCTAAAAAAATTACATAAGTTTAAAATTTTAGCTAACTAAAATATCTCCTGTCATTACCTCTGGAGCTTCTATTCCCATTACTTTTAAAATAGTCGGAGCAACATCACCTAATTTACCAGGCTTCAAATTCCATGTGTGGTCTTTATCCATCACGATGAAAGGAACAAGGTTTGTGGAATGTTGTGTATTCGGCGTTCCGTCCGGATTAATCATAACGTCTGAGTTTCCGTGGTCTGCTAAAATGAAGACCGCATAACCATTATCGTAAGCTGTTGTTGCTACCTTTTCGATACAGCTGTCAACAACTTCCGCCGCTTTTACTGCTGCTGAGAAAACACCTGTATGACCGACCATATCTGTATTTGCAAAATTTAAACAAACAAAATCTGCTGTTCCGTTTTGCAATTCCGGAACGATGGCGTTTGTAATGTCGTAAGCTGACATTTCAGGCTTTAAATCGTATGTCGGAACGTCTTTCGGACTTGGGCAAAGCAATCTTTTTTCACCAATAAATTCTTCTTCACGACCCCCTGAAAAGAAGAATGTAACGTGAGGATATTTTTCTGTTTCCGCTATTCTGATCTGCGTTTTATGATTTCTTTCTAAAATTTCGCCCATCGTTTCGTGTAAAACTTCTTCATCGAAAACAACGTGAACGTTTTGGAAAGTTTTATCATAGTTGGTTAAAGTAACATAATAAAGATTCAGTTTTCTCATGAAAAACTCCGGGAAATCCTGCTGAGAAAGCACTTCTGTAATTTCACGACCTCTGTCTGTACGGAAATTGAAACAGATAACCACATCATTATCAACGATCTTGGCAACCGGAACTACATTTCCTATTTGCGTAGAATCGACCATGATGATCGGCTTAATGAACTCATCCGTCACATTGCTATCGTAAGATTTCTGGATTGAAGCCAAAGCATCTGTCGACTGCTCTCCAACGCCTTCTACCATCGCATCATAAGCCAATTTCACACGCTCCCATCTTTTATCTCTGTCCATCGCGTAATATCTGCCGACAATTGTTGCCAGTTTACCAACAGTTTTCGACATATGATCCTGAAGCTCTTCGATGAAACCTTTTCCTGAAAGCGGATCGCAGTCGCGTCCATCTGTAAATGCATGAACGAAAACATTTTCTTCCAATCCAAATTCATGAGCAGCCGTTAAAAGACCTTTTAAATGATTGATATGTGAATGCACTCCTCCATTGGAAACCAAACCGATAAAGTGCACTTTTTTATTCTCTCTCTTAGCATATTCGAAAGCGTCCTGAATAATTTTTTGCTGTCCTAGTGATCCGTTTTCAACAGCCATATTCAGCTTTACAAGGTTTTGGTATACTACTCTTCCCGCTCCCAGATTCATATGTCCAACTTCGGAATTTCCCATTTGCCCGGCCGGTAAACCTACCGCCAAACCACTGGCTTCAAGTGTTGTGTGAGGAAAATTCTTAAGGCAGTTATCTATAAAAGGAGTGTTTGCTTTATCTAGTGCTGAAACGTCCGGATTCATTCCCAATCCCCATCCGTCAAGGATCGCTAATATTGCTTTTTTCGACATTATGTATAAACTTTTGTTATACAAATTTATTTATTTTGAAATGAATGGAAGAATTGAGGGACTTAAATTTTGTTTAAAATTTAATAAATCTTCATTTCTTTTCTCTCGCTGATTTTGCTGATTGCGCAGTTTTTTTTTAAACTTTGATGATGTTTTTTAAACGCAAAGTGCGCTAAGATTTTTTGACTACTATGCTTTTTTAAGTTCGCAAAGGCGTTTCACTTAACTGAGATCGCTAAGATTTTTCTTTCTGTTTAAATTATAAAAATATAAACGGAATAATTGTAAACTTCCATCATCCAACTTCAAACTTCCAGCCTTAAATTTTCCCTAATTCTTAAACCAATTATTAATCGTATAAGAGATTTTCTTTGATTTTACTTTATCTATCGTGATGTTGTTTCCTTTTTCTATTCCTTTAACATTGGCTTCCTGATTCCAGTTTCCTTTGGTGAATTTTAATTGTGCAGGGAAATGTATTTTTAAAGTAAGTGTTCTTTCAAAATCGCTTTTTTTATCCATTTTTATGGTTGATGCATTCCAATTTCCTAATTCTTTTTGATTTCCTGCGATATAAACCTCATCATCTTTGTCCGGAACATTTACTACAAAAGTAACTTCAGAAGGCTCACCCGAAAACTCACTGAAAAAATCTTCGTATTTCAAATTCTTTTCTTTTGCGTATTGCTGAATATAGGAATTAAGAAATCCGCTTTCTTTTAAAAATAAAAATGGATCTTCAATATTTAAAATATCATATACAGCCTTTTGCTTATCAGTCTGTTTATTGAAATAGGCTTCACAGATTTTATATCCGATCCAATATCCCAAATCATTGGGTCTGTCATCTTTTTTGGAAGTCCAGTAGAACCAGTCGCCGAAATCTTCACTCTTGTAACGGGTCACAAATTCTTTACAGAGCTGATCCAAATGTGCTTCACCATATTGAAAAGCTTTCGTATTCATCGGTTCACCAGAAACAAATTCTCCGATAAAATCTGCTCCGCCTTCTGTTACTGCTTGTTTTAACAAATTATTACCGCCTTTATTGTTTTGCTGATAATGAATCATCTCATGAACAACAAGTGCTACAACACCATCCAGATTTTTAAATAGCTCGGTTCCGATTGAAATTCCTTCGCTGGAAGAATTTCCACCTGTGTTCATTCTCCCGTAAACGAAATATACTGTTGGAAATTTTGCTTGAGGATACCAATATTTTAAAGCGCTATAAGATGATTTTAATTTTTTATCTATAGATTTAATTCCATTTAAGGTATTTCTGGTTTTCAGATATTCTTCTTTATTTTTTTTCACCGTTGCATACAAAGAATCTGGGTTGATGATACGATGTTTTATGAATGACTGAACTCCGGGTGAACCATTGTTAATATACTCTGTAAAAGGATTCGTTGTGGAAGTTTCCATTTTATCGAAGGCTTTCCAGAAATTTTGTGCATCTTTTGTTTCTATAACAGCTTGTAAAGGATCTTCTGTAAATTGTTGAGCGCTTATTGTTCCGAAAGTTAATAAAGCAATTGCTACAAATTGGTTGGTTAATAGTTTCATGTTTGGTGTGAAAAAAGTTTTTTAATTAACGTTTAAAAATAGAAAAATGTTGTAATCTTTTTATTTTTTTGTTGGAAAATCGTAAAGACACTAAGATTTTTTGAATATCTTTTGCTTTAAGACGCAAGGATTTTATCTGCGATAAAATTTAAAACTGTAAAAATATTTTTATGTCTAAAATCTTGCGCATTCGATTTTTCAACAAAAAGTTTTACTGAAATTTTATTAATTTTGTTTTATGGATTTAAGAGATCAATTGAAAAACCTTTTTCCTGATCATGAGGAGCAGGATTTTGAGATGCCTGAAGAACAATTCAAGCAGAAAGAACCTTTGGTGTGCAAATTTGAGAAAAAAGGCAGAAACGGAAAACCTGTAACCATTGTTGAAGGTTGGGAAGGAGGTGAGGAAGATTTGAAGAAAATCTCAAAGAAAATAAAAACCACCTTAGGAATCGGCGGTTCTGAAAAAGATGGAACGATCATCATTCAAGGAGATAATCGTGATAAGATCATGGATATCCTTAAAGAAATGGGTTATAAAACAAAAAGAGTTGGTGGATAAATTTCTACCGCAAAAGAGACAAAAGATTAATACTTAAGTTTTTAAAAATCTTTGATTTTTACTCTTTTGCAAATTTTTGATTTCTCCTATTTAAAAGTAAATTTTAAAACCCAATAGGAACTTTTGTGTCTTTTGTGGTTAAATTAAAACGATTTTAGAAATAAATCTGCGTTTGCGGCATCATTTCTTTTAATTTTTCAATGGTTGATTTTTCTATTGGATTGCCCGTTAATATTAGTGTTTTAAGATTTTTCAATTGTGAAAATTCGGTTGGAAGATCTTTTAAATCATTATTTGCCAAATTCATACTAACCACATTTTTCAAGCCTTTTACTTTTGGCGAAATCTCTTTGATGTGGTTCTGACTAACATTTAAAAACTCCAGACTCTTCGACTGAAAAAGATCTTCAGGAAGTTTTGAAATTTCATTTTGCTGTAATTCAAGATATTTTAATTGTTTCGGAAATTCTAAGTTTCCTAAGTCTTTGATTTGGTTTGAAGCCAGATTTAATGATTTTAAATTTTTAATTTTATCTAAATCTTTCGCAATAAAACTAATCTGGTTTCCCTGCAAGTTAATTTCTTCCAGACTCGGAATCTGCATCAATGCTTCCGGAAAAACATTTAAGTTATTGGCATCAAGGTGAATAACTTTTAATTTCTGAAGTTTTCCAATGTTGGGATTTACGCTTTTTAATTCATTTAAATTAATCGAAAAACTTTCCAATTTTTGCAATTCTGCAATTTCGTCGGGAATGTATTTGATGCTGTTTTCGTTTACATTTAAAATCGTTAATTCCTTTAGTTTAAAAATAGATTCATCCATCTTCTCAAACTTATTTTCCATTAAATTCAGGAAGAAAATAGACTTCAATTGTTGAATTTCGCTCGGAAGGTTGAACATTACTTTCCCTCTGAAGCTCATGCTATAAACGGGCTGTCCGCTCTTCAGAGCATCATCAATATTGGTATACGTCGGATATTTTACAGGGTCTATCTGGGCTTTTGCCTGTGAAATAATTAAAATAGATATAGAAAAAAATAGTTTTCTCATAAACAAAAAAACTACCGATAACCTAATGATTACCGGCAGTAATGTAAATATTAATAGTTTATTTTTTCAAAAGTTTTACTGTCTGCTGGAATCCTCCTTCCGCTTCGATATTTAAAACCAATACTCTTGAAGCCTCAAGTTGCTTAGTGAAATCTAAATCCAAAGATTTGTTTGTTCCTGAGTATTTCTGAGTGAAAACGATTTTGCCGTCGATGCTGTAAGCCGTTACCACAATGTTTTTCAATCCTTTTGGAGCGTTGATCTTCACCAATCCGGAAGTTGGATTCGGAGCAACTGTAACTGTAGCTTCTGTGTGAGCATCAATTGTTCCTAATGTTCCTGTTGTTCCTAAATTATTTTTAAGAGCCACAACGATCGTTGCAGATTTCCCTCTGTAGTCGATTGTGTTTCCAGTTGCGTCAACATCCGTAGAAATTGTTCCATCCGGGTGCTGGATAGAGAAGAATCCGAATTTGTGATCCGGCGTGAATGTAAGACCAGTCGGCTCAGATCCTGCTGGCATCGAAGCAAATAATTTCACTTTCGGATTTGCCTGAGTATGATCCGGAGCAATTACCCAAATGTAGTTTTTACCACCATCCTGAAGAACCCAAAGGTTTCCAAGCTCGTCGAAAGTAAGGTTGTCGTTTCCGTCTCCCCAAGCTTCTGTTTTTGTTCCCTGAGCTGTGTCGAAAGAATAGTTTGTTGTAAGACCTCCAACGAAAGTTTCAACGTTTGAAGCAGTCATTCCGTTATCCTGAAGTCTGTAAACTTTATTTAAACCTTTTGCAGTAAAGTAAATTTTACCATCAAGCGGACTGATATCAACATCCTCAATTCCATTGAAAGAAGTTCCACCAAGAGATTGTGCTAAAGTTGTAGTATTATTTTGGTCAGCTTTTGTTTTGTTAGGAACCTGAATCCAAGTTGCAGTTGTAGCAACAGGGTCTCCTCCACTTAACCCTTGATCTAGTTTTAAAACATAAAGATTTCCAGAAGAAAGGTTATTTGGAGTATCCATCACATATTTGTAAACCATGTGCGTTCCACCGTCTTCACCGTAATAAGCGATTGTTCCCGCATTATTTACCACTACGTTTTCGTGGTTCATAATACCCATTTGCCACAATTTTCCTTTGGAGCCGTCAGCATTTTGAGAAATAACCTGAGCTGTTGCAGGATCGATTTCTACCAACCAACCGTAATCTTTCATTCCATCTGCATTTACATCGCTCGAAGTCGTTTGTTCTTCAGCAGTAACCACAGTTCCCCACGGAGTAATACCTCCAGAACAGTTTCTGATTGTCTGAACTAAACTTGGAGCTGAAAAACTTACCGCTCTGGATTTTGTTAACTGCCAAAGTTTTGTTGTAGCGTTGTAATTAACTTCCGCCATTGTAACTCCACCAGGATTCGTTTCGTGGTTTACAGAAAGATATCCGTTTGTAGCGCTTCCATTTTTCGGAACGTAAGCTGTAAAGTCGTTCTGTCCTCCAACTAAACCTCCTCCTTCTGTATAATTATCACCTTCTTTAAGGATTAATTGATATTTATGTTCAGCAGGAATGATTAATTTATTAGTCTGAGCCGTTGGAACAATTGAAGTGAAGCAGCTGATATGAGCAGCGTTACAAGGAACCGGCGTTGTTGTAGTTGTCGTTTTAAGATAAGCATCAATTCTTAAATCAGAACTTGCAGCCCCTCTGTTGTGCAATTCGATAGAAATTCTGTTGTTTCCGTTAACGAATTTAGTTTTTGGAATAGAGAAAACGTTATAAACACTTTCTGCTGCACCATCGATTGTCGTGCTAGACCAAGTATTAAAATCTATCGTTCCTACAGGCATATTGTCTCTTACAACCTCTTCACCATTAAGATAAACAACGATTCCGTCGTCTCTCATGATTCCCAATTCCATCGTAGAAGAAAGGTCATTTAAGTTTACTGTAAAATCTTTTGCAAAATAAGCTGTTACAAGACCTGTAGCCGTAGTAGTTGTCACAGGATCACCGTAACCAAGAGGTCCGTTTCCTTGAGACCAGGCAGAAACATCATAAGCAGTATCTTTCCACTGAGCGGCCAAAGCTGTATTGCTGTCATTGTATTTCCAAGCAGAATTTTTGTTGAAAACAAATGTCTGTGCATTCAAAAATGAACCGGTTAGCATTGCAAGAGCTGCAACTGTTAGTAGTTTTCTTTTCATTTTAAATTTCGATTTATTAGACTCTGCAAAACTATCAGATTGTCACGAAGCCCCTGTTAATAGGATTTTAAATAAATCTTGACAAATATTAATTAATAGAAAACCGAATGTTAATTAAATTAATTTTATGTTAAATTAAAAAAATATTAAAATTTTGAATTTGAATTTTTTGCATTGCAATTTTTAGTTGTATTTGTCATTCCGTAGAAATCTATACTCGATTCTTTTGAATATTATTTTCTAATACTATACTTAGATTCCTACCGGAATGACAAACTGTGTGGAAATCTTTCGCGAAACTATCCTTGTCAAGGCTTGAACCTTGACAAGGATTATGAAAACAAATTCATATGTAATAATAAAAAGCCTAAATCAAAAATTGAAATGTAGACTACAATTCTTGTTGGAAAAACACAAAGGCACTAAGATTTTTTAAATGTACTCTGCTTTAAGACACAAGGATTTTATCTTTGATAAAATTTAAGACTGAATAACTTTTTGAAAATCTTTGATTTCCTTGTGCCTTAAATCATTTTAAATTATAAAAAAAATCTTAGTGCCTTTGTGTTTTTCCAACAAAAGAAAATTCACAAGCGAAGCAAATTGACAATTTACAGTTGACTACTTCCTGCTTACATCCGTCAAAGAATTCAGGAAAGCAATAATCTGCTTGATTTCCGGTTGTGTTAAATTCAGTTTATCTGGAGCCAAAGTTTGGTTTTTCACTTTTAAGCCAAGACCTTCTCCTCCACCTTCATTGTAAAAATCCAGAACTTCTTCAAGCGTGTTGAAAGCTCCATTATGGAAATAAGGTTTCGTTAAAGCAATATTTCTCACCGTAACCGTTTTGAATGAATTTTCATAGATCCATGAGTTTTCCTTTTTTACAGGGCTGTTTACTCTTCCTCTATCCGCATCCAGTTCCAAAGGTTTTTGGCTGATTGGCTTTGTTGTAATTCCTAACACTTCAGATTCATTTTCATTAAAAAATGGCGGAACTAATCCTGAAAAGTTTGGGGCAAAATGACATGTCGCGCAATTCGCCTTTCCCATGAATAAATTAAACCCTTTCTTCACATCCGATGAAATTTCTTTTTCATTTCTCATGAATTTATCAAAATCACTTTCATAAGAATATAAAGAAGCAACATAAGAACTCAATGCTTTAGAAAAATTTTCTTTGCTGATGTTTCCGTCTTTGAAAGCTTTCTTAAAAGCCTTTCTGTATTCAGGTTTTGTTTTTAATTTTTTAATGATGCTTTCATAACTTGTATTGAATTCATCTTCGTTGTAAATAACGTGCTCAGCTTGTTGTTCAAGATAAAAAGCCCTTAAATCGTAGAAAAATCTTTTCGCAAAAACAGCATTATATAAGGAGGGAGAATTTCTCAGTACCGTTTTTCCCTCAACATTACTTTGAGATTTTGTTTTTAAATCTGTAAATGCATTTTCAGGTAAATGACAGGTTGCACAGCTCATTTTTCCGTTATCACTCAAATTTTGATCGTAAAAAATTTCTTTTCCTAATTTCCTCAAATCAACATTATCCTCATCTTTTTTTAATAAAGTATAAAAATAAGGATCCAAGAAATCACTGCTGAAAAGGTTTTTATTATTCACATTCCAGCCGGAAAATTCTTTCAAATCATCACTTCTTCCATCCCACTTTCCTAATTCTTCATACAAAGGCTGAATATATTTTTTGTAGAATTCTATTCTGTCAAAAGTTTCAAAGTCTGTATTTTTTGCTAAATAATCGATTCCTTCCATTAAAATCGCATTTGCTCTTTGGATACTATAATTTTTGAAATAAGGATCATCATTAATATATTTTTTCATTCCTAAAAAAGCATGGCTTGCTTCATCAGAAACATTCAACGAGCCTGGAGTATCGAAGCCTGTTACGCCCAAGCTGTATATTCTGATCAGTTCTATTCTTAATGGTAACGTTTTGTTATTTCCTTTGCTTAAACCATTTTTAATTGAACTCAAATAAAAACTTGCGTAACTATTGTATAAATAAGTCGTAATTGTTTTGATTTCTTCTTTTTGTTCGGTCGCTTCATCAGAAAAAATCAGTTCGTCTAAAACTTGTAAACCTTCTGGAGGAAGCGTGTAAGCTTTTGTTCCTGCTGCCTCAATATGAAATAAAGGAGCTGCATTAAGCTTAGATTTTGTAAATTCAGGGTAATGATAAGCCACGTAAAATTCGATTTCTTTGAAAGAATTTCTTGTATTTTTTAAAGATTCCTGAAGCTGTCCGAGAGAAATTTTATCTTCTGAAAACTGGTAAGCATCCGATTTTAGTTGATCTAATTTACTTTTAAAATCAGTTAAACCTTTGTTAACCATCGTACTTTCGCTTTCAATTCCTTTATCAACAGGATTAAAAGACATCACAGCGAAACCAATCAACAGAACAATAATAGCTAAAGGATAAAATCTCATTAAATTTTTTCGCAAAACTATTGATACAGCACCAATCCAACGTTACATCAATTTTAATTTTGAATTAAGTTATGTTTACATTTATTTAAAGTATTTTTTATTAATTTTAAACCCCAAAATCAATTCATTGCTGCAAATACAGCCGATTTTCTTTTTCGGCTGCGTTTTAAAATAATGAAGATGGATATTGGGGAAGGATTTTAAAACTGATTTTTACAAATCACAATTTTCATTTTAAACTATAAAAAAACATACTTATGCTAAATAAACTTGCTGCTTCCGAGCTCGTTCTGAACGATGACGGAAGTGTTTATCATTTAAACCTTTTACCTGAAGATATTGCTGAAAAAATTATTCTTGTAGGTGATCCGGATCGTGTTCCGAAGGTTTCACAATATTTTGATAAAGTAGAAATCAAGAAAAATAAAAGAGAATTTTACACGCATACAGGAACTTTACGAGGTGAAAGAATCACCGTAATGTCAACCGGAATTGGTACTGAAAACATTGATATCGTAATGAATGAGCTTGATGCTCTGGTAAACCTTGATCTTAAAAACAAAGAATTTAAGACAGATCATACCTCGCTACAATTATTCAGAATGGGAACTTGCGGGAGTGTGAATCCTGATGTTCAGGTTGATAACATGCTTGTGACTCAGAATGTCGTAGGTTTAGATGGATTGATGCATTTCTATCAGGATTATGAGTTTGAAAATGAGTTTTCTAAGAGCTTTTTAGACAAATTCCCTTATCCGAAAATCAAACCAATGTTGTATTTTGCAGATTGGGCGGAAGAATTGGGAGAATTGTATAAAGACGCAAAATACCACGGAAATACAGCAACTTTCCCCGGGTTTTATGCTCCACAAGGAAGACAGCTTCGTCTGAGAGCCGTTGATGATAAATTCTTAGAAACTTTAAATGACCTTGGTGTAACCAATTTCGAAATGGAGACGTCTGCCATTTATGCCTTATCTAAACTTTTAGGTCATAAAGCCATCACCGTGAATAATGTTATCGCCAACAGAAGACGTGGAGAATTCTCTGCGGATCATCATGCTTCCGAGAAGAATCTGATTACATGGGTTTTGGATAGAATTATTAAATAAAATATTTCAAAATAAACCTTCAAGGTTTTCAAAGCCTTGAAGGTTCAATTCAAATAAAAAAAGGATTTCATTTCTGAAAATCCTTCCCTATTATACCACTAAGATTTGTTGCGCAAGGTTTTAATGGTTTTTAATAACTTCTTTATATATAAATCCTAAAATATATTTGAAGTAACGTTCACACTTAATTATTTAATTCTAATTCTATTAAAATTCATTTACGGTAACATAGAAGTGCGAAGAATTCAAACTTTCTGCACCCGATGAAATATTCGTAAGGTTGATTGTAATATTTGATGTCGATGTCATTCTGGGATTAGAAATTGAGAAGGTAGAATTTCCTGCAAAATCTCCCGCCGGAGATACCACGATTGTTCCTCTAGTTGAGCTCGGAATAAGAGCCGGAGGAATGGTGATATTCATTGTTGTGGATTTTCCTGATGCCAGATTATTAATAGAAACACTAGGCCAAACCTCAAAACTGATTTGGTTTTTAGTCACTGTTCCTCTGTCTCCTAATTTATAAGCTCCGTTTACATCCAATTTTGCGGTTGTATTTGGTGTACTTGTTCCGATCCCCACATTTGCACTGCTATTTCCTAAAACAATTGCATTATATTGAGAAGTTGTTGCCTGATACCCAATTGCTGTAGAATTTTGCCCTGTTGCAGAAGCTCCTGAGCCAATTGCTGTTGAGTTTTGTCCATTTGTTAATGAACCATATCCTACCGCTGTTTCGCTGTTAGAATTTGTTTTTGCATTGTATCCCAAGGCAATCGATTGGTAACCTGCCGCCAAAGAATTATTTCCTAATGCAGATGATTCGTTAGCGGTTGTTTTTGCATTAAAACCTACCGCCGTCGACTGAAAGCCTGAAGCCGTAGAATTGTTTCCGATTGCGGAAGATTCATTTACCGTTACTTTAGAATTGTAGCCTAAAGCAAGTGAACGATATCCCGAAACATTAGATAATTCTCCGATACCGATAGATTCATTCTGGGTAACATTTGAATTATTTCCAATAGAAATTCCTTGATAAGCCGAGCTTGAAGTTCCTAAAGCAATTCCATTCTGAGCCGCATTTGCACCCACTCCGAAACTGATTGAATTATAAACTCCCAACCTTCCCATCACATTAGAATTCACTTTAAAAACCAAATCATCCAAAGTAGATGTTCCTAAAGATAATGGTGTGTTTGCGCCACCATAATTTCCGGTATTATCACCTGTAGTTTTCCAACCTGTTGTAGAATTGGTACTCCCACCACCTCCTGAAGTAATTCCGTTTCCAGTGGCAGAAAGTGAATTCCATGTATTATTGTTCCAAAAATAGAATCCTGTTGTTGTAAGTCCTCCTGTTCCATTATTCCACACCAGAAGGCTATTCGCCGGCGAAGGAATAGTTGTCGCGTCTGATAATGAAGTTAAAGCTATGCTAGGAATTAGTAAACCTTTATTAGACGAATTAATCTGAAGCATTGCAGATTGATTCGGATTTGATATACCTATCCCTACTTGAGCGTAATAAATACTACTTAGAAAAATGAATAGTATTGATTGTAGAATTTTCTTTTTTTGCATCCCCGAGTTATTATTAGTTATAGTTTACTACGGCAAATATATAAATTTTTCAATAAATCGATATTTTTTTTGAATATTTTTCAATAACTATACTAAACAGTGAATAAATGCTTATTTAATCACTGTTTAATGAAAGAATCATTAAAATTAACAAATCGCTAAATCGCGGCCTGAGAAGGATATAATACGTATTTTAATTCTTACTTTAGTGGAATAAAATTTCACTTTTCACAAATAACTTCACATAAAAATGAATAAAATTTAATTTATCATTAATAAGTGAAACATTTAAAAAATATAAAATAACTCTACTTTTTGCATTTTTTAAAAAATCAACACATATTGATTTAATTTAATGTAAAAGTCTGAATATTAAAAACCTAAGTCGTATTCCTATTTTATATACACATATTTATCTGGAAAAAAACGGTGTTTTTTTGTCTTTTAAGGCTAATTTGAAGGAATGAATTTAAAAAAAGATTAAAAAAAAATTAATTTTTGTTAGAATTCTTTATTATTCTTTAAAATTACTTGATAGCATACTACAAACTGTTTATCTTCAAATAACATAATATGAGATTTTTTCTTAAAAATTCCTTTTTTGATTTCCATTTTAAATTAAGAAAACATTATTTAGAAAAGTATAACAAAAGTTTATGAAAAGTTTAACAGGCTTCTGAAATTTTAGGAATGGTTCTTGTTTATTTACTATCACACAACAAAATATTTAATATTATGAATAATTCAGAATACAACAAAGCTGAAAATGCAGTGAACAACACAGAAAATTCTTTGAAAAATACCGCAGATAAAGCAAAATGGAAAATTGAAGAATTAGCTGACAGAGCGAAAGATTATATCAACGAAAAAAGAGCCAATGATGAGGAAGCGCAGCAGGAAGACTGGTTTGATAAAGTAAAAAACAATGCGTCCGATGCTTGGGACGATATTAAAGATAAAGCAAACGAAGCCTGGGAAAAAACTAAGGACGCAGCAGAGGATGTAAAAGCAGAATGGAACAAGAAAACCAATTAAAAATTTCAGTCATATAAATATTTTCAAGAAAAACGGAGTCTTTTTACATAAGGCTCCGTTTTTTATTATGCTCTAAACACAAATTATTGCTACATTTGTAATATTAATAAACATTAAAAAATTATGTCATACGGTTTACTTAAAGGCAAAAAGGGAATTATTTTTGGAGCCCTTAATGAACAATCAATCGCATGGAAAGTTGCTGAAAGATGTCATGAAGAAGGTGCTGAATTTATCTTGTCTAATGCTCCTATTGCTTTGAGAATGGGAGAACTTAACGGTTTAGCAGAAAAAACAGGTTCTGAAGTTATCGGAGCAGATGCTACTTCTATCGAAGATCTTGAAAAACTTTTTGATGCTGCAGTTGCCAAATTTGGTAAAATCGATTTTATCCTTCACTCTATCGGAATGTCTATCAACGTAAGAAAAGGAAAACATTATACAGAAATGAACTATGACTGGTTGGAAAAAGGTTGGGATATCTCAGCAGTTTCTTTCCACAAAGTGATGAAAGTGGCTTATGAAAAAGACTGTATGAATGAATGGGGAAGTATTTTGGCGCTTACTTACATCGCTGCACAAAGAACATTCCCGGATTACAATGATATGTCTGACAACAAAGCATATTTGGAAAGTATCGCAAGAACTTTCGGAAGCTATTGGGGTGAAAGAAAAGTACGTGTAAATACAGTTTCTCAGTCTCCTACTCCAACTACTGCAGGTAGCGGTGTAAAAGGCTTCGGAGGTTTCCTTGGATATGCAGAAGATATGTCTCCACTAGGAAATGCTACAGCTCTTGAATGTGCAGATTACTGTGTAACTTTGTTCTCTGATCTTACGAAAAAAGTAACAATGCAGAATCTTTTCCATGATGGAGGTTTCAGCAGCTCTGGTGTTACTCAGAAGGTTATCAGCAAATATGATGTTGAATAATTAAATTACTCTCATAAATAATACAAAAACCGAGGCAATTGCTTCGGTTTTCTGTTTTTAATATTTTTAAAACTTTTTATTTGAAGCTTAATCCCGCTTTCCACTATATCTTTTGCTTCGCTTCGCTACACAAAAGGATGCCGTTGCAATCGGGGCTATGGTTTCCGATCGTATAATTAAACGCTAGGAAAATATTCATAGAGTTTGTCATTCCGTAGGAATCTAGACTCGAATTTTTCCACTATAATTTCTAAAAACTTCGCTTAGATTCCTACGGAATGACAAACTTTGAAAATAAAAAGTTTAATTCTAATAAAAACGAAATCGGCGGCATCTTCGATGCCGCCGATTCTTAAAAATAATCTTAAATATGAAGTCTATAAAATTACGGTCTGTATAGAGTGTGCCGGAGCATTTAATTTTGCAGACATCCCTTCAATCCAAAGGTTGGCGTTGATGTCTTTGTCGGAGTCATTCATGATGATCGTTACTAATTCTCCGTTTTCGTTCATGAATGAAGTTGCTGTAAGATCTGATGTATTTGCAGAACTTCCTACCCTTCTTGCATTTGGTTTTACAAATTTTGAAACCTGTCCGACATAATAATATTCATAAGTATAATGAACTTCGCCTGTTTTTGTATCAGCAATGATTGGTGCAAAACAGAAATTTCCAACGTGGTTTGGTCCGCCAGTTTCGTCCAAAAGAACGTTCCAGTCAGTCCATAATGATGTTCCTCTGTTGAAATCGTTAATCATATTTCGACCGTACAATTCTCCCAGACTTACATCTTCAATTCTTTCCATTTTAAACACCTCCTTACAGCCTTCTGTAAAAGCAAGGAATTTATCCGAGAAAGCTCTGTTGGTCTCCATCACGTTATCGAACAAATTCGTTCTGTTGTGCCAAACTTCATACCAGTGATACGCAATTCCCGAAGCATATTTTGAAACTTCAGGATCGCTCAGCGTTGTCGTTGCTCGTTGATACATTAAATCACGATTGTGATCCCAAATCATTACCTTTTTATCCTTAAATCCATTTTTCCAAAGCGTTGGTCCCAAATTATTTTTCAGGAAATTTCCTTCTTCTTCCGCCGTGTACATGCAAGATTCCCAGGTTTGTCTTGCCATGGCTTCATTTTGGATCGTCAATCCCCAAATGTTGATTCCTCTTTTTTCATATTCCTTGATGAATTTCACATAATAATCTGCCCAAGTCTGATAATATTGAGGTTCTAATTTTCCTCCATCCAACATATTTTTATTGGTTTTCATCCAAGCTGGTGGACTCCACGGAGAAAAATATAATTTAAAATTGTTTCCAATTGCTTTTTGAGCTTCCTTAATCATTGGAATTTTAAACTTCTCATCATGAGCAACATCAAATGATTTCAACGAAGTATCATTATCCTGAACATATGTATAAGAATCGCTCGAAAAATCACAAGAGTTCATATTCGTACGAACTACCGAATATCCCAATCCGTTTTTGCCATAATAAGCCTCGATAATTTCTTTCTGCTTATCCTTTGGCATTTTATAAAAAGTTTCGGCAGCAGCATCTGTGATGGCTCCACCAATTCCTATTAATTTCTGATATTTAAAATCGGGATCAACAAAAATACTAAGTTCATTTTCCTTCGGCTGATCGAATTTTTCGAATTTCACTGTTCCTTTATTCGCTAATTTTTCATTGGTTTTGGCATTGGTAAGAATTACTCTTCCTGTTTTTCCGGCATTTTTTTTCCAGTAATTTTGTGCATTTGCGTTGAAAGCCAGCCCAACAACAAAACAACTTACGATTAGTTTTTTCATTCTTTCTTCTTTCTATTTTATAATTGATCATCATGTTAAAAGCTTATTAACCTTCAACACTAAAAATTGTGTATTTTATTTATTTTGATACACTCTTACATAGTCTATATAATATTTCTGAGAAAAAATGCTGTCATCAATTCCCTCTTTTCCACCCCAAAATCCGCCAACTGCAAGATTTAAAATGATAAAATAAGGCTGATCAAAAGGCCATGCTTCATATGTTTTTTCTTTATTTTCATACGTGAAAAACTTTTGATCGTCGATATAAACATCAATCTTCTCAGGCGTCCAGTCCGCTTTATAAACATGGAACTTTTCGCTCAAATCTTTTACAATCAAAGTATCCGTTTTTTGAGTTCCGATTTTGTGATTGTATTTTTTTGTATGAACCGAAGCATGAACATAACCTTGATTAAATCCAACATGCTCCATGATATCCAATTCACCGTCATCCGGCCATTTCTTCATATTTTCGCTCATCATCCATATTGCAGGCCAGGTTCCGCGACCTTTTGGAAGTTTTGCACGAACCTCAACCGTACCGTACTGAAATGAAAATTTCCCTTTCGTTAAAAGTCTGGCTGAAGTATATTTATTCTTTTCCCAGTTTTCTTTTCTGGCTTCAATGATTAAATTTCCATTTTCGACTCTTGCATTTTCGAGACGGTTTTTAGTGTAAAACTGAGCTTCGTCATTTCCATAACCTCCACCTCCGACATCATAATTCCATTTGGAAGAATCTGGTAAACCTTTTCCGTTAAATTCATCATTCCAAATCAATTTTCTGCTTGAATCGGGTTTGTTTGAGGCACAACTCGAAACAGAAAAAAGTAATGTTCCGCCGAGTAAAATGGTGATGATGTTTTGGAGTTTCATGTTTGGAATTTTTGTTTTATACTGTTTTTAAACGCAAAGGTTTTATGAAAAATGCTGTTAATTATAAGGAGCAAAGATTTGAATCAATTTCATTGATTTTATGAAGCTGGCTTAATAAGCGACTTTGTCGCAATACTTTACTCCTTAAAATTTTGAGTTATAATATTTAAATCTTTGCGTTAAAAAATTTTAGATTAAGATTATTTTCAAAGTTGTCATGCTGGAAGCATCTCTACAAAGATTATCTAGATTCTTTCAGAATGACAAAAGTTGTGTTTAATTGATATTTCGCAAAAAAACATTTAGTCTTCTGCCACCAAAAGCGGGTTTTATCCCGCTCTTAGTTTAGAAAACTTATATTATTTTGACCAGTTAATTCTTTTAGTCTGAACATTTTGAGAATCAGTTCCGACCATAATGTCAAAGTCACCGCCTTCCCAATCAAAATTCAGCTGATCGTCATAGAATTTTAGATTTTCCGGAGTTAAAGTGAAATTGATTGTTTTTGTTTCCCCTTTTTTAATGAAAACTTTTTCAAAACCTTTCAATTCTTTTACAGGTCTTACAACCTTTCCGAAAAGATCTCTGATGTACAGCTGCACCACTTCTTCCCCATCATAATTTCCAGTGTTAGAAACATTTACACTGATATTTAAAGTCTGATTTCCTTTAAGATTGGTTGAACTTAAATTCATATCAGAATATTTAAACTGAGTATAACTTAAACCATAACCAAACGGAAATTTCGGGTCATTATCCAAATCGATATAAGCCGAAACATAGTTTCTGTCGGTGTTATTTTTTGCAGGTCTTCCCGTATTGTAATGATTGTAGTAAACAGGAATCTGTCCTTCTGTTCTCGGGAAAGTCATTGGAAGTTTCCCGCCCGGATTTACTGTACCGAAGAGAACATCCGCTATAGAATTCCCAGCTTCCGTTCCCAACCACCAAGTGTACATAATTGTCGGAATATTGTCTGCCGCCCAATCAAAAACCAAAGGTCTTCCTGCGTTAATCATCAAGACAATCGGTTTTCCTGTTTTAGCAATTTCTTTCAACAGATCTTCCTGAACACCTGTAAAATGTAGATTGCTTCTGCTTTTCGCCTCACCGCTCATCGCGTGACCTTCACCTAAAGTCATGATGACAACGTCTGCTTTTTTCGCTGTTTCTACGGCTTCTGCAAACATCGACTTGTCCTGATCATCAACATTCGCGCCTTTTGCATACAATAATGTTGAGTTTTTATCTAATTGATTTTTAATTCCATCAAATTGGGTAATGATTCTTTGATTATCGTCTTTAAATGCAATCGACCAGAATCCGTGATTGGCAGAAGTTTCTTTTCCGAAAGGTCCAATCAAGGCAACCGTTTTTGTAGATCTTGAAAGAGGCAGAATATTATTTTGATTTTTAAGTAAAACAATAGATTTTGAACCAAATTCTCTTCCGAATTTTCTGTTTTCCTGATTATTTAGCTGCTCTTTCTGTCTTTTTTCGTTGCTGAATCTGTAAGGATCGTCGAATAATCCCATCTCAAATTTTTTAATCAAAATTCTTCTTGCTGCATCATCAATCAACTTCGGATCAACCTTTCCTTCCTGAACCAATTTTGGAAGTTCCGCAATGTAAGCTCGGCTTTCCATATCCATATCGCTTCCTGCATTGATGGCCTTTTCCGCCGCTTCTTTATTATCTTTAGCATAGCCGTGAGGAACCATTTCGCCGATGCTTCCCCAATCTGAAACCACAAAACCTTTGTAATTCCATTTTCCTTTTAATAAATCTCTTAAGATATACTTATTTGCTGTTGCCGGAATTCCGTTAATATCATTAAAAGAGTTCATAAAAGTTGCAACTCCGGCTTCTGCAGCCGCTTTGAAAGGAGGAAGATAGGTTTCGTTTAATTGTCTTAAACTCATGTCAACAGAATTGTAATCTCTTCCGCCAACTGCCGCTCCATAAGCCGCGAAATGTTTTGCACAAGCCATGATTGCATCCAGATTTCCAAGACCTTTTCCCTGAAAACCTTTGATTCTTGCCAAACCAATCTGCGTTCCCAAGTAAGTATCTTCACCTGAACCTTCCATTACTCTTCCCCATCGTGGATCTCTCGCAATGTCGACCATTGGTGCAAACGTCCAGTGAATTCCATAAGCTGATGCTTCCGTAGCCGCAATTCTTTCTGATTTTTCAATTAATTTTAAATCCCAGCTTGCCGCCTGACCCAAATTCACGGGAAATGTTGTTCTGTACCCATGAATTACATCCTGACCAAACAGTAATGGAATTCTCAACCTAGATTTTAAAGCTAATTCCTGAAATTTTCTTGTTTCTTCTGCTCCCGCTACATTGAGCATAGAACCGACTTTGCCTTGTTTTATTTCATTTAAAACACTTGCAGAATTGGAATTCTGAGGACCTGTTGCATATTCAAAACCGCTGTATTGAACCAACTGCCCTACTTTTTCTTCTAACGTCATTTTCGACAACAACTCAGAAACTCTCTGGTCGATTGTCTTTTGTCCAAATGCATTCATCCCAAATGCTGTAATTGCCAATAAGAAATAAACTCTCTTCATTTTACTCTAATTTTCTGTTTTTATATTAATTTTTTAACGCAAAGTCCGCAAAGATTTTTTGAAATTAATATTGCTTATTTTTAAGTTCGCAAAGGCGTTTCCACTTAAATAAGAACACTAAGATTTTCATTTCATCCAATTGATTCTTTACTTTAAAAAATATATGTCGCAGTTGAGCTTCCTGAAATAGTAACAGGAGCTGTCTTCTGATTATATTTAATGGTAAAAGCTTTGTCCCCAGAATTGCTGTTCTGAACAATAAGAACTGTTTTCCCAGCCGGAGTTTTAAAAGCTACCGTTGAAAGGTTATCGCCCTGTGTAGAAGCGATTCTCTGAGAATTTACCGGAACAAATTTAGAAGCATGAGCGATAATATAGTAGGCAACATTTTTGTCGTATGCCGTCGCATTATTTACTGTAATAGCACCTTTACATTGAGTACAGCCACCCGGCGTATGAGGCCCAAACGAGGCATCATTTGCTACATTCCACTCCAACGCTGTCTTACTCCAGTTTCTCATCGAACCAATAATAACGTTTTTTACGTGCCAATCCAAATCTCCGGAGAAACCTCCTGTAGAACTTGTCCATTGTTCTGTGAAATAGACGTCTTTATTTGGAAATAAATTGTGAACGGTACTCAACGCCGAAATATCTCCTGCATATAAATGGAAAGCCGATCCATCCACGTAAGGATTTGCCGCTGTGTCATTTAAAACAGTCAAAGGATAAGTCGGATCATCGCAATTGTGATCGTAAGCAATAATTTTAGTGGTAATATTGGCAGCCTGAAAAGCAGGCCCTAAATTATTTTTAATAAAAGTAGCCTGACTTCCTGCCGTCATATACATACTTGGATTGTTTCCCGGATGCAGTGGCTCGTTTTGAGGTGTAATGGCATCAATTTTAATTCCCTGAGCCTGCATTTGCTGAATATATTTTACGAAATATTGAGCATAAACTCCGTAAAATTCAGGTTTTAAGCTACCTCCCATGCTGTTTCCGTTGTCTTTCATCCAAACCGGAGGTGACCACGGTGTTGCTAAGATTTTAATATTTGGATTAATCACCAAAATATCTTTTAACATCTGGATAACAGCCTGATCTTTCGTTAAGCTAAATTGTGCAAGCGTAGGATCTGTTTGTCCTGTTGGCATATCGTCATAAGAAAAAACCTCGCTGTTCAAATCTGAAGCGCCAATGCTAATTCTTAAATAACTAATACCAATTCCTGAACTACTGAATAGATCATTCAATAATTCCTGTTTCTTGGTTGCATTCAGCTGATTAATTACCTGAACACTCCCACCAGTAAGCGTATATCCGAAACCATCAATACTTTGGAAAATCTGCGAAGCATCCACTTCTATTGTTGTTCCTGTGCTTGATGTTCCTGAAAAATAAGCTGTACCCTGTTGTTGTAGTTTCACTGTTTGATCTCCTTTCGTTAACCACACCTGTACCGGATCTCCGGAAGTACTTCCGTTTCCATTGTTCCCTGAATTGTCATTATTAGACAAATCCGAAGATGTACTGCTGCAGTTTAAAAAAGAAAGAAGCGCTACACCGCAGAGTGCAGCACTTCTAAGTACGAAACTATATGAATGTTGTGATTTCATATCGATTTAATTGTGTGAGGTTTACGTGGTTTTTCTGAATTCAACTTTATCTACGCTCAATCCTGTCACCTTATCTCCTCCGCATTTAATTACCAGATAGACTGTTCCAGTTGCTGTTGCAGTATAAACTCCTGCATTTTTACCACTATTGCATCCTATAGCAGAAACTTTTCCTCCGAAAGCACTTTTACCACAACCATCCCATGTATTAATATTTCTATAAACTGTTCCACTAATATCATTGCCAGGTGCTGGTAAGCTGTTAACTACATAAACTTCGAACCATGTATTTTCTAATGCTGTTCCTGAAGATGCTACCATATCTATGGAATACTTTTGTCCTGCAACTACATTTACAGCTTGATAAAAAGCTTGCTGATTACCTCCTGAAGCTACAATTGTTGCTTTACCATTAGCTATCACCCATTGAGCTTTGGTAGGACTAATAGGATGAATTGTCCACTTTGCAACTTCTGCGGGTGTATCAAATCTTCCGCCCTGAATAATGTTGCCAGCTACTGGATCTGAAGTTGGAACAACAATAGTATTACTTGCTGTACCTCCGACTTGTCCACCAATACCTACTGTATTTCGCTGAACAACATATGTTCCTGCATCCGGAAGAAAAATGTCCATCTCATTTTTTCCATTGATAAAACCATCGTAATCGACGTTCCATTGAGAATTTATGAAATTAACATAATTGTCATTAACAGCTTTTAAGTGATAGTGATTTTCACTTGTTTTAGTTACTGTAAAAGATGCGTCCACTGAAGGCTGTGTAAGACCATTTCCTTCACCTACAGTATCCGGAGAACATCCTGCCAGAAAAAAAACAGCTGAACTTATTAAAAGAGTTTTAGTAATATATTTAGTTATCATGTTTTTATTGATTAATATTAATAACCTGGGTTTTGCTTTAAGATTGTTCCGGTAAGTTCCGTTAAAGGTATTGGCATAATCTCATTTTTACCTGCTATGAAACCTTTAGATGCTAATTTTGTAGATGCTTCTCCCCATCTAACAAGATCAAAGAATCTATGACCTTCACCTGCTAGTTCTCTTCTTCTTTCATCTTTAACAGCCTGTAAGCTTACTGGTACGGATGCTAAGCCAACTCTTGCTCTTACTGCATCAAGTAAAGCCTGCGCTCTGGATCCTGTTCCGTTAAGAGCTTCTGCTTCCATAAGATAAGTATCTGCAAGTCTGATAAGAATGTAGTTTTGTCTGTAATTAAGCTCAGATACTCCAGGTAAATTGGTAACTTTATCCTTTGTCGGCATAAATTTGTTGAAGAAATATCCTGTATCCATGTAAGCAGGAGAATAATCAGCCTTATTTTGTTGTTTTAAGAGATTCATATTAAGAATTGTTGCATCTCTTCTAGGGTCGGTTTGCATGAAGTTATAAAGATCTGTAGTTATAACATTAAATGCCCATCCTGAAACAATGTCCGGTGCATCTGTAGCCTTTCTATTATAAGATCTTGGCGCTGTCATTACACAGATAGAATTTCCCTCATCTTTTCCCTGCCCCCAAAAGCTCCAGTCTGAATTTGCTTTATTTGTATGCATAACTTCAATAATAGATTCGGTGCTAAACTTATATGGATCGTTAGCTTCAGTAACTGGAGCTGATTTAAACAGATCTGCATAGTTGGCTACTAATTTGTATCCATATTGACTTGTCCCGCCAGGTGTTCCGTTTACATCAGCAAATTGCGCTGCAGCCTCATTTTTCTTGTTTTCATACAAGTAAACTTTACCAAGTAGTGCTTTTGCAGCTCCTTGAGTTAATCGCCCTCTTTGCTCACCTGAGACAGTCATAGGAAGGTTAGGAATTGCTTCTAGTAAATCTGTCTCTATTTGAGTATAAACTGCAGTAGGTGCAACCTGTGGAACATTAAAAAGATCATCGGATGCTGTAAAAGGTTTTAGAATTAATGGAATATTTCTAAAAATACGTACCAAATCAAAATAATATAAAGCACGAAGAACTTTTGCTTCTGCAATGAATCTGCTTTTCGTCGTTTCATTCATTACCGCATTCGGAGCTCTTAAAATAAGAGTATTTGCTCTAGCAATCCCTTGATAATAATCACTCCAATAACTTGGAGGCATTGTATTAGGATTAATCTGGAAGTTTGACGCTCCCTGAATTCCTGCTCCATCAGTAGCACTTCCTCCTCCTGCATAAAAATCGTCAGATGCTGCATTGTAGAAAGTTACTAGATTTTCAAAACCTCCTGCATATTTTCTTAAAGGATCATATGTACCGACAAGCGCAAAAAAACATTCCTGCTCATTTCGGAAAAAGTTTTCCGATAAAAATGTTCCGGGATTTGTTTTTTCTTCAAGATCAGCGTCTGTACAAGAAACATTTGCTGCGGATAAACCTATCAATAGAGAAGCCGCAATACTTATTTTAAAGAATTTATTTTTCATTTTATTTTTTTTAGAAAGTTACATTAGCACCAAACATGAAAGTTCTGGCTTGTGGATAAAATGCTCTATCGATTCCAAAAGAATCACCTGCTGCAATTTCAGGATCGTATCCTGTATATTTCGTAAATGTGAAAAGATTTTCACCTGTAACATATAGACGTAATTTGCTTACTCCGAAATTTTGCGTCATATTTGATGGTAACGTGTATCCTATCTGTACTAATTTGATACGGAAATAATCTCCTTTCTGTAAATACCAGTTTGACATTCTGGAATAGTTTTTATTAGGATCATCTCTAGTAACTCTTGGGTTGTCATTTGTAGATCCTTCTCCCGTCCAACGATCAAGAATTTTTGTCTGATAGTTTGCATCCAGCATATCTAGTCTTCTTAGACCCTGGAATATTTTATGCCCAGCTGCTCCCTGTCCAAATACCATTAAATCCCAGTTTTTGTAGCTAATATTTAAAGTAGCCCCGAAATTGAATTTAGGTATTGAACTTCCAAGATATACTTTGTCATTATCATCTATCACACCATCACCATTTGAATCCTGCCAGATAAAATCCCCAGGTTTTGCATTAGCCTGAAGCATTTGTCCGTTTGAATTTACGTAAGAATTAATCTGTGATTGGTTTTGGAATACTCCCAAGGTCTGAAAACCATAGAATGATTTATAAGGTCTTCCCACAATTGTTCTTTGTACAGGACCCATAGATTGGAAACTCCCCTCATCTAAATATTTAGTTCCTGTTTCTAATGTAAGAACTTCGTTTTCATTATATGCAAAGTTTGTATTTAGTGAGAATGTGAAGTCATTCCAGTTTTTCTTGTATCCAAGTTCAACTTCTACACCTCGGTTTTCCATATCACCTACATTAGCAATATAAGGAGCTGAGACCCCAACATAACCCGGGATTTTTATAGGACGTAAAATATCAACTGTTTTTTTCTTATAAAAATCTACTGATAAATTAAAATTATTAAATAGTTTAAGATCGGCAGCAATATTTACCTGTCTTGTTGTTTCCCATTTGAGATCTGGATTTGCCAAAGAACCTGGAGCATATCCAGTCAGCACTGTATTGTTCCCGTTGGTATAATTAAAGCCTGATAAAAAGAAACTAGAAAATCTGAATGTTTCAATACCATCATTACCTAATGTTCCAAAACCTCCACGGAATTTCAAACTATTAACTATATTATTCTGAGGCCAGAAACTTTCGTTATTAACATTCCATCCTAAAGAGAAAGAAGGAAAAAGTCCCCAGTGATGATTGGGTCCGAAAAGAGAAGATCCATCATAACGCAATGTTCCCGTTAATAAATATCTATTGTCATAATCGTATATAAGACGTCCAAAATAAGAAGCTTTATTCCACTCTACATTATCCCATGCATTAGAAGTTCTGTTTTCAGAAGGCAAAGCAAAATTGAATGATGCGTCTTCATAGCTTGTAATAGGTAGATTTGTATGGGTAATCGTCTGTCCATTTCCAATGTTATAATCATAATATCCTGTTCCTAACAAAACATTAAAATTATGCTTACCAAATTTATTCTGATAGTTTAATGTGTTTTCCATGCTCCACTCAAATTTATTTTGAGTTGTACGGCTTAAACTATTATTCACTAAATTACTGTAAGTAGAGCTTAAATAAAATAAAGGTGTAAAACTCTGGCTTCCCCAATATGCTTTTTTACCATTTAAAGAAGATTTAAAAGTAAAATGATCTAAAAATTTAACTTCTGCGTACACATTTGCTATAAAATCATCAGACCAGTTAAAATTACCAAGCTGGGTATATCTAAAAGCTTTTGGGTTAGACATTTCCTGATTTACATAAGGGGAAATTCCATACGGATTCCCATATTCATCTCTGACTATGTATGGATTGGAATAGATGTTGGGATCTACTGTAGAAAAATCTTTTACAACTACAGGAGTAATTGGATCAAGATTTACTGCTGAGCTTAAAGGTCCGCCAAATTCACCATTAGAATTAATCCCTTGATTTTTCTGATGAGTATAGCCAAATGTCTGACCTAATGTAAGCCAATCTGTAACTTTATGGCTCGAGTTTATTCTTGCTGTTAATCTTTTATAGTAAGATATATCACTCATTACAATACCAGATTGATCATAATATCCGAAAGATCCGTAAAACAATGACTTTTCATTTCCTCCCTGTACACTTACTTCATGATTTTGTCTTTCTCCAGTGCTGAAAATCTGGTCTTGCCAATCTGTACCTTTGCCAAACGACGAAGGATTTTGAAATCTAATTGGCTTCCCATCATTGGCAAAACCTTCATTGATAATACTTGCATACTGTGTCGCATCTAAAAGATCTAATTTTCTTGCAGCATTGCTAACACCATAGAAGCCATTATACGTTAGATTAAGTCTTCCTCTTTTTCCTTTTTTAGTAGTAACCAAAATTACACCTCTTGCTGCAGACACACCATAAATAGCTGATGACGCTCCATCTTTTAGGACTTCAATACTTTCAATATCACTCTGATTAAGCCATCCAATTCCGTCTACAACAATTCCATCAACCACCCAAAGTGGATCATTATTGGATGAATAACTGGTAATTCCTCTTACTCTAATTGTTGCACTAGATCCAGGCTGCCCAGAATTTGAGATTACATTAACACCGGCAGCTCTCCCCTGAAGCACTTGTTCCGGTTTACCTGCAGGAATTGCTTCAATGTCACTGGCTTTAATACTTGCGATCGCACCCGTCACATTACTCTTTTTCTGAGTACCGTAACCGATCATTACTACCTCTTCAATTTTTTGTTCTTTTGGAAGAGTGTCTTTCTTTGTGTTTTGGGCATTGAAATTTGCAGTAAAATATAGCACTGCAACCATCCCCAAACTTCTAGATATTCTTACATTCATATACAGTTAGTTTTTTAATTCTCAAATTGAGACAATAAAAATATATTTTTTTTTAAATAATTAACATTTTATTAATAATTATTTTAATATTTCGTTTATTTTTGGGGGTTTAAAGGCATAAATTTTTCTTAAAAACGAGTAAAATTTGGCAAAAAATCAATAAAAAAAATCCCCAAAATGTCGACCAAGCTCTCTAAAATTTCACTTCCACTCAAGCTGACTTTTCTAATTTTCTCCATGGTGCTAAACTGCATGGGCATTGTAATTCTTCAACTTTCGGAGGCAAAAATCACCTATGATAAATTAGGATTTTTAGAATCTTTCAAAGATCTTCCGATTGCTTTTATTTCACTTTTCGCTGTTAATTTTATCAGCAAATTTGGAACAAAAAAATCTCTTATTTTAGCTTTAACAATTGTTGGGATTTGTTCACTTATTTTACCATTTGTAGAGGTATTTTGGTTTTATAAATTATGGTTTGCCATTATAGGAACGTGTTTCGCAATCGGAAAAATTTGTGTCTTTGGAATCATCAGAAACAATATTTCAGATGAAAAATCTTTAGCTAAAACCATGAATAGTGTCGAAGCTTCCTTCATGATCGGAGTTTTTGTTGTGAATACGGGATTTGGGTGGATTATTTCCAGTCAGTTTTCTCAATTCTGGAAATTTGGCTTTTTATCCATATCAGTCTTATCAGCCGTTACCATCTTTTTATTTTCAAGATTACCGATTGCAGAACCAATAAAGGAAGAAAAAGAAAATATCTTAAAAGACCTCATAACATTTATCAATCCTTTGATTATTATATTTTTAGCTGTAGTTTTTTCTATTGTTTTTGTTGAGCAAAGCTTCAATTCCTGGCTGCCTTCTTTTTATAAAAATCATTTAAAAGTAAATTCATTTTTTGCGCTTCAGGCTTCATCATTTTTATCTTTATTTTCGTACATCGGAAGAACCATTACAGCGAATATTATTCAGAAATTTTCTCTTTCAAAGTACTATATTTTATGTCTTTCATTAATTATGCTTGTTTTATCCGTAATCATTGGCATCCAGTTTTTAGTGACAGATAATTCAAAGGCGTTGCTATTTTTATTTCCGGTGATTGGATTATTTTTATCACCACTCTACCCTGTTATCAATTCAAAAATGATTGCCCATATCGAAAATTCGAAAGCCAACCTTATTACATCACTAATAGTTATTTTTTCATCGTTGGGTAGCTCTGTAAGTTCAATTATAATGTCTGTTTTATTTAAAAATGAATTGCTGAATTTCTATTCTATATATATTTTAATCGCTGTAATTGTGGTATTTACGATAAGTTTAATTTATTTTAGACTTGCTAATAAAAACATTTAGAAAATAATTTTATTTTTACTACCATGGAAATCAAGAACGAAAAAAACAAGGAAACTCTACGGGAACTTATTGATACAAAAGACTTTGTAGCGCATGTATCTGTCGATTGTACCATATTTGGTTTTCATAATAATATCCTGAAAGTGTTGCTTTTGAAGTACCATGACCTCAATTTGTGGTCTCTTCCGGGTGGTTTTGTCTTTAATGATGAAGACCTTCGTGAAGCTGCTGCACGTGTATTGCATGAAAGAACACATCTTAAAGATATTTTCTTAAAACAGTTCCACACATTCGGTAGAATTGACAGAACGGAGAATAATGTTCACCAAATTCTACTAAACAATAAAGGTATTGAAGTTCCGAAAGATCACTGGATTTTCCAAAGATTTATTACAGTTGGATATTGCAGTTTGATCGATTTTTCTCTTGCGAATACTTTCCCTGATGCTTTCAACGAGACTTGTGAATGGTTTGAAGTCAATAATTTACCCCAAATGGCTTTCGATCACGACAGAATCATCGAGACCGGTCTGGAATACTTAAGAATGAACATCAACACAGAAGTTGCAGCAAGTAATCTTTTGCCTGAAAAATTCACGATGAAAGATCTTCAATGTCTGTATGAAACCATTTTAGGTGAAAAATTCAGAAGAAATAATTTTCAACGTAAAATATTGAGTTTAAATATTTTAGAAAGGCTTGAGAAATTGTACGATGGTTCAGCAAACAAAGCTCCGTATTTGTATAAATTTAAAACTAGAATTTACAATCCGACGAATCAGTACCCAATCTCCAATGAAGAGGGAAACGATTTTAGTGATTCTGCTGAGTAAAACTTCATTTAATTAGTTTAAAATCAACCAATAAACGACATTTAAAAAAAATTTTTCAGGAATACCGAAAAGTATTACTTTTAGGAAAATTAAATTACAATGTCATATTATTCCCTTACGAGCATCCCCGATTATTACGGGATCGATGCTTTACTTACCGATGAACACAAACTTATTCGCCAGTCTGTAAGAGATTGGGTGGAAAGTTTTGTAATGCCACAGATAGATCAAGCTGCACAAAATCATACAGATATACCGAATTTGATGAGAGAATTGGGGAAAATTGGCGCACTTGGCCCCTATATTCCTGTTGAATACGGAGGTTCAGGATTAGATCAAATTTCTTACGGTTTAATCATGCAGGAGCTGGAAAGGGGTGATTCTGCCGTTCGTTCTGCAGCTTCTGTACAAAGTTCTTTGGTGATGTTTCCTATTAATGAATTTGGTTCTGAAGAGCAGAAAAAGAAATATTTACCAAAATTAGCAGCCGGTGAAATGATTGGTTCTTTCGGTTTGACTGAGCCAAATCACGGTTCAGATCCAGGTTCTATGGAAACATATTTTAAAGATATGGGAGATCATTATCTTTTGAATGGGGCGAAAATGTGGATCACAAACTCTCCTCTTTGCGATATTGCCGTGGTTTGGGCTAAAAATGAAGAAGGAAAAGTTCAGGGATTGATCGTAGAAAGAGGGATGGAAGGCTTTACAACACCTGAAACTCATAATAAATGGAGTTTAAGAGCTTCAAAAACAGGAGAATTGGTTTTTAATGATGTAAAAGTACCAAAAGAAAATTTACTTCCTGGAGTTACGGGATTAAAAGGACCTTTATCGTGCTTAAATTCAGCGAGATACGGTATTTCTTGGGGCGTAATCGGTGCAGCAATTGATTGCTATTGTACTGCCGTTCAGTATTCTAAAGAAAGAAAACAGTTTGGAAAACCAATTGGATCTTATCAGTTACAACAGAAGAAACTAGCCGAATTTTTAACGGAAATCACTAAGGCTCAATTACTTTGTCTACAATTAGGAAATCTTAAGAATGCTCATAAAGCAACTCCTGCCCAAATTTCAATGGCGAAAAGAAATAATGTAAAAATGGCTATTGATATTGCCAGAGAATCTCGTCAAATCCTCGGAGGAATGGGAATTATGGGTGAATTCCCGATGATGCGCCACGCCGCAAACCTTGAATCTGTAATCACTTACGAAGGAACTCACGATGTTCATTTGTTGATTACAGGTCTTGATATTACAGGAATTAACGCTTTCTAAATTTAGAAAAATAGAAATAAAAAAGAGCTTGACAGTTTTGTTAAGCTCTTCTGTTTTATTAAAAATCAATGCATTAAATTAATTAGAATATGATTTTATTTCTTCAATAAAATTCATGTCGGGATTTAAAATTTCATCAATTAAACTTTTGATAGATTTCATCGCATCATCAATATTTCCTTTTTCAAATTGTAACGAAACAACTCCTTTTTTCGCCTCTGCAAAACTCCAGATTCCTGTCTCAATTGGCATTCCCCAAAACTCTGGAAGATTCTGCACAACATATTGATATATACATAATTGCAACGCTTGTTTTCGATCGCTGTTGTGGAAATAATCATCTACATTATTTTCGTCGATTTTTACAATTAAGTTTTTAATTTTCGCTGTTTTATAATCGATGATTCTTAAAGTCCCGTTCAGTCGGTCGATTCGATCGATGAAACCAAAGAAAGAAATTTTATCGTTTTCATCAAGATAAAAATCAACATTTTCGAAGCGTTTTTCTATATCTAAAATTTCTAATTTATTTCCACTTTTTATTAATTCAAGATCATGATTAAGGATGTTTTCAATCACCTTTTTGGCAATCGCCTTGTGGATGAAATTCATCCCTTTTTCGTAGAATTCAGGTTGATGTTTTAGCTTATCAATTGCAACTTCAATATATTTATCAATTGCTTTAATTGAATCCTTTAAATCATTTTCTTTTAGCGCTTTACCTTTTAACACCTCATAAACTTCTTGAAGTGTATAGTGAACTAAATTCCCATAATTTTTAACTGATAATTCCTCTTCAATTTCGTCACTTTCAGATGTCTTTAAAATCTTCGAAAAATAAAAATCGATGGGATTATAAAGATAGCTCGTAAGGTGCGACGCGGAAACTTTTTCCTTCCATTTTTGAAGCCTTTCCAACACAATGTTTGTCTTTGAAATTTCAATCGGTTGTGTGATGATCGGTTCGGAAGAATTTTCTATAACCAGGTGCTCTATTTGATGAGAACTTTCCATCTCAATTTGAGTAATAAATCTACTTTTTTCACCCGTATTTACACCCGAACTTAAAGCATTAAATAACAAATGAACATTTTTAGAATCCTGAATCAAACGGTAAAAATGGTATGCATAAATACTGTCATTTTCAAGGAAAGTATGCATATCAAAAAACCGTCTGATATCGAAAGGAATATAGGTATTTTGCGAATTACCGAGCGGTAGTTTCCCTTCATTTACAGAAAGCATAATTACGTTTTCAAAATTCAAAAGACGGGTTTCCAACAATCCCATAATTTGTAATCCTCGCAAAGGTTCACCTTGAAAATCAATACTTTCAGAATTAATATGTTGATTAATCAAAATTTCCAATGTTTCCATTTTGATTTCAAATTGGTATGGAGACAATTGGTTTTTAATAATTCTAAATGAATTCTCAAAATGAGATACATTTTCGTATTGAATATCATCAATTTGCAGCCATTTTACTTTCTTACAAAATTCAATTAATGAATCTAAATAAATTCCTGTAGAATCTGCTTTTTGAAGTAAATTATAATATGAAAGCTCACCCAAAAGTTCATCGAGTAATTTTCTTGAAATATAAACGATGTTTCGTTCCTCAATTTTTGCTTTGAATTGATTGATAATCAACTCATCTTCAATCGATTTCGGAAGTTCTTCAAGAATGGGAAAAATATCACGATAATAATAAGATGACTTATTTTTTTCTAATTGTTTCTGAAGATAAAAAAGCTGTTTTATGGCATTCGAAAAAGAAAGATTTTTCAACGGAAAACCCATTGTAATATTCAGATTCTGAACATTGTACATTACATCTAAACTTGCGGGAAGAAGGTTTTCATCCAACAAAACAACGGCTGTATCAGAAAATGTTTTATTTTCTATTTCTTTGAAAATTTCAGGTAAAATTTTTGTTTGTGTAATATTCCCTGAAACTTCGTAAACTTTTATATTTTTAGGTTGATTAAAGTCGTCTTCAATCCAGTTAAAAAGTCTATGGTCATCGAATTCTTTCCATGTTTTATGATTTCTCAAAAACTTTCCGGCTTCCTGTCTTTCATCATCAAAATAATAATGATCTGCCTGAAAAAAACACTGCGCTTTATCCCACTGCAAAAGGCTTCTGACTAATTTTTCTTCAACAGGGGTAAATGCATTAAAACCACAAAAAACAAACTGTTCATTCGTATTTTTAGCAAAATCAACAATACTTGCTTTTGCCGTTTCATGAATCATTCCTGAAGTTGCCCAGTTTTTTTCCTGTAATTTTTTCTTTAAAACAGGAAGAAAAACATTCATGTTTTGCCAAAAATTTAGGAATTTTTTTCGTGGAACATCATCGTCTTCACCCAAATCTTGTGCCCATTCCTTGATCCTTTCTTCATCGAACATATATTCTAAAACCGCCTGATCGCTTTCAGAAAACTTCAAAATATCGTCCCAATCTTTCTGTAAAGTCGGAAACCATTTTAAAAATTCAGAAAAATCATAATTGGGAATTAAATTCAGACTTTTATAGACATCAAAGGCAAACAGCCACAGCGAAATCCCTTGAATAGGCTGTTTGTCAGCAATTCGATCAATAAGTTCTTCAACAGTGAAAAAATTTGGAAGAAATCCGGAATAATTATTTTCCTCTAAAATCCGTCGGATAAAAACGATCGGACGCTTTCCGGGCAAAACTATGTTAAACACAGATAAATCCGTGTTTTGAACTAATAATTCATCGATGATTTTATTGAGGAATTTCAATACGCTTTGTAGCTTTTATAATTTTCTAATTCTTCAGCAATAATACGATTATATTCTGATTGTTTTTCCTCAACAATGCCATTCTTTGTTTCGCCGTCGTAGGCTTTTTGAAAATCCTGATATTCTTTAAGAATTCTTGCATAAATATCTTTAAAATATCTATCAAAATCGGAATTTGATTTTATTTTTTCCGCAACTTCTTTTCTCAATTTTCGTGAAAAAATTTCAGCCACATCAAAATGTTTTTGTTCATGAAGAAGAACATAATCATTAATTCTTTTCACATCTTTCCACGATTTATCTTCATTAAAAACCGTTTCAATCTTTATTTTGATGGGAACTTTCGGATTAGAAGACTTTACATAAGAATAGATCCAGCCACAGTTTGTGTATGCAGCAACATTAGAACCATGCTGATTATTTACTCTACTTTTAAAATTACTCCATTTTAATTTCACATTCTCCGACCAGTATATTCTTTGACCAAATAACACATTGGAAATCAGAATACAAGCTACAAAAATCCCTTTCATTTATTTTATTCAACTACAATTGTTTTGGTAATCCAGTTTGTGCCACCGTTCCAGAATTTAAAAGTATATATACCAGTTTGTTGCGGACTAAAATTGATCTGGCTTGCAGCTGTATAATTTTCTTGCGTACAAGGTCCGTTGCTGATATATTTATAGGCAGTAACCGTTCTCGTAAAGTTATCCGTATGAATATAATCGTAACCGTAAAATCCTTGGCAATGAGATGGATACGTGGAATAAGTTTTAATACTCTGAACAGAAAAAACGTCCATTGTATCATTTACGATTTTCACACTGTCTATTTTTATTTTATCAATAGATTCTATCGTCTGATAGTCGTCGTCATCGTTACATGAAGTGAAAAATAATCCTAAAACTAATGCAGAAAACCCAATATGGAAAAACTTTTTCATAACTACAAAATTTTGATTATTAATTAATTTTTAAGCAAAAATTATTCCTTAATTATGTTAAATTAAGAATTAAAATTTCCTTTTGATAGATACACAACTTTTTTGGTATCATAAAACTCTTCATCAAAATAGCTTTTTAAGTTGAAAATTTCACATTTAAGTCCGGCAAGCTCTTCTGCTAAGTCTCCGCCTTTTAAATACAAAATTCCGTTGTGTTTGGGATTAATTTGTTCTTTTTCAAATTTGCCTTTTAACCATCTTAAAAATTCCGGCATTTGCGTTACTGCACGGCTTACTACAAAATGGAATTTTTCCTTTAATTTTTCCGCTCTTCCATGAATTGCAGTTACATTTTTCAATCCTACACCTTCTGCAACAGCATTTACCACTGTAATTTTTTTTCCGATCGAATCAATTAACGTAAATTGTACTTCCGGAAATAAAATCGCCAACGGAATCCCCGGAAAACCGCCACCGGTTCCGATGTCCAAGACTTTGGTTCCTGGTGCAAATTCCATCACTTTTGCGATTCCCAAAGAGTGTAAAATATGCTTTTCATACAGAGATTCCATATCTTTTCGTGAAATCACATTAATTTTTTCGTTCCATTCATTGTATAAATCTTCCAATTTATTGAACTGATCGATCTGATTTTCGGTAAGATCCGGAAAGTATTTTAGTAGTAACGTTGTAGACATGTGAAATATTATAAAAAGCAAAAATAAGTTTTTATTTCTACTTCTGAAAGGCTGGAAGTCGAGAGATGGAAGTTGGAGTTTATATATTTTGAGAATATTTTTTTGATGGTAATACTTCTTCCAGCCTCTATCTTCCATCTTCAAACCAAAACAGTTCACAGAAAAATTTTTCAAAAATTAGTTTTTATCCTATATTTGTTAAAATTGAAAAATAATTAAATTAATAATGAATAAACTTTCGGATAGAGTAAATAGACTGGGTTACTCACAGACTTTTGTAATGTCGAATAAGGCTAGAGAAATGAAAGCCAACGGAATAGATGTCATCAGCCTTACTTTGGGCGAACCAGATTTCGATGTTCCTGACAATATAAAACAGGCGGCTTTCGATGCCATTAATCAAAACTACAGTCATTACTCTCCTGTTCCGGGATTTTTAGAGCTTCGCGAAGCTATTTCTCATAAATTAAAGCGAGACAACAATTTAGAATACAAACCTTCGCAAATCTGTGTTTCCAATGGAGCTAAACAATCAATTATCAATGTTTTGGCAGCATTAATAAATGACGGAGATGAAGTTATTCTTCCCAACCCTTATTGGGTAAGTTACGATGAAATGGTAAAAATGATGGGCGGAAATTCTGTGATGCTTCCAACATCTTATGTAACTGATTTTAAAATCACTGCAGAGCAATTAGAAGAAGCCATTACAGATAAAACAAAAGCTATTTTATTCAGCTCACCGTGCAATCCTTCAGGTGGGTATTATACATATGATGAGTTGAAATCTTTAGCTAAAGTTATTGCTAAATATCCTCATGTAACGGTAATTTCAGACGAGATCTACGAATATATTAACTACGAAACAAAAACAACTTCCATCGCACAATTTCCAGAAGTTTACGAACAAACTGCCGTAATCAACGGAATGTCAAAAGCTTTTGCCATGACAGGTTGGAGAATCGGATATTCTGCATGTCCGGAATGGTTGGCAAAAGCTTGTGAAAAAGTTCAGGGACAAATGACAAGCGGTGCAAACACAGTTGCTCAAAGAGCTTCAATTGTTGCTTTGCAGACAGACCCTTCTGATTACAAATACATGATCGACGCTTTTAAAGTAAGAAGAGATTTGGTTTTTGATTTAATGAAAGAAATTCCAGGATTTAAGGTTTTGTTGCCAAAAGCAGCATTTTATTTCTTCCCGGATATTTCTCATTATATTGGAAAAACTTTGGATGGTGTTGAAATTAAAGATTCTGATGATTTCGCAATGTTCTTATTAGAAAATGCCCACGTAGGATGCGTTGGTGGTGTTTCTTTCGGAAGTCCGGAATGTATAAGATTCTCTTATGCAGCTTCGGAAGAGGATTTGAGAGAAGCAATGAGAAGAATTAAAGAATTATTGGATAAATTCAACTAGATAATATTTAATATTTTTAAACAAAAAAGAATCAAAGAAATGCACTATTTAAATACAATTAAAATGCTATTTTTTGATTCTTTTTTTAGTTAAAATAAAAATTAATAACAAATTCAAAAAAAATAACACTTCACAATGAATTTTTTTAAGAGAATTACAATTGCGACAAGTATTGCAGCAGCAAGTTTCTGTGGAAATGCTTACGGACAGGATTTCCAGTGGAAAGAGGCACAATCTAACGGATACACTTATAAATATGTAACCAACGACCCGACTTCAGCGAGATATTATACTTTGAAAAACGGACTGACAGTTATTTTAAGTCCGACAAAAAAAGATCCTAGGATCCAGACTTTTATTGCTACCAAAGCGGGAAGTAAAACCGATCCTGCAGATCATACAGGTTTAGCGCATTATCTTGAGCATATGCTTTTTAAAGGAACTGATAAGTTTGGTTCTAAAGATTGGGCAAAAGAAAAACCTCTTTTGGATCAGATTGATGCTCTTTACGAAAAATATAATTCTACAAAAGACGAAACAAAGCGAAAAGAAATTTATAAGGAAATCGATAAAGTTTCCGGTGAAGCTGCAAAATTTGCCATCGCCAACGAATACGACAAAATGATGTCGGGGATGGGCGCAGACGGAACCAACGCTTTCACTTCTTATGAGCAAACGGTTTACACAGAAGATATTCCTGCGAACGTTACGGATAAGTTTTTGGCTGTTCAGGCAGAACGCTTCAGACAGCCGATTTTAAGACTTTTCCATACGGAATTGGAAGCGGTTTATGAAGAAAAAAACAGAGGCCTTGATAATGACGGAAGGAAAGTTTACGAGGCTATGTTTGCGGCAATGTTCCCGAATAACAATTACGGAAAACAGACAACGATCGGTACAATTGAACATTTGAAAAACCCTTCATTAAAAGCGATTAGAGAATATTTCAACAATTACTATGTTCCAAACAACATGGGAATTATCATGTCGGGAGATTTTAATCCTGATGAAATGATTGCTAAAATCGACAAGGATTTTTCTTACATGAAATCTAAGCCGATTCCTACATATAATCCAGGGCAGGAAAGTCCGATCACAGCTCCGATTACGAGAGAAGTTTATGGACCGAATCCTGAAAATATTATGATCGGATTCAGATTTCCGGGAGCTACGACGAAAGACGCAAGAATGCTGAATTTCATCGGAAGTATGCTGACCAACGGACAAGCCGGATTAATCGATCTTGACCTTGTTAAAAAGCAAAAATTGTTGAGTGCATATGCTTTCCCATATGTTTTAAAGGATTATTCCGTGCTTCTATTGCAGGGAAATCCGACGGAAGGACAATCATTGGATGAAGTGAAAACGTTGTTGCTTCAGGAAATTGATAAATTGAGAAAAGGTGAATTTTCGGAAGATTTAATTCAGTCAATTGTAAATAATGAAAAGAAAAATGTAATTCAGAAATACGAAAAATATTCATCGAGAGCAGAATCTTTGATGGATGAATTTACGTCTGAAGTAGATCATAAAACGCAGTTGGAATACATCGATGAAATTTCGAAACTGACGAAAAAAGACATCATGGATTTTGTTTCAAGATATCTTAAAGACAACAATTATGTGGCGGTTTATAAGAGAAAAGGTGAGGATAAAAATATCGTAAAAGTTGACAAACCAACGATTACTCCGGTTTCTGTTAATAGAGATGACCAGTCGCCTTTCCTGAAAAAAATCACGGAAATGCCGGAAAATCCAATCTCTCCGCTTTGGCTGAATTTTGATAAAGATATTGCTAAAAGTAAAGTTGGAAACGTAGATGTTCTTTCCGTAAAAAATACAGACAACGATCTTTTCAGATTATATTATTACTTTGATTCCGGAAAATGGAATAATAAAATTCTTCCTTTGGCAGCAGAGTATTTGGAATATTTAGGAACAAAAAATAAGTCTTCAGAAGACATTAGCAAAGAGTTTTACAAGTTGGCATCGAGCTTTAATGTAAGTGCAGGAAACGAGGAAACGTATGTAACTCTTGAAGGTTTAAATGAAAATTTTGATAAAACAGCCTCTTTATTTGAAGATTTAATTAAAAATTGTGTTGCAGATCAAAAAGCATTAGATTCTTATAAAGCAAGATTGAAAAAGGCCAGAGCCAATGCAAAACAAAATAAAGGCGCAATTATGTCCGGATTAAGAAGCTATGCTCAATATGGCCCTCAAAATCCTTTTAATAATGTTTTGACAGACGCAGAACTAGATGCTTTAAAAGCAGAAGATTTGGTGAATGTACTTCACGACTTATTTAATTTTAAGCATAAAATCCTTCATTACGGACCAAAATCTGCAAACGAAGTTTCTTCTTCTTTGACGTTGATTCATAAGCTACCAAGTTCATTGAAAGATATGCCGAAATCTAAAACTTTCACGCAGGTTGCAACGGATAAAAACAAGGTTTTGTTCGCGCATTACGACATGGTACAAGCGGAGATTTTCTGGGTAAGAAACAGCGATCCGTACAATGCAAGCATTACACCGACGGTGAACTTATTCAACAACTATTTCGGAGGAGGAATGGGGTCTATCGTGTTCCAGACAATCAGAGAATCAAAGGCTCTTGCCTACTCTACTTACTCTTATTTCTCGCTTCCGGGCAAAAAAGAAGATAAGGATATGATTACAGCATACGTTGGAACTCAGGCAGACAAATTCAATGAGTCTACAACGGCGATGAACGAACTTTTAACGACACTTCCAAAGTCTGATCAATTATTTGAAACAGCAAAAAGCGGATTGAAAAAATCGATTGCTGCAGAAAGAATTACTCAAGATGGAATTATCTTTACGTATTTGAGAGCTCAAAAGCTTGGAAATAATTTGGATATCAGAAAGAATGTTTACGAACAGGCTCCGAAACTTTCTTTTGCAGATATCAACAGCTTCCACGATAAGGAAATGAAGGGTAAAAATTATACTTACTGTCTCGTTGCTTCTCAAGATAAAGTAAATGAAGCCGATATGAAGAAACTCGGTGAAGTGAAAAAATTGAACTTAACTGAGATATTTGGTTATTAAAATAAAGAAAGGCAGCTAGTTTAAGTAGCTGCTTTTTTTATTAAAATATTATTTAACAATTCCATTTAATGACAAAGGAAATATAGTATCAAATTTTGAAACATTTTTATTTGTAATTAGAAAAAACTGTTTAGCAATAGCTCCATTATCATTATACTTATTAGGATCATATTTAGTTTTTATGAAAATAGTATCGTTTTTGAAATAAAGTCCCATTTTTACTTTGCTTTCGGTACAATCGCAACCATCTCTTACTCCATATACTTTTAAAGTGTCATGTCTTGTGTTGACATATTTAAAAGTATATTCATACAATGGAGTTTTATTTTTATCCAAAGTTCCAAAATCATGTATCATTGTTTCTTTACTCCCATTAAAAACCACTTTTTCAGAAGTTTTGTAAGTTAATAAGCATAAAATTATTAGGGTTAAAAAAGCAATAATGATATATAAATACTTTTTATTCATTGCTAACTTTTCTTTTTTTATATAAACTTCTAAGCCTATCATTGCATTGGTATATAACCCATTTTTTTTAGAAAAATTGAACCCATTATTCCATTTAGTTATATCATTATCATATCTTGTATATGTCAAACGCTCAGTATAGTTTGTTAATCTTATCGAAGGTCCAACATTTAAATCGTTAAATTTATTGGGAAGCCATTTTACAGAAACTAATATTCCTTCTTTAGGAAAAGGAATATGATACTTTTCTACATCAATTTTCACATTGCCTCTTTTATTATTTTTAGGAGTATAAATTATTTGCTGAATATTTAATTTTTCTCCAGGCTTATTTGTTAATGTATCAATTTTATAAAAATTAATTTCTAAGTCAGTTAACCTATACTCTTTCTCTGTTTTATGTAAAAACAAAGTCACATTACTTACCCTTCCTTTTTGTCCTAAATTATTATTAAATCTCAGCCCAATTTCAAAGGAAGATTTGGAAGTACCTGTTTTAAGCCTAAAATTAATTTCCTTTTTCAAAGCAAAAGAATAATCTACTTTTTCATAATCTTTATCGTTAATAACAACTGTTTCTATGTTCGCAATTTTTTCTTTTACAGAGTCCTTTTTTAGCATTTGAGCTTTTGTACAAACAATAAAAAAAATAAAAACAAAGGATAATATACTATTTTTCATTGATTCTTATTTTAAAAAGGCTTTCTCAAAAAAGAAAGCCTTAATTATAATTTTTAATTTAACTTATGCAAATCCGCTTCCACAACCTAGTGGTCTTGGATCTTCTTCCCATGTAATTAATCCCCATAACATACTATGAGTAACAACATGGAAATAGCACCCTCCTGATTCATAAATATACCCTCCTTCCTTGGCTTGTACTTGAGTGTTAGTTAAAGAAGCACTTGCAAAAAGTGCAAAAGCTGACATAATCATTAGCTTTTTCATCATTTAATAAATTTTATTTTCATATCCCTACTTATTTTGTTCAAATCTTCAACAGAGAAGTTTTAAACTTTCCTTTCGGAGGTAGGTTTTCGGTTTTTCCTACCTTCATATTGCGCAATATTTCTTTACAAAGACTTTATAAAAAGTCTCTTTAATTTTATAAATATTAAAATGGCAATTCTGAAGAATAGAAGAACCATCTGTGTTTTTTAGAGATTCAAATATAAAATCATTTTTTTCATTAAACTATAAATAATTCTAAATTTTTCATTTTATTTTTTTATGTTAAATAAAAAATTTCCTAGAAAAATTCAAAAAAATCCCTAGAACAAAAATAAAGCCAACGAAAACACTGTAGAGATTAAAAAAACAAGCTCAATATTAATGCTTAAAAATTTCAGCAATTCTTAAAAATTTGTTATCAAAATAAACTAAAAGTCCTGAATTCAGGGCTTTTTTATTTGAACATATTCCAAAAACAATTATAGATTTTATTTATCAACATCAACTTGTTCGATAGACGGAATATTTCTATATTTGCATCAGAAAATTTAAATATAAAAACGAGAAAATTATGTCTTTAGTAGGAAAAAAATTCCCGAATGTAACAGTAGATGCAATGTCTGAAATGGGTGATGATCTTAGAATCAACATCTTCGAAGAAGCTACAACCAACCAACAAAAAGTTCTTTTGTTTTGGTATCCAAAAGATTTCACTTTCGTTTGCCCGACTGAGCTTCACGCTTTCCAGGAGGCTTTAGGTGAATTCGAAAAAAGAAACACAAAAGTAATCGGTGCTTCTTGCGATACAAACGAAGTACACTTCGCTTGGTTGAACGTTTCAAAAGACAACGGAGGAATCGAAGGAGTTACTTACCCACTTTTAGCGGATACTCACAGACAATTGGCTAATATCTTAGGAATTGTAGATCAGGATTTCGAATACAATGAAGAAGGTGAAGAGGTTTTCACTGGTTCAAACGTTACTTACAGAGCAACTTACCTTATCGACGAAACTGGAAAAATTTTCCACGAGTCTGTAAACGATATGCCTCTTGGTAGAAACGTAAAAGAATATTTAAGATTAATCGACGCTTATACTCACGTTCAGAAGCACGGTGAAGTTTGTCCTGCAAACTGGGAAGAAGGAAAAGATGCAATGAAAGCTGACAGAACTTCTACTGCTGAATATTTAGCGAAAAACTAACTTTTTAATCTAACAATGTATCAATCTAGCATTGTAACAATAATGTAGCAGAAAATGATATTGGTAAAACTGTTGCATTGTTATATTGGTACATTGTTAAATTTTATTCTAAAATTTAAATTATGTATACAGAATTAACAGAAGATACGCTACAAAATATTGTAAGCGAAAATGAAAAAGTGGTTGTACAATACGGTGCTACCTGGTGCGGAAACTGCAGAATTATGAAGCCTAAATTCAAGAAATTGGCATCTGAGAACGACAGTATTCCTTTCCTTTATGTAGACGCAGAAAAATTACCGGAAAGTAGAAAATTGGCTAAAGTTGACAACTTACCTACGTTCGCAATCTTTAAAAATGGAGAATTGGTAAATCAGGTTCAATCTAATCAGGCGGAAAGTTTAATTAACTTATTTAACGAATTGTAGTTATGAAGTTACCCATAATCAGGCAGTTTTATCAAAATCAAACTCCTGAAAACCTTGAAAAAACGTTAGAGGTTTTAGAAAGCTTTACCGAGTTCAGAGGAACTACAGAAGAGGATATGAATGTTGCAGGAGAATTAATTACAAATATCTGCGGAGCTCTTGAAGTTCACGCCAATGTACAAAACGGAATGAGTGAAAAGGATGCCTTGAACTTGTTTGCTCAAAAGGTTTTAGGATCGATTGATAAATAAATTTAAACACTAATTTCCACGAATATTTTTTCACTAATCTACACCAATATTTTATTTAAAAAATTGTGTCATTTGTGATAAAATTAGTGCCATTCGTGTTTAAATACCAAAAATAAAATCCCGATGAAAACATCAGGATTTTTTGGGTTTATAAAAATGAATTATAAAATCGCAATCAAACAACTCATCACTTATAATTTATAATTCATAACTCATCACTAAAATTAGCTTCTTCTGCTCATCAAAATTCTTAGGATATACCAGAACAACAACATAATAGAAGCAAATAATTGTAAAGAAGCTCCCACATATTGATCTGTTGTGTAAGAATCTTTTAGCTTGCTTGTTTGGTACAAAATCGTTGCAGAAGCCAAAATTACCATTCCTACAGAGAACCAAAGTCCAAGATCGAATCCGAAAATTGCTCCGGCAACAATCAGTCCAAGAGAAATAAATCCTCCGATGATAATGATATTTCTAAGGAATGAAAAATCTCTTTTCGAAGTAAATGCAACCGCAGAAATCCCTGCAAACATCGCGATTGTAAGCATTGCAGCTTGGTAGATTACAGCAGCTCCAGCTTGTAAAACAGCGATATAAATCAATGGTAAGAAAATAGCAGCTTCCAGCACAATATAAAACGCCAAACCAAAATACTGCGTCGATTTACTTTGGGAAAGAGACCATTTTGTAGCCAAAATTGAAGCCAGCCAAAACACTCCGATTATCAATAGCCAAGTGTATTTTTGTCCGAACATCAATCCGATTATTTCAGCAGGAACGACATTCAACAAAATCGTTTCAACACCGATAAATGCAAGAATAGATAATGCAACATGCAAATACGTTTTCTTGTAAAAACTAGCCTTCTCCACGTCTTTAGCGTGTGCGACTAAAACATCTGTCATCATAGTTATTTTTATTTAATTTAAAATAATTTATTTCGTAACCTTATAAGGTCTTATTCCTAAAATTTTTCCGTCAGTTTCAAAAACCGCCGTAATTATTACTTTTGGTTCAACAGCCTTATCATCAGAATATTTATATTGAATCATCGGAAAATGATCGCCTTCAATTGTTGGTTTGTAGGCTGTTTTGATGATTTTGAAAGTTTTATTGGTATCAATATCTTCTGACAACTTTTTATACACAACGTCGGTAACCTTTGCTTTAGCTTCTTCTGATAGCAATGCCTCCATTGCAGCGCGATCCGAAATCTTTAGAGCAGCTATAAATTTTAGGAATTTCCCATTATAAAGGTCGATTTCTTCTTTGCTTAAACTTAAAGAAGCCTTTGTATTTTCGATCGGATTATTCTTACTTTCAGCCTTTGGATTCGCCTTTTTCTGTGAAAGAAAAAATTGAACTGATAAAACCGAAAGGATTAAAAATATTTTTTTCATTATACCTTAATTATTTTGAATAAACAATAACGAAATAACTTCTCTCCTATTGTTTATTGCTCACCAAATCATTTGCTGTAATCTGGCTTTACACCTAAAATTTTTCCGTCATTTTCAAAAAGCACGGTAATAACATCTCTCGGCGGAGTTAATTTATCATCAACATATTTGTATTGAATTGCAGGATACGTTTCATTTTCAAACAACATTTGATTTCCAGATTTATAAATCTCCATTTTTCGTTCAAAACTGATTCCTCCCGAAAGAATCTGGAGCATATTATCATCGACAATATCCTTTACTTTATCCGAAATCAAGTTATCAATTGCTTGCTTATCTTTAACCTTCAAAGCCGCAACAAATTTTACAAACTGTTGGTTGTAAAAATTAATTTTATCTTTACTTAATTCGCCCGTTAATTCAATTTTCTTGCTTTCAACAATTTTTATTTTGCTTTCCTGAGAAAGTCCCAATTGAAAGACTAAAACTGAAAGTATTAGAAATAATTTTTTCATACTAATTCAATGATTGGTTGATAGCAAGATACGAAGAATTATATTACCGATAAAAATTTCATCGTGTCCACATTATCTGCGTAAGTATCTAACCCTGGGTTCTGTGCTTCTCCTAATTCGATTGAATTTAAGCCTAATTCTGTTTTTGCTACAACACATTGAATATTTTCTTCATTTCCAGCAATAAAGTTTTTCACTTCATCCAAAGAAGAATATCTGCTGAAATTGATGACAGAAAGCGGACTGAAAAGTTTATCATCTTCTTTCAGCATCACAAAATTATTATCCCAGAATTTTTCCTGATTCAAAAGATAAACCGCTCTGTTGTAATCATAATTATTCGCATATTTATTATGATTGATAATATCTTGGAAACCAATGAAACTTTCAAACAATCTGTCAATTACAAAATCCTTCGGAATCAATAATCTTGTTACATTCCTACAACCTAATCCAAAATATTGGAAAATATCTTTCGCTAAAAGCTGTAATTCTGCTTCCGTTTCATCACCTTTCAAAACAGCAATTGATGTTCTGTTTTTTCTGATGATGTTTAAACGGTCTTTAAAATAATATTCAAGATATCTTGCTGTATTATTGCTTCCTGTTGCGATTACAGCATCGAAATTCTCTAATTTTTCAACAAATTCAAACTGAACATTTCCTTCGGAAAATTCATTCCACTTTTTTAATAAAAACGGAATCATATACTTATCTTTTGAGGATAATTTAATCACCGGAATATGATTGCTCAAAACCACTGAAATTACATCATGCAGTCCAACCAAAGGTATATTTCCGGCAAGAATCAGTCCTACTCTTTTAGTGATTTTGGAGATCGAATATTCTTTCAACCAATCATTTATATTGTCTTCAGTCAACAAATCTGCCCATTGTTGCAAAGCAAATTTCTGATTTTCAATTGTAAACCACGGATTTTCAATTTCAGATTTTTTCAACAAAAATTCAAAATCAGAATCATTTTCGTTATAATCCTCATGATTTTTTGCTAAAAACGCTTTTATATATTCACTTAATTTCGTAAGTCCTAAAACTTTATTTTCAATACTCATAATTACTGTAAAATTGGGGAATATTTTGTAATTTTGTGCAAATTTAAAAAAAATTAGCGATGGCTATTAAAATAACTGATGAATGCATTAATTGCGGGGCGTGCGAACCAGAATGTCCGAATAATGCAATTTATGAAGGAGCAGTAGATTGGAAAGCTTCAGAAGGTACTGAACTTAAAGGCACCGTAACGATGCCATCTGGATTGACAATTGATGCCGATTCGCCGCAGGAGCCCGTAAGTGATGATGTCTATTTCATCGTTACAGACAAATGCACGGAATGTAAAGGTTTCCATGAAGAACCACAATGTGCCGCAGTTTGCCCTGTCGACTGCTGTGTTCCGGATGAGGATCATGTAGAATCTGAAGAAACGCTGCTTAATAAAAAAGCATTCTTACACGGAGAATAAAAACTGCCGTCTCATACATCATGAGGCGGTTTTTTATATACAAAAAGCCAGAAATTTTTAATAAGAAACTATAAATGAAGCTGTAAGAAGAAAATTTTTACAGAAAATCCAAAAAATAAATAATATGAGCAAAAAGCACAACTTTAGCGCAGGACCATGTATCTTACCTCAGGAAGTATTCGAAAAATCGGCACAGGCGATTTTGGATTTCAACGGAATCGGACTTTCCCTTTTGGAAATTTCGCACAGAAGCAAGGATTTCGTAGCGGTAATGGACGAGGCACGTGCGATTGTAAAAAGACTGATGAATCTTGGTGATGATTATGAAGTTTTGTATCTGGGAGGTGGCGCCAGTCTGCAATTTGCGATGGTACCTTACAACCTGATGAAAGTTGGCGGAAAAGCTGCTTATCTCGATACAGGAACTTGGGCTGCAGGAGCTATAAAAGAAGCTAAAAAAGTAGGAACTGTGGACGTTGTAGGTTCTTCGAAAGAAGAAAACTACTCTTTTATTCCAAAAGATTATACGGTAGGTTCAGAATACGATTATTTCCACTGTACTTCCAATAATACGATCTATGGAACTCAGATGAAGTCTTTCCCTGAAGTAGATACTTTGATGGTTTGCGACATGAGTTCTGATATTTTCTCAAGACAGCTTGATTTCTCTAAATTTGATTTAATCTACGCCGGAGCTCAGAAAAACATGGGACCTGCAGGTGTAACTTTAGTGGTTATTAAAAAAGAAATTTTAGGCAAGACAGGAAGAGAAAATATGTTCTCGATCTTGGATTATTCTCAGCATATTTCAAAAGAATCGATGTATAACACGCCACCGGTGTTCCCTGTTTACGCATCTTTACTGACTTTACAGCATCTGGAAAACAACGGAGGAATTGCTGCTGCTGAAGCTAGAAACGAGGCAAAAGCAAAACTTTTATACGATGAAATCGACAGCAACCCTTTATTTGAAACTTTTTGTGTAAAAGAAGACCGTTCATTAATGAATGTTTCTTTCAAAATTACAGACGAAAGCAAAAAAGAAGCTTTCGACAACGCATGGAAAGCTGCGGGAATCAGCGGATTAAACGGACATAGAAGCTTAGGAGGTTACAGAGCAAGTTTGTACAATGCTTTACCAATTGAAAGTGTGCAGGTTTTGGTAGATGTTATGAAATCTATTAAATAATTTAAATATTTAACATTCAAGCAATTAAAGTTTATTTAATATTAGTTTAAATTTTCTTAATTTGCGCAACTATTTAAATTTTTAAATAATTCACTCTTTAAATATTTAAATTAAATATAAAACCATGAAAGTTTTAGCTAACGACGGTATTTCAAAAGCAGGAGAACAGGCATTGAAAGATGCAGGGATTGAAGTTTTGGACAACAGGGTTGCACAAGACCACGTGATCAATTTCATCAACGACAACAACGTAGACGTTCTTTTGGTAAGAAGTGCTACAAAAGTGAGGCAGAATCTTATTGATGCTTGTCCGAATCTGAAAATCATAGGAAGAGGAGGCATCGGAATGGATAATATTGATGTTGAATACGCGATTGAAAAAGGAAAATACGTTATCAATACCCCCACTGCATCATCAAGATCGGTTGCGGAATTGGTTTTCGGACATTTCTTTTCCCTGGCAAGATTCCTTCATGAGTCCAACAGATTGATGCCGTTGGAAGGGGAAACTCATTTCAATGCGATGAAAAAATCGTTCAATAATGCATATGAGCTTTCAGGAAAAACGTTAGGAGTTATTGGTTTTGGAAGTATCGGTCAGGAAGTGGTAAAAATGGGAATTTCTCTGGGAATGAAGGTTAAAGTTTTAACAAGGAAACCTAGAACAGAAGTTCTTACATTAAGTTTTTTCGACGGACAGTCGGTGAGCTTTGAAATCACCTCAACGAATGATATGGATGCTTTCCTTAAAGATGCCGACTTTATAAGTATCAATACTCCGCAAACAAACGAATATATTATAGACGCGCCTCAGTTTGAAAAAATGAAAGACGGTGTCTATATTGTAAATACTGCAAGAGGCGGCGTGATCAATGAAGTTTCCCTAATAGACTTTATTGAATCCAAAAAAGTAGCCGGAGCCGCACTTGATGTTTTTGAAAAAGAACCAAATCCGGAAGTTCTTTTGCTGATGAATCCTGCACTATCACTTTCTCCGCATGTTGGAGGAAATACTGTAGATGCTCAGGAAAAAATCGGGATTGAGCTTGCCGAACAAATAATTAAGATAAAAGAAACCCTAAAATAAATATGCCTGTTTTTAAACCTTTCCGTGGAATAAGACCTCATAAAGACTATGAGAGCACCTTCCCTACTCACCCTTTGGATAACTTCACCCAGGAAGAGATAGCGGAGAAAGCTCAAGTTGAAAATACTTACATTAATATGATAAAACCTTATGTTGTAAGTAAATCTAAAGATATTGATAGGAATTTAAGGAAAATCCGATCGACTTTTGAAGAACTGGTGGATGAGAAAAAACTTGTTCAGGATAGTTCTGCATATTATCTTTATGAGCAAATTTACCCTAATAAACAGGTTTTCAGAGGGCTTTTGGGATTAGCAAGCATCGAAGATTTCTGGAGCGGGAAAATTAAGAGACACGAAAGTACTATTCCTCAGAAAAAAGAAAAACTGGCGCATTATCTTGAGAAGGTAAACCTTCAGGCTGAACCTGTTTTATTAACGTATCCAGCAAATTCAAAGATTGAATTATTGATGAATCATGAAGAGAAAAACGTTCCGATTTTCAATCATGTGGATACAAAAGGAATCAGACATAAAATCTGGAGAATCGATAACCGTCTGAAACTGCAGCAATTTAAAGAAGTAATCGACCAGATCGACTCTTTCTACATCGCAGACGGACACCACAGAATCGGCTCTACCGCTCTGAATGCTAAACATCACAAAGACAAAAACAAAAGACATAATGGTACGGAAGCCTACAATTTTGTCTACAGTTTTATTGTTTCAAACCAATCGATTAAAATTCACGATTACAATAGAATTGTAACTGATATTAATGATTTATCGAATGAAGAATTCTTAAAAGAACTGGAAAAATATTTCCTGATTCATGAAAAAGGTGAAACAGCATATTATCCTTCCCAGAAATTCCACATTTCGATGTATATGGATGGTAAATTCTACTCTCTTCACGTGAAGCATGATCTTCGTTCCCCACAAATGTCTTTAGACAATTTGGATCACCATCTTTTAGACAAATATATTTTTAAAGATATTTTGAAAATCGAAGATCCGGACAGCTCGGAGAAAATTTCTTATGTAAAAGGAACTTCCAACATCGAAGGAATAAATCTTTTAAAAGAAAAAGTAGACGCTGGCGAAGGAAAGGTAGGATTTGGAATTTATCCTGTAAGTTTCAATGACATGATTAAAATTTCGGATCTAAAACTAAGTATGCCCCCAAAATGTACATTCATTGAGCCAAAATTGGTTACAGCATTGCTAATGTACGACATGAAACAGTAATAAATCACCAATTTTTCCTTACTTTTAGCAACGGAAAAAGAAAGGTAAATAAAAAATGAAAAAAGTCTTCATTATAATTCCACTCTTTTTGGGTGGATTTTTATTTTCTCAAAAAAAACCTCAGAAAAAGCCCTTCAGCAGACCGGCTATTCCTGTAAAGCTTAACTATCACGACGAATTTAAAAAGATCTCCGACGAGATCATGACGAATGGTAAAGCTTATGATAATCTCGGTGAACTTACGAAAGGCATCGGATCGCGTTTCAGTGCGACTCCAGGTTATACAAAGGCTGTAGAATGGGCAGAAAAAAAGTTCAAGGAAATCGGGATTGATATGATCTGGAGACAGGAAGCCAAAGCTCCGGTTTGGGTTCGCGGACGAGAATCTCTGCAAATAAAAACAGCAAATGGAGACTGGAAAAACATCAAAATGCTTTCTTTCGGAAACTCTGAAGGAACGGGCGGAAAAGATCTTGTGGGAGAAATTGTTTTAATTAATTCCACGAATGAACTTAATGCCATGTCAATCGGTCAGTTAAAAGACAAAATAGTTTTCGTAAACGTTCCGATGGATCCGAAAATTATTAATACAAGTGATTCATATCTATTAACTGCAAAATCCAAATTAATTTCTGCTTCTGTTATTGCTAAAACAGGAGCAAAAGCATTAATTATAAGATCATTAACAACAGCTAATGACGATACTCCACACGCCAAAATGATTTACTACGAGCCGGATGACAAGGTGAAAATTCCTGCCCTATCAATTGGTGTAAGATCTGCGGATGAACTGGAAAAAACTTTAAAAAAGCAAAAAGTCACAGCAAAAATCAACATGACTGCCGAATCAAAAGGTGACACAACCAATCCTAATATTATTGCTGAAATTCAGGGTAAAAAAGATTCTAAAGTGATTGTTTTGGGCGCTCAGTTAGACTCATGGGATTTTGGTGAAGGTGCGATTGATGACGGAACTGGAGTTGTCCAATGCATCGAAGTTTTAAGAACATTGAAAGCGCTCGGTTATGAAAATAATCACACGATTCGAGTGGTTTTATATGCTAATAGTGAAAACGGCGGACAAGGTCGTGAAATGTATGCAGCTTACGTAAAAAAGAAAGAAGAAAAACACGTTTTTGCTTTAGGAACAGATGCAGGAGGATATTCTCCGAGAGGGTTTTCTCTTGATATGTCGCCCCAAAGAAGAAGGCTGGTTTATCCGTGGAAAGAATATTTTCTTCCTTATGGCCTTTATGATTTTGATCAGACAGAAGCCATTCAGGATATTTCTCCTTTGAAAAAACTGGATATTCCTTTGGCAGAGCTTGTTGTAGACACCCAAAGATATTTCGATTATCATCATTCAGAGCAAGATACTTTCGATAAGGTGAACAAAAGAGAGCTTCTTCTGGGAGCGGTTGCAATGACACAAATGATTTTCATGGTTGATAAAAATTGGTAAAATGAAAAAGATAGTAGGAACATCATTATTACTTCTAAGCATGGCTGTTTTTGGTCAGACAAAAGAAGACTCTATACAATTTGCAAAAATTTCTACGGAAATATTAAATAACGGTAAAGGTTACACCGAATTAAGAGATTTAACTAAAAACATCGGCCACCGATTAAGCGGTTCAGAATCTTACGAAAAAGCGGTAAAATGGGCGGAACAAAAACTTCGTGATGCAGGAGCAGACAAAGTCTGGTTACAGGAAGTGATGATTCCGGTTTGGGAAAGAGGAAAAGAATCTTTACAGATCCAGACTTCCAACGGAAAATGGAAAAGCCTGAAAATGCTTTCATTAGGAAATTCTGAAGGAACTGGCGGAAAAGACGTTTCAGGAGAAATCATTATGGTGAAATCGATGGAAGAATACGAAAAACTTTCGCGGGATCAGGTAAAGGGCAAAATTGTTTTCTTTAATTATCCTTTCAGTCAGTCTTATATTGAAACTTTCAGAGGATACAGTGATGCTGCAAAATACAGAACCACAGCAGCTTCATTAACAGCCAGAAAAGGCGGAAAATTTGCCATCATTCGTTCACTTTCTTCGGCTTTTGATAACGTTCCGCATACGGGAGCAATGCGTTATGAGAACGACACCAAACTTCCAGCCGTTGCCATAGGAAACACAACAGCCGATGAATTGGAAGCTCTTTTAAAATCACAAAAAGTTACTGCAAAATTAAACTCCAACTGCGGAATGAAAGGTGAAAAACTTTCACATTCTGTCATCGGAGAAATCACGGGTAAAAGAGATAAAAGCGTCATCGTTGTTGGCGGACATTTGGATTCTTGGGATGTTGGCGAAGGCGCACATGACGACGGAACCGGAATTGTACAAAGCATCGAGGTTTTAAGAACTTTCAAAAAGCTTGGAATTCAAAATAATCATACAATTCGTGTGGTTTGTTTTGCGAATGAAGAAAATGGTGTAAAAGGTGGCGTTCAATACGGAAAAGTAGCTAAAGACAACAACGAAAAGCATCTTTTTGCCATCGAAACCGATGCGGGAGGTTTTACTCCGAGAGGAATTTCTCTGGAAATGGATAACGAGAAGAGAAAGCAAATTCAAAGTTGGGCGAATCTGTTTATTCCTTACGGTGTTTATGATTTTAAAAACACGTATTCGGGGACAGATCTTTATCCGCTTCACGATATGGGTGTTCCGACTGCAGAATTGGTTCCCGATTCTCAGCGATATTTTGATATTCACCACACGGAAGAAGATACTTTTGAAAAGGTGAATCGCCGAGAATTACTGCTTGGAGCGAGTACACTTACGCAGATTATTTATATGATTGATAAGAACTGGTAAATATATAAACCGCCTTTTTAGGGGCGGTTTTTTGTTTTGTTTCTTTCTCTCCATTCTTCTAAACTAATCAAAGATTTCGTTTTAGGATTATAAAATTTAATCTCCCAATCTTTCGGATAAACAAAGAAATTATATTTTGTTTTAAACTTAAACTTTTTTTAGGAGCTTAATCCCGCTTTCCGCTATATCTTTTTCATTACGGCTTCCGCTTTGCTCCAGCCGCAACAAAAAAGGATGCCACTACAATCGGGGCTATGGATGTCGTCTAATTAAGCATTAGAAAATATTTACAGTATTTGTCATTCCGTAGGAATCTAGACTCGAATCTTTCCATTTTATTTTATAATACTTTGCTTAGATTCCTACGGAATGACAAACTTTGAAAAAATATCTGATGTATTAAAAATACTATCAATAGGCTCTAGATGATCGTTTTCAAATTTCATGGTTCGTCATTTCCTGCACTAAAGGTAAAAATTACCCATCGATATTCATGAACATTGTTCCAAAATATAGGTTTGCATCGTCTGAACATCAGAATATCTCAATCTATTCTATTTTTCCTCGTCTGAAGTTCAGAAAGTAAGAACCTCAATAATTTCTCGCCGTCTGAACTTCAGACGGGCTTCCTTTGTTTTGGTTTGTTCCGTCTGAAAGTCTGACGGGATGAAACTGTTTTTATGAAAAATAATTATTGAGATTGCTTCTTCGCTATGCTCATCGCAATGACAATATTTGTAGATTTTATCTAACTATTTAATAATTAATATAGAAAACCCATTTTTGGCATGATAATGGCTGAGTAAAAAGTCTTACAAAAACACAACAATACGATGAAAAAATTAATGTCCTTGGATTATCCGAGGTTACACCATGCTGAGTTTGGGCAATTTATTGTCCGATTCTTTGAGGATTTCAACAGCTCAACTTTAGACGCTAATACAGATCTGGATTTTAAGAGAATGTTTGATAATATTCAGGCACAAATCTCTACGTACAACGCTGCGCTCGACCAAATAAGAGCGAGTAAAGAATCTGCAAAAATTGCAGAAGCAGATGCCGTAAGAGACCGAGATCTACAGGCTTTGAGAGACGCTGTAAGACCTTACAGGAATGCAAAAACTCAGACCGAAAAAGATGCATACACAACAATAAGATTATTGCTGAACCAGTACAAAAACGTACAACATGCATCTTACGAAGAAGAAACCAACAGGCTGAATACGCTTGTCGAAAAACTGCTCTCTTCAGAATACAGCTTCCATATTTCTGCATTGGGTATCGTGAAATTTGCTAATCATTTATCTGATTCTAATGCTGAATTTAACAGCATTTTTGCAAAACGTTCTTACCAAACGTCGCAGAAACAAACCTATGATGTGAAGGGATTGAGAAAAACCCTGACTCACGATTACAGACAGATGGCGAACTACATCGTAACCTTAGCCAACGTAAAAAGTAACCCTTTTTACACCGATGTACTTGCTATTTTGAACAACGGCAGAACGTATTTTTCGAGTACGGTTTTAGCCAGACGAACTGGCAATAAAGAAAGTTTAACAATTAAAAGTAATTTATGATGAAGAATTTAATGGAAACAATGTTTAAAGGTCAAGAAGATTCTTTAAAAATGAAAGTTTGGAGTATTATTTTACTAATTGGATTTGCACTGTTTTCAGTGTTGATATTTGTATCTAAAATCAGTTTCAACAGTCTGATGATTTATCTGATCGCTTTTGTAGCTTACATGGGCTTCAGTTTATTATTCATCGGATCATTGAACGAGAAAAATAAAAGTCTATATATCAAAAAAAGATTTGACAGACACTCATAACTTTTCAATTTCAATTTTACAAGAAAAACCGTTCTCTTTTTAGGAACGGTTTTTTGTTTTTATTGAGTCTAATTTTTTATTTTCCAAAGTTACCACAAAGTTTGTCATCCCGCAGGGATCTAGGCTCGAATCGCTCCATACTATTTTCTAATACTACGCTTAGATCCTTTCAGGATGACAAACTTCGTGGATATTTCGAATATTTAAATGGATGACTTCCACCCTAGCCCCGATTGAGCGGCATGTTTGAGCTCTTTTCAGGATTCGGCTCGGCGGCTTCGCCGCCGAGCCGAATCCTGAAAAAGCGAGTAGCGAAAGCGGGATAAAGCTCCAAATAAAATTACTTCAAATATTCTTTCCTTTCCATTTTAAAATCAAGAATTTTACCGTCTCTTTTGATTTTAATATCGATGTTGGACTGATTTTTTTCAATTCTGTTGATCATATACTGACAAGCTGAATCTTTATTGAGATTTTCCAGATTGATATTGTTGATGCTGATAATTGAATCGCCAATTTTTAACGGAAAATTTTCTTCCTGAAACACAAAAGCCACAACAGGTTTCGCATCGATGAAACGATAGCTAAAACCAAAGGTCTCCAGTTTTGGAGCTATGGTTTTGATCGGCTTGAAATACACCTTATTGTTTTTCCAATCCAAAATAAAGGAAAAGTCTTTGGTGAACTCGTTTCCTATAAGGTCGGAAGCGCTGGTGGAAATCAGCTCATTCTGAAATATTGTATTGCCTAATTTCATTGAGTCTACCCGGAAAATATAGCCTTTCACGGGTTTTGCGGCACCAAATGCACCAATAGATCTTGTTCCGTAAGTTTCCACGGCACGGCTGGTTTTTTTGATGTTGAATTTTTCTTCTGTCACCTCAATTCTTCCTGAAAATCCTGTATCGAAAGTGAGATCGATCTCCTTATCAAAAAGTCTGGTTTTCACAACCGGAGTTTTTTGGGGTTTCGGGTCAAAGGGGAGAATGGTTTTGTAATCTTTGAGATCGAAAAGAGTTAGATCACGGGTTGCTTCTAATGAGTTTTCTGTATAATTTACTCTCCAGAAAAGCTTTGCCATCTGGTTGGCTCCCAAAATCCCATCAACTTTCAGACATCCCAACTCCGCGGAATTAAGATCCAGAACAATTGCGCCTACTTTCTTGAAGGTAAGGTTATCTACAAGCATTTCCGGAAGCTCTGTAAAGATCTGCTCCTGCGTTTTTTCATTGGAATCTTTTACCGATCTTTTGTATTTTTTCTTGAGTTCCAGTTCGTCATAAATGGCGTGAGAAATCACCGTCGGTGCACCGGAATCAAATAAAAAGTTATAGATTTTCCCATTAATGCTCACTTTCACAAAAGGAAGGTTGCTTTCAAACCGCAGATTGATTTTCTCAACCGGATTTTTAAGCTGCACTTCCCCATTTTCAAAGAATCTTTTCCCCTGCGCGGAAATTGAAATTGTTGAGAATAGAAGAAGCGTGTAGAGGATTTTTTTCATTGGGTTATTTTGGACTAAAATAAGGTTTTTTAATAATCAAAAAATTAATTTTAATTATTAAATCGCTTTTCTATTTCACAACCCCTTTTAAAGCCAAAGGAAATATCGTATCAAATTTTGATACACTTTTATTGGTAATTAAGAAAAACTGTTTAACAGTAATTCCATTATCATTATACTTAGTTGGATCATATTTTATTTTAACTGAAATCGTATCGTTTCTAAAATAAAGTCCCGTCTTTACTTTACTTTCTGTACAATCGCAACCGTCTCTTACGCCGTATACTTTTAAACTATCATACCTTTTATTTATATATTTAAATGTATACTCATAAACTGAAATCTTATTTTTATCCAAAGTACCAAAGTCATGAATAATCATTTCTTTACTTCCATTGAAAACTATTTTTTCAGAAGTTTTATAAGTTAAGAGACAGATAACAATTAATACTAAAAAGGCAATAATGATGTACAGGTATTTTTTATTCATTATTTTTTCTTTTTTTAATGTACACTTCTAGACCCATCATAACATTTGTATATACGCCATTCTTAGTTGAAAAATTTAAAGCATTACTCCATTTTGTTGTATCATTATCAAACCTAGTGTAAGTTAGTCTTTCCGTATAATTTGTCAATCTTATCGCAGGGCCAACAGCTTTATCATGTGCTTTTGTTGGTAGCCACTTAATAGTTACAACAACTCCTTCAATTGGAAAAGGTATACGAAAATTTTCAATATTAATTTTTACATTTCCTCTCTTTTTCGTTTTAGGAGTATATACAATTTGTTCTTTATTTAGTTTTTCTCCAGGTTTATTTGTTAATGTATCTATTTTATAGATGTTTATTTCTAAATCAGTAAGTATACCTTCAGAATCAGTCTTATGTAAAAATAATATAACATTACTTAAAATTCCTTTTTTTCCTAAATTATTATTAAACCTCAACCCCATTTCATAAGCTGAATTTGGATTAATGGATCTTAATCTGGAATTAATTTCTTTTTTTAGCGCGAAAGAATAAGCAATTTTTTCATAATCTCTATCATTGATGACAACCGTTTCGATGTCCTTAATTTGTTTATGTAAAGAATCCTTTTCTAATTTCTGTGCATAAGTAAAGACAGTTAAAAAAAATATGAAGAATTTTATTATGTTTTTCATTTGTTAAATAGAGACTGCTTTTACAAACAGTCTCTTAGGCTAATTGTTTAATTATTAATTAAAACCACTTCCACAACCTATTAAATCTTTGGTATCCCATTCAAATAATCCCCAAAGTACACTATGGTGCTCAACTACGTAATAGCAACCATCAATTAAATAGATTTGTCCACCTTTAGCTTGTACTTGTGTATTAGTTAAAGATGCACTTGCAAACAGTGCAAAAGCTGATAAAACAAAAAGTTTTTTCATCGCGTTTAATTTTTTTTCATTTTCTTACTTATTTTGTTAAAAATTTCAACAGAGAAATATTTTAACTTTCCTTTCGGCGGCAGGTTTTCAGTTTTATCCTACCTTTCTGTTGCGCAACATATTCTTATAAATAGCTTATTATGAGACAAACTATTTATTTAAATTTTTGAATATTTAACGGCTTATTCCAAAATGAAGTAGCCATTTGTGTTTTTAAAATAAAGGGCAAATATAAAATCAATTTATCAATAAACAATGCTGATTTTTAAATATTACATTAAGTATGCCATTTAAAAATACAAATAAACCATTTTTAAAGTGTAAAATTTCAATTATTATAATTTTAAAAATTAATTTTATCCTTAAGTAAGAATTGTTTAATAAAAATGTTTTTCTTTAACCAGAAAATACATCAAAATCTTTTTATTAAAAAAAAATAAAATTTAAATCTTATCAATAATTTTCTGTGGCAAAACTTTCACCAGTTGTTTTTTATATTCCTTTTCAACCATTACAAATTTCCAGTATTTTCTGTCTTTGGATATGGCACACGCTCTCATATTCGCATTAATGAGATAGATGCCTTCATTCGCTAGATATTTCACATTTTCTTTACCATATTTATTGGTTAATGCAGCGTTGATTTTCTTTTTCATGTCTTCATTCATCGAATTGACATTGCATTTCAGCTTAAAAGAATAATTGACAATAGAGAAATATTCATCGTCAATAAGCTCAGGTTTTCCGATCGATCCAAATTTTAAATCCTGCACTTCGATTTTCATGAAAGGATTGTTGTAAGTCATATTCAAAAGCTGAGTCATCTGATCTTTCGGAATGATGGTAAAAAATTTTGGATAGATGCAGTTTACTCCTTGTTCTATCTTTTTATCTTTAACACTATTCACAAAATAAGTAAGCGACTTTTTTATGTTCGATTCTTCAGGACTGACTTTGGTTTGCGCAAAAGCTACAAACGATGATAAAACGAACAGGAATAGAAGTGATTTGGTTTTCATAGTTTGATTTTAATTAAACTTCTCGATACGGTTTTTGTCAAAACCTACTCTAAGTGACGTTGTATTTCAATAGAATCTGTCGTAGGTTTGAGTAAAATCGTTACAGAGGATATATTTATTCAACAAAAAAGCCATCCTTTCGGACGGCTTTTAAGAATATTATAAGATTCAATTATTTTACTTTTACAAGCTCAACATCGAAAACCAACCATGCATTTGGTGGAATTACTCCTCCTGCACCTCTTTCTCCGTAACCCATTGCTGGCGGAATCAGTAAAGTAGCAGTTTCACCTTCTTTTAATAAAAGGATACCTTCGTCCCAACCTTTGATTACTCTACCCATTCCGATAGGAATTTCAATCGGCTCGTTTCTCTTGAATGAAGAATCGAATTCTGTTCCGTCTACCAATTTTCCTGCATAGTGTACAGAAACATTGTCACCAGATTTTGGAGCTTTTCCGTCAGTTGTTTTTGTGATTTTATAGTAAAGTCCAGATTCAGTTTTTTGCATTCCAGCCTTTAGGTTTTCAACCATTTTTTCCTGGTTTGCTTTAAATTCTTCTTCTTTTTTCTTTTTATCAGCTTCTGCTTTTTCTAGAGCGATTTTGTTATTCTCCGCAATTTTTGCTTTCCCTTCAGTGAAAGTTTTTGCCGGATCGTAGTTTTTATACTCATCACCCTTGCTGAAAACAGAAACTTTTTCCAAAACAACATCTGTTTTAGGCTTGTCTTGCGCTCCTTTTTCTACGTTTGCAATCGCATCGATTACATCTTCACCTTTTACCACTTTTCCGAAGATCGTGTGTCTTCCGTCCAACCAAGGTGTAGCAACTTCTGTGATGAAGAACTGAGAACCGTTTGTATTGGGTCCAGAATTCGCCATAGAAAGAATCCCTTTTCCTGTATGTTGAAGGTCGTTTTTCTCATCCTCAAATTTATATCCAGGATCTCCCATTCCTGTTCCCTGAGGATCTCCCCCCTGAATCATGAAATCTTTGATTACTCTGTGGAAAATCGTTCCATCATAAAAAGGAACTCCTTTAGCCTTAGCTTTGTTGTCGATTTTTCCTTCTGCAAGACCAATAAAATTAGCCACAGTTACAGGCGCTTTTTTGTCTTCAAATTTTACGATAAGGTTACCTTTGGTCGTTTGAAGATTTGCATAAAGTCCGTCATTAAGACCTTCGTAAGTTTCTTTGTCTACGTTCATTTTTTTATAAATTGGTGTACAACTCATCAGCGAAATACTTGCCGCTGCCAGAATTATATTCTTGTTAAACAATTTCATTGATTATAATGCTTTTAATTTTATGATTAATGGTATATCGTTATCAATTTTCTTCTCGTCTCCATATGTTCCGTAGGCAAGAGAAGATGGAACCAAAAGCGTAACTTCCTCACCATCATGTATAAAACGCAAAGCATCTTCTACAGCTTTTAATTCATCAAAGTGTCCGAATTTAGCCTCTCTCCTTTCAATCGGCTGGTCATAAATTTTGGTTTCATTGAAATCATAAAGATCATAAGAATAGGAAATCACTGTATTGTCCTGTCTTCTCTGTCTTTGATCAAAACCTTGGGTATTCGTCCAGTAATTAAGCTGTGTAGGGTAAAATTTCACAGGTTGATCATTAATCCATTCCTGAATATGCATTCTTTCCTGCGCGTTGAGATTTTTCATTCGCTCTCTGGAAACATTAAGATCATCTTTGCTCAAAACTCCGCCAACAGGTGGATGAGTCTGCGCATTTTTGCTGCAGCTCAGTAAACTTAATACCGATATGAAGAGAATTTTTTTCATAAACTTTTGCGAAAATACACATTTCGGGAATCAATTACAAAACTTGATGAACTTATTGAATTAAAAATTTTAACATTTTTGCTGTCATCCTGAGCGCGAAGCAGTCGAAGGATCTCAATTACGATTGTTGCAATTTTTCAAATAAACTAATTTAATATTTTTTTGAAGCTTTATCCTGCTTTCCACTATATCTTTTTCGCCGACGCTTTTTTTCAAAACCTATTCAGAAAAAGGATGTCGTTGCAATCAGGGCTATGGTTGCAGACTTTTATTTCAACAGTTGAAAAATATTCACAAAGCTTGTCATCCTGTCAAGGATCTAAGCATAGTATTAGAAAAATAATCTGGAAAAATTCAAGCTTAGATTCCTACGGAAAGACAAAGTGTATGAAAAATAAATTAGAAGAAAAACTTTAATATAGATTCTTCACTCCACTTTGCTCCGTTCAGAATGACAGACCGTAAATCCGACATTATAAAAACAAAAAAAGTCGAGAAAAATTCCCGACTTTCAATTATTTTTAAGTTTAAATTAAACTGTTTCCAATACATGGTCAACCAAAACTCTCCATCCGAAAGGATCTTCTGAAAGGTTTGTTTGTAAATCAACCAAGTCATTTTTCAAAAGAACAGCGTAGCTTTCCTCGTCTGAAAGTCTTGGTAACTCCAATTTTTCACCATTGTAACCCAAAGCCTGAAAAACAGTTGTAACAACCGCTGTTCCTACTCCCCAAACTTCTTTTAAAGTTCCGTTTTTCTGAGCTTCTACAACATCTTTTACTTTAATTGGCTCTACTTTCACTTCAATTCCTCTCTTTTTGGCTAATTGAATGAAGCTGTCTCTTGTAACACCATCCAGAATTTTCTCAGAAGTCGGCGGAGTATAAATTGTATCGTTGATTCTTACGAAAACATTCATTGTTCCACTTTCTTCGAAATATTCGTGAGTTGCGTCATCTGTCCAGATAATTTGCTCGTATCCTTCTTCGATCGCCAACTGAGTCGGGTAGAAAGAAGCAGCATAGTTTCCTGCAGCTTTAGCAGAACCTACTCCACCGCTCGCCGCTCTTGAATAATGGTCAGAGATTTTCACAGAAACAGGCTCCGTGTAATACATTTTTGCAGGTGTTGCAACGATGGCAAACATATATTTATTAGCAACTCTTGCTTTCAAAGCTTCTTCTGTAGCGAAAATCAAAGGTCTGATGTACAAAGACATCCCCTCTCCCTGAGGAATCCATTCTCTATCTATATCTACTAATGCTTTTAGTCCATCCAAAAACATTTCTTCCGTTACTTCAGGCATTGCAAGACGCTTTGCCGACTTATTGATACGTTCAAAATTCTTTTCAGGCCTGAAAAGGAAAACCTGTCCGTCTTTGTCTTTGTAAGCTTTCATACCTTCAAAACAAGCCTGTCCGTAGTTTACCCCCATCATTGCAGGCGTAAAAGCTAAAGGACCATAAGGAACTAATTTTACATCCCCCCATTTTCCATCCTCATACTCACAAATCACCATATGATCTATGAAAGTATTTCCAAATGAAAAATTATTCGGGTCGAATGTAGAAATTCTGGAGTTTTCAGTTTTTTGAATTATCATTTCTAAAATTTTTTATGATGTTCTACAAATTTAACATAATTTTCTAAATATAAAAATTTTAGAGTAAATTTGTAAAAAAATAGCTTGAAAAGAGAAATTAAGACCACAAACGACGGAAGCAAAACATTGTTTATCAATGATTTAAATGAAAACTACCATTCTCATCACGGTGCACTTCAGGAAGCAGAACATGTGTTTATCAAAAATGGACTAAATATTATAAATGATTACGAAATTAATATTTTAGAACTCGGTTTTGGAACAGGTTTGAACGTTTTAGTGACAATTAATGAATATTTAAAAACTGACAAAAGTCATGTCATCAACTATTATACACTAGAAAAATATCCCATAAATGAATCAGAAATGAACGATTTGGCATATTTTGAGCTCTTCGACAACCCGGAATTCAAAAATATTTATCAAAAAATTCATCTGGCAGAGTGGGAAAATTCAGTAGAAATTATTAGTGGTTTCAACTTAAAAAAGATAGAATGTGACTTTTTTGAATTGAAAAACATAGACTTACCTAAAATCAATCTTGTTTACTTCGATTGTTTTGGAGCGAGAGTACAACCCGATCTTTGGGAAAAACCTCTGTTTGAAATGGTTTCCGACAAAATGGCAGTTAACGGACTTTTAACAACCTATTCTTCAAAAGGCAGTGTAAGACGAATTCTTCAAGACCTAAATTTTAAAGTGGAGAAGAAAGCAGGACCTCCGGGAAAAAGAGAGATGATTAATGCGGTTAAACTATAGGATGGAAGTTTGAGGATGCTACTAACTGCTTTATTATCTACAAAAGTTTGAGCTTATACCTTATTATATATTGAGGTTTAAAAAAATTATTCTCAAAGTTTGTCATTTCGGAGGAATCTAGATCCTTGACAGGATGACAAACTTTGTACTTTATTCCATGAGATTGCATCTTCACTTTGTTCATCGAAATGACGGCGGACTGCAACCCTAGTCCCGATTGTAATGGCATCCTTTTGTTTAGCTAAGCGGAAAAAAAGATAAAGTGGAAAGTGGGAAAAAGCTTTAAAAAAATTATCATAAGGTTAATGGTTCACCTCCAGCTCACCATCTTTTTAAAACTTCCAGCTTCCGCTTCCAGCATCCAGCAAAATTTCCTACATTAGCTTTACAAATTATTAAATATGATAGATAAGATCAACATTAGAGTGTATGCCTGTGCGGTGAAGGATAAAAAAGTTTTAACATTATTTGAAGAGTACGCAGGTGAACCTTTAATGAAATTTCCGGGTGGCGGACTGGAATATGGCGAAGGATTAATAGAATGTTTACATCGAGAATTCGATGAAGAGCTGAATGTAAAAGTAGAAGTTGTAGAGCATCTTTATACGCAGGAAGATTTTTTGGTTTCGCGTTTCAGAGAGAATGAACAATTGCTTACCATCTATTATATCGTGAATATCGTAAATGAAGAAGATTTCCTGATCATGGATCCCTGCATCGAAAAAACAGAATGGATTGATATTGATACACCCCACAATCCGTTTCCTTTACCCGTAGACAAAATTGTTTTCGATAAATTAAAAGAAAAATTCCTGTAAAATTTACAGGAATTTTCTTTATCTAATTATTATTTTTATCGTGAGACTCTGAATTCACTTGCTCCCGGATAAGGTTGCAAATACCCTGAATTCCAGTTAGATTGAAGCAGGGACTCCAAAAATTCGTCGGTTCTGTTTTCGTGCGGATTGTATTTGTCTTTCAGATCAATATCTGCCATTTTTCCTTTTACATTCCACCAAAAAGCACTCCATCCACCTCTCATTTCTTTAATGATTTCGTAAACATTTTTTCCTGTTGCCCTATTCATTAACTTTGTAAACACCTGACCTTCAGTGGTTGTCAAATCACGCAATTGCTTTTCGTATTGATCCGCAAGCATATTTTGACGGTCTTTAATGTATTTTCGCTTTGCCTTACTGTCCATATTCGTCATTTCTCCCTGAATATCTCTGTATTGCTGTAAAGCTGTGAGAAACAAAGGATAAACACGATACAGTTTTTTGTTTAAGAAATAGTAATAATTTCTGTCTAATTGATTATTGAATTTCGGTTTATTAAGCAACACTAGCTCATCCATAACAACAACAGTTTCCCCGTTAATCTCATAGATCCTGGCCTTTTGCCTTTCGTCATAGAAATATTTATTTCCAAATTCATCTACCTTCAACAGCTCTGCAGGGTATTGACTTAAAGGTTTCGCAATAACGGAATCCTTCTGAGCCGAAATACTGACCCCAAAAAAGAAAAGAAAAAGACAAACAATCTTACTAAAATTCATTATTTTTACGCGTATTATAAGCAAAATTAAACGCAAAAATCATTCCTTTTTATGAAATTTGAAAAGAAATCTTTGAAATTTTTAGAAAAATACTTAAACACTTCATCACCAACAGGTTATGAACATGAAGGACAAAAAATCTGGATGGATTATATAAAGCCATATGTCGATAAAATTGAAGTGGATCATTACGGAACTTGCTATGGGATAATCAATCCAGAGGCTGAATTTAAAGTAGTGATTGAAGCTCATGCTGATGAAATTTCATGGTATGTAAACTACATTACCGATGACGGATTGATCTACGTTATCCGAAACGGAGGCTCAGATCAGACCATTGCACCTTCAAAAGTTGTGCATATTCATGGAGAGAAAGGAATTGTAAAAGGAGTTTTCGGATGGCCTGCGATCCACACAAGAGCCAACCAGAACGAACCGACTCCAAAAATCGAAAATATCTTTATTGATTGCGGAGCGACATCCAAAAAAGAAGTTGAAGAATTGGGAGTTTACGTTGGCTGTATGATCACTTACCCCGATGAATTCTTTGAATTAAATGACCGTTATTTCGTTTGTAGAGCACTAGACAACAGAATCGGAGGATTTATGATTGCTGAAGTCGCAAGGCTTTTAAAAGAAAACAAAAAGACGATTCCTTTCGGTCTATACATTACAAACTCAGTTCAGGAAGAGGTTGGATTGTACGGTGCTGATATGATTGCAGATACAATAAAACCCAACATCGCAATCGTTACCGATGTTACCCACGATACAACAACTCCAATGATCGAAAAGAAAAAAGAAGGTGACCAAAAATGTGGAGACGGACCGGTTGTTTTCTTTGCACCAAGCGTTCATCATACGATCCGTGAATTAATCATTGATACAGCTAAAAAGAAAGAAATTCCTTTCCAGAGAGCAGCGGCAAGCAGAGCAACAGGAACCGATACGGATGCCTTTGCACATTCTAACGGCGGAGTTCCGAGTGCATTAATTTCGTTACCTTTGCGTTACATGCATACAACAGTAGAAATGGTATCAAAAGAAGACGTTGGAAATGTAATTAAGCTGATCTACGAAACGATTTTGAAAATCCAGCCGGAAATGAAATTGAAGTATCATTAAAAAAAGAATTTAGAAATTAAACTCTTAGAAGTTAGTTTTATTCTAACCTTTAATTTCTAACTTCTAAGATCTAAATATTTAAGTAAAAAGTAAATGAAAACGAAGCTTATTGCTCCTTCCCTTTTATCTGCAGACTTTGGGAATCTGCAAAGAGACATCGAAATGCTGAATAATTCGCAAGCCGACTGGTTTCATGTGGACGTGATGGACGGCAGATTTGTTCCTAATATTTCGTTTGGTTTTCCGGTTATGAAAACAGTTCAGCAGCATGCAAAGAAATTTGTAGATGTACATTTGATGATTGTAGAACCGGAAAAATATGTGGAAGAATTTATAAACCACGGTGCAGACTTGGTTTCCGTTCACTATGAGGCTTGTACTCACCTTCACAGAACGATTCATCATATTCAAAATTTGGGAGCAAAAGCGGGAGTTGTTTTAAATCCTTCCACCCCTGTTTTGATGCTGGAAGATATTATTGCTGATGTAGATTTGGTATTGTTAATGAGTGTAAATCCAGGATTTGGAGGACAAAAATTCATTGAAAATACATACAAGAAAATCGCAGAAACAAAAGATTTGATTTTAAGTAATAATTCAACAGCTTTAATTGAAATTGACGGAGGTGTAAATCTCGATAACGCAGCAAAACTTTTCGAAGCCGGAGCTGATGTTTTGGTTGCAGGAAATGCAGTTTTTTCTGCAGATAGTCCTGAAAGAACCATTGAATTACTGAAGATTTAATTCTTTAAATACATACAAGAGAAAAGGCAGCTGCGTCGAGTTGCCTTTCTTCTTTGAAAATCTGAGCCTTTAATGGTTATTAGTTTTTTGAAGACTTTAATGCTAAATTTCCTTGTCTAATGCTGATGTAAATATGGTAATAAAATCTTACAAAAACATCCGTAAAAACACGGTATTTTAACATAAGTATTTCTACTTATCTCAAATTTTAATTAATATTTTCAGCTAATCAGCTTTATTCCAGATGCAGGCGCAAATGGTTAGAATTATGGAAATTACAGAAAAAACAGTTCTGATGTTATTTAAAAAGTTCCACCTGTTTTCAAATTATCGCGCATTTCTTTAATTGCTTCTGCCGTAGAATTAGCAATATCAAATTTATCCAATTGATCATTTAACGGAACATTTCCAAACATGGTAACACCGAAAACTCCGATCAGATAAGCCAAAGTTGCCATTAATAAAAGAATAAAAACAGAACTCTGACCTCGGTACAAAAATGTCGAAACCGGAAGCAGAAAAGCCGTTCCCATGAAACTTATAAAAAATACAGGATTTAAAATCTCCCGATTGATAAATTGCAGTGATTTCAGATATTCTGTATCCGATAATTTCCCTAAGCCAAGTACAACGGAGCAGGAATAGGCATAAAAAAGTCCGGCTATCAAAGCCGTCAGCGTTGCTGTAATGATGAGAATAATTGTAGTCATTTTCATATAATTTATTTTGATGATGTGATGCTGAAATTTTTATGTGTTGTTACTTCGCAAAAGCACAATTAAATTTTATCGAAGATAAAATCCTTGCGCCTTAAAACACCATTTTGAAACATATATTGCATCTATGCTAGTTTCCAACCAATCCAAGCATAAAAATAATACATTAAAACAACTATTATACTGAAAATCATTCAATAATAATTTTAAAATATTCCCGAATCAACTTACTTAACATAATCTTTGACTTTTAAACAAGGATTTTAATTCTCCTTTCCTTATTTTAGTGACCAAAACAAAAAAATGAAAGGTAAATTCATCAGCATATTATCTTTGGGATTGATTTTAATGACAGGAAAAATTCAGGCTCAGAATCAAACTTCCGATTCAAAAAAAATGGAATGGTTCCAGGATGCCAAATTGGGAATTTTTATTCATTGGGGAATTTATTCTGTAGAAGGAATTTCAGAATCGTGGGCTTTTTTCAATAATTATATCAACCACGATAATTACATGAAACAGCTAAACGGATTTTCCGCTTCACAATATAAACCTGATGAATGGGTAAAATTAATTAAAGATTCCGGAGCAAAATATGCCGTCATTACCACAAAGCATCACGATGGTGTTTCACTTTGGGATTCAAAAGCAGAAAAGGCGACTACAATTCCTAAGAATTCTTTAGCTAAAAAAGATGTTCTAACGCCTTTCATTTCTCAACTCAAAAATTCAGGTTTAAAAACTGGCATCTACTACTCTCTTCCCGACTGGAGTCATCCCTATTATGACATTAATACAAGAACAAAAAAGCGCTACGAAATAAAGAATGATCCTCAACGTTGGGCGAATTTTGTCAATTATTATCAAACTCAATTAAGCGAACTTTCCAAGCAATATCAACCAGATCTTTTGTGGTTCGATGGCGATTGGGAGCATTCTTCCGAAGAATGGCAAGCTCCAAAAACATTGGAAAATCTCAGAAAATTTAACCCAAATATTATCATTAATTCAAGATTAAATAATCATGGAGATTATGAAACGCCGGAACAGGGAATTCCAGTTGTAAGGCCACATAGTGATTATTGGGAACTGTGCTACACCATGAATGACGCTTGGGGATTTCAACCTTTTGATCAAAATTATAAAACGCCAAACATGATCGTGAGAACTTTGGCAGACGTTATCAACATGGGCGGAAATTTATTGCTAGATATAGGTCCGAAAGCAGATGGAACGATTCCTGAACAACAGGTCGAAATTCTAAAGAATTTAGCGAGATGGACTTCAAAAAATTCCGACGCGATCTATGGAACAAGAAAAGGTTTACCATTTGAAAATTATAAAGGTAAATCTGCCTTTTCGAAAGATGGAAAAAAATTATTTCTTTATCTTGAAGAAGCGAAAGATTTTACGAAAATTTATGGTTTAAATTCAATTCCTAAATCTGTCAGAATTTTAGGTGACAATACTGCCAAAATTGATGTAAAGAATGACAATAATGGAAATCTTACTTTATCTTTTTCTAATGTAAAATTTGATCAGGATGTTACTGTTATTGAATTAAGTTTTAATGATAAAATTAAATTTAACGAAAATATTAAAAAAGAAAATTCATCTTTAACTCAAATTTTAGAAAACCCAAATGCAAAATTGGCAACTTTCGAAATTGTAGAGCAAATACATTCTGGAAATAATATTTTCAATAATTCCGGCTTAACAAGTGACGGATTGGATATGAAAATTCAAAAAACACCTAAAACCAATCCAGAAATTCTTAACTGGATCAGTAAACATTCAGAAGCTCTTTATCAAACAGAAAAAGGTTTACCAGACGGACATTTCTCAGGTAATACCGCTTTATCAAAAGACAGGCAAACCCTGTATGTTTTCGTGGAAGGAACTCCAACCGGACCAATCGCTTTGAAAGGAATCAAGAATGGAATTGCGAGAATTCGCATTGTCGGAGAAGGATCTTTACTAAATCACAAGATTTACAATAAATTATACTGGAGCTCTACACCTGGCATTATTTATATTGATGTTCCGAAGGAAAGATTGGATAAAAATATGACCGTTATCGCTGTCCTTTTAGACAAGCCAATTGAATTGTATCGCGAAAAGGTAGGTGCCATTGAGAATAATTTGTAAAATATACAGCTTCGAGTGCCTCAGACACCAACTGCGTAGAATCTGTTTCATTAAAACTGGTAGTTGAGGCACTCGAAGCCACATCCTAAAAAAACAAAAATCCGAAGAATGAAATCTCCGGATTTTTTATTTTGAAATAATTTTTCTTAGAAAATTTCTCTTCCAGAAAAATGGAACTGAGCTTCGATAAGAGCGTTCTCGTCAGAATCTGAACCGTGAACAGCGTTTTCCCCGATGCTTCTTGCAAACATTTTTCTGATCGTACCTTCAGCAGCTTCTGCCGGGTTTGTAGAACCAATTAGAGTTCTGAAATCTTCAACAGCGTTATCTTTTTCAAGAACAGCAGCAACGATTGGCCCAGAGCTCATGAATTCAACCAATTCTCCATAGAATGGTCTTTCAGCATGTACTTCGTAGAATTTTTTTGCATCAGCAACAGTAAGTTGAGTCAATTTCAAAGCTTTGATTTTGAAACCACCTTCTGAGATTTTACCTAATATAGCACCGATATGTCCGTCTGCAACAGCATCAGGCTTAATCATAGTGAATGTAATGTTAGACATAAATGTATATTTTTTTAATGGCGCAAAAATACAAAAAAATTCTATTATTTTTATTTTAAAGTTTTTTTAACAAAAAAATAACTTTTATTAAGAAATTATGAATTCAACTTTGGCACAGTAATTGTTTATTCTATCACGATTCTCATGTTTAATTTGAGTTTTCATGGTTATTAGTTTTTACCCAGCTTAGGCTGGGTTTTTTATTTCCTGATATTCCCCAAATTTTAACCCTAACTTTAAGAATATTAAACAATTAAACCAGTGTTTAAAATTTAAGTACCGAAGTATTAAGTTTAATTAATATCCAAAAATGATTTTATGAAATATATTTAATGATGAAAAATAAAATGGTCTTCTAATTTTTACAGTCAATTTTTATACATGAAAACATTTTCCCAATAAATTTTATTGAGAATTTTAAAAATTAAGAAATAAATTTAATTGAAAACAGAATTATTTTTGAGTGTTTTCTTCCGCTTCATCCATTAATTTAATATAAGTAGAATATCTCGAATGTTGAATTTCTCCGGTTTCTAATCCGTCTAATACTGCGCATTTTGGCTCATTGATATGAAGACAGTTATGATATTTACATTCTTCTCTTTTTTTGAAGATTTCCGGAAAATAATGCTGTACTTCTTCTTTTTCGATGTCGATCATAGCAAATTCTCGAACTCCGGGAGTATCAATTACATTTCCGCCAAAGTCCCAAAAATGCATTTGTGCAAAGGTTGTTGTATGTTTTCCTTTTAAATGAGTATCAGAAATTTCAGAAGTTTTCAAATTTAACCCAGGTTGTAAAGCATTCACCAAAGTAGATTTTCCGCAACCGGAATGTCCGAAAAATACTGACGTTTTGTCTCTAAGAAGTTCCTGTAACTGATCTAAATTTAATCTTGAATAGGAAGAAATCTCCAAAGAATCATAACCGATTTCGTTGTAAAGAAATTCTACATCTTTTACAATTTCGATTTCTTCTTCATGCAAAACATCAATTTTGTTGAATAAAATTAATGGAGTAATGTTGTATGCTTCACAACAAGCCAAAAATCGGTCGAGAAAACCAAGTGATGTTTCGGGATGTTTTAAGGTGAAAATAAAGCAAGCCAAATCGATGTTGGATGCAATAATGTGAGCTTCTTTTGAAAGGTTTACAGATTTCCTGATCAGATAGTTTCTGCGTGGTTCGATCTTCGTTATCCAGGCAATATCGTCCTGTTCCAACTGAAATTCCACAAAATCCCCTACAGCAAGCGGATTGGTAAGTCTGGTTTTAATTAATTTAAATTTTCCTCGAATTCTGGCCTCGAAAATTTTCTCGGTTTCCAATTCCAAAACCTGATACCAACTTCCTGTAGATTTAATGATTTTTCCTTTCATATTTTAAGATGATGCAAATATAAGGAATTCGGATTAGGTTTGAGTTTTTTTAAGGTATGAGTGTTCGAGTGTCTGAGAGTTTTAGTGTTTATGGAAAGCGTTGTAAATATTACGCTTATATCTCTAAAACTCTCAAACACTAAAACTCAATTATCTATCAATCATAATGCTGTTCTGCACTTCGATAGATTCTTCGTGAATTGCTTTGAAAACTTTTTCGATAAATTCTTTCGACATTCCCGTTTCGCCAGCTTTTTGAGTTGCATATTCTGTAATCACTTTCCAACGTTCCGGCTGGAAGATTGCGATGTCATTCTCTTTTTTAAGCTTACCGATTTTTTCAGAAATTTTCATTCTTTGAGAAAGTAAATCGATTAGTTGGAAATCGATATCGGAAATTAAAGTTCTGTGTCTTCCCATATCGCCTTCAAATCCTGCTAATCCTGAGTTTCTTACTTTTAAATTACCAATTAATTCAGCCAAAACTTCCGGTGTAATTTGCTGTGAAGCATCACTCCATGCTTCATCCGGATTGCAGTGAGATTCGATGATAGCACCTTGGTAACCAACGTTTAATGCTTCCTGTGTAATATCTGCCAATCCGGTTCTGTTTCCGCAAATATGTGAAGGGTCGATCAACATTGGAATATTTGGAAACTGACTCTTGAAATCCAACGCAATCTGCCAATTTGGATTGTTTCTGTATTTTGTTTTTTGGTATGTCGAAAACCCTCTGTGAATCACACCAAGATTTTTAATTCCCTGTCCTAAAAGTCTTTCTAAAGCTCCGATCCACAAAGCCAAATCTGGGTTTACAGGGTTTTTAACCAAGACAATTTTCTCCGTTCCTCTCAAAGCCATTGCAATTTCCTGAACGGTAAAAGGATTTACTGTAGAACGCGCTCCGATCCAAAGGATGTCGACATCCGCTTCAAGAGCCGCAAAAACGTGGTGAGCATTGGCAACTTCTGTCGCAGTTTTGAAACCGTATTCCTCCTTTACTTTTTTCAGCCAGTTCAGACCGATAACTCCTACTCCTTCAAATCCGTTTGGTTTTGTACGTGGTTTCCAGATTCCTGCACGGAAAATAGGAACATTGGCGTTTGTTTCCTTGATTCTCCTCGCTGTCTCCAACATCTGAGCTTCACTTTCCGCGCTGCATGGTCCCGCAATCATCATTGGCTGTTGGAACTCATTAATCCAATCGTTTTTTAAATCTTTTAAATCCATATTGTTAATTTATTTATATTTCTAATTTTTTGGTCATATATAAACAGCAAAAAGCCATCATAAAATTACTTTATAATTTCTTTCAAAAAGGCCGTTAAAATTTTTTTAAAGGAATCAGGAAATAAGAAGAAATCTATTATCCCTGTGATTTTTTTGGAAGAAATTCAGTTTAGCAATACCAATAATAAAATCGATAATACGTTCTGAAATTTCTAAAATAAGAAAAAGAAAAACCAAAATAACCGCTAAAAAATTCAGCGGGTGCAAAAGTAGACGTGTATGGCTTTAATAAGTTTTCCACTTGTAAAATTGTCTATTTCTAGCTTTTCTTTGTTTGTTTTGTCTTTGTCAAAAAATGATTTTCTGTACAAATCTTTGACAAATATATAAAATTTATTTAAATACAAGCTTTTTGGTAAAATTAATTTTCTTTAATCTAAATCTTGATTTTTAAATATAAAATTAATTAAAATCGATCGATAAAAACTTATGTTAAATCAAATCTCATTAAATCATCAAGATCTTTCAATAAAGGATTTTTTTCTATAAACTTTTCAAAGATTTTTCTTTTGGTCATTACTTCGACCTTCAGATTTTCAAAATCTCTTTTGTAATCTACTTCAATAGAAAAATTGTGAACCTTTGTTTTAAAATGATTAAAAAATTCTCTGCTTACTTTATCAAATTCAACTTTCGCAGAATCTGAAGGATAAGAAACCGTGATCTGATTTTCACCGGATTTTATCAGTTTAAAAGCTTTAATTGCATTAAAAACAAATGTATCTTTTCTTTGAAGTTGCTTCAATAACAAATTCCATTCAACCTGCAGATCGGTATCAGTAAAATGATTTTGAGGAAGGCTTTCTGTTTTTACGGCAACTTCATCTTCTGTCTCAGTTCTTTCCTCTTTATTCAAAAAAGAATTGATGCTGAAACCGGAAGATCCACCTTGTCTCGATAAAGGTTTTGTAGTCGTTTTTTTGACCTCAACTTCCTGAGGATTGCTAAGATAGGCAGCAGGTTTTTCTTCAACCTTCTGTTCTTTTATTTCATTTGGTTTTTCGGGTAATTTGATCTCCTGTTTCTCATTAAGAAACGGAGCTAGAATTAAGAACTTTTTTTTTTAGTAACGTCTGAATTAGCCGTCAAAGAAGCCAATTGCATTAAAGCAATTTCTACCGTAAGTCGAGGATTTTTAGAATTTTTATAATTAATATCTGCGTGGTTACAGATCTCAATCGCATCTATAAGTTGTTGAGGATTCCATTTCTGAGCCTGTTCCACAAACTTAGTTTTCGTTTGCTCTCCTACCTCAATGAGATCGATCGTAGAAGCATTTTGAGCCATCATTAAATCCCTGAAATGATTTCCTAATCCGGCAATAAAAATATGAGGGTCGAAACCTTTTTTCACAATATCGTTGAATGCAAAAAGTACTTCAGGAATTTTATTTTCTTTGGCTAAATCTACAATCTTTAGGTATTGATCATAATCCAAAATATTCAAAACTTCGGCAGCTTTGGCGAGTGTAATATTCTTTTGGGAGAATGTAGAGAGTCTGTCAAAAATCGAAAGAGCATCTCTCAACGCACCATCCGCTTTCTGAGCAATAAGATATAAAGCATCATCTTCGTATTGAATATTCTCTTTTTGAGCAATATTTCTAAGATGCGCCTGAATATCTTCTATCACGATTCTTTTGAAGTCGTAGATCTGGCAACGAGACAAAATGGTCGGAATGATTTTATGTTTTTCAGTAGTCGCCAATATAAAAATGGCATGAGCCGGTGGCTCTTCAAGTGTTTTAAGGAAGGCATTAAATGCCGCAGAAGACAGCATATGAACCTCATCGATGATATACACTTTGTATTTACCAACCTGAGGTGCAAAACGCACCTGATCAATCAACTCACGAATATCATCCACCGAGTTGTTGGATGCTGCATCCAGCTCATAGATGTTGTATGCGAATCCATCTTCTGAAACAGAACCATCTTTCTCATTGATCTTTCTTGCCAAAATTCTGGCACATGTAGTTTTACCTACACCTCTGGGACCACAAAAAAGAAGAGCCTGTGCTAATTGATTTTCTTCAATAGCATGTTCTAAAGTATCTGTAATGTGCGATTGTCCAACAACAGTGTCAAACTCCTGTGGACGATACTTACGAGCAGATACAATAAAATTTTCCATTGGCCAAAAGTAAGAAATATAGTTCTAATTTGAAAATGAAAAGTTTTCAAATTATCAACAAAACTTATTTTTTGGTCAAATAGGAAAACTTTTTCTCATCATTATTTTTTTTGGTAAGCGAAATCGATCAATTCAGTGATTGCTTTTTCGATCTCTCCTCTTCCATCTTCGGTCTTTAAATCGATACCGCAGAATTTACTAGCGTTGTAACCTGTATAAAGATTTAAATAATATGCACCTGAAATAATCAAAGCCATAATTGCTCTGTATCTTGTTGCATCTTCACCAAAGTATGGATCGGCAATATGTTCGAAAAGCATACCTCCAACCTCTTCACGTTGATCTACCAACTTTTTAAGCATTAGTTTACTCTCAGAAAGTTCCCAAAGAATAATCTTCTGAAGTTCTTTATTCTTTTTAAGATTATCGAACTGATTGAGTACCATAAGCTTGGAAAGTTCTTTTCCACCGTCTGAAATATCAACCTCAACATTTTGATTTACTTTCGTCCAGTAATCCTGAGATTTGATGTATTCATCGATCAACTTCTCTGTACTACCGAAGTATTCGTATATTAATTTTTTATCAAAACCTGCAACGGCTGCAATCTTACTTACTTTAAGACCGGAATATCCTTTTACTCTTAAAATTTTTCCAACTGCAGCCAACAGTTTTTGTTTTGTTTTTTCTTTGTCCCTTATTGGGCCTTGCACAACTTTTCTAGGCATATAGTATATTTATTTTTTTGCAATATGCAATTTATTATTGATATCTTCAAATGCATTAAGCGTTTTGTCCAGATGTTCTTTCTCATGTCTTGCCGACACACTCATCCTTATACGCGCATCTTTTCTTGGTACCGCCGGATACAAAATCGGGTTTGTATAGATACCTCTATCAATTAGTAGTCTTCCAACGTCACCTGTTACATGAGGATCACCAATTTTTACAGGAATAATTGCCGAACGCGTAATTCCTGTGTCTAAACCAAGATCATCAAGTCCTTTTTTAAAGTAATTGATGTTGTCCCAAAGTTTCTGTCTCCAGATCGGTTCTTCATCAATCAGATCAATAGCCTTAATAATTCCGGCAGATGAAGGGGGAGCCGTAGCCGAAAAAATTTGTTGGCGAGATTGAAATCTTAATAAAGCTACAATTTTTTTATCAGCAATTACATATCCTCCTAAACTTCCAAAGGTTTTACTGAATGTTCCTGTAATTATATCTACTTTATCCAGCAATTTTGCTTCCTCCAAAGTTCCCCTACCTGTTTCTCCTAAAATTCCCACACCATGTACATCATCCACCATTAGGAAGGCATTGTATTTTTTTACCAAGTCGTAGATCTCATTTACTCGCGATGTATCCCCATCTTGTGAATACACTCCATCTATTACTACCAGCTTGGTACGGTATATATTTTCAGAAGTCTTCAAAATATGTTCCAAAGCTTCCAAATTATTATGAGGAAATGTTTTTTTATTGGTAAAAGCACATCCCTCGTGTACACTTGCATGTACTGCCATATCTAAAATGGCGATATCTTCTTTTTGCAACAAACACTGTAGCGAAGCACTATTCGCAGTATATCCTGTTGTAAAAATGGCTGCTTCTTCCTGTTGTCTTCCAAAAAAAGAAGCTATTTTATTTTCTAATTTGTTGTGATAGTCAAAATATCCCCCGATAAGCGGTGTTGCACCTGTTCCGGTTCCATATTTCTCAATCCCTTCTATCGCTGCCTGTTTTACTTTTGGGTGTTGTGTAAAACCGAGATAGTCGCTCGAAACGAAACTTACATATTCCCTGTTTTCGTTCCTGATATTTACATTTACTACAGAGTTTGTACCTGTGGTATTTTTCAATCTGTAGTTCATATGCCCCTGAGATTCAACGTACTCCAAAAACTCATAAAATAAATCTGCACGCTGTGCAATATTATGATTTGGAATATCTTCGAAATCCCTAACTGTGGCTGTGTTAAAGTCAATGTTCATCCTTAAAGTTGTTAGCTGTTTAATATAACAAATATAAGATTATTTCGAGTAGAATTCCGCTTATTTACTAAGAAAATTTGTTATGTGTGAAATATTTTTATTAAAAAGTCTTAAATTAGGGATATATCCACAATAGATTTTATTAATTCTGAATAAAAATTTAACTGTTAAATTCTATGCAAAGTATTAAAAATTAAATATTTAATTAACTTTTTTGAGACATTAAGGAGCCTTTGCCAAGCTATCGTTAATTGCTTTAATAGAATTTTTTACATTTAGTTTCTCTAAGATATTTTGTCGATGTCTGCTTACCGTGTTGATACTTATTGATAAAAAATGGGCAATTTCTTTGCTGGTAAAACCCTCTCCGACTAACTTCAAAATCTCTAATTCTCTTTGTGAGAGGATGTTTTTGTAATTTAATTTATCTTCTACAATCACCTCGCCTTTTGTGGAGTTAATGATTAAAAAATCCGAAGATAAAAATTGAGACTGTTCCAAAGCAATATTATAAAGACAAAGCGCAAATCGCAGTTTTCCGTTGAAAGGCGAATAAAAATAGAACATTCGATGCTGAATAAACTTGTAAACATCATCTTTATCTTTGATTTTCATTCTCGATAGAACACTGAAATCGCTGCGTTCTTCCGGCTGTAAGGAATCTAAAAATTTAAAAAACCTTAATTCATGAATATACTTTTTAAGTTTATCATCCGGATGAATTTTCTTTAAAATTTCCTCTTCCCAAATAGAATCAATTACGGTAGGATTTTCCTTAAAATTTAACCCCAATTCCAAAGCCGTTTTGGAAGTAAAAACAAAACTTTTGTTGAGCTGCATATCACTCAGCACAGCAATAGAATTTTCCATCTGCGAATAAGAAAAGGCAATATTCTTATAAACTTCAATATCTAACTGACAAGCTTTATTTTGTCCAGAATTCTTGTGAAGCAACGTCTGGTTCAGTGTTTCTACTATTTCCATAAAAAATGGTTATTTATAAGTATTGATGAAACTCTTTATTAATTTTAATTTTGCTAAAATAATAATTTAGCCCCATATCATCAATGAAGAGAATATTTTTAAGTTTTTGTGCTTTATTTATCATTAATAAAAGTATTGCACAGACATTGGATAAAATGTCGTGGTTCAATGAGCCGGAAAAATGGGAAATCAAAAACAACAGTTTATCGATGTTTGTAACACCTCAAAGCGATTATTGGAGGATTTCACACTACGGATTTACAGTAGATGATGCCCCATTTTTATATACAACTTACGGTGGAGAATTTGAAGCGAAAGTAAAGATCAAAGGCGATTACAAAGTAAGATTCGATCAAATGGGATTGATGCTGAGAATCGACAAAGAAAATTACATAAAAGCCGGAATCGAATTTGTAGACGGAAAATATAATTTAAGTACCGTTGTAACACATCACACCAGCGATTGGAGTGTGATTACTTTAGATAAAATACCATCTGAAGTTTGGATAAAGGCTGTAAGAAAGCTGGATGCCATCGAAGTTTTCTATTCTTTTGATGATAAGAATTATGTAATGATGCGAAATGCCCATCTTCAGGACAATTCTCCTGTGATGGTCGGTTTAATGGCCGCCTGTCCGGACGGAAAAGGCTTCAATGCAAGTTTTGAAAATTTCAAAGTGAAGCATTTACCCGACGAGCGCCGTCTTCAATGGCTGGAAAACCACAAATAATTTGATTGAGTTAAAAAAATTCAATAAATGAGTCAATTTTGACCTCTCAGGAATGGGAGGTCTTTTTTATTTGATTACTATAAAATCAACATTTTCGAAAACTTTTCAATAAAATAATTTCGGAAACTTTTTCATCAGTAAAAGTAAGCGAGAGAATAATTTTTTTACCAATCCATGTTTTACCAATTTCGTAAGTCCATGTTTTGCTTTTAAAATAGTTGAAATTATTAAATGAATCTCCTACTTCTCTCATAATTTCACGACGGGTTTTACCCATCAGATGATTATAATTTTCTTTTGTCATATTGTGCGTTTCGCATTTATTAACAAAAATGAGACCAAAAGTGGAAATTATTTATCTAACAGCCAACATAAATTGATTATTTAGAGGAATTTAAAATTGTATTTGAAAAATTTTATTAAATCTAAATTAAAATCAATTTGACCTAATATTATCATTAACCCTAATTGAAACGGCATCCTTTTGAGTTGCGAAGCGGAGCAAAAGATATAGTGGAAAGCAACAAAAAGCTCCTAAAAAAGAACGATAAAAAGATAGAAATTAAACTTAATTTTTTGAAGTCGTGCAATCAATAACAAGCAATTTTAAAAATGTTATTTATGAAATAATACCAACCAGATACCACAAAAATATCAACAATAAATCTTATTTAGAGATAAATATTACATTTTAAAAGCATTTTATTACAAATTTTCGTTTTTTTAAAACTTATGTATATATTTGGTTAGATTTTTGAAGTTAAAATTTTAAAGAGAAAATAACTCAACAAATTATTTTTTACACCACACACATAAATATTAATATCATGGAACCTGTAACCTATACTTCAGTACGAAAATTGATCTTCTTGTTGAAGAAGTCTTTTTCAATTCCCGTCCGTTGATTCTTCCTAATCATTTATAGTGTTTAAAACCATTTCTACGAACCTTAAAATTTACCGTCATGATTTTTGAAGATGAGCATTCTGTAATGCAGGACAATCACAACTTGTCGTTTGTGAAAAATATAATTAATTTCCATGGAGATAAATCTTTCATTCTTAACTCTTTACAAAAAATAAAGAATAATACTTTATGTAAAATAAAGAGAAAAGCAATCAATAAACTAATCAAAGATTACACACTTCATTTGAATTATATCGAAAATGAGGATATTAATTCGAAGCCGGAAAACTATGAACTTTCTCCTGTTTACGCGAGACAATCGTACAATAAGGTGGTAAAAGAAGACGAATATCTGCAAAAATTGCTGTCTTTTTTAATGAACCAATAAAATTCTTTCTTCCTCCAGATCAATCTTCATGAGGTGTTTTCTGATAAGATCTTCATCGAAATGCTGGTTTTTATCATGATTCTGCTCGATAAGCCAAGCTCTCTGATGATTCAGCAGATCCAGATAAGCCTTTTTGATCTCGGGGGAAAGTTTTATATCTGACTCTTCGTTTATTTTTCCTTTCCATTTTTCATGAATTTGATGTAAAAACGGACTTTTTTCAAGCATTTCACTGTAATTTTTAGAAAGATGTTCCAAAGTCAGCTTTGCCATTTCCCTACGAATCAGATCTTCGGCTTCGTCATCCGGTAAATGATCGTTATAAGAAGGCATATGCATTTTTTTGATTAAATAAGGTAATGTCATTCCCTGAATTACTAAAGTCGTTAAAATCACAATAAATGTTATAAATAAAACTAAATTTCTTTGAGGGAAATCAGGACCGCCTTCATACATTTTTACCGGAATTGATAAAGCTGCAGCCAAAGAAACTACGCCTCTCATCCCCGTCCATCCCAATAAAACAGGTGCTTTCCAGCCCGGACTTCTCTTATCTGCAACGGGAATATAGTTTCGTGCAATTAATGTTACAATCACTGCTCCGTAAGCGGAAATTATTCGCACAATGACTAAAACAGCTGTAATTAATAAACCGTAGCCTATCGCTGCAAAAATACTCACACCTTCCAAATCGGAAGTAATTTCAGGAAGATCGAGACCTATTAAGATAAAAACCAATCCGTTGAGTACAAAAGCCAGACTTTCCCAAACATTAATTCCTCTCAACCGTGAGGAAGTACTTAAAAAATTGTGCCTATTATTCGATAACAACAAACCGCCACTTACCACCGCCAAAACCCCAGAGCTGTGGACTTCTTCTGCAGCGATGTACATTACGTAAGGCGCAACAATCGTTAAAATCGTGTCCATATTCGCATCTGTCGGTAAAATTTTTTGCCCTTTCATGAAAAGCCAACCGACTAAAACGCCTACACCTACTCCACCGATTACCATCCACGAAAAGCTTAAAACTGCTTCATGCCAAATAAATTGCCCCGTCGCCACAGCAATCATTGCAAAACGGAAAATTATTAATGAAGATGCGTCATTCAGTAAACTTTCTCCTTCCAAAATCGACGACATTCTTTTGGGAACCTTTACAAATTTCAGAATAGCTCCAGCACTCACTGCATCGGGCGGAGATACGATTCCTCCCAACAAAAATCCAAGCGCCAAAGAAAATCCGGGAATGAAATGATTGGCTACAAAAGCCACAGTTGTTGCTGTGAGAAAGACAACTACAAATGCAAAACTTCCTATGATTCTTCGCCATTTCCACAATTCTTTCCATGAAATTGACCAGGCTGCTTCATATAATAAAGGTGGAAGAAAAATGATAAAAATAAGTTCGGGATCAATCCTTATCATTGGAATATTGGGAATAAAACTGATCAGAAGTCCCGCAATAACAAGCAAAACAGGATAGGCGACTTTAATTTTGTTTGCCACCATAATCAGTAAAACGATTGCAACAATCAATGATAAGTAAAATGGAAAATCTTCGATCATTTGTAAGGGGATTTACGGTTACAATTTAATAAAATTTTTGAATAATCATTTTCGGTGAAAAATGTATTTTTGCTTGATTATCTATTCAGAAAAACTTGTTAAGGCTTAAGATAAAAATCAATCTAAAGTTATATTTTTCATCATCGGTTTTAGCGATCAACATTATCAAAATAAAGCGTTTTACGGATTTAAAAAATTTCAGGAACTTTGCATTATCAAAAAATTTAGTGAAAAAATCTTCTGAATTTTTAAAATCATGGATACAGGCGAAAAAGCAGACAGACAAAGTAAACGTTTTCAATTGATTAAAATTTGTATTTTCCTTTCCGGACTTTCTGTTTTTGCGCAGCTTTATCTTTTTCAGCCTTTGCTTCCAATGATTGCAGAGCATTTTAAAACAATGGTCGGTGACAGTTCGCTTTTGGTTTCATCGGCAACAATCGGGATGGCTTGCGGATTATTCTTTTTCGCTTTTAAGGCAGATAGTTTTTCAAGGAAAAATTTAATGGTATTTTCACTGATTTCGTCGGCAATACTAACGATTGTTTCAACTTGGATTCCGAGTTTGACACTCCTTATTGCAATCGGTGTTTTGAAAGGATTTGTAATTTCAGGCGTTTCTGCGGTGGCTTTAGCATATCTTACCGAAGAAGTTCAGCTTTCGGTTGTTGCGTTGGCAATCAGTATGTATCTAAGCGGAAATACGATTGGCGGGATGAGCGGAAGAATTTTGGCGACCATATTGGCTGGTGAATTTGGATGGCGAAATGCTGTTCTGATTATCGGAATTGAAAGTTTATTATTAGGTTTAATTTTCTGGAAACTCTTCCCAAGGTCAAAATTTTTCAATCCACAAAAAACTGATTATCATCTGAAAATGAAGCAAATGAAAAGATTTTTAACCGATTCTTATATGCTTCGTTTATATTTTATTGCTTCATTAATCATTGGAGCTTTTGTAAGCGTTTATAATTACCTGACTTTCAGATTAGAATATGAACCATTTTCATTAAGTCATTTTTTTATTGCCTTTATATTTTTAATGTACACTTTCGGAGTTTTCGGAACGATGATAACGAGTCGATTGTCTGTAAGATTTGAGAAAAAACACATTCTTAAAGGTTCAATTATATTAATGTTGATCGGGACTTTATTATTAATTTCTGAAAATATTTACATCGTCATTTTCGGTCTTGGAGTATTTACGCTTTCATTTTTTGCGGCACATACGATGGCAAGTCAGATGACAGCGCTTCGTGCAAAGGAGGGAAAATCTTCTGCGACTTCTATTTATTGGCTTTTTTACTATTTTGGATCAAGTATTTTGGGAAGCGGGACAGGATATATTCTTCATGCCACTTCATGGAATGTTTTTATATTAATTTTAATTTTAGCTATTTTAATTTCTTATATACTAACTATCGACAGAAAATCCTTAACTGCAAAATAATTGTCTCTTAAAAATATTTCAGATACCACAAAAATACCACATTTTTAACCTTTTAAAATTTCGTTTAAAATCTGTTTAAATTCATTTTCAGTGAACTATAAAGGGTTTACGTGAAAAACTTTAACCAGAATTAACAATAGTTTAAAATATAATTCACCGCATAAGGCATAGTATTTGCAACCTTTCTATTACCAAATAAAACTCACTTTACTTAATAATAACCTTAACACAAAGTATTATGAACGTTGCAGATCTAAAAATTAAAAATTTAGTGGAATATAAAAATCAGATTTATAATATTACTGAAATATTCCAAAATGATGAAAAAGATTATTTTGTAAAAATTGAGAATGATGTTCATGGGTTTTCAGTTCCCGCAAAATCAATAAAACCTATCCAAATCACAGAAGAATGGTTAGAAAAATTCGGATTTTCAAGAACTTACAGCTCTGAACAGCGTATACGATACGAAAGACCGGAATCATTCATCAAATATGATTTTGACTTAGATTCAAAGAAAATTCTGGAAGGATTAAAAATTTATGGAAATACCATTAAATGTAAATATATCCACGAATTTCAGAATATTTTTTCTTGTTTGTTCGGCAAAGAACCGGCATCTTTAAATTATAGTTTAGTGAACACCGAATCTTAATTATAGTATATTTTTTCAAAAAAAGCCACAATTTATCGATTGTGGCTTTTTCTTATTTCAAATTTTAGATTGTACTTTATTCAATATCATGATATTTCCAAATTCCGGAAATAGTAAGCAAAGTTAATCCCGGTTGCTTTTCTCCATAACTAAAAACACAAATATATTTTGAATGACAAGATGTGCAATCTGTTCCGAAATACAAAGTGGGTAAATTATTTACCGTCAATTCTCCAAAATGAAGTAAATTTTCCGAAGTTTTAGAAACGATTTTATTTCTTAATAACTCATTTTTACATAAAAATTTTTCTTCATTATATAATTGAAAAATTGGGAAACCAGATTCATAAGGTGTAATTTGAACGCTATTTTCATGATCACAATTACAACATTTGAATTTTACTTCTGCTGATGGTTCGACCTCATCATTGCTGAAAATATTTTTTTCAACAGAAGCCTGATTGTCAATGTTTATTTTTCTTGAAATTGAATACATCTAAATTATTTATTGTTGAATAACCACACCAACTGCTCCAGGATAATTTCCACTTGGATTCTTTTTGATGGTTACTTTAATATACCCTTCCTGAGCCAGTTTGTTCCATGTTTTTTGATAACCCGTTGCAGGATCGATCGGGATTTTCCACATTGTTTGTTTTCCACGACCAACTTGACCAAACCAAGGAATAATATCCGCAGTTTGTCCTTTGAAAGTTAATAAATTATTTAAAACTTCAATTTCATAATAAAAATCATAAGAATTTTCTGGTTGATTCAATGCTCTTTGCCCGAAAGTGTAAACGTATCCGTTAATGATCGGGCTTGTAAAACTTCCGCCCAGAGTTGGCGCTCCCGTCCCGCTGTAAGTTCCGATTGCACCGCTGTATCGGTCGTATTTTTGCCCCATCGTAATTGGCGTATCATCTACAATATTAAATCCTCCATTTGCAGGCGGCCATTTTCCATTTAAATTATTGCTTACAAATAAAGTTTCCAGTTCACTCCATTTTCCTTTTTTATAAAGGTCATAAATCTGATCTCTCATTGTCTGACTTACACTGTTTGAAGGATCGTAAGTCGCAGCCAATTCTGTTGCATTTTTGTAGAATACGGTCGTTACTTCACTCGGTTGTTCATCGATAAATTCATCCCTATCTGAGCTACAAGCTACAGAAAATAAGGCAATGTTTACCAATAGAATGTACTTGAATAAATTTTTCATAGTTATTATTTTAGTTTATTAAAAAATTATGATTTAAAATTGAATCATGACGAGATATCTTGCCATGAAAAATCTGTAGCGAATCTGATATCCGCTTCCGATAAACAGTACAATTGAAGAGAATTCTTCGGAGGATAAAATTAAATTAAAATTTTCAATTATTTGTGAATTTTTTAATATTGAATTATTAAAAAAAATTTTTGTCTAATATAAATTATCAAGAAAAAAATAAACCCTTCAGAAAATCTGAAGAGCTTAAAATAATCAATTTAATTGCTATAAACTTTCCAATCGGTTTATCCGTGAGAGCCTAAGCCGTAATGAAGATCGCGATTAGGAGGAGTAAGTTCCCAATTATTCTGCAAACGTTCAACTAAATCCGGATTTGAGATAAACGGTTCTCCAAAACCTGCAATATCAATAGTACCTGCATTGATAAGATCTTCAGATTTATCTTTATTCATGCTTCCTGCAAGAATAATCACACCATCATACCAAGTACGAAAACGTTCTAAAAATCCTTCGGGTAAAGCATGACTTCCTTTCGATTGTTGATCCATCAAATGGATATAAGCGATGTTTCTTTTTCCGATTTCTTTGGCTAAATATTGATAAGTTTCTTCGATTTCGTCATAATGCGGAAGTTCATTCAGTCCACCATAAGGAGTTAATCTTACTCCAACTTTTTCATTTCCAACTACAGCGATCACAGCATCTAGTGTTTCAAGTAAAAATCTTGAGCGATTTTCGATGCTTCCGCCGTATTCGTCGGTACGATTATTTACGAAAGGATTTAGAAATTGTTCGATCAAATATCCATTTGCTCCATGAAGCTCTACCCCATCGAAACCAGCATCCATAGCGTTTTTTGCAGCATTTACAAAGTCATTTACAACACCTTTCACTTCATCTGTTGAAAGCGCTCTTGGCTTTGAAGAAATTACAAATCCTTCTTTTCCATTTTCGTCGTATCCCCAAGCGTAAGAATTGGCCGCTTGAATATCCGATGGTCCGACAGGTGCAATTCCGTTGGGCTGAATTGAAGTATGAGAAACTCTTCCCACGTGCCATAACTGTGTGAAAATGAGACTACCATTTTCTTTTACGGTTTTTGTTACTTTTTTCCAGCCTTCCACTTGCTCTTTTGTGTACAAACCGGGAATGTGTAAAACGCCTTTTGCCGTTTCGGAAATTGCTGTTCCCTCAGTAATAATCAGTCCTGCACCAGAACGTTGTGAGTAATATAAAGCGTTTTGTTCGTTGGGAATTCCGTCAGCATTTCTCGCTCTTGTCATAGGAGCCATTGAAATTCTGTTTTTTAATTTTAAAAATCCAATTTCTGCTTTTTCAAAAATATTAGTTGTCATAATTTTTTTATTTTTAATTGTTATTTTTCTTTTTGTTGAGACAAAGTTAGTTCAGCGTAAAGCCTTAGGAGAAGGATTAAAATCACTAAAAAAGTGTGATTGAAATCACTTTGATTTTATTTAAACTTTTTGCCTAAATCCATTACTTTTTTTATCCAGTTTTGTCTTTGCTTATCGGTAGATTTTCTCATGAAACCAAATGTTGAAAATTTTATCGGATCAAATCCAACATATCCGAAGACTATTTTCTTTAGAATTTGATAAAGAGATGCTCTATAAATAAGGTAAAACCACCATTTTGGAGTATCCATTGTTACTAAAAGGCGAAGACTTTTTCCCTTTAATAATTTTTCTGGGAAAATCTTTCCTGAATGATGTTTAAATGCAAAATCGGGAAGAAAAATCCTGTCGATAAACCCTTTTGTAATTGCAGGCATAGATCCCCACCAATTCGGAAAAGCGATTACAACATGATCTGCCCATTTGATGAGTTTTTGAGATTTAATTAAATCATCCTCAAGAGTCATGGTTTCGCCGTTTTTGTAACCGTCTGAAAGATTTACGTCAAAATCAAGGTCTGAGATGTAAATTGTTTTTACCGTTGCCCCTTCACTTTCTGCTCCTTTTCTATAGGCATCAAGCAAAGCATTATTGAACGAATTTTTTGAAGGATGCCCAAGAATTAATAATATATTTTTCATTGTAATACGTTTTTTAAATTTTGTACTACAAAGTTGCGTCGGAAAGAAAAGGGATGCGTGACACAAATGTGTCAAAATGTTTTTGATAAAAGAAAAATTAAAATCTAATCTGTTGCCCACTTCACCGACTCATTTTGCCCATTCATCGAAAACTCATCTCAAAAAGCCTTATTCTTCCTGAACTTTATATCAGAAAACAACACAATTATTAATTTAAATAAGAAACATCATGAAAGCAAAAATTGGTATTACAGAAAAAAACACCGATGCGGTGGCAGAAGAATTAGCAAAATTATTGGCAGACGAATTTGTTTTATATGTAAAAACAAGAAACGCACACTGGAACGTCACAGGCGACAATTTTCATGCAATGCACATCTTTTTCGAAAATCAATACAATCAGCTAGATGAGATGATCGACAGCGTTGCAGAACGTATGAGAAAAATCGGACACTACGCTCCTGCAACCCTAAAATCTTATCTTGAATTGACGCATCTTACCGAATACAGCGACAGAACAAACGACGGATTAGGCTACATGAAAGATCTGTTGAGCGACCACGAAAGCATCATCGAATTTCTTCGCGGAAACATCACTCCTTTTGCCGAAAAATATAAAGATTTCGGAACGAGTGATTTTATTACAGGCTTGATGGAAACCCATGAAGAAATGGCATGGATGATCCGTTCATACTTCAGATAACTCAAATTTCAAAGCAAAAAAATAAGAAAGTAATAAGTATATTTGTATAAAATCATAAATATACCCCCATGAAAGCCCTAATCGTTGATGACAATGATATCGCAAGAACCACCCTTGCGCATCTCGCAAAGCAAATTCCGGGACTTACCATTGTCAGCGAATTTTGTAATGCTATCGATGCCTACAATCATTTGCAAAACAATCCGGTAGACCTCATTTTTCTGGATATCGAAATGCCTGAAATGACAGGAATTGAATTAACGAAAAACCTTTCTGGTAAAGACACCATCATTATTTTCACCTCTTCCAAAAAAGAATATGCTTTGGAAGCCTTTGAACTGAATATCGCAGATTATTTGCTTAAGCCTTTTACTCCTGCGAGATTTTTGCAGGCGATGAGCAAAGCGCAGACAATTTTCGATAGCAAAAAGGAAAATATACAGATCAGTAAAGATGAATTTCTCTTCGTGCGAGATTCCAATATCACGCGACGTTTGAAGCTGGATGACATTTTTTATGCCGAAGCAATGGGAGATTACGTAAAGTTTTACACCAAAGAAAAAACATTTGTGATTCACGGAACGATGAAGGCTGCGGAAGAACGTCTTCCAAAGGAAAATTTCATCAGAGTTCATCGTTCGTATATCATTTCGATAGGGAAAATCGACACGTTGCAGGATGGCGGAATTATGATTAACGGAAAATTTATTCCCGTTGCAGATGCCTACAGAAAGGCACTTAACATAAGAATGAATGTTTTTTAATATTGCCTGATTTATTATTTGGGCAGCTTTATCCGTCTTCCGTTCCCGCTTTTTTATCTTCCCTTTCAGTCCAGATAAAAAGAGCTCCACTCAAGCCGGACTGCAGATTCAGTGCAAAAGAAACATCTACATAAAAACAATGCTTTGTAATTCCGTAGGAATCCAAACTTATTTTTTTAGATATTCCATCTTAAATCATTGCTTAGATTCCTATCGAATGATAAATTTTATGTTATAAAAGTACATATTCAATTATGAAAAAAATAACCTCAATAATGGGAAACAAACGATTCAGTTATTTCATAGTCCTCACATTCATTGCAGGTACGATATTATTGATTGCTGTACAGATTAATTCAGCTAAAAATACAAAAGAACTCATCCAAAATAACAATACTCTTCTCAACGAACTGCGATCCAGCAATCATTTACGAGAGATAGACCGCGATATTTTGGGTGTTGAAAGTAGGATCCGAGCTTCCATCGCAACCAATGATACGACACATTTGGAAGGTATCGATCAGAAAATCAATCAGATTGAAAACTTTCTAGATTCTCTTTCCAAAGACAATGCAGATGCCGAAGAAGAACGCCTGATTCATAGACTCAGCGTTTTGGCTATGGAAAAGAAAACAACTAAGGAAAAATTGCTTCATCGCTATCTTTCTTTGGGGAATATGGATGATAATACTTCCATTGCCAATCCTCGTGCAAGACAGATTTCCAATGAAATTACAACCATTACAGCAAAAATTTACGAAAGTCGAAGATTACACATGGTCGATCTCAGTAAACAAAGCGAGGAAATGGGAAGAAAAGCCAGAATTTATGACATGTCTCTGTTGATTTTATTGATTTTGAGTGGTGCAGTTGTTGGCTATCATATTTTAAGACAATTCAGAAGACAACAATTATTGATTGAAGAATTGAACGTTGCAGAGAAAAAAGCATCAGTTGCAGCGCAGACAAAAGAAAATTTTCTCGCCAACATGAGCCACGAAATTCGAACTCCTTTGAGTGGAATTTTAGGCTTCACCAATTTATTACAAAAGAGAACTTTGGATGCAACTTCAACGGAATATGTTTCCTCAATTCAGCGCTCGGGAGAGAATTTAATGACGATTATTAATGATATTTTAGATCTGTCAAAAATTGAAGCCGGGATGATGAGAATCACTCCTGGAATATTCAGTATCAATGGATTAATTAATTCTGTGGAAACTCTTTTTCTGGAAAGAGCGAAGGAGAAAAGACTTACTATTTCCAGCAAAGTTGATTCTACAATTCCCGATACTTTGAATGGTGATGCAACACGATTGACACAAATTTTGGTCAACCTCATCGGAAATGCCATTAAATTTACCCATCAGGGAAGCATTATTATTGAAGTTTACAATAAAAAACAAACTGAAAATGATGTAACTATTGGTTTTAAAGTTTCAGACACCGGAATTGGAATTAATAAGGAAAAACTAGATGAAGTTTTTGAAAGATTTAATCAGGGTGAAGATTCCATTACCCGAAATTATGGAGGAACCGGTTTGGGATTATCGATTGTGAAAAAATTGATTCTTCTTCAAAACGGTGATATCGAGGTAACGAGCGAACAAGGAAAAGGAACTACGTTTCATTTCTACATTCCTTACATTATTTCAAAAGAACAATTAACGACGATTTCTACCGTAGATACTTATTATTTTAAAGATAAGTCTAATGCGCCTTTACGAGTTCTTGTGGTCGATGATAATGCAATTAATCAAAGTTTGATGAAGCATTTACTCCTTCAATGGAATATCGATTTTGATATAGTTTCAAACGGTTTGGAAGCGGTTGATTATCTTAAAAATAACAATTCGGATTTGGTTTTAATGGATATTCAGATGCCGCAAATGGATGGTTATGCAGCGACTCAGCAAATTCGTGAGGTTCTGCAACTTGATATTCCGATTATTGCGATGACAGCTCATGCTTTAGCAGGAGAAAGAGAAAAATGCCTGAGTCGCGGTATGAATGAATATATTTCGAAACCGATTAAAGAAGAAGAACTTTTTAAACTAATTTCGAATTTTGGATTAAAAAAATCCGATGAATTAACGACAAAAATTACAGAAGAAGAACCTATTTATCAAATCATTGATCTTTCTTACATGCAGTCGATAAGCGGTGGCGACAAAAGTTTTGAACAGATTGTTACCCAACAGTTTATCGATAATATCCCTCAACATATCGAACAGCTAACATCAGCATATGAGAAACAGGATTTCACAATTGTAAAATTAAGAGCGCACGACTTGAAATCTAGTGTTGCAATCATGGGATTATTGCCATTATTACAGGAAAAATTAGATATTCTTGAATTAACTAAAGATGAAAATCTAATATCAAAAGAGACTTTAGAACAACTCAATGAAGTTATTTTAAAAGCAGTTTCTGAAGCTAAATTATTTTTAAAATCTATCATTAATTAATCAAAAACAAATATCATTATGGAAAATCAAGGTGCATCTGTAGTGATTACCCATCACATTTTGGATGGAAAACAGCAGAAATACGAAAAATGGCTCGATGAAATTGTTCCCACCACAAAACAATCCAAAGGCTTTATCGATTGGCAAATTATAAGACCTATTCAAGATTTAACCTTTGTTTATACAGTTATTATAAGATTTGACACGATTGAAAATCTTAAAAACTGGATGGAATCCGACGACAGAAAAAAACTGATCGAAAAAGCCAATCCTTTGTTCAGAAAAAATGACAATTATAAAATAAAATCCGGTCTGGATTTTCTATTTGAAAACGAAAATGAAACAAAAGTTCCCGTTCGATGGAAACAGTTTTTGGTAACTTGGTCGGCAATTTATCCTTTATCGTTATTGATTCCTCTATTAATTTTGCCTCTTTTAAGATTGTTAAAAATACCTGTCAATCATTATTTTGACGGACTTCTAATCTCCTGCTGTATTGTTTTCCTAATGGTTTTTGTGGTAATGCCAAATTATACTAAACTTATTAGAAAATGGCTTTTTAAATAATTTAATCTTTACAAGAATCTTAGAGCCTGTTTAAGTTTTATTTCCGAATGAAATTTAAACAGGCTCTACTAATTAACGCACAAGAAGCCAAATTCCTACACCAATACTCGCATAAGCAACAACAGTTATAATATCTGCGATTGGTTGTGAGAAGCGTTTTTCAGCAATTTTCTCAGCATTGATCTGGTTTTTATGGAATTTCAAAGTTATTTTGGAATTACGAACCGGGTGAGCAACCAGGCTATCACCTTCCCAACGGTCAACGATTACTTTGTAAGACTTACCATCAACATCAATTTTAACATTTTTATTCGCCGCAAGCTTTTCCTGAACATTAATCGGAGCAGGTACTTGTTGCGGATTCATGTTTTTGGGATCAGCCTTTATATCTCTTGCCTGCATAGGATTATTATTGGCAAGAGCCGGACTATTTTTGCCTCCTTGTTTATTATCAATTGTAGGATCTACAGGTTTTTTAACCTGATATGTGTAGCAACTCACAAGAGTAAATGATATGATGATGAGATAAAGATTCTTTCGCATTAGCCAAATTTAAGAATTAAACGGAATATTCTGCATTTTCTTTTGAAAGATCTTGTTTTTAATTTGATTTTTTTGGAGCTATTTCCCGCTTTTCATTACAATCTTTTTTTGCAAAAAAGGATTTTCATTGCAATCGGGGCTAGGTGGCAGCCGGTCATAAGAAATCCAGAAAATATTTACAAAGTTTGTTATTCTTTCAAAATCATACAAATTTTATGGCTCAAAGCTTCGAGGTTTTTGAAATTTTGAAGCATTATTTTTTACTCCCAATGATTTTTTCTTTTATCCAACGATACTTTCTGCCTGTTCATCGAATATCAAATGATTTTGAAACGGGTTGATTGTAGCTTTACATCATTAAATAATACAAACAGCTTAAATCAAAAAACATTATGGAAATCCTACAAACTTCAGAAAATGCATTATCTCATTCAAGTGTAACTGCGATTATCAATGCACCAATCGAAAAAGTAAATATTGCCGATTGGTTGCTTAATCTTCCCGATGCAGAATATCAGCGTTGCTCTACTCAGCACATCGGAGCGGCGATTTCTACCACTTTCGATGGTGAGCCGGTTTCATTAAATGTAGAAACAATCGGCGATGCTTTAATGGTACAACACTATATCGCGACTGTTTATCGTCCGGATTATTGCAGAATGCTTTCGATTTCGGATTCAATTACCAAAAACGGAAGAACAAAAGTTCAGGTTTTATGGGAACTGAAAGCTACAAAAATTGATGACAATACAACTTTGTACACCAACGAAATTCACGCAACAGCAACACCTGAAATGTTCGAATACATGAAAGAACACGGAATCGATCTTGCAAGTGCAGCCGCCTCAAGACAAGCTGCTTCGGATGCTCACAACCACGAAGAAACACCAAACTTTGCAAAAAGTATCGAAAATAAAGCATTGACGGGAAAGTATAATCAACCTTTTTAGTAAAAAATTAAATTATTTATCACCACTAAAAAAATATTATGAACACCGAATCTTTACGTTTTAAATACGAATTAGAAAAAAAAGAACCCCGCACCAACGATGGTGGAACAACAAGAGGAGCATCTGTAACAGATTTTCCAGCCTCAATAGGCATTGCGGGAGTTTCCATGAGATTGCAGCCGGGAAGTATGCGCGAACTTCATTGGCACGCAAATGCAGCAGAATGGGCTTATGTGATTTCTGGGACGGTACGCACAACAATTATTCATCCTGACGGACACAGTTATACAGATAATTTTGAGTCGGGAGACGTCTGGTATTTTCCAAAAGGTTACGGACACTCGATTCAGGCGACCGGAACGGAAGAAAGTCATTTTATTTTAATTTTTGATAATGGAAATTTCTCAGAAGATCATACATTCAGTGTTACCGATTTTGTTTCTTGCATGCCTCCGGAAATTGTTGCTCAGAATTTAGGTTTAACTTTAGAAGAAGTTTCAAAATTACCTCAAAAAGAAGCCTATTTTGCAAAAGGTATCGTTCCAGACGAACTGTCTTTCAATGCAACAGCACGTCCCGAAGAGTCTGATATTGAACTTACCAACCTTCACCGTTATCCTTTACACTCTCAACAACCGAGAATCATTCCCGGAGGTGGTTTGCAAAGATTGGTGACAAGCAAAGAATTCCCGATCAGCAAAACAATGGCAGGTTCTATTTTGGAATTGCAACCTGGAGCTTTGAGAGAAATGCATTGGCATCCCAACGCAGATGAATGGCAATATTATATTTCCGGACAGGCTGAAATGTCGGTTTTCCTTGCGGAAGGCACTGTTGTAACTGAGCAATTCAATGCCGGAGATGTTGGCTATGTTCCGATGGGAGCCGGACATTATATTAAAAATACAGGAAACACGGTTTGTAAAGTTTTGATTGGATTTAATAGCGGAATTTACGAATCTATTGATTTAAGTGAATGGTTGGCTGGAAATCCAAAAGACGTTGTGGTGACTAATTTTGGTCTTTCCGAAGGTGAAATTGAGAAATTTCCGGCGAAAAAAATTTTCATTCAACCTGAAAAATAACGGTTTTGTTTTGGAAGCAATTGTAGTGGCTTTTATTATTTCTCTTACAGGTAATTGGATTTTACCTTCTCTTATATCATATTATTAAACAGCCGATTATTAATACAAGTTTTAAAATTAAAAATTATTTTGAATTAACTTTTATTAAATCGAACGAAATTAAACTAGATTAATGTCGGAGGAATCTATCTAGTCTACATTTGCTAAAGAATTCAAACAGAAAAATATCAATTAAAATAATAACAAACATTAAAAATTTAAAACAATGAGTACACTAAAATTACAAGACGGAACAGAAATTTTCTACAAAGATCAAGGAGAAGGACCAGTATTAATGTTTCACCATGGATGGCCTTTATCATCCGACGATTGGGATGCACAGGTGATTTTCTTCTTACAAAAAGGATACAGAGTGATTGCACATGACAGAAGAGGCCATGGTCGCTCAAGCCAAAATATTTACGGACATAATATTGAACAATATGCAGCAGATGCAGCAGAATTGGTTAAATTTCTTGATTTGAAAGACGTTGTTCACATCGGTCACTCAACAGGCGGTGGTGAAGTGATTCGTTACGTCAACAAATATGCAAACGGAAGAGCTAAAAAAGCAGTTTTAATAAGTGCCGTTCCACCAATAATGGTGAAGAATGAAAGCAATCCGGATGGAGTTCCAATGGAGGTTTTCGACAATATCAGAGATCAGACTTTAAATAACAGACAGCAGTTTTATATTGACTTAACTGTTCCTTTTTATGGTTACAACAGAGAAGGCGCAAATGTGAAAGAAGGTATACAAAGAAACTGGTGGAGACAAGGTATGATGGGCGGAATTGTGGCTCATTATGAAGGAATTAAAGCGTTTTCTGAGACAGATTTCAGAGAAGATTTACAAGCGGTTGATATTCCGGTTTTGGTTCTTCATGGTGAAGATGACCAAATTGTTCCTTACGAAAACGCAGGTGTAAAATCTGCTAAGTTATTGAAAAACGGAAAGTTAATCACATATCCAGGTTTTCCTCACGGAATGCCGACTACGGAAGCAGAGACAATTAATAAAGATATTTTGGAGTTTATCCAGTCGTAACAGATAATTACATACTATATTACAAGGTGAATCCCAAAAGATTCACCTTTTTGTTTGACCTTTAACAATCTTTAATTATGTGATTATTTCTTTTGAATTAAATTCACATAAAGATCATTCCAACCTTTAATTTAAATAATCTTTAATTGTTTTCAGTACGCCAAAATTATCGTTGGTACAAGCTTCAAAACTTGCGGCAGCTTTTACAGAAGGATGGGCGTTTTTCATGGCATAGGAATATTTTGCATTTTTCAACATTTCGATATCATTCATGTAGTCTCCAAATGCCATCGTTTGTTCGGGAGAAATCCCAAGAGATTTTTGAAGGATTTCTAAAGCATTTCCTTTATTGATGTTTTTATTCATGATGTCCAGCCAATATTGTCCGGAAACTACGACTTCTAGGTCATATTTTTCGAAGTCTTTTAGAATTGGATACAAATTTTCTTCGGAACCTTGCGCATGATAAACTGCTATTTTAAATATACTGTCATCAACACCCAATGTAAGGTCTTCTCTCCTTTCGTTATCGGTATAAAATTGTGAAATATAATCGATAAAACCCTGATTATCCGTTTCATAATAGGCTTTCTTCTTTCCAGACAAAACTGCCGTCGCACCGGGAATTCTACGAATTGTTGTAATAATTTCCGCTATATATTTTTGATCTAACTGATCTACAAAAAGTTCTTTGTTCTGATATTTAACATATCCCCCATTTTCAGCGATGAAAGCCATTTCGTTTTCAATATCACCGAAATATTTTGTAATCCCCATCATCTGTCTTCCGCTTGCAGGAACAAACAGGATATTTCTTCTTTTAAGTTCGTTGTAAATGCCCATAAATTCAGGACTTATCTCGTGATGTGAGTTGAGAAAAGTTCCGTCCATATCGGTTACGATCATTTTAATATTTTCCATATTGTTGTTTTCTGAAAATGAATTTATCCAGTAATTCCAAGTGTAAAATTAGTAAACTCATCATTAAATTTTCTATTATTGATTATTTTTGTGATTTTTTATGATATTTTTTTGTCGTTTCTTGATAATTCCTCCAAATATTGTTTTTTCGGCGAATTCCTAGCCCCTATTGAAACGACATCCTTTTTGGTTGCGGGTGGAGCATAAACTGAAAGTTTACGAACGAATGTTCAGGAACCCGTAACCAAAAAGATACAGTGGAAAGCGGTGATTAAGCTCCTAAAAAATTATTCTATAAAAAAATTGAACTCTTTTCTATACTGCGACGGACTTTTTTGAATGTATTCTTTAAATGTTTTATTGAAATAACTAAAATTATTAAACCCAGATTCGAAACAAACCTCGGTGATGCTCAAAGGCTTTTCTGCAAGGAGCTTCAGCGAATGAGTAATCCTGTATTCGTTGACGAATTGAGTGAATGTTTTGTTCGTAATTTTCTTGAAATAACGGCAAAAAGACGGCACTTTCATATTCGCTAAATCCGCAATTTCTTCCAAAGTTATCTGTTCCTTAAAATGATCCTTTACATAATTGAAAATCAGATTGATTCTTTCATTATCTTCTACCTGAGTCTGGAGGTAATATTTTCCGGCATTTAAAATCCTGTAATCCTGTGTGGCAGCCAATGTATCGAGGATTTCCAGGAACTTGACAAGCCTTTCCAATGAAGAAGATTCGTGCATTTCTACAATCTTTTTCCCGATCGTTTTTTTTACATTTTCCGAAAAAACAATTCCAGCTTTTGACTTTTCCAGCAAAGCGGCAATTCTTTGCATTTCAGGCAATTCCCAAATATTTTCACCTAAAAAGTCCGGTTTGAATTGGATCACCATTTCGTAATCATTATTGGTGTTTTCGTTGGTCATTCCGCAGTGCGGGAGATTGCTTCCCATCATTACAAGATCGCCGTCCGTAAAATAGGAAATATTGCTTCCGATCTGCCTTTTTCCGGAACCTCCGCACACAAAAATAAGCTCAACTTCGGGATGATAATGCCAAACATGCGACTTTATATTTTCATTCCGAAGAAACTTCAAACTCGTGAAACTGCTTCCAATATTGGGTTTTACAGCTTCAAAGGCAGGATGTGAATGTTTCATTTTATTCAAAATAATTCATGTACAAAATTAACAAATAATATTTAATTATTTAATTAAAAGGTTAAAATAGCACATAAATATGAAAATTATATTATAGATTAAGAATGATATCCGTCATACATTTGCAATATAAATAACTGATAACAAAAACTTTATCATTATGACTAAATTATTAAAATCCGCTTTCCTTGTGGGATTCCTTTTAATCTCAGCAAGTTTGATGAGTAAAGACAGAGATTTTGCTCTATCTTTTGGAACTGCAACAGCAAAAACTGTAAATTTTGAAGTACTTAATGCAAAAAATATATCTTTAGTAATTTATAATGATACTTACGGAGAATTATTTTCTGAAAAAACAGGTAATGAAGAATCTGTAACTAAATCTTATAATCTGGAAAATCTAGCTGCGGGAACTTATTTCCTTGTTGCTGAATCTGATCAGAAGATTGAAAAGTATAAAATCAATATAAGCAATGACAATACTTTACAGATCGAAAAAACTCCTTTTTCTGAAATAAATAAACCTGAATATACCATTTCCGGAAATATGGTTAAGCTTCATCTTTCGGGTGTAAAAAACAGTGCAACTATTTCTGTAACCGATCTTGCTGAAAATATTTATTACAATGCAACAAAAAAAGCATCTAACGGTGATCTTGATCTTACATTTGACCTTAACCTGAAAACAGCTGATAAATACATCATCACTGTTGAGGAAGGAGGAAATGTTTTTAACAAAATCATCACTCTTAATTAAAATTTATATAGTTTCTTATATAGTTTCCGTATTTATATCGGAATAAAATTTTACGTACAATTAGTTTTTTAAAGGCAACTACTCTTTTTAACACAAAGAATAGTTGCCTTTTTTATTTTTAGGATAAGGTTTTATTTTAAATTGTTATTCCTAAGAATGCATGAAAGAGCATTCAGTTGACGGAAGTATATGAAAAAAATTTTAATTTTTATAAAAAATGTGGTATGTAATCGGAAATTAAGTATTTTTACTGAAAGTACTGATTGGTTATTTACACTACCCAAAATATACTTTTTCCTTTGTTACTTTGAAAAGCATAATGATATTATTATATCTATTTTGCAACAACATACTTGATTGTACCGGCGACGAGTATTTTAGATTAAAAAAACTATTCATTTGAATTGGCAGATAAGAATCTTGGCACATATAATCTATCGTGCCTTTTTCTATTGGCCTATTCCAAACGACCATAAAAGCTAAAAATATAAACACATGACTCAAGAAAACTACGACGTAATCGTCATTGGTGGAGGAGCAATAGGTTTGGCAACTGCGTATCATCTTGGAAAGCGCAATGCAAAAACCTTAGTTCTGGAACAATTCACTTTTGTGAATCAATTAGGAAGCTCTGCGGGAGTTTCGAGACAATTCCGAATCCCTTATCCTGATGAATATATGGTGAAAATGGCTTTGGATGCGATACCTTATTGGGACGAACTGCAAAAAGAAACCGATGTTGAACTTCTTGACAAGGTCGGAACCCTATGGTTCGGCGATCCCAAAGTAAAGTCTACCGAAGGAAATATTGCAGAAGCCGAAGAAGCTTTGAAGGCATTGAATGTTCCCTATACTACCCTTACTTCCAAAGAAATCGAAGAAAAATATCATTTCAGAAATCTTCCTGAAAGTTATACCGGATTGTTTCAGCCAGACGGTGCAAGCATTAATTTTAAAGCAACCATTGAAACCCTTTTAAATCTTTGTCAGAAAGCAGAATCCGTACATCTGGAAGAAAATTCTCCTGTTTTAAATATTAAAAATCTTGAGGATAATCTTTTTGAAGTAATCACTCCCAACGGAAGCTATATCACTAAAAAGCTGGCGATTATTCCCGGGCCTTATATAAATAGCGTTATTAATTTATTACATTTTAAAATTGAGGCAACGTACTGGAATATGGCTTCAGCCTATTTCAAAAAAACAGATCCCAATATTCAATATCCGACTTGGTTTGTGTTCCAAAATAAAGTCGGAAACAATGGAAACCAGTTCTACGGTTTTCCTAGTGTAGATTGGGATCATCCGGATTATATTCGTGTTGCGCCGGATTTTGTGATTACTCCGCTTAGCGATCCAAGTGAAAGAACTTTAATTCCAAATAAATTAGAATTGGATTATACTTCCGAATGGGTGGAAGAGCACATGACTGGTTTGGCTATTGAGCCTGAATACACCTCAACATGTCTTATTTCTTTAAGCACCATAGAAAATAAAGAATTATTGATTGATTTTGCGCCAAGCTACGTTCCGAATCACAAAAACATTGTAGTGTATGCGACAGGTTGGGCGGCAAAATTCACTCCGTTTTTAGGAAAAATCATGACCGATCTTGTATTGGATGGACATACGGATTTTGATATTACACCTTTTCAATTAGGAAGAAATTACTTTAAAAAATTTTAAATCAAATTAAAAAACTGAAATACTATGAACAAAAACACACCTCTAAATCCGGGAATGCACCCTGATTTAAAAATTGAAGTAGCCATCATCGGAGCCGGAACTTCCGGATTATATACGGCTTATCGTTTGGTAACGGACAAAAGATTTAAACCAAGTGATGTGCAGATTTTCGACATGAACGAAAAACTTGGCGGAAGACTGGAGTCTGTTATCATGCCAGGAATGAATTTCTGGGGCGAATTGGGAGGTATGCGTTACCTTACTTCTCAGGAAATTGTGACTAATTTAATTGAAGGTTACCCAGACCCTTTGGATAAACAAAAACGTATTCCTATTTTAAAAGATATTATGACGCCTGTCGATTTCCCGATGGGAGAAGCATCAAAATTGCTAATGTATCTTAGAAAAGAACGTTGCTTACAAAATGCTTGGAACGTTGCTCAGGATAAAGGGGAAAAATTGATTACAAGATATTATTTAAATGATGATGATTTGGGTTTTAGTTCGGATCAATTATTTAATAAAGTGATTTACGATGTTTTGATGGCAGATCCATGGGTTGCTGAGAAATATGGCGAAAAAATAAAGAGAGGAAAAACAATGTATGACTATTCGTTTGAATTAACGAGTGTGGACTGGGACGACATCAAGCCCAGATTGGTTTACAATTTCCCAAATTCTCCTTATGACAAACGTAAAGTAAATGATCTGGGTTTCTGGAACTTACTAAAAGATCAGGTTTCACAGGAAGGTTATGAATTTTTGGCCAATGCAGGAGGATATTACTCAAACACAATCAACTGGAATTCGGCGGAGGCATTTCCTTACATGGTTGGAGATTTCTCTGCGGACACAAAATATAAAACCATTGAAGAAGGTTATGACAGCATCGCTTATGCCATTGCCAATGCCTATATGGAATATGACTCTGAAGGAGCAACAATCTGGTCTGAGAATAAATTAATTACTTTCAGAAAAGATCATCCCCTTTTAACGACTCACAAATATGAGCTGACTTTCCTTAATTTAAAAACAAATACAACGTGGAAAGTTTACGCCAATTCGATTGTTTTGGCAATGCCGAGAAAGTCTCTAGAGCTTTTGGATCAGAATAATTTCTTTTTTAATGTGAATGAAAATTCTAAGCTGAATTACAATATCCGTTCGGTGATCATGGAGCCTGCATTTAAAATTTTGATGGGCTTTCCGTATCCGTGGTGGAAAGAATTGGGTATCGATCACGGGCATTCAATCACGGATTTGCCGATGAGACAGTGCTATTATTTCGGAACGGACGAGCAGACAGACAACTCTATGCTATTGGGAAGCTATGGGGATATGGAAACAGAAACCTTCTGGAAAGCGCTTTCCGATGACAAGATTCTTTTTGAAGTTAAGGCTGCGAAATCTGCTTCATTAAAAGAACTACATGAATTAGATGATGTTCAGGCAACGAAACTGATGGTCGATGAGTTGATGGCTCAGCTTCGTGAGCTTCACGGTGATCAAATAACAATTCCGGAGCCTTATGTAACGTATTTTAAGGACTGGACAGACGATCCTTTCGGAGCTGGATATCATGCATGGAAAGCCGGATACTTGGTAAAAGATGTAATGCCATATATGAGAAAGCCTGTTTCTAATGAACATATTCACATCATCGGAGAAGCGTATTCTGATCAGCAAGGCTGGGTAGAAGGTGCGTTCTGTGAGGCGGAGAAAATGCTTGAAGAACATTATGGATTGAATCGTCCTTACTGGTTGAGCCCTGATTATTATTTGGGTTACTAATCTGAAATTTATTTAAAAATAAAAGGTTTTACAGAACTTTCTGTAAAACCTTTTTTGTTGAATATTGAATACGGATTTTCCTTAAATTTTAATTTGATTTTACACTCAATTTGTCATAGAAATCGGGATGACAAACTGGATGCTTAATTCTTGCTCTTACTTGCAGTCGCAAATTCCTAGCCCTGATCGCAGCGATTGTTTGAGCTCATTTTTTTGGATTCGGCGCGGCAGCTTTGCTGCCGCGCCGAATCCAAAAAAATAGCGAGTGCGGAGAGCAGGATAAAGCTCCTAAAAAAATTAATTAAACCTGTGGCGCTAATGGAAAATCTACAGGAATTTCGGTCGCCGCGTAAACGTAATTGGTGAAAGTACGAACGGTAATAATTCCGATAAGATCAATCAGCGCAGCTTCGTTATAACCAACTTCAAAAAATGTGTTTTTCAAGGAAGCATCGGCGTTTCCTTTATTTTCTACAATAGATTTTGCTAATTGCAATACAATTTCCAGTTTTGCATCTGAAGAATGTCCTTTTCTCATTTCGATGATCTCATCGCTGCTGAAACCCTTCATTCCTGCAAGCATTGTATGAGCCGCTAAACAGTAAGTACAATTATTTGTTTGCGAAACAACTAGATTAATTCCTTCACGTTCTTTTGCGCTGAAAGCTCCTTTTGCAAAGGCTTCTTCAAATTCTAAAATTCCTTTCAAGGCGTTTGCAGAATAACCGATTGTAGCAAAAAGATTTGGGACTTTCCCGATTTTTTTGGTAATGGCATCGAAAATCATTTGAGACTGTTCACTTACTTGTTCTTTTGCGGGTACATTGATTGTTTTCATTTTGAATTATTTTTTAATGTTACTGATAAGACAAAGGTAGCTCAGCAACAAAGGCGAAAACATGGACAAATAAGGATATGATTTGTACAAATCTGCCACAAAAATCATTGTATATTTTTATAAAGCAAAGACAACAAATTTGTTTCACAAAAGTTGAAAATACAATCTTTGTTGATTTATTCTTTTCTTACATTATACAAAGAAAAAGCCGTTTCAAAATCGAAACAGCTTTCATATTATTCGTTTATTTTGTATCCTGCAGGTTATCGTAACAGGCGTCCGTCACGAATGAAACTGCTTTCTTAATTTTCTCACGTCCTTCCGAAGTATTGAGGTTGATGCCGCAAAAAACATCGCCATTCAAAGATGCATACATGTTCAGATAATAAAGACCTGAAACCATTATGGCCATCACTGAACGAAATTCGTCCGAACTTTCACCGAAATTGGGATCTGTAATATACTTAAAGATAAATTCTCCGTTTTCTTCCTGTATATCCGTCATTTTTTTTAATGATTTCCTCGATTCAGACAGACGCCACAGCAATAGTTTCTGTGCTTCTTTGTTCTTGAATACATAATCGTATTGCGAGGTGAGCATCCCTTTCACAAATTCTCTTCCACCGTCTTCAATAACAGGCATTACAGTATCGGAAGTGGCTTTGCTCCAGTAATCCTGAGTAAGAATATACTCATCAATCAATCCGTCTATACCTCCAAAATAGGTATAGATCATCTTTTTGTCTACTCCCGCAACTGCGGCAATATAATTTACTTTTAATGCGGCGTATCCCTTTGTTTTCAAGATTTTTCCAACCGCGTCTAAAAATTTCTTTTTACTGCGTTCCTTGTTACGGATACTGCCCGCTGCTGATTTTCTTTCCATCATTAAACATTAAAATACAAGTTTAAGAAATTTTTTATAAATAAAAACACTTTACAGTGTCTTATTTTCATATATTTGCACAAACTAAAAACCATTCTATATATTAAAACACTAACAAGGCTGAAACACTGAAACTTCACGACCGTAAAAAACTGTCAGTCAGAATCTAAATTCCCCCTTGATTTAGTATGCTTCATACAGGGATGAAGCAAAACAAAATTGTCTAAACGCCAAAAAAAGACAATTTTTTACCAATTTTATCGCTAAGGTAAAAACGCAAAGACTAAGCAACATCATTAGACTCTAATGGTGTTGTTTTCGTATGACAAATTTAAAATAATTTGATCGAATATAGTTTGGATTATAATCAATATTAAATAAAAAAGCTGTCTCCATCTGAAACAGCTTTCTATAAGTTTATGAATTAAACCTTTACGGTTTCCAGAACGCCCATGAACTGCCATTGAAAACAGCCAAACGCTTTGCCCCTGCTTTATTTACATACACCATCATTCCCGGAGACGGACTCGCAATATTTTGTACGTCCGACACAATTGGTAAAATCATTGCTTTTGTGGTGGATTCCAACACAACAACCCCGTTTGCGGTTGTAGAAGCTGCCCCGATGATTATTTTCTCTCCCTCAGCTTCATTAACCTGAATTGTGGTTGGCTGGGTTGATAGGATATTTGTAACATCGGTATCTCTTGCACTAAGATCTACCCATGTTCCGTTGTAATATTTCACTCTTGCTTTTGTGACATCTGAGGCATCCAATACCAAAGTACCCTCCGTTGGATTTGAAGGTAGAGATCTAACGTAAGGAATGATGATTCCTTTATTCTGATTTGGTGCAAAATCCAGCAAAACCGAAGTTTTTACGGTAGAAGTTCCCACTGCATCTCCTATGATAATTTGCGCATTGGAAAATATTGATATTGCTATGATAAATAAGGCTGATAATAATTTTTTCATTTTTAAGTCGAATTGAATTTGAAAATTTTAAATTTAGAAAAATTAAGGACAGGCAGGAGTACTGAAGCAGCTCCATGCAGTTCCGTCATATAATTTTAGACATTTCAGAGTTGTATCATAAACCATCATTCCTTCCTGTGGCGAAACAAGCGCATTTACCTGAGCCGTAGTCATTCTAGTAATTACAAACCCCTTATTATTAGATTCCATAACCAAATGCGCGGATTTTCTGCTTGCAGGCCAGACCCCGTTATTGGAAATTTTTCTAAGATTCGAAATCCCGACCTTACTGTCAACAGCTGTTGCGATTGTATTCGCAGTATCGTAGCATACACATTTTTGGATAAAATAATCGTTGGTTGTAGGATAATAAGTATCGCCATAAATCGGAGAAGATGTAGAAACGAAATTATTCGTCGATCCATTGGTTCCGTTTTGTTTAATTTGGAATTTAAACGTTTCATTAGGTTCTTCAATAAGATCATTTACAGATGCAATATTAATGGCAACTCCATCTTCATCGTTATTTGGACTTGCATATCCCGGCGTGGCTCCCCCGTCATAATTTCCCTGTGGAATTGTAATTAAATAAAAATTGGTTCCCGCTGTATGAGAAATCGTGGGAGTACCGTTGGAATTGGTAACCGGAGTTAAAGAAATATCACTGTCACTTGCCAACGCTGTTCCATTTGACGGATTTATAAGTTCTACAGCAACCGTGGTAGTAGAGGTAACAGCCCCATTTATTCTTAAAAATAAATTTCCATTGCTGGCTCCTTCACAAGATGATAAGGCATTGGAGAATTTTAAGTCTATAAGAGGATTTAAAGAAATTCTGATATCATCTAATAAATTTCCCAATCCCGGACTTCCTCCGTTTACCAAAGCTCTGAATCCTACTCTGTAAACACCGGAAGTTCCATTAAACGTATAAGTTCCCGAATTGGTAGCCCACGAACCTGTAGTAGCAGGAACAACAGTTGATTTTACTGTTGCAATTGCTGTCTGATTTTGATCTTCAATGACCATAGCTGCTTGTTCCGCAGTAGTTGATCTTGCTCTGTGCTTAAAGTTATAGGTAATAATATCACCATTTGCCAGATACATATTTTGATAAATCATTGAACTTACATAAGCATTAAGTTCGACAAAGTTACTTCCCTCAATAGCAGTAACATTATTAAATCCTGATCCCCATACTTCAATCGGGTGACAGCTTCCAACAGCACCAGGACCACAAACTCCTGTTTGCTCAGGATGAGATGTATACCAAGGAGAAGTAACCGCAGAACCGGCATCAAAAGTAGATCCAAAACCGAAATTAGCATCACTCTGTACAACCGTTCCATTGGCCACACCAAATTCCAAACCGGGATTTACAATGACCCTGGTTTGCGAAAGGACATGCTGAGAACCTGCCACAGCCAGAAACAACGACAATAGTTTAATTTGAGTTGAAATTTTCATAATTATAACAATATATTAGTTAATCGTTTGCACAGCTATAGTTTTAATAAATATATTCTTATATCAAGAATCCAAAATACAACCTATTGAATAGAAAAATCAATCCCGCTAAGCTTTGTGGAATTTAATCTTCTTTTTAAATGAAAGGCTGAGCTGTACGTTTCAAAAATTTCCTTCTAAATATGCAGAATTTGTACTGGAAAAAAGAAGAATCAATCAACATATAAACATTTTCTATTAAAAAGGAAACTTATATTTTATTAAAAGAATAAAAATTTATTAAAAACAAGCTTTTACAGCAGCAAAAATAAACTTTTTATTATTTTTATGTGATTAATTTCTATTAATATTTTAAAAATGATTAAAAAAATTCATTTACATACCACAACTGACAGACTGTTGTCATCGTACTCAACTATTTTTGCAGTAATAATTTAAATAATAAAAAATGAATATAGTTTCCGTACGAATCATTACCGCAAATATTGATCGTTTAGTTAAATTTTATGAAGAAATAACGGCAATTCAAGCAATACAATACACTCCCGATTTTGCTGAATTGCAAACCTCAACAGCAACCATTGCTATCGGAAGTACAAGAACACTACAACTTTTTGGTGGAGATCATGTTGCAAAACCAGCTGAAAACAAAAGTGTAATTATTGAATTTCTGGTAAACGATGTAGATCAGGAATTTGAAAGATTAAAAGATTCTTTATCTTCTCAGATTGTACAGAAACCTACCGTGATGCCGTGGGGAAATAAGTCTTTACTATTTAGAGATCCGGATGGAAATCTGGTGAATTTTTTTACGCCTGTTTCGGAAGCTGCGATTGAAAAATTTAAATCAAAAATAAACTAATGATTTATTTTGAACACAAATTGTTCTAAGTTTTTTCTTACCACACTTTTCATTTTGTTTGCAAGGGCATTTCACTCAGCAAATGATAGAAAAGAATAAACTTAAAATATCATTGTACTTTAAACAAAAAACAGCGTCATTAAAGTAATAATGCGCTGTTTTTATTTTTATTAATATTTTTCAGGTTTAATGAAAATTAGCCTTTTGCTTTTTCATCTGTAAAAAACTGAAAACCTTCTTTCCTTTCGATGAGTTGTAAAGGATATAATTTCGGATTATATTCTCCATTTAATACTTCATTTAAGGCGTGTTTCTTAGACTCTCCGAATGCAACAACCAAAATATTTTCTGCTTTGTTAATGATCGGAGCCGTCAAAGTAATTCTAAACATTTCCTGTGGTTTCAAGTAATAAGCATCTACCCACTTTTCTTTTTCATCCAAAATAGCTTCTCCAGGGAATAATGACGCAGTATGACCGTCGTCTCCCATTCCCAAAAGAATAAAATCAAAAATACCTTCTTCACCAAGAATATTTTTAATCTGTTTCTCATATTCCTTAGCATAATCTTCAGGCTCTACACCATCTTTATACATTGGGAAAATATGATCTTTATTCACAGGAACTTTATTAAAAAGAGCTTCAAAAGTCATTTTTGCATTGCTTTTTTCGTCATTTAAAGGAACCCATCTTTCATCAACCCAAAAGAAATATACTTTATTCCATTCGATTTTTTGCGAATATTCTTCAGTTGCTAATAAATTGAAAATAGCTTTTGGAGAAGAACCTCCACTTAAAGCCACCACAAATTTATCATGCTTTTGGATTGCCCTTTCTGAAAGCTCAACAAAAGTGTCTGCTGCTTTTTTATATAACGTATCTAAATCATTAAATACTGTAATCATTTTCTTTAGTTTTAATTAAAATTTTAAACCCAAGTATGGCCTTGTCTTTCTACTAGAGCAAAGCTGTCCTGCGGTCCCCAACTTCCCGCTTCATAGTTCGGGAATGAATGATCTTTGCTGCTTTCCCAAGATTCCTGGATGGTTTTCACAACGTCCCAGGCTTCTTCTACCTGATCCGAACGCATAAATAAGGTAAGATCACCCAAAAGAGCATCCAGCAACAAGGTTTCATATGCTTCAGGAGTGTCTTCCTGACATGCGAAATAATCGAAAATCATTTCAACAGGTTTTAAATCCAATGAAAGTCCTGGCATTTTAGTCATAAACTGCAACCTGATATCCATTAGTGGCTGAATATTGATAATCAATCTGTTTGCCGATAAAAGCTGAGAACTTTCTGAGAATGTAGAATGCGGAAGCGGTTTAAACTGAATCGTAATATAAGAATGTTTTTCCTTCATTTTTTTCCCTGTACGAACGTAAAAAGGAACATCCTGCCATCTTTCGTTATCCAAATAGAATTTTACGGCTGCGAAAGTTTCTGTATTAGAATCTGGTGCAATTCCGTCTTCCTGACGATAACCTTTTACTTTTACGCCATTGATCGTACCTTTTCCGTATTGTCCTCTCACGGCATAATGATCCACTTTTTCAGGCGAAATTCTGCGGATAGCTTTTAAAACATCCACTTTACGATCTCTGATTTCCCCAGATTCCAGCGAAGCTGGTGGCTCCATTGCAACCATACACAAGATTTGCAATAAGTGGTTCTGAATCATATCTCTTAAAGCTCCGGTTTGCTCGTAAAAGCTGCCTCTGGTTTCTACCCCAACTTCTTCTGCAACAGTAATTTGAACAGATTCAATGTGATGGCGATCCCATAAAGGTTCAAAAATTGAGTTTCCGAATCTGAATGCTAAGATATTCTGTACCGTTTCCTTTCCTAAATAGTGATCGATACGGTAGATTTGCTCTTCCTCAAAAGTTTCAGCCAATAAACTGTTCAGCTCGATTGCCGATTGTTTGTTGTGACCGAAAGGCTTTTCAATAATGATTCTATCTTTTTGAGGATCAGAAGCTAGTGAAGTATTTTTAATATGATTAGAAATCGTGGAAACAAAATTTGGCCCGATTGACAAATAGAATAATCTGTTACCTCTCGTTCCATAAACTTTGTCGAAGCTTTCTAGCTTTTCATATAAACTTTTGTAAGAACTCTCCTCATCCAACTGATGCTGAAAATATGTAATATGAGCCTGAAAACCAGCCCATTCTTCTGATCTTACTTTTTTTCTTGAGAAGCTTTTCAGATTTTCTTTGATGTAATTTTTAAAATATTCATCGGTGTTATCTGCTCTTCCCAATGCTACGATGTTGAATCCCTTCGGCATTCGTCCATCGATATATAAATTATAAAACGCCGGAAAAAGTTTTCTTTTTGCTAAATCTCCCGTTGCACCAAAAATAATGATTGTCGTTGGCTGCAAGACTATATTTTCGCTCATTTTCTCCGAATTTTAATTGTTTATGCTGTTCCAAGAAGTGTGGAAAACTCCTTCTCTATCAATTCTTTGATATGTATGTGCTCCAAAATAATCACGTTGAGCCTGAAGTAAATTTACAGGTAACGATTCTGTTGTGTAAGCATCAAAATATCCTAAAGCTGTCTGAATTCCTAAGCTTGAAATTCCGTTTGTTACTGCATAAGAAGCTGTTTTTCTTAATGAAGAAATTTTAGCTTTTACGATTTCAGAAATTTCCTGATTCAGTAAAATATTAGATAAATTTTCATCTTTAGAATAAGCCAAATAGAATTTTTCTAATAAAACCGAACGGATGATACAACCTCCTCTCCAGATTTTTACAACATCTTTTAATGGAATGTCAAACTGATATTCTTCCGAAGCTTTTACCAATAATGCCAGACCCTGAGCATAACTAATTAATGTAGCCAAATAAAGCGCGTCACCAACTTCTTTAATGAATAACTCCGTATTTTCTGGTTTTGAAATTTCTTCTTTAGCATATAATTGAGAAGCTTTTACTCTCTCCTCTTTATACGCCGATAAAATTCTTGAAGTTACTGCGATATCAATTGTCGGAATAGAGACACCGATTTCCATTGCCTGCTCGGAAGTCCATTTTCCGGTTCCTTTTGCTCCGGCTTTATCTAAGATTTTATCAACAAGATAACCGTCTGTAAGATCATCTTTTTGTTGGAAAATATCTCTTGTAATTTCAATTAAGAAAGAATTCATTTCGCCATTATTCCACTCTTTGAAAACTTCATAAAGCTGATCGTTGTTAAGGTTTGCACCTTTTCTCAACAAATCATAAGCTTCGGTAATCAATTGCATAATCGCGTATTCGATACCATTGTGAACCATTTTCACATAGTTTCCAGCAGAACCTTTTCCCATGTAGGCTGTACAAGCTTCGCCGTCAACTTTTGCAGAAATCGCTTCCAACATCGGCTGAAGAAGATGGAAAGCTTCCAAATCTCCGCCAGGCATAATGCTTGGACCTCTTCTCGCTCCTTTCTCACCTCCGGAAACTCCCATTCCCATAAAATGTAGATTTTTTGAAGCCAGATCGGCAACACGTCTGTCGGTATCTTTAAAGTATGAATTTCCTGCGTCTATTACAATGTCTCCACTGCTAAGAAGTGGCGTGATGTTTTCCAACACTGCATCTACAGGTTTTCCGGCCGGAACCATCAAAATAATCTTCCTCGGACTTTCCAATGCGGAAACAAAATCTTCCAAAGAACCAATTCCTTTCAAATTCATTTCTGAAGTTGCGCCTTCGTGAAGTTCTTTTACTTTTTCCTCATCAAGATCAAATCCTGCGACAGAAAAACCATTGTCGGCAATATTATAAAGAAGATTTCTCCCCATTACACCGAGACCGATCACCCCGTAATTATATCTTTCCATTGTAATGATATTATAGATATTTTTATGAATTCTATTTTACGGAGGATAAAATTACGCAAATGCTAGTTAGTATAAAAATAAATGGACAAAAAATTGTGTTATGATTTTCCTTTGTCGCTCATTTTTAAGCCGATAGTTTTTGTGATATTTTATGCTCCTTCTAATTTTTTTTTAATTATTTGCAAATTTCGGTTTTCTTAAACTCAATACCCTGTATTTAATTTTATATTTATCTATTTCGATTATTTATTAATAAAAATTAAATTTTTCGACATATTAATATCAACAAATGAATTAATTAACATAAACGTGGTATTTTTATCACCATAAAAAGAATTAAAATACGCTTATTTTTTTAACAATTAAACTTATCTTTACCGAAATTTAATTTAAATCTATGAACTATAAACTTGAGCTCAATACTCAGGAGCCTAACTCTAACATTGTTTTTCACACAATCTTATTCGATTCGTTCAAGGTAAATATAGTTGAAAGATATCTTGGTTCTATGAAATTCCAGCCGAAGCTGTGTGAAGTTTTGTTTAAAGTAAGAACTCTCGACGATGTCCTGGTAAACAGAAGAGATGGGAATGTAAGAATAAAAATAAAAGGTGATGATTTTGAAACCTATCAAAATCTTTCAAAAAGACTGGATTCTTACGAGTATAAAAACAAATTGATCAACAGAAAAGATGTTGAGCAGGATTATGTGCATTTTATTTTGAGTCTGGTGATTGCAAATTATCAGCTTAGTTAAGATATTTTTCACAAATGATGTAAATAAGCAAGTGAATGCTTGAATTATTTAAAATAATTTAATTCGATTTCAGATAATTTTTCAGGTCTGAAATCGAATATATGTTAAGTTTCTTCGCTTGCTCTTTACGCATCATTAATGCGTAAGAATTATTGAATCCAAGAGGTTTCAACCATTGGATTCCGTATTGTTTTTGAAATTCTGAATTAACATAGCTGTAAGTTTCATCGGCATTTTTGGTCACACTTTTCACTGTTTTTTCACTTGGCTTTAGTAAAACTAAAAGTCCTGTTCCTGTATATTCTGGATAGAAATCGATACCGTCATTCATTAACGCATCAAAACAGATTTTAGTACCGCCAAGACCTGTTTTTGTCTGAACTTTGTAATTGGTGTAGCCTTCAATCAACATTTTGTACATTTCGGTGAGAATGTATTGTTCACCAAATATTTTGGAGCCAATTCGTATCGTTCCGGAATTTCCCTTTCTTGGATTTTTATATAAATTATTTTTAACTAAAAAATCTTTTGCTATCTTTTCTGGAGTCTGATTCAGATAATCTGATTTATAATTTAAATCTGTCATAATAGAATCATTGAATTTTCCTGCTAATAAATTTAAAGTTTTTTCTAATTCCGGAAAATTTTGTAATGTTTTAGTTTTGATGATTGGAGCTGCAAAATATGGCGGAAATATTTTTTTGTCATCATTTAAAACCAATAAATCAAACGCTTTAATTCTTCCGTCTGTTGAATAGCCGCTAATCAGATCGAGTTCCTTTTCATAAGCCGCTTTATACATCACTGCATCGCTTACAACCACAGGATTTGCATTTATTCCGTAAACCGATCGAAGTCCCAAATCGCCATCTTGTCTTCCCATAAATTCGGGAGTAAAGCCTGCTTTAATTTTTGTATCTGAAGAAAATTTAAACACATAAAAAATTCCAGCCAAAATAAGAATTACAGGAAGAATATATTTTAATTTGTGAAATAATTTAACTCCAGATTTTTGAATTATAGCAATAATTTGATCCAATACAATAGCCAATAACGCAGCCGGAATTGCTCCCGCCAAGATCATATTGGTATTATTAAGAGAAATTCCGCCAAAGATAAATTCGCCCAAACCTCCCGCTGCAACAAATGAAGCCAATGTTGCAACTCCTACATTAATAACCGCCGCCGTTCTGATTCCCGCAATGATAACGGGCATTGCCAAAGGAAGTTCCACTTTGAAAAGCATCTGTTTTTTGTTCATTCCCATTGCTTTTGCAGCTTCAATTACGGTTGGATTTACTTCGGTAATTCCTGTATAAGTATTTCTGATAATCGGTAAAAGCGCATAAATAAGCAAAGCAACAATCGCTGGAGTTGCACCAATTCCAAAAGCAGGAATCATGAATCCGAGAAGTGCAATGCTCGGAATGGTCTGTAAAATTCCCGCAAAACCAAGTACAGAAGTAGAAAGTTCTCTTTTTCTTGCGATTAGCAATCCTAAAGGAACACCTACAAGAATCGCCAACAATAATGATAAAAAGGTAAGTCCAAGATGTTGTACAATTTGGGTTAATAATTTTTCGTGTTGTTCCATCATGAACTGCCAAAGACTTTGCTGCGTCATACCATTTGTAGTTTTCGGTATTGATTAAAAGTTTTCATCAGATTTTCATAATGAACTGTATTTTTTTGCTCAAAACTTAGCTTTTGTAAAGCTTTCCAGACATTGGTATTTTCTTTTAGCTGATATTTTTCAAAAACTTCTTTATTTTCAATAAAAAAATTGATGTCTTTTAAAGTGGTGACTTTATATTCAAGCAAGAGTCGATTTTCGGCGAAAAAGTTTCTTACAAAATCATTTTCAGGATGATATAACATTTCTTTTGGAGATCCTATCTGAACGATTTTTCCTTTATCCATTAAGCAAATTCTATGTCCCAATTCGAAAGCTTCCTGAACATCGTGAGTGACCAGAATAATGGTTTTATTTTTAAGCTCTTCCAGCGATTTAAATTCAGCGTGAATATCAGCTTTTGTAATATTATCGAGTGCTCCGAAAGGTTCGTCCATCAATAAAATCGGTGTATTAGCGATCAAAGCCCTGGCAATTCCTACTCGTTGCTGTTGTCCTCCACTTAATTCGTGAGGAAATCTTGAAAGAATCTCTTCCGGTAAATGTAATTTAAATAAAAGTTCTTCGGTTCTTGTTTGAATTTTTTTCTTATCCCATTTCAAAAGTTCAGGAACGACAGCAATATTTTCCCGAATATTGTAATGCGGAAATAATCCCGCATTCTGCATAACAAAGCCAATTCCCATGCGAAGCTTTTCTACATTTTGAGAACGAATATTTTCACCATTAATAAAAATATTTCCGGAATCTGCTTCTATTAGGCGGTTTATCATTTTCAGTGTTGTTGTTTTTCCGCAACCACTGATTCCTAAAAGCACCAATATTTCTTTGTCATTTGCCTGAAAAGAAATATGGTCAACTGCCGGTTTCCCGTTAAATTTTTTAGAAACTGATTCTACTTTTATCATTGGCAAAAATTATTTCGCAAGTCTTATTCCTGTAAACTGCCATTTTAAGTGGGTTTGGAAAAAATTACGGTATGTTTTTCTGCTGTGACCGATTGATGTTGCTTCCGAAGCTCCTCGCAAAACCATTTGGTTCACCATAAATTTTCCATTATACTCTCCCACTGCTCCGGCTTCTTTTTTGAATCCCGGATAAGGAAGATACGAAGAATTTGTCCATTCCCAACGACTTCCCCAATTAAAATAATCGGATGCAACTTCCCATTCCGCTTCAGTGGGTAATCTCATTACTTTCCACGAGGCAAAGGCAGAGGCTTCAAAAAAATTGATGTGACAAACAGATTCGTTTAAATTAATTTCCTGTAGACCGTTTAGAGTATAATTCATCCATTTTCCATCTATAAAATGCCAATACAAAGGAGATTTTGCCTGATTTTGTTTTACCCAATCCCAGCCTTCAGCGTGCCAGTGTCTGAAATCTTCGTAACCTCCATCATTCATGAATTCTAAATATTCTTTATTGGTAACCAATTGATTGGAAATTTCAAAATCATTTAAATATACTTTATGTCGGTTTAATTCATTATCAAAACAAAAACCATTTCCATTAAAGCCAATTTCATAAATTCCTTCTGAAAATTGTATCATTTCAGAATTTTCCTGACGAATTTTAATTAAATCAGTTTCATTTTTATAAGCCGGAAAAAGTGGATTGTGTCCTAAAATATATTTAATATCAGTCATTAATAATTCCTGATGTTGTTGCTCATGATTCAATCCTAATTCCAATAATGCTTCAATTTTTTCTGTCATAAACTCGCTCTCAAGAAAAATTTCCATCTGTTTATCAACATATTCTCTGTATTTATAAATATCTGAAACTGAGGGGCGGCTTAAATTTCCTCTGTCTGTGCGGATTACCCTTGCTCCAATGGTTTCGTAGTAGCTGTTAAAAACAAAATTGTATTGAGCGTCAAAAACCTGATAACCAGGAAAATTCGGTTCCAAAATAAAGGTTTCGAAAAACCAGGTTGTATGACCGAGATGCCATTTTGGAGGACTTACATCCACAATTGGCTGAACAACATAATCCTCAATTTCAAGCGGTTTGCAGATTTCGACAGAATGATTACGAATTTCCAAATATCTTTTTGTCCAGTTTGTAACAGGATATTCTTTTATAATTGTTGAATTTGATTTCATTTTAAAAATTTTAAATTAAACAATTTGCCAAATAGAATCTACAAACCAGTTTTTGGAATCTTTTATTTCATTAAGAATATGAAAACCAGATTCTTTTGCCATTCTTTTAATATCGCTTTCTGAAAACTTTTGAGAAATTTCCATATCAATTAATTCATTTTCTTCGAATTTTATAATGTCGTGACCAATATTTACATTTTGCTTTGTAAGACTCACCAAATAGCTTCGACAAGCCCCTGAAATAGGATCATACGTTTGATAATGCTGAAAATTTTTAACATTAAAATCGGCGTCCAATTCTCTGTTGATTCTATGAAGAAGATTAAGATTAAATTCTGCCGTAATTCCCAAAGCATCGTTGTAAGCAGCAAGGATGGTACTTGGGTTTTTCTTTAAATCGAAACCGATAAAAAAAAGATCCCCCGGATTGAGTTTTCTTTTGACTTCATGACAAAAATGATATGCTTCATCAACTTCCATATTACCAATATTCCCGCCCAGAAAAAGAACAATTTTTCTTCTTTTTGAAAGATAAGTCGCTTTATCCAGCATATTGAAATATTCACCTTCTAAAGATAGAATATCCAACGTAGGAATTTCTTTACTTAATTTTTCATTTAATACAGATAGAATATTGCCAGAAATATCGATGGGCATATAAGTAAAATCGACGCCTTTGTCGACAAGGCTTTTCAAGAGATAAGTTGATTTCATTGCATCTCCTGCACCTAATTCTATGAGATCGAACGGTTCGTTTGAGTAGGTAATTGTTTTGATGATGGCTTCTGTTTTATTCTTAAAAATATCAAGCTCACAATTGGTAAGATAATATTCGGGCATTGCCATGATCTGCTGAAAAAGTCGATCGCCTGTTTTATCGTAAAAATATTTTGAAGATAATTTTTTAGGATTACTTTGTAAGCCTTCCAAAATATCAGATCTGAAACTATCATTAAAGTAATGTTTAGTCTGACATATTGTGTCTAACGGTGAATTCATATTATAAAGTTTGTGTGGTTATTAAATTAAATACAACAATCTTGCCGCCAAATAAGTCTAGCCTGAAAATTGTTTACAGGAAGTTATAAAATATTTCTTAATAATAAAATTCAGATTTATTTTTTAAATGTCAGATCATGAAAACGCGTAAATTAAACAGTTACTATCATAAAAAAAGGCTGCAATATATATTACAGCCTTTTACATTCTAAAAAAGTTTTTAAATAATTCATTTATATGAATTTTGCGATTTACTACATCTTATTTTCTGCATATTTATAAACCGACATATCTTCCCAGACAAATAATTGGATGGAGCTATTTGGAGGTATTTTATAGGAATAACCTACATTTTTTATCTCAAATATTACTCCTGCGCTATCATTAACATTCATTACCAATATTCTTTGCCCTTTGAAACATTCTGCTAATGTAAAAACTTCCCCCTGATCTTTGCATCTGATTACCAGCATTCTATTGTCAGACGAATAAAACTGATTACCAGACTGCTCAATCATTCTATGAGATAATCTTATTCTATTGCTTTCATTTATAATCTCATCATCTAAAAATCCTAAACTTCCGTCTGCAATGAATAAAGCGTTGGGTTCTTCCTTCTTCGATTTAAAATTTCCGGTAGCTTTTACAGATCCTTCTACATTTATTTTATCTATATCATTGGCTTCTTTTCCTACCCCAAATCGCTGTCCATAGATATCGTAATTTAATCCTTCAAATTTACCATAATGTCCTCCGTATTTGTAATAGTTTCCTCGTTTAATGGCTACTCCATTTTCATTAGTAAAATCCATTAAACCAGTTTCGGAATCAAAATAATCTTCAGTTAATGCTAGCCCATTATAGGCAAACTGAACATTTTTCTGAATGGCATTTTGGGCCATATAATTCCAGTTATTGATATGTCCTTGTGAAAAATCTGCATCACTCCATAATTTATACCATGAGCTAGACCATTTATCATCAATACCTTTTCTTATTTTAAGCATCGGAATTCCTGCTCCATTCGTTCCTGTCTGATTAGCAAAAGCTAACTGATATGAAGAATCTCCTGTTGATGCTGAAGTACCATCCCAGGGAGCATAGGTCATTACCCCTGCATAATTCCCTGAACCTCCAACGAATCCTGCCTGAATAAAATCAAATCTGACTCTACGCGAATTCCCATTTGGTAAAACAACGGTACTCGGATTTCTTGATCCGTCTCTGGAAGTAACAAAATAGTTTGTAGCTAAAACTCCGGATGAATTGGTAAGATTTATCCATTGCCCACCCTCATTTTCTGGCTGAATTGACAGCGCTTGATTTTGATTTGCAACATTGGCTAATACCCAGGATTGAGTAGCCAAATATCTATATTCACCACTTGTAGTATAAATATATGGAGTATCATTAATATTACCTCCTGAAAATCCTAGAGAGCGAACACCATCCCAAGCATTTACTTTCGATCCCGGGTCAAAATTCGATTTATCCCAAACTCTTATCCAGCCTGAATCTTTGCCATCCTCCATTCTTCTATATTGAAGAGAACTGTCTCCTGTCATCTGAACAGCAATCTCCCCATTATAACCGGCTGAATTTGCATGAAGCATTTTAATCCTGTGATACCATTGGGAATCTGGGCCGCCATTTCCGGCTGTATTTATATAACCCATCATATTACCATAAGTAGCATCTAATAATGATGAGGCACCACTAGAATTATAAGAATTTCCATAGTAATCTGGATTTGGATCTAAGCCCAATGAAGAATTTATCCATGTATCTTTTGCATTTGACCCGTCTCTTAAGGCATAACTATCTACAATATTATTAACCCAAGATTGAGTAGCCAAGAATACGTAGCCATCTGTTGAGTGAGATATATAAGGAGCTGCAGTTGATAAACCTGATGAAAAACCAATTGCCTGTGCATTCTCATAAGATTTTACATAACCTGATAAATCGGAATGTTCAATAAGCTTCTTCCAAGTGGTCTGGTTGCCTCCATACCAAGTTTTATAATAAATGCCTTGCCCTGTAGAAGTTGGTGCAAATAAAGTAAAACCTAAACTTTTTGATACCTTAGAAGACCCGTTAAAACTTGCAAAAGTTCCTTCAAGTATTTTATTGGACAAATCACCATCAAAATTAGAACCAGAGTTTCCTACTGAAATACATTGTAATCCATTGGGAACCAATTCGGATTGATTGGAGATTACTCCTTTATTTACATGATAATAATTATCAAGATCTGTCTGAGTTGCCGGATTTAAATTAGCTGTCGTCCAAAATTCCTGAAAAGTTCCCCAATTGGAAGCATCGTAATCTTGTTTAACGAAACCTATTCTGTCATTATATTTGGATGAAACAATAGCCGTAGATTTTTTAACATCACTTCCCGTGTATGAGGACATCCATAAAACATCTGACCAACCATAATTAGAAGTACCCATTTGAGTAGCTTCCAACATCTGTAGTTTTAATTTACCTGCTCCGAAATATGCCGAATTAGGCTTTTCCTGCCCTCCTCCTACATAATCTGCCCCCAGATAATTATTGATATTGTAAGTTTTGTGTTTCCAATCTCCGGAGTTACCATCTGCTTCTGAAAATATTCTACCACTGTTTTGTACAAAAAACTTATATCCTGTAGAACTTGCATCACCAAAATGAAAATTAATACCTTCACCCAAAACGTGTCCACTACCCTGAAAATACGATAACCCGTAAAGATCTGAATCTCCAAATGACCAAATTCTATTTCTTTGATTGGGCTTATACCATTTATTTTGAAAACCTTCAGTTGTTTGAACTAAACCTCTTGAAAAAACACCATTTGAAGGAATATATTGTTTATCCGAATAAGAATCTGAGGCTAATAAACCGCCTGATAATAATTTTTGTGCACCATTTCCGTTTAAAATAGCAACTTCTCTATCGGAATCCAACCCCCAGTAAGCTCCTGAGATATCTTCTTTCTCCCAAAATGTATTTTCAGAAATAAGTTCTTCTTTAGTAAGTAAATGTTTAAGATTTATTTGAACTCTTTTTGTCCCTCCCGGATCCAGATGATCCGATACAGAAGTAACTCTATTTCTACCTTGATCTATACCTCCATATCCGGCAGTTAGTTTAACATCAAATCCTTGCCAATAGCCTAATCTCGGAAACCAGAAAGCTAATTTTCCATTAAAATTTAAAGCAATAATATAATTGAAATAAAACAGTGTAGAATATCCGCCTTCAGAAATAATGGTATCATTGTAAATATACCCCTGAAGCTTAAAATCCAATGGCAAATAATTTCCATTACTATACATATTTCCTTTCATTTCCAAAAGGAACTGGTCTCCATAGGTAACTGAATAATCTACATCTGTTTCAATAAAAGTTCCATGTGCAAAATCTCTTGAAGAATGAATATAAGAGTCTTCTTTCCTTCTGCTATCATAATCTCCACCGCCTCCCGTAAGAAACATTCCGTTATTTGAACCATCTTTATAGTATCCAGCTGACCTAACATAATCAAAAGCATTACCATTTATATTCATGAAGTAATAGCCGTTTGATCTGTACTGTAATGTGGCAGCATAAAGACCTGGCTGATGAAATGAGATTGAGGGGAATATTGTATCTGATGCCCCTCCACCTTTGGTTTCGATTGCTGTTAAATTATAAGAATTACCCGTCGCTCCTGAAAAAGATTTTCTACCGGATATATCTTGTTCTGTATATTTATCAACATACTCTGTACCATCCAAAGAACCGTCTGCTTTTAGAAAGTGGGCAGCTGTGCCGCCCACTACTCTATAGCCTTTAGAGGTATTATAAAATGCATATTTTATGTCCATGTTAAATATCTTTACGGGTTACTGTTACTGATACAGTATTAGGTAAAGCAGAATCAAATTCAATTTCTAATTTATTAGGGTCGGTTAATTTTATCCTGCCTTCAATTTTGTAAAACGTTACAGTATCATACATTGCAACATCTACATTTCTAGTGCCTAAGTTGTGCACTATACCTGCTGTTCCGGAAATAGAGGTAGTGTATGATTTTATAGTATTACTACCCGCAATAACTCTACCTTTGGAATCAACTGTAACTTCATCATAAGTTCCTGCGGTTACTCCTGTTGCAGCAAGCGTTAATGCTCCAGAAACATTGGCTGATCCGTCAAAAGTTGTTGTCCACGTAGCGTCGCCTGAAGCTGAAATTGTTCTTGGCGTTGTTAATTTTGCAGCCGATCCTGTTGTATTGATTGCTGCTGTTCCTGTAAGTAAAGTCGCCGGAACTGCAGTAATAGGGATTGTTACGTTTCCTGAACCATCAATTGTTTGTGCCGTTGCAGTAACTCCTGAAAGTGAAATTGTTCGTGCTGTAGCCCACTTTGTAGCAGAAAGAACGTTTTTCGCTGCATCTGCCGTATTATCAACATTGCTTAAGCCTACATGAGATTTATTTAAAACCACAACACCAGTTAATCCATTTACAGAATCTACAGCACCAGATGTGATATAAACAAATGTTGTACCTGTCCATCGATAAGTTTTGTTGGTATCGAGAGATACATAAATTTTACCTGCCTCTCCGGTAATAAGATTAGTATATGTTGCTTCTTTGTAGAATTTTCCGTCAGCAGTTTTATAATATCCTTCCAAAACATCATCCACGTAAGATGGTAATTGAGATGCCGGAACCTGTCCTGCAGCATCAAGTGTAGCAACTCCATTTGCTGATCCTTTTTGCGATAACGGAATATAATTAGCCAAATCAGATGAAGTAGGCATAGAACCCAGAGTCACTGTAATTCCATTAGCATTCTGGCTAATTCCCGTAACCACATTCCCCGAACCAGAAGTAGTAACCGGTAAAGAAAACGTAGTTCCTGTTAATGTTAAACCACTACCTGCACTGTACGTTGTATCTGTAGAGGCTAATGTGATGGTATTACCGGTTTGGCTGATCGTCATATTAGCTCCTGCAGCAAGAGTAACATCTCCAGAAACCAGAGATCCGGATGCACCTCCTTTTAGACGGGTAATCGTGTCCGGCGTTGTAAAAGACCTGTTTGCCGACAAATCATAAGACGTACCGTTAATTGTTAAAGTTCGTGTTTTTGGCACATAGTCTAAAGGATTTAGATTTCCATCATGCCAAAAAGTGTTGATTGATCTTGTGCCTCCTCCAGCAGTTAAAATATCATTGTCTGTTTTTCCTTCTATTTTGTATCCTACAGAACTTCGATAATAAGCGTATTTAATGTCCATAATTATATTTTTTTAATTGTTAACTGAATTATATTTGGTGGTATAGAATCAAACAGTACTTCGATATTATTCGTGTCTATTCTCCTCACCTTTAGCGGTATTGTAAACATTGTAACGGTGTCATAAGCATCAATCACAAAGCTTAATGTATCAAGATTATGTTGTATCGTAGAATCTCCTCTGATTCTTTCTTCATACTTAATTTTTTCAATATTGGCGTCATCTTCAATATTTTTAATTTTGTTATAAACCAAATCATTGAATTGATTTTGATAAGAAATTGCCCCCCAGTTTAAATAGCTTCCAACAATTTTGATTTTATCATCCGAATTATTCATAACAGCCTCCTGAAGCAGCTCTATCTGTTCCTTGTTTTCTTTGATGTAGTCTACGATTTCCTGAAGCTCATCTAAAGACAAATCATCTGATAACAGCATCTCCTTAATACCATCTATCTTTAATGCCAAATCGTTATCTGCATTCTTCAATTCATCAATAAAACCTTCTACCTGTATTTTATTGTACACATTACCCAGTTGATCACCATCGTCAATCGTAGCAGAATTACTGATCCCAAGTTTACTTTTCCAGCTACTAATATGAGTGGCAGAAAGATTACTTGCATTCAGTAAAGCCAAATTTTGTGAATGAGCACCTGTGTCCGATAAATGCCCCTGAAATCTTTCTGTACTGATGAACGATTGAAAAATGTCTTCCAACCCGTCAATGCTTTCTCTAGGAATTAGGTCTTCCTTATGATGAAAAGATAAAAATGTTGCTCTGAACTGTTCTTCTGTCGGAACATCGCCAGTTTCAAACCAACTGAAAATTTTATTTAATGATGTAATGCTCATGAAAATTAGTTTTTAATAAAATTGATATTTAGGGAAAGCTTATCTTATTTTTTAAGCAGATAATCTGGTTTGAGATTCTGTATTATTTAATTCGATAACTATTGTATTCTCAAGATCTCAAATTTCATTTTTTTTAAGTTCTTATAAAATTTTTTAGACCTCCCTATTCAGTAGTTGCAGTATCTTTGTATTTTTGAAATTGAATGACACCGCTTGTAATTTCAATATTCAAAATTCATTTTTTTTAAATTCCTGTGAAAGTTTTTTGGCCTCTCTGTTCTGTAGTTGCAGTATTTCGATTACGCAAAAAAAAGTTTAATATTAAAAACAGATAGATTATCATTACTTTGTAAAAAATCAACCAAATTCCAGTTTACACTAAAATTCGGAAAGTATTTTATACAATTTCAAAGTCTTAAAAAGAATATTTTGGTATATTTAAATGTAAAATTTTAACTATAAAATCAGACTAACTAATCGGTGCAAATCTCTTCAAGTTTAAAATATTAAAATACAGTTATGGAAAGCAACACAAAAAATTTACAGGAATTCGAAGCGTTGGTTTCTGTACCGGAAGAACAATTGCAATGGCTGGAAGAAAATAGTACAATTTCAAACTACACTGATGGAGAGTTCATCACAGAAGAGCAGGGTAAAATTGAAGGACCTCATTTTATTCTCGAAGGAAAGGTTTATCTCTTTATTAAACAAGGAAAAGAAAACCGCGAAATCGGGATGTTATCCAAAGGACGGATTTATGGTTATCTTCCCTATTCCAGAAGCAAAAATGCAGGTGTTAACAGCAAAGCTGTAGGAGATGTTAAAATAATGACCTTTAATACCGATAAAATTCGAGAAATGATTCATGATCATTTTGAGCTTACACAAGCTTTAGTGCATCTCATGAATAACAGAGTAAGAGATTTTACGGCATTTCAGCAGCAGAACGATAAAATGGCAGCATTAGGAAAAATGGCAGCCGGTCTCGCGCATGAAATAAATAATCCAACCGCAGCATTAGTAAGCGATTCCTTATCTCTTCGCGAGCATCAGCGTTTTGCGCCGACGGTTCTAAAAGAAATGGTATCTCTACATCTGGAAGCGTCTCAGATCGATGAAATAATTAAAGAATTATCTAAAATATTATCCACCGAAAAACCGATTTTAAATCTTAAAGAAAGATCAAAAAAAGAAGAAATCATCGCCGATTGGCTGGATGAACGAAATATCGAAAATGGAGAAGATCTATCTGAAATTTTTGTTGATTTTAATTTCAGCATGGAAAATCTTAAAGTATTTGATACATTAATACCGAAAAATGCTCAATCTTTTGTATTTAATTGGTTTATGAATATTTTAGGAACAGAGAAATTGATACAAGACATAGAAACTTCCTCCCGCAGAATTGCAGAACTTATCAAATCCATAAAAATCTACACCCATATGGATCGCGGATCTGAAAAAATGGCATCGAATATTCATGACAGTATACGAAATACACTCAGTATTTTGGGGTATAAATTGCGCAAAGGTAATGTAGAACTGGATGAACGATATGATCAGACATTGCCTTTGGTAATGGCTTATACAGGACAGTTGAATCAGGTATGGACAAATTTGATCGACAATGCTCTAGACAGCATGGAAATCAATAAAAAAGGAAAAATTACCATTACTACAGAAAGAGACGGCGAATTTGTAAAAATAAGCATAAACGACGATGGTCCGGGAATTCCAGAAAATATAAAATCCAACATATTCGATCCCTTTTTTACAACAAAAGAAATTGGAAAAGGTACAGGAATGGGACTTGAAACCGTTCAGAGAATTATTCTGAAGCACAACGGTTCTGTTAAGGTAGAATCTGTTCCGGGCAGTACAACTTTTATTATATGTATTCCTATCAGCAATAGCATCGACGCTGATAAAAATTAAAATAATCACCCATGGAAAAACCTATCATTTTTGCAATAGATGACGATCAGCAAGTGTTAAATGCCATTGCGAGAGATCTTAAAGCAAAATATAACACGCAATATAAAATCATTAGCACAACCTCAGCAAATGAAGCACTTGAGCGCATTATCGAACTTAAAAATGAATCACGCGTCATAGCAATGTTTGTATGCGACCAACGTATGCCGGAAATGGAAGGCGTAGAGTTCTTAGAAAAAATTCTAAAAATTTATCCTGAAGCTAAAAGGGTTTTACTTACGGCTTATTCCGATACAGACGCTGCGATCAATGCAATCAATAAAGTTCAGCTTGATTATTATTTGATGAAACCCTGGGATCCTGCGGAAGAAAAGCTTTATCCTGTAATTGATGACTTGCTTTCTGACTGGCAAAGCAATTATAAACCGAATTTTAAAGGATTACGAGTGATCGGTTATCAATACTCTCCTTTTTCTCATAACATAAAAGATTATCTTGCGAGCAATCTTATCCCTTATCTTTGGCTGGATATAGATAAAAATCCCGAAGCCCAACGATTACTTGAAATCAATAAATTGACCACAGAACATCTACCTGTTGTTATTCTTGAAGATGGTTCAATTTTAAAACAGCCACAAGTAAGCACTTTAGCTGAAACGACAGGTACAAATCCCGAAATCACAACTGAAGTATACGACGTCGTAATTATCGGAGCCGGTCCTGCAGGACTTGCAGCCGCTGTTTATGGTGCATCCGAAGGATTAAAAACATTAGTCATTGAAAGAAAAGCTCCCGGCGGACAAGCCGGAACAAGTTCCCGCATCGAAAATTATCTTGGTTTCCCATCTGGTCTTACCGGTGCGGATTTAACGCGACGCGCTATAAGTCAGGCTCGTCGTCTGGGTGCGGAATTTTTATCTCCAAAAGAGGTTGTTAATATCAAACAGGTAGACAATTACAAAATCCTGACATTAGGTGACGGACAGGAAATCAACTGCCGTTCCATCATCATCACCACAGGTGTAGATTACAGAAAGCTGGAAACAAAAGGCATTGAAGATTTTACCGGCGCAGGAATCTATTATGGTGCTGCTATTACCGAAGCTTCTGCCTGTAAAGACAAAAGCGTTTACATCGTAGGGGGTGGAAATTCTGCCGGGCAATCTGCGGTATATCTTTCAAAATTCGCAGATAAGGTTTACATTATTGTGCGTAAAGACAGTCTTGCTTATACCATGTCCTCTTATCTCATTCAGCAAATTGAAAATTTATCTAATGTTGAGGTTCTTACCGATACCGAAGTGCGGGAAGCAAAAGGGGCCACTTATTTGGAGAATCTCATTATTGAACATCTTCCAAGTGGCAAAATATCAACAGAACAAGCTGCAGCTTTATATATTTTCATAGGAGCAAAACCTTTTACAGACTGGTTGGGTACTTGTGTATTAAGAGATCAGAAAGGTTTTATTGAAACCGGCAGGGATCTCACTGCATATCCCGAGTTCACACAACATTGGAAACTTACGAGAGATCCATTTTTACTAGAGACAAGTATGCCCGGAATTTTTGCTGCGGGAGATGTGCGTTCAGGTGCTATGAATCGTGTCGCATCTGCTGTTGGTGAAGGATCAATGGCGATCTCATTCGTTCACAAATATCTTGCTGAAAATTAAATTTATCAGAAAAATGGAGCGCAAAATTGTTTTTAAATTTCTTATGAAATTAATAAACTAAATTAATTGAAAGGGGTATAGATAATTTCAAGACTTGTTTTATAAATATATTGCATTACAACATTGCAATTTTACCCCTTCCAATTAATCGGCATCACTATACTTCTACATTGTAAAAACCGGACTTTTTAGTCAATATTTCTGTGATGCCTGATCCCATAAATAAGATTGTCAGCCATAAAACGACGTTCCGTTTTTTAATCTCATAGTTTTAAATTAAATGAGCTTCAGAAGTAATCTTAATTTTCAATGCTTTTGAAACTAAACAGTTTTGTTCAGCTGCTTTTGTAATTTCTTCAAACTCATTTTCGCTGATTCCCGGAACAGATCCTGTAATGGATAAATGCATTCCGCTGATTTCAAAACCTTCCATCGATAAAGTTGCTTCCGTATTCAATATGGCAGGTTCGATCCCTTTTTCTGATAAAGCAAAACTCACCGCCATTGTAAAACATCCTGCATGTGCTGCAGCCAATAACTCTTCTGGATTCGTTCCTTTTTCCTCGCCTGTAAATCGTGTTTTGAAACTATAATTTGTCTGATTAAGGATTCCGCTTTGAGTGGTTAATTCTCCTTTACCTTCTTTTACACTGCCCTTCCACTGTGCATTTGCTGTACGTTTCATATTTATTTTTTTTTAATTTGTTTGTTGTATTTTTATTAAATCATTTATCATTATTCTTCTAAATAAACTGAAGCCAATTCCTTGTTAATTCTCTTTTGCTTAATAAACTGAAAAACAGAGCCCGCAATAAAAAGAAGAAAAAGAATAAGAAGTGTCTGACCAATGATCGGATCCTTAATATCTTTTGCTAAAGGATGTCCGATGGGAACTCTTGTAAAAGTTTCATTAACAGTCGGTACAAGTGAGAGTAAAAAACTGAATGACAACAAGAAATTCTCAAAATATCTTGCTTTTCTATTTCCCTTTTTATTTGAAAAGAGATAATATGCAATCGCAATCAAAACAATAATAAATATTGAGAACACGTGTCCGGCGTTAAAACCGCCATGTTTTGAAATTCCCAATGCTGTAAGTGAAGTTACTAAAGTTGCATAAAAATATACCTTTCCTGAAATTTTGCTAAGATCGATTTTACCATATCTTACAAATCCGATGATCGCTCCTACAATTGCGGAAATACCAATAATGGTATGAAAAATTCCTAAACTTGATAAACCCATTTTTGTTTTATTTTAATATTTGTATTCAATTTAAAGCTCTGTTAAACAGAGATTCCTTCTCCTGAAAGGAATGATACAAAGTTGCGATAGATACACGAAAATGGTTTTGTAATTTGGTTCAGATATTTGAGATTTTGGTTCAAAAAAAAACATTTCTAATTGTACTTAGAAATGCTCTGTTTTATTGTATAAATTAAATGTTATTAAATTTAAAATTAGTTTAAACAATTATTTGCCTCGTCGCTCCTGTCGATAATTGGTCGGAGTTATATGAAACTTGTCGCTAAAGCTCTTGGTGAAAGTGGCAAGATCATTGAAACCGCAATCGAATGCGATATCGGTAATTCTTTCATCGGAAATTATCAGCAATTCCGCTGCTTTTTCAAGTTTTTTATTCTTAATATAACTTGCCGGAGTGTCGTTGTACAGCTTCGCAAATTCTCTTTTGAAAGAAGATACACTCAAATTATTTTGTTCTGCTAATTGCTCAATCGTAAGCTGTGAGAACAAATTGGCTTCAATAATCTGTTTAAAAGAATACGTTGTCGGAGAAAAAAGTTGTGATAAAATCAGTTGAATGGAATCCGCATTCTGAGACTGAGCCAGCAATAACACAATTTCTTTTAATTTAAGAATCAGAATATCTTCATTCACGAGCGATGGATTTTCAAAATAGAAAAGCAAACCTTCGACATATTTTTTGATGAGGAAATCGTTGTTTATTTTTTCGTTGGATTTATTTGAAATGACGTTATTTGGTTTTTGCAGAAGCGATGGCAGTTCTCTGTCGTAAATTTTCCTTAAAATATCCGGATAAAAAGTAACAATTACAATCTGGCAATTATCTTCCGGTTTGGCATTATGAATCTGCTTTCCGGACGTGATACAATTCAGAAACAACGCATAATCTGTAGGAATATTGATCTTTTCATCATCTACCTGATATTGAAATTCGCCTTTTAGAACATACAGAAAACAAGCCTGTTCAGCAACCGGAAAATCAAATTTAAAGGGTGCTGTGAGATCAATTCTCTGCATCATTGGTTTTCCAAATAATTCGTACTTTTTATAGTCGTTGATCATATTCTTTCAGTTTATTTTTTGATGCCTCTATTTTAATCGAAATTTTGCCAAATATATAGAATTCAAAAAATTAAATAGGTTATTGATTGAATTATTCTCAAATCCAATTTCACATTAAATTACATTATTCGCTTAATTTTCCTCTACATTCAAAGATCCCTGAAGTCTTTTTAGAATTAACATTCTTAATCGATCCTCATTTTGATCTCCCCATTGGCCCAAAGCACCGATTACAGGAATCAGACTCTCACCAAACATAGTAAGATTATATTCTACTTTTGGCGGAACAACAGGATAAATAGTTTTAGAAACAAGTTCATGTTCTTCCAGTTCCTTCAGCTGGATATTTAAAACCCTTCGAGAAGCATCCGGTATCTTGCGCTGCAATTCACTTGGTCTTTTATGTCCCTGATTAATAAACCACAGCAAACGTATTTTCCATTTGCCGTAAAGTACTTCGCCGATCAGATCGAGACCACAATTTAAGTTCGGTATTATTTTTCTCTCATACATATTACAAAATTAAAGGTATGTTCCGATTTGTACAATAGGGGAATAATTTATCCCTATATGAATCGTAATTCCGTACTTGTATGAACTGTTTTTATACCCCAATTTTGTCCTATAAATAATTCTTAAAAATGGAACAATTTAATTTCAACAATGAGTTATCCGGCAAGATTTCCTTGGTAACAGGAGGTACAAAAGGAGCAGGAAAAGCAATTGCAGAAAGGTTGCTGCAAGCTGGCGCAACCGTTATCATTTCGGCTAGAAATGCACCTGAAAAAGAAAACAGCAACCTGCATTTTATTTCAGCTGATTTAAGTACAGCAGAAGGAACTCAAAAAGTAATCAATGAAGTGCTGTCTACTTATGGAAGACTGGATATTCTGGTGAATAATCTTGGTTCTTCATCAACACCTGCCGGTGGTTTTAATGCATTAAGCGATGAAGACTGGGAATCGACAATGCAAGCTAATTTACTGGCTCCTGTTCGATTGGACAGAGGATTTTTGCCTCAAATGATCGATCGAAAAAGTGGTGTTATTATTCATATCGCTTCAATTCAGGGCAAATTACCGCTATACGATTCTACTTTGCCGTATGCAGCTGCAAAAGCGGGATTGAGAAATTACAGCAAAAGTCTATCTAACGAGGTTACCCCAAAAGGTATTCGTGTACTGACCGTTTCGCCAGGCTGGATCAACACAACAGCATCTGAAGCATGGCTGGGCGAAATTGCAAGAAATGCCAACACTACTGTAGAAGAGGCACAACAAAGTGTAATGGATGCATTGGGTGGAATACCTTTCGGAAGACCTGCCGAACCGAAAGAAGTAGCTGAATTGGTTGGTTTTCTGGTTTCTCCAAGAGCTGGTTATCTCACAGGTACCGAATTTGTAATCGACGGTGGTACCGTACCAACAGTATAATAATTAAAAAAATAAAAAAATGAATTTACCAAAAGTTATCACAGATTTAATTGAAGCACAAAACACTTTTAACAGTGCGGCCTATGCAAATTGTTTTTCTGAATCAGCCGTAGTCTTCGACGAAGGCAAAACGCATACTGGAAGAAAAGAAATAGAAAACTGGATCGCAGATTCCAACGAACGTTACAAATCTGTTATGAAACCCGTAAATTATAAAGAGAATGGAACGGAAAGCATTTTAGAAGCAGAAGTTTCAGGAACTTTCCCAGGCAGTCCGCTTGTATTAAAATTTCATTTTGATATTGTGGACGAAAAAGTTCAGCATTTAAAAGTAACTGATTAAGAAAAAAATACATAAAAGTTCTTCCTTAGGAAGAACTTTTTTATTCATTAATGAGAAACTTCTCCTTCTGCCGGTATATCTGGTACGATAATATAGCATTCTGCATTAATCGGGATGCATACTTCTGCATCAGGACAATAATATTTCCCAAGAGGACATTTTGAAGTTGATGCCGCTCCTTCAATTGCTTTTAATTGTTTTCTTGACAGAGTTTTTAAATTTTTCATAATAATAGAATTTGATTTGGTTATAAATCGTAGTTTTTATAATCTGTAAGTTAGTAAAATATTTGTATTTCATAATTATTACAAAAAATGATATAGAAAAACTACATCTCCTGTATAAGCAGGCTTTACTTGGTTTTTAATAATTAGTTTAGCCCCTACCACTACTTTTACGGTTCCTTTAAGGTTATTTACTGTTTTAATAGTTGCCTCAAGACTTACTTCATCATTAACTTTAACAGGCTGACCAAATCTAAAATTTTCTATTCCATAGTTGATTTCCATACTGATGTTTCTTACCTCAGCAATCTGTTTCCAGAGATAAGGAATTAGCGAGAGTGTTAAATAGCCGTGAGCAATTGTAGAATGATAAGGACTTTCTTCTGCTGCTTTTTTCTCATCGGTATGAATCCACTGATGATCCAAAGTGGCATCTGCAAAACGGTTGATCTGGTTCTGATCAATACAATGCCATGATGACGTCCCAACCAGAGTACCCTCCAGCAATTTATATTCATTAAAGTTGTTAATAGTAATCATTGTTTAATCTTAAAAAAATGATAGATTCAGAATGCTATCGCTGTACATCGATAAAAACCCCTCGCAAGATGCAAGAGGTCGGATGAACATGAAAAACCGATGTAAATTACATCCAGATTTCATTCAAACATATGTTAAAAACAGTCTAGTCCACTAAAGAAGTGAGATAAAAATGCTTTAACTTTTGTAAGCAAGAAGTCGTTTCACCTTATGCTAATTTCACATTGACAGCATTTAAGCCTCTGTCACCTTGTTGAATATTAAAATTCACTTTATCATTTTCACGGATTGATCCTGAAACCAACCCTGAAGAATGTACAAATATATCCTTACTCCCATCTGCAGGAGAAATAAATCCGAAGCCTTTTGCTTCGTTGAAAAATTTTACTGTGCCTTGTTGCATTGTAATTATTATTAAAATTGTATGTATAATCTGTAAACTTTACAGCTTTATTGTTGAAATGTACCGACAGGCATCGTAAAACCTATCAGACCTTGTATGTTTTTTAAATCAATATGTTCATCTGCTGTACAAAATGATATTAAAGAACCCTCACTTCCTAACCTTCGTATTCTCTCTATCCTTTGGATATAAGTTTGTGGAATAGCAGGAAGATCAAAATTTATGATATGGAGTACCTTATCAACATCGATTCCTTTTGCCGCGATATCTGTAGTAACTAAGGCTTGAATTTTTCCACTTTTGAAATCATCCAATACATTATTCCTTACAGCTCTTGACCTATTTCCATGAATCCATCCAATATCGACGCCGGCATCTTCCAGCTGCTCTACCAGCTCATCGGCTATGTATTTACTGTGCGTAAAAACCATAAATCCTTTTATATTACTTTTTTTGAGAAGATCAATCAAAAATTCTGTTTTATCTCTCTTTTCAATAAAATATACACATTGGGAAATACTTTTTATTGACGCCGACCTTGCATCTATAACAATTTCTATTGGGTTTTTAAGAAAAGTTGAAACAGATTTTTTTTGATAATCTGAGGTTTCTGTGCAAAAGATTAAGGTTTGTAAATTGCTAGGAATTAGTTTCTGAATATTTTTTATTCTGTTTACCAGTGTTTTTTCAATCATTTTATCTGCATCATACAAAACCAGAATTTCTAACTTGGAAAAGTTGATAGGTCTTTTTTCCACGATCTCTAAAAGTCCTTCAGGAGTTGCAATCAATATATCTATTCTATTTCTGAAAGCAAAAATCTGACTTTCAGCTGATTCTCCATCATTGATTCGAAATGTTGAAAGAGATAGATACTTACTGCACTGCTCAATTTTTTCTTCAATCTCAACACCAATTTCATCACTAGGCACAATTATCAACACCCGGATATTGGTATGTTCGGTAGGATTTCTACCCAACAATTGTAATACAGGCACTGCAAAAGCCAATTTTTTTCCGCTTCCCTTATGTGCAGAAACCAAAACATCTTTTCTGCTTAAAATACTAGGAATTACAGCATTTTGTAATTCTGTAGGTTGGGAATATCCTGATTCTGTAATGGCACGGATTATCGGATTGATTAATTGTAGATTCTTGAAACTTATCATAAATATTTGCTGCTTCCGATCTTTTTTCCGGCAGGTGCATTTTTAATGAATTATTTATAGTGGTTAGAATTAATATTAATTCAATATAATTTTTCATTACTCCAAACTTTTTTCTTCATTGAAAGCTAAAAAAAGCATTCCTAAAGAAATCGGTTGACAATCGGGAATCTGAAAAAGCAAAACTGAATGATAAAAATCTGATTTAAATTATTGCAGAGTAGCAGAGGCAGGCACCTTCTTTATTGATACTTTGCAAATGTATGGTAAAACAATACAATAACAATGCAATATAATTAACTGATTATCAAAAATATATTCGTAGCTTACGCACATCAATCTAATTGTTTGCAAAGTGCGGATGATTTTAAAACTCCAGCATATGCAAACTACCGCAACCCAATCGCAACCCTTGCCAAGAAAGTCAGACAGTTCTCCTTCTTCTCAGATCCGAATTGCTTATTTTATTATGGTGCATCATAAACCAAATACTTTTAAGGCAATGTTTGAGAAAATCTACACCCGAGATCAGTTTTACCTGATTCATATAGATAGAAAAGCCAAAGAAGAGTTTACTGAGGAAATTCAACAATACCTCATTCATTTTCCCAATGTATACATTCTCGAGAGTATCAACATTGTAGCGGGAGGATTCAGTATCATTCAGGCAGAGCTCAATGCTATGGAATTTTTGCTCAATGTAACAGCAGAATGGGATTATTTTATCAATTTAAGTGGTGAAGATTATCCGCTAAAATCTCAGAATATTATTAGGCAATTTCTTACATCCAACAATGGCAGGAATTATTTGTTCTATTACGATCAAAAATTTTACAGACCAGATACGCTAAAAAGAATACAAAATCATTTTACAGAACTAAGTCATAAAATATCATCTTTAATTTATAAAAGGACATTTATGGAAGGAGTGACACCTTACATCGGAGGCAAATGGTTTATTTTCACAAGAGAAACCTGTTCTTTTTTAACCAACAACAAACGAGTGATTGATTTTGAAGACTATTATCTCCACACTCTTTTACCGGCAGAGTCATTTTTTCAAACGGTTCTCATGAATACAATTTTTAAAGATATAATCGTAAATGATGATAAAAGAGCGTCTATTGAAAAAACATTCTTTAATAAAAATTCGTATCAAGATTCCTTCATTGAATCATTAAAAGATAGCAATCAGCTTTTTATCAGAAAGATTGATCATGAAAACAGCCCAGCCATCTTAAAATATATTGATGAAACATATCTTCTTCCATTACCATACGTTGACGAGATAGAAAGAGAAATTAAAAGAGATGAACGCAACGACAAATGGTCCTAATAAACCCCTAATAAAGATATCCTCCAATTATTCCTTATGGTTTTTATTCTTTGTAAACACTTCATATCTGATTTCTTTTACAGGTTTTTTCAGCGAAGCGTAAAGGCTTTATAAAAGTGAAGGAAAAGAAGTTAAAAAGAGATAAGAATAATCATCAATACTTTAAAAAACCAAATACAATTTAATATACAATTATTCAATCGAAAAGATCCCACATTGGTGCCACATGTTATCCGATAGTCGGGAAACGGGATGATCTTATATTTATTTTTATGTATTTTTACATTTATACCTAAAAATTTCCACTGGAATGTAACATGAAGTTTCTTTATTGTCTATTCATTTTTCTTTCTACTTTACTGCATTCCCAACACTATACATCCCGATGGTTCGGCATGGATGAAGGCCTGCCACAAAACGGTGTGAAGGATATTATAAAAGACCGGTATAGCTTTATCTGGTTGGCAACAGACGGAGGTTTGGTTCGTTATGATGGCCGGCAATTTTTAGTTTATAATAAATTAAAGGTTAAAAATCTTAATTTCGGAAGTTTTTTAAAAAATAAGGATGGTAATATTATCATTTTCAACAACAATGAAGAAAACTGCGCTTTACTCAAAAATAGGAATGCATTTGTACTGCCCAATCATAAAGTAGAAAAAACTGAGTTTACGGCAAATGGAAAACTTAACAAAAGATACTTGAAAAGCAAATTTACAGGTGTGTTTTTTCCTGACACCAGTTGCTATTATATAGAAACAAATACAGGTATCTACACATTTTATACCGACAGAGTTATTTATAATAATGGTTACCAGAACAAAACTGTTCTTTTAAATTTTCCTTTCTCCAGATTAAAGAATGCTTTTGTTGTAAACAATACAGTTTATTTGCCCGATCCTAAAAAAAGAAAAACAGTAATTTTAAGAGATGGAAATGCAACTCTTGATTCTGCGCCTACAATCTATAACGATCCTGCATCAAAAATATACTGGCATGAGACCAGCCAACAGGTATTTGTAATCAATAAGGGTAATATTTATATAAATACCAAAGCTTATAAATCTCCGAATTTTCGATTTCTTATAAAATACAAGAATATCGAAAAACAGCTTTTCACTTCCATTTACTATGACGAAGAATCCTCACAATTGTATCTAGGTAACCTTATCAAAGGTCTCAATATTATTACCATTTCTTATTTTAATACTCCTCAGAGAAATATTCCTTATTCTTTGGAAGTAGTATACGATGCCTTGCCTTACAGCCAAAATGCTGTTATTACCAAGCAGGGTTATAAGTATACCAATAATGGGGTGGAAAAAATTTTTTCTGCGAACGTAAATTATGACAGACGTTTTCTTTTATATGACTGCTCCAATAATTTGGTATATGTGGACTTTAATAAAATCCACAGAAGATATCGGAATTCGTTTTATAAAAAGCACGATTCTATCACTTTCACCGGGAGAAATGTTAATTCTCTATTTAAAATCAATCAGAACTTTGTAGTCAGTATGGCAGATCTCGACTATTCATACTACTCTCTTTATCTATTCACTGATGATAATTTCCAAAAGGCAAAGCTGTTGTTCAGATGTAAAGATAATATCACTTCCGTTATACAAAAAAACCATGACCTTATCTATATTGGGACATCGGATGGAATATATGTAATTTCTCTAATTCTAAATAAAATAAAAAAAAAATTGCAAATCGGTTCTCCATCAAGGAGATTCAGCAAACTGAGGACGGTAATTTCTGGTTCACTACTTACAACAGAGGGTTTTTTCTTGTTGATAACGATATTCCCATTAAAATGCCACCTGACGAAAACAGCTATCTTGCCGATGCACATCATATTTTGCAAGATCGTGTCGGTTTTTTTGGATTTCATCCAACAATGGCTTATTTAAAGTTTCCAGAAAAAAATTACTGGACTACGCAAAGAACAAAACAACCAAAGTCACCTATTATCGCTTTACGAAGGAAGACGGACTATACAATAACGAATTCAATGGAAGCGCAAATCCTTCTGGCAATATCTTGCAAAATGGCAATTTCGTATTTCCATCAATGGAAGGTTTTGTATTTTTTAAACCTAAAGAAATCAAAAGCTATTATCCAAGAAAAGAGCAATTATTCATTGAACGGGCTGTTGTCGAAAAAACTCCTGTCCTTTTTAAAGATACTCTGCAGGTAAAAAGTGGTGATGCTTCTGTCGAAATTTACGTGGATCTTCCTTACTTTCATAGTACAGAAAATCTCTATCTAGAGACCAAACTTTCGGGAAAACAAACGGGTAATTGGAGAAAATTACCGAATGATAGAAAATATACTTTACCTTCCGTTCGTCCCGGAATTTACACCCTCGATATCAGACTATTAACCTATCCTGACGGACAGTTTTCTTACAAGAAAATACATATAGAAATTAAACCGTTATTTTACCAAACGTGGTGGTTTAAAATTTCTTTAGTGATTCTGACAATTGGAGCCATTATGCTTCTGATATATTTCAGGACGCATTATTTAATAAGTATCAATAAAAAAACTAAAAGACAATCTTACCCATAAGGGACAAGAGCTGAAAATTACGAAGAACAGGCTTTTAAACGAATACGAATACCAAAATAAGATCATGGAAAGCATCAGCCACGATATTACCACACCTATCCGATTTATCGTTACAATTTCCCAGGAACTTGATAAAGAAAAAGATTCCGAACTTCAGAAACAATACTTTAATGAAATATATAAAACATCTGAACAACTCTATAAATTTACCTCCGATCTAAAGGAGTATACCAAATTGTTTAAGGAAGACAGTATCTTCGAAGAGGAAGTCTATCCTCTCTACGATCTGTTGGAAAATAAAAAGGTTCTCTACGAACAAATTGCCTTAAAAAATAAGGTGATGATTATTAATAATTGTGACAGATATATAAGTACGATCATTAATAAAAATATACTTTCAGCTATTTTCCATAATTTATTGGACAATGCGGCGAAGTACACTGAAAACGGAACAATAGAAATTATTTCGACCACCATCGGAAATTATATTGAAATTGGTATTTTTGACTCCGGAAAAGGAATGTCTGAAGAGCAAATACTTTATTACAATGAAGTCTTTAACAATATGGATGCCCATCAATTTGTCTTTAAAGATTATGGTTTTGGACTGCATATGATTATTCAGCTTGTAAAAAAAATCGATGCAAAAATAAGTTTTCATAAAAATACTCCATCCGGAACAATAGTGAAAGTTTTAATTAAAGAAAATCCACGTGCATAAAAAAATATTAATTGCAGATGATCACTCTGTGGTCAGGCTGGGAACAAAAATCATTTTAGAGCAACATTTACGCGATCTTACCATAGATTTTGCTACCAACTACAAAGAGGTAACAAGCATTATTTCTGTCAAAAAACTCGATCTGCTAATCCTTGATATCGAAATGGAGGGCAGTATTTATAAAAGCATGATTAAAGAAATAAAAACTTTACAGCCCGCCATTAAAATATTGATATTTTCATCTTCTAATGAAAATGTCGGAGTGGAATATATTGAAGAAGGAGCTGAAGGCTTTCTGAATAAATTAAGCAGTGATGAAGTTTTGGTAAAAGCTGTACAATTAATATTAGAAGAAGGGTACTATTATCCTCCTGCCATGATTCAGCATATACGCAAACCTCGGCAAAAAGATCCTTTTGAAATGCTTTCGGAAAGAGAACTGCAAATATTTAAGCTGCTGGGAGAAGGCAACGGCATTCTTGAAATCTCAAACCTGCTGAATCTTCGGCCCGGTACAGTAGGAACATATAAAAATAGAATTTACACGAAACTGGGGATAAAAAGTCTTGTGGAAATTTTCAAAATTTATAATAAACTTCAGTAATATCTGGACATCCTTATTTATTTCTTCACGAGCTAAAGCTACTCTAACTTTATTTTGCTTCTGAAATTAAAAAAAATTTCACTTACTTAGGTCTTCTTTTTTAGACATGCTATGTCTGTATATTTATACGCAAACGTCTTTATACTTATACAATCTAAATTTCTTTTCCCAACCCTAATTTAATAATTTTGACAATGTCGAAAGTTTACTGGCAGTAAACGTCGATGTAAGGCTTGCAGAAATATCTGAAGGTTGATAAAATTCAGTACTTATAAATCCAATATACAATCTTCAAATTCATCTCTTAAACCGCTAAAGAGTATTTAATATGATTACAAAGTCTAAAATTATTGCAAGATTGTATATCAAGGATTATAAAAAAAACTACCCGAATCTTTAAAATGATAAACCTAATTCGAATATATCATGAACAGGAAAACAATTTCTTTTATTATTATTTTATTTTCAGCTGCTGTATATTCCCAAGTGGGTATCGGTACCGGCAATCCTCAAGGTGTATTTACTATTGACGCCGCAAAAGACAATCCAAGCACGGGCTCTCCAACGGCAGCACAACAAGCCAATGACCTCAATGTATTGGCCAACGGAAATATGGGTATAGGTACAGATATACCTAACAATAAACTGCACATCAGCAGTACAGTGAATGGCGCTTTGAGAATCAGTGACGATACCGAAGGAAATGGTAAGATCTTGGTATCGGATACCAATGGAGTCGGTACCTGGCAAAATTCCGCCCCTTCGGTAATTTTGAATTCAACCACAGGAATATCCACGCAGGTTACAAGTAGTTTCACCTATCTTGGGGCATCGGTAAACGTTACCATTCCAGGATATTATTTGGTAAGCCCGAGACTTATAACCGATCATACACCTGCAAATTGTTCAAATTTTATTGCCTACAATCTTAGCAAAAGCCCAACAACAAAAGTAAGCCCTGCTTTTCCTATACAGGATGCGCACTTTGCTCCAAGTTCAGTTTTTGATTTTATTTATTCCACCAATGTAGCGCTTCTGGAAACCGGTACCTATTATATGATCGTTCGATATAGTGGTAACTGTACTTCAAATGCCAGCAGAGCAACTTCCGGGGAAAACAGCTTTACCCTTACCCTACTTCGATAATAAGCTGATTACATGATTAAAATATTGACTATGAAAAAATACTTTATTCTGGTTTCATTTTTAATTTCCGGATGGGCATGTTCCCAAATAGGAATAAATACAAGCAATCCGCAGGGGATTTTCACAATAGATTCTTCGAAGGACAATCCGGAAACAGGCGTTCCACAGCTTTCTCAACAAGCAAACGATATTACTGTATTAGCAAACGGAAACACAGGCATCGGAATATCAAATCCTACCACAAAGCTTCATATTAAAAGTGATACTCCGGGTGGTATAAGAATAGCAGATGGCACGCAGGGAGCAGGTAAAATTTTGGTTTCTGATGCTTTAGGGGTGGCAACGTGGCAAAATTCCGCTCCTCCTGTAGTAATCAATTCGACAACAGGAAGCTCAATTGCTTTGGCAACAGGACATACATGGGTAGGATCTTCAGCAACAGTAACCATTCCAGGATATTATCTTGTAAGTCCCCGACTGATTACAGATAAATCTCCTGCAAACTGTGGAAGTTTTATTGCGTACAATTTATCCACAAGTCCTACGAGCTGGGTAAATCCTTCCTTTTCTGTACAAGATTCACATTTTTCTACTGGTACTCTGTTTGACTTTATTTATTCAGCCAATGTTGGTTATCTTCAGGCAGGAACATATTATATGCTTGTTCGTTACAGTGGCGGATGTAATTCGAATATTACCAGAGCCAATGCGGGGGAAAATAGCTTTACTCTAATACTTTTACGATAGAATATTTCATTGTTGCTACGATTCAAAAACACTTACTTGCAAAATGCCCCTCACATTTTGCTTAAAACTTCCTAAAGGAAGTTTTATTTTTATAATTTATGAACAGCCAACCATTCGCCATAGCCTAAGGATCTTTTAAATTTTTCACATATTTTACTGCGGTATTGGCAGCACATTTACATACACTTTGCAACTAGAAACCACAATCCATAACTACTTATCATTCAGTTTTTCCTGAGTTTTCAGTGACCTTCTTTGATATTTCGGTATAGGTCACTATTAATTTGACCTTTTTTGATTTTTTTTATACCCGAACTAAAACAAAAAACGCTGTAAACATATATTTACAGCGTTTTAGCTTATTTTGGTTTCCCAATTGGCGGAGAGTGAGGGATTTTATACCCATTCCTCATCGCTTTATGGATAAGATTTCGCTGTAGTATCTCTGTGAATGGCCTCAAATAGGACATTTGCAAAAAAGTGGTAAAATCCTAATTTAAATTTTACGTAGTAAAACTAAAAATTTTTGCTCAAATCTGCAAGTAAAAAGTTCAAATATTGAACAAGTTTTTTGAGTCCAAATCAAGAATTTAATCCTTCTCTTTGCACCTGAAATTTCTTAGTTGAAAAATTTCTAAAAGAAAACGAAGAAAAAAAATTAAAAAAAAGAAAAAAAGAAAGCCTTTTGAAAATGAGCGTGGCATTCTGTCAAGGTTTTTTGGAAGAAGTTTTTGCGTAGATTTTATACGGAAAAAGTTTTTCTGAAAATCCGGAGGACTTGACCTTGATAGAATTTAGCTGTTTGACTGGGAAGCGAATTATCTTTGGCTTGTTTTTTTGTGAATCCTTTTTAAGATTGAAATAAATGATAATTTATTTTACTATTTTACTCAACTTTTACCTGTCCGTTCATCAGCATAGGTAAAAGCCAGTCGCGGAGCGAGCTAAGTTGTTGGTTTTGTTGCTCTAAATTGTTTTGCAATTGGAAAATTACGGAGGCACTATTTTTAAATTGATTAACTAATCGTTTTTGAGGCTTTAAAATTTTGATTGTTTTTAAAACAGATGTGGAGATTTCTTTAAATGTAGAACCAGATGAGTTTGCTTCAATTGACAGCATATTCTGTTTAAGCACATAAAAAACATATTCAAAAGGATATTCTTTATTACAAACAATAGACTTAAAACCTTGATTAGTAGTACAATCAAATCTGTTAATAGCTAAATAACCTATTGGAGCTCTTGATGACATCAAAACAGAATTTGCGGGTAGAATATTTAAAGATGCCTCTTTGAAACCTTTTTCTGTGACATCAAATTCACCTCTTGCAATAAATTTATTTCCGATATTTTGAGATAAATCTTTCGGTGTTATCCACGGAATATCATTTTTAGAAAAATTTTCCTCACTAGCTTTTGAGGGTGTACTTCCCCCTGTAATTGTTCCTAACTCCTCAATTGTTTGAAATCCCCAACCTTCCGGAATTTCTCTTTTTAAAATTTCATTCCAAATCATCTTGCCACCGCTTGATTTATAAGGCTTTCCGTTTTCGTCAGGGAAATCAAACTGTACAAACCAATAGTCGTACAGCGTTTTTGCCATACGTTCTAAATTATCATTTATTGTACGACTATGGCTATTTTTGTTTTTCATTCCTTTGCGCCTTCAAAAATTTAAGAAAATTTAGTACAATGAAGGAATTAGTGAAGCAAGAAATAATTAATGCAATGCAAACAGTTTTAAACTTTCAACAGTTAATGCTGCTTGAAAAGGTAATACATCAATCTTTTCATTCTGTGATAGTTACTCAAAAAAATAATACTGAAGATGAGTTGAAAACTGATAATATAAGTGTTTTAAATTTATTTATTTCATCCAAAAAAGTGGAAGGTTGTTCTGAAAAGTCATTGAAATATTATTTTTCGACCATAGATACTCTGTTTCAAAAACTAAAAAAGAAAGTTACAGAAATCTCTACTAATGATTTAAGATTCTATCTTTCAGAATATCAGGAAGTAAAAAAATCTAGTAAGGTCACCATAGATAATATTCGTAGGATATTTTCAAGCTTTTTTTCTTGGTTAGAGGATGAAGATTATATTTTAAAAAGTCCTGTACGAAGGATTCATAAAGTGAAGACCGCCAGAACTATAAAGGAGGTACTTAGTGATGAAGACATAGAAATACTTAGAGACAACTGCAAGCAAATAAGAGATTTAACCCTTATCGAAATGTTAAGCTCGACTGGTATTAGAGTTGGTGAACTTGTAAAAATAAATATAAAGGACATTGATTTCCACGAGCGTTCTTGTATTGTTACAGGTAAAGGAAACAAACAGCGTGAAGTCTATTTTGATGCAAGAACAAAGATTCACCTCAAAGAATATCTTCAGACCCGAAACGATGACAATGAGGCTTTGTTTGTTTCTTTATCAAAGCCTAATCAGCGACTTTCTATTGGAGGAATTGAAAGTATTTTGCGAAAACTGGGACAAAAAACCAAAATTAATAAAGTACATCCCCATAAGTTTAGAAGAACTTTGGCAACTATGGCAATCGATAAAGGAATGCCTATTGAGCAGGTTCAGAAGTTATTAGGTCACGTTAAAATTGATACAACGTTACATTATGCAATGGTAAATCAGGCTAATGTTAAAATTGCACACCGAAAATTTATTAGTTAACAATGAAGATATACGATTTAAGGCAGTTATTAATAATAAGAAATGGTAAAGATCACAAAAGCATTTTGAATGGTAATATTCCAATTTTTGGAAGTGGTGGTATAATGCGTTTTGGGAATCAATATATCTATAATAAACCAAGTATTTTACTCCCAAGAAAAGGAAGTTTGCATAACATTCAATTTTCAAAAGTACCATTTTGGACGGTAGATACATTGTATTACACAGAAATTGATGAACAATTTGCTGAACCTTATTTTCTTTATAACTATCTTAAAATATTAGATTTAGAGAGTCTAAATACAGGAACAGGTGTTCCAAGTATGACCTTTGATAGTTATTATAATTTAAAAATAACTCTTCCTGAAATAAAGATACAAAAGAAAATTGCCAATATATTACAGGATATTGACAATAAAATCGATTTAAACAATCAAATAAATGATAATTTATCTTACTATTTTACTCAACTTTTACCTGTCCGTTCATCAGCATAGGTAAAAGCCAGTCGCGGAGCGAGCTAAGTTGTTGGTTTTGAATATGATTATTTTTTATTTTATTAAACAAGATAATTACAGTATTTGAAAAATCCCTTATTGTTCTTTCAGCAGGAATAATTGTATTTAAATCTCTTATTTTATCCTGAGATAGATTATCTCTTGCTGAACCTGTACTTAGGTTTACTAGATATCTATACATGTTATCCAAGCTAAATTTTATGTAATGAAAAAGCAAATGATCATTAGGAATAATTGCGCAAACTGCTTGATTAGTTGTTGTTTCAAAAGAAACAATACTTGTTTTACCTGCAGTTGCACCATACATAGCCATTAAAATTATATTGCTTGGAAAAAGCTTAGCACTAGAATTTTTCATTCCTAATTCTGTAATAAAATTAGTCGTTGATATAATAAATGTTTTATTCAATTCACCACTATTTAGCCATGGGATTTTTCCATTTTCATAATAATTAACCTCTGTAGATTTTGGAGTACCGCCAGATCCAGTAGAACAAATCTCTCTTATTTTTTTCACTTCCCAACCTTCCGGAATTTCTCTTTTTAAAATTTCATTCCAAATCATCTTGCCACCGCTTGATTTATAAGGCTTTCCGTTTTCGTCAGGGAAATCAAACTGTACAAACCAATAGTCGTACAGCGTTTTTGCCATACGTTCTAAATTATCATTTATTTGATTGTTCAAGTCAATTTTATCATCTAAAATTGATAGTACAAAAGAAATTTTTTGTTGTATAGAAATTTCAGGATAAATTATTGGTAAATCAAGTTGTTTTGTAATGCCAATATAAGCTCTTGTGGATCCAGCCTCAGCCCAAGTTTTTAATATTGTTTGAAAATATGGACTATCAAAATAATATCTTAAATAACGATAGTCAAGAGTATGTTTATCAAGAATACGATAATATGTAACTTGTGGTGTTAATAAAATGTAATCCTCTCTTGTATAATAATTAATACTTGTCCTTCCAATTGTAGCTTTATGAGTCAATAAAACGTCATTTATCAAGGAAATACCTTTACGTAATTTCTTAGAGTGTTCTTTTGTGATGTATTTACATTTATGATAGTTAATTTTACCAAATTCAATATCAGAAGCCATTATAAATGGAATACCTCGATCAACAAAGTCAGCACTTGTAGGATGAATTTCGCCATGATTCCCATCCATTGGTGCCTCGATAATTCTTTTATCAACCAACTCTTTAACACTATTCCTATTCATATTTTAGTTTTTTTAACTGTTCCTGTATTTTTTTATCTAGAATATTTCCTTCCACAAAAAGACTTTGCAAATTTGTTTCAAAGTTTCGCATCTTTTCAGCAAATTCCTCTGGTGTAATATCAACATATTCTATTTTAACTTCAAAATATTGCCCTGCAGAAAAAGAATAATTCTTTTCAGCAATTTGTTCTTTTGTTACTACAACAGACAAGTCTTCAACAGCCTGCTTTTGATTAAAGGTTTCCACAATTTTTGCTTCTTCATCGGGCGTTAAAACAGTACGTTGATTTTTGCCTTCTTTCACTGTTTGTCCCAGCTTAGAAGCATCCATTAAAATAATATGCTCGCCATCTGCTCTTTTATCAAAAAATAACACTGAGACATTGGTTCCTGTACTCGCAAAAATATTACTTGGCATACTTACTACACCACGAAGCCAACCATTACTAATTAACCTTTCACGAATTTTCTTTTCAATCCCACTTTGAGCAGTAATGAAACCTGTCGGAACAACAATAGCTGCCTGACCTTTTTCACTTAAACTGTGCATAATATGCTGAATAAACAAAAGATAAATCGCCATCGATTCTTTTTTGCTTTTCGGAACATTTGGAATTCCGGCAAAGAACCTTTGTTTAAAAGCATCTTTCTCCAGATCATCTCTAAAATCAGAAAAATCTAACTTAAAAGGTGGATTAGAAACAATGTAGTCAAACTTTGTATCTAAATAAAAAGGCTGTGCAATGGTGTTAGTTTTAATGATATTCGGAATTGAATGCGTAAGGCTGTTTAAAACCAAATTTAGACGTAACATATTGCTCGATTTCTGTGAAATGTCTTCTGAATAGATCGTGCAATTCTTTTCACCAATTTGATGAGCTAAACTCATTAACAAAGTTCCCGATCCTGCACTTGGATCATAACATTTTACACCTTTTACTTCATCCGGCACAAGAATTTTTGCCATAATACGGGCAACAGCGTGTGGTGTATAATATTCAGCATACTTACCACCGCTATCTGTGTTGTAATCTTTAATTAAATATTCAAAAATAGTTGCAAAGAAATCATATTTTTGAACAAACATTTCTTCAAAAGAAAACTCAAATAATTTATTAATCAATGCTTTTGCAAAAGCATCACGTTGAGAAGCATCAGAGATGAACTGAGTAAGCTCATCAAACAATGTATCTTTCGCACCACTAAATGATTTTACCGAAAACACATCAGCGTTTTCAATCGATATTTGTCTTAAAGTATCATCAAATGTTTTTCCAAAATCACTGTCATTTTGAATTGCGAACAAATGCGAAATCAAATGATCAGGATGTAATCTTGGAATATTAGGATCCAGGCTTGCCAGTAGAAACTGATATTCATCATCACTCATCTCACGAAGTGCTTTAGAAAAATTCTCAGCTTCCGCCAGTTGGGGCTGCTCTTCTTTTACCGCAAAGCGAAACTTATCATTAAGAAACTTGTATAGAAATATTTGTGTGATAATTTTAAATTCATTTCCGTCATTTCCAAGCCCATAATTGGCACATACACTTTTAAGATTATCGATTAAAGATTTTGTTTTAGTAATAAAGTTTATATCTTGAGTCATTATCTATATTGATATTGTTGTAAATATTCCTGCGAAATTAATTGATTTATTTTTTCTGTCGTTGAAAAGTCAATATTTATATTTTCTTTCTTTTTAAATTCATCAACAACAAGTTTTAGAAGATATTTTTTAAAGTACGCTTCATTTTTCACCATTTCCTCCTGATTGGTAATTGTTTCATCAACTTGTAATTTTACCTGCATCAATGCCCGGTGAAGTTGTGATTCTTTTGTGTTTAAAGTTCCTTTTTCTGATAAACGTTTGTGAATTCTGGCGTACTTATCGTCACTGTCATATTTAGCTTTTAGCAAAGCATTTTTTCTGTTCAATTCTTTGGCTTGGTCATAGATTTTTTGAAGAAGATGCATATTTTCTACCATATCTTCCTGCGTCACCTCACTAAGATTTTTTTTCTTGAAAATTCTTTCTAATTCAGCTCTAAGACTTACAAATTCAGGATCTAGCTGATCAAAATTAGTCTGTAAAGATTCTCTGGCTTTTCGTAAAATGTTTTTAAATTCATCAGCAAGTACCAATTCGCTTTCGTCGACTTTAACAAATTGAAAAATTATATCCTCTAAAGCTTCATTCAATAGATTTCGGTTAGATTCCTCATTTCCGATGTTTTCTACAAGGTTTAGATTGTCAAGTCGATTTTGCGTTTCAATTAATAGACGATTGAGAAGTTCAAAATCTGTTAAGCCTTTTAAAGCTTCATAACCATTTAAGGCAATTAGGTTTTTTAACTCTTTTGCAGTTCGTAAAGCCTTTACAAGTCTAAGAAGTTCTTGCTTGTCATTTAATTCAGCAATTTGTTGAGAAAATAATTCTTTATTTTGAGTGTCATAATGAAATAATGTATCTTTTATTTCTTCAATTTCTTGTCTAATCTCTTCTTCAGATTTAAATAGATGAGAGTACATTTCCATTTCATCACCCAGCTGTTCCTGTAATTCATCAAAATAGAGTTTATTGGTACGATCAAACGCCTTTGAAATGTCAGCAAAATCAACAACATATCCGTATCGGTACTTTTTGTAAGGACGATTAACTCTTGTAAGTGTCTGTAATAAATTATGATCTTGAATGACCCGCGCTAAATATAATTTTTTCAATCGTTTAGCATCAAAGCCTGTCAACAGCATATTATAGACAAACAAAATATCGACGTGCCCTTTTTTATATGCCTTTATAAGTTCCTTTCGAACCTGCTTGTCATTTTCATCGTGTAAAATTAAAGATGCAGTCAATTTTGGTTCTTCTTTCAAGCCGTATTTTGCTCTTGGTTCTGCAACCATCAATACGCTTGCATCTGTTTCCTGTTCGCCATATTTCTCCTGAAATAAACGAAATAATTCTTTTGCCTGGTCTGCAGAATCACAAACTACCATCCCTCCCAGTGTAGCATCTTGCTGATCTTTACGGAATTTTATTAAATCATTACAGATATAATCTAATAATGGCTCTGCAAACTTTGTATTTTTGTAAATGTCTTTTGCAGAAATATCACCACGCAAAACTTTAATCTCATCAATGACATTCTGCATTTGCATTTTAAAATTGCCCTCTATTTGCTCTCTTATCAATCTTAGCGTATATCCATCAGCAATGGACATATTGTAATAATACTTATGGATATAATTTCCAAAAAGTAGTTTTGAGTCATAATCTTTTGCTACTTCTTTTAATAATGGTGTTCCGGTAAGCGCAATTTTGATCGCATTTTTATCAGAATTAATAAGATTTGCAAGATAATTTCCTTTCGGATTATATGAACGGTGCGCTTCATCTAAAAAATAGATTCTTTGAACATTTATATCATAGTTTAAATCCTTTAAAACTGTAGCGTCTTCAGAAAATTTCTGAATATTAACGACCGTAATTTCAGGCTTACCACTATCGTTATGGATTGCACCAACAGTTTGTAAATCATTTACAAAATCAGCCTTAGAATTTACAGGATTTACTTTTAAACCACGATTGGAAAATTCTGTTGAGGCTTGAATCAAAAGATCAAGACGGTCAACAATAAAATAAAACTTTGGGATAATATGCTTCTTCGAAAAATAATGTGTCAAATGTTTTACATTATAAAAAGCCAAAGCAGTTTTACCTGAGCCTTGTGTATGCCATATGATACCCTTATTTTGTCCTGAATCAATTTTTGCAGCAATTGCTTGAGTTGCAAAAATTTGCGGATAACGCATAATATGTTTTTGATGGACAGGCTTACCATTATCTTCTTCCTCTACATAAGCAATAGCAAACTGTAAAATAAATTTTAATCGTTCCTTACTAAAGAGAGAAGTGAGAATCCTATTTGTTGGACTATTTTCATTCTTATTAGTGATGAAGTCAGGATTGTGCTTAATAACGACTAAATTATTATCTCTGAGAATATCCAATTCTTTGTCTTCACTTAATTCTAACAATCTTTCTTTTACCGGATAATCTAAATCTTCTCTAAAATAATTAAATGATATATTGGAGTAAGCGGAAGTTGCATAATAAGCTCCAAAAATGGGCTCCACTAAGCCATCTTCATATTCCATATTATTGGAAAATACCATCAGTTGAGTAATGTTTGCAAAAGGTCTAAAATATTTATTTCCAAACCTTTCATTGATGCGTCTACGTTCAGCGATAACTCCATCTTTATTATGAGGTTTTTTTACCTCTACAAAAGCTAATGGAATTCCATTAACGAGAACTGTGATGTCCGGACGATATTCTTCATCGCCGGATTTGCAGGTTAATTCAGTTGTGATGTGAAAATCATTATTTGAAAAATTTTCAAAATCAATTAATTTAATACCGGAAGTCGATGTTAAACGTTCATAGAATTTTTTCCCAAGATCCTCAAAATCTAATTCCAAATTAATCTCATCCAAAACCCTTTGTGCTTCTGCTTCAGAAATACTATTTATTTCTGCAATCTTAGGCAAAAAAATAGAAGGGAAAATATTATTTTCTTCTATCCTGTTTTGTTTTTTTAAAGAAATATATTGATAGCCTAGTCGCAACAAATGCAAGATGGCTGGTATTTTAACTCGGGAATCTTCGTTGAAAGACATTGGCTAATTTAGTTTTAATTCTTAAAGATAATAAAACGAGTAATTACAAAAGCACTTTATAAGAAATACTTTATAAATAATAACCATATATCTTCAATAATTATAGTCTTTGGCTTAGAATTACTTTTTTTTACACCTAACACCAACCTTCAACTCCCCACCAAAATCCAACATCACCACCTGGCTTCCCTGAAACGGATTATACGACGGCTGATAATCAATATAGCCCGAAGAATGAAGATTCTTCAGGCATTTATGATAGGTGGCTTTTGAGTGGATTTTACTGATGCGCATCACTTCATCGCGGGAAATACCGACAGGATTTCGGAAACGGCTGAAGTTCCAGAACTGGAATAAGGCTAAATAGAGGCTGATGTGTGATGGATTAAGCGAATTGTCCTGAGCCACCTTTTCATAGAAAGCTGTTAGGTGTTTGATATAATTCATAATTTAGTTTTGGTGCTTCGAAATATCATTGCTTATTTTTCAGCATTTCTTCAATGTCTTTGTAATTGTAATATAGTGTCCCGCCGACACGGGTGTAAGATAAAGTTCCATTGATTCGTAGCTTCTGCAATGTTCCGGAGGAGATTTTCAGAAGTGCTTTGACCTCTGACGAACGCAGCCATAATTTCTGCTGGGAAATCTTGATTTGAAATAGGTTTTGTAGGTCTTCCAGCAATTCGGTTCTAAATTCCTGAAGGTCTTCTTTGGTGATTAGGTTTACGATCATAACTACTTCATTTTTGTTTTTGACTAGATTTTCTTCTGCAAATTTGAAACATCAAAACATTGAAAACAATAGTGTTAGAGGGGCGTGGGCTAAATAAGAACAATCTGGATTCATTTTGAAGCCGTGGAGATTAAAGAAGAATAAATTGGAATCTACTAGATGGTTTACAAGAAAAAAGACGAGTTCCGAAGTCTTTTCCCCTTTTTGCAAAAAAGGCAAGTGCGTCTTGGATATAAAACTTGAAAAGTTTGTATATACAAAGACACATCTTGCAAAGTAATGCTGCTCATTTTTCAGAGCTCTTAAAAAGATTTTATTTATTTGATTATTAACTAGTTGCAATAATTACTATTGAAAAGAAAAGGAAGCGGAACAGTAATGAATTCAAGGTTGCTCAATTTTTGAACCGCATTTACAGTAACCGGCTCAAATTCTGCGCAGGATTAGGGATGACAGGCTTACTTTTTGAGCCAGGTAAGCGTTTTGTGGTAACATTTTTGAGCAGGTTTTCAAAAATGTTGCTCAATTCTTGCGCAGGGATATGAGTTGCTATAGTTTCTTGGATACAGTTTAGCAATATGGTGGTTTAATTTTTGAGCCGCATCGACAGTATCCGGCTCAAATTCTGCGCCGGTTTATTGATGAACATCTCTCTTTTTCAACCAGATAAGCGTTTTGTGATAACATTTTTGAGCTGATTTTCAAAAAAGTGGCGCAATTTTTAAGCAGGGATATTAAGCTGCTTTACTTTCTTGGATATACTACAGAAATAGGGTTGCTCAAATTTTGAGCACGCATTTAAATATCCGGCTCAATTTTTACGCAGGATCAGTATTGAGTTGCTTAATTTTTGAGCCAGTTTTAATCTGAACTGTGCACATTTTACGAAGATTTTCTGTGACCACTATTTAAATGATAATAGAGTTGTTAAAACATCTTATGCGCTTATTTATTAAGCGTTCTCAATGCTTTTTTAATGATATATTTCGTTTCTTTGGTATCACTTTCCGTTTCCCATCTTCTGCAAAGCTCCAGTACAAATTCAGGTTGCGTTTTACCCGCATCATTAAGCCAGTTGCCTACACTGTCCTGAACATATCTGGCTTTATCCGACTTCAACGGTTCCAAAATGGGTAAAGCCAACGTGGGATTTTGCTTCAGTTCTTCCAGGTGAGTACACCATACACCGCGCGGCCTTGTCGCCTCCGTTGTAAATCGCCTGATATTTTCATTCCGGGAAGCGGTCCATTGCGACAGTATATCAATGCTTTTAGTAAGGTTTCGAGAAATTTTTGACCTTACAGCCATCCAACAGATTTCCCTAACACCAAAATGTCTGTCTGCCGCAA